>NZ_VSLG01000009.1 GCF_008919445.1 Serinicoccus kebangsaanensis | reverse complement strand
CACACGCATCATGGCACAAACAAAATGGCATCAAAAAACAAACACGCTGTTGAGTTCTCAAGAATCGGACACACACCGGGCGTTCCGATCGGTGAAGACCGTCCCGCTGCGGGGCAACCTCTCCAGCCTACCTGACCTGCTCAGGCCGTCCAAATCCAAGGTCTGGATCGTCGGTGAGGGGATCAGATTCGAGCTGTGCGACCGCCGCTTCCGCGTCAGCCGCGAAGCACTACTGTACACGGCCTCGGGCGCGCGGCGCAAACCTGGCCTCTGCGCTGCTCAGCGCACCTGGATGCCGACCTGACCGACCACGTCCCCGCGCTCCATCCGGGCCAGCGCCTGGGCCGTGTCCGACAGCGGGTAGGTCCGGTCCAGGGCCGGCCTCAGACCGGTGCTGGAGACGAACCGGCACAGACCTTCCAGGTCCTGCCTGCTCCCCATCGTCGAGCCCAGGACGCGCAGCTGCTTGAAGAAGATCTTGGTCAGCTCTGCACGCTCCGGTGCGTCTCCGCTCGTCGCCCCGCAGATCACGATGGTTCCGCCCGGTCGCAGCGCGTTGACCGAGTGCGACCAGGTCGCCGCCCCCACGCTCTCCAGCACCGCATCCACCCGGGCGGGAAGGCGCTCCCCCGTGGGGAAGGCCTGCTCTGCTCCCAGGGTGAGCGCGCGTTCGCGCTTCTCCTCGCTGCGGCTCGTGACCCAGACGGTGAGTCCGGCCGCCGCGCCGAGCTGGACCAGGGCCGTGGCGACCCCTCCGCCGGCACCCTGCACGAGGACGGTGTCCCCGGGACGGACGTCCGCCCGCGAGAACAGCATGCGGTAGGCCGTCAGCCACGAGGTCGACAACGCCGCCGCCTCGACGGCGTCCAGATGGTGGGGACGCCGGACCCAGGAGCCGTCCGGGACCGTGACGTACTCGGCGAGGGTCCCCTGGTGGCGCTCGGACAGCAGGCTGCGGCGCGGGTCGAGCGTGGGGTCCCCCTCCCAGCCGGCGGTCCCGGTGGTCACGGGGTAGACGACGACCTCGCCGAGCTCAGGATGCTCGGCGACGGCGTCGCACCCGAGGATCATCGGTAGTCGCTCCTCCGGGAGGCCGACCCCCCGCAACGACCACAGGTCGTGATGGTTCAGGCCTGCCGCCACCACCGGGAGCGTGGTCCAGCCGGGCTCCGGCTCAGGCTCCGGACGCTCTCCGACCACGAGTCCGCGCAGCGGATCGTCGGGAGAGATGGACTCGGCATAGGCAGCGAGCATGCTGCCACCCTAGCCCGCCCACCCGTGCCAGGCCTCGCGGTCCCGGGGAGCCCAGCGACCGGGCAGCGGTCAGGCTCCAGCCAGGGCGTCGGCGTACTCCGCGCGCAGCGCGGCCGCGGCCTGACGATCCGGTTCCCCCGACGACCCGGTGTCGAGGAAGTCTCCCAGGCCGTCGAGGCACAGGTGCCAGCCGGCGCCGGTGCCGGAATGCCCCAGCGGCCCGGGCTCTCCGGGCCAGGTCGTGAACACCAGGCGTGTGCCGGACCCCTCCGGCGAGAGCTCGAACCGCAGCACGTCGGCCTCGCCTTCCGGGTTCCCCCAGACCAGCTCGAACCGCCTCGGCGGGTCGAAGATGCGGATCTGACCGGGGAGGACCTCGTCGAGATCCATGTCCGAGGTGTCGACCCCGGCCTCCTCCATCGTCTCCAGGCTCTCCTGGGCGCCGTCGGGCCAGAACGGCAGCTGCACGGCTGCACCGCTCGCCCGCTCCCCGATGATGTCGGCAGGGAACCAGTGGCGCAGGCCCGCGGACTCGGTCAGGGCTCGCCAGACGGTCTCGGGCGGATGTGCCAGGGACCGTTCGTACCTCAACGCCAGCCGGTCGCCGTCGCGGATGACCGTGCCGAGACGGTCGGTGCTGCCCTGTTCCATGGCCTACTCCTCTGTCCTGTGGTCGGGATGACCCTGCTCGTCCAGGTGTCGCTCGAGGGCGTCGAGCCGGTCGGCCCAGATCTCGCGGAACGGTGCGAGCCAGGCTTCCACCTCGCGCAGACCGTGCGGGTCCAGGGCATATCGACGCCGCGGGCCGTCGATCCGCACCGTGACCAGGTCGGCCTGCGCCAGCACCCGGAGGTGCTTGGACACGCTGGGCTGCGACACCCCGAGTGCCGCCACCAGCTCGCCGACGGGTCGCTCGCCGCGGCGCAGCAGGGTGAGGATCTCCCGGCGCGTCGGGTCCGCGATCACGGCGAAGGCGTCTCGGTCGACCATGGTTGGTAGTATTCCCGGACTGGCATATGCCTGTCAAGGCATATCATGCTGCGCTGGACCCTCCACGGACCGGAGGGCGCGGCTCTGGCTCGCTCGCTCCCGTTGCCCGTCCACGTCCTGCGGGTAGGCGATCTCCTCGAGACAGAGCCCGTGCGCCGGCATCACCCGCACGGCCGGGTCCCGGACCCCCGCCTCCTGCACGGCCCGCAGCCAGGAGACGTCGCGTCGACCCTCCCCGATCGGCAGCACGCCGCCCACCAGAGCACGGACCATGCTGTGGCAGAAGGCGTCCGCGACGACGGTGCCGAGAAGCACGCCATCCTCCCCCCGGCTCCATCGGTAGTCCAGCAGCGTCCTGACCGTGGTCGCTCCCTCCCTGGGCCGGCAGAAGGCCGCGAAGTCACGCAGACCGACCAGGGTCCCGGCCGCGGCGTCCATCGCCTCCGCGTCCAGCGGCCGACGCACGACCACGGTGTCCCGCCGGCGCAACGGGTCGGCGCGACCGGGCTGGTCCAGCAACCGGTAGCTGTAGCGACGCCGCAGCGCCGAGAAGCGTGCGTCGAAGGCTGGGTCGACCGCCGTCGCCCGGGCGACCACCACGTCGCGGGGCAGCACGCCGCGCAACCGGGTCAGCAGGGCCTCCTCCGGGGTGCGGTCGGAGCGCCCGGGCACCTTGCTCCAGGCGTCGTCGTCGACATCGAGGTGGCACACGGATCCCCGGGCGTGCACCCCGGCATCGGTACGACCGCCGACCGTCAGGCGCGGGGCGCCCTCGGTCCGCAGCACGGTGGCCAGCGCTACCGCGAGCGTCTCCTCCACGGTCCGCAGCCCGGGCTGGCGGGCCCACCCGGAGAAGTCGGTGCCGTCGTAGGCGAGGTCGAGGCGGAGTCGCACGACACCATGGTGCCGCATGCCGAAGGGCCACCCCCCATCACGGGAGGTGGCCCTTTCGGCCGTGTCGACCCGGACCGGTGTCCGTGGTCACGACGCCGTCAGCTGTCGTCGTCCGCCTGACCGAGCTCGACGCCGGCGTCGGCGCCCTGGGCCGCCGCACCACCGGCGGGCTCGAAGCCGGCAGCCTCGGCCGCCTCGGCGGAGCGGAACCAGACCTCGGCGGTCGTGTTGTCGTACCAGCGCGAGCCGGGCACGTGGTACTTCATCGAGTCCGCGTTGCCCTTGACGTCGAAGCCCTCCGGGGCAGCGCCGTCCTCGGTGGCCGGGTGGCTGTCCGGCCCGAAGTCCCGCTCCTCGGCGGTCTCGTCCGCACCCGCGCCAGCGGCGTCGTCGGTCTGCGCCACGTCGTCGGCACCGGCAGAGACCATCGCGGCCTCCGTCGCGTCCTCGGACGCCGTCTCGTTGACCTCGACGGTCTCGGCCGGCGCCGCAGCCTTGGCCTCGTCCTTGGCGGCACGCCTGGTGGCGCCCTCGGCCTGGGTGACGACGGCCTTCTTGGCCACCGGCTCCCGGACCAGCTCGATCACGGCCATCGGCGCGTTGTCACCCTTGCGCGGGGCGATCTTGGTGATCCGGGTGTAGCCACCCTGACGGTCGGCCACGTCGGGAGCGATCTCGGTGAAGAGACGGTGCACGACACCCTTGTCCCGGACGATCGCGAGCACCTTGCGGCGGTTGTGCAGGTCGCCGCGCTTGGCGAAGGTCACCAGACGCTCGGCCAGCGGGCGGAGCCGCTTGGCCTTGGCCTCGGTGGTGGTGATGCGGTCGTGCTCGAACAGAGCAGTCGCCAGGTTGGACAGGATCAGGCGCTCGTGCGCCGGACCGCCGCCGAGGCGCGGACCCTTCTTCGGGGCAGGCATGAGTTTCTCCTTAACTCGTCAGTCTCAGTACTGCTCGTCCTCGGCGAAGGCGGCGTCGCCCTCGTCGTCGTAGGTGCCGTCCTCGTAGGAGCTGGCACCTTCGAACCCGGGCGGGCTGTCCTTGAGCGCGAGGCCCATCTCGGCCAGCTTGTCCTTGACCTCGTCGATCGACTTGGCACCGAAGTTGCGGATGTCGAGCAGGTCGGCCTCGCTGCGCCCGACGAGCTCACCCACGGTGTGGATGCCCTCGCGCTTGAGGCAGTTGTAGGAGCGGACCGTCAGGTCGAGCTCCTCGATCGGCAGCGCCAGGTCGGAGGCCAGCGCCCCCTCACCCACGGACGGGCCGATCTCGATGCCCTCCGCCTCGACGTTCAGCTCACGGGCCAGCCCGAAGAGCTCGACGAGGGTGCGTCCGGCCGAGGCGACCGCGTCGCGAGGAGCGATGGAGCTCTTCGTCTCGACGTCGATCACGAGGCGGTCGAAGTCGGTGCGCTGTTCCACACGGGTGGCCTCGACCTTGTAGGTCACCGCCAGCACCGGGGAGTAGATCGAGTCGACCGGGATGCGCCCGATCTCCTGCTCGCCCGACTTGTTCAGCTGCGCCGAGACGTAGCCGCGGCCACGCTCGACCGTCATCTCCATCTCGATGGTGCCGGACTCGCCCAGGGTGGCCAGGTGCAGGTCCGGGTTGTGGATCTCCACGCCGGCCGGCGGGGCGATGTCGGCCGCGGTGACGGGGCCGGCGCCCTGCTTGCGCAGGTACATGACGACCGGCTCGTCGTGCTCGCTGGAGACGACCAGGGACTTCAGGTTGAGGATGACCTCGGTCACGTCCTCCTTGACCCCGGGGATCGTGGAGAACTCGTGCAGCACGCCGTCGATGCGGATGCTGGTGAGCGAGGCGCCGGGGATGCTGGACAGCAGGGTCCGGCGCAGGGAGTTGCCGAGGGTGTAGCCGAAGCCAGGCTCGAGCGGCTCGAGGGCGAACCGCGACCGGGTGTCGGAGACGACCTCCTCGGTGAGGGTGGGGCGCTGTGCGATGAGCACTTCGTGTTCCTTTCCACGGGCGACCGCTATATGACGCCGCGTGCGGGAGCCCGGCACACCTCTGTCCGTATGCCGGGCGCGGACCGCTCCGACGGAGAGGTCCGGGTGGTCGGGGGCGCAGCCCCCGCCGGTCAGTTCTTCGAGTAGAGCTCCACGATCAGCTGCTCGGTGAGGATCGTGTCGATCTGCTCACGCGTCGGCAGCTGGTGGATGAGGATCTTCAGCGAGCCGGGGACGACCTTCATCCACGCGGGGACCGGGCGGTCGCCGTAGGTCTGGCGAGCCAGCTCGAAGGGGAAGGTCTCCACCGACTGCGGGCGCACCTCGATGATGTCGTACTGCTCGACCCGGTAGCTGGGCACGTCCACCCGCTGGCCGTTGACCAGGAAGTGACCGTGGGTCACCAGCTGGCGCGCCGCGCGACGCGTGCGGGCCAGCCCGGCACGGTAGACGACGTTGTCCAGACGGGACTCGAGGATGATGAGCAGGTTCGCACCGGTCTTGCCGGGGCGACGGGCCGCCTCGGCGTAGTAGCGGCGGAACTGCTTCTCCATGACGCCGTAGGTGAAGCGGGCCTTCTGCTTCTCCTGCAGCTGGGTCAGGTACTCCTTCTCCTGGCTGCGACGGCGACCGTGCTGCCCCGGGGGGAACGGGCGCAGGTCGAAGTTCTTGTCGCCGCCGACGAGGTCGACCTTGAGCCGGCGGGACTTCTTGGTGATGGGTCCGGTGTAGCGGGCCATGATGTTCTCCCTAGTTCCTTTCCGGGCTCTTAGTTGCGACGCTTCTTGGGCGGACGGACACCGTTGTGCGCCTGGGGCGTCACGTCGGAGATCGCGCCGACCTCGAGGCCTGCGGCGGTCAGCGAGCGGATCGCGGTCTCGCGACCAGAGCCCGGACCCTTGACGAAGACGTCGACCTTCTTCATGCCGTGGTCCATGGCGCGGCGCGCGGCGGCCTCGGCAGCCATCTGGGCGGCGTAGGGGGTCGACTTGCGCGACCCCTTGAAGCCGACCTGGCCCGAGGAGGACCAGGCGATGACGGCACCGGTCGGGTCGGTGATCGAGATGATGGTGTTGCTGAACGTGCTCTTGATGTGAGCCTGCCCGAAGGCGACGTTCTTCTTCTCCTTGCGGCGCACCTTGCGCGCGCCAGTGGCCTGACGGCTCTTGGGGGGCATGTGTTTCTCCTAGCGGAAGAGCAGATCTGTGGGTCCCGTGGCCCGGGGCGCGGCCCCGGCGGGATGGTCGGGGAGAGGTCCCCGACGGTGGCTTACTTCGTGGCCTTCTTCTTGCCGGCGACCGTGCGCTTGGGCCCCTTGCGGGTGCGCGCGTTGGTCTTCGTGCGCTGACCGTGCACCGGGAGGCTGCGGCGGTGCCGCAGGCCCTGGTAGCTGCCGATCTCGACCTTGCGGCGGATGTCGGCGGCCACCTCACGGCGCAGGTCACCCTCGAGGCGGAAGCTGCCCTCGAGGTGGTCACGCAGGGCGACCAGCTGCTCTTCCGTCAGGTCCTTGACGCGGATGGACGGGTCCACGCCCGTGGCCTCCAGCGTCGAGGTGGCGCGGGTGCGGCCCACGCCGAAGATGTAGGTGAGAGCGACCTCCACGCGCTTGTCGCGCGGCAGGTCGACACCGATGAGTCGTGCCATCTGGCAGTGCTCCTTGGGTTACGTGCGAGAGTCTGGTGCAGCACCGGTCCGCATCGTCTGGTGGGCTCGGTCGCCCGCGGTCCCCGGCTCTCGCGGCCGGAGGTGACGTCCCGCCGGTCGGCGGGGGTCGGGTGCTGCGTCATCTGGGGTATTCAGTTGTGGGTCGTGCTGACGCATCGAAGCTGCGACGCGCGTGCGGGACGTGCTCTGCTCAGCCCTGGCGCTGCTTGTGGCGCAGGTTGTCGCAGATCACCATGACCCGGCCGTGACGGCGGATCACCTTGCACTTGTCGCAGATCTTCTTCACGCTCGGCTGAACCTTCATGGCTTCCTGCCTTCGGGTGGAGGGATCTGAACGGGGGTGGGTGTGCGGCGCACGGCCACGAGGGCCGCGTGCCTCAGCGGTAGCGGAAGACGATGCGGCCGCGAGTCAGGTCGTACGGGCTGAGCTCCACCACGACGCGGTCCTCGGGGAGGATCCGGATGTAGTGCTGCCGCATCTTGCCGGAGATGTGAGCCAGCACAACGTGACCGTTGGTCAGCTCGACCCGGAAGTTCGCGTTCGGGAGGGCCTCGACAACCGTGCCCTCGATCTCAATGACGCCGTCCTTCTTCGCCATGTCCTCCACATTCCCTGAATTTCACTGGACTCGGCCCACACAGGGCCGACGCACCATCCTACGGGAAGGGCAACCCCCAAGGCCAATCAGTCGGAGAGGGGTGCGAACGCGGCGCCGACCCGCTCCAGCCCGGCCGCTCCCCCGTCGGCGGCCGTGAGCACCCAGAGTCCGTCGTCGGTCACGGCCACGGTGTGCTCCCAGTGGGCCGCCCGGCTGCCGTCGCTGGTGACGACCGTCCAGTCATCGTCCAAGGTGCGGGTCTCGATGCTCCCGAGCGTGACCATCGGCTCGATCGCCAGGGTGGCTCCCGAGGGCACGGTCGGTCCGGCGGCGGACACCCCGTAGTTCGGCACGTGCGGGTCCATGTGCATCTCCCGGCCGATCCCGTGCCCGGTGTAGTCCTCCAGGATGCCGTAGGCCTCGACCCCCGGGACGGCGTCCTTCACCCGGCGCTCGAGCGCGGCGTCGACGCTGCTCTCCACCGCGTCGCCCACGGCGAACAGCCGTCCACCGGGGCGCAGCGCCGCGATGCCGGCCCAGAGCGAGGCCTCGGTGTCGTCCATCAGGGCCAGGTCGGCCGGCGACCCCTGCTGCCGGCCCCCGACCACCAGGCTGAGCGCGGCGTCTCCGTGCCAGCCCTCGACGATGGCGCCGCAGTCGATGGAGACCAGGTCACCGTCCTCGAGCACCCGTCCCCCCGGGATCCCGTGCACCACCTCGTCGTTGACCGAGATGCACAGGCTGCCGGTGAAGCCGTGGTAGCCGAGAAAGCTGGGCACGGCGCCACTGCCGCGGATGGCCTCCTCGGCCTCCGCGTCGAGCTCGCCGGTGGTGACCCCGGCGACCGCACGCTCCCGTGCCAGGCTCAGTGTCCGCGCGACCACCAGCCCGGCCCGACGCATCGCCACGAGCTCGTCGGGCGACTTGGCCTCGATCCGCGGGCGACGGCGGAAGATCGACATCAGCGCGTGTCGGCGTCGTCCACCGGCGCGTCGCCGGTCGACGAGGTCGGCACGTCCCGGAGGACGGCCTCGATCCGCCCGGTCACCTCGGTGACCTCGCCCATGCCGTCCACGCGCCGCAGCAGGCCACGCTCCTTGTAGCGCGCCGACAGCGGCGCCGTCTCCTCGGCATACAGGCGCATCCGCTCCCGGACGACCTCCTCGGTGTCGTCGGCGCGGCCCTGCTCCTGGGCGCGGGCCAGCAGCCGCTGCACCACCTCGTCGGTGTCCACGGTGAGCTCCACCACGACGTCCAGCTCGTGGCCGGCCTCCGCCAGCATCTCGTCCAGCGCGTCCACCTGGCCGGTGGTCCGCGGGTAGCCGTCGAGCAAGAAGCCGTGGGCCGCGTCCTGCTCGGCCAGGCGGTCGCGCACGATGGCGTTCGTGATCTCGTCCGGCACGTAGCCGCCCGACGCGGTGATCTGCTTGACCTGCAGCCCGAGCTCGGTCTCGTTCTTGATGTTCGCCCGGAAGATGTCCCCGGTGGAGATGGCGGGTATGCCGTGGGCCCGGGAGACGTGGACGGCCTGGGTGCCCTTGCCTGCACCGGGCGGTCCGAGCATGATCAGTCGCATCAGCGGAGGAACCCTTCGTAGTCGTGCTGCTGGAGCTGGGACTCGATCTGCTTCACCGTCTGCAGACCGACGCCGACGATGATGAGGATCGAGGCGCCGCCCAGGGGGAAGTTGGCCACCCCCATGACGTTGAACGCGATGAGCGGGATCAGCGCCAGCCCGGCGAGGTAGAGCGCTCCGGGCGTGGTGATCCGGTTGATGACGTACTCGAGGTACTCCGCCGTGGGCCGCCCGGCCCGGATGCCGGGGATGAAGCCGCCGTAGCGCTTCATGTTGTCCGCCACCTCGGTGGGGTTGAAGGTCACCGAGGTGTAGAAGAAGCAGAAGAAGATGATCATCGCGGCGTACAGCACCATGTAGATCCAGTGCGTCCCCGACCCGGTGGCACCCATCGACAGGTAGCGGTCGATGAAGCCCACCCAGCCCGGTGCCGTGGCGCCCGCCTCGGTCGGCCGGTTGAAGTTGGCCAGCAGCGAGGGCAGCATCAGGATGGAGCTGGCGAAGATGATCGGGATGACGTTGGCCATGTTGAGCTTGAGCGGGATGTAGGTGGACGTCCCCCCGTACTGGCGACGGCCGATCATCCGCTTGGCGTACTGCACCGGGATCCGCCGCTGGCACTGCTCCACGTAGACGACGAGCGTCATGATGACCAGGCCGAGCAGCATCACCAGGACGAAGGTGGTGACCGAGCTCTGGTAGATCGCACCCAGCGCCGCCGGGAAGCCGGCGGCGATCGAGACGAAGATGAGCAGCGACATACCGTTGCCGACACCCTTCTCGGTGATCAGCTCACCCAGCCACATGATCAGGCCGGTGCCCGCGGTCATCGTCAGGACCATGAGGGAGAGCGTCCAGATGCCCTCGTCCGGCATCACCGAGGTGCACGTGGTCCCGAACAACCGGGCCGGCTCGCGGGCGATCGTCACGAGCGTGGACGCCTGCAGCACCGCCAGCCCGATCGTGAGGTAGCGGGTGTACTGGGTCATCTTGGTCTGACCCGCCTGCCCCTCCTTCTTCAGCTGCTCGAACCGTGGGATCACCACGGTGAGCAGCTGCACGATGATCGCCGCCGTGATGTAGGGCATGATCCCCAGCGCGAAGATCGACAGCTGCACCATGGCGCCACCGGAGAACAGGTTGACCATGCCGAGCACGTTGCCGGACAGCTCCGCCGTGTCGAGGCACTGCTGCACCAGGCCGTAGTCCACGCCCGGGGTCGGGATGTGCGTCCCGAGGCGGTAGAGCGCCATGATCGCGAGCGTGAAGAGGATCTTCTTGCGAAGATCGGGCGTCTTGAACGCGCGCACGAAGGCGGAGAGCATTCAGGTCCTCCTGAGGGGCCGGTCGACTCGCGCGGCGCGTCGGGGCGAGGTTGGGGCCCGGAAATCGAGCAGTGGATCGTCGTTGACGATAACACCACTGAGGGTGAGGTCGAGAAGCGTGAGGCCCCGCGCCGCTCGTGCGACGCGGGGCCTGACGCGTGGGTATGCCGGGTGCGAGGCCTGCGCCTCAGGCCTCCGTGGCGCTCCCGCCGGCAGCCTCGATCTTCTCCTTCGCGGAGGCCGAGAACTTGGTGGCGGTCACGTCGAGCTTGACGGAGACCTCACCGGTGCCGAGCACCTTGATGGGCTGGCCCTTGCGGACCGCGCCCCTGGCCACCAGCTCGGCGGCCCCGACGGTGCCACCCTCGGGGAAGAGGGAGGCCAGGGTGTCGAGGTTGACGACCTGGTAGGTCACCTTGAACGGGTTGGTGAAGCCACGCAGCTTGGGCAGCCGCATGTGCATCGGGGTCTGTCCACCCTCGAAGGTCTCGGGCACCTGGTAGCGGGCCTTGGTGCCCTTGGTGCCGCGACCGGCCGTCTTGCCCTTGGACGCCTCGCCTCGACCCACGCGGGTCTTGGCGGTCTTGGCACCGGGGGCCGGACGCAGGTGGTGGACCTTGAGCGCGGCCGCCTCGCGACGGGCTGTGCTGTCGGCCATATCAGTCAACCTCCTCCACGGTCACCAGGTGGGCGACCGTGCGGACCATGCCGCGGAACTCCGGGCGGTCCTCCTTGACGACGGTGTCACCGATCCGCTTCAGGCCCAGGCTCCGGACGGTCTCCCGGTGCATGTGCTTGGTGCCGACGGTGGACTTGATCTGGGTCACCTTGAGCTTGGCCATCAGGCACCCGCCTTCGCCTCTGCGGCAGCCTCGGCGCGCGCCTTGAGCATGGCGTGCGGTGTGACCTCCTCGAGGGACTTGCCGCGGCGGGCCGCCACGGACTCCGGCTGCTCCAGGCCCTGCAGGGCCGCCACCGTGGCATGCACGATGTTGATGGAGTTGCTGGAGCCGAGCGACTTGCTGAGCACGTCGTGGATGCCGGCGCACTCGAGCACGGCGCGCACCGGGCCACCGGCGATGACACCGGTACCCGGGCTGGCCGGCTTCAGCATGACGACACCGGCGGCGTCCTCACCCTGGATCGGGTGCGGGATGGTGCCGGCGATCCGGGGCACGCGGAAGAAGTTCTTCTTCGCCTCCTCGACGCCCTTGGAGATCGCGGCCGGCACCTCCTTGGCCTTGCCGTAGCCGACGCCGACGGTGCCGTCGCCGTCGCCCACCACGACCAGCGCGGTGAAGCTGAAGCGGCGACCGCCCTTGACGACCTTGGCCACACGGTTGATGGTGACGACGCGCTCCAGGTACTGGTTGCGGTCGTCGTCGCGTCCGCCCCGGCCGCCACGGCCGTCGCGGTTGTCTCGGTTGTTGTCACGGTTGCCCCGACGGTTGTCGCGGGCGTCACCGGCCGTGGTGCCGGAAGCGGCTCCACGTCGCTGGAAGTCACCAGCCATCGAAAGATCCTTCTCTCTTCGTTCTCGGGGTCCGGTCAGAGCGCCAGGCCGCCCTCGCGGGCGCCCTCCGCGATAGCGGCCACACGGCCGGCGTAACGGTTGCCACCACGGTCGAAGACCGCGGCGTCGACGCCGGCAGCCTTGGCGCGCTCGGCGAGCAGCTCGCCGACCCGCTTGGCCTTGGCGGTCTTGTCGCCCTCCAGGGCGCGCAGGTCTGCCTCCATGGTCGACGCGGACGCCACGGTGGCGCTCCGGGAGTCGTCGACCAGCTGGACGAAGACGTGGCGGGAGGACCGGTTGACCACGATGCGCGGGCGCTCCGCGGTGCCGGTGACCTTCTTGCGCAGCCGCACGTGGCGGCGGCCACGGGCAGCGCTCTTGCTCTTGGCGCGCTTGACGATCTGTGCCATGGCTTACTTACCAGCCTTTCCGACCTTGCGGCGGATGCGCTCACCCTCGTAGCGCACACCCTTGCCCTTGTAGGGGTCAGGCCTGCGCAGCTTGCGGATGTTCGCAGCGACCTCGCCGACCTGCTGCTTGTCGATGCCCGTGACCGAGAACCGGGTGGGGTTCTCGACCTGGAAGGAGATGCCCTCCGGGGCCTTGATGAGAATGGGGTGGCTGTAGCCCAGCGCGAACTCCAGGTCGGTGCCCTTGGCCACGACGCGGTAACCGGTGCCGTGGATCTCGAGCTTCTTGGTGTAGCCGTTGGTCACACCCTCGACCATGTTGGCGATCAGGCTGCGGGTCAGGCCGTGGCGCGACCGCGAGTCGCGCTCGTCGTCGGGGCGGCTGACCTCGATGCTGCCGTCCTCCCCCTTGGCGACGGAGATCGGCTCGACCACGTCGAGCGCGAGCTGCCCCTTGGGGCCCTTGACCGTGACGGTGTCGCCGTCGATGGCCACATCCACACCCGAGGGGATCGCGACGGGGAGTCGTCCAATACGAGACATGTCTTCGTTACTCCTTTCGTGACTTTCCTCGGGTCACCAGACGTAGGCGAGCACTTCGCCGCCGACGCCCTTCTCGGCAGCCTGACGGTCGGTGAGCAGGCCGGAGGACGTGGAGATGATCGCCACGCCCAGGCCGCCCAGCACGCGGGGCAGGTTGGTGGACTTCGCGTAGACGCGCAGGCCCGGCTTGGAGACGCGGCGCACACCGGCGATGGAGCGCTCCCGGTTGGGGCCGTACTTGAGGTCGATGATCAGCGTGCTGCCCACCTCGGCCTCCGCAGAGGACCAGGAGGCGATGTAGCCCTCCGCCTTGAGGATGTCGGCGATGGTGGCCTTCAGCTTGGAGTACGGCATGGTGACCTGGTCCTTGTGCGCCGAGTTGGCGTTCCGGATCCGGGTCAGCATGTCCGCGATCGGGTCGGTCATGGTCATGGGCTTCGTGCCCTTTCTCATCGCGGTTTCCCCCGGGTGTCCCGGGCGACCTTCGATGTTCCAGGTGGTGGTTACGTCAGGTGTGGTGGTGCGGTATGCCGTGGGTGCCGGCGGCAGCTGCCGTCGTCACCAGCTCGACTTGGTCACGCCGGGCAGCTCGCCGCGGTGCGCCATCTCGCGCAGGCAGATCCGGCACAGGCCGAACTTGCGGTAGACCGAGTGGGGGCGGCCGCACCGCTGGCAGCGGGTGTAGGCGCGCACCTTGAACTTCGGCTTGCGGTTGGCCTTGTTGATCAGCGCGGTCTTGGCCATCAGTTCTCCTTGAACGGGAAGCCCAGGTGCTTGAGCAGCGCCCGACCCTCGTCGTCGGTCTTGGCGGTGGTCACGACCGTGATGTCCATGCCGCGGACGCGGTCGATCTTGTCCTGGTCGATCTCGTGGAACATCGACTGCTCCACCAGGCCGAAGGTGTAGTTGCCGTTGCCGTCGAACTGGCGCGGCGAGAGCCCGCGGAAGTCACGGATGCGCGGCAGCGCCAGCGCCAGCAGACGGTCCAGGAACTCCCACATCCGGTCGCCGCGCAGCGTGACGTGCGCACCGATCGGCATACCCTCACGCAGCTTGAACTGCGCGATGGACTTGCGGGCCTTGGTGACCGAGGGCTTCTGCCCGGTGATCGTGGCCAGGTCGCGGATCGCACCCTCGATGAGCTTGCTGTCGCGAGCCGCCTCGCCGACGCCCATGTTGACGGTGATCTTGACCAGGCCGGGGACCTGCATCGGGTTGGCGTAGCCGAACTGCTCGGTCATGGCCGGCACGATGTCCTCGCGGTAGCGGCCCTTCAGCCGCGGCGCGGGGGCGGACGTGGTGCGTCCCTCGGCAGCCGCCGAGCCCTGCTCGGTCTCGTTGTCGGTGATCGTGTCAGTCATGCTCACAGGTCCTTACCCGAGCGCACCGCGACGCGGGTGCGCACCGTCTTCTCGCGACCGTCCCGGTCGACCGTCTCGACGCGCGTCTTGATCCGGGTCGGCTTCTTAGTCTCGGGGTCGACCACCATCACGTTCGACACGTGGATGGGCGCCTCCTGGACCTGGATGCCACCGGTGTTCACGCCGCGCTGGCCACCGGCCCGGGTGTGCTTCGTGATGCGGTTGACGCCCTCGACGAGCACGCGGTCGGTCTCGGTGTGCACGGCGATGACCCGGCCCTGCAGGCCCTTGTCCTTGCCGGCGATGACCTGAACCAGGTCGTTCTTCTTGATCTTCATCTTCGCCATGTCCTCAGATCACCTCCGGCGCGAGCGAGACGATCCGCATGAATCGCTTGTCGCGCAGCTCGCGGCCCACCGGGCCGAAGATGCGGGTACCGCGGGGGTCACCGTCGTTCTTGAGGATGACCGCGGCGTTCTCGTCGAATCGGATGTAGCTGCCGTCGGGACGACGGCGCTCCTTGCGGGTGCGCACGATGACCGCCTTGACGACGTCGCCCTTCTTGACGTTGCCGCCGGGGATGGCGTCCTTGACGGTGGCCACGATGGTGTCCCCGATGCCTGCGTAGCGGCGTCCGGAGCCACCCAGCACACGGATGCACAGGAGCTCCTTGGCACCGGTGTTGTCGGCGACGCGCAGTCGCGACTCCTGCTGGATCACTGTTCGTTCTCCTACTGCCGGCTGGTTCTCGCCCGTGCGGGGCGAGCCTGGCCAGACGTTGTGGACGGTTGGTTCTTACTTGGCCTTCTCGAGGATCTCCACCAGGCGCCAGCGCTTGGTCGCTGACAGCGGGCGGGTCTCCATGATGAGGACACGGTCGCCGGTACCGGCGGTGTTCTCCTCGTCGTGCGCCTTGACCTTGTTGGTCGTGCGCAGGACCTTGCCGTAGAGGCCGTGCTTCACGCGGTCCTCGACCTGGACGACGATCGTCTTGTCCATCTTGTCGCTGACGACGTAGCCCTGGCGGACCTTGCGGTAGTTGCGGTCACCGCCGTGCCCGAGCGAGCTCTCGCTCGGCTCGTGCGCGTCGACGGTCTCAGCGGTCGCCTCGGCCTGGGTCTGGGTGCTCTCGCTCATGCTCAGCCCACCTTCTCGTTCTCGTCGGACTCACGACCGATGCCCAGCTCGCGCTCACGCATCTCGGTGTAGATGCGCGCGATGTCCTTGCGGACCGCGCGCAGCCGGCCGTGGCTCTCCAGCTGCCCGGTCGCGGACTGGAATCGCAGGTTGAACAGCTCCTTCTTGGCCTCGGCCAGAGCATCGGCCAGCGGGCCGTCCTCCAGACCGCGCAGCTGCTCGGGGGTCAGGTTGTCAGAACCGACAGCCATCAGATGTCACCACCCTCACGGGAGACGAAACGGGTCTTCATGGGCAGCTTGTGCATCGCCAGACGCAGCGCCTCGCGGGCGACGTCCTCGGACACACCGGACAGCTCGAACATCACGCGGCCCGGCTTGACGTTGGCCACCCACCACTCGGGCGAGCCCTTGCCGGACCCCATGCGGGTCTCGGCCGGCTTCTTGGTCAGCGGGCGGTCCGGGTAGATGTTGATCCACACCTTGCCGCCTCGCTTGATGTAGCGGGTCATGGCGATACGAGCGGACTCGATCTGCCGGTTGGTGACGTAGGCCGGCGCCAGGGCCTGGATGCCGTAGTCACCGAACGCCAGCGCGGTGCCGCCCTTGGCCATGCCGGAGCGGCCCGGGTGGTGCTGCTTGCGGTGCTTGACGCGACGGGGAATCAACATCAGGACTGCTCTCCCTCGGTGGTAGCGGGGGCGGCCGACGCGGACTCGGTCGGAGCGGCCGCGGGCGCCGCGGCACCCGTCTCGGCGCTCGTCGCCTCGTCCCGACGCGGCGCACGCCCACGGCGCTCGCCGCCGCCGCCGCCGGCGCCACCACGGCCACCGCGACCGCGACGGTCACCGCGACCGCTGGGGGCCTGGGCCTCCTCGCGCGCGAGCTCCTTGGCGGTCAGGTCGCCCTTGTAGATCCAGACCTTCACACCGATCCGGCCGAAGGTCGTCTTGGCCTCGTAGAAGCCGTAGTCGATGTTCGCGCGCAGGGTGTGCAGCGGCACACGGCCCTCGCGGTAGAACTCCGAGCGCGACATCTCGGCACCACCGAGGCGGCCCGAGCACTGGATCCGGATGCCCTTGGCACCGGCCCGCAGCGCGGACTGCATACCCTTGCGCATCGCGCGACGGAAGGTCACGCGGGCGGCGAGCTGCTCGGCGATGCCCTGGGCGACGAGCTGGGCGTCGACCTCGGGGTTCTTGACCTCGAGGATGTTCAGCTGGACCTGCTTGCCGGTGAGCTTCTCGAGCGCACCGCGCAGCCGGTCGGCCTCGGCGCCGCGGCGGCCGATGACGATGCCCGGGCGGGCGGTGTGGATGTCCACGCGCACGCGGTCCCGGGTCCGCTCGATCTCGACCTTGGAGATGCCGGCCCGGTCCATGCCGGTGGACAGCAGCTCACGGATCGCGACGTCTTCCTTCACGTAGTCGCGGTAGCGCTGACCCTCCTTGGTGGAGTCGGCGAACCAGCGGCTGCGGTGGTCGGTCGTGATGCCCAGGCGGTAGCCGTTCGGGTTGATCTTCTGCCCCATCAGCGGGCACCTCCCTTGGTCTTCTCGGCGACAACCACGGTGATGTGGCTGGTGCGCTTGTTGATCCGGCTGGCGCGGCCCTGGGCACGCGGCCGGAAGCGCTTCATGGTCGGGCCCTCGTCGACGAAGGCGGCCGACACGACCAGCGTCGACTCGTCGATGCCCGAGCCGGCGGTGTCCGCGGCGTGCCGCGCGTTGGCGACCGCGCTGTTCAGGACCTTGAGGACCGGCTCGCTGGCGCTCTGCGGCGCGAACCGCATCATGGCCTGCGCCTCCGGGACGCTCTTGCCCCGGATGAGGTCGACGACACGGCGTGCCTTCATCGGCGTCACGCGGACGAACCGCGCCTGCGCCTTGGCTTCCATGACGAATCCTTCTTCCGTGCTGTTCGTGGTGGTCGTCATCGCCGGCGACCCTTCCTGTCGTCCTTCTCGTGACCCTTGAACGTGCGGGTCGGAGCGAACTCACCGAGCTTGTGGCCCACCATCGACTCGGTCACGAAGACCGGGACGTGCTTGCGGCCGTCGTGGACCGCGAGGGTGTGACCGAGCATGTCGGGCGTGATCATCGACCGGCGGGACCAGGTCTTGATGACGTTCTTGGTTCCGGCCTCGTTCTGGGCGTCCACCTTCTTGGTGAGGTGGGCGTCGACGAACGGGCCCTTCTTCAGGCTGCGAGGCATTCTTCGGACTGCTCCTAAACTCAGCGCTTCTTGCCGGTCCGGCGACGGCGCACGATCAGCTTGTCGCTGGGCTTGTTGGGCTTGCGGGTACGACCCTCGGGCTGACCCCACGGGCTGACCGGGTGACGGCCACCGGAGGTCCGGCCCTCTCCACCACCGTGGGGGTGGTCGACCGGGTTCATGACGACACCGCGGACGGTCGGGCGCTTGCCCTTCCACCGCATCCGGCCGGCCTTGCCCCAGCTGATGTTGCTCTGCTCGGCGTTGCCGACCTCGCCGACGGTCGCGCGGCAGCGCGCGTCGACGTTGCGGATCTCGCCGGAGGGCATCCGGAGCTGGGCCATCGACCCTTCCTTGGCGACCAGCTGGACGCGGGCGCCGGCGGACCGGGCGATCTTGGCCCCGCCACCCGGGCGCAGCTCGATCGCGTGGATGACCGTACCGACCGGGATGTTGCGCAGCGGCAGGTTGTTGCCGGGCTTGATGTCCGCGGACGGGCCGTTCTCGACGGTGTCACCCTGCTTGAGCCGGTTCGGCGCGATGATGTAGCGCTTCTCGCCGTCGGTGTAGTGCAGCAGCGCGATCCGGGCGGTGCGGTTCGGGTCGTACTCGATATGCGCGACCTTGGCGTTCACGCCGTCCTTGTCGGCCCGACGGAAGTCGACCACCCGGTAGGCGCGCTTGTGCCCGCCACCGATGTGCCGGGTCGTGATGCGACCCGACGCGTTGCGGCCACCCGTCTTGGACAGGGGCTTGACCAGCGACTTCTCCGGCGTCGACCGGGTCACCTCGACGAAGTCGGCCACGCTCGAGCCGCGGCGGCCCGGCGTTGTCGGCTTGTACTTGCGAATAGCCATTCTCGAAAGTCCTCTAGCTTCTTCCTCTTCCGGCCCTACAGCGTGCCGAAGATGTCGATGGAGCCCTCACGGAGCGTGACGATGGCCCGCTTGGTGTCCTTGCGCCGGCCCATGCCGAAGCGGGTCCGGCGGGCCTTGCCCTGGCGGTTCATCGTGTGGACCGAGGAGACCTTGACGTCGAAGATCGACTCGACGGCCTTCTTGATCTCGGACTTGTTCGCGCGCGGGTCCACCAGGAAGGTGTACTTGCCCTGGTCGAGCAGCGCGTACGACTTCTCCGACACCACGGGCGAGAGCAGGATGTCGCGCGGGTCCTTCTGGGTGCTGAATGCAGTGCTCACTTGGTCTCCTCGGCAGTCGCGGCGGGCACGCCGGAGATGAAGGTGTCCAGGGCGGCCTGGGTGAAGACCACGTCGTCGGCGCACAGCACGTCGTAGGTGTTGAGCTGGTCGACGAACAGCACGTGCACGTCGGGCATGTTGCGCACGCTGCGCAGCCCGACCTCGTCCGCGCGGTCCAGGACCACGAGGAAGTTCGGCCGGTCGGACAGCGCCTGCAGCGCGGTGCGCGCCGTCCGGGTCGACGGGGTCTGGCCCTCGACCAGCCCGGACAGCACGTGGATGCGGCCGTGACGAGCCCGGTCCGAGAGGGCACCGCGCAGCGCGGCGGCCTTCATCTTCTTGGGCGTCTTCTGGGCGTAGCTGCGCGGCTGCGGCCCGTGGACCGTGCCACCGCCGGCGAACTGCGGCGCCCGGGTCGAGCCCTGACGCGCGCGACCGGTGCCCTTCTGACGGTAGGGCTTGCGGCCACCGCCGCGGACGTCACCGCGGGTCTTGGTGGCGTGCGTGCCCTGGCGGGCGGCAGCCAGCTGGGCCACGACGACCTGGTGGATCAGGGGGACGTTGGTCTGCACGTCGAACAGCTCGGCGGGCAGGTCCACGGTCCCGGCGTCGCCACCGGCGGGCTTGGTGATGGTGATGGTGGTCATGGCTGGTTCACGCACCCTTCGCGGCCGTGCGCACGAGGACGACTCCGCCGCGGGGGCCGGGGACGGCGCCCTTGATCAGCAGCAGACCCTTCTCGGCGTCCACGGCGTGGACGGTCAGGTTCGGGGTGGTCTGACGCTCGCCGCCCATGCGGCCGGCCATGCGCAGACCCTTGAAGACGCGGCCCGGGGTGGCGCAGCCACCGATGGACCCCGGCTTGCGGTGGTTGCGGTGCGCACCGTGCGACGCGCCCACACCGGAGAAGCCGTGGCGCTTCATGACGCCGGCGAAGCCCTTGCCCTTGGTGGTGCCGGTCACGTCCACCTTCTGGCCGCCCTCGAAGGTCTCGGCGGTGATCTCCTGGCCGAGCTCGTAGTCGGCGGCGTCGGCGGTGCGCAGCTCCGCGACGTGGCGACGCGGGGTCACGCCCGCCTTGGCGAAGTGGCCCTTGAGCGGCTGCGTCACCTTGCGCGGGTCGATCGCGCCGAAGGCGATCTGGACCGCGTCGTAGCCGTCGGTCTCGACGGCGCGGACCTGGGTGACGACGGCCGGGCCGGCCTTGATGACCGTGACCGGGACGAGACGGTTCTCGGCGTCCCAGACCTGGGTCATGCCGAGCTTCTCACCGAGCACGCCCTTCACGGTGCGCGCCGTGGTCGATGCAGTAGTCGCAGTAGTCATCGTGGTCACACTCACAGCTTGATCTCGATGTTGACGTCCGCCGGGAGGTCGAGACGCATCAAGGAGTCGACCGCCTTGGGAGTGGGGTCGACGATGTCGATCAGCCGCTTGTGGGTGCGCATCTCGAAGTGCTCGCGGCTGTCCTTGTACTTGTGCGGCGACCGGATGACGCAGAAGACGTTCTTCTCCGTCGGGAGCGGCACCGGGCCGACCACCGTGGCGCCAGCACGGGTCACCGTGTCAACGATCTTGCGCGCCGAGCTGTCGATGACCTCGTGGTCGTACGACTTCAGCCGGATGCGGATCTTCTGTCCCGCCATCGCTTGTCTGACTCTCTCTCGTCGTCCGTCTGGAACATTCGGGGTCCGGCTGCGGCCTGGCACCTCCACCGACCCCCGCGGTCGGGCGTGTCGCGCCTCCCGCGGACGCGACCCAACGATCTGTCGATCTCTACGGGCGGTGTCCGTGCCCGACGTCTGTGCCGCCGGGGCTTGCGCTGCCGTCGCCCGCACACTCGGGTGCGTGCTGGACGGCCGGCGACGCACACATGGGTGTGCGCCGCGCGTCAAGCAACCTGTCTAGTGTGCCATGAAGCGCGCCAGCACCTCAAATCGGTGGCGGGCCCGTCGATCCGGGCGACCGGCGACCTACCGGAGCAGATCGGTGAGCTCCTCGCTCGTCCACGACTCGGCCACCGGGGAGCACCGGCGGAGGTAGGTGACCACGGCGTCCGGGGCCAGGTCGTGGGCGTCGGCCAGCCCGGCCGCGATGGTCCGCAGGTAGGCCGGGGCCGGGGGATTCTCGGGCAGGTCGCCCGGGCGGTCGGCGGTGAACGTGAGGACCGGCCGTCCGTCGAGGTCGCCCACGTGGTGCACCGTCTCGTAGCGCCCCGGGCCGTAGGCGTGGCGCCCGGCACTCAGCGCCGGCGCGAGGTCCAGCGCCTGCCCGGGGGCCCGGCGCATCTCCTGGGCGACGACGTCCGCGAACTGCTCACCGGTCAGGAGGTAGGCCCGGGCGAGCACCACGCCCTCGCTCGCGTCACCCTCCCCCTCTCCCTCCTCACCGGGACCGTGTGCCTCGTAGAACGCGATGCCGCCACCCCACGTGGGTGAGTCCCAGCCGAAGCGCAGGCGCCCGGGAAGACGGTAGGGAGCCTCGGCGCGAGGATCTGAGGGATCCCTGGCCCCGGCGTGGGTCCGGCGGGCTCCGTCGGGCTGCCCGCCCTGGAGATAGCGGAGAAAGCGGTCCCGGTGCAGGTTCGAGCCGTAGGCGGCGTACCAGACGAGCATGGCACCATCCTCGGGCACCGGGGTGCCGTCACCGACGGGCACCCCCGTCGCCGCCCTCACGACCGAGGGGATGCGCAGACCCGACCTCGGTGCGGGGACGGGCTCAGCTGCGGGCGCGCTGCGCGCCGGCCCGCTCCTCCGCGTCCGGCACCCCGTCGTCGTCGAGGTCGTCCAGGTCGACGTCGGAGATGTCGAACTCGCCCGCCGTCGGGTCGTTGAAGATGTCGGTGTCCATCTCGCCCTCGCTCTTGGCGACGGCGGTGCTGACCATGGCGTCGCCGGTGACGTTGACGGCGGTGCGGATCATGTCCATCAGCCGGTCCACGCCGATGATGATCGCGATGCCCTCGACCGGCAGACCGACCTGGTTGAGCACCATGGTGAGCATGATCAGACCCACCCCGGGCACACCCGCGGTGCCGATCGAGGCGAGCACCGCCATACCGATGACCGTGAGGTATCCGCCGAGCCCCAGGTCGATGCCGTACACGTTGGCGATGAAGACCGTCGCGACACCCTGCATGATGGCGGTGCCGTCCATGTTGATGGTCGCACCGAAGGGGACCGTGAAGGAGGCGACTCCGCGGTCGACACCCATCCGCTGGTTCACCGCACGCATGGTCACCGGGATGGTGGCGTTGGACGACGCGGTCGAGAAGGCGAAGAGCTGCACGGCCCGCATCTTGCGCAGGAACATCGTGGGGCTGAGCCGGGTGAACAGCCAGAACAGCACGAGGATCGTCACGAACAGGTGGAAGAAGAGCGCCCCCACCAGCGTCACGACGTAGGAGGCCAGCGGGACGAAGAGGTCGTACCCCTCGCGGGCGAAGGCCCGGGTCAGCAGGGCGAAGACGCCGATCGGCGCGAACATCATGACGATCGTGACGACCTTCATCATCAGCTCGTTCATGTACTCGCAGGCCTTGAGGAAGCCCGCCGACCGCTCCCCCAGCATCAGCGCCGCGATGCCGACGATGATGACGTAGAAGATGATCTGCAGCATGTCGCCCTCGGCGAACGCCGCGATGGGGTTGCCGGGGATGATCGAGGCCAGGGTCTCCCAGAAGGTCTCGTCGTTGGCGGCGCCCTCCATGCCGCTCGTGTCCACCCCGGACATGTCGAAGCCCTTGCCCGGACCGATGACCAGGGCCAGCAGGATCGCCGTGGTGATCGCCAGGGCGGTCGTGCCGACGTAGAGCGCGAAGGCCTTGCCCCCGACCCGGCCGAGCAGCTTGATGTCGCCGATCCCGGCCACCCCGGTGATCAGCGAGAAGACCACCAGCGGCACGACCAGCATCTGCAGCAGCCGCACGAAGCCGTCGGCGACCAGGCTGAGGATGCCCTCGATGATGTGGTCGTTGACCCACCCGATGCCCGCGACGCTGTTGAGCAGACTGCCCACGACTGCTCCGGCCACCAGGGCGATGGTGATCTGGGTGGTGAGCGACATCCGGTTCTTGGACGGCGTCTCCGGTGCCTGTGACTCGGTCGTCGATGCCATGGTGGGACCCTTCACCTTCACGCCCCGCTCCCCGCGAGCGGTGGACTGGCTAAAGGTAGCCCCGTGGGTGCCGCGACGGCAAGCACCCCTGGCGCGCGGGTCGGGTGCCGCCGGACAGGCACGAACCCCCGCCACCGAGCTGGTGACGGGGGTCCGGCTGCCGTGCGGCGGGGGTCAGATGCTCACTTGAGGATCTTGGTGACCCGGCCGGCACCGACGGTGCGGCCGCCCTCGCGGATGTTGAACATCAGGCCCTCCTCCATGGCGATCGGCTGGATCAGCTCGACCGTCATGTCGGTGTTGTCGCCGGGCATGACCATCTCGGTGCCCTCGGGCAGGTGCACCACACCGGTGACGTCCGTGGTCCGGAAGTAGAACTGCGGACGGTAGTTGTCGTAGAACGGCGTGTGCCGGCCACCCTCGTCCTTGGACAGGATGTAGGCCTGCGCCTCGAACTCGGTGTGCGGGGTGATCGAACCCGGCTTGACGATGACCTGGCCGCGCTCGACGTCCTCGCGCTTGGTGCCGCGGAGCAGCAGGCCGACGTTCTCGCCCGCACGACCCTCGTCGAGCAGCTTGCGGAACATCTCGATGCCGGTGACCGTGGTCTTCGAGGACTGCTCGCGGATACCCACGATCTCGATCTCCTCGTTGACCTTGAGGATGCCGCGCTCGATACGACCGGTGACGACGGTGCCACGACCGGTGATCGTGAAGACGTCCTCGACGGGCATCATGAACGGCTTGTCCAGGTCACGCTGCGGCTCCGGGATGTACTCGTCCACGGTGTCCATCAGCTCGAGGACGGTGTTGGCCCACTCCTCGTCGCCCTCCAGCGCCTTGAGCGCGGAGACCTTGACGACGGGCAGGTCGTCACCCGGGAACTCGTAGGAGGACAGCAGCTCGCGGACCTCCATCTCGACGAGCTCCATGATCTCCTCGTCGTCGACCATGTCGGCCTTGTTCAGCGCCACGACGATGTAGGGGACGCCGACCTGGCGGGCCAGGAGGACGTGCTCCTTGGTCTGCGGCATCGGGCCGTCGGTGGCGGCGACCACGAGGATCGCACCGTCCATCTGGGCCGCGCCGGTGATCATGTTCTTGACGTAGTCGGCGTGACCGGGGCAGTCGACGTGGGCGTAGTGACGCTTCTCCGTCTGGTACTCGATGTGCGCGATCGAGATCGTGATCCCGCGCTGCTTCTCCTCGGGCGCCTTGTCGATGGAGTCGAAGGGCGACGCCTGGTTCAACTCCGGGTACTTGTCGTGCAGCACCTTGGAGATGGCAGCCGTGAGGGTGGTCTTGCCGTGGTCGATGTGACCGATGGTGCCGATGTTGACGTGCGGCTTGCTCCGCTCGAACTTGGCCTTCGCCACTTGCGTGTCCTCCTGTTGGACTCGGGATGTGCAATCGTCACCGGCTGGGTGCCGGGGGCGACATCTGGGATGGGTGTTGCTCGGTCCATCACTCCGCGGACGGAGTGAGCGGGCTCACTCGCCGCGGACCTTCTTGATGATCTCCTCGGCCACGTTCTTGGGAACTTCGGCGTAGGAGTCGAACTGCATCGTGTAGTTGGCACGACCCTGGGTCCGGGACCTGAGGTCACCAACGTACCCGAACATCTCGGACAGCGGGACCACGGCCTTGACGACCTTGGCACCAGAGATGTCCTCCATGGACTGGATCTGACCGCGGCGGGAGTTGAGGTCGCCGATGACGTCCCCCATGTAGTCCTCCGGGGTCCGGACCTCGACGGCCATCATCGGCTCGAGCAGCACCGGGTTGGCGCGCCGAGCGGCCTCCTTGAAGGCCATCGAGCCGGCGATCTTGAACGCCATCTCCGAGGAGTCGACGTCGTGGTAGGCCCCGTCGAGCAGGGTCGCCTTGATGCCGACCACCGGGTAGCCGGCCTGGATGCCGACCTGCATGGCGTCCTGGATGCCCTGGTCCACCGAGGGGATGTACTCCTTGGGCACGCGCCCACCCGTCACCGAGTTGGAGAACTCGTAGAGCTCGCCCTCGGCGGTGTCCAGCGGCTCGAAGGTCAGCTGCACCTTGGCGAACTGGCCCGAGCCACCGGTCTGCTTCTTGTGGGTGTAGTCGTACTTCTCCACGACCTTCTTGATGGTCTCGCGGTAGGCGACCTGCGGGGCGCCCACGTTGGCCTCGACCTTGAACTCACGCTTCATCCGGTCGACGAAGACGTCCAGGTGCAGCTCGCCCATCCCGCCGATGACGGTCTGGCCGGTCTCCTCGTCCAGCCGCACCGTGAAGGTCGGGTCCTCCTGGACCAGCTTCTGGATCGCGGTCGACAGCTTCTCCTGGTCGCCCTTGGTCTTGGGCTCGATGGCCACGTGGATGACCGGCTCGGGGAAGCTCATGGACTCCAGCACGATGTGCTGGTTCATGTCCGACAGGGTGTCGCCGGTGGTGGTGTCCTTGAGGCCGATCATCGCGTAGATGTGGCCCGCCGAGGCGCTGCCCACCGGGTTCTCCTTGTTGGAGTGCATCTGGAACAGCTTGCCGATGCGCTCCTTCTTGCCCTTGGTCGCGTTGTAGACGGGCTGACCGGCGTCGATCTTGCCCGAGTAGACGCGCACGTAGGTCAGCGTGCCGAAGAACGGGTGGGTGGCGACCTTGAACGCCAGGCCGGAGAACGGCTCGGCGGCGTCCGGCTTGCGGGTCAGCTCGACGCTCTCGTCGCTCGGGTCGTGGCCGATCATCGGCGGCACGTCCAGCGGCGAGGGCAGGTAGGAGATGACCGCGTCCAGCATCGGCTGGACACCCTTGTTCTTGAAGGCGGAGCCGCACAGGACGGGGTACGCCTGGGAGGTCACGGTCATCGCGCGGATGCCGGCGACCAGCTCCTCCTCGGTGAGCTCACCGTCCTCGAGGTACTTCTCCATCAGCTCGTCGGTCGCCTCGGCGACCTGCTCGACCAGCTGCTCGCGGTACTCCTCGGCCTTGGCCTGCATGTCGGCCGGGATCTCCTCGACCGTGTAGTCCTCGCCCTTCTCGACCTCGCCGCGCCACGTGAGCGCGCGCATCTTGATCAGGTCGACGACACCGATGAAGTCGCTCTCGGCACCGATCGGGAGCTGGACGACCAGCGGGGTCGCACCCAGGCGGTCCTTGATGGTCTGCACGGTGAAGTAGAAGTCGGCACCGAGCTTGTCCATCTTGTTGACGAAGCAGACGCGGGGCACGTCGTACTTGTCCGCCTGACGCCACACCGTCTCGGACTGCGGCTCCACACCCTCCTTGCCGTCGAACACCGCGACGGCACCGTCGAGCACGCGCAGCGAACGCTCCACCTCGACGGTGAAGTCGACGTGCCCGGGGGTGTCGATGATGTTGATCTGGGTGTCCTTCCAGAAGCAGGTCGTCGCGGCGGACGTGATCGTGATGCCGCGCTCCTGCTCCTGCTCCATCCAGTCCATCGTCGACGCACCGTCGTGCGTCTCACCGATCTTGTAGTTGATACCGGTGTAGAACAGGATCCGCTCGGTGGTCGTCGTCTTGCCGGCATCGATATGCGCCATGATGCCGATGTTGCGGACCTTGTTGAGGTCCGTGAGGACGTCGAGTGCCACAGTCTCTCTTCTCTGGTCGGGTCTTCGTCAGGTCGTGGTGAACCGCGGTCGGGATTACCAGCGGTAGTGGGCGAACGCCTTGTTGGCGTCGGCCATCTTGTGCGTGTCCTCGCGGCGCTTGACCGCGGCACCGAGGCCGTTGCTGGCGTCGAGGATCTCGTTCATGAGGCGCTCGGTCATCGTCTTCTCGCGGCGCTGCCGCGAGTAGCCGACCAGCCAGCGCAGGGCCAGCGTGGTGCTGCGACCCGGCTTGACCTCGACCGGGACCTGGTAGGTCGCGCCACCGACGCGGCGGGACTTGACCTCCAGGGCCGGCTTGACGTTGTCCAGCGCGCGCTTGAGCGTCTGCACCGGGTCCGTGCCGGTCTTGGCCCGGCAGCCCTCCAGGGCGCCGTAGACGATGCGCTCGGCGGTCGCCTTCTTGCCGTCCAGCAGGATCTTGTTGACCAGCTGGGTGACCAGGGTCGAGCCGTAGACGGGGTCGTTGATGAGGGGGCGCTTCGGAGCGGGGCCCTTACGAGGCATTACTTCTTCTCCTTCTTCGCGCCGTAGCGGGAACGGGCCTGGTTGCGGCCCTTGACGCCCTGGGTGTCCAGGGACCCGCGGATGATCTTGTAGCGGACACCGGGCAGGTCCTTCACCCGGCCACCGCGGACGAGCACGATGGAGTGCTCCTGCAGGTTGTGGCCCACGCCCGGGATGTAGGCCGTGACCTCGACGCCGCTGGTGAGCCGCACGCGGGCGACCTTGCGCAGGGCGGAGTTCGGCTTCTTGGGGGTGGTGGTGTAGACGCGGGTGCAGACGCCACGGCGCTGCGGGTTGCCCTTGAGCGCCGGGGAGTTGGTCTTCTTGACCTTGTCCTGCCGGCCCTTGCGGACAAGCTGGTTGATCGTAGGCACTGATGCTCTTCTCAGTCGTGATGGTCTTCGTTCGCCGCGCGGACGTCCGTCCCCGCAGGTCACGCTCCTAGGGTTGGGCCTGCCCTCCGCACCCGAGGTCGGGCGTGTCGGACACGCTGCTCTCCCCTGCACTTCCCGACCGGCCCGCCGCAGGCGCTGACGCGCCGCACGAGGGACCGGGCGGACTGCCCGGCGAGAGGTGGTTGCAGGCACGAGAACCTGCGCGCGCGCAGGGCCTAGCCCGCACACGACTCTCCAGACTACCGGTTGCGGGGGTGCTCGGACAAATCGTCACACCCGGCAGACGCCGCAGGGGCGGGTATGCCGTGGGCTCGGCATACCCGCCCCTGATCGGTGCCTGTGGTCAGGCCGGACGCCGGCTCAGTAGCGCGGCTCGTCCATCGGGACGTCGTCGAGGCGGACCGCCTCGCCGCTGCCCTGACCGAACGTGCCGGCGTAGTCGAAGTCCTCGTAGTCCGGGACGGCGTAGGCCGCGGCCTTGGCCTCCTCGGTGGGCTCCACCGTGAGGTTGCGGTAGCGGGCCAGGCCGGTGCCGGCCGGGATCAGCTTGCCCAGGATGACGTTCTCCTTCAGGCCCAGCAGCGGGTCGCTCTTGGCCTCCATCGCAGCCTCGGTGAGGACGCGCGTGGTCTCCTGGAACGACGCCGCCGACATCCACGAGTCGGTGGCCAACGAGGCCTTGGTTATACCCATCAGCTCGGGACGGCCCGAGGCGGGACGACCGCCCTCGGAGACGACCCGCCGGTTCTCCGTCTCGAAGCGCCCGCGCTCGGCGAGCGTGCCCGGCAGCAGCTCGGTGTCGCCGGCCTCGATGATCGTGACCCGGCGCAGCATCTGCCGCACGATGACCTCGATGTGCTTGTCGTGGATCGACACACCCTGCTGGCGGTAGACGCCCTGCACCTGGTCGACCAGGTGCTGCTGGGTGGCACGCGGGCCGAGGATGCGCAGGACCTGCTTCGGGTCGATGGCACCGACCACCAGCTGGGTCCCGACCTCGACGTGGTCACCGTCGGCGACCAGCAGGCGCGCCCGCTTGGTCACCGGGTAGGCGTGCTCGTCCGACCCGTCGTCCGGCGTGAGCAGGAGGCGGCGGGCCTTGTCGGTGTCCTCGATCTGGATCCGACCCGTGGCCTCCGCGATCGGTGCCACACCCTTGGGCGTGCGCGCCTCGAAGAGCTCCTGCACACGGGGCAGACCCTGGGTGATGTCGTCACCGGCCACACCACCGGTGTGGAAGGTCCGCATCGTCAGCTGGGTGCCGGGCTCACCGATGGACTGCGCGGCGATGATGCCGACGGCCTCACCGATGTCGACCAGCTTGCCGGTGGCCAGCGACCGGCCGTAGCACCGGGCGCAGGTGCCGACGAGCGACTCGCAGGTCAGGACCGAGCGGACCTTGACCTCCTCGACGCCGGCGGCCACGAGCTTGTCGATCACCACGTCGCCGAGGTCGATGCCGGCCTCCGCCAGCACCTGGCCGTCGACCTCCACGTCGGAGGCGAGGGTCCGGGCATACACCGCGGTCTCGACGTCGTCGTGCTCGCGCAGCCCGCCCTCGGCGTTCGCCTGGGCGATCGGCATGACGAAGCCACGGTCGGTGCCGCAGTCGTCCTCGCGGATGATGACGTCCTGGCTGACGTCGACCAGACGCCGGGTCAGGTAGCCCGAGTCGGCGGTCCGCAGCGCGGTGTCCGCCAGACCCTTGCGGGCACCGTGCGTGGAGATGAAGAACTCCAGCACCGACAGGCCCTCACGGAAGTTGGACTTGATCGGACGCGGGATGATCTCACCCTTCGGGTTGGCCATGAGGCCACGCATCCCCGCGATCTGCCGCAGCTGGAACCAGTTGCCCCGGGCGCCCGAGGTCACCATCCGGTAGATGGTGTTGTCCTTGGGCATCGAGGTCTCCAGCTCCTTGGCGACCTCGTTGGTGGCCTGGGTCCAGATCTCGATGAGCTCCTGACGGCGCTCGTCGTCGGTGATCAGACCACGCTCGTACTGCAGCTGGACCTTGCCCGCCTTCTCCTCGTAGGAGGACAGGATCTCGGTCTTGCGCTCCGGCGTCTGCACGTCCGAGACCGCCACCGTGGTGCCCGAGCGGGTCGCCCAGTGGTAGCCGGCGTCCTTGAGCGAGTCCAGGCTCGCCGCCACCTGCACCTTGGTGTAGCGCTCCGCCAGGTCGTTGACGATCCCGGAGAGGCGCTTCTTGTCCACCACCTCGTCGACGTAGGCGTAGTTCGGCGGCAGCGCGTCGTTGAACAGCGCCCGGCCGAGCGTGGTCTCCATGACGAAGGTGTCGACCACGCCGTCCTCGGTCACCGAGGCACCCTCGGGCAGCTCGAAGCCCTCCGGGGGTGCGGTCTGGTTCAGCCGCAGCCGGATCGGGCTCCCCAGCTCGATCTGGCCGGCGTCGAAGGCCATCCGCGCCTCGGCGACGGAGCCGAAGCTGCGCAGGTGCTGCTCGCCGTCCTCGTCGACCAGGTAGGCCGAGCCGGCCTCGCCGCGGGAGCTCTCCGAGGTCAGGTGGAACAGGCCGATGATCATGTCCTGGGTGGGCATGGTCACCGGTCGACCGTCGGCCGGCTTGAGGATGTTGTTCGAGCTCAGCATGAGAATCCGCGCCTCGGCCTGGGCCTCGGCCGACAGCGGCACGTGGACCGCCATCTGGTCACCGTCGAAGTCGGCGTTGAAGGCGGTGCAGACCAGCGGGTGGATCTGGATCGCCTTGCCCTCGACCAGCTGCGGCTCGAACGCCTGGATGCCCAGACGGTGCAGGGTGGGTGCGCGGTTGAGCAGCACCGGGTGGTCGGTGATGACCTCCTCCAGCACGTCCCACACGACCGAGCGCCCACGCTCGACCATGCGCTTGGCGGACTTGATGTTCTGCGCGTGGTCCAGGTCGACCAGACGCTTCATCACGAACGGCTTGAACAGCTCCAGCGCCATCTGCTTGGGCAGGCCGCACTGGTGCAGGCGCAGCTGCGGGCCGACGACGATGACCGAACGGCCGGAGTAGTCGACGCGCTTGCCGAGCAGGTTCTGCCGGAAGCGGCCCTGCTTGCCCTTGAGCATGTCGGACAGCGACTTCAGCGGTCGGTTGCCCGGGCCGGTGACGGCGCGGCCGCGGCGGCCGTTGTCGAAGAGGCTGTCGACGGCCTCCTGCAGCATCCGCTTCTCGTTGTTGACGATGATCTCCGGCGCGCCCAGGTCCAGCAGCCGCTTGAGGCGGTTGTTGCGGTTGATGACGCGGCGGTAGAGGTCGTTCAGGTCGGACGTGGCGAACCGGCCACCGTCGAGCTGCACCATCGGGCGCAGGTCCGGCGGGATGACCGGCACGCAGTCGAGCACCATGCCGGCCGGCTCGTTCTTGGTCTGCAGGAAGCTGGTGACCACCTTGAGCCGCTTGATGGCACGGGTCTTGCGCTGACCCTTGCCGGTGGCGATGGTCTCGCGGAGGGACTCGGCCTCGGCGTCCAGGTCGAAGTTCTCCAGCCGCTTCTGCAGCGCGGCCGCGCCCATCCCACCCTCGAAGTACATGCCGAACCGGTCACGCATCTCGCGGTAGAGGATCTCGTCACCCTCCAGGTCCTGGACCTTGAGGTTCTTGAAGCGGTCCCAGACCTGCTCCAGGCGCTCCACCTGGGCGTCGGCCCGGCGGCGGATCTGGTTCATCTCGCGCTCGGCGCCGTCCTTGACCTTGCGCTTGGCGTCGGACTTGGCGCCCTCCGCCTCCAGCTCGGCGAGGTCGGTCTCGAGCTTCTTGGCCCGCTCCTCGACGTCGGCGTCGCGACGGTTCTCCAGCGCCTTCTTCTCGGTCTGGATCTGCGCCTCGAGGCTGGGGAGGTCCTGGTGACGGCCCTCCTCGTCGACGGAGGTGATCATGTAGGCCGCGAAGTAGATGACCTTCTCCAGGTCCTTCGGCGCCAGGTCGAGCAGGTAGCCCAGGCGCGAGGGAACGCCCTTGAAGTACCAGATGTGGGTGACCGGTGCGGCCAGCTCGATGTGGCCCATCCGCTCACGCCGCACACCGGCGCGGGTCACCTCGACGCCGCAGCGCTCGCAGATGATGCCCTTGAAGCGGACCCGCTTGTACTTGCCGCAGTAGCACTCCCAGTCCCGGGTCGGGCCGAAGATCTTCTCGCAGAAGAGGCCGTCCTTCTCGGGCTTGAGGGTGCGGTAGTTGATGGTCTCCGGCTTCTTGACCTCGCCGTGGGACCAGGCGCGGATGTCGTCGGCCGTGGCCAGGCCGATCCGCAGCTCGTCGAAGAAGTTGACGTCGAGCACGTGATTCCTTCTCTCGTGATCTCGTGAGAATCGTTAGATCTAGATGTGCGGTGGAGGGTGCGCCGGGTCGGCGCGTGCAGCGCCGACCCGGGGCGCAGACCTCAGACTTCTTCGACCGAGCTGGGCTCGCGCCGGCTCAGGTCGATGCCGAGCTCCTCGGCGGCGCGGAACACCTCGGTGTCCGACTCCCGCAGGTCGATCTGGCTGCCGTCGGAGGACAGGACCTCGACGTTCAGGCAGAGCGACTGCATCTCCTTGATGAGCACCTTGAAGGACTCGGGGATGCCAGGCTCCGGCACGTTGTCGCCCTTGACGATCGACTCGTAGACCTTGACCCGGCCGGTGACGTCGTCGGACTTGATGGTGAGCAGCTCCTGCAGCGCGTAGGCGGCGCCGTACGCCTCCAGGGCCCAGACCTCCATCTCACCGAACCGCTGACCGCCGAACTGGGCCTTACCGCCCAGCGGCTGCTGGGTGATCATCGAGTACGGACCGGTGCTGCGCGCGTGGATCTTGTCGTCCACGAGGTGGTGCAGCTTGAGGACGTACATGTAGCCCACCGAGATCTCGTCCGGGAAGGGCTCGCCCGAGCGACCGTCGAACAGCTTGGTCTTGCCGCTGGAGTCGATCAGCCGCTGCCCGTCGCGGGTGGGCGTCGTCGAGTCGAGCAGACCGGCGATCTCCTCCTCGCGGGCACCGTCGAAGACGGGGCTGGCCACCCGGGTGCGCGCCTCGGCGCTGCGGGCGTCCTGCGGGATGAGCTCGGCCCACTCGGGCTCGCCCTCGATCGCCCAGCCCTGCGCCGCGGCCCAGCCGAGGTGCAGCTCGAGGATCTGACCGATGTTCATCCGGCCCGGGACACCCAGCGGGTTGAGCACGACGTCGACCGGCGTGCCGTCCTCCAGGAAGGGCATGTCCTCCACCGGGAGGATCTTGGAGATGACGCCCTTGTTGCCGTGCCGGCCGGCGAGCTTGTCCCCGTCGGTGATCTTCCGCTTGTTCGCGACGTAGACGCGCACCAGCTGGTTGACACCCGGGGGCAGCTCGTCGCCCTCCTCGCGGTCGAACACCTTGACACCGATGACGGTGCCGGTCTCGCCGTGCGGGACCTTCATCGAGGTGTCCCGCACCTCACGGGCCTTCTCGCCGAAGATCGCGCGCAGCAGGCGCTCCTCCGGGGTCAGCTCGGTCTCGCCCTTGGGCGTCACCTTGCCGACCAGCAGGTCGCCGTCGCGGACCTCCGCGCCGATCCGGATGATGCCGCGCTCGTCGAGGTCGGCGAGCACGTCGTCGGAGACGTTCGGGATGTCCCGGGTGATCTCCTCCGGCCCGAGCTTGGTGTCGCGGGCGTCGATCTCGTGCTCCTCGATGTGGATCGAGGAGAGGACGTCGTCCTGGACCAGCCGCTGGGACAGGATGATGGCGTCCTCGTAGTTGTAGCCCTCCCAGGGCATGAACGCCACGAGCAGGTTGCGACCCAGGGCCATCTCGCCGCCGTCGGTCGCGGGACCGTCGGCGATGAGCTGCCCGGCGTCGACGTGGTCACCCACGTCCACCCGGACCTGCTGGTTGTAGCAGTTGCCCTGGTTAGACCGGGTGAACTTGTTGATCTTGTAGGACTGGTAGGTCCCGTCGTCGTTCGCGACCGTGACCAGGTCCGCGGACACCTCCTGGACGGCGCCGGCCTTGGCGGCCCGGACGACGTCGCCGGAGTCGAGCGCCGCACGGTGCTCCATCCCGGTGCCGACGAGCGGTGCCTCGGCGCGGACCAGCGGCACGGCCTGCCGCTGCATGTTGGCGCCCATCAGCGCACGGTTGGCGTCGTCGTGCTCGAGGAAGGGGATCATCGCGGTCGCCGCGGACACCATCTGGCGCGCGGAGACGTCCATGTAGTCCACCTCGGACGCGGGCACGTCGACGGCCTCGCCCTCGCGCGCCCGGACCAGAACGCGCTCGTCGAGGAAGGTGCCGTCGTCGTCCAGCTGCGCGTTGGCCTGGGCGATGACGAAGCGGTCCTCCTCACCGGCCGACAGGTAGTCGACGACATCGGTGACCTTGCCGTTCTTGACCCGGCGGTACGGCGTCTCGACGAACCCGAACGGGTTGATCCGGCCGTAGGACGCCAGCGAGCCGATGAGGCCGATGTTCGGCCCCTCGGGGGTCTCGATCGGGCACATCCGGCCGTAGTGGCTGGGGTGCACGTCGCGCACCTCCATGCCGGCGCGGTCACGGGACAGACCACCCGGGCCCAGCGCGGACAGACGACGCTTGTGCGTCAGCCCGGAGAGCGGGTTGTTCTGGTCCATGAACTGGCTCAGCTGGCTGGTGCCGAAGAACTCCTTGATGGAGGCCACGACGGGGCGGATGTTGATCAGCGTCTGCGGCGTGATCGCCTCGACGTCCTGGGTGGTCATCCGCTCGCGCACGACGCGCTCCATCCGGGACAGCCCGGTGCGCACCTGGTTCTGGATGAGCTCGCCGACGCTGCGCAGGCGACGGTTGCCGAAGTGGTCGATGTCGTCGACCTCGGCGGGGACGTCGCCGGTGGGGCTGGAGACGGTCTCCTCGCCGGCGTGGAGCGCGACGAGGTACTTGATCGTCGCGACGACGTCGTCGGTGCCGAGCACCGACTCCGACAGCGGCGCCTGCAGACCCAGCTTCTTGTTGATCTTGTACCGCCCGACCTTGGCCAGGTCGTACCGCTTGGGGTTGAAGTAGAGGTTGTTGAGCAGGGCCTCGGCCGCGTCGCGGGTCGGGGGCTCGCCCGGCCGCAGCTTGCGGTAGATGTCCAGCAGCGCCTCGTCCTGGTCGGTGGTGTGGTCCTTCTCCAGGGTGAGCCGGATCGACTCGTAGTCGCCGAACTCCTCGAGGATCTGGTCCGTCGTCCAGCCCAGCGCCTTGAGCAGGACGGTGACGCTCTGCTTGCGCTTGCGGTCGACCCGCACCCCGACCTGGTCCCGCTTGTCGATCTCGAACTCGAGCCAGGCCCCACGGCTGGGGATGACCTTCGCCGAGTAGATGTCCTTGTCGGACGTCTTGTCCAGGCTGCGCTCGAAGTACACGCCCGGGCTGCGGACCAGCTGGGAGACGACGACCCGCTCGGTGCCGTTGACGATGAAGGTGCCGCGCGGCGTCATCAGCGGGAAGTCGCCCATGAAGACGGTCTGGCTCTTGATCTCACCGGTGGAGTTGTTGATGAACTCCGCGGTGACGAAGAGCGGGGCGGAGTAGGTCATGTCCTTCTCCTGGCACTCCTCCACGGAGTACTTCTGCTCCTCGAACCGGTGGTCGCGGAAGCTGAGCGACATGGAGCCGGAGAAGTCCTCGATCGGCGAGATCTCCTCGAAGATCTCCTCCAGACCAGAGGTGTTGGGGATGTCGTCCCGGCCCTCGGCCTGGGCGTCGGCGACCCGCGCCTGCCAGGCCTCGTTGCCGAGCAGCCAGTCGAAGCTCTCGGTCTGGAGGGCGAGAAGATCGGGAACCTCGAGGGGCTCCCGGATCTTCGCAAAGCTCAGCCGGCCGGAGGGCGTCTGAGCGGTGGACACAGTCTTCTTCGCAGTGCGCGAGGCAGCCAAGGATGGTCCTTCCACGGGCCTAAGTGTGTGCGGCGGTCAGGCGTCGCCCGTCCTGCTCGCGGATGCAGCGCAAAGCGATGGTGCCTGGCGCATCGGCGGACCGGCCGGCGCACGCACCGATCTCTTCGGCGGGATCGAGGGCAGGTGTAGGGCAGCGCAAAGTACTACTCTACACGCCGCCGCCCCCATCGTCCAACTCGGCGGCCGAGGCTCGTCCAGCATCGATGGTGCGCCCTCGACGCCCCTTTCGTCAAGCACCGCACGCGTCACACGCGTGTCACGGCACCTCGGGGAGCACTCCCCGAGACGCACCGCGGGCGGGGCCGACGCACCAGTGGTGCGCGACCCCGCCCGCGACGGAGTGGAGCGGCCGGGACCCACGGCATACCCGTGGATCCCGCCGGGCTCACTTGAGCGTGACGGTGGCGCCAGCGCCCTCGAGCTGCTCCTTGGCCTTCTCGGCGGCCTCCTTGTCGACCTTCTCCAGGACCGGCTTCGGCGCACCGTCGACCAGGTCCTTGGCCTCCTTCAGGCCGAGGGAGGTCAGCGCGCGGACCTCCTTGATGACCTGGATCTTCTTGTCGCCGGCGGCCTCGAGGACGACGTCGAACTCGTCCTGCTCCTCGGCCGCGCCGGCCTCGCCACCGCCGCCGGCGGCGGGGGCTCCGGCGGCCGCGACGGCGACCGGGGCCGCCGCGGTGACCTCGAAGGTCTCCTCGAAGGCCTTGACGAACTCGGACAGCTCGATGAGGGTCATCTCCTTGAACTGGTCAAGGAGCTCCTCGGTGCTCAGCTTCGCCATGATGGGCGTTCCTTCCTGTTGTATGCCGTGAGTGGCGTTGGTGAATGCGCTGGGACGTGCGGCCGGGCGGCCCCACGCTCAGCTCTCGTCGCCACCCTCGGCGACGTCGGTGGTCGCCTCGGCGTCTGCCGCGGCGGGGGTGTCGGCGGTGTCGGCCGACGGGGCCTCGTCGGCAGCCGCCGACGTCGACCCGGAGAGCGGACCGCCCTGCTCCTCGACCTTGGCCCGCAGCCCCTCGACGACCCGAGCGGTCGACGACAGCGGAGCGGCGAACAGGCCGGCGGCCTTGGACAGGTTGCCCTTCATGGCACCCGCCAGCTTGGCCAGCAGGACCTCGCGGGACTCGAGGTCCGCGAGCTTGGTGATCTCGGCGGGGGTCAACGGCTTGCCGTCGAGCACCCCACCCTTGATGACCAGGGCCGGGTTGGCCTTGGCGAAGTCACGCAGACCCTTGGCCGCCTCGACCGGGTCACCGGTCACGAAGGCGATGGCCGTGGGGCCCTGCAGGTGCTCGTCGAGGCCGTCGATGCCGGCCTCGGCAGCAGCACGCCTGGTCAGCGTGTTCTTCACCACGGCGTAGGTGGCGTGCTCGCGCATGGAGGACCGCAGCTCGGTGATCTGGCTCACCCGCAGCCCGCGGTACTCCGTCAGCACGGCCCCACCGGAGCTGCGGAACTTCTCCGTCAGCTCGGCGATGGCAGCAACCTTCTCGGGCGTCGCCATACTGGCCTCCTTCACGTCGTGGTGCCGGCTACCCCCGGGCCCGGCACGACGAGAGCCCCGGCGCAGGCGCACCGGGGCTCGAAGGATCTGGGACGACTCACGCCGACCAGGTCTGGCTCGGATCACCTGCGCTGGCGCCCCGACGATGGTCGGAACCTTCGGCCGACGCCTCCGCGGTGCTCGCGCACCCCGGGCACGCCGACAACCGGCGGTCTTGGGTATGCCCCGATGCTACGGCATACCCCGGAGGTCACCCAAATCTCACGCCCCCTGGTCCGGTCGCGCCTCGTGGCCGGGCCGGCCGTCGGTGCGCTCCTCCTCCTTCATCCGCGCCTCGTGCAGGTGCCGTCTCCCCTGCGCGAGCTGCTGCCGCGCCCGTTCCTCCCAGGTCCGGAACCGGCTCCAGTAGCCGTCGTCGTACTCCTCGACGAGCTGGAAGGTCCACCTCCCCTGCAGCACGTTGCGCCCGAGCAGGTCCTCGCGGAGCTGGTCGGCGAGCTGCTCGTGGCCGGCCCGGTGCAGCTGGTCGATCGCCTCGCCCAGGGCCAGGTCGGCGCTCCCGGTGAGGCGGTGGAAGCCGTAGAGCAGACCCCGGGCGTGCTCCACCGTCTCCAGCGCCTCGCTCAGCTTGCCCAGGGCCTGCACGGTCGCGTCGTCCACCCCGGGCGGGGGCTGGTGCTCGGGGGCAGGCTGGTCCTGGCGCGCGTCGGGTGGCTGCATGTCTCGGCAGCCTAGGGGCGAGGATGGGGGTATGCCCGACGAGCCTGCCCCGCAGCGCATCTACCACCGCCTCGTGGAGCCGGACGCCGCGGCCGAGCGGGAGCTGGGAGGCCCGGAGCGGGTCGCCTCCGGCGGGCTCCGGCTGATCACGGCGGGAGCGCTGCAGAGCATCGGGGACCAGGTCGTCAATGCCAAGACCGTCCTGCCGTGGCTGCTCTCCGTGGTCGGCACCCCCGTCGCCCTGGTCGGCCTGCTGGTGCCCATCCGCGAGTCGGGCTCCATGCTGCCGCAGGCCGCCCTGACCCCGTGGGTGATGGCGCACCCGCGGCGCACGCGGGTATGGGTCGTTGGAGCGCTCGGTCAGGGGGTGGCGACGCTCGTGCTGGCGGCGGCTGCGCTCCTGCTCGAGGGAGTCCTGGCGGGAGTGGTCGTGCTGCTGGCCCTCGCGGCGTTCGCGCTGGCCCGCTGCCTGTGCTCGATGGCGGCCAAGGACGTGCAGGGGCGGACGCTGCCCAAGGGACAGCGCGGCCAGGTGACAGGTGCGGCGACGGCCGTCTCCGGGGTCGCTGCGCTCGGCATCGGCCTGGCGCTCGCGGTGCACGGACCGGACGTCCGGCCACCGGTGCTGGCCGCGCTGCTGGTCGGGGCGGCCACGATGTGGGGGTTTGCGGCCGTGGTCTACGCCGGGGTGCCCGAGCGTCCGCAGCCGCCGGCGCCCGAGCGCGGACCCTGGTGGTCCGAGACGCTCGCTCTGCTGCGCCAGGACCGGGACTTCCGGACCTTCGTCCTGGCCCGGGCGCTGCTGCTGGTCTCGGCGCTGTCACCACCGTTCCTGGTGACGCTCGCGGCGCGGGGCGGATCCGGCGACGGCGCGGCCGGCCTGCTCACCGGGCTCGGCGCCTTCGTCGTCGCGCAGGGGCTCGCCTCGGTCATCGGTGGCCGGATCGTCGGTCGGTGGGCCGACCGCTCCAGCCGACGGGTCATGTCCGTGGGGTCGCTGGTGGCCTCGGCCGTGGTGCTCGCGGTCGTCGTCGCGGTGGCCGCCCTGCCTGAGGGCTCCCCCGCGCTCACGTGGTCCCTGGTGACGGCATACCTGCTGATCAGCGTGGTCCACGTCGGTGTGCGGGTGGCCCGCAAGACCTATGTCGTCGACGTCGCGGAGGGTGATGAGCGGACCCGCTACGTGGCGGTGTCCAACACGGCGATGGGCGTGCTGCTGCTGCTCACCGGGGCCGTGAGCGCCGCCCTGGCGACGCTCGGGGCCGTGGCTGCCCTGCTCTTCCTCGCGGCACTGGGGCTGCTCGGTGCCGTGGTCTCGCGGCGGCTCCCCGAGGTCTCGCGCGGCTGAGCCGTCAGCAGGGGAACGACGCCGCCCCGGAGAGCCGACCACCCGCCCACCCCCCGACCGACCTGGGCAAGGTCATGCACCGGAGACGTCGTCGAGAGCCGTGCACGCGGTGCACAACCCTGCCCAGGCGCCCTCACCCCGCCCGCCGCGCCTCCGCACGGGCGATGGCGGCGAGGATGCGCTGACGGACCAGGTGCGGGCGCGCCAGATCGGCCCACCGGATGCGGACGACCTCGTAGCCGAGCGCGCGCAGTCGATCCTCACGGTCCTTCTCGGACAGCAGGTCGTCCAGCCCTGTGTACTTCCCGGAGCCGTCGAACTCCAGGAGCACCGGCCACCGGTCGAGCTTGAGGTCGGCATACCCGACGAGCACGTCACCGTCGCGCACGGCGAACTGCGGCGTGCACGGCCCCAGGCCGAGGAGCTGGACGAGCCACCTGCTCCGGCTCTCCCCCGCCGACTCGCTCCGCGCGTCTGCGGCCTCGACGACCTGGACCACGGAGGGCTGCCCGCGGCCGAAGCCCCTGCTCAGGGCATCGTCGATGTCGCGCTGGACCGCCGCCTGCGCCGACCCGCGCGTCACGATCGCGCGCCGGACGACCTCCGCGCCCTGACCCGCTGCCGCGGCATCGGCGAGCGCCGCGTCGTGGAGCACCCCGTCCAGGCAGACCACCCCGGCCGCCGGCCCGGACGTCGCGGCGACCTGCAGCGCGGCCAGGGCCGGGCGCACCACCAGCAGCCCGTCCTGCTCGGTGACCCAGGTCGGCGGCACCGGCGCGTGGACCCAGACGGCCCCCTCCCGTCGACCGCGCTGCCCGTCCAGGCGCGAGAGGTGGATGTCCTCGCCCCCGCCCTCGTAGGGGAGCCTCCACGCGGCGAGCGAGCTCTGGTGGCTCAACGCGTGGACCCGAGGATGTGCACCGTGCCGAGGGTGGGCCAGGCTGAACCCCACGGCGCGGGCACGCAGGGCACGTCGCTCCCACCGGGTGGTGGCTCGCAGGGCGCTGGCCAGCACCACGGCGTCCCGGCGGACGCGCACCACCACCTCGGTGCGGACCAGCCGCTCCACGGTCCGTCGGGAACAGCCCGCCCGGAGCAGCTGGCCGACGGCCCCCGCGCCGTCCTGGGCCTCGAGCAGCGCCACGACGTCCTGGTCCATGGGCCGAGTCTTGCTCTCCTGGGTCCTGCCTCGCTGAGGTTGTCCACAGCCTCGACCGACGGGTGGCCGACGTGAGGGTGCGCCTCCTGTCCCGCAGCACGACCTGGGCAAGGTTGTGCACCTGATGCGCCGTCGAGAGGCTCGCCTGCCGTGCGCAACCTTGCCCAGGTCGGGTGGCCCCGGGGGGACGACGGCTGAGCCGACGCCGGATGGAACGACGACGCCCCCGGAGAGCCGAGGCTCCCCGGGGGCGTCGCGACGTCAGCGGCCGGTCACTCGGCGGTGGCGGTCTCCAGGACGCTGCCGACACGGGCCGGGTCCATCGGGATGCCCGGACCCATCGTGGTCGACATCGTGGCCTTGGTGACGTAGCGGCCCTTGGAGCTGGCCGGCTTCAGCCGCAGGATCTCCTCGATCGCCGCCGCGTAGTTCGCCGCCAGGGTCGCCTCGTCGAAGGACGCCTTGCCGATGATGAAGTGGAGGTTGCTGTGCTTGTCCACCCGGAACTCGATCTTGCCGCCCTTGATGTCCGAGACGGCCTTGCCGGTGTCCATCGTGACGGTGCCGGTCTTGGGGTTCGGCATCAGGCCACGGGGGCCGAGCACCTTGCCCAGCCGGCCGACCTTGCCCATGAGGTCCGGGGTGGCGACGACAGCGTCGAAGTCGGTCCATCCGCCGGACACCTTCTCGATCATGTCGTCCGAGCCGACGTGGTCGGCCCCGGCGTCCAGGGCGGCCTGCGCCTTGTCGCCGTTGGCGAAGACGAGGACGCGGGCGGTCTTGCCGGTGCCGCCGGGCAGGTTGACCGTGCCACGGACCAGCTGGTCCGCCTTGCGCGGGTCGACGCCCAGCCGCAGGGCGACCTCGATGGTCGCGTCGTACTTCGTGGTGGACGTCTCCTTGGCCAGACGGATCGCCTCACGAGGGGTGTAGAACGAGCCCTCGGTGAGCTTCTCCGCTGCGGCGCGGTATGCCTTGCTGCGCTTCATGTGTCACTCCTTGGTGGTGATGGTGGAGCTGTGGTCGGACGGGCCAGCGCAGGCCCTGCCACAGGTGTCCCGGCCCGCGGGCCGGGAGGTCTCAGGCGGTGGTGATGCCCATCGAGCGGGCGGTGCCCGCGATGATGCGCTTGGCCATGTCGAGGTCGTGGGCGTTCAGGTCCGCCATCTTCATCTCGGCGATCTCGGTGAGCTGCGCATCGGTCAGCGTGCCGACCTTGGTCTTGTGCGGCTCGCCGGAACCCTTGCCGACGCCGGCGGCCTTCTTGATGAGCTCGGCGGCCGGCGGGGTCTTGGTGATGAAGGTGAACGAGCGGTCCTCGTAGACCGTGATCTCGACCGGGATGACATTGCCACGCTGGGACTCCGTCGCGGCGTTGTACGCCTTGACGAACTCCATGATGTTGACGCCGTGCTGACCCAGGGCGGGGCCGACGGGCGGGGCCGGGGTGGCGGCGCCGGCCTGGATCTGCAGCTTGATGAAGCCTGCGACCTTCTTCTTGGGGGGCATGTGCTCTCCTTGGTTCTGGGCCTACGCCATGGGCGATGACCCGGTTGCAGTGCCGGGACGGTGCCCCGGCGTGGGCGGACCGGACCGAGCGGTCCGGTCGGGTTCCTACAGCTTGGCGACCTGGTTGAAGCCCAGCTCGACAGGGGTCTCGCGGCCGAAGATGGAGACCAGGACCTTGAGCTTGTTGCTCTCGGGCAGGATCTCGGAGATGGTCGCGGGAAGGGTCTCGAACGGCCCCTCCATGACGGTCACCGACTCGCCGACCTCGAAGTCGACCTGCGGCTGGGCAGGGCGACCGCTGCCGAGGTCGGCACCATCGGTCGAGGACTCCCCGGACGCGGCCGCGGCGGCCGGGCTGGGGGTGTCGAAGACGGGCGCCAGCATCGAGACGACCTCGTCGATGGACAGCGGCACCGGCTGGTGCGCGTTGCCGACGAAGCCGGTCACGCCCGGCGTGTGCCGCACCGCACCCCAGGACTCGTCGGTGAGCTCCATCCGGACCAGCACGTAGCCGGGCATCCGCACCCGGCGGACCTGCTTGCGCTGACCGTTCTTGATCTCGGTCACCTCTTCCATGGGGACCTCCACCTCGAAGATGTAGTCCTCCATGTTGAGGCTCGTGATGCGGGTCTCCAGGTTGTGCTTGACCCGGTTCTCGTAGCCGGCGTAGGAGTGGACGACGAACCAGTCGCCGAACTTGCCGCGCAGCACGGAGGTGAACTCCTCCAGCGGGTCGACGGCCTCCTCGGCCTCCTCGGCCGGGGCGTCCTCGGTGCTCACCTGCTCGTCCTCGCCGTAGACGGCCTCCTCGGCGGGGTCGGCAGCGGGCTCGCCGTCGTGCCGCTCGGCGGCCTCCACGTCGGCGGCGCCGACGGACTGCTCAGCCGTGACCTCGTCGTAGTCAGGGGTCTGCTCGGACATGCCCTACTTCCTCAATGTCGTGTGTGCAGCACCGGGTCGGTGCCGCTGCCGAAACTGGCGGTCAGGCCCCGAAGACGAGGCCGACCAGCCACTGGAACAGCTGGTCCAGGCCGAAGACGAACGCCATCATCACGAGCACGAAGACGAAGACGACGATCGTGTAGGTGATGAGCTCGTTGCGCGTCGGCTGGACGACCTTGCGCAGCTCGGCCATGACCTGCTCGACGAAGGTCGCCGGGCGCCCCGACTGGCCGGGGCCAGCCTGGCTGCGAGCGACACCGTCGGTGTCGCGGGCGGGGTTCGCCACGGGTCGCCTTCCTGTTGCAGGTCTGGTGGTCGCGGCGGGCAGGCTGCCCGCCGGTCACGCAGGGCAAGAGGGACTCGAACCCCCAACCGCCGGTTTTGGAGACCGGTGCTCTACCAATTGAGCTATTGCCCTTCGAAGGCGGTCGCGGCGTCGGCTGCTGTTGGGAGGCAGGCTGGCGCACGGTGCGAACACCCGAAGGGTCAGTCTACGTGACGGCCGACAGGTTGGGCAAAGACGCCCGTGCCCGGACGGGGCCTGACGCCGCGTGAAGCGACGATGACATGATGGTCCCCGTGAGCGAGCAGACCCGCATCAGTGCCCGCATCGGCTCCATCGCCGAGTCCGCCACCCTGGCGGTCGACGCCAAGGCCAAGGCCCTCAAGGCCGAGGGGCGGCCGGTGATCGGCTTCGGGGCCGGTGAACCCGACTTCCCGACCCCGGACTACGTCGTGCAGGCCGCCGTCGAGGCCTGCGGCAACCCGGTGAACCACCGCTACTCCCCCGCAGGCGGTCTCCCGGACCTCAAGGCGGCGATCGTCGCCAAGACGCATCGCGACTCGGGGTATGCCATCGAGCCGGCGGACGTCCTGGTGACCAACGGCGGCAAGCAGGCGGTCTACAACACCTTCGCCGCCCTGCTGGACCCGGGCGACGAGGTGATCCTGCCCGCGCCGTACTGGACGACCTACCCGGAGGCGATCCGGCTCGCCGGCGGGACCCCGGTCGAGGTCTTCGCCGGCGCGGACACCGAGCACGGGGCATACCTCGTCACGGTGGACCAGCTCGAGGCCGCCCGCACCGAGCGGACCAAGGCGCTGCTCTTCTGCTCCCCGTCCAACCCCACGGGGGCCGTCTACCCGCCCGAGCAGGTCGAGGCGATCGGCCGGTGGGCGCTGGAGCACGGCATCTGGGTGGTCACCGACGAGATCTACGAGCACCTGCTCTACGACGGGGCGAAGGCGCCCTCGATGCCGGTCGTAGTGCCCGAGCTGGCCGACACCTGTGTGGTGCTGAACGGCGTCGCCAAGACCTACGCGATGACCGGGTGGCGGGTCGGCTGGATGGTCGGGCCGAAGGACCTGATCAAGGCCGCGACCAACCTGCAGAGCCACGCGACCTCCAACGTCGCCAACGTGTCGCAGCGGGCCGCGATCGCCGCGCTGGAGGGCTCCCTGGATGCGGTCGAGGAGATGAAGGTCGCCTTCGACCGGCGTCGCCGGCGGATCGTCGAGATGCTCGGCGCCATCGACGGCGTCCGGTGCCCGGTGCCGCAGGGCGCGTTCTACGCCTACCCCTCGGTCGAGGGGGTGCTCGGCCGGACCATCCGTGGCCGGACCCCGCAGACCTCGGTCGAGCTCGCCGCGCTCATCCTGGACGAGGTCGAGGTCGCGGTCGTCCCGGGCGAGGCCTTCGGGCCCAGCGGCTACCTGCGGCTCTCGTATGCCCTGGGTGACGACGACCTTAAGGAGGGCGTCGGTCGGATCCAGGCGCTGCTGGCCGAGGCCCGCTGACACGCTCCTCGACGCGGTCGCTCACGCAGACCGTGCGGCCGGTCGACGCAGACCGTGCGGCCGGTCGGCCCAAACCGTGCGGCCGGTCGACGCAGACCGTGCGGCCGGTCGACGCAGACCGTGCGGCCGGTCAGTCGGTGCCGAACTCCATCGCCGCCCAGTCCAGCGACTCCTCCTCGTCCTCGGTGGGGCCGACGCCGCCGGCGATGCGGTCCGCGCCGCCCGGCGTGAGCTCGCCCACGAGCGAGGTCGTCGCGAGGCCCAGGCGCGCGTGCTCCGCCGCGGCACCGTCGGCACCGGCAGCCAGACCCTGCGCCTCGGCGGCCGCGCCGACGCCCAGCAGGCCCATCGCGACGTACTGCTCCAGCCGGGACCGGGAGTCGGCGATGTCCAGGTTGCGCATCGTCAGCTGGCCGATCCGGTCGGTCGGGCCGAAGGCGGCGTTGGTCACCCGCTCCATGGACAGCTTGTCCGGGTGGTAGCTGAACGCCGGGCCGTCGGTCGCCACGATCGTGTAGTCCTCGCCGCGCCGCAGCCGCAGGGTCACCTCCCCGGTGACCGCCGAGGCCACCCAGCGCTGCAGCGACTCGCGGATCATCAGCGCCTGCGGGTCCAGCCAGCGCCCCTCGTACATCAGCCGACCCAGGGCCCGGCCCTGGGTGTGGTAGGCCGCGATGACGTCCTCGTTGTGGATCGCGTTGACCAGCCGCTCGTAGCCGATGTGCAGCAGAGCCATCCCCGGCGCCTCGTAGATGCCGCGCGACTTGGCCTCGATGATGCGGTTCTCGATCTCGTCCGCCATGCCCAGACCGTGGCGCCCGCCGATGGCGTTGGCCTCCATCACCAGCGCCACCGCATCGCCACCGAAGTCGTCGCCGTTGATCGCGACCGGGCGACCGTCCCGGTAGGACACGGTGACGTCCTCGACCTCGATCGGCACCTCCGGGTCCCAGAAGCGCGTCCCCATGATCGGCTCGACGATCTCCATGCCGACGTCGAGGTGCTCGAGCTTCTTCGCCTCGTGGGTCGCGCCCCAGATGTTGGCGTCGGTGGAGTATGCCTTCTCCTTGCTCGCGCGGTAGGGCAGGTCGCGCTCGGCCAGCCACTGGCTCATCTCGTCGCGCCCGCCGAGCTCGGAGACGAAGGCCTCGTCCAGCCACGGCTTGTAGATCCGCAGCTGGGGGTTGGCGAGCAGGCCGTAGCGGTAGAACCGCTCGATGTCGTTGCCCTTGTAGGTGGACCCGTCGCCCCAGATGTGGACGTCGTCCTCCTTCATCGCCCGGATGAGCATGGTGCCGGTGACGGCACGGCCCAGCGGCGTCGTGTTGAAGTAGGTGCGGCCGCCGGAGCGGATGTGGAAGGCGCCGCAGGCGAGCGCGACGAGGCCCTCCTCGACCAGCTCGGGGCGGCAGTCGACGAGCCGCGCCAGCTCGGCGCCGTACTCCTCCGCACGCCCCGGGACACCGTCGATGTCCGTCTCGTCGTACTGCCCGATGTGTGCCGTGTAGGTGCAGGGCACGGCGCCCTTCTCTCGCATCCACGCCACCGCGACGGAGGTGTCGAGGCCGCCCGAGAAGGCGATGCCGACGCGTTCACCGACAGGGATGCTGGTCAAGACCTTGGACATGATGACGAGTGTATGCGCTACCTTGCATAGATATGCAATCCGCAGGTCAGCGAGGCCTTTGCCCGGTGACGGTGCCGTGGTGAGATAGGGCATGACCACTCGCGGCCCGCAGGCCGTCCGGGACTGGGCCACCCAGGCCGGGCGTGCCCTGCTCGTCGGGTGGCGGCCGGACACGGTCAACCTGGTGCGGATGACCACCGCCGCGGTCCTGGCCTACGTCATCACCCGGGCGGTCACGGTCGGCCCCATCGACCTGACCTGCTCGCTGACCGCCATCCTCGTCACCCAGGCCAGCGCGACCGGGTCGCTGCGGATGGGCATGGTGCGCGTCGGCGCGGTGCTGACCGGCATCGGCGTGGCCCTGGTGGTCTCGATCTGGGTGGGCCTGACCTGGTGGTCCCTGGCCGTGGTCGTCTTCGCCTCCCTGCTCCTGGGCAGCCTCTTCCGCCTCGGTCCGCAGGCGCTGGAGACGCCGATCAGCGGGATGCTCATCCTCGGCGCCTCGCTGCAGAACACCGCCGCGGAGACGAGGGTGCTGACCACGCTCATCGGGGCAGGGGTGGGGATCGCCCTGCCGCTGCTCTGGCCCCCGGCCATCCCGGTGGGCCGCGCCGCGTCGTCCGTGCGGGACGTGGCCCGGCGCCTCGCCGAGGTCTTCAGCTCCTCGGCGACGGCCATCGACGAGGCGCCGGTCACGGCCGGGTCGGTGGCCGAGCACCTGCGCGCGGCGCGCGACGTCGAGGACGACCTGGGCCGGGCCGGCGAGCTCGTGGGTCAGGTCGGTGAGATGTGGCAGTGGAACACCCGGACCATCGGGCGCGCCGACGTCAGCCCGTTGCTGCGCTCCGGGCTGGACTCGCTGCAGGACTGCGCCGCGGCGACCCGGGCGCTCTTCGTCGCCCTGGGCCACGAGGTGCCTGACGAGCGTGGTGCCGGGCCGCAGGAGTTCTCCGACGAGGTGCGCGCGGCGGTCGCCGTCGTGCTCCGGGACGTCGGCTCCTGCATCGACTCCTTCGGGCAGCTGGTCGAGGCGGAGGTGTCCGGGGACCCGGAGCAGCGCCAGGCGTTGTTGGACGACAGCGTCGAGCTGCTCCGCGAGACCCGGGCGATCCTCACCGAGCTCATGCTGATGGAGTCCAGCAGGGACGACGGGTCCGACCAGTGGCTGCTGCGCGGCTCGATCCTGCGTGCGGTGGACCGGATCCTGCAGGTGCTCGACGCCCAGGCCCGCGCCGCGGCGCACGCCCGCTGGCGCACGGAGCAGGGTGCCCGCCCGCTCCCCGGCCCCACGATGTCGCAGGAGTTCGCGCCGCTGGACCGGGCCGTGCTGGCGTCCCTGCGTCGGGCCCGTGGTCGCCCGCGGCGCCCGGGACCCCGAGGGACAGGACCTACTCGTCGCCCCTGAGCTGGAAGCGGGTCAGCCGCCATCCCGCGGCCGCCACCCCGACCAGGAGCAGCACCGCGGAGGCGATGACGGCATACGTCAGCCCCATGTCCGCGACAGCGAGGTCCACGTCGGCGGCGGACTCGCCGAGCCGCTCGGCCACCGCCCGGACCGACACGAACCGGAAGCCGCCGAGGAACCGGCCGAGCAGCTGCTCGATGACCAGGACGTAGATCAGACCGGCGATCATGCCGTGCCGGGTCGCGGCGGCCAGCGCGGTGAACAGGGCGCAGTAGAGCACCGCTCCCCCACCGCCGGTGACCACCGCCACCACGGACCACCGGTCCGACAGTCCCCCGGCCAGGCTCGCCCCGAGCAGTCCGCCGATCGAGAGCAGCGCGGCGGAGCCGGCGGCGACGGCGAACTTGGACGCCGCCACGACGTACCGGCTCACCGGCGTCGAGAGCAGGTAGACCACCGAACCGTCGTCGATCTCCGGCCCCAGCACGCCGTTGGCGGCGAGCAGCGCCACCAGCGGCACCACCATCGCCAGGCCGACCTCGACGATCACCATGGTGGCGCTCACCGGCTCGCCGGTCACCGCCCGCAGCAGCGCCGCGAGACCGATCAGCAGGACGGGCAGGGCCAGCAGGATGACGCCGCGCCAGCCGCCGACGATGGCGCGCAGGGCGAGTCGCATGATCGTGAGGTTCATGACTGCACCAGGTAGGTGAACACCGACTCCAGGCTCTCGTCCGAGGGTGCGATCTCCCGCACCGTGATGCCGGCCCGGCGCGCCAGGACCGGCAGGGCATGGGTGAACTCACCGGTGTCGGTCACCTCGACGGTGATCGCGTCCCCGGTGCCGACCCGCCCCAGCGCGACGCTGCGGACGCCCGGCCGGGCCATCAGCGCCGCCGCGAGCGCCCGGTCGTCGGTGGACCGGACGAGGTAGTGGCTCGGCCGGTCCGTCATCAGCCGCCGGATGGCTCCGAAGTCCCCGCTCGCGGCGTGCCGCCCCGCGACGACGACCTCGATCTGGCGGGCGATCTGCTCGACCTCCTCCAGGATGTGGCTGGAGAAGAGCACGGTGCGGCCGGCCTCCCCCATCCGGGTCAGCAGGTCCATCAGGTGCATCCGCTGTCGGGGGTCGACGCCGTTGAAGGGCTCGTCCAGCAGCAGCACCTGCGGCTCGTGGACGAGGGCCGAGGCCAGCTTGGCGCGTTGCCGCATCCCCTTGGAGTAGGTGCTGATCGCGCGGTCCGCGGCGTCGGTCAGGTCGACCTCGGCGAGCGCCCGGGCGGTGGCGGCGCGGGTGTCGCGCAGCCGGTGCAGCTCGGCGCTGGCCTGCACGAACTGGCGCCCGGTGAGATAGGCGAAGCTCACCTCCCGCTCCGGGACCAGCCCCAGGTCCCGGTATGCCGTGACGTTGCGCCAGACCCGTTGCTCGCCCAGGCGGACCTCGCCGGAGGAGGGGGCCAGGAATCCCGCCATCATGGCGATCAGGGTGGACTTGCCGGCGCCGTTGGGGCCGAGCAGGCCGGTGACGCCCGGGCCGATCGTCATGGTGACGTCGTTGACGGCGACCACGTTGCCGTACCAGCGCGAGACGTCGGTCAGGGTCAGGTCGGTCATCACGCCCCCTTGCTGCGGTAGCGACGGATGAGCAGGAGCAGACCCACGGCCATCAGCGCGAGCGCGGTCGAGACGAGGAGCCACCCGGTGGCCACCGACTCCGGCGCGCTGGTGATCTGCGCGTCCGTGCCCCCCAGCACCGCGGTGACGGCGTCGACGAGCGCGAAGGGCGACAGCAGCGAGACCCAGTGCGCGGCGGTGTCCATGCCCTCGAAGAAGAGCGTCTCCTTCAGCGCCACGGTGACCCCCAGCCCGACCAGCAGCACCATGATCGTGCCGGCGATCGCCAGGCCCCGCCGCAGCGTCCAGGACGAGACCAGCGCGGCCACCGTCGCCACCAGCAGCGCGAGGACGACCGCCCCGGCCAGCGCCCAGGCGACGCGGGGCAGCTCCTCGGTGAAGGACGCACCGGCGGAGAGCCCACCGATGAAGAGCACCAGCAGCGGGGTGAGCACGAAGGCGAGGATGGCCAGCACGAGCGAGGCCCATCGGATGAGCGCGAAGGCGCTCGCCCCCAGCGGTCGGGCGAGGTAGAGGCTGATCACGCCGGAGCGCAGGTCCCGGCTGAACAGCACCGGCGCCTGCGCCGCCACGAACAGCACGACCAGGAACGAGCTGCCCGCGTTGTAGCTCGCGTAGTTGAGCAGCCCGGCGTCCAGCCCGATGAAGCTCATGATCCCCACCATGACGACCGCGGGGACCATGGTCATGCCGAGCAGGACGAAGGGCAGGATCTTGGCCTTGCCCGAGCGTCCGAAGCCGAAGACCGCGAGCACCCCCGAGGCGAGCAGCGACCCGGCGATGCCGGCGCTGCTCATCCGGGCACCGGCATACCGGCGGTAGCCGATGTCGTGGATCACCCCGGTGCGTTCGGCCGGTGCGCTCATGCCGGCACCTCCTCGCGGAAGACGTCCTCGAGCCGGCCGGTCTGCGCCTGCACCCGCACCAGGCCGACCCCGAGGTCCGCCGCGGTGTCGCGCACGACGTCGCGCAGCTGGTCGTGCGCCCGCGTGGCCGCCTCGCCGTCGGCGTCGTCGGGCAGCGTCACCGGGTCGATCTCGATGAGGCTGCCGCGCGGCCGGGAGACCAGGCCCCGGGCGGCCAGGGCCTCCCCCATCCGCTGCTGCGCGTCGGCCGCACCGATCACCTCGACCAGCACCACCCCGGTGTCGGCGAGGAAGGCCTGCGTCTCCTCCGAGCGCAGCAGCCGACCGGCGTCCAGGACGATCACGTGGTCGCTGACCCGCTCCAGCTCGCCGAGCAGGTGCGAGGTGACCAGGACCGGTATGCCGAAGTCGTGGCCGATCCGCTGGACCAGCGCCAGCATGTCGTCCCGGGCCGCCGGGTCCAGGCCGTTGGTGGGCTCGTCCAGCAGCACCAGCTGCGGGTCGTGGACGAGGGCCTGGGCCAGCTTGGCGCGCTGCTTCATGCCGGTGGAGTAGCCACCCATCAGGCGGTAGCGCTCCTCGGCCAGCCCCACGTGACGGAGCACGTCGGCGGCCCGCTCGCGCGCCGCGGCGGCCGGCAGCCCGGAGACCCTCCCCATGTGCACGACGAAGTCGATGCAGCGCATGTCCGGCGGCAGGCAGTCGTGCTCGGGCATGTAGCCCACCGCCCGTCGGATCGCCTCACCACCCGCGGTGATGTCGTGACCCAGCACGCTCCCGCTGCCGGAGGTCGGTGCCAGCAGGCCGAGCAGGAGCTTGATCAGCGTCGACTTGCCCGCACCGTTGGCACCGACCAGGCCGGTCACCCCGTCGGCGACGTCGACGGTGAGATCGGCCAGCGCCGGAGGCGCGCCGGAGCCGTAGCGCTTGGTCAGCCCTCGGGTCTGGATCACGGTCACAGGGCCGACTGTAGTGAGACGGTGCCGCCTCTCCCCAGGGGGATAACCCCCTGGTTAGGCTGGGTGGATGCCCGAGGGGACCCGCTCGCTGCTCGCGCTGCCCAAGGCCCACCTGCACCTGCACTTCACCGGCTCGATGCGGATCGAGACGGTCCGGGACCTGGCCGCCAAGCACCACCTGCGGCTGCCCCACGCCCTGACGACGCGGTGGCCGCCGGAGCTGTCCGGACGGGACGAGCGGGGGTGGTTCCGCTTCCAGCGGCTCTACGACGCCGCCCGCGCCGTCGTCCGGGACGAGGAGGACATGCGCCGCATCGTCCGGGAGGCCGCGGAGGACGACGCGGCCGAGGGGTCGCGCTGGCTCGAGATCCAGGTGGACCCGACGTCCTACGCCCCGTTCCTCGGGGGCCTGACACCGGCCCTGGAGATCGTGCTGGACGAGGCCCGCGCCGCCAGCGAGGCCACCGGCACCCAGGTCGCGGTCGTGGTCGCCGCCTCCCGGATGAAGCACCCGCTGGATGCCCGGGCCCTGGCCCGGCTGGCCGCCAGGCACGCCGGGGAGGGGGCCGGGGCGGTCGTCGGCTTCGGGCTCTCCAACGACGAACGCCGCGGCTGGACCGGCGACTTCGAGCCCGCCTTCCGGATCGCCGCGAAGGCCGGGCTGGCCAGCGTGCCGCACGCCGGCGAGCTGCTCGGCGCCGACCACGTCCAGGTCGCCCTGGACCACCTGCTCCCCGACCGGCTGGGTCACGGCATCCGCGCGGTGGAGGACGAGGCGGTGCTGGGGCGCGTCGTGGACGAGCAGGTGACCCTCGAGGTATGCCCCGGGAGCAACGTCGCGCTCGGCGTCTACCCGTCCCTGGCCGCGGTGCCGCTGCCGCGGCTGCTGGAGGTGGGCGCGAGGGTGGCACTGGGCGCCGACGACCCGTTGCTGTTCGGCAACCGGCTGGCCGACCAGTACGTCTCCGCCCGGGTCGACCACAGGTTGGACGACGCCGCCCTGGCCCACCTGGCGCGCAGCTCGATCGAGGGATCGACCGCACCGGCCGAGGTCAAGCGCGCCCTGCTGGGCGACGTCGACGGCTGGCTGCACGCCGTGCCGACCGGCTGACTACCCGGTCGAGAGCCGGGCATACCCCTCGGGCTCCTCGGTGCCGAGCGGCTGGGTGAGCGAGAAGGTGCCCCGCTCCCCCTGGTCCGGGTCGAAGGTGCCCACGCCGTAGTAGGTGGTGTCGGTCCACCGCACCTCCCCCTCGGTCTGCACCTCGACGTCGTCCCAGGAGAAGGCCCCGGCCAGCTCCGGGCCGGTGCACTGCGGTGGGTAGGACTCGGCGATGGGGCCGACGCAGAACTCGACCGGGGCGTCCGCGGAGGACTGCATGACGATCCCGGAGGCGAAGACCTCCTCACCTCCTCCGTCCGGCGAGCTCGACGGATCGGCGCCACCGGAGCCGTTCGTGTCGGTGCCGCAGGCGGCGAGCGCCAGGGCGGAGGCGACGAGCAGGGACAGCTGGACTGCGCGCATACCGTCATCGTCGCGCACGCCGGGGCGGGCCGCCCGCCGGGGGTGCCCGGTCCTAGATTGGGGGCGTGGACGCCGCCCCGACCGTGCTGCTCTATCCCCGCACGGTGCGCCCGGGTCGCGAGTGGCTCTTCGGCCGGGTGTCCCAGCTCGGCTTCACCCTCGGGCTGGTCATGCTGTGGGTCGCCCTCAGCCCGAGCCTGCTGCCGCGGACGTGGTGGATGACCACGGTCGGTGTCGGCTTCAGCATCGCCTACGGCTACCTGGTGGGCTCGCTCCTCGGGCGGGTGAGCGGGCTGCTCGCCCGGCTGATCGGCCTGCAGGTCCGGGTGAGCCCGCGGGCCGAGCGGGTGCTGACCGTGGCCTGGGACGTGCTGCTGGTCGGGGTCAGCGGGGTCGTGTGGTGGTGGAGCGTGCGCCAGCAGGCCAGCAACGCCGACCTCGTGGGGCTCGACACCGGTGGCAACGCCGGGATGGCCGTGGGGGTGGCGGGAGGTCTGGGGCTCGGTGTGCTGCTGGTCCTGGGCGTGCGGCTGGTGGGCTCGCTGTGGAAGCAGCTGGCACGGCTGGGCCGACGGTGGCTGCCGGGGGTGGTGGCCTCCACCGTCGCGGCGGTGCTGCTGCTCGTCGGCATCGTCTGGGTGAGCGAGGGGCTGGTCTACCGGCAGGCGGTCAACGCGGCGCTGGGGTCGGCCGCCCGGCTCAACGCCGAGACGCCGCAGGGGCGGGTGGCGCCCAGCCAGGCCGAGCGGTCGGGCAGCCCGCAGTCCACCCAGGCCTGGGCCGACCTGGGGCGGGACGGGCAGGCGATGGTCGCCGACGGTCCGCGGGCGGCGGACATCGCGCGGGTGACGGGGGCGCAGGCGCGTGAGCCGATCCGGCTGTATGCCGGGAAGCAGGACAACGACACGATCGAGGCGGCGGTGGCCGCGGTGATGAGGGAGATCGACCGCACCGCCGCCCTCGACCGCTCCGTGGTGCACGTCATCACCTCCACCGGGACCGGCTACGTGCAGGAGTGGTCGGTCGCGTCGCTGGAGTACCTCACCGGTGGGGACGTCGCCACCGTGTCCATGCAGTACTCCTTCTTCTCCTCCGCCCTGGCCTACGCCACGGACCGGGACTCTCCTCCCGAGGCGGGACGTGCGCTGTTCGAGGCGGTCGAGGCGCGGGTCGAGGCGCTGCCGGAGGGCCGGCGGCCGCGGGTCGTGGTGAGTGGGGAGTCCCTCGGGTCCTATGGCGGCCAGGGGGCCTTCTCCTCGGCGCAGGACATGCTCGACCGGGTGGACGGCGCGCTGTGGTCCGGCACCCCGTCGTTCACCCCGGTGTGGAGCGAGCTGACCGCGGGTCGTCAGCCGGGCTCACCGCAGATCGCCCCGGTGGTCGACAACGGGCGGCACGTGCGCTTCGTCACCCGCCCCGCGGAGCTGGGTCAGGACTTCTACGGCGGCCCCTACGTCGCCTGGGAGGAGCCGCGGGTGGTGTATGCCCAGCACGCCTCGGACCCCATCGTCTGGTGGGACCCGACCCTGCTGTGGCACGAGCCGGACTGGATGCGCGAGCGCGCCGGGCGCGACGTGCCGGCCGCCCTCACCTGGCAGCCCTGGGTGTCCTTCTGGCAGATCGGGATGGACATGCCGCTCTCGGTGTCGACGCCCGGCGGCCACGGGCACCACTACTTCCGCGAGATGGTGCCCTACTGGGCCGCCGTCCTCGGGCAGGACGACCTCCCGGCGTCCTACCTCGAGGCCGTCGCCGACGCCGTGGCCGCGGGGGTCCGCGAACGCTGAGTCGAGCCCGCCTAGAGGCTCAGGCCGACCAGCACCGGCTCGTTGACCAGGCGGATCCCGAAGGTCTGCTCGACCCCGTCACGGACCTCCCGGGCGAGGGTCACGACGTCCTGCGCCGTCGCCGCGCCGCGGTTGGTCAGCGCGAGGGTGTGCTTGGTCGAGAGCCCGGCGGGGCGGCCCGCCCGGGTGGCGTAGCCCTTGGTGAAGCCGGCGTGCTCGATGAGCCAGGCCGCAGAGGTCTTGACCAGCTCCTCGGTGTCCGTGGGATAGCTCGGGGGGATCGCCGACCGACGGTCCTGGCCGATGCTGTGCTCGGCCCTGGCGCGGACCTCCTGGAGCTGCTCGCGCGGCATGATCGGGTTCGTGAAGAACGACCCGCAGGACCAGGTGTCGTGGTCCTCCGGGTCGAGCACCATCCCGCGGCGCGCCCGCTGCTCCACCACCGCGGCCCGCGCCTGCGCCAACGGCACCCGCTCCCCCAGCTCGACCCCGAGCCCGTCGGCGAGCGCGGCATACCCGATCGGCTGGGAGAGCTCGGTGGGGCGCAGCGAGAAGGTGACGCTGAGCACGACGTGGCGCGGGGTCACCGCGCCCGGGGCGGCGCCCGCGCCGACCATCGACTCCTTGAGGACGGAGTGCCGGTAGGAGAAGTCGAGGTCGGCCGCGAACATCGTGCGGATCCGGCTCTCGACCCGGTCCCAGACCCGGACGCTGGCGATGGTCTGCGCGACCTCCTGGCCGTAGGCGCCGACGTTCTGGACCGGTGTCGCACCGGTCGCGCCCGGGATGCCGGAGAGCGCCTCGATGCCGGACCATCCCTGCTCGCACGCGTGGGCGACGACGTCGTCCCAGGTCTCGCCGGCCGCGATCGTGGCGCTCACCCCACCGCAGGCCGAGTCGTGCGGCACCTCGACCCCGCGGGTCCGGACCAGGACCACCGTCCCTGGGAAGCCCTCGTCGGCCACCACGAGGTTCGAGCCACCGCCGACGACGAGCAGCGGCTCCCCCGCGTCGTCGACCTCCCGGACGGCCTCGATCAGCTCGGCCTCGGTGGTCGCGGTGACCATCCGTCGCGGGGGTCCACCCACGCGCATGGTCGTCAGCTCGGCCAGCGGTCGCGCCGTGTCCGCCGTGGCCCCGTCGGCCGTCCCGGACGTCGGTCGGCTCACGCGTCGGTCCCCGCCCGCCGCACCACGGCCTGGCACCGACCGAGCACCTTCTCGCCGGCGCAGGTGGCCGTGAGCTGGAGGGTCTCGGTGCCGGCCTGCTCGTCGGTCTTGGTGACCTCGCCCTCGACCAGCACCTCGACGGAGCGGCCCTCGGGCACGACGACCATGCCGGTGAAGCGGGTCTGGCAGGACAGGACGCGGCCGGGGTCCCCGCCCACGTAGTCGGTGACCAGCTCCAGCGCTGCGCCCATCGTCCACATGCCGTGCGCGATGACGTCCGGCAGGCCCACCGACCGGGCGACCTCGGCGTCCCGGTGGATGGGGTTCTGGTCGCCGGAGGCGTCGGCATACGCCACCAGACGGTCGCGGTCGACGCTCACCGTGCGGCTCAGCCCGCTCACCGGCCCGCCCCCCGGACGACGATGGTCGAGGTCACCGTGGTGACCGGCTCGCCCGCGGTGTCCGCCAGCTCCACCCGGGTGGCGACCATGCCGTGACCGCCGGCCTCGCGCATGGTGTCCACGTGCAGCGTGCCGGTGAGCACGTCTCCGGCGACGATCGGCCGGTGGTGGGTGAAGCCCTCCTGGCCGTGGACGACGCGGGAGAAGTCGATGCCGGCGCCGGGGTCCTGCACCAGCTGGGCCTCGCACTGCTGGGCCAGCCGCACCGCGAAGGTCGGAGGAGCCACCACGTCCGCGTGCCCGAGCGCCCGAGCGGCCTCGGGGTCGCGGTGCGCCGCACCGGTGGCGCCGACGGCGTCGGCGAAGGCCGCGATCTGCTCGCGGGTGATGTCGTACGGTCCCGCCGGCGGGTAGGCCCGACCGGCGTAGTCAGGGTTGACGGGCATACCGCTCACCCTAGCGATCCGCGCCCCCATCCCGGACCAACGTCGGGTTAGCACAAGCTTCATCGGGAAGTATGCCGATGAGGGTTGTGCTATCCCGTGGTCACTCCCGTTGGGGCGGGGATGACGAAGGCCGCCACCCCTGGGGGTGACGGCCTGGTCGTGGCTGGCGGCGGTGCGTCAGCGGGTCTCGCGGTGCGCGGTGTGCTTGCCGCAGCGCGGGCAGAACTTCGCCATGTCGAGCCGGTCGGGGTTGTTCCGACGGTTCTTCTTGGTGATGTAGTTGCGCTCCTTGCACTCCGTGCACGCCATGGTGATCTTGGGGCGAACGTCGGTGGACTTAGCCACGGTGCAACCTGCTCTCGGGTGTGGATCTCTAGCTTCTGCGGTCCGTACCTGCGAGGTACGTGGTAGCGGAGGCGGGGCTCGATCCCGCGACCTCACGATTATGAGTCGTGCGCTCTAACCAGCTGAGCTACTCCGCCTCGCGGCGTCCGGCGAACCGGCTCACCAGAGCCCCCAAACGGAATCGAACCGTTGACCTTTTCCTTACCATGGAAACGCTCTACCGACTGAGCTATAGGGGCGGGCTGTGGGCCCTGCGCAACCGTGTGGCCCGCAGGCAGCGAGATGCAACTTTACACGAGGCCGTCGGACGATTCCAAAACGAGCAGGAGCCCTCCGGGGCGCGCTCAGCCCAGGTCCGTGACCTGCATGGACAGGTGCACCCTGGAGGCGTCCCGGTTGGTCACCGCGAAGGATCCCGGGCCCGGTGCCCCGGTGCCCCGGAGCACGATGACCGAGGGCAGCAGGATCGGCTTCGCGAAAGCCACGGTCACCTCGTACCGCTGCGGGAGCCGGCGCTGGAGCGCGGCCAGCACCTTGGCGTGCGTCCACATCCCGTGCGCGATCGCCCGGGGGAAGCCGAAGGCCTTGGCGGACAGGGCGGAGAGGTGGATCGGGTTGGCGTCCCCCGCCACCCTGGCGTAGGCGCGACCCTGGTCCGTGGGCACCCGCCACAGCGCGATCTGCCGGGCCGGCGACGCGTCGTCCCCGGCTCGGTCCCCGGCAACCGGCTCGGCGGCCCCGGGGTCCTCGGTCGCCGCCGACGTCCCCGGCGAGGTGTCACCGCGCACGAGATAGGTGCTGCGACCCTCCCAGACGACCTCGTCCCTCACCCGGGCCTCGCCGACGACGTCCACCGTGCTGCCCCTGCGGTGGGGCGCGAGGTTCTCGGCCCAGGACGAGAGCGTCAGCTCCTCGTCCACCCGCACCGGACGGTGCACCCGCATCTCGTTGGCGACGTGCACCATCCCGAGCATCGGGAAGGGGAAGTCGCGGGAGGCCATCAGCCGCACCTGGAGCGGGAAGGTGAGGACGTGCAGCCAGGTGGCGGGCACCGTGTCCTCGATCAGCCCGCCGGTGACCCGGCAGAAGTCGGCCAGCCTGGCGACGTCCTGCGTGACGCCGGTCAGCACCAGCCGTCGGCCGGGCAGCTCGCCACGCGCACCCGGGCGGCGCAGCCCGGTGGCCACGCCGGTGGCGAAGGCCGCGGCGATGCTGGGCGCCTCGGTGAGCAGCTCCACCTCGACGTCGGACGGGACATCCGGGGTGTCCGGTCGCGGTGACACGCTCATGCTCCGATCTGGCTCTGGCCGCAGACCCGCAGCACCTGTCCGGTGACGGCGGAGCTGGCCGGGTCCGCGAAGTAGCCGATCGTCTCCGCGACGTCGACCGGCCTGCCACCCTGCTGGAGGCTGTTGATCCGCCGGGCCACCTCACGCGTCGCCAGCGGCATCTTCCCGGTCATCTCGGTCTCGATGAAGCCAGGGGCGACGGCGTTGACGGTGATGCCCCGCCCGGTGAGCCGGGGATCGGCCCCCATCGCCCGGACCAGCCCGATGACGCCGGCCTTGGAGGCCGCGTAGTTGGCCTGGCCGCGGTTGCCGGCGATGCCCGAGGTGGAGGCGACCCCGATGATCCGGCCGCCCTCGTCGAGCCCGCCGGGGAGATCGGGGGTGAGCAGCTCCTCGTTCATCCGGATCTGCGCGGCCAGGTTGACCTCGAGGACGCTGCCCCAGCGCTCCTCGTCCGTGTTCGCGAGCAGCTTGTCCCGCGTGATGCCCGCGTTGTGCACGATGGCGTGGATCCGCGCGGCGTCACCGAAGCGCTGGGCCACGTGGCCGGCGATCCGGCGGCCGGCGTCGACCGCGGTGATGTCCAGCTGCAGCGCGGTGCCTCCGATGCTGTTGGCGACCTCGGCCAGGCCCTGTCCCCCGGCGGGCACGTCGACGGCGACCACGAGGGCGCCGTCCCGGGCGAAGGTCCGGGCGATGCCGGCCCCGATGCCGCGCCCGGCGCCGGTGACGACGACGATCCGACCCTCGAACGGTCGTGCGACCGTCTCCTCCGGGGTGGTGCCGGCGTGGCCGACGTGCAGGACCTGCCCGGACACGTATGCCGAGCGGCCCTCGAGCAGGAAGGACAGGGTGGAGGCCAGCTCCTGCGGTGAGGTGGGCTCGCCGGTGAGCAGGTCCACGCGGACCAGGTTGGCCGTGGCCCCGCCGCGCAGCTCCTTGCCCACGCTGCGGACGATCCCCTCCAGCGCCTGCTGGGTGGCGACGGCGGTGGGCGCCCCGGCGGTCTCGGGCTCGACCCCCAGCAGCACCACGCGGCCGGACGACTCGAGCCCTCTCATGGCCGGTCGGAGCAGCCCGCGCACCGTCTCCAGGTCCGAGATCGAGGTCGCGGCCGTGGCGTCGACGACCAGTGCCCCGATCGCGCTCGGGTAGCGCTCGGGGACCTCCCGGCTGCGCCCGTCGTCGTCGGTCTCGGTGACCCGGGTGTCGGGGGTGTCGACCAGCGCCTCCCGGCTGGGGACACCGAGCAGCTCGAGGGTATGCCCGGCGATCCGGCCCCCGCCGGCGGAGCCGAGGGCGACGGGCGCCGAGGGCAGCTCCCGTCCGCGCCGCAGGCGGGTGGGCTGAGGGACACCGAGCTGCCTGGCGAGGGGGTTCGTGGTCAGCATCTGCATCAGGTCTGCCATGTCAGCACCCTTCCACGACCGCCACCACGCCCTGACCACCGGCTGCGCAGATCGAGACCAGACCGCGTGAGCCCGGGCCGATCTCGTGCAGCATCTTGGCCAGCGAGGCGACGATGCGCCCACCGGTGGCGGCGAACGGGTGACCGGCCGCCAGCGAGGAGCCGTTGACGTTCAGCTTGCTCCGGTCGACCGACCCGAGCGGCGCGTCCAGGCCCAGCCGGTCGCGACAGAACTCCTCCGACTCCCAGGCAGCCATCGTGGCCAGCACCGTCGAGGCGAACGCCTCGTGGATCTCGAAGCGGTCGAAGTCCGCCAGGGTGAGCCCCTGACGGGCGAGCAGCCGGGGCACGGCATATGCCGGCGCCATGAGCAGGCCCTCCCCTCCGGAGACGTAGTCGACGGCGGCGACCTCGGCGTCCACGATGCGCGCCAGGGCGGGGAGCCGGTGCTCCGCCGCCCACTCGGGGGTGCCGAGCAGGACCAGGGCCGCCCCGTCGGACAGCGGAGTGGAGTTGCCGGCGGTCATGGTCGCCCCCTCGCCCTTGCCGAAGACGGGCGACAGCGAGGCCAGCTTCTCGACCGAGGTGTCGGGGCGCAGGCCCTCGTCGCGCGACAACCGCAGGAAGCCGGTGGCCAGGTCGTCGAAGAAGCCCTCGTCCCACGCCCGGGCCAGGTTGTGGTGGCTGGCGGCGGCGAGCTCGTCCTGGGCCTCGCGGCTGATGCCCCACTCCCGCGCGGTCACGGCCTGGTGCTCCCCCATGGACAGGCCGGTGCGCGGCTCGGCGTTGCGCGGCGTCTCGGGCGCGAGGTCACCGGGCCGGATGGCCGCCAACGCCTTGGCGCGGGCCATCGGGGTGCGGGCGCGGCTCGCGCCGAGCAGCGCCTTGCGCAGGCCCTCACCGACCGCGATCGGCGCGTCGCTCGCGGAGTCCACCCCGCCGGCGACGCCCGAGTCGATCTGGCCGAGCCGGATCTTGTTGGCGACCTGGATCACGGTCTCCAGGCCGGTCCCGCAGGCCTGCTGCAGGTCGTAGGCCGGGGTGCTGGCCGACAGGGCCGACCCGAGCACGGCCTCCCTCGTCAGGTTGAAGTCCCGGGCGTGCTTGAGCACCGCGCCGGCGGCGACCTCCCCCACGCGCTCACCGGCCAGGCCGAACCTGGCCACGAGCCCGTCCAGGGTCGCGGTGAGCATCGCCTGGTTGGAGGCATGGGCATAGGCACCACCGGCCTTGCCGAACGGGATGCGGTTGCCGCCGAGGATGACGGCATCGGTGAGCTGGTCTGGCATCGGGAGGTCTCCTGTGAGCGCGATCGCGAACTATCCGATACCGACTGTAGCCGATACACGACGTACGCGGTACTGTGGAGGGCATGACGATCAAGACCGAGCCTCGTCGGGGTCCTCGCGCCGGCCTCCGGGACGGGCGCGACGCCCGCTGGGAGGCGCACCGGACCAAGCGTCGTCGGCAGCTGGTGGAGGCCGCCCTCAAGGCGATCCGCCGGCACGGTGCCGGCGTCGGGATGGACGAGATCGCCGCGCAGGCCGGCACCAGCAAGACGGTGCTCTACCGCCACCTGGGCGACAAGGCCGGCCTCTACGGCGCGGTGGTCGAGGCCGTCGACGAGACGGTGCTGGGAGACCTCGGCGCCGCCTCGCAGCACGGCCCGGACGTCCTCACCAGGATCGGCGCGATGGTGCACTCCTACCTCTCGCTCGTGGAGCGCGACCCCGAGATCTACCGCTTCGTGATGACCCGGCCGTTGGAGACGACGGAGGGCGACCCCGACGACCCGGTGCACCGGATCACCGACCGCGTCAGCGAGCAGCTCACCGGCGCGATCCACGACCACCTCACCGAGACCGGCCGGTCCGACGAGGCGGCCCTGCTGGCCCCGGCCTGGGGACACGGCATCGTCGGCCTGGTCCGGGCCACCGCCGACCACTTCCTCACCAGCCCGACGAGCGTCAGCGTCGACGACGCCACGCACGCCGTGATCGAGCTGATCCGACCCGCACTCGCAGGAGAGAGCCCCTCATGACGACGTCCACCCAGCAGACCCACGTGCCCGAGCCGTCGACCGACGTGACCATGCCGGCGGCGGCCGCGCAGGAGGCCAGCGCGCCGCACTCGACCGAGCAGCTCAGCGATCTCGGCGACCGGCTGCGGGACGCCACGGGCGGCAGCTACGGCCCGGTGCGCGATCTCGCCCGCGCCACCGTCCCCACGGAGGTGATGGTCCGCGACGCCTCGCTCACCATGGCGCAGGCCCGCGAGTGGACCAACGAGGCCATGCGCAGCCTGGTGCGGTACGGCATGGCCGGCAGCGGCTTCCCGAAGACCGTCGGCGGCCTGGACGACGTGGGCCGGTCCTGCGTCGACTTCGAGATGACGGCCCACGGCGACCTGTCGCTCACGGTGAAGTCCGGGGTCCACTTCGGGCTCTACGGCGGTGCCGTGACCGCCCTCGGCAACGCGTGGCACCACGAGACCTTCCTCACCCCGAACCTCGCGCTGGAGCAGGTCGGCTGCTACGCCATGACCGAGTTCGGTCACGGGTCGGACGTGGCGTCGCTGGAGACCACGCATACCTATGACGCGGAGACCGACGAGATCGTCGTGCACTCCCCCACCCCGTCCGCCACCAAGACCTACATCGGCGCTGCGGCGCAGGACGCGCACGTCGCCGCGGTCTACGGCCAGCTGGTCGTCGGCGACGAGTCGCACGGCGTGCACGTCGTGCTCGTGCCCCTCCGGGACGCGGACGGGACACCGCTGCCGGGTGTGACGCTGGGTGACAACGGCGCCAAGGGTGGCCTGGCCGGCGTCGACAACGGCACCATCACCTTCGACCAGGTGCGGGTCCCGCGCAGCCACCTGCTCGACCGCTACGGCGGCATCGACGACGAGGGTCGCTACGTCTCCGACATCGACAGCGACAACAAGCGCTTCTTCACCATGCTGGGGACGCTGGTGCGGGGTCGGATCTGCGTGGCCGCGGGTGCCGCGACCGCCTCGCGGAAAGCGCTCTCGATCGCGACCCGGTATGCCCTGCGCCGGCGGCAGTTCAGCGCCCCGGGGCACGACGGGGACGTGGTGCTGCTCGACTACCTCGCGCACCAGCGCAAGCTGATCCCGGCCATCGCCACCGCCTACGCGCACCGGTTCGCCGTCAACGAGCTGGTCGAGCGGCTGCAGGAGCTGCACGAGATGCCGACCAAGGACCAGGAGGCGCAGCGCGAGCTGGAGACCCGGGCCGCCGGGCTGAAGGCGGTGATGACCAGGTTCGGCAACGACACCGTCCAAATGTGCCGCGAGGCGTGCGGCGGCGCGGGCTACATGGCCGAGAACGGCCTCACCGTGCTGCGGGGCGACGCGGACGTCTTCGCCACCTTCGAGGGTGACAACACGGTGCTGCTGCAACTGGTCGCCAAGGGCCTGCTGAGCGGCTACAAGGAGATGTGGGGCGACCTGGACATGCGCGGCATGGTGCAGTTCGCCGCGCGGGCCTTCGGCGGGCAGTTCGTCGAGGCCACGGCGGCCCGCCCGCTCGTCGAGCGGTTGCGCTCCGCCGCCGCCCGCAAGGGCGAGGACGAGACGCTGCTGGACCGCGGCTGGCACCTCGCGATGTTCGCCGACCGGGAGCGGCACGTGCTGGAGACGCTGGCCACCCGCCTGCGCCGCCGGGCCGACGACCAGGACTCCTTCGAGGCCTTCAACTCGGCCCAGGACCACGTGCTGCTGGCCGCCCGCACGCACATGGACCGCATCGTGCTGGAGGCCTTCGTGGCCGGCATCGAGGCGTGCGAGGACGAGGAGGTGCGGGGCCTGCTGGAGCAGCTGTGCACGCTGCATGCGCTGACCTCGATCGACGCGGACTCCGGCTGGTTCCAGGCGCACAACCGCATGTCCGCCGGGCGCGCGAAGGCCGTGGTGACCCAGATCAACAACCTCTGCACCGAGCTGGCGCCGCACGCGCTGGAGCTGGTGGAGGGCATGGGCATACCCGAGGCGTGGCTGAACTCGCAGATGCTGCTCGAGGAGACCGCCGCGACCTGGACCCCGGGCGTCGACGGCTGAGCCTCACGCGGGGCGTGCGGCGACGGCAGCGTGCCGGTCCCGGCGTGCCGTCACCGCAGACCGTTGGCCCACAGGTCCCGCAGCAGGGCGACCTCGGCCAGGTGGTGGATGGCCTCCCGGTTGATGTGCAGGACCAGGGTGAGCATCGGGGACTCCGCCCACGGGCCCTCCGCCGGCCCCACCGCCCGGCGCAGCCCCTCGTCGTCGAGCGCGCGCACCCCGTCCGACCAGGCGGCATACGCCGCGTCGAGCTGGTCCAGCGCCTGCTGGGCGGTCCCGGCGTAGTCCCACTGGAGGATGTCCGCCTCGGGTCCGCCGAAGTGGCTGTGCGCCCTGGCACCGAGGACCCCGACGATGACGTGCCCGAGCCGCCAGGCGATCGAGGTCACCGGTGCGGGCTCGGGCTCGGGGTGGGCCCAGTCCAGCTGCCACTCCCCACCGCCGGCGCGCGCCGTCACCGACGGCGGCGGCGTGTCCCCACGTCGCCGCGCGTTCCAGGTGCCGGGCACCGGCTCCCAGAGGTACTCCTCATGTCCTCGACCCGTGCCAGAGTGAGCGCATGACCGATCCCACGACCCGGGTGCTGCGCCTGCTCGGCCTCTTCCAGACGCGCGCCCTGTGGAGCTCGCAGGAGCTGGCGGACCGGCTCGGGGTGACCACCCGCAGCATCCGGCGGGACATCGAGCGGCTGCGTGAGCTCGGCTACCCGGTGCGGGCCAGCAGCGGGGTGGGTGGGGGCTACCAGCTCGGCTCCGGCGGGTCGCTGCCTCCGCTGCTGCTGGACGAGGACGAGGCGGTCGCGGTGGCGGTATGCCTGCGGCTGGCCGCAGGGGGCACGGTCGCCGGCGTGAGCGAGGCGGCCGTGCGCACGCTGGCCAAGCTCGACCAGGTGCTGCCCAGCCGGGCACGTGAGCAGGTAAGGGCGATCCACGACACGACCGTCACCGTCGGGACCGCCGCCGCGGTGGTCGACCCGGAGGTCCTCATGGCCGCGTCCCGCGCCTGCCGGGACCGGCTGCGGACGACGCTGCGCTACGTCGCCCGCGGGGGTGAGGAGTCGACCCGACGCGTCGAGCCGGCGGCCCTGGTGGCGGTGAGCCACCGGTGGTACCTCCTCGCCTTCGACCTGGACCGCGACGACTGGCGCAGCTTCCGGCTGGACCGGGTGCAGGGCCTCACCGTCGGCACCCTGCGCAGCGCGCCCCGGGAGGTCCCGGACCCTGCGGCATACATCACCCGGTCGGTGACCCGCTCGCCCTATCGCTGGGTCGCGACCGCCCACGTGCAGATGCCGGTGCGCGACCTCGCCGACCGGGTCTCCCCGCTGGCCGGGGAGGTCACCGAGCTCGAGGACGGGTGGTGCGAGCTGGTCACCGGCGGCGAGTCGCTGGACTACCTCGCGGCCGAGCTGGTGCTGCTCGGGTGCCCGGTGCGGGTGCTGGACCCGCCCGAGCTCATCGCGCACCTGGAGGAGGTGCGGCGACGGCTCGAGGCGGGCTGACCGGCACGGAGTCGCACTGGCCGACGGCTACGGCTACGGCAGCGCGAGGCGCAGCGAGGCGTAGGACACCAGCGCGAGGACGGCCAGCAGGGGCAGGCTCCACAGCGTCAGACCGAGCACGCCGGTCTCCGCGACCCAGCCCCAGAACCGGCCCCAGGCCTCGAGCCGGGTGACCAGCCAGACCCCGGCGAGGAGGAGCAGGGCGAGCAGGATCAGCCCGGTGGTCAGGACCATCGCGCCGAAGCGCTTGTAGATCGTGGCGCAGAAGAAGCCCACCTGGAAGAAGGCGAAGGACAGCACGAGGTAGACCAGGCCCGCTCCGGCCCAGCCCTCGTCCCAGACGCCCGGCACCTGGAAGAAGATGCTGCCGGTGCCGAAGCCGCCGGTGGCGCCCTCCAAAAGCCCGCCCAGGACGTAGATCACGGCCAACGCGGTGGAGGCGAGCAGCGCGGTGAGCATGGTGCCGAGGTAGAACTCGCGACGGGTCACGCTCAGCGCCTGGGAGAAGGGGAAGGTCAGCGTGAGCGACTGCACGCCCACGACGAGGAAGTACCACATCGGGGCCTGCGCCCCTCCGCCCACGATCCCCTCGACGGGGAGGAGGGCGAAGATCACCATGGTGATGAGGAGGGCGCCGCCCAGCACAAGCAGCGGCACCCAGAGGTAGGTCTGCTTGTTGACCAGCTGCAGGCGGACGACGGACAGGGTGCGGTTCATGGCACGAGCTCCTTGTGCTTCGGGGCGGACTCGGCGGCCCGTCGGGTGAGGCGGACGACCAGCTGCTGCAGGGACACGGGGGCGACGTCGAGGTCGGCCGCGACGAGCCGCTGCCGGTCCTGCTCGGAGAGCCCGCCCAGGACGGTGGCCGAGGTCACCCGCCCCAGGCTCTCGGTGTAAATCACCTCACGCCCGGCGACGAAGCCCTCCACCGCTGCCGAGTCACCGACGACGGCGGCGGCCCGGCCGCGCAGCGCGTCGGTGTCCTCGTCGAGCAGGATCTGCCCTTGCTCGATGACCAGGACCCGCTCCAGCAGCGGCGCGACCTCGTCGATGAGGTGGCTGGAGAGCACGACGGTCCGGGGGTGGTCGGCGTAGTCCTGCAGCAGCCGGTCGTAGAACAGCTGCCGCGCCACCGCGTCCAGGCCGAGGTAGGGCTCGTCGAAGAAGGTGATCTCGGCCCGGGACGCCAGCCCGATGATGACGCCGACGGCCGAGAGCTGGCCGCGGGAGAGCTTCTTGATCCGGCGGTCCACCGGCAGCGCGAACTCCTCGATGAGCTGGGTCGCGAAGTCGTCGTCCCAGCGGGGGAAGAAGAGTCTGGCCATCCGGAGGGCGTGCCGCCCGGTGGCGTCGTCCGGGTACTTCTGGCTCTCCCTGACGAAGCACATCCGGGAGAGGACGGACGGGTTCTCGAAGGGCGTCGCGCCGAAGACCCGGACCTGGCCGGAGGTGGCGAAGTTCTGGGCGGTCAGGATGGACATCGCCGTGGTCTTGCCCGCGCCGTTGCGCCCGAGCAGGCCGTAGATCGTGTCCTTCTCGATCGTGAAGGACACGTCGTCCAGCGCGGTCGTCTCCCGGTATCTCTTGGTGAGGTTCTGCACCTCGATGACCGAACTCATCAGCTCGGCTCCTTCCGTGTGGTCCCTGCGGTGCGCTCGGAGATGAGGCCGGCCACGTCGTCGGGACCGAGCCCCAGACGTCGCGCCTCGGCGAGGAGCGGATCGACGTAGGCGGCGGCGAAGGCCTGGCGTCGCCGGGCCAGCAGTGCGGCGCGGGCTCCGTCGGCGACGAACATCCCGACGCCGCGACGCTTGTAGAGCACCCCGTCGTCGACCAGCGCGTTGATGCCCTTGGCCGCCGTGGCCGGGTTGATCCGGTGGAAGGCCGCGAGCTCGTTGGTCGACGGAGCGCGCTCCTCCTCGGACAGGCTCCCGTCGATGATCGAGGCCTCGATGCCCTCCGCGATCTGCACGAAGATCGGCCGCCCGTCCTCGATCACGCTCGCACCTCCTCGTTGGTTAGTTACTCAAGTAGTGAACCACACAACTAAGGCACATGGCAAGGGAGCGCGTCTCAGTGCGCCCGGTCCACCCGCAGGTCGCGGAGCAGCGCCACCTCGGACAGGTGATGGATGACCTCGCGGTTGACGTGCAGCACCAGGGTCAGCATCGACCGCTCCGCCCACGGCCCGTCGGGCGAGCCGGTCGGTCGGCGGAGGGCCGGCTCGTCCAGACCCCGCACGCCGTCGGTCCAAGCGGCATACGCGGTGTCCAGCTGGTCCAGCGCCTCCGCGGCGCTCCCGGCATACCTCCACGTCTCCTCCGAGCAGGCGGGGCCGTCGAACAGGGCTGCGGCGCGCGAGCCCAGGACCTGCACGGTCAGATGAGCCAACCGCCACGCGATCGTGGTCACCGGCGCCGGGTCCGGCTCGGCGTGCGCAGGGTCGTAGTCGTCCAGCAACCACACGCCTCCTCCGACCCGGGCGTCCGCCGTGGGAGGGGAGACCGACTCCCGCGGCCGCACGCTCCATGCGCCGGCCACCGGCTCCCAGAGGTACTCCTCGTCGGTGAGCCCCTCGAGGCGAGGTCGGGCCTGCCCACGCCAGTGCCGGTCCAGCTGATCCGTCAGAGCCGTCGTCAACGCGTCCATGGCAGCAGCACAGCACAACGGGGCCGAAGCGGGAGGTCGGATGTGCAGGAACGGTGTGTCACATCGGTCGCCCTGGCGACGGATGTGACACACCGTTCCGCACCAGGAGGTGCGCGCCCGCTCAGCGGACGGCGAGCCCGGCGAGCACCGCGCTCAGGAGGATCACCAGGGCAGCGGCGGCGTGCGGCCGGCGCCACTGCTTGAGCACGATGAGCAGCTCGCGCAGGTAGGCGCCGGGCGCGAACTCCATCGGCACCACCACGCCCACGACGCGCAACGGCAACCGGTGGCGGGCGACGAGCAGGCGGGTCCGCGCGGCGTGGTAGGCGCTGGTCACCACCGCGTAGGGCGGGGCCGCCCCGCGCTGCTCGAGCAGCGCGGTCGAGAGCAGCAGGTTCTCCTCGGTCGTGGTCGCGCGGTCCTCGAGCACCACCGGCGCGGTCGGGTCCTCCCTCCGGACCCAGGACTCCATCGCGACCGCCTCCGCGGGTCGCCCCTTGCCACCCCGGCCGCCGGTGAGCACGAGCGCGGCGGCCGCGGCGGTCGGCACCGGAAGAGCGGCGAGCGCCGCGAGCCCGCCGCGCAGCCGTGCGGCGAGCTCCTCCCCCACCTCGCCGTCGGGCACCGGGGTGCCCAGCACGATGACGGCGCCCGATCCCGCCGCGGCCCGGCCGCGGGTCAGCCAGCGGCGGAGCACCAGCAGTCCCAGCATGACCAGACCCGGCCACGCCGCCAGCAGCAGCAGGCCCACCGCGACGGCTCGGGGCACCGGGCCGGTGCCGGAGCTGAGCAGGGCCAGCCCGACGACCGGCACGGCCAGCGTCACCAGGCCACCCACCGCCGCGCCCCGCGTGTCCGCGTCGCGACGTCCGCGCCGGAGCCGGTGCCCGGCATACGTGAGAAGCAGGCCGGGGAGGACCAGTCCGAGCAGCGCGACGGCGCCCGCACCGGCCCCCAGGAGGGTCGCGCTCAGCCGCGTGCCTCGGCCAGCACCGCGGCGAGCGCGTCGGTCACCTGCCGCAGCTCGTCCTCGGTGATCGTGAGCGGCGGGGCCAGCCGGATGGTGGAGCCGTGCGTGTCCTTGGCCAGCACACCCTTCTTCGCCAGCGCCTTGCACGCCTCCTTGCCGGTCATCAGGCTCGGGTCGATGTCGATGCCGGCCCACAGGCCGCGCACCCGGACCGCCTCCGCGCCGCTGCCGACCAGCCGGCCGAGCTCGTCGGCGAAGACGGTCTCCAGCTCCTTGGCGTGCGCCTGGTGCTCGCCGGTCGCGAGCATGTCCACGACCGCCTTGCCGACCGCGGCGGCGAGCGGGTTGCCGCCGAAGGTCGAGCCGTGCGTGCCCGGGGTGATGACATTCATGACCTCGGCATCCGCGGCGACCGCGGAGACCGGGACGATGCCGCCCCCCAGGGCCTTGCCGAGGGTGTACATGTCGGCCTCGACGCCCTCGTACTCGCAGGCGAGGGAGGTGCCGGTGCGACCCAGGCCGGACTGGATCTCGTCGGCGATCATCAGCACGTTCTTGCTCGTGCACAGCTCGCGCAGACCGGGCAGGAACCCCTCCTTGGGGATCATCACGCCCTGCTCGCCCTGGATCGGCTCGACCAGCACGGCGGCGGTGCTGTCGGTGATCGCGGCCTCGATCGCGGCGAGGTCGCCGTAGGGCACCGAGACGAAGCCGGGCGTGTAGGGACCGTAGTGGTCGTGCGCCTCGGGGTCGTCGGAGAAGGAGATGATCGTGGTCGTGCGGCCGTGGAAGTTGCCGTCCATGACGACGATCTCGGCCTGGCCCTCCGGCACGCCCTTGACCTGGTATGCCCACTTCCGGGCGATCTTCAGCGCCGTCTCGACCGCCTCGGCCCCGGTGTTCATCGGCAGGATCATGTCCTTGCCGACGAGCTGGGCCAGGGCCTCGCAGAAGGGCCCGAGCTGGTCGTTGTGGAACGCGCGCGAGGTGAGCGTGGACCGGTCCAGCTGGTCCTTGGCCGCCTGGACCAGCCCGGGGTGACGGTGCCCGAAGTTGAGGGCCGAGTAGCCCGAGAGCGCGTCGATGTAGGTGTTGCCCTCGACGTCCGTCACGTGGATGCCGTCGGCGTGCTCGACGACGACCGGCAGCGGGCTGTAGTTGTGGGCGGCGACCTTGTCCTCGAGGTCGATGTAGGCCTGGTTCGTGGACAGCTCAGTCATGCGGGTCATCCTAGGGGTGGGGAGGTCGGGTGGCGTGCGCCCGGTCGGCCAAACATGACCACACGACGCTGTGTAGCCATGCGTCCTTCAGCATACCTATGCAACGGGGGTGGTCAGGACATCTCCAGGGCGTCACCCGTCTGCTCGGGCAGCAGCAGGTATGCCGCGAGCGCCCCGACGACGAAGGCCGCCCCGAAGATGACGAACAGGACCGCGTTGCCCCAGGCGGCCAGGATCGCCGGCACCAGCAGCGGCGCCGCGATCGAGGCGATCCGCCCGAAGCCCGCCGCCGCCCCGGCTCCGCTGGCGCGCACGCTCGTGGGGTAGATCTCCGGGGTGACGGCATACAGCGCACCCCAGGCACCGAGGTTGAAGAACGACATGGCGCAGCCGGCCGCGATGATCTGCCACACCTCCCCCGAGATCCCGAAGAAGACGGCGGACACCGCGGACCCGAGGAGGAAGGTCGCCAGCGTCGCCCGGCGGCCCCAGACCTCCACCAGCACGGCGGCGACGGCATACCCCGGGAGCTGCGCGAGCGTGATGACCAGCGTGTACCCGAACGAGCGCACCAGGTCGAAGCCCTGGGCGTAGAGCAGGGTGGGCAGCCAGATGAAGGCGCCGTAGTAGGAGAAGTTGACGCAGAACCACACCAGCCAGATGCCGGCGGTGCGGACGCGATAGGCCGCGGACCACAGCGCACCGGGGGTCTTTGCCGGGGCGGCCGGCAACGGCCGGCTCTGCTCGTGCGGCAGCCCGGCGGACTCCTCGAACGACCGCACCACCTGCTCCGCCTCGTCCTCCCGGCCGCGACGCTCCAGGAACAGCGGCGACTCGGGCATCCCCCACCGGATGACGACGGCATACACCGCCGGGATCAGCCCCACGGCGAAGGCCCAGCGCCAGCCGGCGTCCGAGGTCGGCACGACGAAGTAGCCGATGAGGGCGGCGAGGATCCAGCCCACCGCCCAGAAGGACTCCAGGATCACCACCAGGCGGCCGCGGATCCTGGTGGGCGACAGCTCGCTCACCAGGGTCGAGGCGACGGGCAGCTCGGCACCCAGCCCGATGCCCACGAGGAAGCGGAGCACGAGGAGCACGGCCAGACCGTTGACCAGCGCCGAGGCACCGGTCGCCAGGCCGTAGACGAGCAGGGTCAGGGCGAAGACGGTGCGCCGGCCGTAGCGGTCGGCCAGCATCCCGCCGAAGGTCGCCCCGAGTGCCATGCCCACGAACCCGATCGACAGCAGCCAGGACTGCTCCGTGGGCGTGAGCTCCCACTGGGTGGCGATGGCCAGACCGACGAACGAGATCAGGCCGACGTCCATCGCGTCCAGCGCCCACCCCGCGCCCGAGCCCAGCAGGACCCGGGTGTGCTGGCGGGTGTAGGGCAGCCGCCCCATCCGCTCCGGTCGCGTGGGCAGCCTCTGGTCGGTCACGGTGCTGGCCATGGGCACCGATGGTATGCCCAGGGCGCCGCCGCTACCGCGGCGACGGGCGTCGGCAGCTCAGCGCCGGACCACCTTCACGTCGCCGGCCCATCGTGCGTAGTCGTAGGGCCCACCGTGCTCGTTCCAGTCGGCACCGAACTCGACCTCGAGCCCCACCCGCCCGGACGTGAAGTGACCCACCTCCGGCGCCGGGACCGTGAAGGGGACACGGTGCGGGGAGCCGTCGCACACGAAGCCGGGGTCGACCGGGGAGTTGAGGTAGTCCACGTGGAACTGGGAGGTGGTGCTGCCCTGGCTGGCGTCGACCGTCACGCTGGCGGGATCCCACACGGTCCGGCAGCGCAGCTCGAGGGTCACCCGGAGGCTGCCGTCACCCTGGAGGACGACCGGCCAGATCGGACGCACCTTGACCGCGGGCCGCAGCCACACCTGCTGGGTCCTGGTGACCTCGACCGCCGTCCCGCCCGCGCGGTGCCCGGTCAGCGTGGCGGTGGCGGTGCTCCAGCCGGGCGACCGGTCGTACATGGGGTAGGCGGTGCGCTGCAGCGTCCCGTCGCAGGTCAGCGAGCCGAAGGTCTCGGTCCAGGTGTCCTCGCCCTGGGCCCAGGTCCAGGTGATCTGGGCGTCGAGGACTCCCGGGTCGCACCGGTAGCTGACGGGGACGTCCACGAAGTCCATGAAGCCGAGGTCGGCCACCCCGGCGATGTTCACCTGCACGCGTGGCGGTGCGGCGGAGACCGGTGGCCCCAGGACCAGCCCGCCGAGGACGATGGCCATCGCGACGATCGAACGGATCATGGCACGCATGGTGATCCCTGCCTTCACGCACATCCGGGTGCGTCGCCCACCGGCGCACTGCGCTTCTCAGAGTAGACCTGCGCGGGACTTCCGACAAGATGTCGTTGACCGGTCGGACGGGCGCGCTCCCCGGCTAGCGCGGCAGGGTGGCGAGCAGGGCCAGGAGCCGGTCGACGGAGTCGGCGGGCAGCGCGTCGCTGCCACCCAGCGCGGTGCGCACGTAGATGCCGTCGCTCACCCGGAGCACGAGCAGCGCCAGGTCGGGGTCGCCGAGCGCCTGGGTCAGGGCGGCGAGGAAGTGGTCGTCGAGCCGGGCCAGTGCCTCCCGTGCCGCATGGTGCTCGTCCAGCTGCCCGAGCTTGAGCAGCGCGAGGTAGGTCCGGTCGAAGGGTTGGTTGGCCGCGACCGACTCGCGCAGGAAGACCTCCAGGACGTCGGGCAGGGAAGACAGCCGCCGCTCCTCCTCCGCCGCGAAGACCTCGAGCCGCTCGGCCAGCCCTTGCACGAGGGCGTCCTTGGACCCGAAGTGGTAGAGCAGCCCGCCCTTGGAGACGCCCGCCTCGTCGGCCGTGGCGGCCAGCGTCCCCGCTCGCTCCCCGTGCTCGATGACGAGGTCCTCGAAGGCGTCGAGCAGGCGGGACCGCGTCTGTTCACCCTTGGCCATGGGCCCCATCCTAGCGGTTGAAACTAAACCGTCCAGACGGTATAGTTTCTGCGGTGACGACCACTCCTCTCCTGACGCGCGACGCGGCACCCCGGGCCACCCGCCGTGACTGGGCCGGCCTGGCCGTGCTCATGCTGCCCGTGCTCCTCATCTCGATCGACACCACGGTGCTCAACTTCGCCCTGCCGCAGATCGCGCAGGTTCTCTCCCCCTCCGCCGCCCAGCAGCTGTGGCTGATCGACGCCTACCCGTTGGTGCTGGCGACGCTGCTGGTGACGATGGGGACGGTCGGGGACCGGGTCGGCCGGCGCCGCATCCTGCTCGTCGGCGCGACCGGTTTCGCCGGGGTCTCGGCCCTGGCCGCGTTCGCCCCGACCGCCGAGCTGCTCCTCCTGGCCCGGGTGGGCCTGGGGATCTTCGGTGCCACCCTCATGCCGGCCACCCTGTCGCTGCTCCGCTCGATGTTCCTGGACCGGACCCAGCGCCGGCTCGCCATCGCGATCTGGGCCACCGCCTTCTCCGTCGGCTCGGCCCTGGGCCCGGTGGTGGGCGGCGTCCTGCTGGCGCACTTCCACTGGGGCGCGGTCTTCCTCGTGGCCGTCCCGATCCTGGTGCCCCTGCTCGTCCTCGGCCCGTTCCTCATCCGCGAGTCCCGGGACCCGGCGCCCGGCCAAATCGACGTGGTCGGCATGGCGCTGTCCATGGTGGCTCTGGGCGGCATCGCCTGGGCGGTCAAGCACGTGGCGGTGGACGGCGTGGACGCGGTCGCCCTCGCCGTCCTCGTGGCTGCCGTGCTCGCCGGTGCGGGTTTCGTCCGCCGCATGCGCCGGGCGGTCGACCCGATGCTGGATGTCCACCTCTTCGCGGTCCCGGCCTTCTCCGGCGCCCTGGCGGTCAACCTGCTGAGCATCGTCGCGCTGACCGGCTTCCTCTTCTTCGTCACCCAGCACCTGCAGCTGGTCGAGGGTATGCCCGCGCTCGAGGCCTCGCTCGTGCTCGTCCCCGGGGTGGTCGCCATGATCGCCGCCGGGCTGCTCGTGGTGCGGGTGGTGAGGCACGTGCGGCCGGCCCTCGCGGTCGTGGGCGGCCTGTCCTTCTCGTTCGCCGCCTACGCGCTGCTCGCCGCGTCCGGAGCCACCATCACGGTCCCGCACATCGCGCTCGCCTTCGCCCTGCTCGGTCTGGGCATCGGCGCCGCCGAGACGATCTCGAACGACCAGATCCTCACCGCCGTCCCTCCGGCGAAGGCCGGCGCGGCCTCCGCGGTGAGCGAGACGGCATACGAGTTCGGTGCCGTCCTCGGCACCACCGTGCTGGGCGGACTGCTCACCGCGGTCTACCGGTCCTCGCTCGTCATCCCTGCCGGCACCGACCCGGGCTCGGCCACGGCCGCGCGGGAGACCCTGGGCGGCGCCGTCGCCGCGGCGGAGCGGACCGGGGACCCGGCGCTGCTCGAGGCGGCCCGCACCGCCTTCGACGCGGGCGTCGGGGTCACGAGCACGGCGGGTGCGGTGCTCGTGGCGGCGGCCGCGCTGACCGCCTGGGTCACGCTCCGGCACGCCGAGCGCTGACCGCACCGTCGCCCTCCGCCGGCCTCCTTCTCGGCACCTCCCCCACCCTCGCCCGAATTCGACCGTGCTTTTCGTCGCCATGGCGACGAAAAGCACGGTCGAATTCCAGCGGTCGGCACTGTGCACCTGTCGTCGGTGCCCCCCGGGGGCGCGCCCGGCGTCGCCGCTCAGCCCTCCAGCACCGCGCGCAGACGCTCCAGGTCGGCCTCCACGGCCGCGACGTCACGGTGGAAGTCCTCGTCGGAGACGTCCCGCTGGCGCACCGTGAACACCACCTCGGCACCCTCGGGGTGGGGCAGCACCCGCATCGGGTTCAGCACCGTCTCACCGGAGGGCAGCGTGACCTCGTGGTCCAGCACGCCGAGGCCGTTGCGCGGCGCGAAGCGGACCCGGACCCGCCCCATGGGCGAGTGCACGACCACGGAACCGCCTTCGTCCACGACCTCGCCCTCCGCCAGACCGGCCGCCCAGGCAGGGAGATGCTGCGGGTCGGCGGCATAGTCGTAGACCGCCGCCGGGTCGCGCCCGATCGTCGTGCCGACGTGGACGCTGGGCATCAGCGGTAGTTGGTGAACTGCAGCGCGACGTCGAGGTCCTTCTCCTTGAGCAGCCGCTGCACGGCCTGCAGGTCGTCCCGCGACTTCGACGTCACCCGCAGCTCGTCCCCCTGGATCTGGGCCTTGACGCCTTTCGGTCCCTCGTCCCGGATGATCTTGCCGATCTTCTTGGCGTTCTCGGAGGAGATCCCGCTCTTGAGGGCGGCCTCGAGCCGGAACTCCTTGCCCGAGGCATACGGCTCACCGTCGTGCGTGTAGTCCAGGTGCTTCAGGGAGACGCCTCGCTTGACCAGCTTGGTCTGCAGCACGTCGAGCACCGCCTTGCAGCGCTCCTCGCTGTTGGCGGCCATCGAGATGCTCTCGCCGGACAGCTCCACCCGGGCCCCGACGCCGCGGAAGTCGTAGCGGTTGCCGATCTCCTTGGCGGCCTGGTTGACGGCGTTCGCGACCTCCTGGTGATCGACCTTGCTGACGATGTCGAAGGACGAGTCGGCCATGGGCATACCTCCTGTGTCGTGGTCGGTGGCGGCCCTCTCGCGGGTTCGGACCACCGGGGGTGTGACTGTTAGCATGTCACCCGCGCTTCGCGCACTGGCAGGTTGTCCGAGCGGCCAATGGAAGCGGACTGTAAATCCGTCGGCGTATGCCTACGCAGGTTCGAATCCTGCACCTGCCACCCACCGAGAACGGGCACCGGGAGACCGGTGCCCGTTCTGCTGTCCGCCCCGTCCGTGCAACAGGGGCGTCGGGACCGACATAGTGCAGGTGACGGGCCAGCAGGGTCCGCCCATGCACCGCAGGAGGAGCGATGCCGCTACGCCTCGCCGGTGACGAGCCGGACACGGGAAGCCCGGGGGATCCCCGGGACACCACCTGGTTCGACGCCTTCTTCGCCCAGCACGCGACGCAGGTCCACCGGTACTTCGTGCGACGCGCTCCTGCCAGCGACGTCGAGGACCTCGCCGCCGAGGTCTTCGCGACCGCGTGGCGGCGCCGGGAGAAGATCCCCGCCGGGTTCGAGCTCCCGTGGCTCTACCGCACCTCCGCCTACGTCCTGGCCAACCATCGGCGCAGACCCACGCTGACCCTCCTCTCCGACTACCAGGAGGACGGGAGGCAGCACGTGCGCAGCGTCGACCCGGCCGACCTGGTCATGGCGGACGACGAGGTGCGCCGGGCCATGAGCCGCCTCAGCACGCGGGACCGGTCGATCCTCATGCTGCACGCCTGGGAGGGGTTGGACGGCAACGGCCTGGCCCAGGCGCTCGGCCTCACCCGGGGCGGCGCGGCCGCCGCCCTCTCCCGTGCCCGCGCCCGGCTGCGCGAGGCGTGGGAGCACGACCACTGACCTGGCCCGGCACCGCCCCGGCCACCACGACGCCCACCGCTCCCGAAGGAGACCGATCATGGTCCAGCACGACGACGAGGCCCTGCACCGGCTGCAGCGCAGCGACCCGGCGACGGGATCGCACCCCGACCTCGGTCGGCTGCGCTCCCTCATCGCGCACCGGGCACCGGCGAGCCAGCGCGGCGACTCGACCGCACAGGTCGACGACCTGCTGCGCGACCCGGTGATCCGGGCACCCTGGGTGGCCGCGGCCTGCATCGCCGCGCTCGCCATCGGCGCGGGAGGGTATGTCCTCGGGGCCCAGCGATCGACCGACACCCTCCTCGTCGCGGACCAGGGCGGGCTGCTCGCGCCGGCCGGTGGCGGCGTCGAGGCCGGTGTGAGCGCAGAGATGGGCGCCTCCGCCTCGGTGGAGAGCTCGGGCAGCGAGTCGGCCCCGGAGCCCTACGACCCCGGTCCGGTGCGCCTGGTCCCCGGGCCCGACCTCTCCGACGAGCGGTCCACCGGCCAGGTCCGGGTGCTGCGCAGCGACGAGGACCCGGCAGCCTTCGTGGAGGCGTGGGCAGGGGCGCTGGACCTGCAGGGCGTGCCGATCCCGAACGACGTGGAGTTCCTCCCCGAGGGCGAGGGCATCGCCGACGCGGAGACAGGGCGCTTCATCATCGCGACGAACGAGGGCGGAGGGCTGCAGCTGACCTACTCCGACTTCTTCTCCTCCTCCGAGTGCGGCGACACGCTCACCATGATCGAGGCCGACGAGGAGTTCTTCACCGAGTTCTGGCAGGAGACGTTCGGCGCCGACACCCCGCTGCCGTCCGCGGCCGACTGCACCGAGCTGACCGGCCCCCGCCCCACGCAGGAGGAGGCCCGCACGGCAGCCGTCGACTTCCTCACCCGGGCCGGGCTGTCCCTCGAGGGCTACACCTTCCGGGTGGACGAGATGGACCCGTCGTCCACGGAGGTCTACGTCGAGGGAGCTCCCCCCGGTGGCGCCTACGGACCCCTGCACCTGTTCGTCCGCGTCGGCCCGTCCGGCGTCGTCCTGGACGCCAACGCCGGCATCGGCGAGATGGTCTCGATCGGGGACTACCCCGTGATCTCACCGGTCGAGGCCGTGCAGCGCTACCAGGACGACGTGTTCTCGATGCACTACGGCGTCCAGCTCCCGGAGGACCTCGAGGAGGACACCTCGGGCAGCGGGGTGCGGTTCATCGAGCCCGACCTGCCGCCGACCCCGGAGATCGAGGACGGCATGAGGCTCCCGCTGCTGCTCAAGGACAAGGAGGTCACCGGTGCCAAGCTCGTGCAGGCCAGCATCTACACCGAGGCCGGCAGCATGGAGGTCCCGACCTGGAGGCTCACGACCGCCGACGGGATGAGCTATCCGGTGATGGCGGTGGCCGACGAGGCGATCGACTGGATCTCCTGGGAGTGACCCGGCAGGTGGGACGATGGCGGGCGTGACCCCCGCCGTCGTCCCCCTCCAGCTCCCCGACCCCCCGGCCCTGGTGCTGCGCGGCCAGCGCTTCGACGCCGGCCGACCCGCGGTGATGGCGATCGTCAACCGCACGCGTGACTCCTTCTGGTCCGGGAACCGGCACGCCACCCTCGAGGACGCGCTGACGACGCTGCGGACCGCGGTGGCCGAGGGGGCCGACATCGTGGACGTGGGTGGGGTCCGGGCCGGCCAGGAGGGTGAGTCGGTCGACGCCGCCGAGGAGATCGACCGGGTCCTCCCCTTCCTGGAGGCGGCCCGCCGCGCATACCCGGACCTGGTGCTGTCGCTGGACACCTGGCGCAGCGAGGTGGCGCGGGCGGCGGACGGGCTCGTGGACCTGGTCAACGACACCTGGGCCGGTCACGACCCCGAGCTGGTGCGGACCGCGGCGCGGATCGGGGCGGGAGTCGTGGTCTCGCACACCGGTGGGCTCCCGCCGCGCACCGACCCGGTCTCGGTGCGGTATGCCGACGCCGAGGGGGACGACGAGCTCGCCGTGGTCCGCGACGTCGTGGCCGTGCTCGCGCGGGGCGCGCAGGTGGCGGTGGACGCCGGTGTGCCGGCCGAGCGGGTGCTGGTGGACCCGACCCTGGACTTCGGCAAGACGACCCGGCACTCGCTGACGACGCTGAGGCACACCGCCGACGTGGCGGCGCTGGGCCACCCCGTGCTGCAGGCGCTGTCCCGCAAGGACTTCGTCGGCGAGACCCTCGACCTCGAGGCGGACGACCGGTTGGAGGGCACCCTCGCCGCGACCGCCGTGGCCGCCTGGCTCGGGACGGCGGTGTTCCGCGCCCACGACGTGCGCGCGACCCGCCGGGTGGTGGACATGGTGGCGAGCATCCGGGGCGCACGGCCACCCGCGCGGGCGGTGCGCGGCGAGCCCGTCGAGCGCTGACGGCCTCACGGCTGGGCGAGGTTGGGCTGGGTCAGAGGCGCTCGATGCCGGGCTGGCTGCCCCGGGCCATCTGCTCCAGCCGGGAGATCCGCTGGTCCATCGGCGGGTGGGTGGCGAACATCTTGGTGACGTCACGGGCGCGGAACGGGTTGGCGATCATCATGTGGCTGGCGTTGACCACCTGCCGCTCGGGCGCCAGCGGGGCGCGGGCGGTGCCCGCCTCCAGCTTGCGCAGCGCGGAAGCCAGCGCGAGCGGGTCACCCGTGAGCTGGGCCCCGTCCTCGTCCGCGTCGTACTCCCGCGTCCTGCTGATCGCCAGCTGCACCACGGTCGCGGCGAACGGCGCCAGCAGCGCCATGGCGAGCATGGCCAGCGGGTTGCCGCCGTTCTCCCGGCTCCCGCCGAAGAAGAGCGCCATCTGGGCGACCGAGGTGATGACGCCGGCGATGCCGGCCGCGATCGAGCTGGTCAGGATGTCGCGGTTGTAGACGTGCATCAGCTCGTGACCGAGGACACCGCGCAGCTCCCGCTCGTCGAGCAGGTGGAGTATGCCCTCGGTGCAGCACACCGCGGCGTTGTCCGGGTTGCGGCCGGTGGCGAAGGCGTTGGGCGCCGCGGTCGGGCTGACGTAGAGGCGCGGCATCGGCTTGCCCGCCTGCTCGGACAGCTCCTCGACGATGCGGTACATCGCCGGCTGCTGCTCGCGGGTGACCGGCCGGGCGCGCATGGCACGGATCGCCAGCTTGTCCGAGTTCCAGTAGCTGTAGGCGGTCGTCGCCAGCCCGAAGACGGCGAAGATCCAGATCCAGTTGCCGCCGAGCAGGGCTCCCATCCCGAGGAAGATCGCCCAGATGGCGCCGAAGAGGAACGTCGTCTTCAGCCCGTTGTAGTGCTTGTGCATGCCAGGTCAACGACGGGGTGTCGGGCCGGTGTTCCCGAGGTATGCCTGTCGGACCCCTAGACACGATGGACCGATGACTCACACCCACGACCTCGAGGCACGTCTCGCACGGCTCGAAGGGCTGCAGGAGGTCCAGTCGTTCACGGCGCACTGGACGGCCAACCTCTCGGTAGAGCTGGCGGCGGGTAGCACGCGGGCCACGGCCCGCGTCGCCGATCTCGAGCAGCCACGCCGGCCTGGGTGACTGGGAGGTACCCAGTGGCCCACTCCGGTCGGCATACGGGGCCTGATCGGGCGCACAACTGGGCCACTCGGCGCGCAGGTGCAGGCGCCGTAGGTCAGATGGTGCCGAGCGGCACGATGCTGCCCAGGACCAGCAGGGCGGTGAGCAGCCCGACGAGGACCCACAGGCGCACGTCGACCGCGGGCCCCGTCGTCGCCTCGACGGTGGTCCGGACGTCGGTGTCGCCCCCAGCGCCCGCGGCGGCCGCCGGTCCCTCCCCCTGCGGCGACCCCTCGGAGGAGGCCAGCACGACCAGCCAGCGCAGGTAGACCGCGATGCCCAGCGCCACGTTGAGCGCCGCGACGACGGCGAGCCACCACGTCTCGTCGCCCAGCACCGGCCGCAGCGCCACCACCTTGGCCACCACGCCCGCGACCGCCGGGGGCAGCCCCGCCAGGGTCAGCAGCGCCAGTCCCAGCGGGACGGCGAGCAGCGGGCGCGCCCGCAGCAGCCCGCGGTGCGCCGCCAGGGCGGTGGCCGCTGCCGGACCGGCGGGGTCCTCGACCGGTCCGTGGCGGACGGTCCCCGCCACCGCGACCACCACGACGAAGGCGAGCAACGTGGCCACGAGGTAGACCACGAGATAGGACCCCGCCGCGCTGGCCGCCCTCGACGACAGGGTCGCCAGCGGGAGCAGCACCCAGCCCGCCTGGGCGACGGTGGACCAGGCCAGCAGCCGGACCGCGTCCTGCTGGGTGAGCGCCACGAGGTTCCCCACGGTCATGGAGGCCGCGGCGAGCAGCGCGATCGCCAGGAGCGTCGTCCCCTCCACCGTGCCGAGCGCGCGGACCACGACGACCAGGCCGCCGAGCGCGGCCACCTTCGACACGGTCGCGAGGTAGGTCGTCACCGGCAGCGGCGCGGCGGCATACGTGATCGGGGTCCAGGCGTGGAACGGCACGGCGGACACCTTGAAGGCCAACCCGGCGACCAGCAGCACCGCGGCGAGGACGAGCAGCTCGGGGTGGTCCACGGATGCCGCGCCGGCGAACCGGGTGCTGCCCGTCGCCGCCGCCCAGAAGCCGGCACCCAGGGCGAGCAGCCCGAAGGAGACCAGGGACGTGGTCAGCAGCGCCACCGCCCCGTCGACCGCGCGCGCCCTGCGTGGGGCGGCCCAGGTGGTCCGCACGAGCGCCACCAGCACCACGGTGGGGAGGGTAGCGAGCTCGAGCGAGACGAGGAGCGAGCCCAGGTCGCCCGCGGCCGGGACCGCCACCACGCCGGCGGTGGCGGTCAGCAGCAGCGCGGTGACGACGGGCGCCCGCCCGGTGGGCTCCACCCCTCCCCCGGAGCCGGCGGCGGACCACTCCGGCCACGCCAGCACGAGCACCACCAGAGCCCCGAGCAGGGCGCCGAGCTGCAGCATCGAGGTCAGGTCGTCGGCGGCGTAGGCGCACCAGCCGTCGGGCAGGCACAGCCCCTGTCTCGTGTCCCCCGCCGGCTGCCACACCCCGGGAAGGGCCGCGGCCGCGCCCCCCAGCAGGCCGGCCGCCCCGAGCCAGAGGTGCGGCGAGCGCCGGCCGGGCACCGCGACATCGACCAGGAGCACGAGCACGGCGGCCAGCACGGGCGCCAGGACGGGCAGCACCGCCACCAGGTCGAGCTGGAGCCTCACCGGACCAGCACCCCCTCGACGAACGGCGCGGTGATCGACAGCAGCAGCGTCGGCACCAGGCCGAGCAGCAGCACCAGCACCCCGAGCAGCCGCAGTGCGGTCCGCTCGGTCAGGACGGCGTCGGGTATGCGGGGTTCGAGGCGCTCCCCGAACCACACCTCGCGCAGCACCCGGACGGTGTAGGCGACGGCCAGCGCGCCACCGACCGCGGCCACCACCGCGAACCCGCGGAACCACCCGTCGGGCCGGTCGGGCGAGGGCGACCAGGCCGCCAGCACCGAGCCGATCTCGCCCCAGAAGCCGGCCAGGCCGGGCAGGCCGCTGGAGGCGGCCATCCCGACGACGAGCGCGAGCCCCAGGTGCGGCGTCACCTCGCGCAGCGCGGCGTGGCCGTGCGACAGGTCCGCACCGCCCCACCTGTGCTTGAGCCCGCCGACCACGACGAAGAGCAGCGCCGAGATGAGTCCGTGCGCGACGTTGCCGAAGAGCGCGGCCTGCAGCCCGGCCTGCGTCCCGGACGCGATCCCCAGGACGACGAAGCCCAGGTGGGCGATCGAGGACCAGGCGATGAGCCGCTTGAGGTCCCGCTCCACCAGACACACCAGCGACGCCCAGACGATGCCGGTGACACCGAGTCCGGCCAGCAGCGGCGCCCAGGCGGTGAACCCCTCGGGCACCACGGGGACGACCAGCCGGACCATGCCGTAGGTGCCGAGCTTGAGCAGCACCGCCGCCAGCAGCACCGACCCGGCGGTGGGGGCGGTGGCGTGCACCCACGGCAGCCAGGTGTGCAGCGGGAAGACCGGCACCTTGAGCGCGAAGCCGACCAGCAGGGCGGCGGCGACGGCGAGCTGTGAGCTCCTGCCCAGGGCGCTGCCGCCCTGGGCGGCCCACACCTGCAGGTCGGTGCTGCCGGTGGCGGTGGCGACCGCGAGGATGCCGAGCAGCACCAGCGAGGAGCCGACGACGGTGACCAGCAGGAAGCGCACGGCGGCGCCGTCGCGGTCGCTGGTCGGGTCGCCGTAGCGGGAGATGAGGATCCACATGGGGACCAGCACCAGCTCGAAGCCGACGAAGAAGAGCAGGGCGTCGCCGGCCAGGAAGGCCAGCAGGGCACCGAGGAGCACCAGCTGCAGGCAGGCGTGATAGGTCGCCAGGCCCGGGACGTCGATCCCCTTCACCACCGGGATCGGCGCGGTCGGGTCGCTGTCCTCCAGGTCGACCGCGACGGTCCGGACCTCGCGGTCGGGGTGCAGGTGGAGCGCGGTGGCGACGACGCCCACCACGGCGGTGAGCAGGAGCAGCGGGACCGACAGCCCGTCCGGGCGCAGGCTGAACCACACGCCGAGGCTGGGGATCCAGCTCATCTCGACGACCGGCCGGTCGACGGCGACCCCGGCGACCCCGATCGCGCTCACCGTGGCTGCGACCAGCGACGTCCGGTGGACGACCCGGTGACCCGGACGTGTCGGCCACTGCCCGACGACGAGCAGCATCGCCGCCGCCAGCAGCAACGGTGCCAGGGCGAGCGCATACCACCAGGCACCCAGGTCGGGGACCAGGGCGAGCAGGTCCGCACGCACCCCGCTCACGGCACCATCACCCCGATCCCGGCCAGCACGACCACACCGGCCAGCACCAGCGCCAGGGCAGGCGTGGCACGACGCGGGCTGGTCAGGTCACCCACGCGGCCGAGCAGGCGGGCCCCCACCCCGGCGCCCCGCACCCAGGCGTCCAGGACCTGGTCGTCGAACCACGCGACCGCCCGCGCCAGGGCCAGCACCGGGGTGGCGACCAGGGCGCGGTAGGCGGTGTCGGCGTAGAGCCCCCGCTCGGCGGCCAGGCTCGCCGCGGCGGGGATGCGGGCGGCGGCGTCGCGGGTGCGCACACCACCGGCCGCCAGCCGCACCAGCAGCGCGCTCACCGCCATGAGCAGCAGCGTCGCGAGCGTCAGCTGCAGGTCGAGGTGCACCTGGGGTCCCCAGACCGGCAGCAGCAGGACGAGCCCGCCCAGCACCGTCATCAGCATGAGGAAGGACGTGCCCATCCGGGCCGAGGAGCTGATCGCGGCCTCGGCCCGCTCGACCCCCTCCGCCTCCTGCACGATCTGCGGCTCGTCGAAGAAGTCGTCGATCCGGTCGACCGGTCCGGGGTGGTATGCCGCGGCATGGCCCTGGATCGCGGTCGGCCGGTTGAGCACCAGCCAGGCGCGCATGCAGTATGCCGCGGTCAACGGCGCCGAGGCGCCGACCGAGGCGAGCACGAGCACCGATGCCATCCCCCCGGCACCCGCGGACCCGGCCTCGGCCGTGCCGAGGATCAGCTCCTTGGAGAAGAAGCCGACGAACGGCGGGACACCGGCGAGCGCCAGCAGCCCCCAGCCGAAGCGGTGCCGCAGCACGCGGTAGCGCCGCGCCCCGGAGGTGACCACGGCCATCGCGGTGCCCCCGACCAGGACACCGAGCCACCCCGTCGTGAGGAAGAGCAGCGCCTTGAACCACGCGTGCGCGACCAGGTGCTGCAGGGCAGCGTCCGGGCCGGTGACGGTGGTCGCGGCGGCGAGCACCGCCAGCATCAGCGCGACCTGGCTCACCGTGGACCAGGCGAGCAGCCGCTTGAGGTCGGCCTGCGCGAAGGCGAGGACCGCGGCGCCGATCATCGTCACGCACGCGAGCACGGCCAGCAGGGTCCTGGCGGTGCCCGACAGGACGAGCAGGTCGAAGAGCTGGGCGAGGACCACCGTGCCTGCGGCGACCATGGTGGCGGCATGGATGAGGGCGGAGGCGGGGGTGGGGCCCTCCATCGCGTCGGGGAGCCAGTCCTGGAAGGGGAAGAGTGCGGACTTGCCCGCGACGCCGACGACGAGCAGGCACAGCGCTGTGGTCAGCGTGGGTGAGGCCCCGACGTCGGACCAGTGCGCCACCACCTCGGTCGTGCGGGTGGTGCCGGCGCCGGTCGCCAGCGCGACGATCCCGAGGACGAAGCCGATGTCCGCGGTGCGGGTGACCAGGAGCGCCTTGCCGGCGGCTCGCGCCGCTGCGGAGCGGGTCGACTGGTGCCCGATCAGCAGGTAGGAGCACCAGCCCATCACCTCCCACCCGACCAGCGTGAGCAGCAGGTCGTCGGAGTGGACCACCAGCAGCATGGCCGCGGTGAACAGCGAGACCGTCGCGGCGAAGGGTCGGTAGCGCGGGTCGTACCAGAGGTACCACCGGGCATACCCCTGGACCACGAGCGCCACGGCGGCGACGGTCACCGCGACCAGCGCCGTCGGCCAGCTGACGAGCAGCCGCAGTGGCGCCTCCAGCTCGCCGAGAGCCAGCCCGCCGATGGTGCCGAGCTCGCGTTCGGAGCCCCGGATCTGGGTGAGGGTGTAGAGCTGCCACAGGGTGGCGACGACGGCCGTCAGGGCGCCGCCGACCCCCACCCACGCCCCCAACCGGTTGGAGCGCCCGGTGAGACCCAGCCCCGCCAGCGCGGCCAGCAGGGTCGCCAGGATGGCCCAGTGCGCCGGACCGCCCCACAGGTCGAGCATCGGCAGGTCGGGCAGCGGCACGTCCGGGAGCTGCAGGTCGGACCAGTCGAGATCGGGCAGGTCAGGCACGGTCGCCCACCTCCCCGCCACGCGGCCGGTCGTCCAGCTCGGCGTGCAGGTCGACGTGCCCGCGCGCACGGTAGAGCGCAAGCAGGACCGCGAGGGCGACCACGACCTCGGCCGCGGCGATGGTGATGACGAAGAGGGTCAGCACGGCCGGGCCGGCGTCGCCGCCGGCGCCCGTCTGGGCGACCGTCACCAGCAGCAGCCCGGCGGCGCCGAGCAGCAGCTCGACCCCGATCAGCACCAGCACGGCGTGGCGGCGGGCCAGGATGCCGTAGGCGCCGAGTCCGGCGAGCAGCGCGACGAGCAGGTAGGGCAGCGCGGGACGGATCACGAGGCGTCTCCCTGGACCGCCTCGATCTCCGGCGGGGTGTCGGGTCGCTGGCTCGGGTCGTCCTGGCCGCCCACCGGGGCGCGGGCCACCGCCACCGCCGCCACCAGGGCGATGAGCAGGAGCACCGACAGCAGCTCGAAGGGCCACACGTCCGTGCCGAAGATGGTGGCGGCCACCTGCTCGTTGCTCGCCCCGTCCACCGGCACGCTGCGCCACCCGAAGGCGGACAGCAGGGCACCTCCGAGCACCACGGTGGTGCCGGCGCCCACCAGCCCTGCCGCCACCCGCTGCGGCACCGTCGTGACGACCGGCACGCCCCCGGAGCGGGTCAGCATGAGGGCGAAGAGCACCAGCACGACCACGGCGCCGACGTAGACGAGCAGCTGCACGAGCGCGACGAGCTCGGCGCCCAGCACGAGGTAGCACCCGGCCAGCCCGCCGAGGGTCACCACCAGCCAGAGGGCGGCGTGCAGCACCTGCCGGGAGGTGACCGAGAGCAGCGCCGACCCCGCGGTCACCAGGGCCACGGCGCAGAAGAGGACGTCCAGGCCGCTCACCCCTTCTCCTCCGCCGTGGGCAGGGCGCTCTCCGGCACCGAGGCCATGAACGTGCCGAGCCGCTCCTTGTCGTGGAGCAGGTTGCGGATGTCGCCCTCGGCGTAGGCGAAGTCGGGCGCCCAGAAGAGCGCGTCGAACGGGCATACCTCGATGCAGATCCCGCAGTACATGCAGAGCGAGAAGTCGATGTCGAACCGGTCGAGCACGTTGTGCGAGCGCTCCCGGCCGCCCTCGGTCTGCGCCGGCAGGGTCTCCTTGTGCGAGTCGATGGTGATGCACCAGTCCGGGCACTCGCGGGCGCAGAGCATGCACGAGGTGCAGTTCTCCTCCAGCAGCGCGATGACGCCACGGCTGCGCTCGGGGAGCGTGGGCTCGGTATGCGGGTACTGGGCCGTGTGCGCCCGCCGGGTCAGGGTGCGTGCGGTGGTGCCCAGGCCACGCAGCAGCCCCCGGACGCCGCTCATCCGAGGACCACCACGCCGGCGCCGGTGATCGCCAGCTGGACCAGCGCGAGCGGCAGCAGCACCAGCCAGGCGAAGCGCTGCAGCTGGTCCTCCCGCACCCGCGGCCAGGCCACCCGCAGCCAGAGGAAGCCGACCGCCACCGCGGTGGCCTTGAGCAGCGTCCACAGCACGCCGACGACCCCTCCGCCGGCGTCGTCCCAGGGTCCGCGCCATCCTCCGAGGAAGAGCACGGTGAACAGCAGCGCCATGAGGACCATCCCGGCATACTCCGCGAGCAGGAAGAACGCGAAGCGCAGCCCGGTGTACTCGGTCAGGGGGCCGAAGACGATCTCGGAGTCCGCGACGGGCGCGTCGAAGGGGGTCCGCTGCAGCTCGGCCACGCTGGCGGCGAGGAAGACCGCGGCGGCGGGAGCCTGCCAGACGAGCCACCACCACGACCACTCCTGCACGATCCCGGTGAGCGACAGGGTGCCGGCCGCCATCGCCACGCTCGCGGCGGCCAGGACCAGCGGCAGCTCGTAGGACACCAGCTGTGCCCCTGCCCGGAGACCGCCCAGCAGGGAGTACTTGTTGCCCGACCCCCAGCCGGCCATCAGCGTGCCGATGACGCCGACGCTGGTGACGGCGAGCACGAGGAGCAGGCTGGCCGGGACGTCGACGGCGACCCAGGTCGCGGCGACGGGGATCGCGGACAGCGCCACCAGGTAGGGGACGAGGGCGACCGCCGGGGCGAGGCGGAAGACCGGCCGGTCGGCCGCGGCCGGCGTCACGTCCTCCTTCTGGGCGAACTTGATGCCGTCCGCGACCAGCTGGCCCAGCCCGTGCGGCCCGGCCTCCATCGGCCCGAGCCGCCCCTGCATGTGCCCCATCAGCTTGTGCTCGAGCTGCCCGAGGGCCAACGGCAGCGTGAGGAAGGCCGCCAGCACGCAGGCGGCCTTCAACCCGGCCTCGAGGGCCCACGGGAGTTCGGCGAGCATCGCAGCCACCCTAACGACTGGCCCGGGCGACCCGTGGGAGCCGCACCGCAACCCGACCGGCCGCACGGTCTGCGCGCACCGACCGCACGGTCTGCGCGCACCGACCGCACGGTCTGCGTGCACCGGCCGCACGGTTTGCGCGCACAGTGTGCGGTCGGTCGACACAGACTGCGCGGTCGTCGGTCGACGCAAAGTGTGCGGCCGGTCGGGGTATGACGTCAGGCCGCTTGCGTATGACGTCACAATGGTGTCATAGTGATGTCATGGAACTTCAGCCTTACCTCACCGCGGTGGCCGACGACCTTGGCCGGGCGACGGCTCTGGCCGACGAGCCGACGCAGGACGTCGTGCGACGAATCGCCCCCGCGATCGAGCCGGCGGTCCGCCTGGCGATCGTCCAGGCCCTGTCCGACGCCGCGGCCACCATCACCTCCCAGCTGGAGGAGTCGGTCGTCACGCTGCGGATGGACGGCCGCGACCCCGTGCTCGAGATCCGGCCGCTGGGCGGCGAGGTCGACGCCACCGCCCCGGCCGCCGCACCCGAGGCGGAGGCCGGTCCTGACGACGACGGCGACGGGACGCTGGCGCGCGTGTCGTTGCGTCTGCCCGACCCGCTGAAGCAGAGCGCGGAGCGCAGTGCGGCGGACGCCGGACAGTCGCTCAACACCTGGATCGTCCAGACCATCCGGGCCGCGACCCGGACCACCAGCACCACCGACCGCGACCGCCGAGCCACCCACCACCGTTCCCGCCGGGTCACCGGCTGGGCCTGAGAGGACTGCACATGGACACCACGACCCAGACCACGCACACCTACACCTTCACCGAGGACGACCTGGTCGCCCTCGAGGTGAAGAACCACAGCGGCGACATCGCCACCTTCTTCGACGCGCCGGACGGCACGGCCGAGGTGACCCTCTCCTGCCCACGTCCGGTGGACTTCGAGCCGGTCACCGCGGTCTCGCAGCGCGGCCGCGTCCTCGTCGACATCCCGGCGCTCATCGGCCCGGACGGTGGCGGGCGAGGCTTCTCGCTGTCGATCGGGGCCTTCTCGATCGGCACCGGCCACGAGCCGGTCCACGTCGAGGTCCATCTGCCGCGGGGCACCGAGCTCAAGGCCAGCACCAAGAACGGCGACGTCGTCCTGCAGGGCGTCGGCGGGACCGCCGCCGTCCGCTCCGGCTCGGGCGACCTGTCGATCGAGGAGGTCGGCGCCCTGCGCGCGGCGACCGGGTCCGGCGACGTCCGGGTCGGGCAGCTCGCCGCGGGCTCGGTCACGAGCGGGTCCGGCGACATCGTCGTGGACCGGTCCACCGGCCCCGACCCGCTCGAGGTCCGGTCCGGCAGCGGGGACATCTCCATCGCCGAGAGCCACCAGGACACCACCATCGCCACCGGGAGCGGGGACGTCGAGGTCGGCCACGCCCGCGGCGAGCTCGCGGTGCGCACCGGCACCGGTGACGTCCAGGTGCGGGTGCCCCGAGGCATACCCGTCTGGCTCGACCTGTCCAGCGGCATCGGCGAGGTGCGCCGCGACATCGACGGCGTGGGTGCCCCGGAGGACGACCAGGACTTCCTGCGGGTGAGCGTCCGCACCGGCACCGGAGACATCGCCGTCCAGCACTGAGCACCGGCAGGATGGAGGTATGCAGATCCTCCCCCTGACCCTGGACCACGCCGATGCCGCGGCTCGCCTCTGGTCCGCGTGCGGCCTCACCCGGCCGTGGAACGACCCGCACGCGGACTTCCGGATGGCGGTGTCCGGTGCCTCGTCCCAGGTCCTGGGTGCCGTCGCCGACGACACGGTCGTCGGCACGGTGATGGTGGGGCACGAGGGTCATCGCGGGTGGATCTACTACCTCGCCATCGCGCCGACGCACCGGGGCTCGGGCCTCGGGAAGGCCCTGGTCGAGGCCGCCGAGCGGTGGGTGGAGAGCCAGGGCATACCCAAGGTGATGCTCATGATCAGGGCGGAGAACGACGCGGTGCGCCGCTTCTACGAGCGGCTCGGCTACGTCGACCAGGGCGTCTCCGTCCTCGGCCGGTTCCTCGACGAGGACCTCCAGCGGATGCGTCAGGGGTCAGGCTGAGCCCTGTCGCCACGTGGTCCCCAGGACGGGTCGGGCACGCCCGGCGGGAGCAGCCGCTTGCGTGGGCGACGACCCTTCGGCGGAGCGTCGCCCGAGCCCTCCCCCGGCTCCTTGGCCCCGGGCCACGGCTTCGACGCCCGCGCGCCGAGGACGAAGGTCTTGCGCAGCGGGGACCCCTCGAAGCCCTCCGGCAGGAGCAGCGGACGCAGCCCGAGGCCGGTGCCGTCGTCGAAGCCACGGAAGTCGACGCCGAACATCTCGTGCGTCTCCCGCTCGTGCCAGGCCGCCCCGGCGAACAGGTCCGTGACCGAGTCGAGCGTGCCGCCGTCCGGAACGCGGGTCCGCAGCAGCAGCCGTCGCAGCCCTCCGGGGCCACGACCGCGCACGTCCAGCAGGTGACAGAGGACATCGATCCCCGGCGGCAGCTCGGGCTCGGACTCCTCCTCCTGCTCCTCGCTCTCGTCCACGCCGGAGAGCCAGTCGAAGAAGGCATACCCCTCGTCCCGGGCGTCGCGCAGGGCGTCGTGCCACCCGTCGGCGGCGAGGCGACGGGTCTCCAGGACCGAGGTCGGGCTGGTCATCCCCCGAGCCTAGCCCGCCACCGGGAGGCACGACCGGCGCCGCGGGGCATGGCTAGGCCCGGATGGTCACCGGGGTCCCCAGCGGGAGCCCCACCTGCTCCACCAGCCGGACGATCTCCTCGTTGGCCATCCTGATGCAGCCCGAGCTGACATCGGTGCCGATGAGATCGGGCTCGTTGGTCCCGTGGATCCCGATCACCCCTTCACCCCCGCGGAAGTCCATGACCACGTCGGAGTAGCCCGACAGCCCGTAGGCGTACGGCCCGTAGATCCCGTCCGGCTCCGGCGGCTGCAGCAGCTCGGTGACGAAGTAGTCGCCACCGGGGGTCGGCCGGTCCGCCCGCCCCACCCCGACCGGCGTGCGGGTGACCTCGGCGCCGGCGTCGGTCACGACGATCTCGTGCCCGGCGAGGTCGACGTCGATGCGGAAGCTGTGCCCGCTGAGCGAGACCTCGTTCGAGCGGACCCATCCTGTGCTGCCGTTGGGCCGCACGGGCAGCTGCACCTGGGTCCAGACCCTGCCGGTCTGCAGCGCCAGGAGCACCAGCTGGCCGGTGACCCGTTCGGTGCGGTCCAGCACCATCTCCGGCTCCCGGGCCTCGCCCACCGCGTCCATGTCGTCCGGCTCGGCGAACACCGGCAGCTGATCCACGACGGCGGTCGCGACCACCGTCGCGGGCCCCTCCGCCGTCGCGGTGGGGTCGTCCTGGTCCGTCTCCTGCGCACCGTCGCCGGCGCCCTCCTCCGACCCGGTGGCTCCCGCACCGTCACCGTCGGTGGTCGCCCCTTGCTGCGCGGTGTCCTCCTCCGAGCACGCCGCCAGGGCGCCGACGAGCGAGCCGGCCATCGCGGCCTGCAGGACGGCGCGACGTCGCGGTCTCGGGGCGGAGGTCATGACGCAGAGGGTAGCCCGTGAGTCTGGCCGTGCTCGGGAGTGGAGGGCAGGTGTGACGAATGGCCCCACCGGTGCATGTACGGGGTGTGGACTCATCCATGGGACGCCTGCCAGTCGGGTCGGCACACCGGGTCCGCCGTCCGGAACGACAGACACCGAGCATGAGGAGACATCGTGCGTAGATCCATAGCAGCCTTCGGGGCGGGAGCCCTCGCGTGCGGGTTCGCCGTGACCGCACCGCTGATGAGCACCGCGGCAGACCTTGAGGTGACCAGCACCGCGGACGGCACCGAGGAGGGCAGCCTGCGCGCGGCCATCATCGAGGCCAACGGCAACGGCGAGGCGGACACCGTCATCCTCGACGGCAGCTCCACCTACACCCTCGACCTGGCCGGCGCCGGAGAGGACGAGGCCGCGACCGGCGACCTCGACGTCACCAGCGACATCACCATCGACGGTCAGGGCGCCTCCATCGACGCCTCGGCGCTCGGTGACCGTGGGTTCCACGTCGCCAGCGGCGCCACCCTCACCCTGCTGAACGTGACCATCACCGGCGGCACCGCCGTCGACGAGCCGTCCGCCGAGGGCGGCGGCTCAGGTGGTGCGGTGCTCAACCAGGGCTCGCTCAGCGCCGACACGGTCGAGCTGAGCGGCAACAACGCGACCCGCGCCGGTGGCGCCATCGAGGGTTCCGAGGGATCCACCACCTCCCTGACCGGCGTCACCCTGTCGGGCAACAGCACCGGCGACGCCCCCGGCAACGGCGGCGGGCTGCACCTCACCGGCGCGGCCGACGCCGACATCACCGGCTCGAGCGTCACCGACAACACCGCCAGCCTCGAGGGCGGCGGCCTGTGGAACGGCTCGGGCACCATGACCGTCACCGACACCGTGGTCTCGGGCAACACCGCCTCGGGTGCCGAGGCGGACGACGGTGGCGGCGGGCTCTTCAACAACGGCGGCACCCTGGTCGTCAGCGGCTCCGAGGTGACCGGCAACACCGCCGACGGCGAGGCCGGCTCCGGCGGTGGCATCCTTACCCTGGGCGGCTCGCTCGAGGTGTCCGACTCCGCGGTGGACAGCAACACCAGCGTCCGCGCCGGCGGCGGCATCGAGGCGACCGAGGGCAGCTCGACGGTCATCACCGGCGGCACCCTCTGGCAGAACAGCACCGGCGACGCCCCGGGCAACGGCGGCGGCCTGCACCTCACCGGTGCCGGCACGGTGGACGTCACCGGCACCGTCGTGGCCGACAACACGGCCGGCGCCGAGGGCGGTGGGCTGTGGAACTCCGCCGACGGCACCATGACCGTCACCGACGCCACGGTCAGCTCCAACACCGCATCCGGTGCCGAGGCGGACCAGGGCGGCGGCGGCCTGTTCAACGACGGTGGCGACCTGAGCGTCACCACGAGCACCGTCAGCGAGAACGTCGCCGACGGTGAGGCCGGCTCCGGCGGTGGGCTGCTGAACAACGGTGGCTCGCTCACCGTCGCGGGCAGCGACGTCATGGACAACACCGCGCCCCGTGCAGGCGGCGGCATCGAGGCCACCGTCGACGGGAGCGAGACCACCGTCACGGGCAGCCGGCTCTCCGGCAACTCCACCGGCGCCAACCCCGGCAACGGCGGCGCCCTGCACCTGACCGGCGCCGGCACCGTCACGGTGGACACCTCCACCGTGACCGGCAACTCCGCGTCCAACCAGGGCGGCGGGCTGTGGAACTCGGCCACCGGCACGATGACGGTCAGCGCCACCACGCTGAACGACAACAGCACGGACGGCATGGGCGGTGGCCTCTACAACGACGGCGGCACGCTCGAGGTGAGCAACAGCACCGTCAGCTCCAACGACGCGGCCGAGGGTGGTGGCGTGTCCAGCGTCTCCGGCACGGTGACGCTGGTGCACACCACGGTGGCGCTGAACTCCAGCGGCCTGGCCGGGGCGATCGAGATCGGCAACTCCGTGGTCGCCGCCAACAACGGGGCCGACGGCACCGACGCCGTGACCAGCGCCGGCGGCAGCGTCGTCGGCGACACCATCACGGCCGGCGACGACGACCTCGGCGGCGTGAGCGACCCGGGCCTGGGTGACCTGGCCGACAACGGTGGCCCGACGCTGACCCACGCACCCCTCGAGGGCAGCGTGGTGATCGACGCCGGTGTGGAGGCCAACGCCCTCGATGTCGACCAGCGCGGCGCCGACCGACCGGTCGGAGCGGCCGCCGACAGCGGCTCGGTGGAGGCCGGCGAGTTCGACGACGGTGACGACGACGATGACGACGACGGCTCGATGCCGCCGGCGTCCCCGGCCGACCCGGTCGAGTCCGACCCGACGTTCACCGGCTGAGACCACCAGCTCGAGTGAACCGGTGAGCCCGTGCGGCGCGAAGGCCAGGTCCTGCTGGACCACTCCTTCGCGCCGCACCGGGCCTGTAGTCTGACCGCGATGCCCTCGACGACGGACGGTCCCGACCTGCAGCTGCTGCAGCAACGGGATCCGGATGCCTGGGAGGCGTTGTACCGGCAGACCTATCCGATGATGCGCGGGTATGCCGCACGGCGTGCCCCCGCCGGAGCCGACCCGGACGACCTGGTCTCGGAGGCGATGGCGAGAGCACTCGACCGGATCGACACCTTCGAGGACCGCGGGGTGCGGATCCAGGCGTGGCTGTTCGGGGTGCTGCGCCACGTCGTGCTGGAGCACGTCCGCAGCTCCTCCCGGTCGCAGGCGGCCGATCTGGACACCCGCGCGGACCAGGGACGGGGACCGTTGCAGACCGTGCTGCACGAGGAGGAGTCGGCTGCCGTCCGGGCCGGCTTCGCCCGGCTCAGCGACGACGACCAGGAGGTGCTCTGGTTCCGCGTGGTCGCCGGGCTGACCGCCGCCGAGACCGCCACCCTCGTCGGTCGGCGCGAGGGCGCCGTCCGGCAGGCCCAGTCCAGAGCACTGACGCGACTACGCACGACGATGCAGGAGGTGCACCCGTGAACGACGACGAGCTCGAGCTCTCGATCGCCGAGGCGCTCACCCCTGCCCCGGTGGAGCCACCGGAGGACCGGATCGCCGCACTGCGTCAGCGCGCAGAGCTGGCCCGCGCCGAGCGCGCTCACGCCGGCCACGGCCACGAGCAGGAGAGGGCAGCGGATCCGACGGGCGCGCGGCTGCGCAGCGTCGACACGGACGTCTCCCCGGCACCACGACGTGCTCGTCCTGCCGGGTCCGGCACCGGCACCCGGTGGTGGATGGCCGGCGCCGTCGCCGCCTCGCTCGCGCTCGGTGCCGTCATCGGCGGCACCGCCCTCGACGGCGACCCCGAGGACGAGGTGCTCGCCCGGGGGGTCCCGGAGTTCGAGGCCACCCTGGACTCCGACGGGGCGGTGGTCGCGGTCGAGGGGTCGCTCGCCCCGGAGGGCCGCATCGTCCGACTGCGCTCGGACACCCTTCCCGACCTCCCCGTCGGTGAGTACTACGAGTTGTGGTTCCTCGCGCCGGGTGACGGCCCGGACGGCCTGGACCGCATCTCCGGGGGCACCTTCCATCCTTCCTACGACGGCAGCGGCACCGACGTGGTGCTGCACGCGGCGGTCGACCCCGAGCTCTACCCGACCCTCGAGATCACCCGCGAGCTGCCGGACGGCGACCCGCAGCCCTCCGACGACGTGGTGCTCCGCGGTGAGGTCAGCCTGCTCGCCGAGGACGGACGCTAGCTCCCGTCCCGGTCCGGCCCGGCCGTGGACCCGGATGCAACTTCTCGTCGCCCGCCACCGACAGACCTCCTGACCCCATCACCGACGACGAAGGAGACACCACATGCGACGCGTGACACGGATGCTGCCGCTGGCTCTCGCCGGCGCCATCGCGCTCTCGGCGTGCGACGGCCAGACCGCGGAGTTCGAGGACTCGGACACCTCGGCCGCCCAGCAGGAGAGCCAGGGCCAGGACGAGGGTGCCGAGGAGGGCGGCACCGAGGAGGACACGCAGTCGGACGTCGAGGCCGACTCCGCGGCGGCCGCCGGGGTGGACCTCAGCGACGTGGCAGAGCCGCTGGCCACCGCGACCATCCCCGCGACCGTCGAAGGGGACCCGGACGCGGCCATGCAGGTGGCCCTGCACGGCCTGGTCCGGGACGGTGACGTCGTCGTCGGCACCTTCTCCTTCGAGGTCGACAGCGATGCGTCCGGCGCCCAGCCCCGTTGGATCTACCACTACCTCGGCGACCAGTCGTGGCAGCCGCACTTCATCGACACGGTCAACCTCACCCGCCACGACGTGGTGTCGTCCTCGGGCAAGAAGGCGGCCACGGACTCGCAGTCCTTCAAGTTCCTGCCCGGGCAGACGGCCTACGCCTACGCGGTCTTCGCCGCCCCGCCGGAGGACGTCACGACGGTGACGCTCAGCCTGGTCGAAGGGGCACCCACCGCAGAGGTGGAGCTCCAGTGAGCCGGGTGGCCGCGGCGACGTTGGCGGCCGCGCTGCTCGCGCCGTTGCCCGCCCAGGAGGCAGGCGACTCGGTCGCGGACGCCCTGGACCTGGTCACCCCGGACCTGCTCGCCCAGAGCGTCACCGCGCTCGATCCTCAGGTCGTGCAGCTCGAGGAGAACATCACTCCCGTCGAGTCGCGCTCGACGGACGGGGAGGAGACCGTGATCTCGCTCGCCTCCGACGTGCTCTTCGACTTCGGCGAGGCCGAGGTCTCCGGCGCCGCCGAGGCCAAGATCGCCGATCTCGTCGCCGACGTCCCGGACGGCGCCGTCGTGCAGGTGCACGGGCATACCGACAGCATCGGTGGGCCACAGGACAACCAGGAGCTGTCCGAGCGGCGGGCCGACACGGTGGCCGAGATCGTGAGCGGCTCCCGCCCCGACCTGCAGCTCGAGGTCGAGGGGTTCGGCGAGGACGAGCCGGTCGCACCCAACGAGGAGGGCGGGGAGGACAACCCGGAGGGTCGGGCGCTGAACCGCCGGGTGGAGATCCGCTTCGACGGCTGAGGAGGTAGGCCCGGCGCACCCGGCGCGATAGCCTCCACAGCATGAGTGAGGCCAGAGCTGCGGTATCCGCGGCAGTGCTGGCCGGGGATGCCCTCACCTCCCGCAGCCTGATCCGGGACGCGACTCCCGTCCACGGCGACGACCTGCTCCAGGACCTGGCCGGGTTGGCCGCCGATGGGTCGCCTTTGGCGACCGAGCTGCTCCTGGAGCAGCTGGACGGCTCCGGGCTGGTGCGACGGTTCGTGCGCAGCTCGCTGCTCGACGCCTCGGCCGTGGACGACGTCTGTCAGGACGCCCTCATCTCGGTCGCGAGCTCGATCCGTTCGTTCCGCGGCACGGCCCAGGTGTCGACCTGGGTGCACAGCATCGTCCGGCGTCGGGTGGTGGACCACCTGCGGCGGCAGCGGGCCACGGCTCCCCTGCCGCCGGAGCAGGAGGGCCCGGCCCAGCGGATGAGCTCGATGCTGGCGACCCGCGCCACGGTGCGGGACGCCCTGGCCTCGCTCCCCGACCTCTACCGCGAGCCGGTGACGCTGCGCGACGTCGAGGGTCTGCCCTATGCGGAGATCGCCGCTCGGCTGGACCGCAACGTGGGCACCGTCAAGGCGCAGATCGCTCGGGGCCGGGCGATGGTGGCCGGCGCGCTGGACCCGTCGGAGTGGACCAGCCGGTGACGTCGGCAGCGGGGCGGGTCTCGGCGGGGCGCTACGTCCTGGACGAGGTCATCGGCGTCGGCTCCTTCGCCACCGTCCACCGGGCGACCGACGACCGGCTGGACGCGTCCGTCGTCGTGAAGATCCTCGCGGAGAACCACAGCCTCAACCCCGAGGTCCGCGAGCGCTTCATCGCCGAGGGACGGGCCCTGCGTCGGGTGCGGAGCCCGCACGTGGTCACGGTCTTCGACATCGGTGAGAGCGAGCGGCAGCAGCCCTTCCACGTCCTGGAGTATGCCGACCGCGGCACGTTGGCGGAGCGGGTCGCGGCACTGCGCAGCGGCGGCTGGACGGCCAGCCGGCAGGACGTGCTGACGGTGGCGCGCTCCCTGGCCGCCGCGCTGGAGGCCGTGCACCAGGCCCGGCTGGTGCACCGCGACCTGAGCCCGGCCAACGTCCTGCTGCGCTCGGCACCGCCGCGGGATCCCGGGCACGAGGACTCCTCCCTGGTGCAGCAGGACGAGCAGCTCCTCGTGGCCGACCTCGGCATGTGCAAGGACCTGGCGCTGAACTCCGGTCTCACCGTCGCCGGCGGCACGAGCGGGTACCGGGCACCGGAGATGCTCTCCGGCCCCTCGGTCATCGACGCCCGGGCCGACCTGTGGTCCCTCTCCGCCCTCCTGGCCTGGCTCGTCGACGGTGCCGATCTGCCCTCCGAGCTGCACCAGGCCCTGGCCCGGGGGATGGCGGAGGACCCGCAGGACCGGCCGGAGGACGTGGCCGCCTGGCTCGCGACCATCGAGGCCGCACTCGCCCCACGTCCCTCCGCCTCCCCGACGTCGACGACCGCCGCGGCCTCGGCGCCCGCGACCCCGACGCCCGCGGCCGGGCCGGCACGGGCTCGACGTCCTCGGGCCGTCGCCGCCGTGCTCCTCGCCGTCCTCCTCCTCGTCGGCGGACTCGCCCTCGGTCGGTTCACCGCCGGACCTCCCGACGCGACGCAGACGGCGCGGCTCGCCATCAGCGGCCCGGACGCGGTCGCGGTGGGCGAGCAGGCGGAGTTCACCCTGCGCTCCAGCGGCGTGGCGTCGTGGACCTGGGGGCTGCCTGGAGGTCGGTATGTCGTCGATGCCACCTCGGTGACGTTGCGGCCCACCGGACCGGGCCGGGCCACGGTCACCGTCCACGCCACGGATGCCGACGGGACCGAGCTGCGGGCGCAGCACCGGTTCGAGGTCCGGACCGACGAGCCGTAGAGATGGGCGCAGGGCGCGTGCAACTTTGTGGGCCGACCGGCCGACAGACCACACGAATGCCTACCCCACGAACCAGGAGAGACCAGATGACAGCGCACCAGCACCGCATCGTCGTGGCGATCGCCCTCGCCGGGACGCTGAGCCTCGCCGCCTGCGCCGGCGACGATCCCGCGACGTTCGAGCAGGTGGAGAACGGCCCGACGGCCGAGGAGGGCGGCGACCCGGTCGCGGAGTCGGCCGAGCCGACGGAGGAGCCGGAGGTGGCCGACGAGGAGACCACGGCACCGCCGGAGCCGGCACAGCCGCAGACCGTCGAGCTCGACGAGTCGCGCACCGTCAGCGAGGACGACACCGCCTTCTCGGTCACCGTGCACGACGTGTCGGTGCACGACTACTACGTGGAGGCCGAGGTCACCATCGTCAACGACTCCGACCGACAGCTGGCCACCTGGTACGGCGGCAACGCCTCCTCGCCGCGGCTGTACGACGACCAGGGCCGGGAGTACACCTTCCAGCCCCAGCCCGGCGGCGACGGGAGCACCTTGCTGCTCGAGGGTCGCGAGGGCGTGGACGCGGTGTTCGTCTTCGCCGGCCGGGTGGACCCCGAGACGACGGGGCTGACGCTCGACCTGCAGGAGTTGGGCGGACCGTGGTCGCAGCTCACCTTCGAGGTGCCGCTGGGTGGTTCCCGATGAACCGCCCGCTGCAGGTGGTGGCCGTGATGGCGTGCCTCGCCGGCGTGGGTCTGCCCACGGCGGCCGCGGTGGACGCGCCCGTCCCCGAGGACTACGTGCCCCCGAGGTCCAGCGCCGAGGTCTACTCCGCGTGGGACGCCCCGCTCACCTCGACGACCTTCTTCTACTCCGACCCGGAGCAGGTCGAGCCGGAGGTGCTGGAGGAGGCTGTCGGCGCCGAGCAGGACGGGGAGGAGACGGTGGCCACGCTGTCGGACCGTTTCCTCTTCGACTTCGGCTCGGCGCAGCTCAGGCCGACCGCCGAGCAGAGCCTCGACACGCTCGCGGCCCTGCTGCAGGAGACCGAGGGCGAGATCACCGTGATCGGCCACACCGACTCCCTCGGCACCGACGAGATCAACGGACCCCTCTCCGAGGAGCGCGCCCAGGCAGTCGCCGACTACCTGTCGACCGCCGGCGTCGAGGCCGGGCGGCTCGAGACCCAAGGCCTGGGCTCCACCGAGCCGGTGGCGGACAACACCCGTCCGGACGGCAGCGACAACCCCGCGGGGCGCCAGCAGAACCGTCGGGTCGAGGTGCGGTACGACGGCGGCTGAGCGCCGCCCTGCGCCCTCAGTCCTGCGCGGGCGGGGCGACCAGGTCGCGCGTCACCTCACCCGCGGTCACCGGCCGGTCGGCATACCGTGAGCCCGACCGGCTGCGTGCCTGCCCCGGGGTCTCGGCCGCGATCTGCTCCTGCAGCGTCACGATGCCGTGCAGCAGCGCCTCCGGCCGCGGCGGGCAGCCGGGCACGTAGACGTCCACCGGGATGAGCTGGTCGACGCCCTTGGTGACGCAGTAGGAGTCCCAGTAGGGGCCGCCGGAGTTCGAGCAGGCGCCGAAGGAGATGACGTACTTCGGCTCCGGCATCTGGTCGTAGAGCCGGCGGATCGCGGGGGCCATCTTGTCGGTCACGGTGCCGGAGACGACCATCAGGTCGGACTGCCGCGGCCCCGGCGCGAACGGGATGACCCCGAGCCGGATGAAGTCGTGCCGCGCCATCGAGGCGCTGATGAACTCGATCGCGCAGCAGGCCAGCCCGAAGTTGAAGACCCACAGCGAGTACCTCCTGCCCCAGTTGAGGACGACCTGCACCGCGCGGGGCGCCTTCTCGACCGGTGCACCGATGCGTGGCGTCGGGAGACTGGTGGTATGCCCCGGCTCGGGCTGTGTCGGCGCGCTCACCTCACCACCACCGCAGCAGTCCGCGCCGCCACACGTGCAGCAGCGCGATGACGAGGACACCGATGAAGATGGCCATCTCGACCAGGCTGGCGACGCCGAGATCGGTGCGGATCACCAGCGTCCAGGGGAAGAGGTAGACCGCGTCGACGGCGAAGACCACGTAGAGCAGGGCATACACGAGGTAGCGCACGCTGCCCTGCTCCCAGCCGCTGCCCACCGGGTCGACACCGGACTCGTAGGTGGTGACCTTCGCGGGCGTGGGGTCGCTCGGTGCCAGCACACGGCGGGCGCCGAAGGCGGTCGCGACCAGGGCCACGCCCAGCAGCGTGACCAGCGCGACGACGAGGTAGTCCGACATCGCCGCCACCCTAGCCGGGGCCGGCCGCCAGGTGCTGGAGGCCCGCCTCGACGATCGTCAGCGCCCGCATCTGGTCCACGGCCTCGCTGCTGCGGGTCTGCACCACCAGCACCATCCCCTCCGGCGCCGCACCGTCCGGGTCCGCTGAGCCCCCCGTGGTCTCGACGTAGAAGGAGGTCGCCAGCACGCCCGGGACCGACCCTCCCTTGAAGGCCTGGTAGGCGACCCCGTCCGGCGGGGTGAGGCCCGGGTTCACCGCCAGGATCTCGCGGACGGGCGCGGCCGGCTCGGACGTTGCCTGCTGCTGCAGACGGGCGTGCAGGGAGCAGATCTCGGCACCGGTGAGGAACCAGTCGACCCCGCTCTCCCACACGGGGACGGTGACCGCGGCCGGCGGCACGTCGAGCTCCTCGGGCAGGTCCGCCAGGATCGCCTCCCGCCGCTCCGGGACCACCGCTTCGGCCCAGCGGTCGCGCACCTCGCTGTCCACCTGCCAGCCCAGCTGGAAGAGCTGCCGCGTCGTCGCCACCGGCATGATCCGCGTCGGGTCCATCCCGGCGGCGACGGCCGCCGCACGCAGCCCACGCTGCCCCACCGCCTCGATGAGCAGGTCGGTGGCGGTGTTGTCGCTGATCGAGATCATCAGCTCGGCGGCCTCGCGCACGGTGACCGTGGACCCGTCCTCGCGGTCCTGCAGCACCCCTGACGGCAGGCTCTTGACCTCGGGGGTGATCGTCAGCTCCTGCTCCCAGGCGAGCTGCCCCTCCTCCGCGGCGGCGCCGACCGCGGAGAGCACGAGGAGCTTGATGACCGAGCCGCTGGGGAAGGCCGCGTCCGCGGGGTCGATGCCCGAGGTGGTGTGGCTCACCTCGCACCCGCCGTCGACGACCTGCCCCACGACGACCTGGCTCTGCCCGCCCAGCTCGACCAGGGCGGCGTCGAGGTCGGCCCAGGAGGAGATCGTCGGCGCCTCCCCCGAGGTGTCCGGCTGGAAGAGCAGGGTGCCGACCCGGTCGTCGTCGTCCAGGCCCAGGGTCATGACCAGCGGCTGCTCCGCGGAGTGCAGGGTCAGGGAGGCGGACCGTCCGACTCCGGTGCTCTGGCTCGCGGCGGTCACGGTGTAGGGGCCCGAGGAACGCAGCCCGGCGAAGATGGCGCCGAGCTGGATGACCGAGACCTGCTCGAGGAAGGTCGGGGCGAAGCGCTCCATGGAGTCCTCGGCGGCCGGCCCCTCGGCGTCCTCCTCGAGCAGCCCCAGCACCCACCCGGTCTGGTCGAGCAGTGCGGGGTCGGTGATGGCCTGGGCCGGATCGACCTCGGTCGGCGTCTGGTCCTCGTCCTGCGGAGAGGTCGCCGCCGTGGTGGCCGCCGCCTCGGGCGCCTCGGTCTGCAGCACCAGGGGTGGCGTGGTGGTCATGGCCATGTCGTCGTCGTACTCCTGGGTGCAGGCGGCTGCGGTCACGAGGAGGGCACCGGCCAGCGCGCCACCGACCACCTTCCGCATCGCGTCACCTCCGTCGTGCCTGGCACCATCTCAGCACGCCGCCGTGCGCAGCGCCTCGGCGGCCTGGACGGCATACCCTCCGCCGAAGAGCAGGACGTGCACCAGCAGCGGGACGCTCTGGAAGGCCGGCACCCGTAGCTCCCACCCGTCGGCCAGCGGGAGGTCCTCGGTGTAGGCCGCGAAGGCCCGTCCGCTGAAGCCGCCGAAGAGCTGCATCATCGCGAGATCGACCTCGCGGTGGGCGTAGTGCGCGCACGGGTCGATGAGCCAGCTGCGACCGCGCTCGTCGACCAGCCGATTGCCCGCCCACAGGTCGCCGTGCACCAGGGTCGGTGCCTCGACCGGCCCGAGGTGCTCGGCGGTGAGCCGCTCGGCGTCGGCCAGGCTGCTGGCGTCGAGCTGTCCCCGCTGCACGCACTCCCGGGTGAGCGGGACGACCCGGCGCTCCAGCCACGACTCGGCCAGGCTGTCGCAGGGCGTCAGGTCGACCGGACAGTCGCCCAGGTATGCCGTGGGCTCGCCGTCGATCGAGCCGTAGCGCTCTCCCGTGGTCCGGTGCAGGGCCGCCAGCTCCCGCCCGAACGCCTCCTCCGAGGCGGCCGTGCGGTGGCCACCCGACTCGACCCGGTCGATCGTGATCCCCTCGTCGGACACCTCCCGCACAGCGGGCACCCGCGCCCCGGCGGCGGCGAGCGCCCGCAGCCCCAGCGCCTCGCGGTCGAAGAACAACGGCGGCGCACCTGCGCGGCTCTTGCTGAAGGCCTCGCTCATCCCCCCACCCTCGCAGCCCCCGCCGGATTTCGACCTCTCGAATCGTCGCCATGGCGAACAAAGGCGCAGTCGAAATCGAGGTCCCCCGGAGACGCCCCGAGTTCGACCTCTCGAATCGTCGCCATGGCGAACAAAGGCGGAGTCGAAAACGAGGGGTCGGCCTGAGAGGCTGGGCACCATGCACATCATGACGGTCTGCCTGGGCAACATCTGCCGCTCACCCGCCGCCGAGGCGGTCCTGCTCGCCCGGCTCGAGGAGGCGGGGGTCGATGACGTGACCGTCAGCTCGGCCGGGACCGCGGACTACCACGTCGGCGAGCGCCCGCACCCGCGGTCGATGGCCGAGGGCGAGAGCCGGGGGTATGCCTTCACCACCCGCGGGGCGCAGTTCGAGCCGGACGACTTCGACACCGCAGACCTCGTCGTGGTCATGGACTCCGCCAACGAGGAGGACGTGCTCGCGCTGGCCCGCACGCCCGAGGACGAGGCCAAGGTGGTGCGGCTCGGTGCGTTCGGCAGCGACGGGGACGCCCGCGACGTGCCGGACCCGTGGGGACAGGCCGAGGAGGCCTACGTGGCGATGTACGACCAGATCGAGGACGCCGTCAGCGGCTTGGTCGCGGCCATCGACGAGGACCGCGTCGGCGAGGTCGTCGCCGCCCAGCGCGCCGCACGGTGAGCACGGGGTCAGGGCGCCAGCCCGACCTCGCCGCGCATCCAGTCGACGACCTGCCGGGACAGGTCGTGGTCCAGCGCCTGCTCCGACCGGCGGATCAGCGTGGGTCGGCCGCGCAGGTGCTGCCAGCCGTCGGGGCCGACGTAGGACCCGGGCGGCAACGGCTGGGTGAGCGCGAGGAGCACCGCGGCCGCTCCCTGGGTGGCTGTCATCGCCAGCGGCCGGCTGACCGCGGTGACCAGCCGGTCGACCTGCGCGTTCCCGCTGGCGTTCTGCAGGTTGGTGACCACCCAACCGGGGTGCGCGAGCTGCAGCTCGGTGCCGGTCGGCATACGTGTCGCCAGATCCAGGCCCCAGAGCATCGCGGTGAGCTTGGCCCGGGAGTATGCCCGGGGCAGGGTCCACCGGGTCCGGCGGAAGTGCGGGTCGTCGAGGTCGATCCGGCCGCCGGTGTGCGCGTGCGAGGTGACGAGCACCACCCGCTCGTGCACGACCGGGAGCAGCGACTCCACGAGCAGCATCGGCGCGAGGGCGTTGACGCCGAGCAGCAGCTCGAACCCGTCTGCGGTCTCCTGCCGCCGCGGCGACACCACGCCGGCCACGTTGACCAGGTCCGCCGTCCCACTCCCGAGCAACCCCGTGATCTCCCTCGCCGCCCTGCGCACCGAGCCGAGGTCGGCCAGGTCCAGGTCGACGAGCGTGACGGCGTCCGCCCCGTCGTCGGCGCGGGTCTCGCGGAGCAACCGGGCACGCACCCCCTCGGCCTTGGCCCGGTTGCGCGCCGGCAGCACCAGTCGCGCACCCCACCGGGCAAGGTGCAGGGCGACCTCCCGCCCGATCCCGTCGCTCGCGCCGGTGACCACCACGGTGCGACCGCGCAGATCCGGTGTCCTGGCGTGCTCCCACCCGAGCACCCCGCCCGCACGCTCCGCCGCTGCCTCCGTCATGGACACCGAGTGTGCCAGCGGCCCGGCTCGTCGTGGACGGAAGGGCACCTCCCGACGGCTACCCTGTCCGCATGACGGTGACCTTGGATCCCGCCGACGACCGCGCCTCCTTCACGGCCGCCGTGGCCGAGATGCCGATCAGCAGCCCGCTCCAGGGCTGGGGGTACGGCGAGGCCCGCAAGGTGCTCGGCCAGGAGCCGCTGCGCTACTACGTCCGCCGCGGCGGTGAGGTGGTGGGTGCGCTGCAGTTGCTGCGCAAGCGGCTGGTGCCCGGGGTCAGCACGCTCTACGCCCCCCGCGGTCCGGCCCTCACCGACCTCGAGCTGCTCCCCGACGTCGCGGCGGCGATCAAGGACGTCGCCCGCCGCACCGACCACTACCTCACCATCGAGCCACCGGAGCCGATCTTCGCCGGGCACAGCTCGACCCAGGACGACCTGCTCGCCGAGCAGGCGCAGATCCCGGACCGGCGTGGACCCTTCCGGCGGGCCAGGACCGAGCAGCCCGAGCACACCATCCTCATCGACACCAGCCCGGATCCGGAGGCGATCTTCGCGGGCCTGCACAAGATGGCCCGGCGCAACGTGCGCACCGCGGAGCGGATGGGCGTCGAGGCCGGGCGGGACGACAACTTCGAGGACTTCTGGGAGATCTTCACCGCCACCAACGAGCGGTCCAACCTCGGCGCCTTCCCCCGCGGCTACTACGAGGCGTTGCGCCGCGAGGCCGACCAGGACGGGGGCGAGGCATACCTCATCCTGTCCCGGCACGAGGGCAAGGCGCTCGCCGGAGGCTTCTACATCGGTCTGGGCGACACCACCTGCTACCTCTACGGCGGCTCGGTGCGTGACGAGCGCCCGCCGACCGACGGCGACAAGCGCAAGGACGCCAAGGCACCCGATGCCTTCTACTGGGCCTCGATCAAGGATGCCCACGAGCACGGCTACGCCACCCTCGACCTCTGGGGCATCCCCCGGCTGCTGGACGAGAAGAAGCACTCCTTCGGTGTCTACCGGATGAAGCTCAAGTTCGGCGCCGACCGCTACTGGTTCCCGGCCTACGACCTGCCCCTGAGCCCGCTGAGCCCGGCCCTGCGCCGCGCCCTGCGGCTGCGGCGGTCCTACCTCAACTACCGCAGCTTCGGCACCACCGACGACGTGCTCTGACCCGGAACCCTCGGCGCTGCCGTGCGATGCTGGTCCGATGCACGACGAGGCACGCGAGCAGCTGCGGGCCAAGGAGTCCGACCTGGTGGCGCAGATGGACCAGCTGACGCGCCCGATGCAGGAGCAGGGCGCCATCTCCTTCGGCAAGCGGGTCGGTGACGGCACGGCGATGGCGGTCGACCGGCTGACGGCGGTGACGGCGCACGACAACCTGCAGACCTCCCTGGACCAGGTGCGGGCCGCGCTGCGCGCCATCGACGACGGCAGCTACGGCCGGTGCAGCGTGTGCGGCGACACCATCCCTGCCCCGCGCCTGGAGGCACGGCCGTGGTCCACGACGTGCCTCCGCCACGGCTGACGGGACCGGGGTAGCCCGTCCCTCGGTGCCTTTAGGGGAGAGTAGCCTTGTCTATTGACATGTCTTCTACTCCCCTGCACCAGCTCGAGCGCGTCGTCATCCGGTTCGCCGGCGACTCCGGCGACGGTATGCAGCTGACCGGCGACCGCTTCACCTCCGACACCGCCGCCCTGGGCAACGACCTGTCGACGCTGCCGAACTTCCCGGCCGAGATCCGCGCCCCGCAGGGCACCCTGCCCGGCGTGAGCTCCTTCCAGGTGCACTTCGCCGACCACGAGATCGCCACGCCCGGCGACGCCCCGGACGTGCTCGTCGCGATGAACCCGGCCGCGCTCAAGGCCAACCTCCCGGACCTGCCGCGCGGCGCGACGGTGATCGCCAACTCCGACGAGTTCACCAAGCGCAACCTGGCCAAGGTCGGGTATGCCGGCAGCCCGCTGGAGGACGACTCGCTCGCCGACGCCGGCTACCACGTGCACGCCCTGCCGCTGACCTCGATGACCGTGGAGGCGCTGGCCGAGTTCGACTCGCTCACCCGCAAGGAGAAGGAGCGGGCCAAGAACATGCTGGCCCTGGGCCTGCTGTCCTGGCTCTACTCCCGCGACACCGAGTCCACCGAGGCCTTCCTGCGGGCGAAGTTCTCCGGCGCCCCGGAGATCCTCGACGCCAACCTCACCGCGCTGCGCACCGGCCACGCCTACGGCGAGACCACCGAGGACTTCGCCGTGCGCTACCAGGTCGCGCCGGCACCGATGGCGCCCGGCACCTACCGCACCATCACCGGCAACCAGGCGCTGGCGCTCGGCCTGGTCGCGGCGGCATACCGCACCGGGCTGCCGCTGGTGCTCGGGTCCTACCCGATCACCCCGGCCTCCGACGTCCTGCACCAGCTGTCCGCGCTCAAGGCGCACGGCGTCACCACCCTGCAGGCCGAGGACGAGATCGCGGCGGTCGGCATGGCCCTGGGCGCGAGCTTCGGCGGCTCGCTCGGTGTCACCACGACCTCCGGCCCCGGCCTGGCCCTCAAGAGCGAGACCATCGGCCTCGCCGTGGCCACCGAGCTGCCGCTGCTGGTCATCGACATCCAGCGTGGAGGCCCCTCGACCGGTCTGCCCACCAAGACCGAGCAGGCCGACCTGTTGCAGGCCCTGCACGGGCGCAACGGCGAGTCCCCCGTCGCGGTCGTGGCCGCCGCCTCCCCCACCGACTGCTTCGACGCGGCGCTGGAGGCGACGCGCATCGCCACGACCTACCGCACGCCCGTCATCCTGCTGTCGGACGGCTACCTGGGCAACGGGTCCGAGCCGTGGCAGATCCCCGGCGCCGCCGGCCTGCCCGACCTCACCGTCACGCACACGACCGAGCCGAACGCCACCGACGACGACGGCCAGCCCGTGTTCCACCCCTACCTGCGGGACCCGGAGACCCTCGCCCGCCCCTGGGCGGTGCCCGGCACACCCGGCCTGGAGCACCGGATCGGCGGCATCGAGAAGGCCGACGTCACCGGCAACATCTCCTACGACCCCGCCAACCACGACAGGATGGTGCGGCTGCGGCAGCGCAAGATCGAGGCGATCGCCGACTCCATCCCGCCCCTGGACGTGGACGACCCGAGCGGCCAGGCACGGGTGCTCGTGCTCGGCTGGGGCTCCACCTACGGACCCATCGCGGCCGCCACCCGGCTGGTCCGCGCCACCGGGGCCAAGGTCGCCCGGGCCCACCTGCGCCACCTCAACCCGCTCCCGGCCGACCTGGGTGACGTGCTGCGCCGGTACGACCGCGTGGTCCTGCCGGAGATGAACCTCGGTCAGCTCGCCCTCCTGCTGCGCGGGCGCTATCTCGTCGACGTGCGCAGCCACACGGCCGTGCGCGGCCTGCCGTTCACCGCCGGCGAGCTGGCCCAGGTGATCCACGAGAACCTCATGGAGGTCCGGTCCGAGGAGGTGTCCGCATGAGCACGGATCTGGGTATGCCCGTGACCGGGACCTCCGGGGTCCCCGCCGTCGCCGACGGCGTGACGCAGACCAAGAAGGACTTCACCTCCGACCAGGAGGTGCGCTGGTGCCCCGGCTGCGGCGACTACGCCGTCCTCGCCGCGACGCAGAGCTTCCTGCCGGACCTGGGTCTGCGGCGGGAGAACATCGTCTTCATCTCCGGCATCGGCTGCTCCAGCCGGTTCCCCTACTACCTCGACACCTACGGCATGCACTCCATCCACGGCCGTGCGCCGGCGATCGCCACCGGCCTGGCGACCGCGCGGGAGGACCTGTCCGTGTGGGTGGTCACCGGTGACGGCGACGCCCTGTCCATCGGTGGCAACCACCTGATCCACGCGATGCGGCGCAACGTCAACCTGACGATCCTGCTCTTCAACAACAAGATCTACGGGCTCACCAAGGGTCAGTACTCCCCCACCTCCGACGTCGGGGCGGTCACCAAGTCGACGCCTGCCGGCTCGGTCGACCACCCGTTCAACCCGGTCTCCCTGGCCCTCGGGTCCGAAGCCACCTTCGTGGCCCGCACCATGGACTCCGACCGCAAGCACCTGACCGAGGTGCTCCGCGCGGCCGCCGACCACCGGGGCACCTCGCTGGTGGAGATCTACCAGAACTGCCCGATCTTCAACGACGGCGCCTTCCAGCTGCTCAAGGACCGGGACGAGGCCACCGGGCGGGTGGCCCACCTGCGGGCGGGCGAGCCGGTCCGGATCGGCGCCGAGGGCAGCGACGAGGCCAAGGTCGTCGCGCGCGATGCCGACGGGAGGCTGCAGGTCGTGCCCGAGCACGAGGTGCCGGACGGGCATACCGTCGTGGTGCACGACCCGTCCGACCCCGACCCCACCCCCGCCTTCGCCCTCTCCCGGCTCGACGACCCGAGCATGCAGACGGTGCCCATGGGCATCTTCCGCCAGGTCGATCGGCCGACCTACGACGACAGCGTGCGCGAGCAGGTGGCGGCGGCGACGGCGGGCAGCCGGCGGACGGACGCCTCGCTCGACATCCTGCTGCGCGGCCGCGACACCTGGACCGTCGACGGCACCCGCCCTGGGCAGGTGGAGCAGACGCTCGACGGCGAGACGACCGAGGGGCCGACCCCGGCCGCGGGAGACGCCCTCGTGGACGAGGGCGACGAGGTGCTCGAGGGCCCGCAGGAGTGACCGACGAGCAGGCGCTGCGGCAGCAGCGCGGCACCGCCTACGGCTTCCTCGCCTATCTCCTCTGGGGCATCTTCCCGCTCTACTTCGCGACCCTCCGCCCGGCCGGGCCGTGGGAGATCGTCGCGCACCGGATCCTGTGGACGCTGGTGCTCTGCGGGATCATCCTGCTCATCCGGCGCGACCTGCGGTGGATGGTGGCGCTCGCACGCACACCCCGGCGGCTGCTCGGGGTCGCGCTCGCCGGCGGGTTGATCGCGACCAACTGGGGCATCTACACCTATGCCGTCCTCAGCGGTCACGTGACCGAGGCCGCCCTCGGATACTTCCTCAACCCGCTGGTCACGGTGGCCCTGGGGGTGGTGATCCTGCGGGAGCGGTTGCGTCGGCTGCAGTGGATCGCCGTCGGCATCGGCATCGTCGCCGCCGTCTACCTGACGGTCGACTACGGCTCGCCGCCGTGGATCAGCCTGGCCCTGGCCTGCTCGTTCGCCCTCTACAGCCTGCTGAAGAACCGGCTCGGCGTCTCGCTCAGCGCGCTGCGCTCGCTCATGGGCGAGACGCTGGCGATCCTGCCGGTGGCGGTGCTCATCCTGGTCTGGCTGTCCCGGACCGACGCGACCACCTGGGGCGGGCACGGCACCGTGCACACGGCGCTGCTCATGTCGACCGGCATCGCGACCGCCGTGCCCCTGCTGCTCTTCGCCGCGGCCGCGAGCCGGGTCCCGCTGTCGACCGTGGGCCTGCTGCAGTTCCTCACCCCCTTCCTGCAGCTGCTCTGCGGCGTGCTGCTCCTGGGCGAGCAGGTGCCCGCCTCCCGCTGGGTGGGGTTCGCGCTCGTCTGGCTGGCGCTCGTGGTGCTCTCCACCGACATGGTGCAGCAGGTGCGCCGCAGCCGCCGCGCTCGGGCGCTGAGCCGTCGGCAGGAGGGCGGGCCCGGGGCCGAGCCCCGGCCGCGCTCGGGCTCCGCCCCGGACTCCGACCTCACCGACCCGGCCCCCCTCTGACCGAGCGTCGCTTGTGGTTGCCTGACCCCCGACCGAGCGTCGCCTGTGGTTGCCTGAAGAACCACAAGCGACGCCCGGTCCACCAGAAAACAACCACAAGCGACGCCCGGTCCACCAGAAAACAACCACAAGCGACGCCCGGTCCACCAGAAAGCAACCACAAGCGACGCCCGGTGGAGGATGCACGACGTGCATTTTTGCACGGTGTGCAACTTCGGCGTAGAGTGACGGCGTGACCGAGACCTCCCCCGGCCGGCGCGAGCTGAACCGGGCGCGCACCCACGAGGCGATCGTGGCTGCCCTGCGGTCCCTGGTGGCCGAGCTGCCCGCCGAGCTCATCACCGTCGAGCAGGTCGCCGAGCGGGCAGGGGTCTCCCGGCGCACGTTCTTCAACTACTTCGGCAGCATCCCGGTCGCCCTCAGCGCGGTCTTCGCCGAGCACGCGGCCGGCATGATCGCGGGGCTCGACGCGGAGCAGATCCGCACCGACCCGGTGACCGCGCTGCGGCGCCTGGTGCAGGAGGACGGCATACCCCCGGACTTCCTGGGCTGGCTCTCCGACCTCAACTGCCACGGGCAGGGCACGGACGGACGGATGCTGCTGGAGCGGACGGTCTGGGCGGAGATGGCCGCCTGGCTGCGCGAGCAGCTGCACACGCTCCTCCCGGACGCCGACCCGCTCTTCGTCTCCACCCTGTCCTCCGGCGTCATGAGCTGCTTCCAGGCGGCCGAGGAGGCGTGGACCGAGGACCCCGACCGGCCCGAGCCGCTGTCCGACGCCGACATCGAGGCCTTCCACCGTCACCTGGACCGAGCCCTGGGGCTGCTGGCCTCCGGCTGGCGCTCCCCCCACGTCTGATCCACCCGAAAGGACCCTCCGTGGCCACTCTCCTGCACCGCCTGGGCCGCTGGTGCGCCCGTCACCGGCTCACCGTCGTCGCCGTCTGGGCGGCCGTGCTGGCGCTCACCGTGACCGGCATGCTGACCCTCGCCAAGCCGCTGTCCAACGAGTTCTCCATCCCCGGCAGCCGGTTCGAGCAGGTGCTCGAGACGCTCCAGGAGGAGATCCCCGAGGCTGCGGGGACGACCGGCACGGTCGTCTTCCGCAGCGACGACACCTTCACCCAGCAGCAGCGGGACGCCGTCGCGGACGCCGTCCAGGAGTGGGAGGACCTGGACGGCGTCACCTCCACCGACCCGTTCGAGGCCCAGTCCGAGCTGGACTCGGCTCCTGAGGAGATCGCCGACGGCCGGGAGGAGCTGGCCGACGGACGGACCCAGCTCGAGGACGGTCGCGAGCAGCTCGAGCAGGGTCGGGCCGACCTGGAGCAGGCCCGGGAGGAGCTCCAGGCCGGTCGGGAGCAGCTGGAGGCCGGCCAGGCCGAGCTGGACGCGCAGGCGGCACCCCTGGACGAGGCGCAGGCCGAGCTCGACGCCCAGCTGGAGCAGCTGGAGCAGGGCGTGGCCGCCGGTCAGGTCCCGCCGGCCGCCGAGGAGCAGGCCCGGGCCGAGATCGCCGCGGGACAGCAGCAGATCGACGCCGGTCGCGAGCAGCTGGCTGCCGCCCAGGCCGAGATCGACGCGAACGCCGAGCAGCTCGAGGCGGGCGAGGCCGAGATCGCCGAGGGCGAGACGCAGCTGGAGAAGAACGCGGCCGAGCTCGAGGATGCCGAGGCCGAGCTCGCCCAGGGCGAGGAGGACCTGGCCGCCGCCGAGCGGATGGCCGAGCTCAGCGACGGCTTCCGGGTCGTCAACACCGAGGGCACGGTGGCGCTCACCCAGGTGTCCGTGGCCGACGCCGAGGGCTTCATCCCGCCGGAGACGACCGAGGCCATCCAGCAGATCGGCAACGAGCTCGAGGGGTCGGGCCTGACCGTCGACTTCTCCAAGGAGATCACCGACGACCTGTCCAGCCTGCTCGGCCCGGGTGAGGTCGTCGGACTGGTGATCGCGGCGATCGTGCTGCTCGTCATGCTCGGCAGCCTGATCGCCGCCGGGCTGCCCATCCTCATGGCGCTCGTCGGCGTGGGCGTGGGCCTGACCGGCGCCCTGGCGTTGTCCTCCTGGGTCGACATGCAGTCGATCACCCCGGTGCTCGCCCTCATGCTGGGGCTGGCGGTCGGCATCGACTACTCCCTCTTCCTCATCAACCGGCACCGGCAGCAGCTGCGCCACGGTATGCCCGTCCGCGACTCGTTGGCGCTCGCCGTGGGCACCTCCGGCAACGCCGTCACCTTCGCCGGGCTGACGGTCATCATCGCTCTCGTGGCGCTGACCCTGACCGGCATCCCCTTCCTCGGGGTGATGGGCCTGGTCGCGGCGGCGACCGTGGCCATCGCCGTGCTGGTCGCGATCACCCTGACGCCGGCGATGCTCTCGCTCATGGGCGACCGGGTGCTCCCCCGGCGTGAGCGCGAGGGCGGCAAGCGCGGTCGCCACGAGGAGAGCGCCGAGACAGACGCGCTCGACGACGACGCCTCACGGGGCTGGGCGGCACGGGTGCAGCGGCACCCCTGGCTGGCCGTGGTCGGCGTGCTCGCCGTCGTGGGGGCGCTGGCCTGGCCGACCCTGGACCTGCGTCTCGGGCTTCCTGACGGCAGCAGCGAGCCGGCCGGCTCCACGGCATACACCACCTATGACACCGTGCGCGAGGAGTTCGGTGCCGGGGCGAACGGGCCCATCCTCGTCGTCGCCGAGCTGGACGAGCCGCTCGCCGAGGGCGACACGGCACTGTTCGACGCGCAGGCCGACCTGGCCGAGGAGCTCGTGGACGTGGACGGGGTGGAGCAGGTGCTCCCCGCCGGGGTCAACGACGCCCGCGACGTGCTGGCGTTCCGGGTCCAGCCCGAGGGCGGCCCGGCGGAGGCGTCCACCGAGGCGCTCGTCGACCGTCTCGGTCCGGCCGTCGAGCAGATCGGGCAGGACCAGGGCGCGACCCTGGGGCTGACCGGCCAGACCGTCGCCAACATCGACATCTCCGAGCAGCTCGCCGACGCGCTCCCGATCTACCTCGTCGTCGTGGTGGGGCTCTCGCTGGTCCTGCTGCTGCTGGTCTTCCGCTCGCTGCTGGTGCCGCTGCTCGCCACGGGCGGGTTCCTGCTCAGCGTCGGCGCGGCCTTCGGCGCCGTCGTCGGGGTCTACCAGCTGGGCTTCGCCTCGAGCTTCTTCGGGGTCAACGAGGCCGGACCGATCCTGTCCTTCCTGCCCATCCTGCTGATCGGGATCCTGTTCGGCCTGGCGATGGACTACCAGCTCTTCCTGGTCTCCGCCATGCGCGAGGAGAGGGTGCACGGCAAGGACGCCCGGACCGCGGTGGTCACCGGCTTCAACCACAGCGCGCGCGTGGTCACCGCCGCCGCGATCATCATGGTCTCCGTCTTCGCCGGCTTCGTGTGGGCGCACCTGACGATGGTGCGGCCGATCGGGCTGGGGCTGGCGGTCGGTGTCCTGGTCGACGCCTTCCTGGTCCGGATGACCCTGACCCCGGCGGTGCTGTCCCTGCTCGGTGAGCGCGCCTGGTGGCTGCCACGGTGGCTGGACCGGATCCTGCCCGACGTCGACGTCGAGGGCGCCAGCCTGGAGCGGAGCCTGGGCATCACCCACGAGCCGGAGGGTGAGCAGGCGGACGACGCAGCGTCAGCGGAGGAGGCCTCGCCGGGGGCGGCGGATCACCAGACGGAGTCGTCGGTCAGCCGCTGACCGGCGGCCTCCAGCAGCGTCCGGGCGCCGGCACGCGCGATGTGGTCACCCTCGGTGATCTGCAGCGCGAGCCGGCGCCCGTCGCGCTGGTAGACCACGATCCCGACACCGCCGGCCGCGCCGACGATGTAGGCGGTCCGGTCCGGTAGTGCCCGCAGCCCGACGCCACCCCACCGCATCGGGTCCAGCTCCTGCACGTCCGCCCCGACCACCTGGTCCACCGGCACCCTGCTGATCACCCAGGGCAGCACCCGCGAACGCACCCGCAGACCACCCTCGTCCACCTCGACCCGGATCGCCGACCACAGCAGCGCCAGCCCGCCGGCCACCAGCCCGGTCAGCAGGACGACGAGCAGCAGGGCCACGCTCTCCCCCACCAGTCCCACGACCACCGCCACGCCCGCCAGGACGACGAGCAGCCCCCAGCCCAGGACCTGCAGGGTCCGGGAGGACACGTCCGAGCTCCACGGCTCCACCGGGCCGCTCGCCCGCGCGGGACGCACCCGGGAGCGTTCCGGGACGAGGTCGGCCAGCTCCTCCGTGCTCGGGAGCCGGCGGCCGTGCACGGCATACCCCACGACCCCGGCGAGCAGCGCCCCGGCGATCGCCAGCAGCGGCCACCACTCGCGCACCCCCTCGGGACCGTCGAGCCCGACCCGCCAGGTCGTCACCAGCCAGAGCAGCGCCGCCCCCCACCCCACGGCGGCGACGGCCGCGAGGACCCACCGGCACCAGCTGGGCGGCACGACGCGGCGGGCGATCGCGACGAACGCCGCGACCACCGTGCAGATCACCGGCGTGGCGAGGACCCCGGAGAGGAAGCCGGGTCCGCTGGCGAAGGCGTCCGGCACCCGCCCCGACCAGTGGGTGGGGACCCGGTCGGGGGTCGGCAGCACGCTCAGGCTCACCAGCAGCACAGCCAGCGGCAGCATGGCCCACAGTCCGGCCAGCATGCGTCGCACCCTGACGTCTCCTTCGCGCTCGTCGGAGCCCCAGCGTATGCGGTCCTGCCGTTTCGCGACCCGTCGCCGAGCCGACGCGAACGATTCACCCGGGCGTCTCCCACCTGGCCGCCTCACCCGCCTACGTTCGATGCGACGGCGCGACTCGTCCCGAGCGGCGCCAGGGGTCACCAGAAACGCATGGAGGATCGACGTGTCCACTCCCACCACCACCCGACGCAGCCTGCTGCCGCTGCTCGCCGCGCACCCGGGCGGCCGCAGCGCCGCGACCTGCCACTACCGCTGCGGCGACGCCTGTTTCCAGCCGGTGCCCAACACCAGCGACAACACCTACTTCGGCGACGTCGTCCAGACGGTGGTCCGACGCCGCTCGGTGCTGGCCGGTGGGACGGCGGCGCTGGCCGGCGTCGCCTGGGCGGCCCCGCCGCAGGCCGCGGCAGCGGCGGAGCTGCCGGTCACCGCCGGTGGGCGTGGCTTCCCGTCGATCAGCCCGACGCCGGCCGACGTGGACGACCTCGTGGTGCCCTCCGGCTTCACCTGGTCACCGGTGATCTCCTGGGGGGACCCGGTCGAGCCGGGGGCACCCCGCTTCGACGTGGACCAGCAGTCGGTCGAGGCGCAGAAGGGCCAGGCCGGCTACAACGCGGACTACCTGACCCTCCGCCAGGACGGCACGCGAGGGTGGAGGTCACGGCGCGGCGTCATCGTCTTCAACAACGAGTACACCAACCCCGAGATGATGTTCCCCGACTGGAGCGGCTCGGTCACCGCCGAGCAGGCCGAGATCGAGATGGCGGCCCACGGCATGACCGTGGTCGAGGTGCGCCGCAAGAACGACCGGTCCCCGTGGGTCTACCGCAAGCGGGGCACCCGCAACCGACGGATCCACGCGTGGACCACCTTCGCCGTCGACGGCCCCGCCGCTGGGGCGGAGTGGATGCGCACCGGGGCGGACCGGCAGGGTCGACGCGTGCTCGGCACGCTGAACAACTGCGCCGGCGGCGACACCCCCTGGGGGACCGTGCTGTCCGGCGAGGAGAACTTCAACCAGTACTTCAACTCCACCGACGCGCCGGACCCCGACGGCAAGCTGGCCCGCTACGGCATCACCTCCGGAGGTCGCGGGTGGGAGCAGGCCGACCAGCGTTTCTCGGTCGTCGACGAGCCGAACGAGGTCAACCGCTTCGGGTGGATCGTCGAGGTCGATCCGGACGACCCGGGGTCCACGCCGGTCAAGCACACGGCGCTGGGACGGTTCAAGCACGAGGGCGCCACGATCCGGCTCGCGCAGGACGGGCGGGCGGTGGCCTACATGGGTGACGACGAGCGCTTCGACTACGTCTACAAGTTCGTCTCGCGCCGCCGCTACCGGGAGGGCGACAAGCGTCGGAACCTGCGGCTGCTCGCGGACGGAGACCTCTACGTCGCCCGGTTCACCGGCGACGGCTTCCAGGACGGCGTCTACGACGGCAGCGGTGAGTGGCTGCCGCTGGTGGTGGACGGCGAGTCGCACGTGCCGGGTATGTCGGTGGCCGAGGTGTGCACCTGGACCCGGTTGGCCGCGGACCAGGTCGGGCCGACCAAGATGGACCGCCCGGAGGACGTCCAGCCGGATCCGCACACGGGCAGGGTCTACGTCGCGCTCACCAACAACACCGCCCGCACCCCTGGTCAGATCGACGAGCCCAACCCTCGGGGCAACAACAAGCACGGCCACGTCATCGAGTGGCGCGAGGACGGGGACGACGCGGCGGCCCTGCGCTTCCGCTGGCGGATCGTCATGATCGCCGGGGACCCCTCCGACCCCACCACCTACTTCGACGGGACCGACCGGCGCGAGGTCACCCCGATCAGCTGCCCGGACAACGTGGCCTTCGACGGCGAGCCGGGGCACCTGTGGATCTCCACCGACGGGGCGCCGGGCACCCTGGGCACCTGCGACGGCCTGTTCCGGATGCCGACGAAGGGGCGCGACCGGGGCCTGGTGCAGCAGTTCCTGTCGGTGCCCACGGGCGCCGAGTGCTGCGGGCCGGTGATCTCCTGGAAGGACCGGTCGGTGCTGGTCAGCGTGCAGCATCCGGGAGAGGGCGGCCAGAGCGGCTACCCCTACCTCGGCGACAGCGTCCCCCGCCCCGGCGTGGCCCACGTCTACCCGGGCAAGGGCAAGCGCTGAGGCGACGGCATACCTCGGCCGCACCTCGTCCCACCCCTCCCCCCGCACCCCTCCCCCTGGGACTGACCACGGCATAGCACAACCGTCATCGGGAAGTTCGCCGATGACGGTTGTGCTAACCCGACGTTGGTCCCGAGGTGGTGGTTCGGTCCCGCGGGGGTGGTTCGGTCCCGAGGCGGGTGGGATGGGGCCGGGTGGGTGGGCCGGGGTGGGTTGGTCAGCGGGAGCGGTCGGCGACGCCGTCGACGAGGGCCCGCAGCGCCGCGACGGCGGGGGCGGGCGGCAGGTCGTCGAGCAGCGCCCGGGCCTGCGCGGCCACGCGCGCGGTGTGGCCGCGGGCCTCGTCCATCGCCGGGTGGGCGCGCAGCAGCGTCAGGGCCTCGGCGAGCTCGTCCGGGTCGTCGATCGGTCCGCGGGTGAGCTCCAGCAGCCGGGCGTCGGCAGGGTCGCTGCTGCCCCGGGCATACAGCACCGGGAGCGTGGCCTTGCCCTCCCGCAGGTCGGTGCCCGGCGTCTTGCCGGAGGCCTCGGCCTCAGAGGCCACGTCCAGCAGGTCGTCGGCCAGCTGGAAGACGACACCGATTTTCTCGCCGTAGGCGGTGAGCGTGCGGACCGCCGCCTCGTCGCAGCCACCGAACATCGCGCCGTAGCGGGCGGCGGTGGCGATGAGCGCGCCGGTCTTGTCGGCCAGGATCGACAGGTATGCCGCGACCGCGTCGCCGCTGCCGAGGTGGGCGTCCGCCTGCCGGTCGTCGCGGATCTGCCCGGCGCACAGCCGGATGAAGGTGTCGGCCTGGATCTTCACCGCCTCCGGGCCGAGCCCGGCGACGACCGAGGAGGCGGTGCCGAAGAGCAGGTCGCCGACCAGGATCGCGGTGGAGTTGCCGTAGCGGGCGTTGGCGCTCTCGACACCGCGCCGCAGGTCGGCCTCGTCCATGACGTCGTCGTGGTAGAGCGAGGCGAGGTGGGTCAGCTCCACGGCGACCGCCGCGTCCACCACCTGCTCGTCCCACCCGGTGCCGACCTCGCTGGCCAGCAGCGTCAGCAGCGGGCGGAAGCCCTTGCCTCCCGCCCGGGCGAGGTGATGGGCGGCCTCGGCGATGAACGGGTCGTCGTGGTCGACGACCTGCTCGAGCCGTCCGGCCACCCCGGCCAGGCCGGCCTCGAGGCGTGCGGTCAGCTCCTCGTCGGCGCCCGGGATGCTGGCCGGGCTCACCGCAGGAACGCCGCGGTGCTCTGCGCGAGGTCGAGGACCGGGGAGGGCATGATGCCGAGGGCGAGGGTCATCGCGACCCCCACGAGGATCGCCACCGAGGTCATCCAGGAGGGTCGGACGACGACGGTGTCGCCCGCCTCGTCGCCGAGCCACATCTGCACCACCAGGGTGAAGTAGATGTAGGCCGTGACCGCGCTGGCGAGGACGCCGATGACGGCCAGCCACGCCCAGCCCTGACTCACGGCGGCGGAGAAGACCGCGAACTTGCCGGTGAATCCGGAGGTGAGCGGGATGCCCGCGAGGGCCATGAGCAGGAAGGTGAAGCAGGCGGCGATCCACGGCGAGCGACGGCCCAGCCCGGCCCACTGGTCGACGAGGGTGGCCTCGGTGCCGGCGCTGCGGACCAGGGCCACGATCGCGAAGGCCGGGATGGTCATGAAGCCGTATGTCGCGAGGTAGAACATCGTGCTGGAGACGCCCGCGACGTCCAGCGCGACGACACCGGTGAGGATGAACCCCGCGTGGGCGATCGAGGAGTAGGCCAGGATCCGCTTGACGTCGGTCTGCACGATCGACAGCAGCGCGCCGACGACCATGGACAGCGCGGCGACCACGGCGATCACCGGCTGCCACTCCAGACGGGCCCCCTCGACCGCGACGTAGAGCACCCGCAGCATGGCGCCGAAGGCCGCGACCTTGGTGCAGGCGGCCATGAAGCCGGTCACCGGCGTCGGCGCTCCCTGGTAGACGTCGGGCGTCCACGCGTGGAACGGGACGGCGCCGACCTTGAACAGCAGGCCGACGGCGACCAGCAGCACGCCCGGGACGAGCAGGCCGTCCATGCCCACGCCAGAGGTGATCGCGGCGGCGATGTCCGCGAACCGCATGGAGCCGGCGTAGCCGTAGAGCAGCACGGCGCCGAAGAGGTAGAAGGCCGAGGAGAAGCTGCCGAGGAGGAAGTACTTGAGCGAGGCCTCCTGGGACAGCAGCCGCCGGCGGCGGGCCAGCCCCGAGAGGACGTAGAGCGGCAGCGACAGGATCTCCAGCGCCACGAAGAGCAGCAGCAGGTCGTTGGCGGCGACGAAGAGCATCATGCCGCCGACCGACATCAGGGTGAGCGGGTAGATCTCGGTCGTCGTCGCCCCCACCTTGGTCGCCAGCGTCTCCTCCGCCGAGCCCGGCGTCGAGACCCCGGACTGGGTGAAGGCGTCGGGCTGGTCTCCCCCGAAGCGCTCGCTCATCGCGAGCAGGCCGAGGATCGAGAGCACGAGCACCAGGCCCTGCAGGGTCAGCGCCACGCCGTCGAGCGCGACGGTGTCGGCGGCGGTGAGGCCCTGGTTGTCCTGGCCCAGCAGGATGAGCGCGACCAGCGCCAGCACCAGCGTCGCGACCGAGAGAGGCACCTGCACGGCATACCTCGTGCGCCGGGAGGCGAAGCCCTCCACCGTGACCCCGACCAGGCCGCCGACGAAGACGATGATCATCGGCAGCAGCGCCACGTAGTTGATCTCGGGCGCGACGAACATGGAGCCACCCATCAGTGGTCACTCCCCTCGGTCGAGTGGTTGGCAGAGGTATCCACGACCGTGGCCGGGTCGCTGACGCCGACGGTCTGCATGCTCTGCTCGACGGCGGGCTCGAGCAGGTCCAGCACCGGCTTGGGGTAGAACCCGAGGACCAGGAAGGCCGCGATGATCGGGGCGACCACCCACTTCTCCCGGCCGCTCATGTCGGTGATGCCCTCGAGCTCGGGTCCCTCGGGCTTCGGGCCGGTGGCGACCTTCTGGTACATCACCAGGATGTAGACGGCGGCCAGGATCACGCCCAGCGCGGAGATGATCCCGAGCCACGGGTGCCGCTGGAAGGTGCCGACGATGACCAGGAACTCGCTGACGAAGGAGTTCAGACCGGGCAGCGCCAGGCCGGAGAGCCCGGACACGAGCAGCGCCCCGGCGACCAGCGGGGTGACGCGTTGCCAGCCGCCGAAGTCGCGCAGGTCCCGCGAGCCGCGCCGGGCGATGAGCATCCCCGCGACGAGGAAGAGCCCCGCCGTGGTGAAGCCGTGGTTGACCATGTAGAGCGTCGCACCGGTCTGGCTGACCGTGGTGAACGCGAAGATGCCCAGCACGATGAAGCCGAAGTGGCTGATCGAGGTGTAGCTGATCAGCCGCAGCATGTCCGTCTGCCCGATGGCCAGGAAGGCTCCGACGAACAGCGAGATCAGGGCCAGGGTGAGGATCGCCGGGGTGGCCCACCGGCTGGCCTCGGGGAAGAGCGCCAGGCAGAAGCGGATCATCCCGTAGGTGCCGACCTTGTCCAGCACGCCGACCAGCAGGACGGACGTGGCGGGACGGGCCTGCTCGGCGGCCAGCGGCAACCAGGTGTGCACCGGCCACATCGGCGCCTTGATCGCGAACGCGACGAAGAAGCCGAGGAAGAGCCAGCGGCCCGCCTCCACCGACAGGTCCAGCCCGGTGAGGTTGGACAGCAGGAAGCCGTCGGTGCCGCGCGGCCCGGCCAGGTAGACCCCGATCACCGCGACCAGCATGATCAGCCCGCCCGCGAGCGAGTAGAGCAGGAAGGTGGTGGCCGCCTTCGCTCGGCGGGTGCCGCCGAAGACCCCGATCAGGAAGTAGACCGGGATGAGCATCGCCTCGAAGAAGACGTAGAACAGGAAGACGTCGATCGCGGCGAAGACGCCGATCATCATCGAGGACAGGGCCAGCATCAACGCGAAGTAGGTGTGCTGACGGCGCCCCACGGCGGGCACGTCGTCCCAGGCGGCGATCATGCAGATCGGGACCAGGACCAGCCCGAGCAGGATCATCGACAGCGAGATGCCGTCGACGCCGAGGGCGTAGGAGACGCCGAACTGCGGGATCCAGGAGTAGACCTCGGTGAGCTGGAACTGCCCCTCGCCGGTGCCGCCGAAGCGGAACTGGGTGGCGGCCCCGATGCCGACCGCCAGGGTCAGCAGCGCGGTCCCGAGGGCCACCGGACGGACCAGCCCGGTGCCCTTGGGCAGCAGGGACACCGCGAGGGCGCCGACGAGCGGCAGCACGAGCAGGGTGGTCAACCAGGGAAAGTTCATCACTGCATCACCCAGACTGCGCCGAGGATCGCGACGACGCCCAGGAGCATCGTCAGGGCATAGGAGCGGACGAAACCGTTCTGCGCGCGGCGCAGCATGCCGGAGACGGCGTTCAGGCCGCCGGTGGTGCCTCCGGTGACTCCGCCCTCCACGAGGGTGGCGTCGGCGTCGACCGCGGTGCGGGCCAGCGCCATCGTCGGGCCGGTGAAGATCGCGTCGTTGACGTCGTCCTGGAACAGGTCTCGGCGCGCCGCCACGGTGACCAGGCTCGCCTCGGGAGCGGTCTCCGGGACGTCGCGACGGGCATACATCATCCACGCCAGGCCGGCGCCGACCACCATGAGCACGAAGGCGGAGATCTGGATCGCGAGCACCGGGATGAGCGGCTCACCGTGCTCGGCGTGGCCGAAGACCGGCTCCAGCCAGCCGGTGATGATCCCGGTCGGGTAGAGCACGGCGCCGAGGACCAGCGACCCCAGCGCGAGCACCATCATCGGCACGGTCATCACCAGCGGCGACTCGTGCGGGTGCGCGTCGTCGTGCCACCGCGCCGTGCCGAAGAAGGTCATGAAGAACAGCCGCGACATGTAGAACGCGGTGATCCCGGCACCCAGCAGCGCGACACCGCCGAAGACCCAGCCCTGCCAGCCCTCCATCGTGAAGGCGGTCTCGATGATGTAGTCCTTGGAGAACCACCCGGCGGTGAACGGGAAGCCGATGATCGCCAGCCAGCCGGCCGCGAAGGTCACGAAGGTGATCTTGATGTCGGTGCGCAGCGCGCCGAACCGGCGCATGTCGACCCGGTTGTCCATGGCGTGCATGACCGACCCGGCGCCGAGGAACATGTTGGCCTTGAAGAAGCCGTGCGTGACCAGGTGGAAGATCGCGTAGAGGTAACCGACCGGGCCGAGGCCGACGGCCAGCATCATGTAGCCGATCTGGGACATCGTCGAGGCGGCGAGGGCCTTCTTGATGTCGTCCTTGGCGCAGCCGACGATCGCGCCGTAGAGCAGCGTGAGCGCGCCGACGATCGCGACCACCAGGCGGGCGTCCGGGGTGAGGTCGTAGATCGCCTGGCTCCGGGCGATGAGGTAGACACCGGCGGTGACCATGGTCGCCGCGTGGATCAGCGCCGAGACCGGGGTCGGGCCGGCCATCGCGTCGCCCAGCCAGCTCTGCAGCGGGAACTGCGCCGACTTGCCGCAGGCGCCGAGCAGCAACGCCAGGCCGATCAGCGTCAGGGTCAGGTCGCCCGCTCCCCCGGCGTTGCCGTGCACGGTGGCGAAGTCGAGAGCACCGAAGGTGGCCAGCATGATCGCCATCGCCGTGATCAGCCCGACGTCACCGACCCGGTTGACCACGAACGCCTTGTTGGCGGCGGCGGCATACTCCGGGTTCCAGTTCCAGAAGCCGATGAGCAGGTAGGACGCCAGGCCGACGCCCTCCCACCCGACGAACAGCAGCAGGTAGGAGTCGGCGAGGACGAGGATGAGCATCGCCGCGACGAAGAGGTTGAGGTAGGCGAAGAACCGCCGCTTGTCCGGGTCGTGCTCCATGTAGCCCAGGGAGTAGACGTGGATCAGGCTGCCGACGAAGGTGATGAGCATGACGAAGGCCAGCGACAGCGGGTCCAGCAGCAGCCCCGCGGTCAGCGACAGGTCACCGACGCTCACCCAGTCCCACAGCGGCACCGTCAGCGCGCGCTCCTCCGCGGGCAGCCCGGTCAGCTGGACGATGACCGCGACACCGACGGCGAAGCTGGCCCAGGACAGCAGGGTCGCCAGGGCCGGGCCCCAGCTGTTGGTCATCCGCCCGCCGAGCAGCAGCAGGGCGGCGCCGGCCAGCGGCAGCGCGATCATCAGCCAGCCGAGGCCGGCGATGCCCTCCGCCTGGGTGGCGTGGGTCGCGCCGAGACCGCCCGGGTCGTCGGCGAGGGCCAGGCTGACCGAGGCCAGACCATGACTCAGGTCGTGCACAGACACGAGCGCTCCTCTACAGCTTCAACAGGTTGGCGTCGTCGACCGAGGCCGAGCGTCGCGCACGGAAGATGGACATGATGATCGCCAGTCCGACGACGACCTCGGAGGCGGCGACCACCATGACGAACAGGGCGTAGACCTGCCCGTCGAGGGTGCCGTGCATGCGGGCGAAGGTGACCAGCGCCAGGTTGCAGGCGTTGAGCATCAGCTCGATGCCCATGAAGACGATGATGGTGTTGCGCCGGGTCAGGACCGTGATCGCGCCCAGGGCGAAGAGGATCACCGACAGATAGATGTATGCCTCGAGCCCCATCAGTGCTCACCCCTCCCGGTCGACGTGGTGCCGGCGGCGCCGTCACCCGGGTCGTCGGCGTCGTCGGCGTCCAGGTCGTGGCCCTGCTGGTCGACGGCGGCGTTCTCCCCCGTGGGCAGGTCCTCCGGCGCCAGGTCCCCCGGCGGTTGTCCGTCCGGGCGAGCCGTGGCGCCGGCGAGGCGGTACTCGGTCGGGCTGGTGACCTGTCCGCGGGCGACCAGCACCCGCGGCACCGACTCCTCGACCGGGCTGCCGTCCGGCGCGAGGGCCGGGGTGTCCGCGGCGTTGTGCCGGGCATACACCCCCGGGTTGGGCTTGCCGGACAGCCACTGACCGGAGCGCAGCTTCTCCCGGGACACCTCGCGCTGGGTGCGGCGCGGGGTGAGGCGCTCCCGGTGGGCCAGCACCATCGCGCCCATCACCGCGATGACCAGCAGCGCACCGAGCGTCTCGAAGGTCAGGACCTGGCGCTCGAAGATCTCCCGGGCCAGCGCCGTCACGCTGCCCTCGGACTGGACCGCCTCGAGGCCGACCGCGTCCGGCCAGGACACCCGTGCCAGCCCGATGGCCGCGGCGGCGACGAAGAGGGCGCCCAGCAGGAAGGCCCACAGGCGCTGCCCGCGCAGCGTCTCCACCGTCGAGTCGGACGCGTCGACACCGACCAGCATGACGACGAAGAGGAAGAGCATCATCACGGCGCCGGAGTAGACGAAGACCTGGATGATGCCGACGAACTCCGCGCGCTGCACGATGTAGATGACGCCGAGGCTGATCATCGTCGTCGCCATCGCCATGGCGGCGTGCACGGCCTTGCGGGCGAAGAGCAGACCGAGGGCCCCCGCGACGGCCACCACGGCCAGCAACCAGAACAGACCGACCTCCATCCCGTCGATCCGGTCAGGGGTCATGAGCCGACCTCCGCGTCGGCCTCACGCTCGGCGTCCCGCGCCTCCACGTAGTCCTGCTGGCCCTGGGTCGAGCCGGTGACCTTGCCCTGGTAGTAGTCGCGCTCCTCCATGCCCTCGGCCATCGGGAACGGCGGGGTCAGCATGTCCGGACGCAACGGCGCGAGCAGCTGGTGCTTCTCGTAGATCAGCGGGGCCCGCTCGGAGTCGGCGAGCTCGTACTCGTTGGTCATCGTCAGGGCTCGCGTCGGGCAGGCCTCGATGCACAGTCCGCAGAAGATGCAGCGCAGGTAGTTGATCTGGTAGACGCGGCCGTAGCGCTCGCCGGGGCTGAACCGCGCCTCGTCCGTGTTGTCCGCGCCCTCGACGTAGATCGCGTCCGCCGGGCAGGCCCAGGCGCACAGCTCGCACCCCACGCACTTCTCCAGGCCGTCCGGGTGCCGGTTGAGCTGGTGCCGGCCGTGGTAGCGGGTCGCGGTCGGGCGCTTCTCCTCGGGGTACTCCTGGGTCGGGACCTTCCGGAACATGGTCGCGAAGGTGACCCCGAAGCCGGCGACGGGCGCGAACAGCTGCCCCAGGACCCCGGGCTCCTTCTTGCCCCCTGCCGGGTCGACGTCGCCGCGCCGCGCGGGCGACGCGGGCTCGTCCCGGCGGGCGGGCTCGTGGGCGTTCTCAGGCTCGGTGTGGTCAGCCACGGCGCTCCTTGTCGTCGTCGTTCGGGCTGGTGCTGTCGTCGCCGTCGGTGGGGCCGGCCGGCACCGTCACCGGGCGGGCCTGCTCCACGGCGGGCTGCGGCTCGACCAGGCGCTGGCCGGGCATCGGCGGGACGGGATATCCGTCGGCGAAGGGGTCGATCTCCTCGGGCACCTCGCGGGCCTCCTCGCGCGCGGCGAGGCGACGCTGGGCATACCGGTCCCAGACCAGGATCCCGGCGAGCACGAAGACGCCGATCCCGCCCAGGGTGAGGACGGTGACCCACCGGCCGTCGCCGAAGTAGCCCTCCTGGGCGGACCGGATGAGCATCACGGCGACGACCCACACCAGCGACAGCGGGATGAGGATCTTCCACCCCAGCGCCATGAACTGGTCGTAGCGCACCCGCGGGAGCGACCCACGCACCCAGACGTAGAAGAAGATGAAGCTCCACATCTTCAGGGTGAACCAGAGCAGGCCCCACCAGCCCTGGTCCAGCGCGCCGTCGAAGACCACGTTGAGCGGCCAGGGCGCGTGCCAGCCGCCCATGAACAGGGTGGTCGCGAGCGCCGAGACGGTGAACATGTTGATGTACTCACCGAGGAAGAACATCCCGAACTTCATCGAGGAGTACTCGGTGTGGAACCCACCGCCGAGCTCGCCCTCACCCTCGGCGAGGTCGAAGGGCAGCCGGTTGGTCTCCCCGATCATGGTGATGACGTAGACGACGAAGCTGAAGAACAGCGGCACGACGTACCACAGCGGGATCCCCAGGACGGTGCTCTGCTGCTGCGCCTCCACGATCTGGCTGGTGGACATCGACCCGGCGTAGAGGAAGACCGCCACGAGGGACAGACCCATCGCGATCTCGTAGGAGATCACCTGGGCGGTCGAGCGCAGCCCGCCGAGCAGCGGGTAGGTCGAGCCCGAGGACCAACCGGCCAGCACGAAGCCGTAGGCCGAGACACCGGCGACCGCGAGCACCAGGAGCACCGCGACCGGGGTGTCGGTGAGCTGCAGCGGCGTGGTGTGGCCGAACATCTCCACGTCGCCGCCCATCGGGATGATGGCGAAGGAGACGAAGGCGAGCGAGGCGACGATCAGCGGCGCCGCGTAGAACATCAGCTTGTCCGCGCCCTTGGGCGTGACGTCTTCCTTGAAGAACAGCTTGATGCCGTCGGCGGCGGTCTGCAGGATGCCCAGCGGGCCGATCCGGTTCGGGCCCGGCCGCTGCTGCATCTGACCGATGACGCGCCGCTCGAACCAGATGACCAGCACCACGGAGATCATCACGTAGGTGAACAGCATCGAGGACTTGATCAGCGACAACCACCAGGGGGTGTCGCTGAAGTCGGCGGCCGGAAGGTCCTCGGTGAGCAGCGGGACGCTGGCCGCGATCTCGGGGTATGCCGTCAGCAGGCTCATGCCTCACCTCGCGGGGTCGGGGCCGGGGAACCGGTGAGCCGGACCACGTCGCCGGCGCCGACGCCGAGCGTCGGGCGGACGGTGGAGCCGACCTGGTTGGCGGGCACCCAGACGACGCCGTCCGGCATCGGGGTGAGGGCTGCCGGGAGCTCGATCCGGCCGAGGTCGGTGGAGACCTGGACCGGGTCGCCGTCGGTCACCCCGAGGTCGCCCGCCGTCCCGGCGGAGATGCGTGCCACCGGGGCGTGCCTGGTCCCGGCCAGGAAGGGCTCGCCGTCCTGCAGCCGGCCGGCGTCCAGCACCTGGTGCCAGGTCGCCAGCACCGCCTCGCCGGCGCCCACGGTGGCCGGGCCGACGGCGGCGAGCTCGGGGGCTGCCGGGCGGGTGCCGGACCAGTCGCTGAGCGCCTGGATCTCGGCCCGCACCGCCGGGACCGTGCCGGTGCCCAGGCTCGCGCCCATGGCGGTGGCGAGCCGGTCCAGCACGACGTGGTCCGAGCTGGCGCCGGAGTCCAGCGTCCGGTCGAACGGCCGGGGTCGGCCCTCCCAGTTGAGGAAGGAGCCGGACTTCTCCTGGTGCGGGGCCACCGGGAGGATGACGTCGGCGAACTCGTGGACCGCGCTCTCGCGGATCTCCAGCGAGACGACGAACGCGCGCGCCAGGGCGCGGCGGGCCAGCTCGGGGTCGGGCAGGTCGTCGATCTCGACGCCGCCGACGACGAGCCCGGCGAGCTCGCCCGCTGCGGCGGCCTCCAGGATCGCGGTGGCGTCGCGTCCAGCAGCGGCCGGGAGCGCGGCGGCGTCCAGGCCCCAGCGCTCCGCGACCTCGTCCCGCGCCCCGTCGTCGGCGACCGGCCGGCCGCCGGGCAGCAGGCCGGGCAGGGTCCCCATCTCGACCCCTCCTCGCTCACCGGCGCGCCGCGGGACCCAGGCCAGCCGGGCCCCGGTGGCCTCCGCGAGGCGGACGGCGGCGGAGAGGGCACCTGGCACGGTGGCCAGGCGCTCCCCGACGAGGATCACGGCGTCCGCGCCCAGCGCGTCCGACGCGGCGTGGAAGCTGTCCTGGGCCAGCGGGGCGGTCGCCCCGTCGACCTGCTCCGGCGAGCCCTGGCCGCGCCGCTCGGTCAGCGCCTGCAGCACCTCGGCCTCCGTCCCCGGAGCGGCCGCCAGCAGGGTCCCGGCGAGCTTCTCCAGGCCCCGTGTCGCGAACGGCGCGACGGAGTAGATCTGGGTGGCGTTCTTGCGCATGGCCTTGCGCAGCCGGAGGAAGACCATCGCGGCCTCCTCCTCGGCCTCCAGACCGACGAGCAGCACCGACGGCGCCTTCTCCAGGTCGCCGTAGCTGACGTCCCGGGTGCCCACGACGGTGGACGACAGGAAGTCGCTCTCCTCGGCGCTGTGCGGCCGGGCGCGGTGGTCCACGTCGTGGGTCCCGAGCGCCACCCGTGCGAACTTGGCGTAGGCATACAGGTCCTCGACGCTGCCGCGGCCGCCGGGGAGCACGCCGACACCGCCGGCGGCGCGTGCCTGCGCCAGGCCCGCCGCCGCCGCGGCGTAGGCGTCCCGCCAGGAGGAGACGGCATACTCACCGTCGGCGCCGCGCACGACCGGGTCGTGCAACCGGTCCGGGAGGGTGGGGTAGGCGAAGGCCCAGCGACCCTTGTCGCAGTTCCACTCCTCGTTGACCTCGGGGTCGTTGAGCGCCATCCGACGCAGGACGGTGCCGCGGCGGTGGTCGGTGCGGATGGCGCAGCCACCGGCGCAGTGCTCGCAGACGCTCTCGGTGGAGACCAGGTCGAACGGCCGCGACCGGAAGCGGTAGGCCGCACCGGTGAGCGCCCCGACCGGGCAGATCTGGACGGTGTTGCCGGAGAAGTAGCTCTCGAACGGCTTCTCCTCGTAGATCCCGACCTGCTGCAGCGCGCCGCGCTCGATGAGCGCGATGAACGGGTCGCCGGCGATCTGGTCGGAGAACCGGGTGCACCGGGCGCACAGCACGCACCGCTCACGGTCCAGGAGCACCTGGCTGGAGATGTTGACCGGCTTGGGGAAGGTGCGCTTGATGTCCTCGAAGCGGGAGGTGGGCCGACCGTCCGACATCGCCTGGTTCTGCAGCGGGCACTCACCACCCTTGTCGCAGACCGGGCAGTCCAGCGGGTGGTTGACGAGCAGCAGCTCCATCACGCCCTGCTGCGCCTTGTCCGCGACCTCGGAGGTGTGCTGGGTCTTGACCACCATGCCTGGCGAGACCGCGATGGTGCAGGACGCCTGCGGCTTCGGCATCGGCTTGAGGTTGCCCTCGCGGTCCGGCGTGGCCACGTCGACGAGGCACTGGCGGCAGGCACCCACCGGCTCGAGCAGCGGGTGGTCGCAGAAGCGCGGGACGTGGATGCCCACCTGCTCGGCAGCGCGGATGACCAGGGTGCCCTCCGGCACGGAGAGCTCGACACCGTCGATGGTCACCTCGACCATCGTCACGTCGGTCTCGATCGCGGCGGTGTCCTGCGCCGGACTGTCGGTCTTGACGCTCATACGGGCTGGCTCTCCTTCGCGAAGAGGGTGTTGCGCTCGGGCGGGAAGAGCTCGCGCCACGGGGTGTGCATCCCCTGCTCGAACTCCTCGCGGAAGTACTTGATCCCGGAGGTCACCGGGCTGGTGGCGCCGTCACCGAGGGCGCAGAAGCTGCGGCCCAGGATGTTGTCGCAGATGTCGTCCAGCTTCTCGATATCGCCCTCGCGTCCCTGGCCGGCCTCGAGCCGCGCCAGGATCTGCTTGAGCCAGAAGGTGCCCTCCCGGCAGGGCGTGCACTTGCCGCACGACTCGTGCGCGTAGAAGTCGATCCACCGGGAGACGGCGCGCACCACGGAGACCGTCTCGTCGAAGATCTGCAGCGCGCGGGTGCCCAGCATCGAGCCCTCGGCGGCGACCGACTCGAAGTCGAGCGGGACGTCGAGGTGGGCGTCGGTGAAGATCGGCGTCGAGGAGCCTCCCGGCGTCCAGAACTTCAGCTTGCGGCCACCCCGCATGCCCCCGGCCATGTCGATCAGCTCGCGCAGGGTGATCCCGAGCGGCGCTTCGTACTGGCCCGGGCGCTCCACGTGGCCGGACAGGCTGAACAGGCCGAAGCCCTGCGACTTCTCGGTGCCCATGCCCGCGAACCAGTCCGCGCCGTGCAGCACGATCGGCGGCACCGAGGCGATCGACTCGACGTTGTTGACCACGGTCGGACGGGCATACAGACCGGCGACCGCGGGGAACGGCGGCTTGAGGCGCGGCTGTCCGCGACGGCCCTCCAGCGAGTCCAGCAGCGCCGTCTCCTCGCCGCAGATGTATGCCCCCGCGCCCGCGTGCACGGTGATGTCCAGGTCGAAACCGGTGCCGAGGACGTCCTTGCCGAGGTAGCCCGCGGCGTACGCCTCCTCGACCGCACGCATGAGGCGACGGTAGACGTGCACGACCTCGCCGCGCAGGTAGATGAAGGCGTGGTTGCAGCCGATCGCGAACGAGGTGATGATCATGCCCTCGATGAGGAAGTGCGGCGCCGCCATCATCAACGGGGTGTCCTTGCAGGTGCCAGGCTCGGACTCGTCGGCGTTGACCACGAGGTAGCGGGGGCCGCCGTCCGGCGGGGGGAGGAAGCCCCACTTCATCCCGGTGGGGAAGCCCGCGCCGCCGCGGCCGCGCAGACCCGAGTCCTTGGCGGCGCTCACCAGGTCGGCGGCATCCATGTCCAGCGCGGCACGCAGCGCCTGGTAGCCCTCGTGCTGCTCGTAGGTCTCCAGCGTCCAGGACCGCTCGACGTCCCAGAAGGCCGACAGGATCGGGGTAAGCTGCGTGCTCACGCGTCGTCTCCCTTGGTCGTCTCGTCCACGTCCTTGACGCCCTCGGAGGTGGGGATCTCGTCGGGTTCGTTGGCGTCGGTGTTCACCGAGTCGTGCTTGCCGGCCGCGAGGCCGCCCGCCTGGCCCTCGGGGGTGGGCGCGGTGTCGGTGCCGCTGTCCGGCCGCGGCGCGGTCCAGCCCTTCTCCCTGGCCAGGACGGTGCCGCGCAGCGAGGGCTCGCCCGCGCCCGGTCCCTCGTCGGCCAGGCCGTCGGGGAAGCCGGCCAGCACCCGGGACACCTGCTTGAAGCTGCACACCCGGGACGGACCGCGGGTGGGGGTCACCGGCTCGCCGGCACGCAGCCGGTCGACCAGCGCGGTGGTGCTCTCGGGGGTCTGGTCGTCGAAGAACTCCCAGTTGACCATCACCACCGGGGCGAAGTCGCAGGCCGCGTTGCACTCGACCCGCTCGAGGGTGATCTTGCCGTCCTCGGTGGTCTCGTCGTGCCCCACCCCGAGGTGCTCGCTCACCTCGTCGAAGATCTGGTCCCCGCCCATGATGGCGCAGAGGGTGTTGGTGCACACGCCCACGGTGTACTCGCCGTTGGGGTGCCGCTTGTACTGCGTGTAGAAGGTCGCCACGCCGCTCACCTCGGCCGTGGTGAGGTCCAGCAGCTCGGCGCACAGCTGCACGCCGCGGCCGGTGACGTAGCCGTCCACGGACTGCACCAGGTGCAGCATCGGCAGCAGCGCCGAGCGCTTCTGCGGGTAGCGGGCGATGATCAGCTCGCTGTCCGCGACGAGCTGGGCCCGGACGTCCTCCGGGTATGCCTCGTCCGAGGCGTGCAGCGGCGTGTGGTGGTGCAGCGGGCCGTGGTCGTCGTGACCCGCGACGCTGTGGTGCACGCGCCGCTCGGTCGCCTCCTCCAGCTGGCTGCGCATGTCCTCCTGCTCGTGCGCGTGCGGGTCCTCTGTTCGCGCACCCACGGTCGCTCCGATCCTCGCTCCGCTTCGATTCTCACTCCCGGGCGCGCTCATCGGTCCACTCCTCCCATCACCGGGTCGATCGAGGCGACCGCGACGATCACGTCGGCGACCAGGCTGCCCTCGGACATCGCCGAGGCCGCCTGCAGGTTGTTGAAGCTGGGGTCGCGGAAGTGCACGCGGTAGGGGCGGGTGCCACCGTCGGACACGGCGTGCACCCCGAGCTCGCCCTTGGGCGACTCCACCGCGGCATACGCCTGCCCGGGCGGGACCCGGAAGCCTTCGGTGACCAGCTTGAAGTGGTGGATCAGCGACTCCATCGACTCGCCCATGATGGTGCGGATGTGGTCCAGGCTGTTGCCCTGACCGTCGGCGCCGACCGACATCTGGGCCGGCCAGGCGATCTTCTTGTCCGCGACCATGACCGGGTCACCCTGGCTCGCGCGCAGCCGCGCGATCGCCTGCTCGGCGATCCGGATCGACTGCCAGATCTCGTCCAGCCGGATGCAGATCCGGCTGTAGGCGTCCATCTCGCGGCGGGTGATGACGTCGAAGTCGTAGGTCTCGTAGCCGCAGTACGGCTGGGCTTTGCGCAGGTCGTGCGGCAGGCCGGTGGACCGCAGGATCGGGCCGGTCACGCCCAGCGCCATGCAGTTGGCGAGGGAGAGATAGCCGACGTCCACGGTGCGACCCTTGAGGACCGGGCTCTCCAGCAGCAGCTTCTCCAGCTCACCGATCCCGCGGCGCAGGGCGGGCAGCTCCTCCTCCAGCTGGTCCAGGTGCTCGGGCAGGACGTCCTGGGCCACCCCGCCGGGCCGCACGTAGGCGTTGTTCATCCGCAGGCCGGAGACGGCCTCGAAGAAGCGCAGGGTCCGCTCCCGCTCGCGGAAGCCGATCGTCATGACGGTCGTCGCACCGAGCTCCATGCCGCCGGTGGCCAGGGCGATGAGGTGGGAACCGATGCGGTTCAGCTCCATCATCAGCACCCGGATGTCGCTGGCGCGCTGCGGGATCTGGTCGGTGATGCCGAGCAGCTTCTCGATCGACAGGCAGTAGGCGGTCTCGTTGAAGATCGGGGTGAGGTAGTCCATCCGGGTGCAGAAGGTGGTGCCCTGGACCCAGGTCCGGAACTCCATGTTCTTCTCGATCCCGGTGTGGAGGTAGCCGATCCCCGCGCGCGCCTCGCGCACCGTCTCCCCGTCCAGCTCGAGGATCAGCCGGAGCACGCCGTGCGTCGACGGGTGCTGCGGCCCCATGTTGACCACGATCCGCTCGGCACCCAGGGTCGCCACGTCCTTGGCGATGTCGTCCCAGTCACCGCCACCGGCGGTGTAGACCGCGCCGCCGTCGACCGAGTCGGAGGTCGGGCCACCCTCGGCATACAGGTCGGTCGGAGTGTCCTCCAGGTAGTCGGCACCCTGGTCGGGCTTGGTGTGCTCGTGCGTGGTCGCCATCAGGTGTAGCTCCTCCGCTGGTCGGGGGCCGGGATGGTGGCCCCCTTGTACTCGACCGGTATACCGCCGAGCGGGTAGTCCTTGCGTTGCGGGTGCCCGGGCCAGTCGTCCGGCATGAGGATGCGGGTCAGCCCGGGGTGGCCCTCGAAGACGATGCCGAACATGTCCCAGGTCTCGCGCTCGTGCCAGTCGTTGGCCGGGTAGACACCCACGATCGAGGGGATGCGCGGGTCCCCGTCCGGGCAGGTGACGTCGATCCGCACACGGCGCACGCCGTGGGTGATGGACTGGAAGTGGTAGACCGCGTGCAGCTCGGCACCGGTCTGCTCCGGCCAGTGGACCCCCGAGACACCGGTGCAGACCTCGAACCGCAGCCGCGGGTCGTCCCGCAGCGGTCGCACCAGCGCCAGCAGGTGGTCGCGGTGGACGTGCAGGGTGAGCTCGCCACGGTCGACGACCACCCGCTCCAGCCCGTCCGCGAAGGCCCGCGGCGCGGCCGCCTCGAGCGCGTCGACGACCTCGTCGAAGTAGGAGCCGTAGGGCCGCTCCGCGGCGCCGGGGAAGAGCACCGGGGCGTCGAGCCCGCCGTAGCCGGAGGTGTCCCCTCCGAGCGAGCCGCCGAACATCCCCTGCTTCCGGGCCATGGTGACCGGGTCGCCCGGCCCGTGCACCGCCGGGACCGAGCCGCCGGCGCTCTCCTGCGCCGTCGTGGTGTCGACGTTCTGGCCCTCGCTACGGGACGGTGCGTTGGCCTCGTCCTGGGTCGTCGTCTGCGCCGGTGGCTGCTTGTCCGGCGTCTCCGGACCGGTGCTGACCTTGTCCCCCTCGCTCACGCCAACAGCCCCTTCATCTCGTGGGTCGGCATCGCCTTCAGCGCAGCGGCCTCGGCCGCCCGGGCCGCGGCCTCACGGTTGACGGAGAACTTGAACTCGCGGATCTGCTTGTGCAGCTCGAGCACCGCGTTGAGCAACATCTCCGGTCGCGGCGGACAGCCGGGCAGGTAGACGTCGACGGGCACGATGTGGTCCACGCCCTGGACGATCGCGTAGTTGTTGAACATGCCGCCGGAGCTGGCGCAGACACCCATGGAGATGACCCACTTGGGGTTGGGCATCTGGTCGTAGACCTGCCGCACGACCGGCGCCATCTTCTGCGACACCCGGCCGGCGACGATCATCAGGTCGGCCTGCCGCGGGGTGGCCGCGAAGCGCTCCATGCCGAAGCGGGCGATGTCGTAGTCGGGGGTGCCGACGGCCATCATCTCGATGGCGCAGCAGGCCAGCCCGAAGGTCGCCGGCCAGACGGAGTACTGCCGCAGCTGACCGGCCAGTCCCTCGACCGTGGTCAGCATGATCCCACCGGGGATCTTGTCCTCGAGACCCATCGTCAACTCACCACTCTCTTGAACGTCAGTCCCATTCCAGTCCGCCCCTGCTCCACTCGTAGACGAAGGGCACCGAGACGACGACGAGGAAGAGCAGCATCGCCAGCACCGAGAACAACCCCACCTGGTCGAACGCCACGGCGAAGGGGTAGAGGAAGAGCACCTCGACGTCGAAGACGATGAACAGCATCGCCGTCAGGTAGTACTTCACCGGCACCCGGCCGCCCTCGTGCGCCTGGGGCGTCGGCTGGATGCCGCACTCGTAGGCCTCGGCCTTGGCCCGGTTGTAGGTCGTCCGGCCGAGCAGCGCCCCACCGAAGACGGACCCGAAGGCGAAGAGGAGGCCGAAGAAGAGGAAGAAGACGACGGGCAGATACGGGTGGTAGTCCATGTCCTGCGTCAGCACTCCTTTCGGGACAGGCCCAGCAGTGGGCTCGCCGGGGCGTCGCGCTTACTTATCCTAGGGTCAACGGGGTGGTTCATGCGGCAGGGGTCATCCTGCTGAGCGCGTTGATCACCCTGTCGTCCAGCCCGCCGCCGCGTTCCTGCGGCAGGTTGGCCATGATCTTGAGCAGCAGCCGCATGAGCGAGCGGCGGGGCAGGCCGTACTTCACGGCGAGCCTCATGATCTCCGGCTTGCCGATGAGCGTGGCGAAACCCCGGCCCAGCGTGTAGTAGCCGCCGAGGGCGTCCTTCATGGCCGAGGTGTAGCCGCGCAGGACCGCCTCGCGCTCCCCCGCCGTGGCTCGTGCAAGGGCCGCGCTGATCACCTCGGCACCGTGCCGACCGGCCTCCATCGCCTCGGCGATGCCCTCGCCGTTGAACGGGTTGACCATGCCGCCGGCGTCACCGACGAGCAGCATCCCCCGGTCGTAGAGCGGCTGCCGGTTGAAGCACATCGGCAGCGCGGCACCGCGGATGGCGCCCTGGCGGGTGTCCTCGGAGAACCCCCAGCCCTCGGGCATCGTGTCGATCCAGCGGCGCATCACGTCGCGGTAGTCGAAGGTGCCGAAGGCGTCCGAGGTGTCCAGGATGCCCAGCCCGACGTTCGCCGTGCCGTCACCGAGCGGGAAGATCCAGCCGTAGCCCGGCATCAGCTCGTCCCGGTTGCCCTCTGCATCCTTGGTCCACAGCTCCAGCCAGGACTCGAGGTAGGCGTCGTCGTGCCGCGGCGTCTCGTAGTAGGCCCGCACCGCCACCCCCATGGGACGGTCGTCCCGCTTGGGGCGGTCCATGGCGAGCGACAGCCTGCTGGAGTTGCCGTCCGCCGCCACCACGACCTGGGCGCGGAACTCCCGTCGCTCACCGGTGGCCCGGCCGTCGGGTCCCATCACCTTGGCCCGGACGCCGCAGATGTGACCGCGCTCGTCCAGCACCGGGGACTGGACGTTGATGCCCTCCAGCAGGGTGGCGCCGCGGGAGGCGGCGTGCCGGGCGAGGATCTCGTCGAGGTCCTGCCGGGTGCGGACCAGTCCGTAGGGCGGGAAGGTGGCGTTGCCCGGCCAGTCCAGCTCGAGCCGCATGCCCCCGCCGACGATCCGCAGCCCCTTGGTCCGGTGCCAGCCGTCGGCCTCGTCGATCGGCACGCCGAGGTGGATCAGCTCGCGGACCGCCCGTGGGGTGAGCCCGTCCCCGCAGATCTTGTCGCGCGGGAAGGTGGACTTCTCCAGCAGCAGGACGTCGAGCCCGTGACCGGCGAGGTAGGCGGCAGTGCTCGAGCCTCCCGGCCCTGCGCCGACGACGATCACGTCGGCTGTCTCGACCTGCTCACTCACGGTGGTTGACGCCTCGCTTGTGACAACGTTCACGAACTCGCCGCAGTCTAGGCCGCAGCCTTCGCCAGATCGGCACAGGGACGCCTCAGAGCAAATAGGTCATGGACATCACCCCATATCCGTAGGCATTCCCAGACACCGTCGCGCCCGGCCCCCTAGACTGACCCCGTGGATGGCGGCGCACTGGGTGAGCCCGATCGGTCGGGTCACGCGCCGCGCGGCCCAGAACCACGATTCGTCGGCGTACAACGCCAGGCACTGGTCACCGGGCTCACGGCCGTCGCCGAGGAACTGCGTGCCGGGGGGCCATCGCGCTGGGTGTCGCTCGAGGCCCCCTCCGGATGGGGCAAGACCCGCATCGCGCGCGAGCTGTATGCCGCGCTCGCGGCGAGCCAGTCCCCGCCCCACTACTGGCCGCCGCACATCACCGTCGACAGCGCGGTCAACGCTGCCGAGGTCTCGGCCCGGCGCAAGAAGGTCAACCCCGAGGTCACCCATGAGCCCGGGAGCCTGCCCGGATACCTCTGGTGGGGCATCAGCTGTTCGTCGCGGCACGGCGTCGCCTCCATCGCCCTGGCCCAGGACATCGGCGTTCTCGAGGCGCACGGCCCCTACCTCGACGACGCCTGGCGGCGGCTGCCGCGCACCGGCACGGGCACGGACGACGCCCGCGCGTTCGCGCTCGCCGCAGCCGACGAGGGGGCGATGCACCTGGCCGACACGGTGGTGCAGGAAGCATTCGGCGCTGCGGTGCCGGGGCTGGGACTCGTGCGCTGGGTGGGCGAGTGGGCGTGGAACAAGGGGCGTGACCGCAGCGAGCGTCGTACCCGGCTCGAGGGCGCCGAGGCGGTCACCCCCCGGCACGACGACATCGGCGACCAGGTGGTGTCGATGCTCACCCGGCTCGCGCGCCCGGAGCTGCCGGCCGTGCTCGTGGTCGAGGACCTCCACGACGCCGACCCGCTGCTCGTCGACGTGCTGGGCCGGCTCGTGGCCTCCGACCGCGCGGTGCTGGTCATCTCGACGGGCTGGCCCGGCCACCTCAGCGAGAGCCCCGAGGTCGTCGCGGCGTGGGACGACCTGGGCGATCACCTGGTGCGGGTCTCGAGCGAGGACGACACACCGCTCCCCTCACCCTTCCCGGCGGACGCGAGCCTCGCCCCGCTGCGCGAGGAGGACCTGTCGACCATCCTGCGGCACTACTACCCCCAGGTGGACGACGAGACCGAACGGCTCGTCCGGGAGCGCTACGCCAACCCCCTCGCCCTCGAGCTGTTCTGCCAGATCGACCGGGTCCGGCGCCGCTTCGGCGAGCGGGAGCTGCGCCTCACGGCCGCCGACATCGACCACCTGCCCGCCACCGTGCGTGGCCTCTACCGCCAGCACTGGATCGAGCTGCCCGAGTCGGTGCGCCACGCGCTCGCGGTCGCGACCCTCGGCATACCCGTCGTGCTCGAACCTGCCACCGGCCGCTCGCCGCTGTGGAACCAGGACCTCATGGTCGAGGCCCTGCGGGCACTGGAGCTGCCGGACGCCGCGGAGGTCGCCGACTCCCTGGAGACCGCCTCGACGTCGTATGCCTGGGCTCGCGCCGTGACCGACACGCTGCGCCGGTTCTCCGAGCCGGACCAGCTCCAGGTCGCCGTCGAGGATCACCGTACCTACCTCTTCGAGGACGAGATCCGGGTCGTGAAGAACCACCTGGCCACGCGGCTCGTGGGCCGGATCTCGACCCAGCCCGACCTCGAGCAACGAGAGCACGCCGCCCGGCTGCTGCTGGCCCTGGCGGCTGAGGGCTTCGTCGACGACCCCGCCGTGATCGCCTCGGCGACCTTGACCTTGCTCGGCCTGCTGCGTGAGGACCCGCGCGAGCTACGTGAGCGGATCAGGCTCGCTGAGCACGCTCTCAGCCGTCTCGATCCCGTGTCGGACGACGGCGTCTCACTGCGCCGAGACCTCGGTCAGGCGCAGCGCCTGCTCGGACGCCGGGCCGACGCCGAAGTCACCCTCGTCTCGCTCATCGCCGATCTCGAACGAGACCGTGCCGCCCGCGACCCAGACCTGCTCGACGCCCGCTACCAGTACTTCGCCAGCCTGGGCGACGGGCGCCTGGGACAACACCATCACGAGCTGGAAGAGCTCGAACGCGACACCGCGACGGTCTTCGGCGAGGGCGACCGGCGGACCCTGCGAGCGGCCAACGTCGCAGCGATCGCCCTGAGCGAGCTGGGGCGCGTCGACGAGGCCGTCCAGACCAGTCGCGACCTGGCGCGGCGGGCGGAGGCGGCCCTCGGCAGCGACGACGAGGCGACGTTGCTGCTCCAGGCGAATCTCGGCTACACCCTCCGCGACGCCGGAGCCCGCGACGAGGCACGCACGCTCTCCGAGCACGTCCTGCAGCGTCGCGTGCGCGTACTGGGTCCGCTGCACCCCGACACCCTGTGGAGCCGCCGGCACGTGGTGTCCTATGCGATCTCGGACGGCCGGTTCACCGAGGCCGCCGAGTCATACCAAGCGCTGTGTCTCGAGGTGGACGACGGGGTCGGTCCGTTGCACCCCGAGGCGAGATGGGCACTCGACGGGTATGCCGACCTGCTGGCCACAATAGGGCGAGGCGAGGAGGCGCTCCGGACCCGCGACGAGCTGGTCCGGCGCAGCGAGCTGGGCGCGGGCCGGGAGGGGCTAGATACGCTTGTGGCACGCCGTGATCGGGCGGCGCTCCTGGCAACTCAGGGGAGGGTCGACCAGGCACTGCACGACTACGAGGGCGTGATCGCCGACATGACGCGTGCCCTGGGACCCCACGACGCGCTCACCCTCGATGTCCGCCGGGCGGTCGCCCGACTCGTGGACGACACCGAGGGTCCGCACGTGGCAGCACCCAGACTGCGGGTCATCGCCGAGGAGGCCGCTGCGGCGCTGGGGCGAGGTCACTGGCTGACGGCTCGGGCGACACGGGAGGCCGCCACGAGTGTGGCCCACACCGAGGGCCCGGACGCCGCCGCCACGATGCTGCAACAGCTGCTCGACGACCAGCGCGAGGCTGGCAGCGCCGACCTTGCCGGCGTGGCGTCCACGGTGGCAGATCTCGCCTGGACGCACCGCTGGGGCGGTCGGCACGACGTGGCCCTCGCCGTCGTCGAGGCAGAGGTCGCACGGCTCACGCCGGTGCTGGGCGCCACGTCCTCCTCGGTCACCCAGCTGCGCGGCGAGCGTGCCATGGCGCTGCACGGCGCCGGACGGACCGATGAGGCGGTTGCGGCGTTCAACGACGCACTCCGCGACCTCCGCGACGTGCGCAGCCACGCCGATCCGCAGGTGCTGTGGCTGCAGACGTCGCTGGGCGAGGTGCTCAGCGAGTCGGGGCGCACGGCCGAGGCGGTGGCACTGTTGCAGCAGACCTACGCCGCCGCTGACGCCGCGCTCGGTGCTGCACACCAGTCCACGCTCCGCGCCGGGATCCAGCTCATGTGGGCGATGCAGCGCGCGTCGGAACCGGGCCCAGAGTCCTTTGCCCTCGGGATGCGCCTGGTCGGTCCCGTACGCGCCACCTACGGCCCGCGCAGCCCTCTCTACACGTCCGTCCTCACCGCGCTGGCCAACAGCGCCGCCGCCGCGGTCGAGAGCGGGGACGAGGTCGAGAGAGCAGCAGCAGTCCTCACCCCGGTGGTGCCCTACCTCGAGGAGTATGTCTCCCTCGTCCAGGCCGACCCGTCCTCGCGTCCCTACGACTCGGGATATGCCCACCTTCGGCTCGGGTACGCGCACTTCGTCACCGGCGATCCACGGTGCCTCGAGGACTTCGCCCTCGCCATACCCGGACTCGAGCAGGCGCCAGAAGGTGACACCACCCAGCTCGAAGCGTGCAGACAGCTTCTGGAGATCGCCCGTGGCGTTTACGGGTCGGACTGAAACCAGGGCATCAGACGTCAGCCGGGCGCCACGGCGTGATGGATCGCGACGACCCCGCCGGTCAGGTTGCGCCAGCGCACGCGCTCCCACCCGGCCTCCCGCACCCGCTCGGCGAGGGCCTGCTGGGCCGGCCAGGCGCGGATGGACTCGGCGAGGTAGACGTAGGAGTCCGGGTTGGAGCTCACCCGGCGGGCGACCTTCGGCAGCGCCCGCATGAGGTAGTTGCGGTAGATCGTGGAGAAGACGGGCACCACTGGCTGGCTGAACTCGCAGACGACCAACCGCCCTCCCGGGCGGACCACCCGCAGGAACTCCCGCAGGGCGGTGCCGACGTCGGCGACGTTGCGCAGCCCGAAGCTCATGGTCACCACGTCGAAGGCGTCGTCGGCGAAGGGGAGCCGCATCGCGTCGGCCGCGGTGAACGGCATGTCAGGACGGCGCCGGTAGCCCTCGGCGAGCATCCCGTAGGAGAAGTCGGCGGGCACGACCAGCACGCCGCGATCGGCATACGGCTCGCTGGAGGTGCCGGTGCCGGCGGCGACGTCGAGCACCCGCTCGCCATCCTCCACGTCCGCCGCCCGGAGCACCGCCCGCCGCCACAGGTGGTCCATCCCCCCGCTGAGCACCGTGTTGGTGAGGTCGTACCTGCGCGCGACCGCGTCGAACATCCGGGCCACCTCGCGCGGCTGCTTGTCGAGGTCGGCTCGTGTCGGGCTCATGCACGTCATCCTCGCATCACGTCCTACAGTGGTCGGCTGTGGCCGTGACCTGCTCCGTTCCCCGATTGCGCGCCCGCACCCTCGCGGTCGACGCCCCCGGCGACCTGCTGACGCGCGTCCCCGACGAGATCGACCCGCGGGACGTCGTCGCCTGGCTGCGCGAGGGGGACGGCCTGGTCGGGTGGGGCAGGGTCGCCGGCGTCAGCACCACCGGGCCGGACCGCTTCGCCGACGCGGAGCGGTGGTGGACCGACGTGCGCTCCCGCGCCGAGGTCGAGGACGAGGTGCGGCTCCCGGGCACCGGTCTGGTGACCTTCGGGTCCTTCACCTTCTCCCCCGACTCCGAGGACGCCAGCGTGCTGACCGTCCCTCGTGTCGTCATCGGGCGACGGGACGGCCTGGCGTGGATCACCCAGGTGGTCGAGGAGGACGAGGCGTGGCCCACCGAGCACCCGGCCGAGCTCCTCGGCCGGAGCAACGCGGACATCGAGGTCCTCGACCCGCTGGTCGAGGCCGACGGGGCCGTGTCCGCCACCGCGTGGCCCGAGGTCGTGGCCCGCGCGGTCGGACGCATCGACCGCGGCGAGGTGGACAAGGTGGTCCTCGCCCGCGACGTGCTGGTGCGCCACCGGGAGGGGCAGGTGGTGCGGCTCGCCCCCGTGCTCGAGCGCCTGGAGAAGAGGTATGCCGCCACCTGGACCTTCGCGGTCGCCGGCCTGGTGGGCGCCACGCCCGAGATGCTGGTCCGCCTGCAGGGCGGTCGGGTGCGCTCCCGGGTGCTGGCCGGGACCATCCGCCGGCCGAACGGCATACCCGCGCCGGAGAACGTCGACGCCCCGGGCTCGTCGGTCGACCCGGCGCACCCCGTCGACCCGCGGCTCCGGCTGGTCAGCAGCGTCAAGGACGTCGACGAGCACGACTTCGCGGTGCGCTCGGTGGCCGAGGCCCTCGCCCCGCACTGCAGCGACCTGGTCGTGCCCGAGGCTCCCTACGTGCTGGAGCTCCCCGACGTCTACCACCTGGCCAGCGACCTCACCGGGACGATGCACAGCGAGGCGACGTCGCTGCGACTGGCGGCGGCGCTGCACCCCTCGGCCGCGGTCTGCGGGACGCCGACGGCTGCGGCCGCCCGGGTGATCGGCGACCTGGAGGGCATGGACCGCGGTCGGTATGCCGGCCCCGTCGGCTGGATGGACGGCTCCGGCGACGGCGACTGGGGCATCGCGCTGCGCTGCGGGGAGCTGGCCGACGACCGGCACTCGATGCGCCTCTTCGCGGGGGGCGGCATCGTGGCCGCCTCGGACCCCGCCGCCGAGCTGGCCGAGACCGAGGTCAAGCTCACCGCCATGCGGCACGCGCTGGGCCTCGACGGGCACTGAGCCCCCAGAGTCCCCGAAGTGGACATAGCTTTCTGGGGAGCGGGTCCCACTTTCCTGTGTCCACTTCGTCAGGGGGAGGTGGCGATCCAGTAGCGGCGCTTGGCGGTGCCGCCCCCGGGCGGGACCCGCACGTCCTCGAGCACCCCGCCGCACCGCTCGATCACCGTGGCGGAGGCGAGGTTGTCGTCGTCGCAGGTCACCAGGACCGGGTCCACGCCGAGCCCCCGGAGCCGGGCGACCGACTGCCGCAGGATCTCGGTGGCGTGGCCGCGCCCCCGGTGCTGCGGGGCGACGGCATACCCGACGTGCCCGCCGACCTCGCGCAGGAAGGGCGTCAGCTCGTGCCGGATTGAGACCCGTCCGACCGGTGTGCCGTCGACCTCGGCCACGAGGAAGTCGGCCCGGACCCGGCCCTCCGGCAGCCCCTCACCGGCGGCCTCCCGCTCGATCTGCGCCAGGACCTGCGCCCAGCTGCCGTCGGCGAGCAGGAAGTCGAAACCCTCCGCGGCCAGCTGCTCGTGCAGGCCGCGCAGGGCTCGCTCGTCCTGGGACGTCGGCGGGCGCAGCGTGAGCATCACCCCAGGGTGAGGGCAGAGCGCCCGGGGCGGCCAGCGCTTTTCTCCCGCATGACCGGGGAGAGCACGAGCAGCAGCCCGAGGAAGCCGACCACGAGGAAGAGGGCCCGGTCCAGCCCGACGGCCTCGGCCAGCACCCCGATGGTGGGCGCACCGAAGAGGAACGCGCCGTAGGCGATGGTGGAGACCGAGGTGATCGCCCGGTTCCCCCGCCCGGGCACCTCCCCCGCGGCCGAGATCGCCGCGGGGAAGATGGTGGCCACGCCCAGCCCCCACAGCAGTCCCCCGGCCAGTGCCAGCACCAGCGAGCTGGTCAGCGTCACCAGCAGGATCGCCGCCGCCGCGAGCAGGCCGCCCACCCGGATCACGGTGGCCCGGCCGAAGCGGTCGATGGCCGGCCCTCCGGCGAGCCGCCCGATCGTCATCGTCAGGTTGAAGGCGGTCAGCGCCAACGCGCCGAAGGCGGCCGGTGCCCCGTGCACGTCGACCAGCAGCAGGGCCAGCCAGTCGTTGGCCGAGCCCTCGGCCAGGGCTCCGGCCAGGCAGATCACCCCGATGCCGATCTCGGCACGGGTGATGCCGCGGCGGGCGACCGGCTCCTCCTGGTCCTGCCCAGGCTCCTGCTGGGTGACCTCCGGCACGAACCTCATCGCCCCCCAGACACCGGCGGCCGCCGCCACCGCGGCCAGCACGGGCAGCTGCCCGAGACCGATCCCGAGCCACGCCGCGAGCGCCCCGGAGCCCGCCCCGAGCACGGCCCCACCGGAGAAGGCGGCGTGGAAGTAGGGCATGAGCGAGCGTCCCCGCGCCTGCTCGACGTGCGTCCCCTGGATGTTCATCGCGACGTCCCACACGCCGACGTTCATCCCGGTGAGCACCAGGATGCCGAGCACGACCGGCACCGACGGCGCCACCGCGACGGCGCCCCAGCCGAGACAGGCGAGCAGCACCGTGGCCAGCACCACCCGGCGCGATCCCCACCGGTCGACCAGCCGCCCGGTGAACGGCATGGCGAGCAGCGAGCCCAGACCCATCCCCATGAGCACCAGACCGAGCTGCGCCTTGTCCGCGCCCAGGTGGTCGCGCACGGCGGGCACGCGGGCCAGTGCCTGACCCATGACATACCCGGAGCTGGCGAAGACCACCAGCACCGCGGCCACCGAACCGCGCACGTCCCGTTGCACCGGATCTCCTCGCACTCGACCTCGAAAATCCCCCGACGCACCAGCCTAATGGGGGTGCAGGTCTCACTCTCGACTCGTGCGGGTTGGTGGGAGGCTTGTGGCCGAGCCGTCGG
>NZ_VSLG01000008.1 GCF_008919445.1 Serinicoccus kebangsaanensis | reverse complement strand
TCCGGGGCTCGGCCGCGTCGACCACCGACCCCTTGGCCGGTCGCTGGTACACCGGAGGCCCGGACGCAGCCAGCGCCTTCTTCACAGTGTTCTTCGAGCACCCCATCACCCGCGCGATCGCCTTGATCGGCATGCCTTCCGACCGGTGCAACCGGCGAATCTCAGCCCAGTCCTCCACGTTCAACACCCGCTTCCTCCCGTCCTCGTCGACGAGGACAGGATCTCGGCAAGGGTCAACTTTCACCTGCCGTCACGGGGTCAGTTTTCACGTGCCGTCGACAACAGCTCCCTAACCTCACCTGACGCGGCAGTAGCGTGCGGACCACGCTCAGTGCGGCAGTTGCGGATGTCAGAGCGGTGAGGCAGTTCGTCCTGGACGCGGCGTGTAGCCCTCTGCTGCCAGCCATGCTCGAGCGCGGCCGCGGACGCGGTCTTCGCTGAATGCGTACCAGGCATCGGCGGCCTCCGGGTGGTGTGCAATCGCGTCCTTGAAACGGCGGAACGCACCTTTCCCGCTGATGGCCATAGACAACAGCTCGGCCAGGTGTTCATCCTCGACAGTCTCGGTAAAGACTTCCATGTCGCGGTAGCCGGACCGCGAGCCAACCGGGTCGACCCACAGCCACCTCGTACCGGCTGCTTCGTCTTCGACTTCTTCCTCTTCTTCGTCGCTCTCATCGGCGCGGAAGTCCTCGTACACCGTTTGGGGCCAGACCTGCCCCGTGGCCAGGTCGACTCGCCCGCCTCCGTGGGTGGGGTCGCCCTCGCGCACGCTGGCGAGCTCCTCCAGATCGACACGGACCGGCCTCAGGAGTGGCTGGGGGCCATCACCGAGCCGCGCCGCAAGTGCGTCGGCCAGGTCGACGTCGCCGTCCCATCCCCGCGCCTGCAGTCGTGCGACGCAGGCTCGAGCCAGGTCATGGGCGCTGGCGGATCCAGAGGTGACCGCGACCAGGAGAGCGTCACCGATGAGCTGCAGCATCTGCTCCGGCCAGACTCGCTCCTCAAGAAGGCGCATCACCTCAAGCGCGTCGGCGCGGTACGTGGCTCCGCGTAAGGCAGCACGGAACTCCTTCAGCGACATGCCGCCATTGTGGCCCTGACGCCAGTGGAAGCGGTGCAGGCAGGATGGGAGCCATGGTCATCGTGCGCGCTACCCGCAAGCTCCTGCAGCGATTAGGCCCGGTTAGCGCCGTCGAGGAGCAGGAATCGACGAGCCTGCTCGGCGACTGGTACGCCACGCTCCTGCCCTGGCGGCCGCGTCAGGTCGCGCTCCTGGTCAGCCAGACGACCCTGCTCCCGGTGCTGATGCCGTTGGCTCCCGCCGCGACCCTGCTCGACAGGTTCCCCGAGCACCTGGCCGCGGTCCTGCGGGCGCACCAAGTCCCAGAGACCGTCGTGCGGCAGGAGGCCGCAGAGACGGCCGACTACACCCTGGCCACCACTGCCAGCCGCAGCCTGACCGGGTCGATGAACGAGTTCGCCTACCTAGCTCAGGCCCACCGCGTCGCGGACCGCGATTCCGATCTGCTTGCACTTTCCTTGAAACTGGCCACGGTCCCGTGCGGCCCTCTGTACCGACGCCACGTCAGCCCCGACCGGGAACTGACAGCCCTGCTGCAGAACGTCACCTGAGCCCGGTAAGCACGGCCGACCAGCGGCAGTAGCGTGCGGACCACGCTCAGCGCGGCAGAGTCGTGCGTTGGGGCGGTCGGATCAGAGTTGTCGGAGGCGATCGGCAAGGGGCTCGAGCTGGTTGTTGACAATGTCGAGAATCAACTCGGGGTCTATGCGGAAGTACTCGTGCACGACGACGTTGCGCAGACCTGCGATCGCTGCCCATGGGACCTCCGGTGCGCGGTCGCGTGTCTCGCTGGGCAGTGCCCGAACTGCCTCGCCGATCAGAGCGAGATTACGCAGCACAGCGTCGTAGGCCATCGCTTGAAGATCGTCGGAGTCGAGGTGCTGCGTGTAGTTTCGACAACGCTCGACGGCGTGCAAGATGTCGGTGAATCGCTCTTGCTCGGATCGACTCACACGGGCACCGCGTCTGTCAGGGCGGTGGATGAGACCTCGTCGCGCAACAAGGCGGCGGTGACCACGTCGACCCGTCGGCCCAGGATTTCGCTGAGATCCTCCCCGATGCCGGCCACGCGCAGCAGCGGATTCCCCCCGTTCGGCAGGAGGTCCACGAGAAGGTCGAGGTCACTGTCCGCGGTGGCGTCACCACGGGCCACGGATCCAAACAGTCTGGGATTCGTGGCACCGTAGCGCTGGAGGATCTCGTCCAGGTCGTCACGGTGTGCTGCAAGAGCCGCGCGAAGGGCGGCGCTGTCGGACGTGACGGTACTCATGTGTCAAGGGTAGAGGGCCGCGGCGGCACCCGCACAGAGCACGCGGCCAGCGGCAGTAGCGTGCGGACCACGCTCAGCGCGGCAGTAGCGTGCGGACCACGCTCAGCGCGGCATGACCGGATGCTTGTTCAGCTAGCGGCTTCGTCGAGATCGGCCTTGGTGAGCACTGACATCGTTGATACACCCATTTCCTGAAGCGTATTCACGCCGGCCTCTGACCGGTCGATGGCGCAGACCACGCTGTGAACGGTGGCGTCAAGCCCCCTTAGGGCGGTGGCCGCGTTCTTGACCGCGCCACCGGTGGTGATGATGTCCTCCACGAGCGTCACGGTCTTGCCGGCGAAGTCTCGTCCCTCCGCCAGACGTCGTGTGCCGTAGGTTTTGGACTCCTTGCGGACAAAGATCACCGGGAGCCCGGTCAGGGAGCTGACCATCGTGGCGATCGGGACACCGCCCAGTTCCAGTCCTCCGAGTACTTCTGTGTCATGGGGCAGAAGCGGGACCATGTGGTCGGCTACCCGGCGGAGCAGCGACGGGTCGGACTCGAACCGATACTTGTCGAAGTACTCCCCGGTCCGGATGCCGCTACGCAGAACGAAGTCCCCCCTGATACGGCAGGTCGCGTCGATAACAGAGGCAAGGCGAGCGATGTCGTTGGGCACGTCGCCATGGTCCCACCGATGCCGGGCTGCAGCCCGGCGCGGCCCTCCCGAAGGCGGCAAAGTCGAACGAGCGTAGCCGTCCTCCGCGCGGCACTTGCGGAAGCTTGCGCCCGCGTCACTCGCGGCGAATTGACGCAGCGCGTTGGTGGTGACCAAATCAACGACGGTCCCGGCTGACGCGCAGGTACATGGGTCGCTCAACTGCGAGGGCCACTGCTCCGTGCTCGTCTCCGAGGAGGTGGGGTTGAGCATCCTTGTCTTCCCATGGGCTGTTGGCGCTAGGCATGCGACGGCACCCTGGGTGCGGCAAAGACTGTCTTCGATACAGGGGAGAGGGTCTCAGAGTTGGCGGGCAGGCGTCACCGTCCACCTACAAAATGACGGAAATGTCGCAACGGGCGAAACAGGCTCGGCAGAATTCATCATGCTCTCGCGAGAGCAGCCGCCTACGACTGCGAATAGGCTTGGCTGACGCGGCAACCACGGGCCTGTCTGGTCCCTTCAACTGCAAGTGCGCCGCTACCGGTTTCGCAGCCCAAGTCAAGGTAACGTCGGGTCATGGCGCGACCTCCCCGCTGGCAGAGCACACTGGACGCCAGCGTCGAGGAGGCATGCCTCGCCGTCAGGCTCTACAACGATCCGGCGGAAGCGCGCTCATTCGAGGGCTTTGTCATTCACATGCACCTTGCCTGGCTCTATCTGCTGCACGCCGAGTTTATCCGCGACGGCATCGACTACCGGTACTGGCATCCGCAGTACAAGCGCCGGCTGCTGAGGATCGACGGAGAGCCGAAACGTTGGGAGCTGGAACGTTCGGTCCGAGAGCGTTGGAACAGCGACGCCGATCCGGTCCGTGCGAATTTAACCCTGTTCATCCGTCTCAGAAATCGTTTAGAGCACCGGCATGCCCACGCCGACGCCGCTCTCATGATCGTGCTGTCTGGTCATGCTCACGCGCTCCTGCTCAACTACGAGCAGGAACTTACGAGCCAGTTCGGGGACAATCACTCGTTAGCTCTCCGGCTACGCATCCCGCTCTTCGTCGGCACGTTCAGCCCGCAAGGCGAGCAGGCGCTGAGGCGGCTCCGGAAATCTCTTCCGAACGACCTGCATGGTTTCGTGACTGACTACGAGTCTGGTCTGGCTGACGACGTGGTGACCGACGCTCGGTACGAATTCAGGCTGAGGGCCACCGTCGAGTTGGCACCCAAGGACCCCGACGCTGTGGCTGTTCAGTTCACCCGCTACGACGACATGACCGAGGCCGAACGCGCCGCCGTGGAGGAGATGGGCCGTAAGGGCCAGGTCATCGTCAGGGACCGCAAACAGCCGGTCTCAGGATTCGGCAGGCTGATGCCCAAGCCCGCCGCCACCGAGGTCGAGGCAGGCATTCCGTTCGTCTTCAACCAGCACCACTTCACATCGGCCTGGAAACGGCTGAAGATTCGCCCATCGCGAGGTGACTCGAACCCGCACCGCACCAACTCGGACTTCTGCGAATACGACGAGCCCACCAAGTCCTACCGGTACACGAAGGCGTACGTTCAGCACCTGATCAAGAAATGCGCCACCGAGGATGGCTTCAAAGAGATCACGGGCATCTCCCCACGCCGCAAGACGCCACTCCCGGTGTCCGACGCAACGACCGTCGCGACGGCCTGACTACTCTTCGACTGCGTTCGAAGCGAAATGTGTTTGGGCCCGCGATGCCGTCTGGCGCAGTTCTGGATGATCCTTAATGATCTCCCGTTGCCTCTCTGCTGGCACCCCGAGTGCCTGGAGCAGATTCATGACCACGACCGCTGTCGTCACCTTCACGACCGCGATGACCTCATCAATCGTCTGGCGCCGGGTGTATCCCTCGTGAGTTAGGTCGTTCCGGGCCTGCGTCGTGACCGTCGCCCAGCGGTCTACATCGGGGACCAGCTTCTGCATCGTTGCACGGTCCGGCAACGCGGCAAGATCCCGTAGCCGCTCCTTGAGCGTCACGTCGTTGCGTAGTTTCTCTCGGAGCCACTTGCGGTGCCCTTCGGGCGTGTGCTCCAGCAAGACCGCACGCATCGCTGAGAACTCGTCGGCAGGGACGGGAGGTTCGGCCTGTCCCAAGGCGCGATGCAGGACCTCGGCCGCTCCGGCGGCGGTCAGGAGTCGTCCCTCGATGAAACGCGCGGGGGCATAGCTAAGCCCCAGGATCAAGTTTGAGGCAGGAAGGCACCGTTCGCGTACCTCGTACCATCGAGGCCAAACCTCCTCGAACGGGATGTGCCGGCAGGTGAAGAGTGCGCGATGAGACTCGACCGCCTTTGCAGATGGCTTGGCGGGCACGGTGTGGTGCGCGTAGAGGTCGATCTCCCGATCTCGGATCGGGTAGCCCTCCGGGTAGGCACGTTCTTCGGGGAGCATCCTGAGTCGCATCCAGAGCAGTCCGCACGGCCTGTGCAGGGCGAGCGACAGCAGGTCCTGGACCATCTTCGCGTGCTCTCTTGCTGTCGCCAGAGACCAGGGTTCGGCTGGCTGAAAGCGTACGAACCGGGTCTCTCGCATCCGGCCCAGGGTGCCCCCTCTCATGTGCTCGAAGTAGGGAAGCGTGTGCTCGTGTGCCAGGGACGTGACAGTGCCTGCCACCGTCACAGACTGGTCGTCCATCGGCTTGACGAAGATGCTGCCCCTTCCGTCAGGACGCACCTCCTCTCGCACTTCCTCCACGCCCAGCGTGCTGCTGAACACCGACGAGTGGGACCACATGGTCAGGTCCTCCGCCGCGACGTGGCACTCGGTGAACACTTCTCGGTCAGCGTTGTCCAGGTGCACGCCGACGAGGACCGTTAGGACGTGGATCGTCTGCTCTTCCGGTGGCCCGAAGTTCCGGGCCATGGTGTGGGTGGGCACGCAGTCCAGGAGCGTCATGTGCCGGTTCTCGGCTAGCCCATGCAGGATGGGCCAACGGCGGCTTTCCTCGCCCCCGATGAAGACTCCGGGCCGAACCTCGGACATGATCTCGGCGTTGAACCCGCCGATGAGATCGAGCGACAGGCCCTCGTCGGGACGATAGGTGAGAACCCCTGGCATTGACCTTTCCTGCTCGCCAGGTGGCCACCAGTACCCCCGCCATGTCCGAGGCTCGCTCAGCTCTGGCTTGTTCATGCGAGGCTCCTTCTTGCGGTGCTCAGTGTGAGCGACTCTGGCGACAATTATGCCGCGCGGCCGGTGAGCGCCCTCAAGACTGGAGCCCCTTCGCAGGTCGACTGAGGGGTCGGTGGCGCCCGCCCGTCCGGTCCTCTCGTCGCAACGCCCGACTCTGGGCATGAGGAACGGCTCGCTCATCGGCAGTTGCGCACGCTCACGACCGGCGCCGAACCCCCACGATGCGACCGCCCGCGTCACCCGCGCCCGGTCCCACTTCCACGACCACGTCAGCGGTGCATACCGCCACGGGGTCGTGCTCGGCCACCACGACGGTATGCCCGGCGTCCGCGAGGGCGTGCAGCTGCGCCAGCAGCCGGTGCACGTCGGCGGGGTGCAGGCCCGTGGTGGGCTCGTCGAAGAGGTAGAGCGTGGCGCTGCGTCGCTGCTTCTGGAGCTCGGTGGCGAGCTTGATCCGCTGGGCCTCACCGCCGGAGAGCTCGGTCGCCGACTGCCCGAGCTGCAGATAGCCCAGCCCCAGCGCGTCGAGCGCACCCAGGGCACGCGCCGCCGCAGGCACCTCCACCAGGGCCTCCCGTGCCGCCCGCACGCTCATCCGCAGCAGGTCGGCGACGGTGTGTCCCTGCCACCTGACCTCCAGCGTCTCCGGGCCGAAGCGGTCGCCGTGGCAGGTGGGGCACGGCGCATACGTCCCGGGGAGGAAGAGCAGCTCGACCGCGACCGCACCCTCGCCCCCGCACGTCGGGCACTGCCCGGCGGCGGTGTTGAAGCTGAAGCGCGACGCCGTGAAGCCGCGCTCCCTCGCCTCGGGCGTCCCGGCGAACGCCTTGCGCACGGCGTCCCACAGGCCGGTGTAGGTCGCGAGCGTCGACCGGGGCGACCGGCCGATCGGCTTCTGCGTGATCCGCACGACCCGGGTGGGCGCGCGTGACGCCTGCCCCGTGGCCCGCACCGACCCCACTGCGCGCACCTCACCCTCCGGGCCGGTCGCACCCCCGTCGTCCGTGTCGTCGCCCGCCTCCTCGACGTCCTCCACCCGCGCGAGCTGTGCCCCGACGACGTCGTGGATCGCCTCGAGCAGGCTGGTCTTGCCCGAGCCGGACACGCCGCTCACCACGGTGACGACCCCGAGCGGCAGGTCGAGGTCGGCACCGCGGACGGTATGCCGCCCCAGCCCGCGCAGCTCCAGCGCCCCGGTTGGCTCCCGCGCGCCACGGTCGGCGGCCTCGCCGAGCACCTCACCGAGGTGCACCGTGTCGTGCAGGTAGGCCGCGGTGAGCGAGCCGGGCACGCCACCCAGCCCGTCGACCGGCCCCGACCACAGCACCTCGCCGCCGTCACGGCCGGCGCCCGGCCCGACGTCCACCACCCAGTCGCACTGCTGGACGACGGCCATGTCGTGCTCCACCACGACCACCGTGTTGCCCGCCGCCACCAGCGCCCGCAGCAGCCGCATCAGGTCGTCCACGTCCCGAGGGTGCAGCCCCGCCGACGGCTCGTCGAGGACGTAGACCACCCCGAAGAGCCCCGATCGCAGCGCCGTCGCGAGCCGCAGCCGCTGCAGCTCGCCCGACGACACCCCCGCCGCCGGCCGGTCGAGCGACAGGTGGCCCAGCCCCAGGTCCAGCAGCAGCTCGAGCCGCCCCAGCAGGTCCTCCACCAGCACCTGCTCGGCCCTCGCCTGCGCGTCGTCACCCCCGAGCGCCTCCCGCCGCCCGCGCAGCAGGGACACCAGGTCGCCCACCGGCAGCGCCGCCGCCTCGTCGATCGCCAGCCCCTGCCAGGTCACGGCGAGCGCGTCCGTGCGCAGCCGCCTCCCATCGCACACCGGGCACGGCCTCGTCTCCACGAAGCGCAGCATCCGCCGCCGCGACGTCGCGCTCTTCGTCTCCGCCAGGGTGCGCCGCACATACCTCGCCGCCGAGGAGAAGGTGCCCTGGTAGGGCCGGTTGATCCGCTCCGCGTCGCGGGTCGGGACCACCGTGACGACCGGCTGCTCGTCGGTGAAGAGGATCCAATCCCGCGTCGTCGCGGGCAGGTCCCGCCACGGGGCGTCGATGTCGTGGCCGAGGGTCGCGACGATGTCGCGGTAGTTCTTGCCCAGCCAGGCGCCCGGCCACGCGGCGACCGCGCCCTCGGCGATGGACAGCGAGTCGTCCGGCACCATCGAGGCCTCGGTCGGCTCGTGCTCCACCCCCAGCCCGCCGCAGCGCGGGCACGCACCCTCCGCCGTGTTCGCCGAGAAGTGGTCGGAGTCGAGGCGCTCCGCGCCCGGGGGGTATGCCCCGCACCGGCTCAGCAGCATCCGCAGCGTCGCGCCCGTGGTGGTCACCGTGCCGACCGTGGACCGCGCGCCGCCCGCACGACGCATCTGGCCCTGCTCCAGCGCGACCGTGGGTGGCAGCCCGTGCACGTCGCGGACCTGCGGGTCGATCGCCCCGTGCAGGAGCCGCCGGGCATACGGCGCGACCGAGTCGAGGTAGCGCCGCTGCGACTCCCCGTGGACGGTGCCGAAGGCCAGGCTCGACTTCCCCGACCCGCTCACCCCGGTCACCGCCACCAGCGCGTCCCGGGGGAAGGAGACGTCGACGTCACGCAGGTTGTGCAGCCGGGCGCCGACGACCTCGATCCGACCGGTCCCGGTCACCCGCGCCCCCGCGGCCTCATCCGCTCCTCCGGGTCGGTGCCTGCTCGGTGTCCGGGCGGGCGCGCTGCACGATCTGCTCGGCGACCCGCTCCCAGTGGTCCAGCACCTCGGCATACTCCGGCAGCGCCACCGGTCGCAGCCGCTCGATGATGAAGAGCACCTGCCGCGGCACCTGCAGCGACCCCTCGGCGTAGTGCAGCAGCTCCTCCAGGGACAGGTCGATGAGCTCGGGTATGCGCTGCGGCTGGTGCACGAGGCGCGGCACCCCGTTGCGGGCGACCACGCTCGGCAGGTCGCGGCGGGTGACCAGCAGGCGTAGCACGCGGTGCAGCTCGTTGGCGACCTGGGAGGCGGTGGTGGGGTCGTTGATGCCCGGGCTCAGCGCGCGCTCGGCGATGTCGACGAGCTTGCGCACGCCCAGCGCCGGGTCCTGGTTGAAGGCGCGGTCCTGCTCGACGACGACGCTGCGGCGCAGCACGTCGAGGGCGTAGCGGCTCACCAGCTCGCTCGCGGACTCCTCCTGGCCGCCGGCCAGCACGACCCGGCGCTCCGGGAGCGAGAGCCCCCACACCCGGATCGCGGGAGCGCCCTCGGTGACATAGCGACCCACCGGGGTGCGCACCTCGACGGTGGCGTCGTGCTCGACCGCCCAGTCGACGAGGCGGCGATAGGCGACCTCCACGACATACCCGTGCTCCACCGACTCCAGCTGGAGCATCGGCTCCGCGTCCGCGGGCTCCCACGGCAGGTCCGGGCGCAGCGCCGCCGGCTCGTCCGCGGCGGGGAAGTAGCGGTCGATGACGGACATCGTGCGGTCGCCCAGGTGGGAGACGATCGAGGAGACCTGGATCGAGGTGGTGATGTGCTGGATGAAGGCGAGGAACGTCCCGACGCTGGCCAGCACCAGCAGGAAGCCGAGGGTGACCGACAGCTGCGGCACGAAGGACTCCTCGCCGGAGGCCCCGCGCACCGACCGCAAGACGGTCAGGGCATACGTGAAGGTGGCGGCGAAGATGCCCAGAGTCGACTGGGTGATGCGGCTGGAGAGGAAGTCGCTGAGCACCCGGGGGCTGAACTGGCTGCTCGCCAGCTGCACGACGACCATGGTGATCGAGAAGACCAGGCCGGTGACCGAGATCATCGCCCCGGCGATCGTGCTGAGCATCCCGCGGGCACCGTCGGCGCCGCCCTGGAAGACGAACGGCAGGTGCTCGTCGAAGGTCTTCTCCCACTCCGGCAGCAGCGCCCCCACCACCGTCGCCACCGCCACGAAGAGCAGCGGCAGCACCCAGAACGGCCGCCAGATCCGGCTCCACCGGGTGGAGCGCCGGACCTGGGGCAGCACGCCCACGTCGTCGCTCTCGACGTGCTCGCGCTCGGGCGGGGGTGCGGACGGGCTCATGGTGCCGCCCAGCCTCTCAGGCCCGGCCCCCGTCATCGACGGGACCCGGCGTGTCGACCCTGCCTGGTGAGCCGGGATCGCGCGGCGCGTCGGCGCCCGGGAGACCGGACGAGGCGAGCCGCGCGAGCAGGGCGAGTTGGGCGCGGCGCTCCCGGGCGAAGGTGCCCCGGGGCGAGCGGTGCCAGGAGGAGGTGACGAGCCGCTTCGCCCGGGCCACGGCCTGCGGGTCGTGCTCCAGCATGGGGGCGAGGAGGTCGCGGGCGAGGGTGGCCGGGTCGGGGCCGACGCGGGTGGCTAGGCCGAGGGCGTGCGCCTCCTCGCCGGAGACCGAGCGGGCGCTCAGGGTCAGCTCCTTGGCGACGTCCACGCCCACCAGCTCGGCGAGGGAGCGGACACCGCCCATGTCCGGCACCAGCCCCCAACGGACCTCGCGCACCGACCAGGAGGCGTCGGGGGTGGTGGTGCGCAGGTCGGCGCCGAGCGCGAGCTGTATGCCCGCACCCAGGCAGTGGCCGTGCACGGCGGCGACCACGGGCACCGGCAGTCGGCGCCAGGCCCAGCACGCCTCCTGGAAGGTGTTGGTGCCGCGCCAGGGGTGGGGGAGGAAGCGGGTGCCGATGCCGCTCGGGTCGCGCAGCGCCGCACGCAGGTCGAGGCCGGCGCAGAAGGCCTCGCCGTCCCCGCTCAGCACGACGCCGCGCACGGTGTCGTCGCCGCGCAGCGCCCGGGCGGTGCGGACGAGGTCGTCCAGCATGGCCAGGGTGAGGGCGTTCAGCTTCTCCGGGCGGGCGAGGCGGACCGTGGCGACGCCGTCCCGACCCCGGTCGACCCGGACGTGCTCGCCGCGCTGCTTCCGCATACCGCGCAGCATCTCAGACCTCCCGACGCGGGTCGGCCCGGCGCCGCCGCGAGGATGCCGCTCGAGCACGAGCCCTCACCCCACATGAGCAAGGAAGTCTGCGGTCCTGCAGGGATGTTTCCCTGCAGGACCGCAGACTTCCTTGCTCATCTCCGCCTCAGCGGCGGCAGGGCGGGGTATGCCGTCAGGACTCCAGCGCGGCGTCCAGGGTGATCTCGACGCCGGTCAGCGCCTTGCTCACCGGGCAACCCTCCTTGGCGGCCTGGGCAGCGGTCGCGAAGCCGTCGGCGTCCAGCCCGTCGACCTCGCCACGGACCTTCAGCGTGATGCCGGTCAGCTTGAAGCCGCCGGCCGGGTCCTCACCGAGGGAGACGTCGGCGGAGACGTCGAGCGCCTGCGGGGTGCCGCCGGCCCGGGCGATCTCGCCGGAGAGGGCCATCGCGTAGCACGCGGAGTGGGCGGCGGCGATGAGCTCCTCCGGGGAGGTGGCGCCACCGGCCTCCTCGGCCGAGCGCTTGGGGAAGGACACGTCGTAGGTGCCGGCCTGGGAGCTGGCGAGCTCGACCTTGCCGTTGCCGTCCTGCAGGGAGCCGGTCCAGGCGGTGCGTGCGGAGCGCGTGGGCACGATGGGGTCCTTTCGTCGATGAACTGCGGTCGTGGGCGTCAACCACCCCGCGCCCCGAGGCATTCCAGCCCCCCCCGCCCCGGACCTGACACGATGGGCGCATGGTGAGCGTGACGATGGTGACGATCGACTGCGAGGACCCGCAGGAGCTGGCGCAGTTCTGGACCCAGGCCCTGGACACCCGGGTGGCGGTCGACTGGGGAGACTTCCTGATCCTCGAGGGGGAGCCGGCGATCGGGCTGCAGCGGGTGGAGAACGTCACGCCGGGCAAGAACCGGATCCACCTCGACCTGTCCGGTGGCGACCGCGCCCCGGAGGTCGCGCGGCTCGTGGAGCTCGGGGCCGACGTGGTCCGGACCCACGACGTGGACGACTTCGGCTGGACGGTGATGGTGGACCCGGCGGGCAACGAGTTCTGCGTGAGTGACCCGCACGGGACGGGCGCGGAGGCGGGGGACGACCAGGGGGAGGCCGCGGGGTCGGAGGAGGACACCGAGGCGCGGGACCGCCACGCCGACGAGGTGGCCGACCAGACGCCGGAGGAGCGCGCCGCCGGCGACGCCGCCGCCGCGCAGGCCGCGAGCGACGACGCCGCCGCGGACGAGCGATGACCGACCATCCGGACGACGCCGGTGCCGCCGGCGAGCCGATTCCGCTGGTCCTGCTGCACGGTGTCGGGCAGGCGCCGATGGCCTGGGAGGACGTCGTCGTCTCGCTCTACGGCAGCCGGCGTCTGCTCACGCCGTGGGTGCCGGGGCTGCGGCCCACCGAGAAGCAGGTGCTCCCGCTGGCCGACTCCGCGGCGGCCCTGGACCAGCAGCTGATGCTCGAGGGTATGCAGGGGGTCGACCTCTGCGGTCTGTCCTACGGCGCGATGGTGGCGACCCGGCTCGCGGCGGACTTCCCGGAGCGGGTGCGGCGGCTGGTGCTCATCGCCGGGCAGGTCCGCCCGCCACGGATGCTCATGCGTGCCCAGGGCGCCGCGCTCAAGCTCGTGCCGGCATCCCGGCTGGCCGATGCCGGGGTCTCCAAGGACCGGTTGCTCCAGGCGCTGGACATGGCGCGCTCGGCCGACCTCACCGCTGCGCTCGGCCAGGTCCAGGCGCCCACCCTGGTCCTCGTCGGGGCCAAGGACAAGGCCAACCAGCCGGGCGCGCGGACCCTGGCCGCGGGCATACCCGACGCGCGGCTGCGGATCGTGGACGGCGCCGGCCACGCGCTCAACGAGGACTCCCCACAGGCCCTGGTGGAGCTGCTGCACGACTTCCTCGACTGACTCACCCCTCGACCGGCCGCACGCTGTGCGTCGACTGGCCGCACGCTTTGCGTCGACTGGCCGCGCACTGTGCGTCGACCGGCCGCGCGCTGTGCGTCGACCGGCCGCGCGCTGTGCGTCGACCGGCCGCACACTGTGCGTCGACTCGACAAACCGTGCGGTCGGTCCGTCCAAACCGTGCGGTCGGTGCGCGCAAACCGTGCGGTCGGTCGGTCAGGGGAGGCCGAGGAAGTCGCGGATCGCGGGGATCTCGCGGCGCGCCTGCGCGAGCCCCGCCTCGTGGCTGGCGCGCAGCTTGGCGATGTCGCGCTCGCCGTTGCCGACCGGCATCCGCTCCGGCACGAAGAGGTAGGCCTGCCCCGACTCCTGCAGCGCCCACAGCTCCTCGCGCGCCGCGTTGTAGCGCGCTGATCTCGCGGCCAGCGCGTCCACCACCGCGGGGAAGCGGCGGAAGTGGCGCCGCAGATACCCCAGCCCCCGCTGCGGCGCCTTGCGGTAGCCGCGCTCCTGGGTCAGCACGACGAGGAACCTGTCGAAGCCGTCCCGCCTCGCGGCGTCGACCGGTATGCCCGCCGACGGCCCGAGCGCGCCGTCGACGTAGACCCGCCCGTCGATGGTGACCGGCGGCATGACGACCGGCATCGTCGACGACGCGCGGACGCGGACCATGAGATCGCGCAGCGTCGCGAGGTCCTCCCTGCCCCAGTAGACCGGCTCGCCCGCCGCGGCGTCGAAGGCCCCGATCCGCACCTGCGCGGGGCTCGCCACGAAGGTGTCCCAGTCGAAGGGGAGCGCCTGGTCCGGCAGCGAGGTCTCCTCGTAGATGTACTGCGCGTTGAACCACCCCTGCCCGCGCGCGAACGACCGCCAGTTGCCGAAGCGGGGGTCGGAGGCGAAGTCGGTGAACGAGTGCCTCGCACGCCAGGGGTCGAGGGAGACGTAGTTGCAGGTGTTGCTCGCACCGGCCGAGATCCCGCCGACCCAGGGCAGGTGGATGCCGGCCTCGAGCAGGGCGACCACCATGCCGGAGGTGTATGACGCCCGCATCCCGCCGCCCTCGAAGACCAGGGCGGTGTCACGCACCAGACTCCGCGGCTGCTGCTCCACGGGGACCACGGTACGAGACCCTCCGGGCGGGATCAGCGCAGCCCCAGGGTCCTGACCTGCCGGGCCACCAGCGCGGCGTAGAGCTCGTCGGCCGGGTCGGCGGTCCCGACGAAGTGACCGCCCAGCTCCAGGGTGATCGCCCCGAGCAGAGCGGCGAGCTCGGCGAGCACCGCAGCCCCGCCGGCAGGGTCGACGTCGAAGACCTCGCGCAGCTCGGACATCTGCGCGGCCACCTTCTCGAAGCCCGCCACCGGCTCGCGCGCTCCCGCCTCCAGGAACGGCCGGGCCACCGCGGCCGCAAGCGGGACCGTGTCGGGCGGGGCGGCATACCCCGGGACGGGGGTGCCGTAGATCAGCTGGAACTCGTGCGGGTGCTCCCGCGCCCAGGCGCGCAGCGCGAGGGCGGTCGCCGTCCAGCGGCGCGCGGGTGAGCGGTGCCGGGGCACCGCGTCGAGCGTGTCCCCGAGGCGCCGGTAGCTCTCCGCGATGAGGGCGGTGAGCAGCGCGTCGCGGGTGGGGAAGTAGCGGAACAGCGCGGAGGAGACCAGGCCGACCTCCCGCGCCACCGCCCGCGTCGAGAGGGCCGATGCGCCGCTCTCGGCGATCTGGACTCGCGCGGCCTCGAGGATCCGTGCGGTCGTGCGCTCCCGTGCCTCGGCTCTGCTCACCACCGCTCCAGTGTGCCACATCAGAGAGCACTGCTCTTGACCAGAACGAGAGCAGTGCTCTACATTGATGTGACAAACAGAGAGCGCTGCTCTCATCTTCTGGAGGAGACCTCATGACCATCGACACCCGGCACCTCGCCGGTCCCGCCGTCGGCAGCGGCCTCGGCATGGCGGCCTACCTCCTGCTCCGCCCCTACGGCGACGCGGGAGGCAGCACCACGGCCGAGGCGGCTGCCGCGTTCGCCTCGGTGTGGTGGGTGGTCGCGCACCTGTGCGGCGTGCTGGCCCTGGCGTCCTTCGCCCGGCTGGCGCTGCGCCTCGCCGACCTCGTGCCCGGCGTCGCAGCCCGCATCAGCCGCTGGGCCTCGCTCGTCGGCCTCGTGCTCGTCCTGCCCTACTACGGCGCCGAGACCTTCGCCTTGCACGTCCTCGGACGCGTGGCCGTCGCCGGTGACGAGGCCACGCTGGGCCTGGTCGACCCGGTCCGGGACCAGCCCGCGGCGATGGCAGTCTTCGCCGTCGGCCTGCTGCTCCTGGCACTCGGCGGGCTCAGCTTCGGCCTGGCCTGGCAGCGGCACACCCCCTCCGGACCGGCCTGGCTCGGGTGGCCGGTCGGCGTGCTCGTCGCACTGGTGCTGCCGCAGTTCTTCCTGCCGCCGGTGGGGCGGATGACCTTCGGCGTCCTGTATGCCCTCGCCGCCCTCTCCCTGGCCGTCGCCGCCTGGCTCGGTCGCCGCAGGCGCGATGCGGGTGGCTCAGCAGCGGCAGCCGGCTCCCGTGCAGCCGCACCCGTGGCCGGCTGAGGGCGCGCAGCACCCCTTGCCCTGCCAGGCCAGCACGCCCTCGCGCAGCGCGATGCCGGCGATGACCAGCCCGGCCAGCGGGTCCGCCCAGGACCAGCCGAGCGTGGCGTTGAGCAGCAGCCCGACGAGCAGCACGGCGGACAGGTAGGTGCACAGCAGCGTCTGCGTGCCGTCCGCGACCACGGCGTTGGAGCCGAGAGCCCGGCCGGTCCGCCGCTGCGCCCAGGACAGGACCGGCATGATGACGAGGGAGGCGACGGCGAGCCCGATCCCCACCAGCGAGGGCTCCGCCTCACGGCCGCCGACGAGCGCACGGACCGACTCCACCGAGACGAGGGCGGCGAGCGCGAAGAAGGCGACGGACATCATCCGCAGCGCCTGGCGCTCGCGCTGCTCGGGCAGCCGGTGGCTGAACTGCCAGAGCACGATCAGCCCGCTGCTGACCTCGACCACCGAGTCGAGGCCGAAGCCGACGAGCGCGACGGACCCGGCGACCAGACCGGCGGCGATCGCGACGACCGCCTCGAGCACGTTGTAGACCACCGAGGCCAGGGCCAGCAGGCGCGCCCGCCGCTGCAGGGTCCGGCGGCGGCCCGCCGCGCCGGGCGTCAGCAGGTCGACCGACGTCATCGCCGCACCCCCGGCCCGCTCGCCGGGCACAGCACGACGGCGTCCCCGGTGGCGGAGAGCAGCTCCTCGGTGGCCGCGAGGAGCGCGGTGACCAAGGTGGGATCGGCCACGCTGAGCATCGTCGACCGGCCCACGCTCCGGGCGGACACCAGCCCGCAGCCGCGCAGGCAGGCGAGGTGCCCGGACACCGTGGACTGGGCCAGGTCGAGGTGCTCGGTCAGCTCCCGCACGTTGTGCTCGCCGAGCAGCAGGTGCCGCAGGATCGCCACCCGCGAGGGGTCGCTCAGCCCGTGGAAGAGCGCCGCGGCACGGACCGCCGCGTCGCGCTCCGCGCCACGCACACACGGCCCCGGCTCCACCGCGCGGCCCGAGGCCGGCGCCGCGCTCATCGCACCGACCCCGCACGCTCACCGGCTCCCGGCCGGTCGACCCCCACGCCCGGCACGAAGCGACCCACCGAGGCGAGGTAGTCGGCATACCCCTGCCCGTGCGTACGCCGCAGATAGGGCTCCTCGACGACCCGCACCTGGAGCTGGACCGCGACGACGAAGAGGACCAGCCCGAGCAGCGAGCTGAGGGTGGGGACCATGAGGAACAGCCCGCCGACGGTGAGCACCATCATCGTGAAGATCGGGTTGCGGGCCAGGCCGAACGGCCCGGAGGTCACGAGGTCCGTGCGCTCGGAGTCGTCGACGCCGACCCGCCAGCTCGCGCCCATCGCCAGCTGCGTCCACACGGTCCCGGCGATCCCCGCGAGCGTCAGCGCGGTGCCGAGCGCAGCGACCCACGGCCGCTCCAGCGTGACGACCGGCGTCCAGCCCGCGATCGCGTCGACCGGGCCGAGGGCCACGAGCAGCGTGGCGAGCCCGAAGCTCAGTCCGGCCCACCACTCCGCCGACAGGGCGCGGCCGCTGAACCCCCGCAGCCCGTGGTCACCGGTGCGCCGCCACTGCACCCAGCTGCGCCAGCCGAAGCCGATCCCGGCATACAGCACGAACAACCCCAGCGCGAGCCACCCCATGGCCGCATCCTTTCATCGGAGATGACCGATGATAGCGGCTCTGCGCGATCAGTGGAAGACGTCGACTCAGCGACGCGCCGCCAGCTCCGCCCGGGAGGACAGCACGCAGAACTGGTTGCCCTCGGGGTCGGCGAGCGTCACCCACCCGGTGCCGGGGCCGTACTTCCCCCGCCGGTCGGCCACCTCTGTCGCGCCGTGCCCCAGCAGCCACGCGACCTCGTCGGCCTGGTCGCGCTCGCGCGGCCGGACGTCGAGGTGGATCCGCTTGGCCGGCAGCGGGTCGTCCTCGACCTCGATGAAGAGCAGGGTATGCCCGGTCTCGGGGTCCTGGATCGGGCACTCCTCGTGCCCCGGCTCGTTGGGGTCGTCCGGGTCGGTGATGTAGTCGAGCGCCACCCGCCACCACTCGCTCAGGGCATACGCGTCGTGGCAGTCGATCGTGGTGTGCGAGACGAAGACGCTCATGGCCGTGACGCTACCTGCATGGCCGCTGGCCAGCTGGCCGATGCAGCCGGCCGGACCACCGCCGCCCGGGCCACCGCCACCGCCCGGCCACCGCCACCGCCCGGGAGTGACCACGGGATAGCACAACCCTCATCGGCAAACTTCCCGATGAAGCCTGTGCTATCCCGACGTTGGTCCGTGCGTGATCCCGACGTGGGTCCGTGCGTGACGCCGGCGGTGGGTACCGTGCGAGGCATGAAGGACTACTTCGCCGGTGACGACCGGACCAACCGGGAGCGCATGCTCGCGGGCGAGCTCTACATCGCCGACGACCCGGAGAGCGCGCAGGTCGCGCAGCGGGCGCTGCGGCTGCAGGCGGAGTATGCCCGGCGGACGGCGGAAGATCCCGACAACGCCCGTCCGGTGCTCGAGGAGCTGCTGGGCGAGCTGGGGGAGGGCGCCTACCTCAAGCCGCCGGTCTACTGCGACTACGGGGTCCACACGCGGGTGGGTCCGCGCACCTTCGCCAACTACGGCCTGGTGCTCCTCGACGTCGCGCCCATCACCATCGGCGCGGACTGCCAGATCGGCCCCAACGTCCAGCTGCTCACCCCGACGCACCCGGTGGACCCGGAGCCGCGCCGCGACAAGCTGGAGGCGGCGGAGCCGATCACCCTCGGCGACAACGTCTGGCTGGGCGGGGGTGTCATCGTCTGCCCCGGTGTGACCATCGGCGACAACACGGTCGTCGGCGCCGGCGCCGTGGTCACGAAGGACCTTCCCGCCGACGTGGTGGCGGTGGGCAACCCTGCACGGGTCGTCAAGAGGCTCTGAGCCCGGTCCCTGCACCTCCGGATGGTGGCGCGCCTGTCAGGAACCGCCGTCCAGGACGGGGGTGGATCAGGGGACGAGCTCGGGGACGCGGTGGCGCTCCTCGGCGTCGTCCTCGGACGGTATGCCTGGCGCTGCGTGCTCCGGTGCGGGCACGAGCGCGGCGGGCGCCGGGACAGGCTGAGGCTGCGGGGCCGCCTCGGGCTGGGGCGTCGGCACTGGCTGCGTCGGCCGGGCCGTGGCGGTCTCCCGCTCGCGCAGGATGCGCTCCCAGGTGATCCGGGTGCGGCGGCGGACCAGCCACTGGTCGACGTCGATGATGGCCCGCAGCACCACGGCACCGACGAGCATCCCGCCGATGAGGTCGGAGGGCCAGTGGTAGCCCAGGTAGTAGGCGACGCCGATCGAGTTGACCGAGATGAGCGCCATCGCCCAGCCGAGCCGCTTGACGACCCGGGAGTCCTGGTCGGCGTAGACGGCGATGAGATAGGCCGCCGCGCCGTAGATGAGGATGGCCTCCGAGGCGTGGCCGGAGGGGTAGGTCATGCCGTACCAGCCGTGTTCCTCGGCCCCGCCGTTGAAGAAGCGTGCCGAGACGTCGTCGGCCTTCGGGGACGTGCGCGCGAGGAGCAGCTTGAGGCCGCCCACCACGCCGTAGAACCCCGCCTCTGTCGCTCCTGCGATGAGGATGGGCCGCCAGGTGCGGTGCTTCCAGGCCAGGGTGAAGGCCACGAGCAGCAGGACCGGCAGGCAGACGGCCTGACCGGACACGGCGTTGGGCACCTGGTCCAGGAAGTCGGTCCACCGCGGGGTCAGCTCGTCGGACCAGAATCCGTGCAGGGAGCGGTCGAACTCGCGCAGCGGGCCGGCGACCAGCAGCGTCACCAGGACCAGCGCGCCGGTCAGCGCCGGAAGACTGGTGAGACGACGAAACGAGACCATTGTTATCCCCACGGTAGAGAGCATCCCTGTGAATTCCCTGACGCACTCCCCCGGGCGTCAGGTGATGCTCAGTATACGCAACATCCCTGGTCACCGCATGCTGGAAAGCCGCGCAGTCACCTCTATCGTCGAGAATCATGAGGCGGCTGCGGGCAGTGATCTTCGACCTGGACGACACGCTCGTCGACCAGCGGTCGGCGGCGCACGCGGCAGTGATCCCGTGGGCGGTCGAGCAGGGGGTCGTCGGGGACGCGGGGGGACTGGCCGCACGCTGGGATGCCGTGGCCGACCACCACTACCCGCGCTACCAGCTGCGGCAGATCAGCTTTCAAGGACAGCGTCGGGCCCGCGTCCGCGAGTTCCTCGGCCGTGACCTCTCCGACGCCGAGGCTGACGTCGCCTTCGAGGGCTACCTGGCGCGGTACGAAGCGGGTTGGGCGACCTTTCCCGAGGTCGGCGAGACCCTCGCCCGGGTCCGTGCCTGTGGTCTGCGGGTGGGCATACTCACCAACGGGGACGCGACCCAGCAGCGTCGCAAGCTCGACCGCGTCGGCCTCTCACCCAGCGTGGAGGCGATGGTGGCCTCCTCCGAGCTGCCAGTGGGCAAGCCGGACGCCCGGGCCTTCCACGCGGCGGCCCATCGGCTCGACGTCGTGCAGGGGGAGGCGCTCATGGTGGGGGACTCGGTGGACACCGACGTGCGCGGGGCGCTCGCCGCCGGTATGCACGCCGTGCTCGTGGACCGCAGCGGCCAGCACGCGGGCGTCGACGTGCCGCGCATCCGGTCGCTCGCCGATCTGGACCTCGCTGCCTGCGAGCAGTAGTCACCGCAGCGCGGCGGGCCAGCGGTGGGCGCGCCAGGCGGCCCAGCTCGCGAACCCCTCGGGTGGGCTGTCAACGGCCTCGGTGCCGTCGAGCTCCCCGGGGGTGGGCACGCTGAACTCACGGGCCCAGCCGCGCAGCTCCTCGTCGGACATCGGCCACGTGGTCTCCGGCTCGCGGGCCTGGCGGGCGTCGAGCCGGCGTCGCTGCTCGTCCGGGGCGAGCTCGAGGTAGTGGATCTGCGCGGCGGCGCCGAGGTCCGCGGCCGCCTGCCGGAGGGCGGACCGCTCGTCCCTGCCCCACAGCCCGAAGTCGAGGACGACGCTCACCCCCAGCTCGAGGGCGCGCAGCCCGATCTCGACGAGTCGGCCTTCGACGACGTCGGAGGCCGCCTCTGGGTTCGCCGGCCCGTAGAGCGCCTTGATCCACTCGTCCTTGGTGAGGCGCAGGGCCTGCTGCTGCGTCTCGATGCGGCGGGCCTCGGTCGTCTTCCCGGTGCCGGGCAGGCCCACCATGAGGTAGAGGACGGGACTCGTCGTGGGCATGTCGTCTCAGAGCCGCAGGGCTCGGCTCCGCAGCTCCTCGTACGCCGGCCGGCAGGCCTCGGCGACGGCGGCCTCGTGCTCGCTCAGCTCGACCTCGCGCGGCCGGTAGGGCGCGAAACCGGTCGAGGCCACGACCGCGTCGTACCAGTGCGGCGCCCAGACGCCGTCGGATTCACGCGGGCCCGCAGGCCAGGTCAGCATCCGGTCGGTGAAGTCGATGTCGAGCCAGTCGCACACCCAGCGCAGGTATGCCTCGGGAGCCTGCAGGAAGTCCGCCGCGTCGATGATCGGCGGTGAGCCGAGCAGGTCGAAGAGCTCGGCCTGCTGCAGCAGGCCGATGTCCTCGGGCTGGCACGCCTCGCGGGAGCGCACGTAGGAGAAGACCACCTCGGCCGGGTCCCGGATCAGCAGCACGTTGCGCACCTGCGTCGCCCAGGTGAGGTCGTCACCGTCGAGGTAGTGGTGCGTCATCTGCTTGGAGTAGGACACGGCCGCGTCCGTCGGTGCCAGGAGCTGGCGCGCGACCTCGGCGGGGTCGGTGGGCTGCGAGGCGATGACGTCCTCGCGGCCGGGGTGGTGGATGCCGGTGCGGTGCAGGTATGCCGCGTAGAACGGCTCGTCGAAGACCTCGGTGTCCGGCCGGTTCTCCCAGGAGCGCATCATCGCGGTGGAGATGTTGCGGGGTCCGGACCACATCGCGATCCGGACGGTCCCGGACTGCGTGTCGTCGCCGTTGCCGTCGGTCACCCGGTCAGTCTAGGCATCGGCGCCACCTGGGCAGGAACAGAGCCGCAGGTCAGGCTGGTCCCCGCTCCAGGGTGTCCTGCCAGAGCTCCAGGTCACGCAGCACGGTCTCGGCGACGGCAAGCTCATCCGCCGCCGCGTGGGCGTGCGCCCGGGCCGGACCCTCCGGCAGCTCGGAGATCCACCGCCCGAGGGACCAGCCGGGTTGCCGGGCGATGCTGAGTGGCAGGGCACGTCGTTCGCCGGCGCTCAGAGGGATCTCGGCCGCGGCGTCGTAGCTGCGCAGCCACGCGGCGACGAGACCGACCTGTGGTGGCCCGGGCGGGCCGCTCGCTGGTTCGAGCAGCCAGAACCACGTCGTGAGGGCGAGGTCGTCGACTCGTGGTCTGCGGGCCATGAAGCCGAAGTCGACGACGCCGACCAGCTCGTCCCCTCGGAACAGGACGTTGTCGTCCCAGAAGTCGCCGTGCACCACGTGGACGAGCTGGCCCTGGACCAGCTCGCGCTCCAACCCGTGGACGACGTCGAGGTGGCGCTGCGCGCGGTCGGCGTAGTCGGTCAGCGTGGGATCGGCCCACCGGCGCACCCGGGCGATGCCGGGTGCCACCGCCGCGGGCACGTCGAGCGCGCCGACGTGGTTGGCCTGGTCGACCTGCGAGGCAGCCTGCGGCAGCGGGGCCTGCCGGAGCGCGTCGTGCACGGTCGCGAGTGCCCCGAAGCCGCTCGAGAGCAACGCCGGCGTCTTCATCGGCGTGTCCCATCGCAGCTCGGCCTCCACCTCGGCGATCCGACCGTCGCCCAGCGCCACCGCCATGCTGCCGTCCGCGGCGGGCCGGCCTGTCGCGGTGGGCACACCCGCCCTGGCGACCGCATCCTTGGCCATGCGCATCGCGCGGACCCGGTCCTTGCTGGTGCTGCTCGGGTGGACCCTGGCCACGACCGGTGGGCCGTCCAGCTGCAGGCGCAGGTTGGTCGTCGAGGTGCCACCGAGGTCGGACCAGCCGTGGACCGGCCCCAGGCGGAAGCGCTCGGCCACCTCGGCCGCCAGTTGTTCGGTCACGACCTGCACCACGTCATCGTGGACCCGGATGGTGAAGGTATGCCGTGAGCTCGGCGCCCGCCGGCAGCTCGAAAGCGTCGGTGCCGGAGTCGGTCTCGACGGTCGCGTCGTCCGGCAACGGCTCGAACGTCGGCCCGTCGAGATAGATGGAGGCATAGCTCCGCCCGAGGTCCAGAGCCTCCATCCGCCCGACGTGCAGCCCGACGGAGGCGCCCTGAGAGCGAGCCGCACGCCTGGCCCGCTCGATCATGTCGGGAGAGGAGTCGACGCCGTCGAAGATCTCGCCCTTGAGCAGCGCATACGCGTCGGCGACCAGGCCGGTGTAGAAGTCTGCGGCGTCTGTCATCCCACCATGAGAGCAGCCGGTGGGCGGGCACCGCCACCCTCGCCCGGATCGCCAGGAGCCCGGCCTGAGCGGACAGCGACCGACAGGGAACAATCCCCACCAGCCCGTAGTTGAGCCTGATGAACTCAACTTCGATGAGCCTCGGTTTGACAACGCGCCGCCGCCTTACCAGAGTTGAGTGCAGACGTGTCAACCCACGCGCACGGGGTGCGCAACGACATACCAAGGAGAGCAGTTCATGGGACGTGCAGTCGGTATCGACCTCGGCACCACCAACTCGGCGGTCGCCGTCCTCACCGGTGGCGAGCCGGAGATCATCGCCAACGCCGAGGGTGGGCGCACCACCCCGTCCGTCGTCAGCTTCGCCAAGAACGGCGAGGTGCTCGTGGGTGAGGTCGCCAAGCGGCAGGCCGTCACCAACGTCGACCGGACCGTCCGCTCCGTCAAGCGCCACATGGGCACCGACTGGAGCACCACCATCGACGACAAGAAGTACACCGCGCAGGAGATCAGCGCCCGCACCCTGCAGAAGCTCAAGCGGGACGCCGAGGCATACCTGGGCGAGGAGGTCACCGACGCGGTCGTCACCGTGCCGGCCTACTTCGACGACGCCGAGCGCCAGGCCACCAAGGACGCCGGCGAGATCGCCGGGCTGAACGTCCTGCGCATCGTCAACGAGCCGACCGCGGCCGCGCTCGCCTACGGCCTCGACAAGGGCAAGGAGGACGAGCTGATCCTCGTCTTCGACCTCGGTGGCGGCACCTTCGACGTGTCCCTGCTCGAGGTGGGCAAGGACTCCGACGACGGCTTCGCGACCATCCAGGTCAAGGCCACCCACGGCGACAACAAGCTCGGTGGTGACGACTGGGACCAGCGCATCATCGACCACCTGGTCACCACGGTGAAGAACCAGTCCGGCGTCGACCTGAGCAACGACAAGATCGCGCTGCAGCGCCTCAAGGACGCCGCCGAGCAGGCCAAGAAGGAGCTGTCCTCCGGCACCAGCACCTCGATCAACCTGCAGTACCTGTCGATGGGTGAGAACGGCCCGATCCACCTGGACGAGACGCTCACCCGCGCGCAGTTCGAGCAGATGACCTCCGACCTCCTCGACCGGGTCAAGCAGCCGTTCGAGCAGGTCATCAAGGACGCGGGCATCAACGTCGACCAGATCGACCACGTCGTCCTCGTCGGTGGCTCGACCCGTATGCCGGCCGTCGTGGACGTCGTCAAGAAGATGACCGGCGGCAAGGAGCCCAACAAGGGCGTCAACCCGGACGAGGTCGTCGCCGTCGGCGCCGCCCTGCAGGCCGGCGTCCTCAAGGGCGACCGCAAGGACGTGCTGCTCATCGACGTCACCCCGCTGAGCCTGGGCATCGAGACCCAGGGTGGGATCATGACGCGGCTCATCGAGCGCAACACCGCGATCCCGACCAAGCGGTCCGAGGTCTTCACCACGGCCAGCGACAACCAGCCGTCGGTGGGCATCCAGGTCTACCAGGGTGAGCGGGAGATCGCCGCGCACAACAAGCTGCTCGGCAACTTCGAGCTCACCGGCATCGCCCCGGCCCCCCGCGGCGTGCCGCAGATCGAGGTCACCTTCGACATCGACGCCAACGGCATCGTGCACGTGTCCGCCAAGGACCGCGGCACCGGCAAGGAGCAGTCGATGACGATCTCCGGCGGATCGGCGCTGCCGAAGGAGGAGATCGAGCGGATGATCCAGGACGCCGAGGCGCACGCCGAGGAGGACAAGGCCCGCCGCGAGGAGACCGAGACCCGCAACAGCGCCGAGCAGCTGGTCTACTCGACCGAGAAGTTCCTCACCGACTCCGGCGACCAGGTGCCCGCGGACACCCGGGGCCCGGTCGACGAGGCGCTCACCGCGCTCAAGGACGCCCTCAAGGCGGACAGCGGCGCCAGCCTGGACGACATCAAGGCCAAGATGGAGACCCTCTCCACCGAGAGCCAGAAGATGGGCTCGGCGATGTATGCCGCGCAGGCCGAGGCAGGCGACGCCGGGGCCGGTGCGGGAGCCGGAGCCGGGTTCCCGGGCGGTGACGCCGCTGACGCCGACGCCGGTGCCCAGCAGGGCAGCGACGAGGACGTGGTGGACGCCGAGGTCGTCGACGACGACGAGGACACCAAGTGACCGACCAGCCGCACGGCACCCATCCCGAGGGCGCTCCCGACGAGGAGCGCCCCGGGGCGGGCCCGGTCATCCGGGACAAGCGCCGCATCGACCCGGAGACGGGCAGGCTGCGGCAGACGGAGGAGGGCGCAGAGGCTGTGACCGACCAGAGCAAGGAGCCGGCCGGAGCCCAGGCGGGCGCCGACGCGGAGGTGGCCGACGGCATACCCGAGGAGCTGGCCGGTGGCGACACCGACACCCACCCGGACACCCTCCTGGCCGCCGAGCGGCTGGAGGAGATGCGCCGGATGCAGGCGGAGTTCGTGAACTTCCGCAACCGCACCCAGCGTGAGCGCGAGACCGACCGGGGCCGGGCGACCGGCGCCGTGGTGGAGGCGCTGCTGCCGGTGCTGGACGACGTGCACTCGGCGCGGGAGCACGGCGACCTCACCGAGGGCAGCCCGTTCGCGGCGATCGCCGACAAGCTGGAGCAGGCGCTCGGCCGGTTCGGCGTGGAGCGGGTCGGGAGCGTCGGCGACGTCTTCGACCCCACCGTGCACGAGGCGCTCATGCACCTGCCGGCGGAGCGCTCCCCGGTGGACCTGCCCGAGGGCACCACCGAGATGACCGTGGTCCAGGTGATGCAGCCCGGGTTCAAGATCGGCGAGCAGGTCGTGCGCGCCGCCCGTGTCGCGGTCGCGGACCCGAGCTGAGGGACGCACCCATGCGGCATACCCCGACCGACCGCACGGTCTGCGCACTCCGGCCGCGCGGCCGGTCGACGCAGAGCGTGCGGTCGGTCGCCAGAATGAGCAGCGAAGGAGGAGGTGAGCACCGATGGTGAACCAGGACTGGTTCGAGAAGGACTTCTACGCGATCCTCGGCGTCAGCAAGGACGTGGACGCCAAGGAGCTGAAGAAGACCTACCGCAAGCTGGCGCGGCAGCACCACCCGGACAACAACCCGGGCGACGCCGCGGCGGAGCAGCGGTTCAAGGACATCGGTGAGGCCTACGCGGTGCTCTCCGACGCCGAGCAGCGCAAGCAGTACGACGCCGTGCGCGCCATGGGCGGTGGCGCCCGCTTCACCGCGGGCGCCGGCGGCCCGGGTGGTGCCGGAGGCTTCGAGGACGTCTTCGCCCAGATGTTCGGCGGGTCCGGAGGGGCGCAGAACGTCCGCTTCGGCACCGGCGGCGCGGGCGGCATCGACCTCGAGGACCTGCTCGGTGCCTTCGGCGGTGCCGGCGGCTTCCAGCCGCAGGGCGGCCAGCGATTCCCGGGCGGCTTCCAGCCCGGGGGCTCCGGCGGGTTCTCGGGTCGAGGCTACGGCGGCGGTATGCCCCGCGGCCAGGACGTCGAGGCGTCCACCACGCTGGACTTCCGTGCAGCGGCGGCGGGCGACACCGTCACCCTGTCCACGCCGGACGGCGGCCGGATCACCACGCGCATACCGGCCGGGGTGAAGGACGGGCAGAAGATCCGCCTCAAGGGCAAGGGCATGCCCGCGCCGATGCAGGGCGCCGAGCCGGGCGACATGTATCTCAAGGTCAGCGTCACCCCGCACCCGGTCTTCGGGCGGGACGGAGACAACCTCACGGTCGACCTGCCGGTGACCTTCGCCGAGGCCGCCCTCGGCGCGACCGTCCAGGTGCCGACGCTGGACGGCGGCACCGTCAAGGTCAGGGTCGCGCCGGGCACCCCCTCGGGCCGGGTGCTGCGGGTCAAGGGTCGCGGGATCGAGACCAAGAAGGGCACCGGCGACCTGCTCGCGAAGGTGCAGGTCGTGGTGCCGCAGAAGCTGTCCGACACGGCCAAGGAGGCCGTCGAGGCGCTCCGGGCCGAGGCTGACCGCTCCGACCCGCGCGCCGACCTCATCGAGCGGGCCAGGGCCTGATCGCGATGGTCGACCGTGACACCCCCGTCTACGTGATCTCGGTCGCGGCCGAGCTGGCCGGTATGCACGCGCAGACCCTGCGGCAGTACGACCGCCTCGGGCTGGTGACCCCGTCCCGCACCCGCGGCGGTGGACGGCGCTACTCCTCCCGCGACGTCGACCGGCTCCGTGAGGTGCAGCGGCTCTCCGGCGAGGGGGTCAGCCTGGCCGGCATCCAGCGGATCATGGAGCTGGAGCTCCAGGTCGAGGCCCTCCGCGACCGGGCCGCGCAGCTGCTCGCGGACAACGAGCGGCTCCGGGACCTGGCCGCCCAGGGCGGCCGGGTCTTCGCCGCCGACCTCGGCGGAGAGGTGGTCGCCGTCCGGGCGGGCGAGCGGCCCCGCGGCCGCAGCACCACCGCCCTGGCCCTCTGGCGCCCCCAGGGCTGGCCGCGCGACTGAGCCCCGGGCATACCCGGGACTCCGGCCCCCCACCTCGGACCAACGTCGGCATAGCACAACCTGCATCGGCGAACTTCCCGATGAGGGTTGTGCTACCCCGTGGTCACTCCCGCTGGTGGCGTATGCCTGTCGCCGGCGCGGTGGTCGTCCTCGCTCAGGCTGCGGTCGCCAGGGCGTCCAGCAGCAGGCGGCGGATCCGCTCCGGGTGGGCCAGGTCCGCCCAGACCAGGCGCACGACGACGTAGCCCGCACGTTGCAGCCGCAGCTCGCGGCGCTTCTCGGCGGCGAGGTCCTCCGCGGAGCCATATTTCGCCATCCCGTCGAACTCCACCACCACCTTGGTCCCTGCGAGGAGGAAGTCGACCCGTCCGATGAAGTCGCCCTGCGCGTCGCGGATCACCACCTGGGGGACGGGGGTGAAGCCGAGGCCCAGCAGGAGCAGCCGGGTGCGCGTCTCGCCGGGCGACTCCGTGCGCGCGTCCACGAGCTCGATGCTCCGCTCCAGCACGGCGTGAGCGGGATGGTTGGGCCTGGCCTCGCAGGCTGCCGTGAGCTCGGCCGGTGTGACCATCTCGCGGTGGAGTGCCGCGTCGGCCGCCATGACGGCGGCGTCCCGGCCCAGCTCCTCGGCGACCCCCATGATCACGAAGCGCGGCTCGAGGACCTCGACGCCGTGCCACCACGACGCGGAGGCGCCGACGTAGCCGGTGTGGATCGTGTAGACGTCGTTCTTGCGGTGCTGGCCGGTGCCCATCCGACACCCATGGATCCGTTCGGGCACCACGGGCAGCGGCAGGTCCAACACCAACGCGGCACTGAGGTGGCTGACGGCGACGCCGGGCGGCCAGGTCCGCGCGACCGCCGTGGCCCGCATGATGTGCCGCTCTCGCGGGGACGCCAGGGCGTCGGCCTCGTGGTCGACGAAGGCGGACCTCCCGACGCGCAGCAGGACCTTGTGCCGTTGCAGCAGCGCGATCCGGGCCGTCCCGATGCCGATCCCGCTCAGGTCCGGCGTCGTCACCGCGCCGTGCCCGAGGGCCAGCAGGCGCTGGACCGCGGCGAGCTCGGCGGGCGGGATCGGGATCTCGGGCGTCTGCTGCGGCATACCGTGACTCTGCCCTCCCGGCCACAGCGCCCGCAGATCTTGTCCACAAGCCCCCGCGAACCACGACCAACGTTGGGATAGCACAACCCTCATCGGCGAACTTCCCGATGAGGGTTGTGCTATCCCGTGGTCACTCCGGGAGGAGGGCGGGCGGGTGGCGGGCGTCGGGGGCTACTTCACCTCGCGGCGCGCCACCCGCCAGAGGCCGATGGCCATCGGGACGACGACCCACCAGATGGAGGTGACGCCCAGCTGGGCCCACTGCTCCCCGGTCGGGGCGGCGTCGAGGGCCATGAAGGGGGTCTGCGCGATGGTCTGGTCGATCCACGCGGCCCGCTCGCTGACCCAGCCGACCGTCATCGACACGATGTTGACCAGGACCGGCAGCACGAAGAAGCCGGCGATGGCGAGGGGCACGTTGAGCAGCATCGCGCCGAACGCCACACCCATGAGCACGTAGATCAGCTGCAGCACCACGACCCCGCCGTAGACGTGGCCCGGCAGGCTCAGGTCGACGTCACCGCCGGCGAGCCCCGCCGAGGCCACGTGCGCGAGCCCGGCGAGCACGATGGTCACCGCGACGACCACCAGGCCCAGGAGCACCGCCGCCAGGCTCTTGGCCGCCATGACCCGCAGCCGACGCGGCTCCTGGGTGAAGGTCACCAGCGCGGTGCGCTGGCTCCACTCGGACGCCGCGGTGAGGATCCCCAGCACCGGCAGCAGCACCGCCTGCGGCGTCACCGCGGCCAGCAGCAGGGTGGGGTAGTCGGCGCCGTCCTCCCGGCCGAGCCACATCATCAGCCCCATCGCCAGGGCGGTCACCGCGACGATGACGATCAGCAGCCACCGACCGGCCCGCGTGTCGACCGTCTTGCGCAGCTCGGTCCGCAGCAGCCGGGCGAAGGGCAGGCCCTGACCCAGGTCGGCGTCGTCGAGGTATGCCCGTGCCCGGCCACCCGGGTCCGTCGGGGTCGTCGTGTCCCGCACCTGGTCCGCAGCTCCGGTCGTCGTGCTGAGTTGCGTGGTCATGCCGCCACCTCCCGGGCGTCGTCGGCGGTCAGGGTCAGGAACATCTCCTCCAGGCCGCCGCCGGAGGAGCTGAGGTTGGTGATGACCAGGCCCTCGGCCAGGGCCAGCTCACCGATCTGAGCGGTCCCCGCCTGCGCGGCGAAGCCACCCCGCGGCCGCGCCACGGGGGAGAAGCCGGCCCGGTGCAGGGCCGCGTGCAGGGCCTCCCGGTCGGTCGCGTCGACGACCACCCCGGCGCTGCTGAGCAGCTCCTCCTTGGTGCCCTGCGCCACGATCCGGCCGCGGCCGATGAGCACCAGGTCGTCGGCGACCTGCTCCACCTCGGACAGCAGGTGCGAGCTGAGCAGCACGGTGCCGCCCTCCTGGGCGTAGGACCGCAGCAGCTCCCGCATCCAGTGGATCCCGCCGGGGTCCAGGCCGTTGGCCGGCTCGTCCAGGATGAGCACGCTGGGGTCGCCGATGAGCGCCGCCCCCAGACCGAGGCGCTGGCGCATACCCAGGCTGTAGTTGCCCACCCTGCGCTCCGCCTCGCGCGAGGTCAGACCGATCCGGTCCAGCACCGAGTCGACCTGCCCGCGGCCGGCACCCACGAGGATGGCCGCGAGGCCCAGGACCTCGCGCCCGGTTCGCCCGGCGTGCTGGGCACCGGCGTCGAGCATGACGCCGACGTGGGTGGTGGGGTTGGGCAGGCTGCGGTAGGGGCGGCCCAGGATGTGCGCGGTGCCGGAGGTGGCGGGGGTCAGCCCGCACATCATCCGCATCGCGGTCGACTTGCCGGCGCCGTTGGGGCCGAGGAAGCCGGTGACGCGGCCGGGCCGCGCCGTGAAGGTGATGTCGTCGACGGCGGTGAAGGCGCCGTACCGCTTGGCGAGGTTCTCGATCTGGATCATGTCTCCACGGTGCTGTACCGAGGGTGCCCGCCACATCGGTCGCCGGTCGGTCAGTGCGACGACGTCGGTCTGGTCCGTGCGGGCGTGGGACCGACGAAAGTAGGGGGTGGGGTCGGCCGGTCGGCCGTGGTCCGGCTCGGCGGTCGACGCCTAGGGTGCGGGTATGCCCCCACCCTCGCGCTCGGCGGACCAGGCACCGCTCGTGGCCGGCCGGGCGCCCACCGAGCCGGCGCCGCCGGTCCCGCCGCTGACCCGGTGGCAGCACGCCTGGCGGCTCGGCCTGGTCTGGCTGCTCGGCGCGCTCTTCTGGTTGGTGGTCGTGGGCATCAGCACGTGGAGCCGCGAGGACCCGGCCCCGGTGAGCTCCGCCGATCGGCTGCTCCTGCTCGACCTCGTGGTCGGGCACGTGGTGCTCGTGCTGGTCGCCCTGCGTCGGCGGTGGCCGCTCGGCGTGGCCCTGGCGGCCGCGGCGCTGTGCATCGTCTCCGTGTGGGCGGTGCCCGCGACGCTGCTGGCGGTGATGTCGCTGGCGACGCGCCGACGCGTCTCACCCCTCGTCGGTGTCGTGGCGCTGAACGTGGCCGTCGGGGTCGGGCACGAGGCCTTCGTCGCACCGGTGCTCTTCGCGGGGGACCCGGCCTACCGCTCCGGCCAGGCCCCGTGGATGTACGTCCTCGCGGGTGGGCTCCTGACCGTGCTCATCCTGGTGATCGCCACGCTGGTGGGGTGGAACGTCGGTGCGCGCAGGGAGCTGCTGCAGAGCTCGGTCAGCCGTGCCGAGACGGCCCAGCGGGAGCAGGCGGCCCGGGTGTCCCAGGCGCGGCTGGCCGAGCGGGCCCGGATCGCCCGCGAGATGCACGACGTGATGGGGCACCGGTTGTCCCTGGTCGCCATGCACGCCGGTGCGCTGGCGCACCGCCCCGACCTCAGCGAGGAAGACCGCCGGGCGAGCGCGGAGGTCGTCCGGGACGGTGCGCACCAGGCCCTCCAGGAGCTGAGGGACGTGCTCGGGGTGCTGCGGGCCGACGACGGGGCCGAGGACGAGCACCCCGGCCCGGTGGAGTCACCGCAACCCACGCTGACCGACATCCCCTCGCTGGTGGCCGAGGCGACGAGCAGCGGTCAGGACGTGGCGCTGGACGCCGACCCGGAGCTGTGGGCACGGTCGGTGCACCTGCCGGACCTGGTCGGCAGGCACGCCTACCGCGTGGTGCAGGAGGCCCTGACCAACGCCCGCAAGCACGCCCCCGGGTCGGGGGCCAGGGTGCAGGTCAGCGGCACGGACGGGGAGGGGCTGGACGTCGTGGTCCGCAACCCCGTCGGGGCGACCCTGACCCCCGCGCTCTCCACCGGGCTGGGCCTCACCGGCATGGCCGAGCGGGTGCACCTGGCCGGCGGCCGGTTCGAGGCAGGTGTGGTCGAGCGCGAGTTCGTCGTGCGAGTCTGGCTCCCGTGGCAGACCCAGGGGACGGTATGACGGGGGAGACCGAGGGGCGCCGCACCCGCGTGGTGCTCGTCGACGACGACCCGCTGGTGCGGGCGGGGCTGCGGATGCTGCTCGGTGGCCCCGACGGCGTGGACGTCGTCGCGGAGGGGGAGGACGGCGACCAGGCGGTCGAGCTGGTGGGGAGGCACCGACCGGACGTGCTCCTCATGGACATCCGGATGTCGCGGACGGACGGGCTGACCGCGACCCGCGAGGTGCTGGCCGCCTGGCCGGAGGCCAAGGTGCTGGTCCTGACCACGTTCGACGCCGACGACCTGGTGCTCGGGGCGCTGCGGGCCGGCGCGCGCGGCTTCGTCCTCAAGGACACCCCGCCGGACCGGCTGGTGGCCGCGGTGCACGAGGTGGCCTCCGGCGACCACGCCCTGTCCCCGTCGGTGGCGGCGCTGCTGGTCCGTCAGGTCAGCGGAGGCCCCGCCCCGGACGACCGGGCGGCACGGGCCCGGGCCGCGCTGGGGCAGCTCACCGAGCGCGAGCTCGAGGTCGCCCGGGCGGTGGCCGGCGGCGGCTCCAACGCCGACATCTCGCGGGACCTCTACCTCGGCGTCCCGACGGTCAAGGCGCACGTCTCGAGCATCCTGGCCAAGCTCGGCCTGTCGAACCGGGTGCAGGTCGCGCTGCTCGTGCACGACGCCCGCTCCGACTGAGGCCCTCGGACCTGGTCTCCTGCGGTCCCGGGTGGGCCACGCCGCTCCACCGAGAGGTCGCCGATGATCCGCGAGAGGGTGGAGGAGGAGGCGATCGGAGGAGCAGATGACGATGCGTGCTGCCTGGAGTGCCCTGGCGCTGGCGGGCGGACTGCTGCTCGCCGGGTGCGACGACGCGGAGACGGGACCCACGGACGGCACCGGGGTGAGCTCGCCGCCCACCGACGCTTCCACGACCGATGAGCCGTCGAGAGAAGAGGCTTCGCCGGAAGCCACCACCAGCGAGGAGGCGGCTCCCACGACATCGTCGGCCCCGGCCGCCTCGGACGAGGCAGCACCTTGCGACGCGGAGACCATCGCCCCCGCCGTGGACCGCGAGGAGTTCGTGGTGGAGGTCTGCGCGGGGGACTGGGCCTACGGTTCCACCCCGGCACCGGGGGACACCGCCCTGTTCGTGCGTCGCTCGGCAGGCAGCTGGGAGCGCTACGACCAGCAGCCCAGCACCCGGTGCCGGAGCGAGGCCGAGGAGGACGGCGTCCCGCAGGAGCTGCTGTCCTACTTCCGTGCCTGCGGCGCGGACGACTCGTCTGCCGGCGAAGGGGACCTCGGGGTGGGCGTCTCCATCACCCGACCGGAGTGCGACGGCTCGGGCATCGTCGTGCTCGGGTCCGCCGTCGACCCCACCTCCTACGCCCGCGACGTGGGGGCACTGCTGCGGGAGCACCCGGACGCGTCCTACCTGCGCACCGATCTGGCCTGTCCGTCGCTACGCCAGCAGAGCGAGCAGGGAGACCCCGTGTATGCCGTCTTCCGACCGGCTGGTAACTCTCGGCAGTCCATCTGCGCAGAGGTGCGGGAGGCCGGCGGGGACGCCTACGGCAAGCGGCTGGACACCTCGTCGGACCCGGACACGGTGGTGGACTGCTCGTGACGCCGGCGCCGGGTCACCACTCCCACTGCACGTCGTCACCGAGCGAGTTGGTGTAGCGCACCGTCGCGGAGTCCGGCGGCGCGTCCACCTCGGCCTCGATCGAGATGAGACCCGACGTGCACTGACCCTCCTCCAGCTGCGCCCCGGCCAGGTAGGTGCCTCCCGGGCGCATACCGGCCCGGGTCACCGCATCCGTCCCACCGAGGTCGAAGTCCGAGGAGGGGATCCAGTTCCGCTCGTCGCCGTCCGCTCCGCGCTGCACCGTCTCCCCGCCCCCGCATGCCTCCACCTGCGCGAGCAGCGTCGGATGAGGGTATGCCTCGTCGGTCTCCCAGCGCGCCTCTGAGACCGTGATGGTGGAGCCGTTGCCGAGCCTCACCTGCTGGCCGAGCGGCAGGGTGCTGACCGTGGGCTCCTGGCGGGGAGCGCCGGAGTCGGGCCAGAAGAACATGCTGGCGAAGAAGGCGAGCACCACGGCGAAGAGCACCACGGAGAGGCGACGGTTGCGGATCCGCTGCGTGACGAGGGCGTCGGCGTTCGGCTGGGCCGGCATGGTCATGCGCTGGCCGGGGCCGGTCGCGCCGTCCACGATCGCGCGCAGGGCCTCCGGTCGGCGCAGCGCGGTCCAGGGGATGCCGACGACCCGTCCTTCCTCGTCGATCAGGGACGAGTAGGCCTCGCCCTGGTCGAACCTCCCGGCGAGCCGGGTGAGGTCGAGGGTGGAGGGTTCGACCGGTCCGGTCGGCTGCGGCAGCGGCTCACCCCGGCGGCGGGGGACCTCGGGGAAGAGCTGGTTGACCCAGGTGAGGCGCCGCGGGGTGGACACCAGCCGGGTGGGGGTCGCGGCGAGCTCCAGGTGCGTGTCGCCGCGCCGCTCGTCGAGGATCGGCACCCGGGTGCGGACGGTCGTGGCCTGCCCGCCCGGGTCCGGCACGGGCGCGGGCTCCAGCAGAGGGTATGCCGGGTCCGTCTCGGCCCCGGACGTCCCGACGAGGAGCTGGCCGGCCAGCCGGCCGACGGCGGCACGCACGGTGTCGGTGGTGAGGGCGCCCGCCTCGGCGGCGCGGACGGCGCCGTCGGTGCGCTCGCCGGTGAGCAGGCGGTGCAGGGCGAGCACCGACGGAGCAGGCGGCTGTGCCGCCTGCGTGCGGGTGTGCTCGAGCTGGCGCACGAGCGTCTCCTCGGACAGCTCGGGGTAGGCCGCGAGCGCTTCGCCCGACGCGGCCCGGGCCCGCTGGTGGTCGTACTCGCCCGGGGCCGCCAGGGCTCGCACCGTCACCAGCCGGCTGCCGCCGACCGGGTAGGCGGTGATCGCGAGCTGCTTGGCCGCGCCGGTCATGCTGACGACGCTGCGGTGCAGGGTGCTGGCGAGCAGGTCGATCGCCGTCAGGCCGGTGGCACCGAGGTCGGCCCGGCCGCTGAGCAGGTTGTTCTCGAAGGTCGCGCCGACCGCATGGCCACCGACGTCCCTCCAGTGCAGGCGTGGGACCGCCTCCGACCCGCCGCCGCGGGGCAGCGGGCAGATGACCTCCGGATCGGTGACGAAGCCGACGACAGGGGCCTGGGCCGGGCCGGCTGCCGCCACCGACTCGCGCAGCACGGCGACGTCACCGGTCCACGCCGGGTTGACCTGGGCGGAGAGGCTCGCGGGGCCGAACCCGAACCAGGCTCCGAGCTCCTTGTTCCACCCGGCCCAGGGGTGCTCGTCGCCCGCCGGGAGCTGGCCCTCCGGGACCTCGAGGAGCATCGGGTCGTCGAGGACCGCGACGAGCCGCTGCAGCGCACCGGACACCGCCGACCGGGTGCCGAACATCGACACGGTCGTCTCCAGCAGTCCGACCGTGGACCGTGCCTCCACCTGGACCGTGCCGCGGTCGGTCTCCAGCGGCCGCGACAGCTCACGGCGCAGCAGGAAGGCGATCGCGTCCGCGACGCCGAGGGTGGCGACGCTCTGGTGGGCATAGCCCCGACCGATCACCAGCCCGGCAGCGACAGGGGGCTCCCCGCCACCCTCGGGCGAGGCATAGGCCTCGCCCTCCACCCAGTCGACGTCCCCCACCCGGTGCCATGTCTGCATGGGTGTCGAACCTAGCCGACGTCGTGGCCCGGCCGCTCCCACGCCTCCGTCAGGGAACGGTAAGGACTCCGGGCAGCGCGAGCGCATACCCTCCCGGTGTGAGCACGGTGCTGGTCGTCGAGGACGAGGCGACGGTGCGGGAGGTGGTCTGCGCCTACCTGCACCGTGCCGGGCTGCCCACGCACGAGGCGAGCGACGGGCTGGTGGCGGTGCGCGCGTTCCCCGACCTGCGCCCCGCCGCCGTCGTGCTCGACCTGATGATCCCGGGGATCGACGGTTTCGAGGTGCTCCGGCGGATCCGGGCCGTGGACCCGAACGTCCCCGTCCTCATGCTGACCGCCCGGGCGAGCGAGCAGGAGCGGATCGCCGGGTTGGAGGTCGGTGCCGACGACTACGTGACCAAGCCCTTCAGCGCCCGTGAGCTGGTGCTGCGTGTGCAGGCGCTGCTGCGGCGCGCCCACGGACTCCCGGCCGGCGCCGAGCCGCCGGCCGGCACCGTGCGCGACGGGGACCTGGTGGTCGATCGGGGTGCCCGGCGGGCCGTGCTGGGCGGCTCGGAGCTGTCGTTGACCAGCCGCGAGTTCGACCTGCTGGTGCACCTGATGACCCACCCCGGCGTCGTGCTCGACCGCGACGACCTGCTGCGCGAGGTGTGGGGATGGGAGGTCGGGGACCGGTCCACCGTCACCGTGCACGTGCGCCGGCTGCGGGAGAAGGTGGAGTCCGACCCCTCGCGCCCGACGCGGCTGTCCACGGTCTGGGGCCAGGGATACCGCTGGGACCGGGCGACCCAGGAGGCCGACGATGAGGCCTGAGCTGGAGGCGATCACCCTCGCGGCCGGGACGGCGGGTGCGGTGGGGCTCGTGGGCGCCGGGGTGACCTTGCTCGTCGCGCGCCGGTCGCCGGCGGCCGCGACCCTGCTCGGGCCGGTGGTGGGCGTCGCCAGCATCGCGGCCGGGGTCGTCGTCACCACCCGGGCGATGTTCCTCTCCGAGCACGACTCGGCCCTGATCTCCCTGGTCCTGCTCGCCGCCGCCCCGGTCGCGCTCGCCATCGGCGTGCTGCTCTTCCGCAGCGTCCGCCGGCTCGACCGGCGGGCCCAGCAGCGGCTGGCCGACGAGCAGCGCGAGCTCGCCCTGGCCCGCAGCCGGCAGGAGATGGTGACGTGGGCCTCGCACGACCTGCGCACGCCGCTGTCCGCCATCCGGGTGATGGCCGAGGCGCTCGAGGACGGGGTGGCCGCGGACCCCGACGACTACCACCGGCGGCTGCGGTCCGAGGCCGACCGGATGACCGGCATGGTGGACGACCTGCTGGAGATGTCGCGCATCCGCTCCGGTCCCGGAGGAGGTGAGGCGGCACACCTCGACCTGGCCGAGCTCACCGACGGGGTGGTCGCCGGCCAGCAGCCGGTGGCCGAGGAGGGTGGGGTGCGCGTGCGGCTGGACGCCTCGGGTCCGGTGCCCGTCGACGGCGTGGCCGCACAGCTGGAGCGCGTCGTCGCCAACGTCGTCAGCAACGCCGTGCGGGAGACGCCCTCGGGCCGCGAGGTGGTCGTCGCCGTCGGTGAGCGGGACGGCCTGGCCCGGCTCACCGTCGACGACACCTGCGGCGGTCTGCGCCCCGAGGACCTGGAGCGGGTCTTCGAGCCCGGCTGGCGCGGCGGGACCGCGCGCACCGCGGCCTCCGGGACGGGAGCCGGTGTCGGGCTGACCATCGCGCGCGCCCTCGTCGAGGAGGCCGGCGGGTCGATCGACCTGCGCAACCACGGTCCCGGGTGCCGGGTCACGGTGCAGCTGCCGACGGCGTACGACCCACCACCCGGCCGATGAGCCCGGGAGCGACGCACGCCCCTCCTGGCCGCCGAGGCCGGGAGGGGCGTGCGTCGTGCCGACGGCGATCCGTCAGACGTCGTAGCGGTCCAGCTCCATCACCTTGACCCACGCGGCGACGAAGTCGCGGACGAACTTCTCCTCGTTGCCGGCGCTGGCATACACCTCCGCGACGGCGCGGAGCTCGGAGTTGCTGCTGAAGACCAGGTCGGCGCGGGTGGCCGTCCACGACTGGCCCGCCGGTCCGGTGCCCTCGAAGCGCTCGCCGTCGTCGACGCTGCGCCACGAGGTGCTGACGTCGAGCAGGTTCCTGAAGACCTCGGTGGAGAGCACACCCACCTGGTCGGTCAGCACGCCGGCGGTCGATCCGGCGGTGTTGGCGCCCAGCGCGCGCAGACCGCCGACCAGCACGGTCATCTCCGGTGCGGACAGCCCGAGCAGGTTGGCCTTGTCGACCAGGAGGTTCTCCGCCGGGAGCCGGTTGTCCCGGCGCTCGTAGTTGCGGAAGCCGTCGGCCCGGGGCTCCAGCCAGGCGAAGGACTCGACGTCGGTCTGCTCCTGGGTGGCGTCACCACGGCCTGGGGTGAACGGCGTCTCGACCGGCACACCCGCGGATGCGGCCGCCTGCTCCACCCCGACGTTGCCGGCGAGGACCACCAGGTCGGCGAAGGACAGGTTGGTCCGGCCCTGGATCTCCTCCAGCGCGGCGAGGACCGGCGCCAGCTCCTCCGGGTCGTTGACCTCCCACGACCGCTGCGGTTCCAAGCGGATCCGGCCGCCGTTGGCCCCGCCGCGCTTGTCGCTCGTGCGGTGGCTGGCGGCCGCGGCCCACGCCGTCTTGACCAGCTGCTGGACGGTCAGCCCGGAGTCGGCGATGGCCTCCTTCGCGCTGGCCACGTCAGCCTCGGTGGTGCCCAGCTCGTTGGCGGGGATCGGGTCCTGCCAGAGCAGCTCCTCGTCCGGCACCTCCGGCCCGAGGTAGCGGTCGACCGGGCCCATGTCACGGTGGGTCAGCTTGAACCAGGCTCGGGCGAAGGCGTCGGCGAACGCCTCCGGGTCCTCGTGGAAGCGCCGCGAGATCTTCTCGAACTCGGGGTCCAACCGGAGCGACAGGTCGGTCGTCAGCATGGTGGGCAGGTGCAACTTGTCCGGGTCGGCGGCGTCGGGCACGATCGCCTCGGCGTCCTTGGCGACGTACTGCGACGCGCCGGCCGGGCTCTGGCTGAGCTCCCACTCGTGGCCGAAGAGGATGTCGAAGAAGCGGTTGCTCCACTCGGTGGGCCGGTCGGTCCAGGTGACCTCGAGGCCGCTGGTGATCGTGTCCGTCCCATGGCCGGTCCCGTGGCTGTTGACCCAGCCCAGGCCACCGTGCTCCATCGGAGCGCCCTCCGGCTCGGCGCCGACGTGCGCCTCCGGGTCTGCTGCCCCGTGGGTCTTCCCGAAGGTATGCCCACCCGCGATGAGCGCGACCGTCTCCTCGTCGTTCATCGCCATCCGGCTGAACGTGTCGCGGATGTCCTTGGCGGCCGCGATCGGATCGGGGTTGCCGTTCGGTCCTTCCGGGTTGACGTAGATCAGCCCCATCTGGACGGCTGCGAGGGGACCCTGCAGGTCACGCTCGCCGGAGTAGCGCTCGTCACCGAGCCACTCGGTCTCCGGCCCCCAGTAGACGTCGTCGTCCGGTTCCCAGGCATCCACGCGGCCGCCCGCGAAGCCGAACGTCTTGAAGCCCATCGACTCGAGGGAGACGTTGCCGGTGAGGATCATCAGGTCCGCCCAGGACAGCGCGTTGCCGTACTTGCTCTTGACCGGCCAGAGCAGCCGCCGGGCCTTGTCCAGGTTGCCGTTGTCCGGCCAGGAGTTGAGCGGGGCGAAGCGCTGCTGGCCGGTGCCGCCACCGCCACGTCCGTCCTGCACCCGGTAGGTGCCGGCGCTGTGCCAGGCCATCCGGATCATCAGCGGGCCGTAGTGGCCGAAGTCGGCGGGCCACCAGTCCTGGGAGGTGGTGAGGATCTCTCGGATGTCCGCCTTGACGGCGTCCAGGTCCAGGCGGTTGAACGCCTCGGCGTAGTCGAAGTCCGCACCGAGGGGGCTGCGCACCGGCTGGTCCTTGGCCAGGATCTTCAGGTTGAGGCGGGTGGGCCACCACTCCCGGTTCGCGTCGCCCTGGGTCGGGTGGGCGCGGCCGCCATGGGCCACCGGGCACTGCCCCGTGGTCTCCTCGGCGTTCATCTCGGCGAGCTGGGCGTGATCGTCGGGCGTCATGCACTGTCCTTTCGCTGGGTTGAGGATGATCCCGCGACGGGTTTGCCGTCGGGAGCGTCGGTGGGGCCGTGCTCGCGGCAGGCGGCGCAGGTGCCCCAGAAGATGACCTCGGCCTCCTCGAGGAGGAAGCCGTCGGTCGCCGGGGAGCTCCCCGGGGTGAGGCAGGGCGCGTGGCCGACCGGGCAGTCGACGTCGGCCACCGCGCCGCAGCTGCGGCAGACGACGTGGTGGTGGTTGTCGCCGACCCGCAGCTCGTAGCGGGCGAGCGACCCGGCGGGCTGGATGCGACGCGTGATGCCCGCGTCCGTCAGCGCGGCGAGGCAGTCGTAGATCGCCTGGTGCGAGACGTTCGGCAGGTCCCGGCGGACCAGCGCGATGACGGTCGCCGTCTCGGCGTGCGGCGCGGTGGCGAGGACGCTCAGCACCGCCAGGCGCGGCTTGGTCAGCCGCAGACCGGCGGCCCTGAGCCGCTCCGGTGCCGAGACGTCCATGCCCCCACCCTCGCTGCTGATCTGGAACGTGTCAAGAAAAGGACTGGCCGCTGTCATGGTGGCGCCGCCCGCTCAGAGCTCCGGGATGAAGCCGGAGTCCAGCTCCCACGGGGCGACCGGCGAGTGCTCGAGGATCCACGCCTGCAGGTCACGGTCCCAGCCCAGGCCGACCACGAGACCGACGAGGACGAAGACCAGGCCGAGGCTGCGCTGCAGCCAGCCGCGGGGGTCGGCCGCCCAGCCCAGCCGCCGGACGAGCGACTGGCCGGCGATCGCGACGGCCAGCAGGGTGCCCCCGAGACCGAGGCAGTATGCCGTGAGCAGGGCCAGCCCGTAGCCGGGCTCGGCGGGGAGCACCGTCACCACGACGTAGGCATACAACGGGCTGCAGGAGGAGAAGACCGGGCCGAGGGCGGCGCCGGTGAGGACCTGGCCGACCACCCCCTCACGCCGACGCGCCGAGCGCAGGCCCGCCTGGCTGCGCGAGGCGAGCCGCAGGGCGGCGCTGGCGCGCTCCCACGCGGCCGGGAGGAGCATCGCCGCGCCCAGGGCGAGCAGGATCCCTCCGGAGAGCCAGCGCCAGACCCCCGGTGGCACCCCGATGAGGGCCGTGGTGCCCTTGAGCAGGAGGGTGAAGGCGGCGACCGACAGGCTCAGCGAGCCGGCCACCACGACCGCGCGCCGGCGCTGGGCGGCCGGGGAGGCGTCGCTGGCCAGCGAGCCGCCGACGATGACCGGCAGCAGCGGGAGCACGCACGGAGCGAGCGTGGTCAGGACGCCCGCCACCAGAGCGCCCAGCAGCGCCAGCAACTCAGGAGCCCTCGGTCTGAGCCAGGATCTCCTCGCCGGTGGTGACGCCGGTCCAGGTGCCGAGCTCCGCGCCCTCGGCGTCGACCTGGACGAAGGTGTGCTGCTGGGTCACGCCATAGGTCTGCCGCAGGTCGGTCATGGTGTCGTAGTCGACCTTGACGACGGTGAGGCCCTCGGGCACACCGTCCGTCGTGAGGCTCTCGTCGGTGGCGCGGCAGTCCGGGCACCAGTCGGCGTGGAAGAAGAGCACGACGGGCTGCCCGTCCTGGTGGTAGGCGGCGGGGTCCGCGGCATAGGCGCCGTGGTCGACGTAGCCGCTCATCGGCATCGCCTGCTCGCCCTCCTCATCCATCTCCTCGCCCTCGTCCATGTCGTCCTCGGAGGTCATGTCGTCGTCCATGTCTTCTGAGGCCATGTCGTCGTCCATGTCTTCTGAGGCCATGTCGTCGTCCGTGTCCTCGGAGGCCATCTCGTCGTCCATCTCCTCGGAGGCCATGTCTTCGGAGGTCGACGCCGGGGAGGCCTCGTCGCCCGACCCGGCATCGGTGCTGCCGCAGGAGGCCAGCACCAGGGCGGTGGCGAGCGCGGCGATCGTGGTCACTGGGGTGCGTGTCATGGCTCCAGCCTGCTCGGGGCCGGCGGGGAACGGTGTTGCCGATTCCTTACGGGTGTCGCAGGCTTTCGGTCATGACCGCGCCGCTCTCGTATGCCGACGTCGAGGCGGCCGCGGCCGTGATCGCCGGCGTCGCCCACCGGACCCCCGTCCTCACCTCCCGGCGGCTGGACGAGGAGGTCGGCGCGAGCGTGCTGCTCAAGGCCGAGCACCTCCAGCGGGTGGGCGCCTTCAAGTTCCGTGGGGCCTACACGGCGCTCTCCGCCCTCGACGCCGCGAGCAGACGGGCCGGCGTCGTGGCCTACTCCTCGGGCAACCACGCGCAGGCGGTCGCGCTCGCGGCCCGGGAGCTGGGCATACCCGCCACCATCGTCATGCCGCACGACGCCCCGCAGCTCAAGGTCGAGGCGACCCAGGGCTACGGGGCGCGGGTGGTCCGCTACGACCGCTACACCCAGGACCGGGAGCAGATCGGTGCCGACCTGGCCGCGGAGTCCGGGGCGACGGTGGTCCCGCCCTACGACCATCCGCACGTCATCGCCGGTCAGGGCACCGCGGTCAAGGAGCTCGTCGAGGACGCCGGGCCGCTCGACGTGCTCGTGACCCCGCTCGGCGGCGGAGGTCTGTTGTCCGGGTCGATCCTGGCCGCGCGCGAGCTCTCGCCGGGTGTCCGGATCTACGGCGTCGAGCCGGCCGCCGGGGACGACGCCCGCCGATCCCTGCAGGAGGGTCGGATCGTCCACATCGAGACGCCGGTCACCATCGCCGACGGGGCGCAGACGCAGCATCTGGGCGAGCTGACCTTCCCGATCCTGGCGTCGGGGGTGGAGGAGGTCGTGACCGCGACCGACGCCGAGCTGGTGCAGGCGATGCGTCTGGTGGCCGGCACGCTGAAGCAGGTGGTGGAGCCGACCGGGGTGCTCGGGCTGGCCGGTCTGCGCAGCGGCGCGGTCCCGGTCCGCCCGGGGGAGCGCGTCGGCGTGGTGCTCACCGGGGGCAACGTGGACGTCCGGCGGTATGCCGAGCTCCTGGGTGAGTAAAACAAGTAAAACTCACCGAGGCTGGTATAACAGATGAAACAGCCCGCTGACCCGAGGAGGAAATGACCGGTGACGAGGCGCGGCAACCCCTTCCGCCCCAGCTTCGGCGCCAGCCCACGCGTCGTGGTCGGGCGCGGTGACCTGCTGGACGAGTTCGACGTCGCGCTCGACGAGGGCCCGGGCTCGCCGATGCGGTCCATCCTGGTCAGCGGTGCCCGGGGGATGGGCAAGACCGTCGTGCTCAACGAGCTGGAGGAGCGCGCCCGGACACGCGGCTGGCACGTGCTGCGGCTGCCCGAGGGTCCGGGGCTCCTGGCCGAGCTGGAGCGCACGCTCCTGCCCGCCCGGCTGGCCGAGCACGACCCCGGGGCCGAGCAGCGCCGGGTGACCGGCGCCGGGATCGGCCCCGTGGGATCGGTGTCGACCGAGATCTCGCAGACCTATCCCGCCAGCCAGAGCGTGGGCAGCATGCTGGAGCGCCTGACCGAGATCGCCGAGTCGCACGGCACCGGCGTGCTGCTGACCCTCGACGAGGTGCAGGCCGCACCGATCGACGACGTGGCCCGGCTCGCGTCGGCATACCAGCACCTGCTGCGCGACGAGCGGGAGGTCGCCTTCGTCGGGGCCGGGCTGCCGGTGGGCATCGGCACGCTGCTCGACCAGCAGGGGTCCACCTTCCTGCGGCGGGCCGAGCGGGTCGACCTCACCCCGCTGCGCCACGACGAGGTCCGGGACGCCGCCGTCCGGACGGTGCGCGAGGCGGGGCGGGTGATCAGCCCCGAGGGCGCGGAGCGGCTGAGCGAGATCGCCCACGGCTACCCCTACCTGCTGCAGCTCGTCGGCTACCAGGCCTGGCGCGCCGCCGGAGACGACGAGGTCATCACCGCCACCGACGTCGGGACCACGCTGCCCCTCGTGGTGGACCGGATGAGCCGGCTGGTCCACACGCCCGCACTGCGCCAGGTGCCGCAGGGCCAGCTCGACTACCTGCGGGCGATGGCGGCCGACGACGGACCCTCCTCGACCGGCGAGGTCGCGGCGCGGCTCGGCGTCAGCAAGCAGCACGGCAACGTGGTCCGGAGCCGACTCATCGACCGGGAGCTGATCGCTCCCGCCGGGCACGGCCTGGTGGACGTCGCGCTCCCCTACCTGCGCGAGCACCTGAGGCGCGGGTGAGCGCCACGACCGAGCGGATCCGCATACCGTCCGAGGTCTGGATCCTCGTCGGCGCCTCCTTCGTCATCGCCGTCGGCTTCGGGCTGGTCTCGCCCGTGCTGCCGGGCTTCGCGCGGTCCTTCGACGTGGGGGCCACGGCCGCCACCATCGTCGTCTCCGCCTTCGCCTTCTGCCGGCTCGTCTTCGCGCCCGCGGGCGGCCGGCTCGTGCAGCGGCTGGGCGAGCGGCCGGTCTACCTCACCGGGCTGCTCGTCGTCGCCGCCTCGTCGCTGGCCACCGCGTTCGCGCAGAGCTACTGGCAGCTGCTCGTCTTCCGCGGGCTGGGTGGCCTGGGGTCGACGATGTTCACCATCTCCGCGATCGCGCTGCTGGTGCGGCTCGCGCCGCCGGGCATCCGCGGTCGCGTGTCCTCGCTGTGGGGCAGCGCGTTCATCATCGGCAGCATGGTGGGGCCGGTCATCGGCGGCCTCCTCGCCGGGTGGGGGATGCGCCTGCCCTTCGTCGTGTATGCCGTCGCCCTGGTCGTCGCCGCGCTCGTCGTGGGCGTCGGGCTCGGGGGAGCGCGGCTGCGGCCGCCACCGGGGGAGGCCGACCGCCCCGTCCTGACGGTGCGGGAGGCGCTGGGGAACCCGGCATACCGTGCCGTGCTGGCGTGCGGGGTGGCGAACGGGTGGGCCAACCTCGGCGTCCGGATGGCGGTGATCCCGCTGCTGGCCGCCGCGGTGCGCGACGAGACGTGGGTGGCCGGCGCGACGCTGACGACCGCGGCGCTGGGCACGGCGATCACGCTGCAGGTCACCGGGCGGTTCTCCGACCGGGTCGGCCGCCGACCGCTCATCATCGCCGGGATGATCATCTCCGGCCTGGCGCTCGGAGGCCTCGGGCTGAGCCTGCTGCCCGGGCTGGGGGCGACCACGTCACTGCTGGTCCTGCTGGTGCTGAGCTTCGTCTCCGGCATCGGCGCCGGCTTCGTCAACCCGTCGGAGCAGGCCGCGCTGGCGGACATCGTCGGGCAGGAGCGCAACGGCGGCACCGTGCTGTCCACCTACCAGATGGTCACCGACGCCGGGGTGATCGTCGGGCCGGTGCTGACCGGCCTGGTGGTCGACCTCGTCGGCTTCGGGACGGCCCTCGCGGTGACCGGGGTGGTGTGCGTCCTGGGTGGGCTGGTCTGGCTCCGCGCCCCCGAGACCCTCGCCCGAGCGGCGTCTCCCGCACCGTCTGCCCCCTCCCCTCCGGAAGTGACCACGGGATAGCACAACCTCCATCGGGAAGTTTGCCGATGAGGGTTGTGCTATGCCGTGGTCACTCCCCAGGGGGAGGGGGCTGGGCGTCGTGGGAACCGGCCCAGTCGCTCGCCAGCAGCCCCATGACGTGGCAGTCGACCCAGCCGTCGGCATACCGCAGCGCCTCCCGCCTGGTGCCCTCGAGCACGAAACCGACCTTCTCGTAGACGTGCCGCGCGCGGGGGTTGAAGGCATACACCTCGAGCTCCACCCGGTGCAGCCCGAGCTCCTCGATCGCGTGCCGCACACTCAGCCGGGTCGCCTCCGTGCCCAGCCCACGCCCGCGGGCGCCGCTGATCCAGATCCGGAACCCGATGGAGGCGTTGCCGGGATCGTGGTCCAGCAGCACGCTCTCGCCGACCACCTGGTCGCTCTCGCGGTCCACCACCGCCCAGACCACCCTGTCCACGTCGGTGGCCCAGCGGGCATAGATCGCCTGCAGCTGGTCGACGCTCCAGGGCAGCTCGTCCACCTCGTCGTCGGCGTGGATCGAGCCCGTCAGGCGGGACACCTCGAGGTCACCCATGAGCGCGTGCAGCCGGGCGACGTCGGCGGGCGTGACCGGACGCAGCTCGACCAGCTCTCCACGCAGCACGGGGGTGTGGGTGAGGTCCGGTGGGCTCACGCCAGCGCCCGCTCGAAGTGCTCGAGCACGTCCTCGCCGAAGAGCACGAAGCGCACCTCCTGCACACCCGGCACGGCGTCCGCGGCATGCCGCACCGTCGCCACGGCGACCTCGGCCACCTCGCCGGGATCCCAGCCGTAGACCCCGGCGCTGATCGCCGGGAAGGCGACGGACCGCGCACCGATCTCCTGCGCGACCTCCAGGCTGCGCCCAAAGCAGGAGGCCAGCAGGTCGGGGTCGGTCTGGCCACGATGCCGGTTGGGCCCCACGGTGTGGATCACCCAGCGGGCCGGCATCCTCCCCGCGCCGGTCGCCACCGCCTCGCCGACCGGGAGCCCGTCGTGCCAGCGGGCGGCCCGCACCCGGCGGCACTCCTCGAGCAGCTCCGGCCCGGCCGCGGCATGGATCGCCCCGTCGACGCCACCGCCGCCGAGCAGGGTCGAGTTGGCGGCGTTGACCACCGCGTCCACGTCGACGGTCGTGATGTCACCGAGCGCTGCCGAGAGGTCCATGACGTCATGGTGTCGCGATCCGGCATACTTCGCACGGCCACCAGGAGGAGGTTCGACGTGGCGTTCGCGCTGCTCGTCACCGTGCTGGCCGGCCTGTCCACCTGTGTCGGCGGCTGGCTCGGGACGCGCCGTCAGGCGCTGCATCCTGGCGTGATGGCCGCGGCGCTGTGCTTCGCGGCCGGGGTGATGATCACCATCTCCGTCGTCGAGATCGCCCCGTCGGCGCTGGATGCTCTCGCCGACCTCGTGGGTGAGCAGGCCGCGCTCGCCTGGGTGCTCGGCGCGATGGCCGTCGGGGCCGCGCTCGTCCACCTCCTCTGCCACCTCATGCCGCACCGGCTCAGCCCGGCCGAGGCCGGGGGTGGTGAGGACCTGCGCCGCATCCGGTCCGGCGCGCTCGACCTGGGACTGCTGCGCACCGGCCTGCTGCTGGCGGCGGTCGTGGGCCTGCACAACCTGCCCGAGGGCCTGGCCACGCTGGTCTCCACCCTCGAGGACCCGACGGGCGGGGTGATCCTCGCCGTCGCCATCGCGATCCACAACGTGCCCGAGGGGATGGTCGTCGCCGCCCCGATCTACGCAGCCACCGGGAGCCGTGCCCGGGCGATGCTGTGGGCCGCCCTCTCCGGGCTGGCCGAGCCGCTGGGCGCCGTGCTGGGCTACCTCGCGCTGCGGGTGCTGCTGCCGCTGGAATGGGTGGACCTGTCGCTGGCGCTGGTCGCCGGGATGATGATCGCGGTCAGCGTGGTCGAGCTGCTGCCCACCGCGATGAGGTATGCCCGTCGCCGCCGGGACCTGCTCGTCGGCTTCTTCCTGGGGGCCGTGGTGATGGTGCTCTCGCTCGCGCTGCTCAGCCTGTGAGCGGACCAGAGTTGAGTGGAATAGACTCAACTTTGACGCGTTGACTCCAGTAGACACCGACAGGGGAGTGGCCGGGCAGGCCACGAGCACGAGGAGCATGACAACAGCGATGGATCTCAATCTGACCACGAAGGCGCAGGAAGCGCTGTCCACCGCGGTGCGGGACGCCGCGGCCGCCGGGCACGCGCAGGTCGAGCCGGGCCACCTGCTGGCCGCGCTGGCGCAGCAGGGGGACACGACGACCGCCCCGCTGCTGGAGGCGAGCGGGAGCTCGACCGACCAGGCCCGGGAGGCGGCGCGGTCCGCGCTGGCGGCGCTGCCCTCGGCCAGCGGCAGCAGCATGGGCAACCCGGGGCTCTCCCGGGCCATGCACGCCGTGGTGAAGGGTGCGCAGGACGCCATGTCGGCCATGGGCGACACCTTCGTGTCGACCGACCACCTGCTGCTCGCGCTGGCCCGCTCCGGCGCCTTCGCCGGGCTGGACGCGGACGCCATCGCCGAGCGCATCCCGGCGCTGCGCGGGGGCAAGCCGGTCACCTCGGCCGACCCGGAGTCGACCTTCGACGCGCTGGGGAAGTACGGCACCGACCTCACCTCCCTGGCCCGCGAGGGCAGGCTGGACCCGGTCATCGGGCGCGACTCGGAGATCCGCCGCGTCGTCCAGGTGCTGTCCCGGCGCACGAAGAACAACCCGGTGCTCATCGGTGAGCCGGGCGTCGGCAAGACCGCCGTGGTCGAGGGCCTCGCCCAGCGGATCGTCGCCGGGGACGTGCCCGAGTCGCTGCGGGACAAGACCTTGATCTCGTTGGACCTGGGCTCCATGGTCGCGGGCGCGAAGTACCGCGGCGAGTTCGAGGAGCGGCTCAAGGCGGTCCTCGCCGAGATCACCGGCAGCGACGGTCAGGTCATCACCTTCATCGACGAGCTGCATACCGTCGTCGGCGCGGGCGCCAGCGGCGACTCCTCGATGGACGCCGGCAACATGCTCAAGCCGCTGCTGGCGCGGGGCGAGCTGCGGATGGTCGGCGCGACGACCCTGGACGAGTACCGCGAGAACATCGAGAAGGACCCCGCGCTGGAGCGCCGGTTCCAGCAGGTCTTCGTGGGCGAGCCCAGCGTCGAGGACACCATCGCCATCCTGCGCGGCCTCAAGGAGCGCTACGAGGCGCACCACAAGGTCGCCATCGCCGACTCCGCGCTCGTCGCCGCCGCGGACCTGTCCGACCGCTACATCAGCGGACGTCAGCTGCCGGACAAGGCCATCGACCTCGTCGACGAGGCCGCCTCCCGGCTGCGGATGGAGATCGACTCCTCCCCGGTCGAGATCGACGAGCTGCAGCGGCAGGTGGACCGCCTGACGATGGAGGAGATGCACCTCGCCCGCGAGGACGACGACGCCTCCCGCGCGCGGCTGGCCAAGCTGCGCGCCGACCTCGCCGACCGGCGCGAGGAGCTCGCCGCGCTCACCGCCCGCTGGGAGGCCGAGAAGGGCGGGCTCAACCGCGTCGGTGAGCTCAAGGCGCGGCTGGACGACCTGCGCACCCAGGCCGAGCGGCTGCAGCGGCAGGGCGACTACGAGGGTGCCTCGCGGCTGCTCTACGGCGAGATCCCGGCCGCCGAGACCGAGCTCGTCGCGGCGCAGGAGGAGGAGTCGGCGCTTAGCGTCGAGACCCAGGGCGTGCCGATGGTCAAGGACGAGGTGGGCGCCGACGACATCGCCGACGTCATCTCCGCCTGGACCGGCATCCCCGCCGGGCGGCTGCTCGAGGGCGAGACGGAGAAGCTGCTGCGGATGGAGGACGTCATCGGGCAGCGGCTCATCGGGCAGCGGCGCGCCGTGCGCACCGTGAGCGACGCCGTCCGCCGCGCGCGCGCCGGGATCTCCGACCCGGACCGGCCGACCGGCTCCTTCCTCTTCCTCGGCCCCACCGGGGTCGGCAAGACCGAGCTCGCCAAGAGCCTGGCGGACTTCCTCTTCGACGACGAGCGGGCGATGGTCCGCATCGACATGTCGGAGTATGCCGAGAGGCACGCGGTCGCGCGCCTCATCGGCGCACCCCCCGGGTATGTCGGGTACGACGAGGGCGGGCAGCTCACCGAGGCCGTCCGGCGCCGGCCCTACTCGGTCGTGCTGCTGGACGAGGTCGAGAAGGCGCACCCGGAGACCTTCGACATCCTGCTGCAGGTGCTCGACGACGGCCGGCTCACCGACGGCCAGGGGCGCACCGTCGACTTCCGCAACGTCATCCTCGTGATGACCTCCAACCTGGGCAGCCAGTTCCTCATCGACCCCACCACCGACGAGGCCACCAAGCGGGAGCAGGTCATGAGCGCGGTCCGCGCCAGCTTCAAGCCCGAGTTCCTCAACCGGCTCGACGAGGTCGTGATCTTCGACCCGCTCAGCCAGGACGAGCTGGCCACGATCGTCGGGCTCCAGGTGGCCGAGCTGAGCCGCCGGCTGGAGGGTCGCCGGATTACCCTCGAGGTGACCGACGCGGCCTCCCGGTGGCTGGCCGAGCGTGGCTTCGACCCCGCCTACGGGGCCCGGCCGCTGCGCCGCCTGGTGCAGACCCAGATCGGGGACCGGCTGGCCCAGGGGCTGCTTGCCGGCGAGGTCCGGGACGGCGCACAGGTCGTCGTCGACGTCGACGAGAGCGGAGGCGACCTGCTCCTGCGCTGAGCCGACGGCATACCTCTCACGATGCGGCTGACCTGCACCGATGCGGTGCGGGTCAGCCGCGCGCGTCCGTGATCTTCGGTCCTCGTTCACGCCGCATTCACCTGAGGCGCCCGAGCGCGTCACGTCCGCTCCCTATCGTCGACCGCGGTTGGCGACGCCGCCTCCGCGCCCTCGGCCCCATCTGACGCGGCGCGGACCTGACAGACGTTTTCAGAGAGGTACCCCGTGAAGCTTCACCGCTTTGGTCCCGCCGTCGCCGTTGCGATGGCGGCCTCCCTCACGCTTGCCGCCTGCGGCAACGACGACCCCACCGCCAACGCGGAGGGCGGCTCCGAGGACTCCAGCGCGGAGGAGGGCGGCTCCGAGGAGATGTCCGGCGACGTGCTCGCCTCCGGCGCCTCCTCGCAGGAGGCCGCGATGACCGCCTGGATCGCCGGTTACAGCGGCGTCCAGCCCGAGGTCACCCTCCAGTACAACTCCGTCGGGTCCGGCGCCGGCCGCGAGAACCTCATCGCCGGCGCCTCCGACTTCGTCGGTTCCGACGCCTACCTCGACGAGGAGGAGCGCGAGGCCGTCAAGGAGTCGTGCGGTGAGGGTGGCGCCTTGCACATCCCCGTCTACATCTCCCCGGTCGCCGTGCCCTACAACCTGCCCGGTGTCGACAACCTGCAGCTCTCCCCCGACACGCTGGCCCAGATCATGAACCAGGACATCACGACCTGGAACGACCCGGCCATCGCCGAGGACAACCCCGACGCCGAGCTGCCCGACACCGAGATCACCGTCGTGCACCGCTCCGACGACTCGGGCACGACCGAGAACTTCATGGAGTACCTCTCGGCCGCCGCCCCCGACTCCTGGCCGCACGAGGCGGACGCCGCCTGGCCGGTCCCGGCCGAGGCCGCCGCGCAGAACACCGGCGTCATCCAGGTCATCAACGACAACGAGGGCACCATCGGGTATGCCGACGCCTCGGTCGTCACCGGCCAGGCCGCCGCGGTGGGCGTCGGCGAGGAGTTCGTCGACTTCTCCCCGGAGGCCGCCGCCAAGGTGGTCGACGCCTCCGAGCCGGCCGACACCGGCGTCGAGGGCGACATGGCCCTGGAGCTGGCCCGCGACACCACCGAGTCCGGTGCCTACCCGATCGTCCTGGTCAGCTACCACATCGCCTGCACCTCCTACGACGACCCGGCGCGGGCCAACCTCGTCAAGGACGTCCTGACCTACGTCGTCTCCGAGGAGGGCCAGCAGGCGGCGGCCGACGCCGCCGGCTCCGCGCCGATCTCTGCGGACACCCGCGAGAAGGCGTTGGCCCTCATCGACACCATCCAGGGCGGCTGACACCTGAGCGTCCGACCTGGCACCATGGACCGGCGGTCGACCCCGCGTCGACCGCCGGTCGGGCCGCGTCTCTCCCCTCTCTCCTCCCGTGAAGGAACCCCATGAACGCGAAGGCCCCTGCCACGCCCACGCGGCGTGACCGCGGCAGCGCCCGTGCGGTGCGACGTCCCGGAGACCTGTTCTTCTCCGGCGCCTCCGTCGGCTCCGCGGTCCTCATCCTGCTCATCCTGGCCGGCGTCGCCCTCTTCCTCGTCGTCGAGGCCATCCCGGCGCTCACCGCGCCCACGGAGGAGATCAGCGGTGGCCGTGGCTTCTGGTCCTACGTCGCCCCCCTGGTCTTCGGCACCGTTGTCGCCTCGCTCATCGCCATGGTCCTCGCGACCCCGATCGCGGTGGGGATCGCGCTGTTCGTCTCGCACTACGCACCCCGCCGGCTGGGCAAGAGCATCGGCTTCGTCATCGACCTGCTGGCGGCCGTGCCCTCCGTCGTCTTCGGCATGTGGGGCATGGCGGTCTTCGCCCCGCGGCTGGTGCCTCTCTTCGACTGGCTGGAGAAGTACCTCGGCTTCGTCCCCCTCTTCGCGGACGCGAGCTCGACCGGGCGCACCCTGCTGACCGCCTCCATCGTGCTGGCGGTGATGATCCTGCCCATCATCACCTCGGTGTCCCGCGAGGTCTTCCTGCAGACCCCGCGCCTGCACGAAGAGGCCGCGCTCGCCCTCGGCGCCACCCAGTGGGAGATGATCCGCACCGCGGTCCTGCCGTTCGGGATGCCTGGCGTCATCGGCGGGACGATGCTCGGCCTGGGCCGGGCGCTGGGGGAGACGATGGCGGTGGCGATCATCCTTGCCCCCGGCGTCTTCACCTGGAACCTCATCGGCAACGGCAACTCCACGATCCCGGCCGAGATCGCCTTGAACTTCCCCGAGGCAGCCGGGTTGCGCCTGTCCGAGCTCATCGCGGCCGGGCTGGTGCTCTTCGTCATCACCCTCGGGGTCAACCTTTTCGCCCGATGGATCGTGGACCGTCGCGCCGAGTTCTCCGGAGCCAACTGATGAGCACGCCCACCCAGACCCCCGCCTCACCACCCTCCGGTGGCGACATCCACCACTCCCGGCTGGACGACGTCAGCGGCATCGTCCCCTCGCAGGTGCACCCTGCGGGTCGTCGCCCGGCGCTCGTCATCGCCGGTGCGTCGGCTGTGGTGGCCCTGGTGCTGTGGCTGGGCCTCGGCCTCCACGTCGCCGCTGCCCTGCTGCTGTCCTTCGTCCTCTACCTCGGCGCGATCTACGTGACCTACCGCCGGATCGGTGGGGCACGGGTCGCCGTCGACCACCTCGTCCGCAGCCTGGTCTACTTCGCCTTCGTCTGCGCCGTCGTGCCGCTGGCCTCGGTGCTGTGGACGGTGATCGGCCAGGGAGCGGGCCGCGCGTTCGACCCCGACTTCCTCAGCCAGACGATGAACGGCGTCACCGGGCTCAACGACCAGCAGTATGCCGAGGGCAGCGCAGGCTTCGTGGGCGGTGCCTACCACGCCATCATGGGCACGCTGCTCATCACCGGCCTGGCCACCCTCATCTCGGTCCCGATCGGCATGTTCACCGCGATCTACCTCGTCGAGTACGGCGCCGGCGGGCGGCTGGGCCGGGGCATCCGCTTCCTCGTCGACGTCATGACCGGCATCCCCTCGATCGTCGCCGGCCTCTTCGCCTTCGCGCTGTTCACCCAGATCTTCGGGATCCGGGACGCCAAGATGGGCCTCGCCGGAGCGGTGGCGCTGTCGGTCCTCATGATCCCGACGGTGGTGCGCAACAGCGAGGAGATGCTGCGGATCGTGCCCAACGAGCTGCGCGAGGCCGCGCTGGCGCTGGGGGTGCCCAAGTGGCGCACCATCGCCAAGGTGGTCCTGCCGACGGCGGCCTCCGGGCTGGCCTCCGGCGTGACCCTGGCCATCGCCCGCGTCATCGGCGAGACGGCGCCCCTGCTCGTGGCCATCGGCTACGCGCGCGGTCTCAACTGGAACCCCTTCGACGGCCCGATGAACACCCTGGCCGTCTACGCCTACTTCATGTTCACCAAGCCGCTGAGCCCGGCGGTGCGGGAGCCGAGCCTGGAGCGTGCGTGGGCCGCCGCCCTGCTGCTCGTCCTGCTCGTCATCGCCCTCAACCTGCTCGCCCGGCTCATCGCCACGCTGTTCGCGCCGAAGACCGGCCGCTGACCACAGGAGACACTGCATACCCATGTCCAAGCGCATCGACGTCACCGACCTCGACATCTTCTACGGCGACTTCCACGCCGTGAAGGACGTCACCATGTCGATCGAGCCCCGCTCGGTGACCGCCTTCATCGGCCCCTCCGGCTGCGGCAAGTCCACCTTCCTGCGGACGCTGAACCGCATGCACGAGGTGATCCCGGGCGCCCGGGTCGAGGGCGAGGTCGCGATCGACGGCCAGAACCTCTACGCCCGCAACGTCGACCCGGTCGACGTGCGCCGCCAGGTCGGCATGGTCTTCCAGCGACCGAACCCGTTCCCGACGATGTCGATCAAGGAGAACGTCCTGGCCGGGGTGCGCCTCAACAGCAAGCGGATCTCGGGCAAGGCCGCCGACGAGCTCACCGAGAAGGCGCTGCGCGGCGCCAACCTGTGGAACGAGGTCAAGGACCGGCTCGACAAGCCCGGCTCGGGCCTGTCCGGCGGCCAGCAGCAGCGGCTGTGCATCGCCCGCGCCATCGCGATCCAGCCCGAGGTCATCCTCATGGACGAGCCGTGCTCGGCGCTGGACCCGATCTCGACGCTGGCGATCGAGGACCTCATCAACGAGCTCAAGGTCGACTACACCGTCGTCATCGTCACGCACAACATGCAGCAGGCGGCGCGCGTCTCGGACAAGACCGGCTTCTTCAACCTGGAGGCCACCGGCAAGCCCGGCGAGCTCGTCGAGTACGACACCACCCAGAACATCTTCAACAACCCCAGCCAGCAGGCGACCGAGGACTACATCTCCGGCCGCTTCGGCTGACCCACCCCGACCGGCCGCACGGTCTGCGGGGCGTCCGTGCGTGATACTGGAGGTATGAGCGCACCCGGCGGACGGCATACCCGCGGCATGCGCGTGCTCGGGGTGGTGGGGATCGCCGCCGCGATCGCGCTCGGCGGCTGTTCCGACGGCGACGGCGAGGAGACCGCGACCACGTCCGCGCCGCCACCGCCGACCGCGCAGGACCGGCTCGAGCAGGCGCACGAGGTCCTCACCGCGGCGGGATCGGTGCACCTGACGCTGTCCGGCACCGACCTGCCCGAGGACGAGAACTCCTACATCATCAGCGCCGACGGCAGCGGCACCATGGAGCCGCCCGCCTTCGACGGGACCATCACCGCGGTCGTCGCCGGCGTCCAGGCGGACATCCCGACCGTCGCGCTCGACGGCGACCTCTGGGTGAAGCTGCCCTACGTCCCGGCGCACGTCAACACCGACCCGGCCGAGCTCGGCGTGCCGGACCCGGCCACCCTGTTCGACCCGGAGAGCGGGCTGGTGGGGCTGCTCACGCAGACCCAGGACCCGCAGTTCGGCGAGCGCGCGCGGGCCGGTGCCGAGGTCGTGCAGGAAGTCGTCGGCACCCTGCCCGGCGAGACCGTGACCGACCTGCTCTACGCCGGGGACGCCGAGTCCGCGTTCGACGTGACCTACGGCCTCGTCGAAGAGAGCTGGCAGGTCCGCAGCGTCGAGATCACCGGGCCGTTTTACCCGCCGACGACCTCCACCTACACCGTGACGCTGGACGCCTACGGCGAGCCGGTCACGGTCACCCAGCCGTAGTGGCGGCGGGGGAGCGGGGGCTCTCCCCGGGGGCGGCGCGTCCCGCGCGGGGTGCCCGGACGCTGCTCACCGTCGCCGCGCTCGCGGTCGCGCTGGCCGCGGCGGACACCTATGTCGTCGTGCTGGCACTGACCGACATGATGGCCGGGGTCGGTGTGGGGATCGAGTCGCTGCAGCGGGGCACCCCCATCATCTCCGGCTTCCTGCTGGGCTACATCGCGGTGCTGCCGTTGATCGGGCGGATCTCGGACCTGGTCGACCGGCGCCGCATCCTGCTGTGGTGCCTGGTGATCTTCGTCATCGGCTCGGCGGTCACCGCGGCCGCCGTCGAGCTGCCGGTGATGGTCGGCGGCCGCTTCCTGCAGGGGCTGGGCGGCGGCGGGCTGGTGCCGGCGACGTTGGCGCTGGTGGCCGACCTGTGGCCGCCCGGTCGACGCGGTATGCCGCTCGGCGCCGTCGGCGCGGTGCAGGAGCTGGGCTCGGTCCTCGGGCCGTTGCTCGGGGCCCTCGTGCTGGCGGTGGCGGGCTGGCGGGAGATCTTCTGGCTGAACGTCGCGCTGGGCCTGCTGGCGCTGGTGGGGGTCGCACTCATCCGCCCCTCACCCCGACCGGGCGTCGCGGAGGGTTCCCCCACGGCCGACCGGGCGTCGCCCGTGGCCGGCCAGAAGCCCACCGGGCGTCGTCCGTGGTTGCTCCGGGGCGCGGCATACCTGCTGGGCGTCCTCGCGGCAGCGCTCTGGACGCTCACGCTGTGGGCCCCCGAGGCCCTGACCACCTCGATCGAGCTGGGCGCGCCGTTCGTGCCCTTCGACGCCGCCGGCGGGTCGCGCGTCGCGACGCCGGTGGGTGCGGTGGCGGCCGGGGTGACCCTGCTGCTCGTGCTCCTCACCTCACCCCGATGGCTGCCCCTGCTGCTCCGGGCCGACCTGCTGGGCGCGACCTTCGTCGCCGTGGCGCTGGGCTCGCTCGTGCTGACCTTCTCGACGGCGAACCCGGAGGAGGAGGTGCTCGGGCCGTGGGGTGTCTGGCTGCTGCCGCTGGGCGCCGCGGCCACCGTGGCCTTCCTGGTCCGCCAACGCGTCGCGGCCGCCCCGCTGATCCCGACGGGCGTGGTGCGCCGCCGGGTCTGGCCCGCGCTGCTCGTGAGCCTGCTCGTCGGCGCGGCGATCGTCGCGATCGTCGTCGACGTGCCGTTGCTGTCGCGACTGACGCAGGGCACCGACGAGACCGACGCGGCGCTGGTGCTCGTCCGATTCCTCGTGGCCGTGCCGGTGGGGGCGCTGCTCGGCGGCTGGTTGCTGCGACGGGTCGGCCCCGGCCTCGTCGCCGCACCCGGCCTGGCGGTCGCCGCGGTCTCCATCTTCGCGATGGCGCGGTGGGAGCGTGCCTCGCTTGACGAGGTCCTCGGCACCACGCTGGCCCTCGTCGGCGCCGGCCTGGGGGTCGGCCTGGCGATCGCCCCGGTCAACGACGCGGCCCTGGCGGACGCCCGTGAGGACGGTCACGGGACCGTGAGCTCGCTCGTCGTCGTGGCCCGCATGGTCGGCATGGTCGTGGGGCTGGCGCTGCTCACCTCCCTCGGTCTGCGTCGGTTCCACCTGGAGGTCGGCAACCTACCCGACCCCACCGACACCGACGCCCTGCTGGACGCGGCGGTGATCCAGGTGCAGACGGTGCTCACCGGCGCCGGCTGGGCCGCCGCGCTCGCCGCCGTCATCGCCCTCGCCCTGGGCCGGCGCCCGGTGGGTCACACGCGCCCGGACTGAGGCCGGACGGCCCTCGCCTGTCGGCCCAGCAAAGACCGCGCACGGCCATACTGGGCCGATGGCCGTGCGCTCGCTCTTCCCGATCCTCGCGACCCCCGACCTGCCCCGCCTGGTCGCCTTCTACCAGGCGACCTTCGACGGGGTGGTGGACTACCGCTTCCCCGGGGAGGACGGCGCGGACGCCTACGTCAGCCTCAGCTTCGGCTCCGGAGCCTCGATCGGCATCGCCCACGACCCCGCCGCGGACCAGCCCGCGCCGGCCGACCGCACCGCGGTGTGGTTCTACGTCGACGACGTGGACGAGGCATACCGTGCTGCGCTCGCGGCCGGCGGCTCCTCCCGGGCCGAGCCGACGGGTATGCCCTGGGGCGAGCGGGTCGCCCAGGTCAGGGACGTCGACGGCAACCTGGTGCACCTCGGCGCCGAGCCCACCTGACGGCCGGCCAGCTGGCCGACGACCTCGCGCCCCTGGTCGACCAGCCGGACCTGGCGCACAAGCCCTACCCTGGGAGGCATGAGCGACACCCTGCATCTCGTCGGCGACGCCGAGGCCGACCGCATCCTCACCGAGCACCCGTTCGCGCTGCTGACCGGCATGCTGCTGGACCAGCAGATCCCGATGGAGGTCGCCTTCGACGGCCCGCGCAAGATCCTCGAGCGGCTGGGTTCGGTCGACCCTGCGGCGATCGCCGGGACCGACCCCGAGGAGTTCATCGCCCTGTGCGCGACACCGCCCTCGGTGCACCGCTTCCCGAAGTCCATGGGTCAGCGGGTGCACGACCTCGCGACCGCGGTGGTGCAGGACTACGACGGCGACACCGTCGCGATCTGGACCCAGGGGGACCCCGACGGCAGGGAGGTGCTCACGCGGCTCAAGGCGCTACCCGGATTCGGTGACCAGAAGGCCCGGATCTTCCTCGCCCTGCTCGGCAAGCAGCGGGGTGTCACGCCCGCGGGTTGGCGCGAGGCGGCGGGTGACTACGGCCAGGACGGCGTGCACATGTCGATCGCCGACGTCACCGGCGCCGACTCGCTCCAGCAGGTCCGCGCCTACAAGAAGGAGAAGAAGGCCGCCGCCAAGGCCGCCCGCGCGTGAGCGCGGCGCTCCCCGAGCCCGAGGAGCGGCTGGAGCCACCCGGACCCGGCTCGGTCTGGGCCGCCCCGGGGATGCTGGCGCTCGCAGTCCTCGCGTTCTGTGGGTTCTCCGGGTATGCCGCCCTGCTCCCCGTCGCGCCACTGTGGGCGGTGCGCGGTGGTGCCGACAGTGGCGGTGCCGGGATGGTCAACTTCGTCCTGCTCGGCACGACCGTCGCCACCCAGTTCGCGGTGCCGTGGGCCATCGGTCGCTGGGGCTGGGCCTGGGTGCTCTCGCTCGGCATGGTGTTCCTCGGCGTGCCCTCCCTGCTGCACATCGCGACCGACGAGCTGGCCGCCCTGCTGGTGCTGTCGGCGGTGCGCGGGGTGGGCTTCGGCGTGCTGACCGTCGCCGCCAACGCCGCCGCGGTGCTGCTCGTGGAGCCGGCGCGTCGGGGCGCGGCGGTCGGGGCATACTCGGCGGCCCTGTCCCTCCCCCTCGTGCTGGTCATGCCCATCGGCGGGTGGGTGGCCGAGGACGTGGCCTTCTGGCCGGTCTTCCTCGTCGCGGCACTGCCCCTGGCCGGCATCCCCGCCTGCGTGGCGGTCGCCCGTCACCTGCCGGTGCGCGCGACCCACGACGCCGGCCACCCCGAGGTGGAGGAGGACGCGGCCACCTCCCGGACCTACCTCGCGCTGCTGCGACCGACGCTGATCCTGCTGGGCATCACCTTCGCGGGCGGCTCGATCATCACCTTCGCCCCGCAGATGGTCTCGGTGCCGTGGCTCTCCGCTGCCGGCCTCTTCGCCGTCGGCCTCGGCGCGGCCGTCATGCGGTGGCAGGTGGGGGCCGTGAGCGACCGGATCGGCACCGACCGGCTGGTCCCGGTCGCTGTCGTGGTCACCGTCGCCGTGCTGGCCGGGCTGGCCTGGCTGGTGCGCAGCCCGGTGGGGACCGAGCAGGCCCTGGCCTGGATCACGGTGTGCGCCTTCGTCGGCCTCTGCTACGGCACCCTGCAGACCCTGACGATGCTGCAGGCCTTCGCGGCGGCGGGGCCTCGTCGGGTCGGCACCGCCAGCGCGGTGTGGAACGCCGGCTTCGACACCGGCACGGCCACCGGATCGCTGCTCGTGGGGTGGGTCGCCGTGGGTGCCGGCTTCGGTGCGGGCATGGCGCTCACTGCCGTGCTCTGCCTGCTCACCCTGCCGCTGGCGCTGATCCACGCCCGCCGCTGAGGGACCGACCACGGGATAGCACAACCTTCATCGGCATACTTCCCGATGAAGGTTGTGCTATCCCGACCGCACTCCGGGTGGGGGCGGGTCAGGCGAGGTCGACGACGACGGGGGCGTGGTCCGAGGCGCCCTTGCCCTTGCGCTCCTCGCGGTCGATGAAGGCGCCCTCCACCCGTGCCGCCAGGGCCGGTGAGCCGAGGCAGAAGTCGATCCGCATCCCGCGCCGCTTGGGGAACGCCAGCTGCGTGTAGTCCCAGTAGGTGTAGACGCCGGGGCCGGGCGTGTGCGGCCGCACGACGTCGGCATACCCCGCGCCCACGACGGCGTCGAAACCGGCCCGCTCGGATGGGCTGGTGTGGGTGCGGCCCTCGTAGTAGGACACGGACCAGACGTCGTCGTCCGTGGGCGCGATGTTCCAGTCGCCCATGAGGGCGATCTGCGCGTCCGCGTCCCGCCCCAGCCAGCCGGACCCGGCGACCTGCAGCGCCTCGAGCCACCGGAGCTTGTAGTCCAGGTGCGGGTCGTCCAGGGACCGCCCGTTCGGGACGTAGAGGCTCCACACCCGGACCCCGCCGCACGTCGCGCCGATCGCGCGGGCCTCGACGACGGCCTCGGCGTCCCCGGAGGCCCACGTCGGCTGCCCGGGGAAGCCCACCTCGACGTCTTCCAGCCCGAGCCGGCTGAGGATGGCGACGCCGTTCCACTGGTTCAGCCCGACGTGCGCGACCTCGTAGCCGGCCTGCTCGAAGGGCAGCAGCGGGAACTGGTCGTCCCGGCACTTGGTCTCCTGCAGGGCCAGCACGTCGATGTCGTGCCGCTCCAGGAGGGCGACCGCCCGGTCCGCGCGGGTCCGGATGCTGTTGCAGTTCCACGTCGCGATACGCACCGGACCAGGGTATGCGTCGGCTCCGGTCCGACATCCGGATCCCCTGACGGCGACGAATCCACCGTGACACAGTGAGACAGAGCCACCGCACGGTCGCGGTGGACCTCGTGCATCCTCGACCCGAGAGTGAGGCGGTCGCCATGGTCATGGGACTACCGGCACATCCGTTGCTCGTGCACTTCGCCATCGTCCTGCTGCTCCTGACGGCGGGGGGCCAGATCCTCTCCGTGCTGCTGCCGCGCTTCCGCCGGTGGTTCGGCTGGGGGCTCCCTGTCCTCGGGGTGGTGAGCGCCGTCCTGGTGCGGTTCACCCAGAGCGCCGGGGACTACCTGCTGACCAACGGCAACGTCCCCTCCACGGACCTGCTGTCCGAGCACGGGATGTGGGGGGTGCGCACCGGGTGGGCCGGCATCGTCCTGGGCGCGCTCACCGTCGTGTACTGGGGCGTCAACTCCGAGTGGGGCAGGGACCGGATCTCCGGCCGGTGGCCGTCCTGGGTGCGGGTCGTCGTCTCCGTCCTCGCGGTCCTCGCGGCGGTCGCGGCCGTCGTGTCGGTGACGATGGCGGGGCATACCGGCTCCTCCTCCGTCTGGGGAGGCCGCTGACCTCCTCTCGTCCGGCTGCCCTGAGACGGGCGTGGTCGAGCCCCCGGGTTGACGTGCGCCGTTAGAACAATAATGATTCTCACTATGAGAACGAAGAGCGCCATGCTGACCCTTGCCCTGACCTCCTCGATGCTGGTCGCCTGTGGGCCGACCACCTCCGACGACGCAGGGGGCGCGGACGACAACGCGCCCGCCACATCGAGCCAGGACGACACCCCGGAGGAGGCGGGTACCGCCGACCTCGGCACCGACGCCGCGGAGGATCCTGAGGCCGCTGCCACCGTCGAGGCGGCCGGACCGACCCCGCGGCTGGCGGTCACCTATGACGGGGGCGTCCTCGTCCTCGACGCCCTGTCGCTGGAGGTCGAGGCGGACCTCGAGGCCGCGGGCTTCACCCGGCTCAACCCGGCCGGCGACGGGCGCCACCTGTTCCTCACCGAGGGCGACGCCTTCCGCCTGCTCGACGCCGGGACCTGGAGCGAGCCGCACGGCAACCACAGCCACAGCTACACGACGAACCCCGCCCTCACCGACCTGGCCGCCGAGGGGTCCCACCCGGGCCACGTCGTCCGCCACGCGGGACGCACGGCGCTCTACTTCGACGGAGCCGGCCGGATCGACCTGGTCGACCCCGCCGAGCTCGACGGCGAGGCGGGCGAGCTGCCGGTCGACGACACCCTCGAGGTCGAGGACCCGCACCACGGCGTGGCAGTCCTGCTCGAGGACGGCTCGCTGCTGCAGACCGTCGGCACCGAGGAGGAGCGCAGCGGGGCCGTGGTCACCGATGCCGACGGGGAGCAGCTCGCCGTCACTGACGAGTGCCCGGGAGTCCACGGCGAGACCGTCGCCGAGGGCGGAGCGGTGGTCCTCGGGTGCGAGGACGGCCCGGTGATCTATGCCGACGGAGCCTTCACCAAGGCCCAGTCCCCGGACGGCTACGGGCGCGTGGGCAACGTGGCCGGCACGGAGCTGTCGCACGTGGTCCTCGGCGACTACAAGGTGGACGAGGACGCTGAGCTCGAGCGGCCCGAGCGCGTCAGCCTGACCGACACCGAGACCGGCGAGCTGCAGCTCGTGGACCTGGGCACCTCCTACTCCTTCCGCTCCCTGGGTCGGGGGCCGCAGGGCGAGGCGCTCGTCCTGGGCACCGACGGTGAGCTGCACGTCATCGACCCGGCCACCGGGGAGATCACGGACGAGCTGTCCGTGGTGGAGCCCTGGGAGGAGCCGGAGGAGTGGCAGGAGCCGCGGCCGACGCTCTTCGTGCACGGGCAGTTCGGCTACGTCAGCGAGCCGGCCTCGAACGAGCTCCACATCGTCGACCTGGACACGATGCAGGTCATCGACTCCGCCAGCCTCCCGGAGCAGCCGAACGAGCTGTCCGGCGTGTCCGGTGACGTCGAGGCCGGGCACGAGGGCGAGGGCCACGACCACGAGGACCACGACCACGAGGACCACGACCACGAGGAGGAGGAGCCCACCTCCTGATCAGGGTGCGGTGATCTGCCGCACCGCCCGGAGGTAGGCCGACCGGACGACCGGGGCCGCCAGCGCCGCCACGGCGTCGGGCACCCCGGTCACGGCATACTCCTGCTCCCACCGCACCCGGGTGTCAGCCCCTGCGGCGCGCAGCAGGACCTCGATCCGGCCGGTGAGCGGGCGGCCGACCTTCTCCACCACGGCCCGGTGCGGCGGGTCCCACCCGCGGACCCGCATCCGGTCGTCGACCCGCAGCGGCCCGACGCCGGTGCGGGCGACGAACTCCGCGTCCGGGCCGAGCGGACCGCCCAGCGTGCGGGTCAGCGGGATCGCCGCGGTGTGGCGGTCCAGGTCCCAGAGCCGTTCCCACACCAGCGCAGGGGCACCGGGCACCAGGACGTCGAACCAGAAGGAGGCCACGGCTCCAGACTAGAGCTGTCGCACGCCGCGCCTACCATGACGGTATGAGCACGCTGGCCCTGGGAGCACACGTCGAGCAGACCGACCCGATCGCCGAGGCGCAGGCGCGGAAGGCGCCGCTGGTGCAGTTCTTCCTGGGCGACCCGCAGGGATACAAGAAGCCCGTGGTGCGCTACGAAGGAGGCGCGCAGGCGCTGCGCGCCGCCGCGCAGGAGGCGGGGGTGGACCTCTACGTCCACGCCCCCTACCTCGTCAACGTCGCGACCCTCAACAACCGGATCCGCATCCCCTCGCGCAAGCTGCTCCAGCAGCACCTGGACGCCGCCACCGAGATCGGCGCCAAGGGGCTGATCGTGCACGGTGGGCACGTGGCCGGCCCGGACGAGGAGGAGAAGGGGTTCGACAACTGGCGCAAGGCGATCGAGTCGCTGACCATCACGGACACCCCGGTCCTCATCGAGAACACCGCCGGCGGCGACCACGCGATGGCGCGCCACCTGGATCGCATCGCCCGGGTCTGGGAGGCGATCAGTTCCGCGGAGGGCTCCGACAAGGTCGGCTTCTGCCTCGACACCTGCCATGCCTGGGCAGGTGGCATCGAGCTGGGGGACGTGGTCGACCGGGTGCGGGAGATCACCGGACGGATCGACCTCGTGCACGCCAACGACTCGCGGGACGCCGCCGGCTCCGGGGCCGACCGGCACGCCAACCTCGGAGCCGGTCAGCTGCCGCCCGACGAGCTGGCGGACGTCGTGCGCGGGGCCGGTGCCCCCGTGGTGGTGGAGACCCCGGGGGGTGCCTCCGAGCACCTGGCCGACCTGGACTGGTTGCGCGAGCACCTCTGAGTCCCCGTCGTCACGGCAGCGTCGCCGGGTGCCGCTAGGGTGGGCCGTGTGGACAACCTGGTGCTTCACGTTGGCCTCCCCAAGACCGGCACGACCTTGTTGCAGAAGGCGCTCAACGCCTCCCGGGACCGCTTCACCGCCCGCGGCTACGACGTGCTGGTGCGGCACGAGTTCGACACCCTGACCGGCCGGAAGCATCGGCGATGGCGCCTGGGGAACGCACCGTTCGAGACGCTGCGGGAGGGGTTCGCGGCGGTCGCGGCGGCGTCCGAGGCCCCGGGCCTGGTCATCTCGCACGAGGACATGCTCGGCTCGCTCGCCTGCTTCCGCCGGGACGACGGGGCCTACCCGGACGCCGTGCCGGTGATCCGGCTGCTCCGCGAGGTCCTGGGCCCGCGGCGCACGACGGTCCTGGTCTACCTGCGCCGGCAGGACCGGTTCATCGAGAGCGTCTACCTGCAGCTGGTGCGGATGGGTGCCGTCACCATCACCTTCGAGGAGTTCTTCGCGCAGGTCCGCCCGGAGGCGCTGCGCTGGGACGACCTGGTAGAGCGGGTCCGCTCGGCGCTCGGGCCGGACGACGACCTGCAGGTGCGCTACTTCGAGTCGATCTCGACCCTGCAGGCACGGGGCTTCTGCCAGGAGTTCTTCGATGGGCTCGGCACCGGGGTCACGCCCGCGCTGTCCTTCAACACCGACGGCGTCAACCGCGGCTACTCGGAGGTCGCCATGGACGTGGCGCTGACGGCCAACCCGCACCTTCCGCCGCCGGCCCGACGCGAGCTCCGGGCCTTCCTGGACGCCCACCTGTCGAACATCACCCACCCCAAGCCGCGCCTGCTCGAGGAGGAGCAGCGCACCGAGCTCCTGGACCTGCTGCGGGGGTCGAACGAGCGGTTGCACGACGTCGTGTCCGAGGCGGGGGCGGGAGCCTCTCCCTACCTCACACCGACGCAGGGCCCGCCGGGGTCGGCGCGGCCGGTGGCGGTGGAGCGGTCATGAAGCGACTGCGGCTCTTCCACTTCGACATCAAGACCTACGGCAACTACGGCGACACCCTGCTCTTCGAGGCCGTCCGTGAGACGTTCGAGGGCTTCGGCGGTGGTGCGTACTTCGAGGTGGCCGGGAGCCGGCCGCTGCGTGACCCGGTCGGTCCCAAGGTCATGGACCGCATCAACAGCGAGTTCGACGCGGTCGTCGTCGGCGGTGGTGGCCTCTTCCTGCGGGACACCAACCCGAACTCGCGGTCGGGCTGGCAGTGGAACATCTCGCTGCCCATGCTGCGCCGCCTGAAGATCCCGCTCGTCGTCTTCGCCGTCGGCAACAACCGCTTCATCGGGCAGGAGGACTTCGGTCCGCCGTTCCACGAGCACCTCAACCTCACCCTGGACAAGTCCGTCTTCGTCGGGCTGCGCAACCACGGGTCCGTCGAGAGCATCCGTGACTACGTCACGCACGACCCCGAACGCGTGGAGTACCAGCCCTGCCCCACCACGCTCGCGTCCTACCTCTACCCCGACCTGTTCCGACCCAGCATCGAGAACCGCCGGGTGATCGGCGCCGAGTCGATCATCGGCAAGCGCCAGAAGGCCGTGGGCTTCGATGCGGACGCGATCTACCGGGATCAGGTCGCGGCCCTGTCCCGGCTCTCCGCAGAGGGGTGGTCGGTGTGGTCCTACCCGCACGCCCGTGCGGACATGACGTTCCACGAGCGGCTCGGGGAGGCCGGTCTGGTCGACCGGGAGCACATCCTGTGGGGCAGCTCGGACGTCCTCTTCCAGGGTGTCCAGGCGTTCGCCGACCTGCCGGTGATCCTCGGCACGCGAGGGCACGCGCAGATGGTCCCGTTCGGTATGGGTTCGGTCCCGCTGTCGCTGCACGTGCATCACAAGACCCGGTACTTCGCCACGGACATCGGGCATCCCGAGTGGGCGATCGACCCCAGGGCGGACGACTTCCAGCAGGTGCTCTACCGCACCGTCCGGGAGGTCCACGAGAACGGCCCCGAGCTGCGTGAGGAGCTCGCGGGCGTGCGAGGACGGTTCTTCGACCTGACCCTGGACAACCTCGCCACCATCTACGAACGCATCACCGGGGTGCGGCCACCCGCCTCGTTCGAGCCGTTGACACCGCGCGCCCGCCGGCAGGCGGACCAGCTCTACCACGAGACCTTCGAGCGCACCCGGCTGGAGGAGAAGCTGCAGGCGGTGCGGGACGCGTCCGGCGGGACACCAGGTGGGACGACGGATCAGCCCCGCGGTGCGGTGCGCCGGGCGGCCGGACGGGCCTGGCGTCGGGTGCGGCGCCGCTGAGCGCGAGCCTCAGCGGCTGCGGCTCCTGGACCGCAGGTAGGCGCTGGCGATGCCCTGGCCGATCCGTGCCGCGGTGACCGGGCTGTTCGCGCGCTCGAGCACCCGGAGCGCCTTGCGCCGGTGCCCGACGCCGACGTAGGCCATCGCCATCAGCCGTCGCTCGCCGGTCGACAACGTGCGCGTGGCGGCCTCCTGCTCGAGGACGCGCAGGGCGGTGGCGGGACTGCCACCCCGCAGGTGCTCGCGGGCACGGACGGCTGGGTCGCCGGTGGGGATCTGCGTGCTCAGGTCCTCCTGCCGGCGCAGGTCCCGCACGAGCTCGTTCTTCTCGGCGTCGGTGAGGTAGTCCAGCCAGGCATACTCGAGCTCGTCGAAGACGTCGTGGTCACCGGTGACCTCCCAGGGCTTCTTGCCGACGTAGTGCAGGATCTTGACGTCGTCGTCGTGGAACAGCGCCGGGTGGTGCGCGGCCATCCGCTTGGTGGTGTTGTACTCGAGCGGGAGGGCACGCCACCGGTCGAAGAAGACGTTGAGGAAGCCCTGGTCGCCGCCGTCGTAGGAGGTGATCTCCGAGAGGCGACCCATCATCTGCTCGAAGAGGGTCCGCGACGGGGTGAAGGCGAAGACGCCGCTGTTGAAGGTCCGCCCGTTGGGCAGGTTGATCCCGGCATCCGGCACGGCGGCGAAGTCGTCACCCTCGAAGAGCTCGTCGATCGGTGCGCGCACGACCGCGTCGCTGTCGACGTAGACGGCGCGGTCGAGGAAGTCGAGTCGGAAGACGTGCAGCTTGGTGTAGGTCGCGGCGAACCGGGACTGCATCTTCTGCCGCCGCCGCCGGGAGGGGCTCAGGGCGGGGTTGAGGATCGGGGGGACGTCCAGGGTGAGGATGCCGCTCGCGGCCAGGGCGGCCTTGTCCGCCCCCGGGGTGCACAGGGCGATGAGCGGAACGTCGGAGACCCGGCGGAGCGAGTTCGCCAGGGCGCGCGCCCCGTGGTGGTATGCCCCGGACACGACCGTGACGTAGGCGCACCGCCGCCCGTCGATCTCCTTCCACCGGGGTCCGGGGACGGCCGGGATGGTGATGGGCTCCTGCTCGTCGACCATGGGGACCTGCGGTTCGGAGGTCTCCTTGGTCAGCCCGACGACGGAGCCCTCGGCGGGCTCGAGCACCGGGCGGTCGTCCAGGTCGGTCGCCGGCGGGACGTAGAGGTGCAACGTGTCGGACTGGCTGACCGAGCGGACCCGGGCGTCCGGGTACTCGGCGAGACAGGCACGCAGGAAGGCGATGTCGGTGTCCAGCCCGTGCGCGGCCTCGTAGCCGGGTGCCAGGTCCTTGGCCATCAGGCCGCGTTCCACGACCTCCGGGATGGTGTAGCCGTACCGCGCGTCCTTGGACTCGTAGAGGTCCAGCCCGGCGAGGTAGATCTCCCGGAAGCCGACGCCCAGGCCGAAGGCCAGGGCCTGCATCCCGGTGGTGGGGAGCCCAGGTCGGCTCATGAAGTGCCGGGCCAGCCTCGGGTTGCGCGCCGGCATGCTCCAGGAGTCGAGCTCGGTGACCTGGACCCTCGGGTCGAGGCCGTAGCCCTCGCCGTCGCGCTGGGAGGCCAGGCGCATCGGGGTGAGGATGCGACGCACGTCGTACCGACCGGTGCGGATCTCCTCCTGTAACATCCGCTCGAGCGTCTCGTTCGGCACGGCGCTGAACCACGCGTCCACGCGGTCGCCGAAGTGGTAGTTGCTCTCGAGGAAGAACCAGTTCATCCGGATCACCACGGCGTCCGCCGGGATGCGCCGGTAGGGCGGCATGGCCGAGGACGGGCCGTTGCCGACGACCAGCAGCGGGCGGTGGACCTCGTCGGCGAAGGAGGCGATCTCGCGGGCACCGACCTCCTGGCTCAGAGGCACGCTGCGCATGGTCGCCATGGAGTACTCCTGTCGAGTGGAGATGACTGTCCCGAGCGGGGCAGGCCCATCGTGGCACACGGGCAGCGGCGAGCGGACCTTCCCTGACCGGCGCGTGGCTAGGCTGGAGCCCCGCTCCCGAACGTCACCCGAGGTGAGTCATGTCTGCACCCGCAGCGCTGGTCGTGATCCCCGCCCGAGGCGGTTCGGTCGGGGTGCCCCTCAAGAACCTGCAGCGGGTGGACGGTATGTCGCTGGTCGGCCGGGCGGTCCAGGCCGCGACCTCCGCGCCGTCGGTGCTGGCGACGGTCGTGTCGACCGACCACGACCAGATCGCGGCCGAGGCCCGCGCCCGGGGGGCGATCGTGGTGGAGCGGCCCGCCGACATCGCGGGCAGCACGGCGTCCTCCGAGTCGGCCCTGCTGCACGTGCTGGACCTGGTGGAGCAGGGCGGCGTGCCCGGGCTCGGCCCGGCCCTTCCCCCGGTCACCGTCCTGGTCCAGGCCACCTCCCCGTTCATCGACGCCGCCGACCTGGACGCCGCGGTGCGCCGGGTCCTCGCCGGGGAGCACGACACGGTGGTGGCGGTGGCGCCGACGCACGACTTCCAGTGGCGGCTGGACGGGGAGGAGGCGAGCCCGGTCGGCCACCGGACGACGCACCGCCCGCGCCGGCAGGAGCGCGCGCCGCACTTCCGCGAGACGGGCGCCTTCTACGCCATGCGGACCGAGGGGTTCCGCCGGGGCCGGGTGCGCTTCTTCGGCACCGTCGGGCTGCAGCCGGTCGCGCCGGAGTGGGCCGTCGAGATCGACGAGCCCCGGGACCTGTGGTGGGCGCGACAGCTCGTCGGGCAGCCCACGGACGACGCGCTCCGCGCGGGCTCGGACGGCGCAGGCTCGGACGGGCAGGTGGGTCACGCCATCGACGTGGACGCCCTCGTGACCGACTTCGACGGGGTGCACACCGACGACCGAGCCGTCCTGGGGCAGGACGGCTCCGAGAGCGTGCGGGTCCACCGGGGCGACGGGATGGGGGTGGCCAGGCTGCGTCGGGCCGGTGTGCCGATCCTCATCCTCTCCACCGAGGTGAACCCGGTGGTGGCGGCCCGCGCCGCCAAGCTGTCGGTCGAGGTGCAGCACGGGGTCGAGGACAAGGTGGTCGCGCTCCGGGCCTGGCTCGGTGAGCACCACCTGGACCCCGACCGGGTCGCCTACGTCGGCAACGACGTCAACGACCTCGGGGCGATGGGCGTCGTCGGCTGGCCGATCGCGGTGGCCGACGCCCGCCCCGAGGTGCTGGACGCCGCCCGGGTGGTGCTGGGTCGCGGTGGCGGCGACGGTGCCGTCCGGGAGGTCTGCGAGCGGATACTCGCCGCACGCGCCGGCTAGCGCACTGCGCCGTTCATCCGAATTTAGGCGACCCGACATGTCGGATCCGCCGTCCGTGCATGTCGCTGTCCTTGGCTGACGGTGACCTCAGGAAGCACTCGACACAAGGACGGGCGATGACGGCAACCCCCACCCAGCTCCGCACGGTGCCGGTCGGTGCCCACGCGGTCGGCCTGGACCAGCCGGTCTACGTGATCGGCGAGATCGGCATCAACCACAACGGCGACGTCGGCATCGCCAAGCAGCTCATCGACGTGGCGGTCGACGCCGGCGCCCAGGCGGTCAAGTTCCAGAAGCGGACACCGGAGATCTCGACCCCGAAGGACCAGCGGGACACGATCCGCCAGACGCCGTGGGGGGAGATGACCTACCTCGACTACAAGTACCGGGTCGAGTTCGAGCAGGCCGAGTACGCCGAGATCGACGCCTACTGCCGCGAGCGCGGCATCCAGTGGTTCGCCTCCCCGTGGGACGTCCCCTCGGTCGCGTTCCTCGAGTCCTTCGACGTGCCGACGCACAAGGTCGCGTCCGCGTCGGTCACCGACCACGAGCTGCTGCGCGCCCTGCGCGACACCGGGAAGCCGATCATCTGCTCCACCGGGATGTCGACGCTCCCGCAGATCGACCAGGCCGTGGACATCCTGGGCCCGGAGCGGCTGGTGCTGCTGCACGCCACCTCCACCTACCCGCTGCCGGCGGAGGAGGCCAACCTGCGCGCGATCCACACGTTGCGCGAGCGGTACGGCGTGCCGGTCGGCTACTCCGGGCACGAGACCGGGCTGCAGATCTCGCTCGCCGCCGTCGCCCTCGGCGCCGTTGCGGTCGAGCGGCACATCACCCTGGACCGGGCGATGTGGGGCTCGGACCACTCCGCGTCGCTCGAGCCGAGGGGTCTGGCGACCCTGGTGCGGGACATCCGCATCCTCGAGCAGGCCATGGGCGACGGCGAGAAGATCGTCATGCCCGGGGAGGAGGCCCCGATGTCCCGCCTCCGTCGCGTCAGCTGACCGGTCGCCGTCGGGCGAGCCGGCTGCCGAGCGCGAGCGGGACGCCCGCGCGGAGCCTGGCCCGTGCATAGGTCGGCCACGAGGCCGGCGCCAGGGCCGTCGGTCCGGGCAGCCCGCCGGTCGCGCGCCGGTCGCCGAGCTGCTGGAGCAGCCGGGGGACCTCGGACGGGTCGTGGTGCAGGTAGTTGGCCTGCGCCCAGTCCGCATCCAGACGGGGGCCGCCCGAGGCCAGCAGCTCGGGGATCTCGGCGAGTCCGGCCAGGCAACCGCTGCCGACGAAGGCGGCGTTGAGCAGGTCGTCGGACACGCCGAAGTCGTCCACCACCACGGTCGGCAGTCCCAGCGCCATCGACTCCAGGGCGGCCGTGGAGCTGACCGTCACCAGCGCGCTCGTCGGTGTCAGCCAGTCGGCCATGGGTCCGGTCGCGAAGTGCAGCACGTCGCTGCGGTGTCCCGTCGTGGCGTGCTCCTGCTCCCACAAGCGGTTGAGCGGGTATGCCTCGTTGTGCGTCTGGCGCTCGCCGTCGGCGACGCGGAGCTTCACCACGACCTCGTAGCCCGCCTCGCCGAGCCGTGCCAGTCCCTCCAGCAGGGCGATCCGCTGGGCCCGGGACGTCGGCACCAGCGACTGGGCGGCGAAGACGACCCGCGCTGGCGCGCCGTCGCGCGGCAGGGGGGCGGGTGCCAGGAAGGGCAGCCGGGTGCAGGCGATGCGGGGGGTCGCTCCGACCGCGGCGAAGGCCTGGCGGTATGCCGCTCGTTCCCGGTGGCTGTGCACGAGGAAGGCGTCGCACCAGCGACGCCGGGTGACGCCGAGGGGTGTCGCCGGCAGCGCCATCCCCGGAAGGCCGGTCACCAGGGCCGGGCGGTCCCGGGTCCCGGCGGCCGCCACGACGTGACGGGCCACGACCTCCGCGGTCGGCCCGGTCGTGGCGACGAGCACGACGTCCGGGCGTCCCTGCCGCACCCGCCGACGCAGCCCTCCCACCGACACCAGGCTGGGCCGCGCCACCCGCGCCCCGTGGGTCGCGGTGCGCATCTGCCCCGTGGAGGGGGCGACCGGGGTGCGGAGCACCAGCAGCTCGCCGTCGACGGCCGGGTCGGCCGCCGTCGCTGCCGACACGGTGGCGGCGGCCCACTTGAGGTAGGCGTCGCTGTCGGCGACGGCGAGGACCCTCACGGAGCCCGCTCGCAGCTCGGGTCCTCCCGCGGTGCGGCGTCGCCCCTCCCGCGGGAGGCGTCGGCGCGGGCCCGCTCGGTCAGCTCGAGGATGCTGGACAGGTGCCGGCGCAGCTCCGGGCTGGCCGCGGAGGTCCACCAGGAGTCCGGCACGGGCCGCGGCCGCACCTGTGCGCCGTCGCCGAGGATGGTGGTCAGCAGCAGGGCGGAGGTCGAGGGGAGGGACCGGACGGTGTGGGTGCGGGAGAGGCCACGGAGCCGGATCTCGACGGGGCCGCGCGGTTCGTCGACGGTGACCCCCGGATGGGTGCGCAGGGCGTCCAGGACGTCCGGGCTGTTGCGGCGGTGCGGGATGTAGCGGATCGGTGACCTGGCGGCGAGGCCCTGGACCCACCGCACGTAGTCGTCGGGGTCGATCAGCTGGTCGGCGACCATGCCGGAGCCCACGACGACGACGGGCTCGGGCGGTGGTGGTGGTGCGGTGCGGCTCCGCAACCACCCGAACGCGTTCCGTTCGATGTGCACCCCCAGGCCGCGCAGGTCCGCCTCGACCGTCGGCTCCAGCGGGAGGGCCGTGAAGAGGACCAGTCTCCCGGAGCGGGCGAAGCGCCGCAGCTGCTGCCCGGTGCGTGCGCCGAGGACGGCCCGGAGCGCGTGCGAGCGTTGTCTGGTCCGCACCAGCGGACGTCTCGTCGTGAGCCGGCGCACGAGGTCCAGCGTCGACAGACCGTCGTCGACGATGATCAGCTGCGCCGGCGGCCGCAGGGCGAGCCGGGACTGCGCCGTCCCGGAGAAGGCGTCGCCGACCACCCGGGGCCCGCGCGGTCGTGGAGGGGTCGGGAGACGGCCGCCCGCCCGGACCTGGACGCCGGGGGGCAGGGTGAGCTCGACGAGAGAGGCCGACGCCGCCTCCAGCGAGGGGACGTCGGAGCGGGTCGCGAGGTCCAGGCCCAGCGGGGTCAGGCCTGCGGCATGGGCCTCCACCGAGCACAGCAGCTGCAGCGGGGACTCGACGATGGCGCGGGAGACGGCGGGTCCGTCGCCGGGTCGGGGAGGTCGCCGCACGTTGCCCACGGCAGCGATTCTTCCACGGCACGGACCGGGGCAGGTGGGGGCAGGAGGTGGGGTCGGCGGCCTCGACATACGCTGGTCGCATGGCGACTGCGCTGGTGACCGGGGCCTCGGCGGGGCTGGGCAAGGAGTATGCCGTGCAGCTCGCGGGGCGCGGCCACGACCTGGTGCTCGTGGCGCGGGACCGGGGCCGGCTCGACCTGCTCGCCGAGGAGCTCTCTGAGCGGTACGGCTCCCGGGTCGAGGTCCTGGTGGCCGACCTGTCCGACCGGGCCGCGACGGGGCGCGTGGCCGACCGGCTCGCCGACCCGGAGCGGCCGGTCGACCTGCTCGTCAACAACGCCGGGTTCGGCTCCCGGCGCGGCTTCGTGCGGGGCGACCTGGCGGAGGAGGAGGCCGCGCTCGAGGTGATGGTGCGGGCCGTCATGGTGCTGTCGCACGCCGCCGCCGGTGCCATGCGAGCCCGGGGACGTGGGGCGATCCTCAACGTCTCGTCGGTCGCCTCCTATGCCGTGATGGGCCACTACTCGGCGATCAAGGCCTACGTCACCGTCTTCACCGAGGCGCTCGCCACGGAGCTGGCGCCGCACGGGGTCACCGCCACCGCCGTGTGCCCCGGCTTCGTGCACACCGAGTTCCACCAGCGCGCCGAGATGAACATGTCCAGGCTGCCCGACGCCCTCTGGCTCGACGCCGGTGACGTCGTGCGGTCCAGCCTCGACGACGTCGCACGGGGACGGGTCGTCTCGGTGCCGTCGTGGACCTACAAGGCCGTGGTGGGGGTGCTGCGGGCCGCGCCACGAGGGCTGACCCGCACGGTGGCCGGCTCGCTCGCCGCGCGGCGCCGCTCACCGCACCGGCCGGGATGAACCGCCGGGCGCGGCTGGCCGCCGTGCTCGTGGTGCTCCTGGTGAGCGCCGGAGCCCTGGTGTGGCAGGGCAGCCACCGACAGCTCACGCTGCACCAGGAGGGCGTGACCCGGGACGCCTGGGGCAGGCTCGTCCCGGTGGCCGTGGGACGCAGCGCCGACGGGTGGCTGCCGTTGTCGGCGGACGGCGAGACCATCCCCCTGGAGGTGTCCGTGCTGGCGGCCCGGGCCGCGGGTCGTCAGGCCTGGCTCGGCTCGGGCTGGCAGCCGGACCCCGCCGACCCGCACGCGCCGATGGTGCGGGCGGCCCTGCGGGACCTGCACACCCTCGGCGCTCCCCACGGGTCGGCTCCGGGCGCCGTCCTGGCGGGGGCCTCCCCGGCGTGGCAGTTCGTCTGGCCGCGGGACGCCTCCTTCGTCGCCGTGGCCCTGGCCCGCACCGGGCACGAGCAGGACGCCCTGACCACGATGCTGCTCCTGCAGGAGCTGCAGGCGCCGGACGGGTCGATGCAGGCGCGCTACCTGCCGATCGGTGACGGCAGCGTCCCGGACGACCGGCCGGTCCAGGAGGACGGCCCGGGGTGGGCGCTGTGGGCGGCGCGGGAGGTGGTCGACGCCGGCGTGCCGGGCGCGGAGCCGGCGGGCGGGCCAGAGCGGCTGCTGGCCCCGCTGATCACCCGGTCGGCCGCACGGCTGCTCGACCGCATCGATGCCGGGACCGGCCTGCCCGAGCCGTCCCCGGACTACTGGGAGCGACCGGAGGAGCGGGTGACCCTCGGCATCGCCGCGACGTCGCTGATGGGGCTGGAGGCCGCGGCCGACCTCGACGCGCGCGGCCTGGTGGACCCTGCCGCCTGGCGTGCCGCGGGGGTCGACCCCGGCGAGCTCACGACGGCCGCCGCGGCGCTGCGGCGACAGATCGAGACCGACTTCGGTCCAGGCTTCGGGCGGTATGCCGGCGGTCGCCCGGATGCGGCCGTCACCTTCCTGCTGCCTCCCTTCGTCGACGAGCCGGTCCGCGGGGCCGACGGCGCCCGGTTGCGGTCGCAGGCTGCGCAGCTGCGGCCGGCGGGAGGAGTCGCGCCGGGCGCCGGGTGGCGCAACGACGGTGTGTCATGGACGCCGGAGACCGCGCTCCAGGCGCTCGCCGCCGCGCACAACGGCCATCCGGCCGAGGCGCAGCGGTGGCTCACCTGGCTGGACGAGCACCGCACCCCGGCCGGTGCCCTGCCGGAGAAGGTCCTGCACGACGGTGACCCGGCGGCGGTGGCGCCCCTGGCGTGGACGGCCGCGCTCGTCGTGCTGACCACCGGGCCTCGCGGCGCTGGTGGGGAGTGAGCCGTCGGCCCGCATAGGCTGCGGCCATGACCACCGCACGCGACCGTCTGCTCGAGCTCATCACCGACCTCGCCGTCGTGCACGGCAGGGTCACCCTCTCGTCGGGGGCGGAGGCGGACTACTACGTCGACCTTCGGCGGGTCACCCTGCACGGTGAGGCGGCCCCCCTGGTCGGGCAGGTCATGCTCGACCTCATCGGCGATCTGGACGTCGACGCGGTCGGGGGCCTGACCATGGGGGCGGACCCGGTGGCCGCGGCGCTGCTGCATGCGGCCGCGGCCGGCGACCGCGGCCCGCTGGACGCCTTCGTCGTCCGCAAGAGCGAGAAGGCGCACGGCCTGCAGCAGCGGATCGAGGGGCCCTCGGTGGCGGGGCGTCGGGTGGTGGTGGTGGAGGACACCTCGACCACGGGCAACTCACCGCTGACCGCCGTCGAGGCCGTCCGCGCGGCGGGTGCCGAGGTCGTGGCCGTCGCGGTCATCGTCGACCGGGACAGCGGTGCCCGGGAGCGGGTCGAGGAGCAGGGCCTGACCTACCTGGCCGCCTTCGGGCTCGGTGACCTGGGGCTCTGAGCCCGGTAGACGCCACGAGGGCCCGCCACCGACCGGTGGCCGGCCCTCGCGGTGATGCGCTCAGCGCTGGCGCCGGTCCCAGTGCGCGAAGCCGGCGGCGCGGGCTGCCTCCTCGCTCTCGAACCACACCTCGGCGCGCACCCCGTCGTAGCTGGGGGACTCCGGCGTGTGGAAGAGCATCGAGCCGGCGTTGCCCTTGATCGCCCAACCGGCCGGCCCGGTGCCGTCCTCGAGCGGCTCGGCCGAGCCGGCGCCGTAGATCGACTCCGCGAACACGGGCGCCTCGGCCTCGGCGGCCGGGGTGGTCGGGGCCACCGGCGCCTCCGTCTCGGCGCCCGCCGGGGCCACGGTCTCGTCGACCTCCTCGGTGCCGGCCGGCGCGACGGTCGCCTCCGTGTCCGCCGGGTCTGCAGGCGGAGCGGGGACGGCCGCGTCGTCGCCCCCGTCGGCCCAGGTCTGGGCCGGCTCGTCCTGCAGGTCCGGCTCGGTGCCGGTCGCGGTCGCCTGGTCGGACCAGGTCTGACCCTGCTGGTCGTCGGTGACGGGGGCGGCTGCCGTGGGCGTGCTCTCCTCGGTCCACGAGGCATCCGTGCCGGTCGCCGTGCCCCGCTCGGTCCACGTCTGGGCCTGCTGGTCCTCGACCACGGGCTCCGACCCGGTGGACGTGCCCTCGTCGGTCCAGGAGCGGCTCTGGCCGTCCAGGTCCGAGGCCGTGTCGTCGCTCCAGCGCTGGTCGGCGTGCCGTTCCTCGGTCACCGGCGTGTCCGTGGCGCCCGTGTGCTCGTCCGCCGCCGGGGGCGTGTCCGGCAGCGTGCCCTGCTCCGGCTGCGCGTACCGCCCTGCGTCGGACTCCTCCACGACGACCGCCTCGCCCTCGTCGGCGCGGTAGGTCGTCGACGAGTCGCCCACGGGGAACTCGTCGGACGTCTCGCCCTGGGCATCCAGCACCTCGTCCGCGGTGAGCGGCTCGGCGGAGGCGGCGTCGGTCGTCTCCGGCTCCGCCGAGGGTGCCTGGTCCTCCATCGGGAGCGGCTCCTCGCTGGCGCCGGCCGTGAACTCCTCGTCGGAGAGGGCGTGCACGCCGTCGGTCGGCTCGGCCGTGGTCGTGGCCTCCTCGCTCACCGCTCCCGCCGGGGTGGCTGCCGCCTCGGTGGCCGGATCTGCCGGCGCCTCCGAGCCGGCCTCGTCCTCCTGGCTGCCCACGACGGCGGCACCACCGGCGGCGCCCACCGCGCCGATGGCTGCGGCCTCCCGCCACCGACCGGGGTCGTCCTCGTCCACGTCGTCGGCGGCCGTGCCCTCGTCGACCCGGGACTCCGCGGCGAAGTCCTCCGTCGCGGGTGCGGTCTCGCCCGACGCGGTCCCCGTGCCGACGCCGTCGTCGACGGTCTCGCCGGCCGGGGGCGCCTGGTCGGGGTAGGTGTCGGTGGCCCCGGTGTCCGCCGGGGCGGGGTCGTCGACCTCGGCAGCCGGCGGGGGTGGTGCGGTGTCGTAGCGCGACTCGACGGGCGGCGGGGACTCACCGCTGTCCGTGGAGGGGCCAGGTCCGGCGCCGATACCCTCGTCGTGGGTTCCAGGCTCGGTCACCGGCTGGTGGCTCTCGGTCCCTCCGACCGGCTCGCCGACGGGCGCGGGCCCGGTCTGCCCTGGAGAGGGCCTCGTCGGGTCGTAGCCGGTCGTCGACCCGGCCTCGGCCTCGGCCCCGCTCAGGCCGCCGTGGTCCGGCCCGTCCAGTCGTCCCTGATCCCGGGCGTCGAGGGCGGCAGCACCGTCGTCACCGGGACGGCGCAGCAACCAGAAGACGACGACGCCGATGAGGAGCAGCAGCAGGATCAGCATGATCCAGGTGGTGGGGCTGTCCATCGTGGTCCCTCCGTTCGGCGGCCCGGGCGGGCCGCATATCGGTTCTCTGCGGGCTGAGTGCCCGCGACCGATCCCTACCGTAGTGCGAAACCTGCAGGTCGGCCATGGGAAGGACGCGGGGAACTGCCACACTCGTGCGGGTGAGCGAGTCGACCGAACCGGCGGTGGGAGTCGGGCCGTGGCCCGGCGAGTGGCCGCAGGACGGGCGGGGAGATCTGCCCCGTCACCTCGACCCCGAGCTGCTGGCCGAGGGTGACCGGCGCAACGTCGTCGACCGCTTCCGCTACTGGCGGCACGAGGCGATCGTGGACGAGCTGGCGACCCGGCGGCACGGCTTCCACGTGGCGGTCGAGAACTGGGGGCACGACTTCAACATCGGTTCGGTGGTGCGCACCGCGAACGCGTTCAACACCGCGGGGGTGCACATCGTGGGTCGGCGCCGGTGGAACCGCCGCGGGGCGATGGTCACCGACAGGTACCTCGCCGAGCGGCACCACCCGGATGTCGCTGCCCTGCTGGCCTGGGCCCGGGGACAGGACCTCCCGGTCCTCGGTGTCGACAACGTGCCCGGGTCGGTGCCGCTGGAGGGGTATGCCGTCCCCCGGGACTGCGTGCTGCTCCTGGGTCAGGAGGGGCCCGGGCTCAGCGCCGAGGCGGTCGCCGGGTGCCGGGACGTGCTCGCCATCACGCAGTACGGCTCCACCCGCTCGCTCAACGCCGGGGCGGCCGCCGCGATCGTGATGTACCACTGGGCGCTCCAGCACGCCGGCCGCCTGACACCATGACCTGCATGCACCGACGCCTGACCGCCGACCTGTCCGCCACCGTCACCAGCCCTGTCGAGGCCACCCTCGGCGTCGGCGTGGCCGCACAGGTCAGCCGCGACGACGAGCAGCTCACGGTCACGCTGGACGGCGACCCGGTCGAGGTCCAGGACGTCCTCGACGAGGCGTCCGGGACCCGTTGGCAGGTGCTGCGCGACGTCGGTCCGGGACGGCTCTCGGTGAGCTACTCGGCGGGCGTGCGCGACGGCGGGGCCAGCGGCCCGGTGCGCCCGCTGGACCGGATCCACTACGTCCGCCCGAGCCGCTACGTCGACCTGGACCGGCTGGAGGCCGTGGCCCGGGCCGAGGTGGGGGACGTCGTCGGGGAGCAGGGGGTGCTGGACGTCGCCTCCTGGGTGCACGACCACGTGGCCTACGTCATCGGGTCCTCGGTGGTGACCGACGGCGCCAGCGACACCTACCTGGCGCGGCGCGGGGTGTGCCGCGACTTCGCGCACCTGACGCTGGCGCTGCTGCGGGCCCGCGGCATACCCGCCCGTCTCGTCGCCTGCTACGCGCCCGGGCTCTCCCCGATGGACTTCCACGCGGTCGTCGAGGCGGCGGTGGGTGACCGCTGGGTCGTCGTCGACCCGACCCGCCTGGCGCCCCGGCAGGGGCTGGTGCGGATCAGCGCCGGGGCGGACGCCAGCGAGACGTCCTTCCTCACCGTGCACTCCGGCGGCATGACCTTCCACAGCCTGCACGTGTCCGCGACGGTGGACGGCGACCTGCCCATCGACGACCACCTCTCGACGGTGGCCATCGGCTGAGCGGGCCCTCAGGCGCGCAGGGCGGTCAGCTCCACCTCGACGAACATCGAGCTGCTCTTGGTGCCGGTGTAGATGCCGCGCAGCGGCGGGACGTCGCCGTACTCCCGCCCACGGGCGACCTCCACGTGCCGGCCGCCGGGCTGGATCGCGTTGGTCGGGTCCATGCCGACCCACTCGCCGTCCCACCAGCGCACCCAGGCGTGCGACTCACCGGTGTAGGGCGTCCCGGTCTCCGGCTCCGGGGCCGGCAGGAGGTAGCCGCTGACGTAGCAGGCCGGGATGCCCACGGCCCGCAGGCACCCGATGGTGAGGTTCGACATGTCCTGGCAGACGCCGGAGCGGTTGGCCCAGGCCTCGGAGGCGCGGGTGTGCACCCCGGTGGACCCGGAGACGTACTCCATCTCGTCGTGGATCAGCTCGACGACCTCCCGTGCGCAGGCGCTCGGTGTGGCGCTGCGGCCGGCGATCTCCTGCACCCGGTCCTTGAGCTCCTCCGGCGGCTCGACCATGGGGGAGGTCAGGAGGTACTCGCTCAGGTCGTCGAAGACCTCCGAGCTGCGGATGTCCTCCCAGCTGATGCCGTCCCCCGACACCTCGGGACGTTGGACGTCGACCGTGGCGGACGCCGTGACGGCGAGCCGCGGGTGCGGCTCGTGCACCTCGAACTGGGTCACGGTCGTGCCCCAGTAGTCGGTGTAGGTGTTGGTCCACGCCGTCGGCGCGATGTCGACCTTCGTGTGCAGCACGGCCTGGTGCAGGGTCGACCGGGGTGACATGCGCGCCTCGTTGAACGAGTGCGACGCCATCCCGGCGTACTCGTAGCCCGTGCGGTGGACGATCCGCAGCAGCATCAGCGCACCCCCGCCCGCCAGACGGACTGACCTGCGCCGTCGAAGTAGTGCGTGGACACCGCGTCGTTGACCGCGCTGCAGGTGCGCTGCAGCCGGCTCATCCGCTCGGGCAGGTTGGCCATCGTCTCCTCCAGCGATCCGAACTCGAGCTCCGCGCGGGCACGTCCCAGCGCCCGCACCGCCTCCCCGGTGACCGCGGTGCGTCGCCCCGCGGTCCCGGCCTCCAGCTCTCCGAGGGCCTCCTCGGCGCCCTGCAACGACACCAGCACGGAGCGTGGGAAGAGCTGGTTCAGCAGCAGGAACTCGGCGGCCTGCGCGTCCGTCGCCGCGCCACGGTAGGCCCGGATGAACGCGTGGTGGGCACCGCAGGCGCGCAGGGTCTGGGTCCAGGCATACGGGCTGTCGGCGTTGTAGGCGGCCGACTCGATGATGCGCGAGGTCATGTCCACCCGCTCCAGCTGCCGCCCGAGCATCATGTACTGCCAGCCCTCGTCGTGCGTCATCGTCGCGTCGGCGAGGCCGCCGACCACGGCGCACCGCTCACGGACGAGCTGGCAGGCCCGGTGCGCGGGCACGTGCTGCAGGCGGTTGCCGCGCATCATGTTCCACGTGGTGTTGATGGCCTCCCACATCTCGAGCGAGACCGTCTCCCGGGAGCGGCGCGCACTCTCCCGCGCGCCGTAGAACGCGGCGACCATGGAGGTCATCGACGTCTCGTCCCACCCGAGGAGCTGCAGCACGGTCTGGTGGTCGGGGCTGGCCTCGTCGTCGATCCCCATCACCCGCAGCAGCACCTCGCTGGTGGCCTCCTCGTCGACGACGGGGTCCTCCAGCAGCAGGGTCAGGTGCACCTCGAGCAGCCGGGAGGTGTCCTCGGCCCGCTCCAGGTAGCGGCCGATCCAGAAGAGCGACTCGGCGATCCGGCTCAGCATCCCGCACCTGCCTCGCTCGTCCCGCCCTGTTGTTGCTGTTGCTGCTCCTGCTCCGCCGGCTCGGCCTCGGAGCGCTTCAGCGCCACCTGTGGTGCGGTGCCGATCTGCACCTGCCGCTGGGCGCGCGGCTCGACCCGGGTGCGACGCCCGTCACCGGAGAGCACCCAGGTGTCCTTGGAGCCGCCACCGCGGCTGGAGTTGACGATCAGCTCTCCCTCGCCGAGGGCGACGCGGGTGAGGCCGCCGGGCAGCACCCAGACCTTCTCGCCGTCGTTGATCGCGAACGGGCGCAGGTCCACGTGCCGCGGCCGCAGCCCGTCGTCGACCATCGTCGGCACGGTGGAGAGCTGGACCACCGGCTGGGCGATCCAGCCGCGCGGCGAGGCGGTGACCGTTCGCCGGAGCTGGTCCAGCTCGTCCTTGCTGGCCTGGGGGCCGATGACGATGCCCTTGCCGCCGGAGCCGTCCACCGGCTTCAGCACCAGCTCGTCCAGGCGGTCCAGGACCTCCTCGCGGTGGCCCGGGTCCTCCAGCCGCCAGGTGTCGACGTTGGGCAGGATCGGCTCCTCGCCCAGGTAGTAGCGGATGATGTCCGGGACGTAGGAGTACATCAGCTTGTCGTCCGCGACCCCGTTGCCCACGGCGTTGGCGATGGTGACGTTGCCGGCGCGGGCCGCGTTGAGGATGCCCGGGCAGCCGAGGACGGAGTCGTTGCGGAAGGCCACCGGGTCCAGGAAGTCGTCGTCCACCCGGCGGTAGATCACGTGCACCGGCTGCAGCCCGTGGGTGGTGCGCATCATCACCCGCCCGCCCTGGGTGACCAGGTCGCGCCCCTCCACCAGGCGGCAGCCCATGAGCCGGGCGAGCAGCGAGTGCTCGAAGTAGGCCGAGTTGTAGGGGCCCGGGGTGAGCACGACCACCTCGGGGTCGGTGATGCCGGACGGTGCGGCGGCGCGCAGCGCCCGCAGCAGCCGGCTGGGGTATGCCGCCACCGGGCGGATCCGGTGGGTCCCCACGACCTCGGGCAGGGTCGAGGTCATGGCCCGGCGGTTGGTGAGGACGTAGGACACCCCGCTGGGGATCCGGACGTTGTCCTCCAGGACGCGGAAGGTGCCGTCGCCGTCCCGGATGAGGTCGATGCCGGAGACGTGGACGCGCACCCCGTTGAGCGGCTGGATGTCGAAGGCCACCCGGTGGTAGTGGCTGGAGGTGGTGACGATGTGGCGCGGCAGCACCCGGTCGGTGATGATCTGCATCGGGCCGTAGATGTCGGCGAGGAAGGCCTCGAGCGCGGTGACCCGTTGCGCCACCCCTGCCTCCACGTGCGACCAGGTGTCGGCGTCGATCACCCGCGGCACGATGTCGAGGGGGAAGGGACGCTCCTCGCCCTCGTAGTCGAAGGTCACGCCCTGGTCGTGATAGCTCTTGCTGACGTACTCCCCGCGGTTGCGGACGTCCTCCAGGCCGAAGTCCTCGAACTGCCGGGTGATCTGGTCGTAGCCCGGCCGCACGGCGCCCTCGGCGCTCACGGTCTCGTCGAAGATGGACGGCGTGGTCGGGTAGTCGGTGAACGCGCCAGTCATGTCGGCAACCCTAGTGGCCGCCCTCCACGCCCGCAGGCCCGCCCCGCCCGGTCCGGCTCCCTGTGGAAGCATGGGCGGTGACCTGACGTCATCCCCGCGTCCCCAGGAGGAGCCCATGCCCATCGCCACCCCCGAGGTCTATGCCGACATGATCGACCGGGCCAAGGAAGGCAACTACGCCTACCCGGCGATCAACGTCAGCAGCAGCCAGACCCTGAACGCCGCGATCAAGGGGTTCGCCGACGCCGGGTCGGACGGCATCGTCCAGGTCTCCACCGGTGGTGCGGAGTACTGGTCCGGCCAGGGGGTCAAGGAGATGGTGACCGGGTCGCTGGCGTTCAGCGCCTTCGCCCACGAGGTCGCCAAGAAGTACGACGTCAACATCGCGCTGCACACCGACCACTGCCCGAAGGACAAGCTGGACGGCTTCGTCCGCCCGCTGCTGGCGGCCTCCGTGGAGCGGGTGAGCAACGGCGGTCTGCCCTACTTCCAGTCGCACATGTGGGACGGCTCCGCGGTCCCGCTGGACGAGAACCTGCAGATCGCCGAGGAGCTGCTGGAGCAGTGCCGGGCCGCGAAGATCATCCTGGAGGTCGAGATCGGCGTGGTCGGCGGCGAGGAGGACGGCGTCGCCAACGAGATCAACGACCAGCTCTACACCACCCCCGAGGACGCCGTCGCGACCGTGCGGGCCCTGGGCTCCGGGGAGAAGGGCCGCTACCTGGCGGCACTGACCTTCGGCAACGTGCACGGGGTCTACAAGCCGGGCAACGTCAAGCTGCGCCCGGAGATCCTGCAGACCGCGCAGGAGGCCGCGGCGGAGGCGCTGGGGTCCGACGCCGACAGCCGCCCGTTCGACCTGGTCTTCCACGGCGGGTCCGGGTCCACCCGGCAGGAGATCTCGGACGCCGTCGACTACGGCGTGGTCAAGATGAACATCGACACCGACACGCAGTACGCCTTCACCCGCCCGGTGGCCGGCTTCATGCTGAGCAACTACGAGGGGGTGCTCAAGGTCGACGGCGAGGTCGGCAACAAGAAGCAGTACGACCCGAGGTCCTGGGGCAAGGTCGCCGAGGAGGCGATGTCGGCCAGGGTGGTCGAGGCCTGCGAGAACCTCCGCTCCGCGGGGACCCACCAGTGACCTCCGGGTCCGGCGACCTCCTGGGCATCCCGGCGACCGAGCTGCCCGAGGACCCTGCCGCCCGCGCCCTGGTCGAGGGCGACCCGAGAGCGGTCGCGGCGGCATACCCGACCTCGTGCCTGGCGTGGGCGATGCTGGCCGAGGACGCCCTGCACGAGGGTGACGACGTGGCGGCGTATGCCTATGCCCGCACCGGGTACCACCGTGGCCTGGACCAGCTGCGCCGTGCGGGGTGGCGTGGGCAGGGTCCCGTCCCCTGGGAGCACGAGCCGAACCGAGGGTTCCTGCGGGCGCTGGCGGCGCTGGCCACGGCGGCCGGTCGGATCGGGGAGACCGAGGAGCAGCACCGCTGCACCGAGTTCCTCCGCGCCTCGTCCGCGACAGGTGCGCGCGAGCTCGGTCTCTGAGGAGTCCCCGGGGACAGTGCGAGCGGCGCCCGGGTCCGTGACCGCCCCGGGTGCCGCCCGCTCCCCATGACGTCGGAGCGATCGCGTCCCCTGACGTGCGGTCCGACGACGTCATCCAACCACGTGTGCCGACGTGGCGCTGTCAAAAGGCTGCCACTGGCCGTATCCTGCCATAGGTGAATGCTCAACCAGGATCCGTGGGTCTCACCGAGGCGGCGGAGCTGCTCTACCGCCACGTGCTGCGCTCCACGCCCCGGCCGCTGGCCGACCACGCCGAGGCGCTGGGGTGGCCGATCAGGCAGACCGAGCAGGTGGTGCGCGACCTGGAGCGGATGCGGCTGGCCGCACGGGGCGCGGACGGCACGGTCAAGGTCGACGACCCGCGGGCCAGCATCGGCCGGCTGCTCGACTCCGAGGAGGCCGACCTGGACGAGCGTCGGCGCCGGCTGCTGACGCTGCGGGAGTCGCTGGAGGGCTTCGAGTCCGACTACCGCCGCGGGCTGCAGCTGTCCGGTCCGCGGGTCCCGCCGTGGGAGGAGGTCTCCCCGACCGAGGCACCCGCGGTGGTGGAGCACCTCTACCGCACCTCGCGGGGTCCGATCATGCAGGTGACCGCGAGGATCTCGACCGGCCCCGGCCACGAGGACGCCGTGCGGCGGCAGTGGGAGGGCGCGGCCAGTGCCGGCCGGGAGCTGCGCGCGATCTTCCCGCTGTCGGTGCTCACCGACCCGCAGTGGCACGCGTTCGCCCAGGACCGGGCCCGGGCGGGGGAGCAGCAGCGCTACCTCGCCGACGACGCCATCAGGGTCGAGTTCGGCGTCTTCGGCCGGTCCGGGGTGATCCTGGCGGAGTCCGGCGCCGACGAGGACTTCCTGCTGCTGCGCCCACCCACCATCATCGACGCCTACACCACCCTCTTCGACGAGCTCTGGCGCCGGGCCGAGCCACTGATGCTGCGGGACGCGTCCGCGCAGGACGTCAAGCTGCTGGAGCTGCTCTCCCTCGGGTTCAAGGACGAGGCGATCGCCCGGCACATGAGCCTGGGGCTGCGCACGGTGCGCCGGCGGATCGCGGCCCTGATGGAGGAGCACGGCGCGGACACCCGCTTCCAGCTGGGACTGGCGGTCAGCCGCCGCGGGCTGGTCGACTGAACGGTGGTCGGTGCCGGCCCCCGGCGTCGATAGAGTGAGGGGTCAGTTGAGCGAGGGAGAGGAAGGCACCCCATGCCCGCGATCGTCCTGGTCGGCGCCCAGTGGGGAGACGAGGGGAAAGGCAAGGCGACCGATCTCCTCGGCTCGGACATCGACTACGTCGTGAAGTTCAACGGGGGCAACAACGCCGGCCACACGGTCGTCATCGGGGACCAGAAGTATGCCCTCCACCTCCTCCCCAGCGGCATCCTGTCGCCCGGGTGCACGCCGGTCATCGGCAACGGCGTGGTCATCGACCTGGCAGTGCTCATCGAGGAGCTGGACGGGCTGCAGGCGCGGGGCATCGACACCTCGCTGCTGCGGATCAGCGCCAGCGCCCACGTCATCCCGCCCTACAACCGGGTCCTGGACAAGGTGACCGAGCGGTTCCTCGGCACGCGGCGGATCGGCACCACCGGTCGCGGGATCGGGCCGACCTACGCGGACAAGATGAGCCGGGTGGGCATCCGGGTGCAGGACCTCTACGACGAGTCCATCCTGCGGCAGAAGGTGGAGGCCGCCCTCGACGTGAAGAACCAGCTGCTGCTCAAGATCTACAACCGCCGGGCGGTCGAGGTCGACGAGGTGATGGAGGAGCTGCTGCGCCACGCCGAACGCATCCGCCCGATGGTGACCGACACGGTCCTGGAGCTGGGCGAGGCCCTGGATGCCGGCAAGACCGTGCTCTTCGAGGCCGGCCAGGCGACGCTGCTGGACGTGGACCACGGCACCTACCCCTTCGTGACCTCCTCGAACGCCACCGCCGGGGGCGCGTGCACCGGGTCCGGCGTGCCGCCGACCCGGATCGACCGCGTCATCGGGGTGTTCAAGGCCTACACCACCAGGGTCGGCGAGGGGCCCTTCCCGACCGAGCTGGACGACGAGCACGGCGAGCACCTGCGCGAGGTGGGGGCCGAGTTCGGCACCACCACCGGCCGCCCGCGCCGGTGCGGCTGGGCCGACGTGGTCATCGGGCGCTACGCCCGCCGGGTGAACGGCCTCACCGACGTCGTGCTGACCAAGCTGGACGTGCTCACCGGGCTGGAGACGATCCCGGTGTGCGTCGGCTACGACGTGCAGGGGGAACGCTTCGACGAGATGCCGGTCAACCAGTCCGACCTGCACCACGCCCGGCCGGTCTACGAGGAGCTGCCGGGCTGGACCGAGGACATCACCGGTGCGCGACGGTTCAGCGACCTCCCGCTCGCGGCGCAGCGCTACGTCGAGCGGCTCGAGGAGCTCATCGGCGCCCGGATCTCGGTCATCGGCATCGGCCCCGGTCGCGACGAGGTCATCGTCCGCCACGACCTGCTCGGCCGGGACGAGGCCGCCGTCGCCTGAGGCACCCGGCGACGGGGTGCGACCGGCACGTCGCACCGCTGACGCCTCGGAGCGTCCAGGCATACCCTGTGCCTCATGGATGTGACGGTCGCCACGATCTTCGACGCGCCGCGACCGCTCGTGGCCGCCGTGGCGGGCGACCCGGACCAGGCGATGCGGTGGTACTCCAACATCCGCTCGGTCCGCTGGGAGGCTGACCCGTGCGTCGAGGAGGGGGCACGGGTCGACTTCGTCGCGCGGTTCCTCGGTCGCGAGCTGGCCTACACCTACGAGATCGTCGACCTGGTGCCCGACGAGCGGCTGGTGATGCGCACCGACGACGGGCCGTTCCCGATGGAGACGACCTACACCTGGTGGGACGAGGACGAGGCGGAGGGGCGTGCGCGGACCGGGATGAGCGTGCGCAACGCGGGGCGGCCGAAGGCGATGACCACCCTCGCCTCCGGGGCCGTGACCCTGGGCATGAAACGCGCGATGCGCCGCGACCTGGAGCGGCTGCGGCTGGTGCTGCGCGAGGAGCAGGACGCGGCCGGGGGCCGCTCGTGAGCTCGTGAGCCCTCACACCCCGACCGGCCGCACGGTTTGCGTCGACCGGCCGCACGGTTTGCGTCGACCGGCCGCACGGTCTGCGTCGACCGGCCGCACGGTCTGCGCCGATGAGTGGAGCCGCTGGCGGGGGTCCCACCCCTGAGGACACGACCGGGACGAGGTATGCGCATGGAGACGTGGTCGCGCGACGAGCTGTGGAAGGCGGTCGCCACCGAGCGGTCTCGGCTGGCCGACGACCTGGCCGGGCTGGCGCCGGCGGACTGGGACCGCCCGTCGCTGTGCGGTGAGTGGACCGTCCGCGAGGTCGTGGCTCACCTCACCGCGGCGGCCAGCGTCGGTCGGCTGCGCTGGCTGACCAGCGTGCTCGCGGCCCGGTTCGACTTCGACCTGCACAACCGGCGGCGCCTGGCCGAGCACCTCGGCACGGGTGCGGCCGACACCCTGGCGCGGTTCCAGGCCGTGAGGACCCGCACCACCGCCGCGTCCGGGCACACCCCGGCCTGGCTGGGGGAGGTGGTCGTGCACGGCCAGGACGTCCGCCATCCGCTCGGCCTGGCGACCCGGCCCGATCCCGCGGCCGTGGCGCAGGTGGCGCAGTTCTTCGCCGGTCGGGACTTCACCGTCCCGAGCAAGACCCTCGTGGCCGGGCTGCGGCTGGAGGCCACGGACAGCGACCTCGCCGTCGGTGACGGGCCGGAAGTGGTGGGCTCGACGCTGGCGCTGACCATGGCCATGGCCGGGCGTCCGGCCTTCCTTCCCGAGCTGACCGGAGCGGGGCTGCCGGTGCTTGCCGAGCGGCTGGGCGCCGGCCCCCCTGGTGACGGACCGACCACGGGATAGCACGACCCTCATCGGGAAGTATGCCGATGAGGGTCGTGCTATCCCGACGTCGGTCCGCTCCTTGGGTCAGGCGGGCAGGTCCGCCGTCAGGCGGGGCAGGGCGCGCTGCACCGGCCCGGGCAGGGGAGGGGCGAAGGGCTCCACCACGACGCTCTCGCCAGCCCGACCCGGCCGCTTCCACGTCCCGAGTGCCTTCCCGGCGCGCACCAGGGTGGCGCGGAAGACGCCGTTGCCACCCGGCACCACGGCGGCCTCCTCGGCCTGGGTGAGCACGGCGCGACGGTCGCCGTAGCCGAGGACCAGCTCGTCGAACCCCGGCAGGAGGAGCGGCCGCGCGGTGGCGCGGCGGGCCGCGGCGTAGGTATCCAGGACGGCGGGGTCGACCCAGTGCTCGGTCCCGTCGACCAGGATGGCTTCGAGCACGTCCGTCTCCGTGCGCAGCTGGTCCAGCACCGGCGCGACGTCCCGCTTCAGCAGCTTGGTCCACCACAGGAAGTCGGCCACCGGGACCGGGCCGTGGCTGCGGGCATACCGGGTCAGCCACTCGGCCACCGCGGTGTCGCGGTCCAGCCGACGCGGCGAGGCGATCCACTCGTCAGTGAGCACGAAGCGCTGCTCCTTGCCCACCGTGGGTCCCTGGCAGAGGAGGCCGCGGACCGCGAGGTGGAAGATCGAGTGGTAGCCGCGTCCGCCCTCCGTGCTGTGGCCGGCCTGCTCCCAGGCGGCCAGCAGCTCGGCCCGGGTCAGCCCGTCGCCGCGCAGCACGTCGAGCGCGACCGCCTCCGCCCGGGCGAGGTCGCGGTCGCCCAGGCCCAGCTGCTCCCGACGCCTCGTGGTCTCGCGCAGGACCTTGGGCCCGGTGAGCCCCAGCATCCAGCCGAGGTCCTCCGCGGGGACGACGAAGAGCGTGCCGCGCATCGGCCAGCTCCGCACGATCTGGCCCGCGTCGTAGGTGGCACGGACCTGGTCCAGCCGGCGCGACTGCGTGCGCAGCGCGATCGACGTGGTGGATCCGGGGTAGTCCTGGCCCTGGACGCAGGTCAGGTGGCGGACCACGTCGGTGGGTGTCGGCAACGGGTCGACGAGCCGGTGCGACAGCAGCCGCATCCGGGCGACGTCGTCGGGGGTCCAGCGAGCATCAGCCCTGCGGGAGGGGCTCACGGCGGGGAGCCCGCGTCGCGGGCCGCTGCCGCCGCCCGGCCCAGCCAGGCCGGTGCGTCGCCGTAGCGCTGCGGCGGCACCAGCGCTCCGGCGGCGCAGTCCTGGACCAGCTGCTGCAGCCGGGAGGCTCGGGTGGCCTCGCGCTTCGCGCCGGTCAGCCAGCTGATGACGGTCTTCCGGTAGCCCGGGGTGGCCGCCTCCCAGAACGCCCAGGCCGCGGGGTCGGCGCGCAGCGCGGCCAGCTGCTCGGGCTCCAGCTCCGCGGTGCCCTGCTCGAAGGAGTAGACACCCGTGCGCTCGGGGGTGCGCGCCTCGAAGGCGGCGATCCCGGCCGGCCGCATGAGGCCCTCGGCGGTCAACCGCTCCACGTGCGCGACGTTGACCGCGCTCCAGATGCTGCCCCTGCGACGCGGGGTCCACCGCTGTCGGCGGGAGTCCTCGTCGATCCGTTGGCTCACCGAGTCGATCCACCCGAAGCACAGCGCCTGCGGCACCGCCTCCGCCCAGGTGAGCCCGCGCGGCTCGACGTGCTTCTTGCGCAGGCCCATCCAGAGCTCGTCGGCGCTCTCGTGGTGCTGCTCCAGCCAGGCGCGGAAGTCCTCCGGGCCGTCGAAGAAGAGGGCCGGCCGCTCCGGGGTGCCGCCCTCGTGCCGGCCCACCTCAGTCGCCACCGAAGGTGAAGCGGGTGCAGTCCGTGGGGAAGGAGAACCACGCCAGCGCCCGCTGCGGCGTGATCACCCGCAGTCCACCCCCGTCCTGGCCCGACCACGAGTCCGGGCCGGGGGAGTAGCCGGAGTCGGCATACTTGCCGAAGGCCTCGGACAGCCGTGCCCCGAGCTCGTCGGGGTCCGCCCGGGTGGCGCGCGACTCTCCCTCGACGATGACCACCTCGGTGCCGCTCTCCAGGGTCAGCGTGACCGCCGGGTTGCGCTCCACGTTGCGGGTATGCCGGGTGGTGGGGGCGCCGTCGTACCAGAACCTGCCCTCCAGCCACACGCCCCAGCGGGGCACGGAGTGCGGGCGCCCGTCCGGTCGCACGCTGGCCAGCCAGTAGTGCTGGGCGTCGCGCAGCCTCGGCTCGACCTGGTCCCAGGTGAGCTGGCCCTGCGCGGTCTCTGGGACGCCGTAGCCGTCCGGGAAGGTCGGCCGACCGGGCTGCGGGCTGCTCGGGGAGTCCATGGACCGACGGTAGCGCCGACCACCCACAGACCCCTGTGCAGCGCGCCTGCGGTCGTGCCGCCGCCGTGGCACGCTGGAGCGATGAGCGGGCGCGAGGGTGCGGGAGCGCGGCCCCGCCACGCCGTGCTCGCCTGGCCGGGGATGGAGGCGGACGGGGTGCTCTCCGCCGTGGCCTTCACCGATCCAGGCGGTGCCGGGCCGGGGTGGCACCGAGGTCTGCCCAGCGCGGGACTGACGCTCATCATCGGGACCGTCGACCCGTTCCTCGTCGGCGGCGGCACGGACGGCCCGCCCAGCACGCAGCAGTCCCTGCCCTCCCTCGTCGGCGGCCTGCAGCGGACCGGGGCGTGGACCCGGCGCCAGGGCGTGTGGGCGGGGGTCCACCTCGGCCTCGACCCGCTCGCGGGACGGCGGTTGCTCGGTATGCCCGCAGCCGAGCTCGCCCCGGGACGGCACGGGCATACGACCGTCGCCGCGGACGCCGTGCTGCCGGACGAGCTGAGCCGGCTGGCCGAGCAGCTGGCCACGAGGCCCTCGGCGACCGCCGACCTGATCGCGGGGTGGGTGCGCGGACGGCCTGCGGCGCCGTCACCGCGACCCGAGGTGGCGGCCGCGTGCCGACTCATCTGCCGCCGTGGCGGCCGGGTGCGCATCGGCGACGTGGCCCGGCACGTCCACCTCAGCCCGCGGCAGCTGCGGTCGCTGGTGCGGGCCGAGCTCGGGGTCGGCCCCAAGCACCTCGCCCGGCTGGCCCGCTTCGAGCGGGCCGCGGCCCAGGTCGGGGCCGGCGGCCGGCGCACGCTGGCCGAGGTCGCGCATGCGACCGGACATGCCGACCTCGCCCACCTCGATGCCGAGTGGCGGGACCTCGTGGGGTGCTCGCCGACGACGTGGCTGGCATCAGAGCGCCGAAACGTCCAAGCCTGAACCGGGCGGGAGCGGGCAGGATCAACATCATGAGCGAGCTGCGAGTGAGCCCGAAGCTGGTGGTCGACGGCGCCGACCGAGCCATCGCGTTTTACCGATCCGTGCTGGGGGCGAGCCTCGCCACCCGGCACGTCATGGGCGAGCAGGTGGTCTTCGCCGCGCTCGACCTGCCCGGCGGGTCGGTGCTCCAGGTGAAGGACCCCGACGACGTGGACCCGGCGCCCCCGGCGGGCGGGGGTGGCGTGATCCTCGACATCCTCACCGACGACCCGGACGGGGTCATGGCCGCGGCCGTCGAGGCGGGTGCCGAGGTGGTCTTCGAGGTCGACGACCAGCCCTACGGCTCCCGGCAGGGCCGCTTCCGCGACCCCTTCGGCCACCAGTGGATCGTGGGGACGCCCGTCACCATGGACGACGCCGAGGTGCAGGCCGCCCTGGACGACTGGGCCAGGCATACCTGAGCCACCGCGGTGGGTTCCTGCTGCCCTGGCGACACGTCGCCACCGCGGTGGGTCCGTGCTGTCGGGGCGACACCTCGCCACCGCGGTGGGTTCGTGCTGCCGGGGCGGCACCTCGCCACCGCGGTCAGGCCTGCAGCGCGGCGGCGAGCTCCTCGGGGCGGCTGAGCGCCGCCATGTGACCGCCCGGCACCACCCGCACGTCCAGACCCAGCCGCTCGCGGGCCAGGCGCCGCTGGAAGTGCACGGGGAACAGCCGGTCGTCCGCACCGGCCAGCACCTCGGTCGGCACGTCCGGCCACCCCGCCAGCGGCCACGGCTCGGCGAAGGCGGTCTCGCTCTGCCGTGCCTCGGGCCGGGCCAGCGCCTCGGCGCGCACGTCGGTCGGAAGGTCGTGGTAGAAGTGCTCCACCTCGTCGAACTCGCCGATGTCGACCTGGGAGTGACCCGAGCCCTCCCACCACTTCGAGCCGCTCTCGCCCGGTGCGGGGATCATCGCATTGAGCAGCACCAGGCGCCGCACCTCGAGGCGACCGCAGACCAGCGGCACCGACAGCCCACCCATCGAGTGAGCCACCACGGTGACCGGCCCCGGGTCGGGCCCGGCGGCGGCCACGATCACGTCGGCATACGTCTGCAGGCCCGCACTGTCGTCCGCGGCCGGGAGCTCGACCGCCACCGCGTCGTCGAGCAGGGGGACCAGCCGGTGCCAGTCCCAGGCCTGCCCGCCCGCTCCAGGCACGAGGAGATAGGTCATGTCACCATCGACCCGGGCCAGTCACCGGACTCATCGATCCCGTCGGCGGTGGTGCGCGAACGGTGCGTCACATCGGTCGTCCCCGCGACGGATGTGACACACGGTTCCTGCACCAGCATCGTCGGCGCCGACCTCAGCCGACCCAGGCACGAGCGTTGCGGAACATCCGCAGCCACGGGCTCGGGTCCTCCGGCGCGCCGGTCGTCCAGGACAGCTGCACGTTGCGCTGCACCCGCTCCGGGTGCGGCATCATCGCGGTGAACCGGCCGTCGGGGGTGGTGACCGCGGTGAGTCCGTCCGGCGAGCCGTTCGGGTTCGCCGGGTATGCCGTCGCCACCTCCCCGTGGCCGTCGACGTAGCGCATGGCCGGGTGGCTGGCGGCCGCGTCACCCTGTCGGGAGAAGTCGGCCCGGCCCTCACCGTGGGCGACGGCGATCGGCAGCAGCGACCCGGACATACCGCTGAAGAAGATCGACGGGCTGTCCAGCACCTCGACCTGGGAGAGCCGCGCCTCGTACTGCTCGCTCGCGTTGCGCACGAAGCGCGGCCAGGCCTGCGCCCCCGGGATGTGCTCGGCCAGGGCGGCGAACATCTGGCACCCGTTGCAGATGCCGAGCCCAAAGGTGTCGGGCCGGGCGAAGAAGCCGGCGAAGGCGTCGGTGAGCCGCGCGTCGAAGAGCACCGACCGGGCCCACCCCTCCCCGGCGCCGAGGGTGTCGCCGTAGGAGAAGCCGCCGGCGGCCACCAGCCCCACCACGTCAGCGGCCGCCAGGTCGAAGCGCCCGGTCTGCAGGTCGGTCATGTGCACGTCGACGGTGTCGAAGCCCGCCCGGTCGAAGGCGAAGGCGGTCTCGACGTGGCTGTTCACCCCCTGCTCGCGCAGGACCGCGACCCTCGGCCGCACCGCGCGCCCGACGTACGGCGCGCTGACGTCCTCGGCGGGGTCGAACGAGGGACGCACCACCAGGCCCGGGGCGCCTGCACCGACCCCCGCGTGCTCCTCGTCGGCGCACGCGGGGTTGTCGCGCAGCGAGGCGATCCGCCAGGACACCTCGTCCCACGCCCGGGCCAGCTCGTGCACCGGCTCGTCCAGCTCCACCCCGTCGCCGCGCACGACGACCCGCCGGTCCCCGGTCGCCGCACCCAGCCGGTGGACCGCGCCCGCCCCGAGGTGGCGCCCCAGGACCTGCTCGGCCTCCTCCACCCGGTCCGGCGCGACCCCCAGCACCACCCCCAGCTCCTCGGCGAAGAGCCCGGCGACCCCGGCGCCGTCGGGCAGCGCGACGTCGACACCGACACCCCCGGCGAAGGCCATCTCGCACACGGTCGCCCACAACCCGCCGTCGGAGCGGTCGTGATATGCCGTGACCAGCCCGGCGGCCCGCAGCTCACCCAGGGCGGCGGCGAGCGCGACCAGGCGCGCCGGGTCGTCCAGGTCCGGCACGTCGCCGCCGAAGGCGCCTCGGACCTGACCCAGGATCGAGCCGCCCAGCCGGTCCTCGCCGCCGGCCAGGTCGACGAGCAGCAGGACCTCTCCGGCGGCCAGCTGCGGGGTCCAGGTGCCGCGCACGTCCGGCAGGGACGCGAAGGCGGAGACCACCAGCGACACCGGCGAGACGACGCTCTGCTCCTGCCCGGCCCCGTCGGTCCACCGGGTCCGCATCGACAGCGAGTCCTTGCCGACCGGCACCGAGATGCCCAGTGCGGGGCACAGCTCCAGCGCGACGGCGCGGACGGTGTCGTAGAGGGCGGCGTCCTCCCCGGGCTCGCCGCAGGCGGCCATCCAGTTGCAGGAGAGCTTCACCCCGGTCAGCGTGACCGGCGCGGCGAGCAGGTTGGTGAGCGCCTCGCCGACGGCCATCCGCCCCGAGGCCGGCGCGTCCACGGCCGCGAGCGGCATCCGCTCGCCCGAGGACATCGCCTGCCCCGCCAGCCCGACGAGATCGGTGAGGGTCACCGCCACGTCGGCCACCGGCACCTGCCAGGGGCCGACCATCTGGTCCCGGTGGCTCAGGCCGCCGACGGTGCGGTCCGCGATGGTGATGAGGAAGCGCTTGGAGGCGACGCTGGGGTGGCGCAGCACGGCGTATGCCGTCTCCCGCAGGGCGTCGCCGGTGAGTTCGCCGAGCTCCAGGTCGGCACCGCGGCGCACCATCCGGCGCACGTCCCGGGTCATCCGGGGTGGCTTGCCGAGCAACACCTCCATCGGCATGTCGACGGGGTCGACCGCCCCCGGGGTCTCCGAGCGGCCCGGTTCGGCGACGGATCGGGGCCCTTCCGACGGCATAGGTGGGCCACTGGGAGCCTCGCGGTCGGCGACCACGAGGTCGGCCGCACCGGTCGCGACGCCGACGACGGCATACGGGCAGCGCTCGCGGGCGCAGATCGCGGCGAACCCGTCCAGCGACTCCGGCGCGATCGCCAGCACGTAGCGCTCCTGGCTCTCGTTGGACCAGATCTCCTTGGGCGACAGGCCGGACTCGGCCACCGGCACCTGGGAGAGGTCGAAGCGGGCGCCCAGGCCCGCGTCGTCGACGAGCTCGGGGAAGGCGTTGGACAGCCCGCCGGCGCCGACATCGTGGATCGCCAGGACCGGGTTGTCCGCACCCTGGCCCCAGCAGTGGTTGATGACCTCCTGGGCCCGACGCTCCATCTCCGGGTTGCCGCGCTGCACGGAGTCGAAGTCGAGGTCCGCGGCGTTGGTGCCGGCGGCCATCGAGCTCGCCGCACCTCCACCCATCCCGATCCGCATGCCGGGGCCGCCGAGCTGGACCAGCAGGGTGCCGGCGGGGAAGCGGACCTTCTCGGTCTGGTCGGCGCTGATCGCGCCGAGCCCGCCGGCGCTCATGATCGGCTTGTGGTAGCCGCGCCGCACCCCGTCGACGGTCTGCTCGTAGACCCGGAAGAAGCCGCCGAGGCCGGGCCGCCCGAACTCGTTGTTGAAGGCGGCCGCCCCCAGCGGCCCGTCGATCATGATGTCCAACGGGCTCGCGAGGTGGTCGGGCGTGCCGGCGGCCTCGTCGGCCTCCCACGGCTCGCGCGTGCCGGGCAGCCGCAGGTTCGACACGGCGAAGCCCGTCAGCCCGGCCTTCGGGGCGCTGCCCCGCCCCGTCGCGCCCTCGTCCCGGATCTCACCGCCGGCGCCGGTCGCCGCACCGGGGAAGGGGGAGATCGCGGTGGGGTGGTTGTGAGTCTCGACCTTCATCAGCACGTGCACGTCGTCCTCGCGCAGGGCATACCGCGCCGGGCCGGAGCCCTGACCCTCGGGCAGGAACCGCTGCGCCCGCCCGCCGGCCATGACCGACGCGTTGTCCTTGTAGGCCACGACCGTGCCCGCGCCGGCGACCTGCTCGGTGTGCCGGATCATGCCGAAGAGGCTCTGGCCCTGCACCTCGCCGTCGATGACGAAGTCGGCGTTGAAGATCTTGTGCCGGCAGTGCTCGGAGTTGGCCTGCGCGAACATCGTCAGCTCGACGTCGGTGGGGTTGCGCGTGAGCCCGGTGAACGACTCGACGAGGTAGTCGATCTCGTCCGGGGACAGGGCCAGGCCGAACCGCGCGTCCGCCTCCTCCAGGGCCTCCCGGCCGCGCCCGAGCACGTCCACCAGCTCCATCGGCTCGGCGACCCGGTCGGCGAAGAGGAGCACCGCCGCCCCGGCCACGTCGCTCAGCAGCGCGGACTCGGTCATCCGGTCGTGCAGCAGGGCCGCGCAGGCCGTCCACGCGGCCTGGTCCAGCGGTCCGTCGGCGAGCTGCAGGACATACTCCGTCACCCGCTCGACCCGCTGCACGTCCAGCCCGCAGTTGTGCAGGATGTCGGTCGCCTTGCTCGACCACGGCGAGATCGTGCCGAGGCGGGGGGACACCACGACCCGAGAGGTATGCCCGTGCTCACCCTCGTCGCCCGGCCACGGCTCGCCGTAGGTGAGGATCGCCCGGAGCGCCTCCAGCTGCTCCGTCCCCGGGTCGCGGTCGGCGGCGACGACGTGCAGGTGGCGGGCGGTGACGCCGCTGACCTGCGGCGCGACCCGCTGCAGGCGCGAGAGCAGACCGGCGGCGCGGAAGTCGGAGAGGGCGGACCCACCCGGCACGGTGGTGAGGACGTGGTCGTGGGCCATGGGGGTGCGGCTCCCGTCGTGGGTCAGCGGGCGGGGGTGAAGGTCTGCCCGGTGAGGGCCTCGTAGGCCTCGACGTAACGGGCGCGCGTGAGCTCGACGACCGACCCGGGCAGCGCGGGGGGAAGGGCGTCGCCGGCCCGGTCCCACCCGCTGTCGGGCGAGGTGAGCCAGTCGCGCAGCACCTGCTTGTCGTAGGACGTCTGGGTCCGGCCGGGCGTCCAGTCCTCGGCCCGCCAGAAGCGCGACGAGTCCGGGGTGAGCACCTCGTCCGCCAGGGTGATCTCGACCGTGTCCGGGTCGACCTGGGACCACTGCGGCTCGCCGTCGTCGCTCAGCGGGACCTGGGCCGGGTCGATGCCGAACTCCACCTTGGTGTCGGCGATGAGGATGCCGCGCCCAGCGGCGATGTTGTTGCCCCGGTCCAGGATGTCGACGGTCAGCGCCCGCAGCCGGTCGGCCAGCCGCGGCCCGACCAGCCCGACGACCTGCTCCAGGCTGATCGGCTCGTCGTGCTGCCCGACCGGCGCCTTGGTGCTCGGGGTGAAGATGGGCTCCGGCAGACGGGACCCGTCCGCCAGCCCCGGGGGGAGCGGGACGCCCGAGACGGACCCGGTCGCGGCATACTCCGCGAGGCCACCGCCGGTGAGGTAGGCCCGGGCCACGCACTCCACCGGCAGCATCGTCAGCCGCCGGACGTAGACCGCCCGGCCGACGACCTGCTCGGGCACGTCGGTCGAGAGGACGTGGTGCGGAGCGAGGCCGGCGAACTGGTCGAACCACCACAGCGAGAGCTGGGTCAGGACCGCGCCCTTGTCCGGGATCGGGGTGTCGAGGATGTGGTCGTAGGCGCTGACCCGGTCCGAGGCGACCAGCAGCAGCCGGGACTCGTCGACGGTGCCGTCGGCGTGCAGCGGGGCATACAGCTCGCGCACCTTGCCGGAGTAGAGCAGCTGGTGCTGCGGGAGCGTCATGGGCACCTCAGGACTCCTGCGTCGGGACGGCGACCTGGCCCTGCTCGGCGGCGAGGGCGATGTCGGGCCGGTGGTGGCTGCCGCGCAGGTCGATCCGGCCGGCGGCGGCGTAGGCGCGGGCGCGGGCCTGCGGCAGGTCGTCGGCGAGGCTCACGACGCTGAGCACGCGGCCGCCGGCCGAGACGAGACCGGGCGCCTCGAGATCGCCGTCGGCGTCGTCGCTCGGGCGGGTCCCCGCGTGCAGGACGTGCACCCCGTCGACCTGCTCGGCCTGCTCGATCCCGCTGATCGGGTCGCCCGTGGTCGGGCTTGCGGGGTAGTGCTCGGCGGCGATGACGACGTTGACGCTGGTGCGCGGCGACCACTCCAGGGCGGGCAGCCCGCCCAGCTCGCCCCGGGCGGCGGCGCGCAGCACGCGACCCAGCGGGGTCCGGAGCCGCGCCAGCACGGTCTGCGTCTCCGGGTCGCCGAAGCGGGCGTTGAACTCCACCACCCGCGGCCCGGTCGAGGTGAGCGCCAGGCCGACGTAGAGCACCCCGACGAAGGGCATACCGCGGACGGCCATCTCCGTGATCGTGGGCCGGGCGATGGTGTCGAGCACCTGCGGCACGAGGTCCTCGGGCGCCCAGGGGAGGGGGGAGTATGCCCCCATCCCGCCGGTGTTGGGGCCCGTGTCGCCGGCGCCGACCCGCTTGAAGTCCTGCGCTGGCTCGAGGGCGATGACGTCGTGGCCGTCGCTGAGGCAGAAGACGGAGACCTCGGGTCCGTCGAGGAAGTCCTCGACGACCACCCTGCCCTCTCCGCGGGTCAGGCACGCGGTCGCGTGCTCGACCGCCTGGTCACGGTCCGTCGTGACGACCACGCCCTTGCCCGCGGCGAGGCCGTCCTCCTTGACGACGTAGGGCGGTCCGGTGGCGTCCAGCGCGTGCTGCACCTCGTCGATCCGCGTGCACACGTGGGCCGCGGCGGTCGGGACACCGGCCGCCGCCATGACCTCCTTGGCGAAGGCCTTGCTCCCCTCGAGCGCGGCCGCCCGCGCCGAGGGGCCGAAGCACGGTATGCCCTCGTCCGCGAGGGCGTCGGCCACCCCGGCGACCAGCGGAGCCTCGGGACCCACGACGACCAGGTCGGCACCCTCGGCCCGCGCCGCCGCGGTGACGACGTCAGGGTCGGCGGGGTCGCCCGGCAGGCAGTCGGCGAGGGCGGCGATCCCCGGGTTGCCGGGCAGCGCCACCACCCGGTCGACCTCGGGGTCGAGGGCCAGGGAACGGACCAGGGCGTGCTCACGCGCACCGGAGCCGAGGACGAGGACCACCACGGGCCAGCAGCCTATCTGGCGCACGCGGAGGCCCGAGCACGCCCGTCGTCGCACGGCGCGGTTCAAGGACCGGCCACGCACCCGTCAACGGCGCTAGACTTCGGAGGCGGCTCGCGGCGACGAGCCGTGAGTCAGAGGTTGGTGGTACAGGTGTGTGCCCAGTACGACCGTCGCGCGAACCGGGATTCTTGGTTGCGGGTCAGGGGGGCCCTCGTCTTGCCGATCGCGCTCTCCCTCATGGCGTCCTCGTGCTCCACCCAGGTACCCGACGAGCAGCGGTCGCTGCAGATTCCTACGACGCCGCCAGCCACCGTGGACCGGGTGGTCGAAGCTGACTTCCCCGAGGAGGCTCAGCTTTGGCGCGGCCGATCCCTTGTCAGCGTCGACGGTGGTCCCTGGGCGAAGGTCGCTGACGTCGAGGCCGTCCTAGCGCCCGAGGACGAGGTGACGTCACTTGTCGCCGACCTCTCCGACGGGACCACCGCCCATGCTGTGACGCAGGCCGGAGTGACCATGCTGTCGACCTCGGCGGCCGGTCCGTGGATCCGGGTCGACGGGCCTGCCCTGCTGCCGTCCGGCTTCACCGAGATCGATGCCCTCGACGGGTCCGTGGCGACTGAGGAGGTCACGCTGGACGGTGTCGAATTCACCGTGACCAGGACGATCGCAGGTGGGGTGAACGGTCCCGGTGGCTACGCCGTCGTGATCGGCACCACGTGGGCGGACAGCGACGGCGTCGTACAGCACGTCGCGTCCGAGACAGTGGTCGAGGCGGAGGGGTCGACAGTCAACGCCCTGATGGTGGCTGAGTCGACGGACGAGGGGGCGGATCCGCTCGACACGATCCCGCGAGGCGGGATCCCGGTCGAAGCCGTGTTCGCGCAGCTTCCTCGTTCAACAGACTCCCATGCAGGCGCGGCGCCGGCGGAACGGGAGCAGCCGTCGACTTCCAGGCCGGGCCTCGTTCTCGCTGCGGGTACCCCCCAACCGTTGCGAGCGCAGCCCGTTGCTCGCGACTTCACCGCCGCCGCCGACGAACTGGAGGAGGTGCAAGGTGTTCGCTACGACGAGGACGGCAATCCGATCCTCGTCCTCACCGGCGGCCGCGAGGTTCCTCTGCCCAGCACGAATCTCAACGCCCCGATCGTGCCAGACCATACCGATGACCAGACTCCCTACGAAGAGATCAGTGGGAAGCCGGGGGTGCGCTGGATCATGGCCGTCAGCACACTGTTTGGTGGTCTCCGCCTGATTTTGGGCGTCGAGGCCGCCACAACTGTCACGGGGGCCTTCCTCGGTGTAGGACTGATGACACTTGGGTTGGTGCTTGCCACGACGGGCTTGGTTCTGCTGTTTGCCCTGGCCTCCTCAGAAGGTGAGCCACACCTGCGAACATTCGACGGAGTGTCGCTCAGCTTCCAGGCAGCCGGAGAGTTCGTGCTGGTGCGGCGCGAGAACTTCGAGGTGCAGGCGAGATTCCTCGGCAACCCCGGCCGGGCGACCTCCAACCAGGCGGTGGCCGTCCGGGTCGGTTCCCACACGGTGCAGACCGTGTACGACGACAGTCGCGATACGACCGAGGAAGGCATCCCCGTCCTCATCGACGGGGAGCCGACCCGGTTGGGCCGCGGGGGAGTGCGCTTCGACGACAGCGGCTTCGCACGCCTGGAGAGCGGTGGTCAGGGAAGGACGATCGTCGTCGGTTCCCCTTCGGGTGACGTCATCCGCATCGAGAACCTCAGTGTGTCCCAGAACATCGAGCTGCAGCTCCGCAACGGCCCCTCGGAAGGGTTGTTGGGCAGCCCCGACGGTGACGCCGAGAACGACCTAAGCACGCGCGACGGCGAAGTGATGTCCGTGGCCGAACTCAGGACAATCGATGGCTTGTACGGGCGGTTCGGGGGGTCATGGCGAGTGACACCAGAGGAGCGGCTGTTCGCCGACGGCGACGCCAGCGACTATCTCACGGACGAGTTCACCGCTCTGCCTGGACAACTCGCATCGCTCAGTGACTTCCCTCCGGAAGCACGCGAAGCCGCTGAGAAGGCGTGCATCGACTCAGGCGTCGCCCCCGGCCCCTTGCTCGAATCCTGTACCTACGACATGCTTGCCGACCCCGACGAGGACTGGGCGGACCAGGCCACGAACTCGGCGACCGGGGGCGTCGTCAATGGGACCGAGCCCATCCCGTCGGAACTGCAGACCGAGTCGACTGGTGGCGTCGACGATCAGTTGCTGGACGCCGCGAGTGGCTGTGAGGCGGACGTCGTCCGCGACTTCATCGGGGAGGATCCACGGTTGGTCCAGGCCCGCGATGACGACGGCAGGACCGCGCTGTGGGTCGCGACCCGTTCCGGCTGCACCGAAGTGGTCGGTATCCTGCTCGGCGTAGGGGCGCCCGTGATGGCGACCCTAAACGACGACGCGATTCATCCGCTCTACACCGCGGCCAGGCTGGGCCACGACGACATCGTCGGACAACTCCTCGACGCTGGTGCTCGGGTCGACAGACCCATCGCTGACGGGGCAACGGCGCTGTGGGCGGCGTCCCTCAACGGCCAAACTGAGACCGTCGCCCGACTCATCCGTGCAGGAGCGAACGCGAACACCGTCAGATTCTCCGACGGCACCACCGCGCTGCTCGCCGCCGCGAACCGCGGCAACAATGATGTCGTGAAGCTACTTCTCGACGTCGGTGCCGACATCGACCGCGCTGATGATGATGGAGCATCACCCCTGTTCGCGGCCGCCGCCAACGAACACGAGGACACCCTGATCTTGCTGCTGGCCGAGGGAGCCGACCCCGACGGGTCACCCAGCTCGCGATCCCCTCTCCACGAGGCTGCGCTCCGGGGCCAGGACGACTCCGTCGAGGCGATCGTGGGAGCCGGCGCTGACTTGGACCCCATTGACGTGGACGGATCCCGACCTCTGCACTTCGCGGCCCAGCGCTGTCATGAGAGCACCACCGACCTGCTGCTGGACGCCGGCGCTGACGAGCAGGCCACAGACGACGGGGGCGTCACACCCCTGCACTTCGCCGCCCAGGCCGGTTGCCTCGGGGTCGTCCAGAGCCTTGTCGAAGCAGGGGCGGTCACGAACGCCGCTGATGATCGAGGCAACGTGCCGGCGGACTACGCCGACGACCCGACGATCAGGGAGATCCTCGGCACGTCCTAGTCGGGTGACGCACCGAGGTGGCGTGGCGCACGGCGGCCGGCCGTGGCCAAGCACTTCGCAGACGAGCGGTGACGTCGGGTCACGCATTGGTAGCCTGATCCGCATGTCCCGGCCGACCCCCCGCTGCCACGGCAGCGTCGGTGCGTCCAGGGCGGCCCTGCGATGAGCCTGCTGTGGACGCTGGTCATCTCGGCGGTGACCGTCGTCGCGACCTTCCCGCTCACCAAGCTGCTGGGTCGGCACGCCGGGTGGCCGATCGCCGCGCTCTACCTCGCGGCGGCGGCGGCATACTGGCCGGCCGCGCGCGAGGTCATGCACCACGGGACGGTCGAGTGGTCGATGCCCTGGGTGCCCACCCTCGGGCTGGAGCTGTCGCTGCGCGCCGACGGGCTGGGGACGGTCTTCACCTTCATCGCGCTCGTCATCGGCGCGGTCGTGCTCGCCTACTCCACGGCATACCTCAAGCCGGGTCGCAACCTCACCTTCTACTTCTACATGGCGATGTTCACCGTCTCCATGGTGGGGCTGGTGCTCGCGGACGACCTGATCCTGCTCTTCCTGTGCTGGGAGCTCACCTCGCTCGCCAGCTTCTTCCTCATCGCGCGCTCGGGGTATGCCGGTGAGGCCGCGTCGATGCGGACGCTGCTCATCACCTTCCTCGGCGGGCTGGGGCTGCTGGCCGCGGTGACCGCGATGGTCGTGCGCACCGGGACGACCACCCTGTCCGAGGCGCTGGCGCACGAGGTGTGGGACACCAGCCCGGGCTTCACGGCGACGATCGCCCTGCTGGTGATCCTGGCCGCCTTCACCAAGTCGGCCCAGTTCCCCTTCCACGTGTGGCTGCCGGACGCCATGGCGGCCGCCACGCCGGTGAGCGCCTACCTGCACGCCGCCGCGGTGGTCAAGGCCGGCATCTTCCTGCTGATGCGCTTCTCGCCCGCCTTCCACGACGTGCCGGTGTGGAACGTCCTGCTCATCTCCACCGGCCTGGTCACCTGCGCCATCGGTGGCTGGTTCGCGCTGCAGAAGACCGACCTGAAGAAGCTCATGGCCTACTCCACGGTCAGCCAGCTCGGGCTCATCGTGGCCACGATCGGTGTCGGCACGGAGTATGCGCTCGCCGCCGCGATCCTGCACGTCATCGCGCACGCGCTGTTCAAGTCCGGGTTGTTCATGATGGTCGGCGTCGTCGACCACGCGGCCGGGACCCGGGACGTGCGCCGGCTGCCGGTGCTCTCCAGCGCCATGCCGATCGCCTTCTGGGTCACCGTGCTCGGCTGCGCGTCGATGGCCGGCGTCCCGCCCATGCTGGGCTTCGTCTCCAAGGAGAGCATCCTCACCGCCATGCACGAGGCGCCCGGCGGCCCGGTCGCGGCCTGGGCGGCCTTCCTCGGTGTCGCCCTGACCGCGGTGCTCACCTTCGCCTACTGCGCCAAGATCGTCTTCAACGGCTTCTTCGACGGCCGCGGACAGGCGAAGTGGCCCGAGGACCGCCCGCTGCACACGACGCCGTGGGCGCTGGGCACCTTCGCCGCGCTGCCGATCGTCGTCGGGCTGCCGCTGGCCTTCGTCGTGGGCATCCTGGACACCCCGGTGGGTCGCGCCGCAGCCGCCATGCTGCCGGCGGACGCCGAGGAGCCGCACCCGCACCTGGCGCTGTGGCACGGGATCAACCTCGAGCTGCTCACCTCGCTGGCGATCATCGTCGTCGGCGTCTTCGTCATCCTGCGCCGCCGCTTCTTCTTCCCGGCCCGCGAGCACGACACCTTCTCCTTCGACGGCGCCGACGTCATCCGGGTCATCAACGACACCGCTGCCGACGTCGGGAAGTCGTTGGCCATGCTGGTCCGTGCGGACAACCCCACCCGCCACGTGGCGGTGCAGTTCCTGGCCCTCGGCGCCCTCGTCCTCGGCGGTGTGGGCGTCCTGGTCGCGGGCGACCACCTGCTCCCCGTGCAGGAGGGCCTGATCAGCCCGATCGACATCGTGGTCCTGGTCATCATCGCCATCGCCGTCGCCGTGCTGTGCCGGGCCAACTCCCGCCTGGCCGCCGTGGTCGCGCTGTCCACCGTCGGTGCCGCCGTGACGGTGCAGATCTTCGCGCTCGGCGCTCCCGACGTCGGCATGACCCAGCTGCTCGTCGAAGCGCTGACCGTCCTGATGATCATGCTCGTCCTGCAGCGGCTGCCGCAGGTCTTCGGCCGCGCACCCCGGTGGGGCAACAAGGCCGCGCTGCTGCTCGCGGTCGTCGGTGGCCTGTCCGCCGGCCTGGCCACCTGGGCCCTGACCGGCCGCCGGGACCGCAGCGAGATCGCGATCTGGTATCTCGAGGAAGGCCCCGTCGAAACCAGCGGCGACAACGTCGTCAACACGATCCTCGTGGAGTTCCGTGCGCTGGACACCTTCGGCGAGCTGACCGTCCTCGGCATGGCAGCCGTCGCGATGGTCGCCATCGTCTCCACCGTCCGCGACAAGTACCTCGACCCGCCACCCGAGGCCGACCGCAACTACGTGCCGCCGCCGGAGGTGCCGCTGCGGGAGCGCGGGTCGACGGCATACCGCGCCGTCACCGAGGCCTGGGGCAACGCCGTGCCGATGCAGCTGCTGGTGCGCGTCACGGCGCCGCTGCTCGCCATCATCTCGGCCATCCTCTTCCTGCGCGGCCACAACTCCCCGGGAGGCGGCTTCATCGCCGCCCTGGTGGGGTCCTCGATCGTCGCGCTCATCTACCTCGCGACCTCGCGCGACCGGATGGTGGGGCCGCCCCGGCTCCCGCTGCGGCTGGTCGCCCTGGGCGTGCTCATCGCGGTCGGCACCGGCATCTGGGGCATGATCGGCCACGTCTCCTTCCTCGAGCCGCTGCACGGCTACCTCTTCGACATCCACCTGACCACCTCGATGGTCTTCGACCTCGGCGTCTACCTCGCCGTCCTGGGGCTGGTCATGGAGGCCTTCAACCTGCTCGGTGCCACCGGGGGCGAGAGCACCCGCGAGCGCGCCGACGAGGCGGTCGAGGGCGAGATCAGCGGCCCGATGGACACCTCCCGCGGCGAGCGGTATGCCGAGACCCGACTGGGGATCCCCGGGCGCGGGTCCACCTACCTGCAGCAGGACCTGCCGCCGCGCAAGGGAGGGGACCGCGAATGATCCTGCCCATCACCATCGGCGTCCTCACGGCGGGGGCGATCTACCTCATGCTCCAGCGGGGCATGGTCCGGATCATCTTCGGCCTGGCCCTGCTGGCGCACGCCGCCAACCTGCTCATCCTGTCCGCGGGGGTGACCGCCTGGCGTGGTGAGCCGCTGCCCAGCCGCACCGGCGTGGAGGACGCCGGCGACCCGCTGCCGCAGGCCTTCGTCCTGACCGCGATCGTCATCGCGCTCGCCGTCACCGTGCTCATGCTCGCCATGGCCGTGATCGGGCACAACGACGACACCAAGCGGATGCCCGAGACCGGGGAGACGCACCGCCGATGATCATGACCGCAGCCCTGCTCCCGCTGCTGGCCGCGATCCCGATCGCGGCGGCCGCCGCCACCGTGCTGTGGCGCAACCTGGTGTGGCAGCGTGCCTGGCTCCTGGGCATACCCGTGCTCACCGGTGCCGCCGGGCTGGACCTGCTGCTGCAGCACCGCGAGACGCCCGTGCTCGCCGACAACGTCGGTGCCTTCGTGCCGGGCGTCGCGATCCCGTTCGTGTCGGACACGTTCAGCGCGCTGATGATCCTGGTGACCTCGTTCACCGTGCTCATGTGCCTGGTCTTCATGACCATCACGGGGGAGAACCGCTACCGCCTGGTGACGCCGCTGGTGCTCATGCTGCTCGGTGGCGTGAACGGCGCCTTCCTCACCGGGGACCTGTTCAACCTGTTCGTCTTCGTCGAGGTCATGCTGCTGCCCAGCTACGCCCTCATCGCGGTGACCGGCACCTGGCGCCGGCTCGGGGTGGGGCGCACCTTCGTCGTGGTGAACCTGCTCACCAGCACCATCCTGCTCATCGGCGTGGGCCTGGTCTACGCCACCGCAGAGACGGTGAACCTGGCGCTGCTCGTGGGCGCCGGCACGGACCCGCGCACCATGCTCAGCTCGGGCGTGGTGCTGCTGGCGCTGTCGATCAAGGCGGCCGTGGTCCCCATGCACACGTGGCTGCCGCGCAGCTACCCCGCCACCTCGGCCGCCGTGATGGGGCTCTTCTCGGCGCTGCACACCAAGGTCGCGCTGTATGCCCTCTACCGCATCACGTCGACGCTCTACGAGGGGCAGCCGCCGTGGATCATGGTGCTGGCCGTGCTCGTCGGGCTGTCCCTCGTCGTCGGGTCCTACAGCACCTTCGGCGAGCGGGTGATGCGCCGGGCGCTGTCCTGGCAGATGGTCGCCGGGGTCGGGCACATCCTGCTCGGGCTGCTGCTGTTCACGCAGTTCTCGCTGGCGGCGGGCATCTTCTACATGATCCACCACATCATCACGATGGGGGCGCTCATCCTGGGTGCCGGGGCGATAGAGCAGACCTACGGCTCCGGGCGCTACGAGCGGTTGTCCGGCATCATCCGGCGGGACCGGATCCTGACGATCGGGTATGCCCTCGCGCTGATGTCGCTCATCGGGCTGCCCCCGAGCTCGGGTTTCTTCGGCAAGGTCGGGCTGGTGCAGGCGGCGGCCCAGGCCGGGGGAGCCTGGCAGGCCGTCTTCATCACCCTCATCTGCGTCGGGGCGCTGGGCTCGCTGGTGGCCATGCAGCGGCTGTGGGTGGGCGTGTTCTGGGGCCCGGACATGGAGGACTACCTCCCTGACTCGCCGGAGACCGGGCGCGGCGCCAAGACGACGCTCACCGACGACGTCCGGGTGACCCCCCGGCTGATGGCACCGATGGCCGTGCTCGTGGTCACCCAGCTGACGATGTTCGTGCTGGCCGGCCCGATCATGGAGGTCACCTCCCGCGCGGCCGCCGGGCTGGTGGACCTCGCGCCCTACGTCGAGGCGGTGATCGGCTGATGCTCAACCCCGTGCGCACCGTCGTCTACGGCGGGTGGTTGGCCGCCGAGGTCGTCCGTGGGGCGCTCCGCATCGGCGCCGACGTGGTGACACCCGGGCTGCGGATGTCCCCGGCCATCGTCGCGCTGCCGCTGCACTGCGAGACGGACCTGGAGATCAGCACCATGGCGTCCTCGATCACCATCACGCCAGGCACGATCACCGTCGGCATCGCCCCCCGCACCGGTGAGTCGCCGCCGACGCTCTACGTCCACGCCCTCTACGGGCAGGACCGGGACGAGGTCGTCGCCGACCTGCGCGACATGGAGCGACGGCTGCTGGTGATGACCCGCGGCCGGCAGCGCAGCGACCGTGCGATGGAGGTGGAGCCGTCATGAGCGTCATCGTGTGGACCACCGTCGCGATCCTGCTGCTCGCCGCGGTGCTCGGGCTGGTCCGGGTCATGACCGCCCGGGACGACGCGTCGGTGGCTGCGGTCAGCGACCTCGTCTACTTCTGCGCGGTCGGGATCTTCCTCATGATCGGGATGGCGGCGGAGTCCATCGTGCTGCTGGACGTCGCGTCCCTGGCGGCCCTCGTGGGCATCCTCGCCACCGTCTCGCTCGCGCGCATCCTCACCAGGGGGCGCCGATGAGCATCGTGCTGACCCTCGTCATCGGCGTGCTGTGCATCGGCGGTGCGCTCTTCGTGCTGACCAGCGCCTGGGCCATGCTGCGCGCCCGCGACGGCCTGTCCCGGATCAACGTGCTCTCGGGCGCGACCGGCATGGGTGTCCCGTGGATGGTCACCGGGGTCTACGTGCACCACGTCTGGGTGCACGGCTTCGACGTGGTCGACCTGATCAAGCTGTTCGTGGCGATCGCCGGCTTCATCATCATGAGCTCGGTCGCCTCCAACGCGCTGGGTCGCGCGGCATACCGCTCGGGTGCGCAGCTGGACCCGGCGACCGACCCGAACGACCTCGCCTGACCCCACCGGGCGTCGCCTGTGGTCGTCCCTGACCCCACCGAGCGTCGCGTGTGGTTGCTCTTGAGCCCACCGAGCGTCGCGTGTGGTTGTCCCTGAGGCGACCGGGCGTCGCGTGTGGTTGTCCCTGAGGCGACCGGGCGTCGCTTGTGGTGGCCTCAGGTCGTGCCGTGAAGGGCGGCGAGCTCGGCCTCCATGACCTCTTCGTCGTCGGCGTCGAGGCGCACGTGCGCGAGGAGGGTATGCAGCACGCGCAGCGCCGAGGCGGCGCGCTCGCCCCAGGACGAGAGGTAGCTGAACTGCCACCACCACATCGCCTCGGTCGGACGACCCGCGAGGTAGTGCTCCTGGCCGTGCGCGAGGTCGGCGGCCACGGCGACGAGGTCGTCGGTGAGTGATCCGCGGGTGACCTCGCCGGTGATCACCGGGTCCTCCAGGTCGCAGTAGTCGTCCAGGCCGCCCAGCAGTCCGTGCAGGCTCTCCCGGATCCGTTCCAGGTCGGCGTCCGGGCCGGCATCCGGTTCGAACCGCTCCCGCGGCACCACGTCCACCAACGCACCCAGTCGGGCGCCGGCCGAGCAGAGCTGGCCCACGCTCAGCAGCAGCAGCGGCAACGCTGTCTCCGCCGCGCCCCCGGAGGCCACCTCCTCGAGGCTGGTGAAGTAGGCCGCCACCTCGGCGTGCATGTCCTGGGCCGGCTGGGCCCAGTCGTCATCGACCATGCCCCCACCCTACGGGCAAATCGGGTCACACACCCGGACCGAGCGACGACCCGGTGGGATGGGAGAGCAACCACAGGCGACGCCCGGTGGGGCTGGGCGCAACCACGGGCGACGCTCGGTGGGGTTGGGGTAACCACAGGCGGCGCTCGGTGGGGTTGGGGGTAACCACGGGCGACGCTCGGTGGGGTTGGGGGTAACCACGGGCGACGCTCGGTGGGGTTGGGGGTAACCACGGGCGACGCTCGGTGGGGCTGGGGGTAACCACAGGCGGCGCTCGGTGGGGTTGGGGGTAACCACGGGCGACGCTCGGTGGGGCTGGGCGCAACCACGGGCGACGCTCGGTGGGGTTGGGGGCAACCACGGGCGACGCCCGGTGGGGTCGGGTCAGCCGGTCGGACCGGTGGAGATCATCCGGCGACCCTCGAAGGCGCGTCCGAGGGTGACCTCGTCGGCATACTCCAGGTCGCCGCCGACGGGGAGCCCGGACGCGAGCCGGCTGACCCGGACGCCGTCGTAGGGGGCCAGCAGCCGCGCGAGGTAGGTCGCGGTGGCCTCTCCCTCCAGGTTGGGGTCGGTCGCGATGATCACCTCGGCCACCTCGCCGTCGGCCAGCCGGGCCACGAGCTCGCGCACCCGCAGGTCCTCCGGGCCGACGCCACCGATCGGGTTGATGGCGCCGCCGAGCACGTGGTAGCGGCCACGGAACTCGCGGGTGCGCTCGATCGCCGCGACGTCCTGGCTCTGCTCCACGACGCAGATCATGCTGGGGTCTCGGCGGTCGTCCAGGCAGATGCGGCACCGTTCCGCCTCGGCGACGTTGCCGCAGACCTCGCAGAAGCGGACCTTCTCGCGGATCTGCAGCAGCGCCTCGGCGAGCCGGGTGATGTCCTCCGGGTCCGCGGCGAGCAGGTGGAAGGCCATCCGCTGGGCGCCCTTGGGGCCGACACCGGGGAGCCGTCCGAGCTCGTCGATCAGGTCCTGGACCACGCCTTCATACACAACACGGCACTGTATGCCGTGCCGCCGACAGCGGCGGTCCCGGCACGCCAGGTCGGCGCACAGCCCGGAGGTCGACTGACAGCCGGGAACGCCCACTGACAGCCTGCTCGAGGGGGCTGCCAGGTGACGAAGGGGCTCTCAGACGAGGAAGGGATGCCAGATGACGGGGCGCTGAGGCTCGCGCTCAGGCCGGAGCGTCGCCGGAGCGCTGGGCATACTCCCCGGCCCATTCCTGGCCGGACATCGCCAGGATGCGCTCCATGACCTCGTCGGTCAGCTCGCGACGGGCCCGACCCTGCGGCACGCCGTCGAACCGGCCGACGACCTCGATCGGCTCGCCGAACTCGACGCGCACCTTGGCGCGCCGGGGAAGGCGTGAGCCGACCGGCTGGATGTCCTGGGTGCCCTGCAGCCCGACGGGGACGATCGGGCACCCGGCCTCCAGCGCGAGCCAGGCCACCCCGGTCTTGCCGCGGTAGAGCCGCCCGTCGCGGGAGCGGGTCCCCTCCGGGTAGATGCCGAACGCCCCTCCACCGCGCAGGTGGGCGAGCGCGAGGTCCAGCGACTTCTGCGCGGCGCGGGTGTCGTCCCGGTCGACCGGGATGGAGCCGACGCCGGTGAACCACTCGCGGCTGATCCAGCCGCGCACCCCGGTGCCGGTGAAGTACTCCGACTTGGCCAGGAAGGCCACCTGCCGCGGGGCGGTCAGCGGGATGACCAGGCTGTCGATGAACGACCGGTGGTTGCTCGCGAGGACCACCGGGCCGTCCATGGGGACGTTCTCCCGGCCGAGCACCTCCGGGCGCCAGATCGCGGTGGCGAGCGGCGTCACCACGGGATGGAGCAGCTCGTAGATCATGCTCGGGCCGTCCTCACGCCACGGGATCGTCGTTGATGGCGATGACAGTACCGCCCAGGACGTTCTCGACCACCGGCTGCCCCACCGTGCCGGAGGTCGCGAGGTCCTCGTCGTCGTCGCTCGGGGCGTCGCCACCAGGAGCGCGCTGGGCCGGCGCGGCCGAGGGCTGCTCCGGGGGCGAGGCTGCGGCGGTGTCCTCCGGCGGTCGGTCGGGCTGGGGGGCGACGTCCTCGGTGGCCCAGGCGGGTGCGCCCGCACCGGACGCCCGCGTCGACCACTCAGCCTCGTCGCCCCGGTCGGTGGCGCGACCCGGCGTCGCCCCCAGCTGCTCGGCGAGCGACGTCTCGGGGCCGGACGACCCCGCCTCGTCGGCGGCCGGCGGGGCGGTGGCGCCGCCGCGACGACCCCGCACCCGCACCGGTGCCGCTGCCGACTGCTCGCCCGAGGGCGCCGCCTGGCCGGCCCGGGTGCGGATGCGGCCGCGCATCGGCTCGTCCGGCACCTGCTCCGGTATGCCCCCGCTCGCCTCGGGCGGCGCGGGCTCGTCCTCCGGCCCGGGATCCGCGCCGGGGTCAGGATCTGCCGGCTCGGGGTGTGCCCCTGTCCCAGGGGCTGCCCCGGACTCAGGGCCCGCAGCAGACCCCGCGCCCGACGGCCCCGGGCCGCCTCCCGACGGCCCCGGGCCGGAGTGCTCCGGACCCGACGGCCCTGGACCACCACCCGGGCCAGGGCCCGGCCCGCCGTCGCCATCGCCACCGAGGACGGTCGCCTCGATCGTGGTGTCCAGGGCCAGCGCGTCCAGCACGCCCTGGCGCAGCGCCTCCTCGTTGGAGGTCCCCATGAAGTGACGGACCCACCGTTCGTCGGGCATACCGACCAGCAGCCGTCGTCCGTCGTAGTCGACGACCTGGATGGACTCCAGCGCCCCGGCGGTGCGGCGGCTGATCTGTCGGACCGCGGCGATGATCTCCGGCCACTGGCGCCGCACGGCAGCGGTGTCGAGCTGGCCCGGCTGCTGGGTGTCGGCGGGCTGCGGGGCCGGCTCCTCCTGCTGGGTGGGGGCCGGCGGCGGGGTCGACTCCTCCTGCGGGACCTCGGCCGGCGCCGCGGCGGACCTCGACCTCGGCGGGGCGGCCTCCCGCTCCGCCGACCCGCCCGCGCCCAGCCTGCGCTCGATCCGGTCCAGCCGGGTGCCGAAGCCGTCCTCGCCCTGGGCCGCCGGCAGCAGCAGCCGGGCCGCGAGCAGCTCCAGCATCAGCCGGTAGGACACCGCGCCGGTCATGTCGGACAGGCCGCGGCTGACCAGGTCGCCGGCCCGGGAGAGCCCCGCGGAGCCGTAACCCTGCGCCTGGCGGCGCATCCGCTCCACCTGGTCCTCGGGCAGGCCGGGCAGCAGGCCGCCGGCCCGGTCGCCCGCGGCCGCGAGGACGATGAGGTCGCGGTAGCGCTCCAGCAGGTCCTCGACGAACCGGCGCGGGTCGTGCCCCGACTCCATCACCCGGTCGATCTGCTCGAAGACGGTCGCGGCGTCCCGCGCGGCCACGCCCTCGACCACGGCATCCAGCAGCTCGACGTCGGTGAAGCCCAGCAGGGCGGCGGTGCGCTCGTAGGTCAGGCCGCCCTCGGCGGCACCGGAGATCAGCTGGTCGAGCACCGACAGCGAGTCCCGGACCGACCCCCCGCCCGCGCGGGTCACGAAGGACAGCACCCCGGGCTCCAGCGCCACGCCCTCGGTCTGGCACAGCTGCTCGAGGTATGCCGTGAGCCGCTGTGGCGGGACCAGGTGGAAGGGGTAGTGGTGGGTCCGGGAGCGGATGGTCGCCAGCACCTTCTCCGGCTCCGTCGTGGCGAAGATGAACTTCACGTGCGGCGGGGGCTCCTCGACGATCTTGAGCAGGGAGTTGAAGCCCTCCCGGCTGACCATGTGGGCCTCGTCGATGATGTAGATCTTGTAGCGCGCCGTGGCCGGCCCGAAGGCCGCCCGCTCCCGCAGCTCACGGGTGTCGTCGACCCGGCCGTGGCTGGCGGCGTCGATCTCGATGACGTCGACCGAGCCGGCACCGTCGCGCGCCAGGGCGACGCACGACTCGCAGCTGCCGCACGGCTCCGGGGTCGGCCCCTGGTCGCAGTTCAGGCACCGGGCGAGGATGCGGGCGCTGGTGGTCTTGCCGCACCCGCGCGGGCCGGAGAAGAGATAGGCGTGGTTGACCCGCTCCGCGCGCAGCGCCTGCATGAGCGGCTCGGTGACGTGCTCCTGACCGATGACGTCGGCGAAGGACTCGGGTCGGTAGCGGCGGTACAGGGCGGTGCTCACGACAGTGACCCTAACGGCCCCCGGCGACATCGGAGGAGGCCTCGTCCACAGGGCGCAGGATCGCGCTGCGGTGGGCCGCCCTGGTGAGCACGACGTAGAGGGCCCGGACCCCGCCCGGGGACTCGGCAACGACGGCATCGGGATCGACCACGACCGTGGCGTCGTACTCCAGCCCCTTGGTGGACAGCGGGTCGATGAGCACCACCTGGTCGCCCCGCACGTGCGGGGCCAGCCGCTCGTGCCAGGACCACGGTGCGATGACGGCCACCTGGCCGGCGACCTCCTCGCGCAGCTCCGCCAGCGTCACGGCCACCGCGTCGGGCAGCGTGGCGGTGGGCACCGAGAGCTCCCGCGGGTGGTGCCCGGTCTCGCGGACGGCGTCCGGGATGTCCGCCTCGGGCACGTGCTCGGTGATCACCCGGGCGGCGAGGTCGAAGATCTCGCGGGCGTTGCGGTAGTTGGTGTCCATGTGGAACGCCTGGCGGGGGGCGGTGCCGAAGGCCTCGTCCCTCGCCTGGGCCGCCTCCGCGAGATCGTCCCAGGAGGCCTGGGCCAGGTCGCCGACGACGGTCCAGGACGCCCAGCGACCCCGACGACCGAGCATCCGCCACTGCATCGGGGAGAGGTCCTGGGCCTCGTCCACCAGCACGTGGGCATACTCCTCGGCCTCGACGACCCGCCCCGCGAGCAACCGGTCGCGCGGGTCGGTCGCCACCCGGTGCCCGGCCTCGCCACCGGCCGCGGCACGCTCCGGCTCGCCGTCCTGGCCCACCCGGAGCGCGGAGACGCCGTACTGCGAGACGTCGTCCAGCTCCTCGATCTCGAAGAAGCCGCGGTCCTCGCTCGGCAGCTCCACGGGAGGGCCGAGCCTCGCCGTCAGGTCGTCCACGAGCGCGACGTCCGCCACGGTCCACGTGCCCAGCTCCAGCGCCTCGCGGTAGGACCGGGCGAGCGCGGCGACGGCCTCGGCGTCCAGCCCACCGAGCCGGGCCACGAGCTCCTCGTCGGCCAGCCACAGCAGCATCTCGCGCGGGTCGACCGGGGCCCACCACTGCCGCATGAAGGCCTCCACGTCGCCGGAGTCGGTGAACCGGTCGACGAACTCCTCGCGCTCGCCCTGCTCGACCTGCTCCCACGCGAGGTGGGCCAGCGCCTCCACAGCGGCGTCGTAGCCGGCGTTGCGGTGGTGGTGCCGCAGCACCTGGCCGCGCGCGCGGTCCAGGGCGGGGGCGTCCAGGCGGATCGCGTGCCCGCCGACGAAGACGCGTAGCTGCTGCGGCGCGCCGGGGATCGGCTCGCGCACCAGCCGGGCCAGCAGCCGCCGGATCCGCAGGCTCCCCTTGGTGGCGGCGACGGCAGGCGGGTCGAGCCGGGTGGCGGTGATCCCGGCCAGCACGTCACCGAGGGAGCGCAGCACCACCGAGTCCTCGCCGAGCGAGGGCAGCACCCGCTCGATGTATGCCGTGTAGGCGGCGGACGGGCCGACCACGAGGACGCCGCCGCCCTCGAACCGGCGCCGGTCGGAGTAGAGCAGGTAGGCGGCGCGGTGCAGCGCGACCACGGTCTTGCCGGTGCCCGGGCCGCCGGTGATCTCGGTGATCCCGCGGGCGGGAGCCCGGATCGCCTCGTCCTGGTGGTGCTGGATGGTCGCGACGATGTCGCGCATCCGGGCACCGCGGCTGCGGGTCAGGGCGGCCATGAGCGCGCCGTCCCCCACGACGACCACGTCGTCGGGTGGCTCGGCCACCATGAGGTCGTCCTCCACCCCGACGACCTGCTCCCCCCGGCACCGGAGCACCCGGCGCCGCAGCACCCCCTGCGGGTCGACCGGGGTCGCGCGGTAGAAGGGCGCGGCTGCGGGAGCGCGCCAGTCGACGACCAAGGGCTCGTAGTCGTCGTCGCGCACCCCGAGCCGCCCGACGTAGCGCACCTCACGGGTCGAGCCGTGCTCGTCCGCGACCTCGTGCGCGAGGTCGAGGCGGCCGAAGACGAGCCCGTCGTGCTGGTGCTCCAGCGACGCCCGGCGCTTGCTGGCGGAGTAGACCAGGGCGTCCCGCTCGAACAGCCCGGCGAGCTCCTCCTCCCGAGGGTCCCCGGTGCCCCTACGGTCCGTCTGCCCCCGGGCCATCCCCTCGGCGTGCACCAGCTCCACCCGCGCGGCGGCCTTCCCCAGCTCGTCGTAGACCCGGTCCACGTGCGCCTGCTCAGCGGCGATCTCGGCCGCGACCTCACGGTCGGTCGACACCAGATCCGTCATCCGCCTGCCTTCCATCTGGTCCTGACGGCTGTTGCGGGGGCGGTCACGTCGGACCCCCGCAAAGTCCGCAGTCTATCGTCCGGGGCTCAGACCCAGCCACGCCGCACGGCCTGGGCACCCGCGTGGAAGCGGGTCGCCGCGCCCAGGTGCTCCATGACGTAGCGCACCCGGCGCTCCACGGTGCGCACGGAGACACCGTGCCGTCGGGCGATCACCTGGTCCGAGGCGCCCCCGGCGAGCATGGTGAGGATGGCGTGGTCGCGCTCGTCCAGCGGGGCCGAGGACCCGCCGACCTCCTTGCGTGCCGCGGCCTCCCGCATCGGCCGGATCGGCGCGGCCATCATCCAGGTGCGCTCGATGAGGTTCGCCACGGCGGCCACCGGCGCCTCCAGCCGCACCTCGAAGGAGCCCATGCCGTTCGGCTCGAACCGGCTGATGTCGATGAGCGTCACGTCGTCGTCGCAGACCACCGCGCTGACCGGCACCCCGTTGCCGGTCCGCACCGCGGCGCCCGACTCGAGGGCCGCCTCGATGACCTGGTCGGCGCTGGGCTGCTCCAGGAGCGTGGTGTCGAGGATCAGCCGGCGGTCGACGCCGTCCCGCACCGCGAGCAGCGACGGGTCGGCGGCGGCGAGCTCCAGCAGCCGCCGGCTCGCGACGGAGCCGTCCATGGCCCACCACAGCCGCTCGGTCGTCGCGATGTGCATCGCCGCGATCCGGCCCACGATGTCGTCGATCCCCCCGAGCAGGTCCATCCCCGGCAGCGAGTCCACGCTGGTGGCGCCGGCCGCCCGCCGCCAGGCCCGCTCCAGCTCACCGGCGGTCGCCCTGGCCAGCCGCAGCCGGTGCTCGGTCACCTCGGCGTAGCGGGCGACGGCGGCGCGGGGCGGCAGCACCACCCAGGTGTCCGGCGCGTCACCCGGTCGGAGGAAGCCGCGGGCGCAGAGCTCCGCCGTGGCGTCGTCGATCTCCTCCTCCGAGAGCCCCTCCTCGAGCAGGTCCGCGCGGGTGGGGGTGCCGAAGCGCACCGCCCGACGGAAGACCCCGCTGACGAACTCCTCGTAGGCCGAGCCGTGGAGGCGCACCGGGTGCCGTGGGTCCATCGGGACAGTCTGACGGATCCCCGCCATTGGCAGCACCCCGACACCCCGCGACGTGACATCCATCGCTCGATGTGTCACTGTGGAGGGGTCGGCTCCGGCCGACGCAGGGATCGTGTGAGTCGCGTGGGCAGCCCCCCATCAGCCCGCGCCGACCCTGCCCTGCAGGTGGTCCCCTGGGAGATATCCCCCCTGCCTCCCAGGGGACCACCACACACACCTCACCCCGCCGGTGGTGGCCCGTCGCCCCGGTGACCCAGCCGCCGCGACAGCTCGTCCGCGGTCCCGCGCACCAGCCGCACCACCGCACCCACCCCTGGGCCCTCGTCCGCCGGGTAGGTGACGGCCACGCCGGCGACCGGGTGGCCCGAGTGGTCGAGCACCGCCGAGGCGACCGAGGCCAGACCCGGCGTGACGAGGCCGTCCTCGACGGCATACCCCCGTGCCCTCGTGGCCGAGAGCACCCGGCGCAGCTCGACCAACGACCGTGGACCCTGCTCGTGCCGTTGCACGAACGCGGCGCGGGAGGGGTAGAGCGCACGCACCTGGGCGGGAGGCAGCGCGGCGAGGATCGCCAGGCCGCTCGCGGTCAGGGTCGCCGGCAGCCGCACCCCGACGTCGGTGACGAGCGAGGGTCGCCCGGCCACCCGCTCCTCGATGACGTAGAGCACGTCCGGGCCGTGCAGCACCGCCAGGTGCGCGTTGTGCCCGCTCCCGTCGGCCAGCCGGGTCAGCCGGGGTCGTGCGAGCCGCTGCAGCGGCGCCTGGCGCGTGTAGGCCGAGCCCAGCTCGTAGGCGGCGACGCCCAGCCCGTAGCGCCGTTCCTCCGGCAGGTGCACGGCATACCCCTGCTCCACCAGCACCGACAGCAGGTGGTATGTGGAGGAGCGCGGCAGCCCGAGCTCACGGGCGACCGTCGCCGCGGCCACCGGCGTGGCGTGCCGGGCGAGCAGCGTCAGGATCGCCAGGGCGTGCCCCGCGGCGGGCGCGTTGCCGGTCACTCCCCGAGGGTATGCCCGCAGCGGCGCCGCGGGCCGGTCACCGCTCCTGCGGCGTCCAGATCCGGTCCAGGTAGTCCCGCATCGACCGGTCGGAGGAGAAGAAGCCGCACCGGGCGACGTTGAGGATTGCCGACCGGCTCCACCCCTCGTGGTCGGCGTAGGCCCGCTCCACCCGGCCCTGGGCCTCCAGGTAGGACTCGAAGCCGGCCAGCGCCATGAACGGGTCGTGGTTGAGCAGGTTGTCCAGCACCGCCGAGACGGCACCCGGGTCGCCGCCGGTGAAGTGACCGCTGCCGATGAGGTCGATGGTGGCCTTGAGCACCGGATCCGACTCGTAGACCGAGCTCGGGACGTAGCCGCGCTGCCGCAGCTCCTCGACCTGCGGCTCGGTCATGCCGAAGAGGAAGAAGTTGTCCTCGCCCACCAGGTCGAGGATCTCGACGTTGGCGCCGTCCAGGGTGCCGATGGTCAGCGCACCGTTGAGCGCGAACTTCATGTTGCCGGTGCCGGAGGCCTCCTTGCCGGCCAGCGAGATCTGCTCGGACAGGTCGGCGGCCGGGATGACCTTCTCCGCGAGGGTGACGTTGTAGTTGGCCGGGAAGAGCACCTGGAGGCGTCCCTGCATCACCGGGTCGGTGTTGACCTTGGCCGCCACCGAGTTGATGAGGAAGATGATCTCCTTGGCCATGTGGTAGCCCGGCGCGGCCTTGGCGCCGAAGAGCACGGTGCGCGGCGTGACCTCCTCCACCGGGGTCCGCCCCGACAACACGCCTTCGTAGACGGACACGACGTGCAGCAGCTTGAGGGTCTGCCGCTTGTACTCGTGCAGCCGCTTGACCATGACGTCGAGCAGGTGGTCCTGGGACAGCTCGATCCCGTCGCGGGCCCGCAGCAGCTTGCCCAGCCGCTCCTTGTTGGCGTCCTTCACCTCCCGGAACTGCTGCCGGAAGCCCGGGTCGTCGGCATACGGCTCGAGCTGGCGCAGCTGCTCCAGGTCGGTGATCCAGCCGTCGCCGATCGTGTCGGTGACGAGGTCGGACAGCCGTCGGTTGGCCAGGTGCACGAAGCGGCGCGGGGTGATGCCGTTGGTGACGTTGGTGAACTTGTCCGGCCACAGGGCGTTGAAGTCGGGCAGCACGTTGTCGCGCAGCAGCTGGCTGTGCAGCTCGGCGACCCCGTTGACCTTCGCCCCCGCCACCGTGGCGAGGTAGGCCATCCGCACCGCGCGCTGCGGCTGCTCGGCGATGATCGACATCCGCCGCACCCGACCCTCGTCGCCGGGGAAGGCGTCGCGCACCGCGAGCAGGAACTCGGTGTTGATCCGGTAGATGATCTCCAGGTGCCGCGGCAGCAGCCGACCGAGCAGCTCGGTCGGCCACACCTCCAGCGCCTCGGGGAGCAGGGTGTGGCAGGTGTAGGCGAAGCACGCTCTCGTGATCTCCCACGCCTCGTCCCAGTCGAAGCCCTTCTCGTCGACGAGGATCCGCATCAGCTCGGGCACGGCGATGACCGGGTGGGTGTCGTTGAGCTGGAAGACGATCCGCTCCGGCAGCTCGCGCAGGTCGACGTCGCGCGGCAGCGTGTTCTCGATGAAGTCGCGCAGGCTGCAGGCGACGAAGAAGTACTGCTGCTGCAGCCGCAGCTCCTTGCCCTGCGGGGTGGAGTCGTCGGGGTAGAGCACCTTGGAGATGTTCTCGGCGAAGATCTCCGCACGGGAGGCCTGGGCGTAGTCGCCGGCGTTGAAGGTCTGCAGGTCGAAGGCCTGGTTGGCCTCGGCGCTCCACAGCCGCAGCGTGTTGACGACGCCGTTGCGGAAGCCGGGGACCATGTAGTGGTAGGGGACGCCCCGGACCTGCCAGGCCGGGACCCAGCGGGTGCGCTCGGTGCCGTCCTCGTCGGCATACCGCTCGGTGTGCCCGCCGAAGTTCACCTGCACCGCGCGCTCCGGGTGCGGGAACTCCCACGGGCTGCCCAGGCGCAGCCAGCTGTCCGGCTCCTCGACCTGCCGGTTGTCGACGAAGGTCTGCCGGAAGATGCCGTACTCGTAGCGGATGCCGTAGCCGATGCAGGGCACGTCCATCGTCGCGAGCGAGTCCACGAAGCAGGCCGCGAGCCGCCCCAGGCCGCCGTTGCCCAGGCCGGGCTCGACCTCCTGGCCGCGCAGCGCCGCCATGTCGATGCCGCACTGATCCATCGCCTGGTCGGCGATGCCCTGCAGGTCGGAGGCGAGCAGGTTGTTGCCGAGCTGGCGCCCGAGGAGGTACTCCGCCGACAGGTAGCCCACGATCCGGGTGGGGTTCTTGCGACGCCGGTGACCGGTCTCCAGCCAGGAGGCCATGAGGTAGGAGCGCACGGTCCGGGCCAGCGCGAGGTACTGGTCGTTGATCGTGGACTGCGACAGGCTCACGCCCTGGCCGTAGTTGAGCTGGTCCAGGAACTCCCGGATGAAGCCGTCCACGGTGGCCGGGGGAGAGGTCACCGGCCCGGTCGCCATCTCGTGCGACGCGGCGAAGCTCGGGCCGCGCCGGTTCGCGTCGGAGGAGGGGCTCTCGTCGGTGATGACGGGCAGGTGGGGCGTCTGGGTCACTGGGGCCTCGCAGATGCGTGTGGTCGAGCAGGCTCGCGTGGTGGATGGGACGGTCCGACGCTACGTCAGGTATGCCGTCGCGTCGGCAGGCGCCGTTGCCCAAGTCGCCAGGGTAGAGCCTCCGGGGCCCGCGTGGGGACAGGCCCGCGTGCGCTGGGTCAGTCCCAGTCGGAGGGCGGCGTGAACTGGCTGGCGGTGAAGGTGGCTCCCTGCGGATCGCGGAGGACGGCCTCCCGGGTCCAGTCGGTGGACAGGGACTCGACGACGGTGCCCCCGAGCCGTGCGGCAGCGGCAGCCGTCGCCTCGCAGTCGGCCACCGTGAAGACGACGTACCAGCCGGGGTCCCGGTCCTGCGCCGGCACCATCGCCCCGATGGTGTCCGCGAAGCCCTCCGGTGCGTGCGCCTGCCGGGTGCGGATGTCCGGGTCGACCGTGGACTCGAGGTGGTCGCCGTAGCCGGGGACCTGGATGGCCGTCGCCCATCCCTGGTCCACCAGCTCCCACCCGAACAGGTCGCGGTAGTAGCGCGCCGAGGCCGCGACGTCGGTGGTGCGCAGGTTGCTGAAGTTCCAGGCTCCCGGGACGTTCGCGACCTGGGCGCCCAGCCGCGCCCGTGCCTGCCACAGGCGCAGCTCGCTGCCGAACGGGTCGGTGAAGGCGGCGCCCCGACCGCCGGGCCCGGCATCGGCGGCCGGCGCCAGGACCTGACCGCCGAGCTCGACGGCCCGGGCCAGGCTGGCGTCGACGTCGTCGGTCGCGACATAGGTGCGCCAGCGGGGCGGTCCCTCACCCCAGGCGATGGCAGCCGCGTCGCGTCCGTCGAGTGTCGCCACGGCATACCGCTCGGGGACGCCCGGGGGCGTCACGTCGGCGACCGACCACCCGAACAGCTCGCCGTAGAAGGCCGCGGCGGCGTCGACGTCGGGCACCTCGAGGTCGATCCAGCTGCTGACGCCCGGGGGGAAGGTCCGGGCCGGGCCGGCGGTGTCGTCCACGTGCCCAGGGTAGGGCGCACCGGCTGATCGCGCCGGTCCTGCGGCCTCAGTGGAGGGCGCGCGCCGCCCGGCGGGCCGACGCGGGCACGAGCACCTCGAAGCGCTCCAGCACGACGAGGGTGTCGTCGTCGACCGGCTCGGCCTGCGGTGCCGTGGCCGCGAAGGCGTCGCGGTGGATCGCGCGCCAGTCGGCCAGCGTGCGGTTGCCCTCGCCCTCCAGCCGGGCGTGCTCGTCGTCCACGTCGCCGAACCGGCAGACCTGCACGTCGGTGATCCGGATGAGGGCGCGCGGGCGGCCGGTGCCGTCCAGCAGGATGGACAGCAGGCCGGGCTCGGGCAGCGCCAGGTCGAGGTCGGTCCCGGTGCGGGTGAGGGTGTCGCCCTCGGCGCGCGGCTCGTCCTCCAGGGCGTGCCGTGCCTGTGCGTCCTCCTCGTAGTCCCGGAGGGCGGACGCGGTCGCGGTCTTGCGCCCCGCGAGCACCAGCCCCAGCAGCCGGTCCGCGGTCGCCGGGTCCTCGCCGAAGCTCCACGCCGGCGGCGGGAGGGTGTCGCTCACCTGGGCACCGGCATACACCTCGATGCGGTTGAGCTTGCCGCGGATCCGCGCGTCCTCCCAGAACGCGGCGATCGCGAGGTCGTGCGGGCTGCGCTCCGGTCCGGCCGGTGTCTGCTCGCTCATGCGCCCCACCCTAGGCTCACCAGGTGTGAGGCCCTTCCTGCTGCTCGGCACGCGCGCCGAGGACGACGCGGCGGACGACGAGTACGCCGGGTTCCTGCGCTACTCGGGGCTGCAGGCGGAGCAGCTGCACCGGGTCCGGGTCGAGGCCGAGCCGCTCGCGCCGGTCGACCTCGGGGCCTACAGCGGCATCATCGTGGGCGGCAGCCCCTACAACGCGTCGGACGAGCGCAAGGGAGCCGTGCAGCTGCGCGTGGAGCGGGATCTGGGCGAGCTGGTGAGCCGGGTGGTGGAGGCCGACGTGCCCTTCCTCGGCGCCTGCTACGGCATCGGGCTGCTGGGGATGGTCTGCGGCGGCACGGTCGACCGGCGGTATGCCGAGGCGCCCGCCGCGGTGGGGATCTCGCTGACGGCGGAGGGGCGGTCGGACCCGCTGCTGGCGGGGATGCCCGACCCGTTCCATGCGATCGTCGGTCATAAGGAGGCGTGCGCGTCGCTGCCGCCGGGCGCCGTGCTGCTCGCCTCGTCGGCCGGCTGCCCGACCCAGATGTTCCGGATCGGGCGGCACGTCTACGCCACGCAGTTCCACCCGGAGCTGGACGCGGGCTCGCTGGAGCACCGGCTGCACATCTACGCCGGGCACGGCTACTGCGAGCCGGAGGAGGTCGGGCCGATCGTGGCGCAGGCGCGGTCGGTGGACCTCGGGCAGGTGCGGTCGGTGCTGCGGAACTTCGTGGAGCTGGCGGCCGCGCGCACGGACTGAGTCCCCGGGCTTCTCCGGCCCGGGGCGCTTCTCCGGCCCGGGGCGACATGAGCAGTCGGACGTGCCTCGCACGCGGGTCCTGGCCCTGCATCGAGGACAGGTGCGCTGCTCATGAGGGGCGGGAGGCGGCGAGCTATCCCGGCGGTGCGCAGATGAGGTCGACGACCTCGGCCAGGTCCGGTCCGGCGGCGATCTGGTCGGCCAGCTCGCGCGCCCGCCGACGGTATGCCGCGTCCCCCAGCACCTGCTCGACCGCGCGCCGGGCGGTGCGGGCCGAGATGGAGCGGCGGGCGATCCCCACGCCGACGCCGGACCAGCCGACCCGCGCCGCGACGTCGCGCTTGTCCTCGGAGGCGCCGACGCAGACCAGCGGGACGGCATACCGCAGGGCGTGGTTGACCCCGCCGTAGCCGCCGTTCGTCACCATCACGTCGCAGCGGGGGAGCAGCTCGTCGTAGGGGAGGAAGTCGGCGACGCGGACGTTGGCCGGCAGCGGGTCGAGGCCGAGGGTGCCGCCGCAGGTGGTGACGACGACCAGGGCCTCCGTGTCGGCCAGCCCGCGGATCGTCGGCTCCACCAGCTCGCCGAGATCGGTGTTGGCGATGGTGCCCTGGGTGACGTGGACGACCGGTCTGCCGCCGTCGAGGTCGGACCACCACCCGGGCAGGGCGTGCTGGGCCGCGCTGCTGGTCGTCGTGGGGCCGATGAAGTGGATCGGCGCGGGGACGTCGGCCCTGCGGCGGGGGTACTCGAAGCCCGGGCAGGTCAGCTGCAGGATGCCGTCGCTGTGCGCCGTCCAGTCGAAGGGCACGAGGTCGGTCTCGATGCCCTCGAGGTCGGCGACCAGACGCTGCGCGAGCGCCGTGACCGGGCGCAGGAAGCGGTGGGCGACGATGCGGATGGCGGCGTTGCGCGCGCGGGCGAGCGGGCCCGAAGCCGGCGGGAAGGCCGGCAGCGGAGGCATGAGCGGCAGGAAGCCGAGGGCGAGGACCCGGGGCCGGGCGTCGCGGGGCCGCAGGACCAGGGGCATACCGGCGAGCAGGAGCGGGTCGCACAGCACGACGTCCACCGGTCGCTGCGCGAGCTGCTCGTCCACCACCCGCAGCTGGTGCGGCATCGCCTCGACGAAGCGGGTGAGGTCGAAGCGGGCGAGCCGCATCCCGCGCAGACCTGCGCGGCCCGGGATGGACCCGTCGAGGTCGGTGTCGTCGAAGTCGGCCTCGGGTGGCAGGCCGACGGTGCGGGCACCGAGCTCGTCGAAGGTCTGCCGGTAGCGCGCCCCGGTGATCACCGTCACCTCGTGGCCGCGCTCGACCAGGGCACGCACGATCGGGGCCGTCGGGCCGACGTGCCCGCGGGCCGGCTGGACGCAGACCAGGACTCGCGCCACGAGGTCCTCCTCTCCCCGCCTGATCGTCACACGGCGACGCCACCTCCGGCCACCATGAGCAGGCAGAACCGTCACGGTGCGGGGATATGTCCCTGCAGCACGGCAGGTTTCCCTGCCCGTGCGGGCGCAGAGCTCGTCTGAGATGCGAGACAGCGAGCATCGTGGAGGGGGTGACGCCGGCAGGCCGGACCGCTGCAATGGTCGTCATGAGCAGCTCTCCCGACTCCGCCCTCCCGCGCGAGGTCGTCGTGACCGTCGGCGCCCTGGCGCCCGCCGAGGTGGTCGCCGTGGCGCGGCACGGCGCCCGCGTGCGGATCGCCGACGACGCCGTCGAGGGCATCGCCGCCACCCGCCGGATCATCGAGGAGCTGGCCGACGACAGCCAGCCGCACTACGGCATCTCCACCGGCTTCGGCGCGCTCGCCACCACGAGCATTCCCCCGGAGAAGCGGGCCCAGCTGCAGCGCAGCCTGGTCCGCAGCCATGCCGCCGGGTCCGGGCCCGAGGTCGAGCGGGAGGTCGTCCGGGCGCTGATGCTGCTCCGCCTCTCCACCCTGGCCACCGGCCGCACCGGGGTCCGGGTCGAGACCGCGCAGGCGTATGCCCGGCTCCTCAACGCCGGCATCACCCCCGTCGTCCGGGAGCACGGCAGCCTCGGCTGCTCCGGGGACCTGGCCCCGCTGGCGCACTGCGCGCTGGCCGTCATGGGCGAGGGCACCGTCCGGGTCGGGGCCGAGGCGGGGGCGGACGAGCAGACCTGGGAGGCGACGCCGCAGGAGCTGCTGCCCGCCTCGGGTGCCCTGGCCCGCGCCGGGATCGCCCCGGTCGAGCTGGCGGAGAAGGAGGGCCTGGCCCTCATCAACGGCACCGACGGCATGCTCGGCATGCTCGTGATCGCGCTGCACGACCTCGGCACCCTGCTGACCACCGCCGACGTCGCCGCCGCGATGAGCGTGGAGGGTCTGCTCGGCACCGACGACGTCTTCGCCGCCGACCTGCACGAGCTACGCCCGCACCCCGGCCAGGCCGACTCCGCCGCGAACCTGCGCTCCCTGATGCGGGACAGCGCGATCCGTGAGTCGCACCGCACCGAGGAGTGCACCCGGGTGCAGGACGCCTACTCGCTGCGCTGCTCGCCCCAGGTCCACGGCTCGGCCCGGGACACCTGCGGGTATGCCGCCACCGTCGCGATGCGCGAGCTCGCCGCCGCCGTCGACAACCCGGTCGTGACCCCGGACGGCCGGGTCGAGAGCAACGGCAACTTCCACGGCGCGCCGGTCGCCCACGTCCTGGACTTCCTCGCGATCGTGGCGGCGGACGTGGCGAGCATCAGCGAGCGCCGCACCGACCGCTTCCTCGACGTCGCCCGCAGCCACGGGCTGCCGCCGTTCCTCGCCGACGACCCCGGGACCGACAGCGGGCACATGATCGCGCAGTACACCCAGGCGGCCGTCGTCAGCGAGCTCAAGCGGCTCGCCACCCCGGCCAGCGTGGACTCCATACCCTCCTCGGCGATGCAGGAGGACCACGTGAGCATGGGGTGGGGCGCCGCCCGCAAGCTGCGCCGTGCGGTGGACGGGCTGGGCCGGGTCGTGGCGGTCGAGGTGCTCACCGCGGCCCGTGCGCTGGACCTGCGCGCCCCGCTCACCCCCGCGCCCGCCACGGCCGCCGTCGTGGCGCTGCTGCGGGAGTCCGGCGTCGAGGGCCCCGGCCCCGACCGCCACCTCAGCCCGGAGATCGAGACCGTCGTCGACCTCGTCACCGGCGGCCGCGTCCGCGCCGCCGCCGAGCGGGTCACCGGACCGCTGCACTGAACGCAGAGCGTGCGGTCGGTCGTCGCAGAGTGCGCGGCCGGTCGGGAGAAGAGCCAGAGACAGAGCCAGAGCCAGAGATCGAGTCGAAGGAGACCACCATGGAAGGCGCCCGCCCCGTCCGCGCACCCCGCGGCACCCAGCTCACCGCCCGCTCCTGGGCCACCGAGGCCCCGATGCGGATGCTCATGAACAACCTCGACCCCGAGGTCGCCGAGCGCCCGGACGACCTGGTCGTCTACGGCGGCACCGGCCGCGCCGCGCGCGACTGGCGCAGCTTCGACGCCATGGTCCGCACCCTCACCGACCTGCGCGAGGACGAGACCATGCTGGTCCAGTCCGGCCGCCCGGTCGGCGTCATGCAGACCCACGAGTGGGCACCGCGCGTGCTCATCGCCAACTCCAACCTCGTCGGTGACTGGGCGACCTGGCCCGAGTTCCGCCGGCTGGAGCACCTCGGCCTGACGATGTACGGCCAGATGACCGCCGGCTCGTGGATCTACATCGGCACCCAGGGCATCCTGCAGGGCACCTACGAGACCTTCGCCGCGGTCGCCGCGAAGAGGTTCGACGGCACCCTGGCGGGCACCCTCACCCTCACCGGCGGGTGCGGCGGCATGGGCGGGGCGCAGCCGCTCGCGGTCACCCTCAACGGCGGGGTATGCCTGGTCGTGGACGTCGACGAGTCGCGCCTGCGCCGGCGGGTCAGGAGCCGCTACCTGGACGAGGTGGCCGACTCCCTCGACGCGGCGGTCGACCGGGCGCTCGCGGCGCGGGCGGACCGGCAGGCGGTGTCGATCGGTGTCGTCGGCAACGCGGCCGAGGTCTTCCCGGAGCTGCTGCGGCGCGGGGTCGAGATCGACATCGTCACCGACCAGACCTCCGCCCACGACCCGCTGTCCTACCTGCCCGAGGGCATCGACCTCGCGGACTGGCACGAGCTCGCCGAGAAGAAGCCGGAGGAGTTCACCGACCGCGCCCAGGCGTCGATGGCCCGGCACGTCGAGGCGATGGTCGGTTTCCTGGACGCGGGCGCCGAGGTCTTCGACTACGGCAACTCGATCCGTGACGAGGCCCGCCAGGGCGGCTTCGACCGGGCCTTCGAGTTCCCCGGGTTCGTCCCGGCATACATCCGGCCGTTGTTCTGCGAGGGCAAGGGGCCGTTCCGCTGGGCCGCGCTGTCCGGCGACGAGAAGGACATCGCCGCCACCGACCGCGCGGTTCTCGACCTCTTCCCGGACAACGGCCACCTGCAGAAGTGGATCCGCGGAGCCCAGGACAAGGTGGCCTTCGAAGGGCTGCCGGCGCGGATCTGCTGGCTGGGCTACGGGGAGCGGGACAAGGCGGGCGTCCGGTTCAACGACATGGTGGCGTCCGGCGAGGTCAGCGCGCCGATCGTCATCGGCCGGGACCACCTCGACTGCGGCTCGGTGGCGAGTCCTTACCGGGAGACCGAGGCGATGGCGGACGGCTCCGACGCGATCGCCGACTGGCCGCTGCTCAACGCGATGGTCAACACCGCCTCGGGCGCGTCCTGGGTGTCGCTGCACCACGGCGGCGGGGTCGGCATCGGCCGCTCGCTGCACGCCGGGCAGGTCTCCGTCGCGGACGGCACCGACCTGGCCCGGCGCAAGCTCGAGCGGGTCCTGGCCAACGACCCCGGCATGGGCGTCATCCGGCACGTGGACGCCGGCTACGACCGGGCCGACGAGGTCGCCGCAGAGCGCGGCGTCCGGGTGCCGATGCGCGAGGGCGACTGACCGTATACCCGAATTCGACCTCTGGAATGTTCGCCATGGCGACGAAAGCAGCAGTCGAAAACGGGCAGAGAGAGGACGATGAGTGACATGACCGCCCCCACCCGGACCGGCGACGCGCCGGCCAGCTCCGCGCCGATGTGGAAGTTCTTGGTGCTGTCGGCGATCGGCGTCTTCATGTTCTTCGTGCCGGTCACGATCGGGGAGCGGAGCACCATCCCGCTGGACCACATCGTGTCGTGGCTGCGCGAGGCGATCCCCGGCGTGCTGCCCTGGTATGCCCTCGCCCTCATCGCGGCGGGCGCCGTCTACCCCTGGGTCACCGGGTCGTGGAGGCGCAGCACCACCGACCTGGTCTTCGCCGTCGCCCGCGTGATCGGGCTGGTCGTCGGGGTGATGCTGGTGCTCGGGTTCGGCCCGGCCTGGCTCTTCGCCGACAACATCGGGCCGTTCCTGCTCAACGCGCTGGTCATCCCGGTCGGCCTGCTGGTGCCGATCGGCGCCGTCTTCCTCGCGCTGCTCGTCGGGTATGGGTTGATGGAGTTCATCGGCGTCCTCGCCCGACCCCTGATGCGGCCGGTCTTCCGGACGCCGGGCCGCTCGGCGATCGACGCGGTCGCGAGCTTCGTCGGCTCCTACTCGCTCGCCCTGCTCATCACCAACCGGGTCTATCTGGACGGCAAGTACACCCGGCGCGAGGCGATGGTGATCGCCACCGGCTTCTCCACCGTCTCGGCGACGTTCATGATCGTCGTCGCCAGCGCGCTCGACCTGATGCAGCACTGGAGCCTCTACTTCTGGTCCACCCTGCTCATCACCTTCGTCGTCACCGCGATCACGGTGTGGATCCCGCCGCTGTCCCGCATCCCCGACGAGACCGCGCCGGGCGCCCGGCACCAGCCCGAGCGGCCGGCCGAGGGCGGGCGGATCGCGACCGCGTGGCGGGAGGCCAGGCATACCGTGGCCGCCGACCCCGGCCTGCTGCGGACGATCTGGTCCACCTTCCTCGACGGACTCAAGATGGCCATGGCGATCCTGCCGAGCATCCTGTCGATCGGACTGCTGGGGCTGGTGCTGGCCGAGTTCACCCCGGTCTTCGACTGGCTGGGCTACGTGTTCTACCCGATCACCTGGGCGCTGCAGATCCCGGAGCCGCTGCTGGTGGCCAAGGCGGCCGCGCTCGGCGTCTCGGAGATGTTCCTGCCCGCCGCGCTCGTCGCCGAGTCCGCCATGTCGGTGAAGTATGTCGTCGCCGTCGTGAGCGTCAGCCAGATCATCTTCTTCTCCGCGATGGTGCCGTCCCTGGTGGGCACCGAGATCCCGGTGTCCATCCCGAGGCTGCTCGTCATCTGGTTCGAGCGGGTATGCCTGAGCCTGGTCCTGGCGATCCCGGTGGGGCTGCTGCTGTTCTGACCGGTGGGCGCCGGCACGGGCAGGTACGTTCGGCCCATGACTGAGGCAGCAGCACGGCTCGGCGCCGAGGAGTTCATCTCCTTCACGACCTTCCGGCGCACCGGCGAAGCCGTCCCGACCCCGGTGTGGGTGGTGCCATTGCGTGACGGCGAGCGGATCGGCTTCTACACCACCATGGGCACCGGCAAGACCAAGCGGCTGCGGCACACCTCCCGGGTCACGGTCCAGCCGTGCGGGCGCCGGGGCACCCCGACGCCCGGGACGGAGCCGGTGGAGGGGATCGCGGAGATGGTGCAGGGCGGTGCCGACTTCGACGAGGTGCAGGCGGCCGTGCGGGCGAGGTACGGCTGGCAGGCGACGGCGTTCCGCCTGGTCGGGAGGCTGGTCATGCGCCGCAAGGGCAGGACCTACGGCGACACCGTGATCCTCGTGACCCCGGAGGCCGCGCCAGCCTGACCTGTAGACAGCTCCGGCAGGGTTCCTGCCGGGCCCGCCATGCTGGACGTCATGGCGGGGGAGGGGCACGATGGAGAGCATGAGCATGCCCGAGGTCGGCATCTACACGTTCTAGTCCCGCCGGTGCTGGCGGTCGAGATCCTCTCCCCCTCCAGCCGTCGGACCGACCTCGTCGCCAAGCCGGACGTGCTTGCCCGGTTCGGGTGCCGGCACTACTGGGTCGTGGACCCCCAGACGCCGGGGATCCGCGTCTACCGTCTCGTGGGTGACGCCGACGAATCGGGCGAGGTCGTCATGGGCGAGGCGACCTTCGAGGTGCGCGAGCCGTTCGAGGTGTCCTTCCGGCTCTCCGACCTCACCCGGTGAGCGCCGTCGGGGCTCGGTCAGCCGGTGACGTCGGCGACCAGAGCGTCCAGCGCACCGAGCGCCGCGTCGGCCTCCACCGTGACCGCGACCCCGTGCGCGCCCGCGCCGAGCGAGATGCGCCGCCCGGGCTCGGCGCCCAGCGAGGCGTCGGCGACCACCGGCCAGGCACGGGTCGAGCCGAACGGCGTGATGGTGCCGCGCTCGTAGCCGGTGGCCTCCTTGGCCGTGGCGGCATCCGGCATCGAGAGCCTGCTGACGCCGAGCAGCGACCGGAGCTTGGGCCAGGCGATCTCCCGGTCGCCCGGGACCAGCACGAAGAGGTAGTCGTCCTCGCCCCGTCGCACCACGAGCGTCTTGACGATGTCGCGCGGCTCGACGCCGCGCACCCGGGCCGCCTCCTCCAGGCTGCCGACCCGTCCGTGACGCGTGAGGGCATACTCCACGCCGGCCGCCTGGAGAGCCGCGACGGCTCGTTCCTCGCTCATGCGCTCAGGCTAAGCCGTCTGGGATCCGAGACGAGGAAGCCGGCCCGGCACCTGCGGCTCGGACCACCCGCGACCTAGAGTCGTGGGCGTGAGCACCGCCGCCAGCCTCGCCAGCTTCGACCGGATGTGGGCCGACCTCGGCCCCGTCGGCCGAGTCGCCAGCGGCGGGTACCGCCGCTTCGTGTGGACGCGCGAGGACGCCGCGCTGCGCGAGTGGTTCGCCGGGGAGGCGGCCGCCCGCGGGCTCGACCTCGTCGAGGACCGGGTCGGCAACCAGTGGGCCTGGTGGTGGGACGGTCCCGGAACCGTCGACGACGCGGTGCGGGCGGGGCATACCGGGGTCGCCATCGGCTCCCACCTGGACTCCGTGCCGGACGGCGGCGCCTTCGACGGACCGCTGGGGGTGGTGAGCTCGTTCGCCGCGGTCGACGCGCTGCGGGCGAGCGGCGTGGTGCCGGGCCGGCCGATCGCCGTGACCCACTTCATCGACGAGGAGGGCGCCCGGTTCGGGATCGCCTGCGCCGGGTCCCGCGTGCTCACCGGCGCGCTGGACGCGGACCGGGCACGGGCACTCACCGACGGCGACGGCGTGACGTATGCCGACGCCTTCGCCGCGGCCGGGCGCGACCCGCAGGCGCTGGGCCGGGACGAGGAGACCCTCGCCCGCGTGGGCTGCTTCGTCGAGCTGCACGTCGAGCAGGGTCGCGCGCTGGTGGACCTGGGTGCACCGGTCGCCGTCGCCAGCGACATCTGGCCGCACGGACGGTGGCGCTTCGACTTCCCCGGCGAGGCCAACCACGCCGGCACCACGCGTCTGGAGGACCGGAAGGACGCGATGCTCGGCTACGCCGACCTGGTGCTCGCCGCCCGGGCGGGCGCCGCCGAGCGGGGCTGCGTCGCCACCGTCGGCAAGGTCGCGGTCACCCCCGGCGGCATCAACGCCATCCCGTCGCACGTCACCGGCTGGCTGGACACCCGTGGCACCGACGAGGGACAGGTCCGGGCCCTCGTCGACGACCTCGAGACGCGGGTGCAGCAGCACGGCGCCACCGTCACCCGGGAGTCGTGGACCCCCACCACCCGCTTCGACACCGACCTGGCCGACCGGTTGCGCCGCGTCCTGGGCAGCACCGACGAGCTCAGCGTGCCCGTCCTGGGCACCGGGGCCGGGCACGACGCCGGGATCCTCTCCGGTGCCGGGATCCCCACGGCCATGCTCTTCGTGCGCAACCCCACCGGGATCTCGCACAACCCGGTGGAGCACGCCGAGACGCAGGACTGCCACGCCGGGGTCGAGGCGCTCGCGGCCTGCCTCACCGACCTGGTGGCCGACCAGCCGTGAGCACGACCTTCCACGCCGCGCACGCCCACCTGCCCACCGGCGTGGCCGCCGACGTGCGCATCAGCGTCGCCGACGGCCGGATCACCGCGGTGGAGGAGGGCATACCGGCCGACGGCGGGGACCACCGCCTCCCCGGCGTCGTCCTCCCCGGACTGGCGAACGCGCACAGCCACGCCTTCCACCGGGCGCTGCGTGGGCGGACGCACGGCGGCGGCGGGACCTTCTGGACCTGGCGCGAGGCGATGTATGCCGTGGCCGCCCGCCTCGACCCGGACCGCTACCTGGCGCTGGCCCGGGCGACCTACGCCGAGATGGCGCTCGCCGGGATCACCGCGGTGGGGGAGTTCCACTACCTGCACCACGCCCCGGGGGCTCGGCGCTACATGGACCCCAACGCGATGGGGCAGGCCCTGGTCCACGCCGCGGCCGACGCCGGCATCCGGCTCACCCTGCTGGACACCTGCTACCTCGCCGGCGGGCTCGGGCCGGACGGGCACACCCCGCTGGAGGGGACGCAGCTGCGGTTCGGCGACCTGGACGCCGAGGCCTGGGCCCTGCGGGTGGACGACCTGCGCGACCACACCGACGGCGGTCCCGCCCACGTCCGGGTCGGCGCCGCGATCCACTCGGTCCGCGCCGTGCCGCGCGACCAGCTCGCCACGGTCGCAGGGTGGGCCGGGACGCGACCGCTCCACGTCCACCTCTCCGAGCAACCGGCGGAGAACGACGCCTGCCTCGCCGCCCACGGCCTGACACCGACCGGCCTGCTCGAGCAGGAGGGGGTGCTCGGACCGGAGCTGTCCGCCGTGCACGCCACCCACCTCACCGAGGCGGACGTCGCGCTGCTCGGCCGGCACCGGTCGCACGCCTGCTTCTGCCCCACCACCGAGCGGGACCTGGCCGACGGCATCGGCCCGGCCCGGGCGCTGCGCGACGCCGGGGCGCGGCTCTCGCTCGGCTCGGACCAGCACGCCGTCATCGACCTGGTCGAGGAGGCGCGGGCGCTGGAGATGCACGAGCGGCTGGCGAGCCTGGAGCGTGGGCGGCTGCGGCCTCTCGACCTGCTCGCCGCCGCGACCGCGCACGACAGCATCGGCTGGCCGGACGCCGGCCGGATCGCCGTGGGTGCGCGCGCCGACCTCGTGGCCGTCCGGACGGACACCGTCCGCACCGCGGGCACCGACCCCGCGCAGATCCTGCTGAGCGCGACGGCGGCCGACGTCGACACGGTCCTCGTCGACGGTCGCACCGTCGTGGAGGGTGGGGTGCACCGGCTGGGCGACGTGGGGACGCTGCTCGCCCGGGCCTTAAGACCCCACCAGGATGAGTCCTTGGGCTGACGACGGGGGGTGATGCCGCGTGACAGGCTGGATCACCGAGGGGGGTGGTCGAGCCCGCCCAGGTGGCCCGTCCGGGCCGGAACAGGAGAGAGAGCATGATGAGGAACACGCGACGCACGGCGACGGCGGCCGTGGCGCTGGGGGTGGCCCTGAGCCTGGCCGCGTGCGGCGAGGACGAGGCTGCACCGGAGCAGACCGGTGCCGTGGAGGAGACGACGCCCACGGAGGACGACACCGCGACCGAGGACGACACCGCGGAGGAGCCGACGGAGGACGACGGCGCGGAGGAGACGACAGAGGACGACGGCGCGGAGGAGACCGAGGCCGGCGAGGACGGTGCGGAGGGTGGCTCCACCGAGCTGACGGCTCCCGGCACGGAGCTCGCCCTCGGTGATCCGGCCGTCATCCAGGTGGCGAGCGTCGCAGACCCGCAGGACGACTACTACCGCTACCTCAGGTTGCGCACGACCGTCACCGAGATCACCGAGGCGGACCCGGGCATCCTGGACGGGATCGAGCTCGCGACGCCGGTCGAGGACGAGGTGCCCTACCTCGTCTGGGCGGAGCACGAGATCGTCGACACCGACGGCGACTACGAGAAGCTGGACCTGTATCCCGAGCTCGGCGCCGTCCACGGGGACGGCTCTGCCGCGATGACGGTGTGGGCTGACGGTGCGGACATCGGCGAGTGCACCAACGACGAGTTCGACAGCATGGAGGCCGGCGGCACCGCGCGCACCTGCGTGGTCGCCCTCGCGGACGCCGGGATGGAGATCACCGGGGCGGCGTGGGGCGGCAACGACAACGCCGACGGCGACGGCGACTGGGAGGCCAACCCGTACTACGAGGCACCCGTCGTCTGGGCTCCGTGAGGGTGCCCGCAGACGCCACCCGGCCCGGCTGACCGAGGACACGAGAGGATCAGGCCCATGAGCATGCTCATCACCGGCATCAGCGAGCTGGTCACCTGCGACGACGCGCTCGAGGACCGGGCGGCGCCGTCCGGTGCGGGGGACCTGACCCGGGGCCTGGGCGTCGTGGGCGACGCCGCCGTCGTCATCGGTGGTGGCGGCGAGGACTCGGCCCCCGTGGTGGAGTGGCTCGGGCCTGCCGGCGAGGCGCCGGACGCGGACTGGTCGATCGATATCGGGGGCCGGGCGGTCCTGCCGGGCTTCGTGGACAGCCACTCCCACCTGGTCTTCGCCGGGGACCGCTCCGCCGAGTTCGCCGCCCGCATGACCGGCCAGCCCTACGACGGCGGTGGCATCGCGGTGACCATGGCCGCCACGCGGGAGGCGGGCGACGCGGAGCTGCGCGCGCTCATCGCCGCCCGAGTGGGCGAGATGCGGGCACAGGGCACGACCACCGTCGAGATCAAGAGCGGCTACGGCCTGGACGTGGAGCACGAGGTCCGCGCCCTGCGGCTGGCGCGCGAGGTCACCACCGAGACCACCTTCCTCGGAGCCCACGTCGTGCCACCCGACGCGAGGCAGGCTGGCGGGCGCGCGGCATACCTCGACCTCGTGTGCGGCGAGATGCTCGACGCCTGTGCCCCGTATGCGCGGTGGATCGACGTCTTCTGCGAGCCGGCCAGCGCGCACGCCTTCGACGGTGAGGAGTCGCGGCGGGTGCTCGAGGCCGGACGTGCCGCCGGGCTGGAGCTGCGGGTGCACGGCAACCAGCTGTCGCACGGCCCCGGTGTGCAGCTGGCGGTCGAGCTCGGCGCGGCCAGCGTGGACCACTGCACCTTCCTCTCCGACGACGACGTGGCCGCGCTCGCCGGGAGCGACACGGTCGCGACGCTGCTGCCGGGTGTGGAGTTCTCCACCCGGCAGCCCTACCCGGACGCCCGGCGTCTCCTGGACGCCGGGGTCTCGGTGGCCCTGGCCAGCGACTGCAACCCCGGGACCTGCAACTCCTCCTCGATGCCGCTGATGATCGCGCTCGCCGTGCGCGAGATGGGGATGACCCCGGCGCAGGCACTGCGTGCGGCGACCGTCGGCGGGGCCCGGGCGCTGCGCCGCGACGATCTCGGGCGGATCCGGGTCGGGCAGCGGGCGGACCTGGCCGTCGTGGACGCGCCCAGCTTCCTGCACATCCCCTACCGCGTCGGGGTGCCGATCGTGCGAGCCCTGGAGGTCTGAGGTCCGGTCCCACCGTGGGCGGACCAGCACGCGACCCTGGTATGACGCGCCCCTGGCCGCCGAACGTCTAGGGTCGCCACGTGAACGAGTGGGTGCAGGCCGTGCGTCAGCAGGCCTCGGAGGTGTGGAGCCGCGCGCGGGGCGTCAGCTGGCTCCCCGACGCGCTGCTCGTGGCGGTGCTCCTCTTCCTCCTGCTGGTGACCGGGGTCGGTGCCGGGACGCTCCCGCTCACCCTCGTCAGCCTGCTGCTGGTCGTCCCGCTGCTGTGGCGCCGCAGCCACCCCCTACCGGTGGCGCTCGTCATCGCCGCGGGGTGCCTGATCCAGGTGCTCCTCGTCGACTCCCCGGTCCCGGCCAACGTCGCCGTGCTCATCGCGGTCTACAGCGCGGCGGCCTTCGGCAACCGCACCACCTCCCGGCTGGTCCTGGGGCTGGGGCTGGCGGGAGCGCTGATCGCCGCGCTCGACTGGGCCGGCTCGATCTACGGCGGCCTGGGCTACTACCTCGCCGTCGCGGCGATCCAGGCCGTCTTCATGGCGTGCTTCGTCGGCGTGGCCTGGGCGCTGGGCGATGTCATGCGGCGGCGCCGCGAGGTCGTGGCCCGGCTGCAGGCGCAGAACCGCGCCCTCGCGCGCGACCAGGCCCAGCGGCAGCGGCTCGCCGCGCAGGACGAGCGCGCCAGCATCGCGCGCGAGATGCACGACGTCGTGGCGCACTCGCTCGCCGTGGTCGTGGTCCAGGCGGACGGCGGCCTGTATGCCGCGCGCCAGGCGCTCTCCCGGGGCACCGACCTCGACGCGGACCGGGCCAGGGTCGCCCTGGAGCAGGCGGCAGGGACGTTGGAGACACTCGCGGACACGGCCCGCGCCTCCCTCACCGACACCCGGCGGCTGGTCGGCGTGCTCCGTGACGCCGGGAGCGACGCGGAGTACTCCCCGCTGCAGGGGCTGGCCCACCTGGACGAGCTGGTCGAGCGGGTCCGGGCCTCCGGCGTGGACGTCGACGCGCACGTCCGCGGCGAGGTGGGCGGACTCTCGCCCGAGGCGGACCTGGCGGCATACCGCGTCGTGCAGGAGGCGCTGACCAACGCGATGAAGCACGCCGGGCCGGACGCGTCGGTCGACGTCGACGTGCTCCGCACGCCGGGGGTGCTCATGGTCCGGGTCACCGACGACGGACGCGGTGCGCTCGCCCAGGAGCCCGACGGAGAGGGCAACGGGCTGCTCGGGATGCGCGAGCGGGTGGAGGTGCTCGGCGGCACGGTGCACGCCGGGCCGCGGCGACGGCAGGGCTGGGAGGTGGTCGCGACCTTCCCGGTCGACGCCCGCGACGAGCCCGCCGACCACCTGGACGTCGCGTCGGGGAGTCCGGAGACCGCGCATACACCTGGAGGGGACCGATGACCACCGACTCCCAGCCCACCCGACTCTTCCTCGTCGACGACCAGGAGCTGGTGCGCGCCGGCTTCCGGATGGTGCTCGACGCCCAGGACGACATGAGCGTCGTCGGTGAGGCCGGCGACGGGATGGCCGCCGTGGAGGCGATCGCCCAGACGCGACCGGACGTCGTGCTCATGGACATCCGGATGCCCCGGATGGACGGGGTCGAGACCACGCGTCGGCTGCTGCAGGACCGGACGCCGGACGACCCTGCGCTCAAGGTGCTGGTGCTCACCACGTTCGACCTGGACGAGTACGTCTTCGCCGCGCTCAAGGCGGGGGCGTCCGGCTTCCTGCTCAAGGACGCCGGCCCGGCCGAGCTGCTCGCGGCGATCCGCGCCGTCCACGCCGGCGACGCCGCGATGGCACCGTCGACCACCCGGAGGCTGCTGGAGCGCTTCGTCCCCGACCTGCCGGACGAGCAGGGCCGGCAGGACGCGGCCGCGCAGCGCCGTGCGGCGACGGCCCGCCTGGACGTGCTGACCGACCGCGAGCGTGAGGTGCTCGAGGCGGTCGGCAAGGGGCTGACCAACAGCGAGATCGCGGCCGAGTTCTACCTCGCCGAGGCGACCGTGAAGACGCACATCGGCCGGGTGCTGCACAAGCTCGGCCTGCGCGACCGGGTCCAGATGGTGATCACCGCCTACGAGACGGGTCTGGTCGGCCGCCCCGAATAGCCACCGAGCGTCGCTTGTGGTTGCCCCAGCAGTCACCGAGCGTCGCTTGTGGTTGCCCCAGCAGGCACCAGGCGTCGCTTGTGGTTGCCCCAGCAGGCACCAGGCGTCGCTTGTGGTTGTCCCAGGTGGCACCGAGCGTCGCTTGTGGTTGCCGCCCTCGGCGCGCGCCAACCACAAGCGACGCTCGGTGGGCTCGCAGCCAACCACAGGCGACGCCCGGTGGGGTCGTGGGCAACCACAGGCGACGCTCGGTCATACCTGGGGTGGAGGTGAGGGGCGCCAGGTCGCGACCGACGACTGATGTGCCGCACGACCGCCGGCTCATAGCGTCATGGGTATGACGACCACAGCACCGCGCTCGACCGCCGCTCTCGCGGCCAGCGCCCTGGACCTGACCAAGACCTACGGCCGTGGGGAGGCCGCGGTGACGGCCCTGGACGGGATCACCGTCGGGATCGACGCCCGCCGGTTCACCGCCATCATGGGGCCGAGCGGGTCGGGCAAGTCGACGCTCATGCACCTGCTCGCCGGGCTCGACACCCCCACGACGGGCCGCGTCTACCTCGGCGACCACGAGCTCACCGGCCTGCGGGACGCGGCGCTGACCCGGCTCCGCCGCGACTCGGTCGGCTTCGTCTTCCAGGCCTTCAACCTGCTGCCCACCCTCACGGCGGGACAGAACATCCGGCTGCCCCTGGAGCTCGCCGGGCGCCGGGTGGACCCGGAGTGGGAGCGCACCGTCGTCGACGGCCTCGGGCTCGCCGACCGGCTCGGGCACCGGCCCGGTCAGCTGTCGGGCGGGCAGCAGCAGCGGGTCGCCCTGGCGCGCGCGCTGATGACCCGCCCGGAGGTGATCTTCGCCGACGAGCCCACCGGCGCCCTGGACTCCACCACGGGCGCCGAGGTGCTGGCCCTGCTGCGCCGGTCGGTCGACGCCTGGGGGCAGACGGTCGTCATGGTCACCCACGACCCCAACGCCGCCGCGGTCGCCGACCGGGTCCTGCTGCTCGCCGACGGCCAGCTCGCCGGGGAGATCCTCGAGCCGGACGCCGACGCCGTGCTCGCCGCCGTGCGCGACCTCGGGAGGGCCTGATGGCGGCGGCATACCTGACCTCGGGGCTGGCCTCGCGGGGTCGACGCCTGATCGCCGCCGCGGTGGCGATCGTCATCGGCGTCGCCTTCCTGGCCGCCAGCGTCGTCGTGGTGCAGACGGCCCAGACCGCGCTCGAGGACGCGGTCGCCGCCGGGGTGCGGGACGCCGACCTCGTCGTCATGGGTGAGGACGGCCTGGCCATGAACACCGAGGAGTATGACGCGGTGGCCGGGATCGGCGGCGTGACCGGCCTGGTCGGCGAGGGGATCGCCACGGCCGAGCGCGACGACGGGTCCTTCGTCGCCGGGCTCACCGTCCCGAGCGCCGGGACGACCCTGCTGGAGGGTCGGGTGCCGGAGGCGCAGGGCGAGATCGCGCTCAACCCGGCCGCCGTCGAGGGTGGACTGGCGGTGGGCGAGGAGCTGCGCGTGCACTCCATCGACGCCCGGGGCGAGACGGGCCCGGTCACCGAGCTCACGGTCGTGGGCGTCCTGCGCCCCGACGCGGGGCCGGGTGGGATGTTCGGTGAGGGCTTCTACGCCACCGACGCGACGCTGCGGGCGGTCGACCCGTTGATGAGCTACCAGGCCATCCAGCTCGCGCTGGCCGAGGGGGCGGACGAGTCCGCCGTGCGTGGGCAGGTCGTCGAGGCCGTCCCCGGCGGCACCGTCATGACCGGGCCGGAGGCCGCGGAGGCGCGGGTCGCCATGCTGACCGGCGGGACCCTCGTCATGGGCGCCATGCTGCTCGGCTTCGGGGCTGTGGCCCTGGCGACCGCCGCGATCGTCATCGCCAACACGTTCACGATCACCCTGGCCCAGCGCACGGGGGAGCTGGCGCTGCTGCGCTGCGTGGGGGCCACCCGGGCCCAGGTGCGCCGGTCGGTCGTGCTCGAGGCCGCCATCCTCGGGCTGGTGGCGTCGGTCGCCGGGGTCGCCCTGGGGATCGGGGCTGCCGCGCTGCTGCTGACCATCGGCCGTCGGGTCGACATCGGCATCCCGCTGGGCACAGGCCTGAGCCTCGGCTGGCTGGCGCTGGTCGTCCCGCTCCTCGTCGGTGTGGTGGTCACCGTGCTGGCGTCGCTGTGGCCGGCCCACCGTGCCACCCGGGTCTCACCGCTCGCGGCCCTGCGGCCGGTGGACGGGGCCGCGTCGCCGACGCGTGCCGGGGTGGTCCGCGTCGGGCTCGGTCTGCTGCTGGTGGCCGGCGGCACCGCACTGATGCTGCTCGGAGCCACCTCGCGGGACGTGCTCCTCGGCGTCGCGGGCGGTCTCGTGTCCTTCGTGGGCGTCCTGGTGGCGAGCACCCTGGTCGTGCCGTGGGCGGTGCGCGCCCTGGGCGTGGGTGCCCGGGTCGCCGGGGTGCCCGGTCGCCTCGCGGTCGACAACGCCGTGCGCAACCCCGGCCGTGCCGCCAGCACCAGCGCTGCCCTGCTGGTCGGCGTCACCCTGATCACGATGACGACCGTCGGTGCCGCGTCCGGCGAGCAGACGGCCATGGGCGAGATCGACAAGGAGTATGCGATCGACCTCGTCGCGCAGGCACCGGCCGCCGACGCGTCGGGCGAGCGTCCGGTGAGCGGCGAGATCACCTCGCAGGACGCCGGACGGATCGCGGAGGTCGACGGTGTCGAGTCCGCGGTGCCGGTACAGACGGCATACCTGACCGTGGGTGAGTCTCAGGTCACCAGCCCGGCGCTCGCGCTGGACCGGCGGACGGCGGGCGAGGTGCTCCGCAGCGAGGACCTCGTCGCGTCGGTGCGCCCGGGGATGCTCGGCATGGACGGCCTGGAGATGGTGATCAACGGAGTGGAGCCGGGCGACACGATGTCGGTCGAGGGTGCGGGTGGCTCCGCCGAGCTGACCGTCACCGAGCTCGGCCTGGGCGGCGGGCGGCTGACCGTGCACCCGAGGGACCTGGCCCGGCTCGCGGGCGACGAGGCGCGCGAAGGTGCCCTCCTCATCCGGCTGGACGAGGACGGCGACCTGGTCGGCGCGTTCGGGGAGATCACCGACATCGCCGAGGGCGCGGACCTCGACCTGGACGGTGCTGCCGCACTCCGGGCGCAGGTCGTGCAGATCCTCGACGTGATGGTGCTCATCGCCGCGGCGCTGCTGGGCGTCGGTGTGGTGATCGCCCTCGTCGGCATCGCCAACACGTTGTCGCTGTCCGTGATCGAGCGGCACCGCGAGCACGCGCTGCTGCGCGGGCTGGGGCTGACCCGGACCCAGATGCGGTCGATGCTGCTCACCGAGGGGGTGCTGCTGGCCCTGGTCAGCGCCGGCCTGGGGCTCGCGCTGGGCGTCGGGTATGCCGCGCTCGGGATCCAGACGATCCTCCCCGAGGACACGCCGGTGGCCGTGAGCGTGCCGTGGGGACGGGTCGGCATCATCCTCGGCGTCGCGCTGCTGGCCGGGGTGCTGGCCAGCGTCCTCCCGGCGCGGAGGGCGGCCCGGGTGAGCCCGGCGGAGGGGTTGGCCGCTGCGTAGACCGGGCGGGGCGGCGCAGGGACTCGCCGCACCGCTTGCGGGGTCGCCCGCTTCAGGGCGCGGGCGCAGACCCCCGAGGGCCGGCCGGGACGGGACACCCGGCCGGCCCTCACTCCGTCCCTCACGCGGTGCGGGTCAGCTTGTAGTGGAGCCGGACGGCGGGGGCGGACCACAGGCGCAGCGTGTGGTCGGTCCGCAGCACCCCCTCCTCGTCGAGGTAGACCCGGAAGCTCTCGTGGACCGGCACCCGCGCCGCGTGGGTCCCGGCCTCGTCCACGACGACGTAGGCACCGTCGTCGCCGAACCGGCCCGCGGGGGAGGACAGCTCCAGCCCGCCACCGGGGAGGACACGCGGTCGGAGGAAGACCTGCACGTTGCCGGACTCCAGCGGGAAGGTCACGTGGACACTCGGCCCGTCCCGTCCCGGGAGCGACCGCGTCGCGTAGCACCCGCTGTAGACGAACTCGCCGGTGGAGCGCAGCGTCCGCATCCAGGCCGCCGCCACCTGGTGACCCTCGGCGTCCTGGATGACGGCGATCCGGCTGTCCATGCCGCGGGCGACGTCGAGCGGACGCGTCGGCAGGGCGAGCTGCTGCACCCGCCGTCCGAAGAGGCGCGAGACGAGCTCGCCACCGGGCTGGAAGATCGGGTTCCACTGGGTCCACACCTCCATCCGCCAGTCGGAGGTGTGCTCGTAGAAGTCGCGGATCTGCGGGTGCAGGTCCGCAGACCGGAAGTCGGGTCCGTCCAGCTGCCGCAGGTCGGCGAGGAGCCCGGCACCGTCCGCCTCCTCCACCACGGTCCCGCCGAGGGCGGTGGCCGCCGACCGCACCCAGGCGTCCCCCACGGTCGAGCCCTCGCTCATCGGTGCCGCGAGCCACGCCTCGGCGCCGCCCAGGTCGACCGGGCGGCCACGGACCTTCCAGAACCGCCGCGTCAGCCGATCCAGGTGCGCCGTGGGACGAGCCATGCGGTCACCGTGCCACAGCCCGGACCGCTCCGCCTGCCCTACGTCACGCGCTCAGCCGAGCCGCTGCCGCAGACCGCTGGCCCGGACGACGCGCCGCTGCACGGCGGCCCGCACCTCCTCCTCGGAGCCCACCACCCGCACCCGTCGCTCGGCCCGGGTGACCGCGGTGTAGAACAGCTCCCGGGTCAGCAGCGGGCTGTCCAGCTCGGGCAGCAGCACGGTGATCTCCCGGGCCTGGCTGCCCTGGGCCTTGTGGATGGTCATGGCGTGCATGGTCTCGACGTCGCCGAGGCGGGAGGGGGCATACCTGCTGCGGCCGCCGGCCCCGTCGATCGCGGCCATCCGCACCGGCACGCCGGCGGACGTGTGCGAGGCCACGACGACGCCGGTGTCGCCGTTGAGCACGCCGGTGGCGTAGTCGTTCGCGGTGACGAGCAGCGGACGGCCGAGGTACATCGGGTCGTAGAACGTCAGCCCGGTCGCCTCGGCCAGCCAGGTCTCGACCAGGTGGTTCCACCGGCGCACCCCGCGGTCGCCGTCGCGGTGCGCGCACAGCAGCCGGTGCCGGTGCAGCGCGTCGAGGGCGGCGACGTCGTCGCCCTCCCGGGCGGCCGCGAGGATGTCGAGCGCCTGCCGGGTCAGCTCGTCCTGCAGGTATGCGCCCGGGTCCTCCTCGCGGACCCACTGCACCTCCTCGCCTCCCGCCGAGAGGGCGCCCACCACGGCGTCCGCGTCGCCGACGCGCAGCGCCTGCGCCAGGGCCCCGATGGTCTCGCCGAACCGATGCACCGTGCGCAGCCGGGCGAGCGCGAGCGGCGCCGGGGTCGTGGCCTCCGCGACCGGGGTGTCACCGTCGGGCTGGGCGACGCCGACCGCGGCCTCCGGCACCGCCGCCACCAGGTCGGCCAGCACCGCCCCGGCCTCCACCGACACCAGCTGGTCGGCGTCACCGACCAGGATGAGCCGCGCCGTGGGCCGCAGCGCCTCCAGCAGGCGGGCCATCTGGGTGAGCGACACCATCGAGGCCTCGTCGACCAGCACCACGTCGTGCGGCAGCCGGTTGCCGCGGTGGTGCCGGAACCTGCTGCGTGAGCCCGGCCTCCACCCGAGCAGCCGGTGCACGGTGCGCGGCTCTACCTCCCGCAGCCGCTCCACCACCTGCCGGCCGGCGACGTCGGGGGTGCGTGCCTCGATCTCGTCCAGGGCCCGGTCCACCGCGGCCTTGACGCGGGCCGCCGCCTTGCCGGTCGGTGCGGCCAGGCCCACGCGGGGAGCACGCGCCCCCGTGGCCGCCGCCTGCTCGGCCAGCAGCGTCAGCACCCCCGCCACGGTCGTCGTCTTCCCGGTCCCCGGGCCGCCGGTGATGACCCCGGTCCGGGACCGCACGACGACCTCCGCCGCGGCGCGCTGCTCGGCATACCCCTCCCCAGGGAAGATCCGGGACAGCCCGGCGGCCAGCACCTCCTCGTCCACCGGTGGGGGCCCGAGCTCGGCCCGGGCCCGCAGGTCGGCCGCCACCTGCACCTCCTGGTGGTGGTACCGCTGCAGGTAGACCAGCCCGGTCGCCTCCTCGACGACGAGTCCGCCCTCGGTCGCCAACCGGCTCCCGGCGACCGCGGCCGTCCACGTCTGCGGATCCGGCCAGGCCAGGTCGGGCAGTGCCTGCGCCCCCTGGGAGGCCAGCGCGGCCAGGTCGACCGCCACCGACCCGGAGCGCACCGCCCGCGTCGCGACGGCCGCGGCGAGCACCACCTCGGGGTCCTTCTCGTGCGCCGCGCGGGCCAGCCCGGTCGCCACGTGCACGTCGGCGGCGGTGAGCAGCCCGGCCTGGTTGACCTCGCGCAGCAGCCCGGTGGCGGTGAGCGCGAGCCGGCGGTCGTGCTCGTCGACCTGCTCGAAGAGCTCCAGCACCGGGAGGTTCGTCGGGGCGGGCGGCGGTGCGCCGGCGTCCTCAGCCATGGCCCACCCCCTCGGTGGCCCCGTCCAGCAGGTCCGAGATCCCCCGCACCAGCGCGACGGGCGGCCGCCAGGAGAAGACGCCGCACGGCATACCGTCCACGAGGGGGGTGTCCGGGCCGCACATGCCGCGCAGGTAGAGGTAGAGCACGCCACCCAGGTGACGGTCGGCGTCGTAGCCGGGCAGCCGCCACCGCAGGAACCGGTGGGCGACCACGGCGTAGAGGAGTGCCTGCAGCGGGTAGGAGGAGTGCCCCATCGCCTCGTCCAGCCGCTCGGGGCGGTAGTCGGCCGCGGTCAGCGGCTCGTCGGCGCTGCCGAGCCAGTTGGTCTTGTAGTCGGCCACGAGGAAGGTCGGTTCGGCCCCGGCAGCCCCTCCCCGGGGCACCCGCAGCACCACGTCCACCGAGCCGGTGAGGTAGCCGCGCAGCTGCTGGCCGGCGAGGTCCGGGGCGGCCTCCAGCACGTCGGCCCAGGCCCGCACCGGGTCGCCCGGCGGCAGGTGCTCCCGGAGCAACGGCACGAGGTCGCCCAGCAGCGCGACGCGCCCGCCCCTGGCGTCGCGCCGGAGGTCGCCGCCCCCCAGCGGCAGCTCGAAGTCGAGCTCGCAGAGCCGGTCCGCGGTGCCGATCTCGCGCAGGGTGGTCGCCCCCGCGAGCGGCCCGAGCGGGGTGTCGCACACGGCGACCAGGGCGTCGGCGAGGGTGTCCACGCCGTCCGGGCCGAGGTCGACCGGCCAGAGCACCCGTTGCTCGCCGATGCGCCGCCGCAGCTCGCCCCGCAGGTCCGCCGCCTGCGGGTCGGCGTGCTCCAGCACGGCGTGCACGAGGGAGCCGAAGGTGGCGCCCACCGGCAGGTCCGCCATCGGCGACGGCACCTCAGCGCCCGCTGGAGGTGCCACCGCGTCCAGGCCCGGCAGGGACGGCGCGGTCTCCGGCACCGGGTCGGGCCCGCTCGGCTCGTCCTCCCGCCCGGTCAGCCCGACCTCCGGCTCGCTGCCCACCCCGGCGGCGACGGCGCCGTCGGCCGGTGTCGACAGGGCGGTGTACGACGTGCGCCGCCAGTCGTGGTCGACCCGTCGGGTCCACCTCGCCAGCGCCAGGTCGGGCACCTCCGGGGGCGGCGCCGGCGCGAGATCGGTGGCGTGGTCGGCCCGCTCCAGCGAGAACGCACCCTCGTCCACCCACTGCTGCAGGCGCTGCGTGGCGGCGTCGTCCTGCCGCGGCACCCGCACCGTCTGCGGCACCTCGCCCTGGCCCGGCTCCCGACCGAAGAGGACGCGGTGCAGCGCCGAGCTGCTCGCGTTGTTGACCGGCGCCCACCAGGTGACCACCTGACTCTGGGCCCGGGTGAGCGCGACGTAGAGCAGGCGCAGCGACTCGCCCGCGTCCTCCTCCTTGTGCCGCCGCACCGACTCGGCCCACCCGGGGTTGGCGGGGTGGTCGCCCCCGACGTCCAGGCAGCGGGTCCGCTGCGGCGGGTCACCGTGGAAGAGCGGGATCGAGGGGGAGTCGCTGACCCACCGGTCGCCGAGGGACGGGAGGTAGACGACGGGATACTGCAGCCCCTTGCTGCCGTGGATGGTGGCGAGCTGGACCGCGGCGGCGTCGCTGTCCAGCCTCCGCGTTCGCGCCCCGGCGCTGCTCGGCGCGTCCTGCGCCATCCCGGCCCGCAGCCACTCCAGCAGCGCGACGAGCCCGAGCTGGTCGCGCCGGGCGGTCTCGTGCAGCAGCTGCGCGACGTGCCGCAGGTCGGTCAGCGAGCGCTCCCCGCCGACCTGACGCAGCACCCGGTCCGGCAGACCGCGCACGGTGAGCAGCTCCAGCACCGCCGCGATCCCCTGCCGGGCGTAGAGTCCGGCGAGCTCGCGGCAGGTCTGCGCCAGCTCGTCCTCCAGGTCCGCGTCCGCCCGCTCACCGCGGTCCCCGACCCGGGCGACGGCATACCCCAGCAGGTCGGTGAGCGCGGCCGCCCGGGTGAGCATCGGCCGGTGCGGCGCGACCATCGCCTCCAGCAGGGCCAACCAGTCGTGCGCACCCTGGCTGTGCAGCACGGTCGACCCGCCCGCGCTCACCGCCGGTATGCCCAGCTCGGCGAGGGCGTCCCTGGCCTGCAGCAGGTCCTTGCCGCGGTGCGCGAGGACGGCGATGTCCCGCGCCTGCACCGGCCGGCCCTCGAAGGTCGCGCCCGAGGCGAGCAGGGCGGCGACGTCGTGGGCGAGGTCGCGCGCGATCCACGGCCGCACCGTCGGCATCCGGGTGTCGCCCCCGAGGTGGTCGCGCAGCAGCACCTGGCGCAGCCGCACCGGGGACGCGGTGGGGGCACCCTCCAGCCGGGTCCCCTCGCGCTGGGCCGTGACCGGGTGCACCAGGATCTCCTCGTCGCCGAGCTGGGCCCCGGTGAGCATCGAGCCCAGGGCCTGGGTCAGGCCCGGGTCGGAGCGGAAGTTGCGGGGCAGGGTGCGGCGGTCGTCGGCGGTCCCGGCCGCGGTGAGGTAGGTCGGGACGTCGCCGCCGCGGAAGGCGTAGATGGCCTGCTTCGGGTCACCGATGAGGACCGTCGCCCGCGCGTGACCGCTGAAGGCGCGGTCCAGCACCGACCACTGGATCGGGTCGGTGTCCTGGAACTCGTCGACGAGCACCACCTGCCACCGCTGCCGCATCCGGAGCCGGGCCGGTGAGTCCTCGCCCTCCAGCGCGTCCGCGAGCTGGGTGAGCAGGTCGTTGTAGTGCATGACCTGCAGCCGCTGCTTGCGCAGGTCCAGCTCGTGCCGCACGGCCCGGGCGAAGCGGACCCGACGGTCCGGGACCGACCGCGGCTCGGCGCCCGTGGGCGCCAGCTCGGCGTGGATGTCGTCGACGGCCGTGCGGGCGATCTGCAGCGCCTCGCGGCGGGTGAAGATCGGCTCGTCCTCCCGCTGGGCGAAGGCCCGCAGGTAGAGGTCGTCGACCACCTCCACCAGCAGCCGGTCGAGGTCCTCGACCAGCTCGGCGGAGGCATCGGCGGTGCCCGCCACCCCGAGGCTGCGCAGCACCTGCTGGCAGAACTGGTGGGTGGTGGCGATGGTGGCGGCGTCGATGTCGGACAGCGCCGTGCGCAGCCGCCGCCGGCGCACCGCCCGCTCGGCCTCGTCGACGTCGAGCAGCAGCGCGACCAGGTCGTCCCGCTCCTGCTCGGGCGGAGGGTCGGCCAGCGCCCGCTCGGCCGCCACCAGCTGCTCACGGACGCGGGCGCGCAGCTCCTGGCTCGCCGCGCGACCGAAGGTCACCACCAGCATCTCCGGCAGCAGCACGACGCCCTCGGCGACGTAGCGGGTCACCAGCGCCGCGATGGTCCAGGTCTTGCCGGTGCCGGCGCTCGCCTCGAGCAGCACGGTGCCGGTGGGCAGCGGGTCGGTGATGGAGAAGTGCGGGAGCGCGGTCATACCCGCTCCTTGCGCTCGGCCCCGCCGGTGAGCACCGGACCCCAGACACGCAGCGCGAGCTGCCCGAGCCGGTGCTCGACCCCCGGGCTCCAGCGCTCGTCCTCGCGCGGGACGCCGAGGATCTGCTGCAGCGGGACCGAGCCGCCGTGGACGTAGGCGTGGCTCGGGTCGTCCTGCTCCTTGGGGAAGGCCTGCTCGAAGGTGTCGTCGGTGCGCCACTCCCGGACCGCGTCGAGGGTCGCGGCCCGCTCGTCGCCCGGGCCGGAGAGGTATGCCTGTGCCCACCGCATCGAGGTCTGGACCGGCAGCGGCAGCGGCTCGGCCATGCCACGGGCGCGCAGGTCGACCAGCTGGTCCAGGAGCTCGAGCGCCCGGTCGCGCTCGTGCGGGCCGTGGGTGTAGTGCACGCCACCCTTGCGCCGCCCCCAGCTCTGCCGTCCGAGCACGTGGCTGGTGGCCTCGCCGTCCAGCGTGGCGGCCAGCACGAGGGAGGTGATCCAGGACCGGAGCCGCTGCCTGGCCTTCACGGTCGAGTAGGTCGCGGTCACCGCTCGCCCACCCACGAGACCGATCACGGTCCCGGTGAGCCGACGCCCGCTCGGCAGGACGAGGTCGATGTCCAGGGTGTCCCGCTCCAGCGGCACCCCCCAGCCGCCCTGGCCGACCGCCGCCCAGGTGCCCTCGGCCACGAGCTGCGCCTGCTGGGTCACCTCGCGCATCACCGCCGTGCCCAGCGCACCGGGTGGCAGCTCGCCGCGCCACAGCTCGGCGTCGACGGTGGCCCCCGGGTCGCGCCCGTCGAGCACCGCCTGCAGCACCCGGTCGCCGATCGCCCACCTGTCCAGCCCGCCCAGGTCGATGGGGATGCCCTCGCCGGCCTCCTCCGGGACCTGGGGGAGGAGCAGGCCGAGCCGGTCGCGCAGGTAGGCGCGGGCCGGGTTGTCGAAGAAGCGCAGCAGCGCCTCCAGCTCGACCCCTCCGCCGTCCTCCTGGTCGGTCGCCGGCGCCCCGAGCGCGGCATCCACCGGCCGGGGACGCGGCTCCCGCTCGCCGACGGCCGCACGCCCGCCCGCGAGGGCCGCCGGGTCGTAGCTGAATGGGCGCCCCTCCGGCAGCAGCGACGGCATACCCTCCCGCGTCGCCCCCAGGTTGCGCGGGTCGAAGGGCTGCAGCGGATGGTGGGTGAGCACCCGCCCGACACCGGGGGAGGTCGGCGCGGCGGTGTGCCGGACCGCGTCGAGCAGCTCGCCGAGCGGCACGGCGGGTGGGCGGGCGGCGCCGGTGTGCTCGTCGAAGCCGGTGTAGGTGATGACCAGGGCGTCGCTCGCGGCCGTGATCGCGTCCAGCAGCAGCTGGCGGTCCTCGCTGCGGGGGTCGCGCTCGCCGGTGACCGGCCGCCGCGCGGTCGCGTCGTCACCGTCCGCGGCGGTGGTGCGGGGGAAGACGCCGTCGTCCAGCCCCACGAGGGCCACCACCCGGTGCGGCACCGAGCGCATCGGGACCATGGTGCACACGGTGAGCGTGCCGGTGCGGAAGTTGGAGCGGGTCGCCCGGCCGGCGGCCTGCTCGGCCAGCAGGGCGTGCACGTCGGACAGCGACAGGCTCAGGCCCGCGCCGTCGGGTGATCGTGCGCCGGCGTGCGCGGCCACGAGGTCCAGCTCCCGGCGCAGCTGGGTGACCTGCCAGGCGTCCGACGGGGTGACGTCGGCCAGACCCAGCACGCCGTCGGTCAACGCCTCGACCCAGGCGTCGACCTCCTCGGCCGTCCGCAGTGCCCGCAGCGTGCGCCCGAGGCGAGCCACCAGCTCGGCCAACCGCCCGGCCAGGTCCAGGTCGCCGCTGTCCAGGTCGTCGAGGCCGAGCGTGGTCCCCAGGTGGTCGAGCTCCTCCCCGTCGACCGCGGCACCGACCAGGACCCGGGCCAGACCGGCCTGCCAGGTGTTCTGGGTCAGGCCGGTGAGCGCGTAGTCCGCCCGGTGCTCCTCGTCCAACCCCCAGCGCACCGCCACCGAACCCACCCAGTCGCCCAGCCGCTCGAGGTCGTCGTCGTCGAGCCCGAAGCGCCGTCGCACCGGCCCGCTGCGCGCCAGGTCGAGCACCTCGCCCGCGGTGAGCCGCCCGCCGGCGAGCTCGACCAGCCGGGCGGCCAGGGCCAGCAGCGGGTTCGCCTGGACGGGTGCCCGGTCGGCCAGGCGGACGCGCATCAGGTGGGCGGGGTGGGTCGACGCCGCCTCGCGGTCCGGGCCGTGTGCACCGCCGTCGTGCACCACCTCACCGAGCCCGAACCCGGCGTGCACGAGGGGCGCCAGCGTGTCGATGTCCGGGCACATCACGAGGATGTCGCGCGGCTCGAGGGTGGGGTCCTGCTGCAGCAGGTCGGCGAGCACGTCGCGCAGCACGTCGATCTGGCGCGCCTGGCCGTGGCAGGCGTGCACCTGGATGCTCCGGTCGTCCGCCGGGACGGTGCGCCGTGCCAGCTCGTCGGGGCCGGGCACGGCGTCGGCGGCGAGGTCGCCCTGGAGCAGGTGCAGCAACGAAGGGGGCGGTGCGGCAGCGGCACGGGCGGGGCGTGTCGTGGTCTCCGTGTGCGGTGCCAGGGTCAGGGTCCGCTGCAGCTCCCGGGCGTCGCGGCCCAGGCTGGCGAGGAGCGGGTGGTCGACCAGGAGGGCGGAGGCGTCCTCGTCGCGGGGCACCGGACCGGCCGCGACGCCCTCGTCGGCGGCGAGCGTCTCCCAGGCGGCGGGGGAGGCCTGCGGCAGCCACAGGTGCACGTCCCGGTGCCGGGCGAGCGCGGAGAGGACCTCGACCTCGCTGCGCGCGATCCGGGTATGCCCGAAGAGCGAGAGCCGACCCGGCAGCTGGACGTCGGGCAGGCTCGGCTCCTGGTCGCCGGAGCGCAGTGCCTCGACGACCCGCGCGTGCCGCACGTCCGGCGGCTCGGCGGGGACCTGCTCGAGCACCCGTCGCCACAGCTCCGGCTGCCAGGCCAGGTCGTCGTCGACCCGACCACCCAGGCCGTCCCCGTCACCCCCCTCGCGCCAGTCGGTGACCATGGCAGGGCGGGAGGCGGCATACGCGGCGAAGAGACCGGCGAGCCGGCGGGCGACGGCATACCGGCGGCCGCGCCGCAGCTGTGCCTCGTCGCCGGTCGCGCCCCGACCGAGGTGCACGGCCAGCGTCCGCGCCCACTCCTGCTCCAGGCTGGCGTCGATCGCCTCCAGCACCGGCCACACCAGCAGGTCCGGGTGCCACGGGTCGTCCCGCTCGATCCCGAGCACCATGGACACCAGCGAGTGCGGGTTGAGGAAGCGGATCCCGGCGCAGACCCCGTCATGACCCTGGCCCGCACCCAGCGTGTGCGACAGGCGTTGGGCCAGCCAGCGCTCGACCCCCCTGGCCGGCACCGCGACGACCTCCTCGGCGAACGGATCGGGCAGCGGCTCGGACAGCAGCCCGGCGAGCCCGTCGGCCAACGCCGCGGTGCTCACGTCCCGATGCACGACCAACGCCACGCGTTTCTCCTATGTCAAGCCGCGGCTGGTTGGCGCATCGGCTGGACGGTGTTGTGGTGATGGGCGTCGGTGGTGAG
>NZ_VSLG01000007.1:65453-151303 GCF_008919445.1 Serinicoccus kebangsaanensis | reverse complement strand
CCGGCCGACGGCTCGGCCACAAGCCTCCCACCAACCCGCACGAGTCGAGAGTGAGACCTGCACCCCCATTAGGCTGGTGCGGGTGAGCGTGCGCAGCGGGCAGGACGAGCAGCAGGCGACGACCCCGACGGGGGAGAGCGCCCTTGCGCGGACCAGGCGGGCGCGTCGGATGTACCGCCTGCTGCACGAGCGCTACCCGGACGCGGACTGCGAGCTCGACTTCGGCGATGCCTACCAGCTGCTGGTGGCCACGGTGCTGTCCGCGCAGACGACGGACGTCCGGGTCAACAGGGTCACCCCGGCGCTCTTCGCCCGCTATCCGGACGCCCGCTCGCTGGCGGGCGCCGACCGGGCCGACGTCGAGGGCATCATCGCGCCGACGGGCTTCTTCCGCGCCAAGACCGAGTCCCTGCTGAAGCTGGGCGCGGCGCTCGTGGAGCGCTTCGACGGCGAGGTGCCCGGTCGCCTGACGGACCTGGTGAGCCTGCCGGGAGTCGGTCGCAAGACGGCCAACGTGGTGCTCGGCAACGCCTTCGGCGTGCCCGGGATCACGGTGGACACGCACTTCGGCCGCCTGGTCCGCCGGTTCGGCTGGACGGCGGAGGAGGACCCGGTGAAGGTCGAGCGAGAGATCGGCGAGCTCTTCCCGCGACGTGACTGGACCCAGCTCTCGCACGTGCTGATCTTCCACGGCCGCCGGACCTGCCACGCGCGGCGTCCGGCCTGCGGGGTATGCCCGGTGTCGCGTCAGTGCCCGTCCTTCGGTGCGGGGGAGACGGACCCGGAGCGGGCCGCCGGCCTGGTCCGCACCGGGCCCAGGGCGTGAGCGGTGACCATGGGCGGCCGGCCGCGCCACCGACCTGGCTGACCGACCTGGCGGCCCTGCTCCCCACCCTGCCGGGGGAGCGGTTCAGCCGGTTCCTCCCGCCGCCGGAGGGCGGGCGCCGCCACTCTGCGGTGCTGGTGCTCTTCGCCCCGGGTGCGGCGAGCCAGGGAGAGGACGACACGGCCGGCACGACGGTGGTCATCACCGAGCGCGCGCACTCGATGCGCTCGCACGCCGGGCAGCCGGCCTTCCCCGGCGGGGGGACCGAGCCCTCCGACGACGACGCGACGGCGACGGCGCTGCGGGAGGCCGAGGAGGAGGTCGGCCTGGACCCCGCGACGGTCGACGTGCTGGGACACCTGCCCACGCTGCACATCCCGGTGTCCGGCTACGACGTCACGCCGGTGCTGGCCTGGTGGCGCGAGCCGGAGCCGTCAGCGCTGTGGGCGAAGGACGAGCGGGAGGTCGCCCGGGTGGTCCAGCCCGCGGTCCGTGACCTCACCGACCCGGCGCAGCGGTTCTGGGTGCATCACCCCTCCGGCTTCGTGGGTCCGGCCTGGGAGGTGGAGGGACTGCTGGTGTGGGGCTTCACCGCCGGCATCCTGGACCGGGTGCTGGACCTGGCGGGGATCGCGCCGGCGTGGCCGGATGCACCCACCCGGGAGCTGCGGCTCTGACTCAGGAGTGCGAGGACTCGATCGCGGTGGCCCGCTGCTGGCCCTGGGCGGCCGCCTTGATCGTCTTGACGGTCTCCTTGCCCTCACGGATGGCCCGGTCCGGCTTGCCGTGGACCTTCTGCCGCTCGCTGTTGCCGATGAGGGCGAGGATGCCGGCCACGAGGAAGAGCACCCCGGCCATGATGAGCAGACCGGCCCACCACGGCAGCCAGATCGCGATGACCCCCGCCAGACCCAGCCACAGCAGCCCGAGACCGTAGAGGCCGAAGAAGGCGGCCCCGGCGAACATCCCCGCGCCCTTGCCCGCGTGGGTCACGTCCTGCTTGATCTCGGCCTTGGCCAGTTCGATCTCGCCGCGCATGATCTGCGAGACGTCCAGGGAGACGTCCGACACGAGTTGGCCCAACGACCGCTTCCCGGTCTCGCCCGTCAGCGACGTGGTGTCAGTCTTCGCAGGAGTTGCCATGCCCGCGATGGTATCCCCTGACCACCTCGGTCGCAGCCGTTGCCCGCCGCGGCGTGCGTGCCGGTCCTTCGGCCGACGTCGTCGGCGTGGTGGCCATGAGCGGAGGACAGTTCCCGGACAGCACGGTGCCCGCCCGGCACCCCCTGTTCAGTGCCGAGCGGGCACCCGTGTCGACGAACCGGTCCCGTGACAGCCGGCGGAGCCGCGCCCTCCGGAGAGGGGGCTCCTTGAGTCGATGAGTCAAGTCTGCCAGCCGCTCCGGGGTGCTCTGCGCCATTTTTGGCAAAGATTTGTTAAAGACTTCTGGGTAACCACGGTCGGCCGGCCGCGCGGTCGGGCGGTGCCCTGCGGAGCCTGCGCGGCCGCACCCTAGGGTGGGGTCGATGAGCAGGGCGGTGGAGCACGCGGTGAGTGGCCTCGCCGACCTCCCCGGGGTGCGGGAGGCCGTGGACGCCGCGCGCGCCGCGTGCACCGAGCTCCGGTGGCACGAGGGGCTGCGGCGCCGCACCCCGGAGGCCGCGGCCGAGTCGCGGGTGCGGGGCGCGACCGCCACCGCGCTCCTCGAGGGTGCCGAGCCCGCAGGCTCGGTCGGCAGTGTCGACCTGGTCAGGGATGTCATGCGCGGTGCGCTCCCCTGGGACGTGCACGAGGCGGATCCCCTGCGCCGCACCGTGGTCGCCGCGGCCCGCGTCACCGCGGCGACCGAGCGGGTGCCTGCCGCGCAGCTGAGGGCCCCGGCCCAGCTGCTCGCCCGGTTGCACACCGCGGCGGCGGCGGGCCTGGTCCCGCACGACCAGCTGGGACGCCCCCGCCGTGACGCGGAACCCACCGTGGGCGACGAGGTGCTCGGCCCGGCCCCACCGGCGGCGACGGCCTTCGCCCGGCTCGGCCTGGTCCACGAGCTGCTCCAGGAGGTGCCGACGGGCCGGGTGCCGGCCCTCGTCGTCGCGGCCGTCGCGCATGCGGAGATCGCGGTGGCGCGCCCGTTCGTCGGGGCCAACGGTCTGGTCGCCCGGGCCCTGGAGCGGATCGTGCTCCAGGTGTGCGGTGTCGACCCGACCGGCGTGGCCGTGCCGGAGGTCGGTCACGCCGATCGTGCCGGCACCGACTACCGGGGCGCCCTCGGCGCCTACGCCACGGGAGGTGGCGACGGTGTGCGGCTCTGGCTGCAGCACTGCGCCGACGCCGTGGTCCGCGGGGCGGCCGAGGGTGGGCGCGTGGCCGACGCGGTGCGTGCCGGGCGGCTCGACGCGGGGTCGGCAGCGGCTCCCGAGAGGCCCCCGGGATAGCCTCGCCGGGGCGCCGGATTCCGGGCCCTGCGTCGCCGGGACGGGTGCTCTCCCGGTGCCCGGAATGTCCAGCACCCGGGGTGTCGGGTATCGCTTGCATTGCCCCCGGCGAGTGGGGCATACTTGATGACCAGCGCTCCTCGAAAGAGTTGTAGCGCGGGTGTTCAGGGTCATCCCCCCCTGATCCTGGACACCGACGGCCCCGGCTTCCCCCCCCGCCGGGGCCGTCCCCTTTTCTGGACCGTTCACACGGTCGCCGCGTCCGGGTGCCGGACCGTGTCCACATCCCGCCAGCGGAGCGTGTGGTCGTCCACAGATCGCGCGGCGGCTCTGGTGCGGTGGTGGGCGACCGGGTCACCGTCGTCGTCATGACCACCTCATCCGCCGACTCGGCTCTGGACCAGCCTGACCTGAGAGCCGCCTTCGGTCCGTTGGCGTCCTTGATCGAGGACCCCGCCGTCACCGACGTGCTGGTCAACGGACCGGACAGCGTCTGGTGCGACCGTGGGGCGGGAGCGCACCGCACCCAGGTCCGGCTCGCCGACGACCGCAGCGTGCGACGGCTCGCGGTGCGGCTGGCCGCCCTGGCGGGTCAGCGTCTCGACGAGTCCAGCCCGTGGGTGGACGGCCTGCTCCCGCGGGGGCTCCGGCTGCACGCGGTCCTGCCCCCACTGGTGGAGGGCGGGGCTCACGTCAGCCTGCGGGTGCCGCGCCAGCGGGTGCCGTCCCTCGACGACCTCGCGGAGTGGGGCGTGGTGGACCGGCTCGGCCTCACGGTCCTCGACGCCGTCGTGGCGTCCCGTGCCTCCTTCGTGGTCAGTGGGGGGACCGGCACCGGCAAGACGACCCTCCTCGGTGCGCTGCTGTCGCGGTGCGATCCCGGTCAGCGCATCCTCGTCGTCGAGGACGTCAGGGAGCTGCGGGTGGTCCACCCGCACGTCGTCCACCTGCAGGGTCGCGCCCGCAACGTGGAGGGGCGCGGCGAGGTGACGATGACCACCCTGGTGCGCCAGTCCCTGCGCATGCGTCCGGACCGGGTCGTCGTGGGCGAGGTCCGCGGGGCCGAGGTGAGGGAGCTGCTGACAGCGCTCAACACCGGTCACGAAGGTGGCTGCGGCACGGTCCATGCCAACACCGCAGGCGACGTCGTCCCGCGCTTCGAGGCGCTGGGTGCCCTGGCGGACATGTCACGCCACGCCGTCCACGCCCAGCTGAGCAGTGCCATCGAGGTGGTGCTGCACCTCGCCCGGGACGCCCAGGGGAGGCGACGGCTGCGCGAGGTGGCACTGCTCGGGGCGGTGGCCGACCGGGGCGTCGTCGTGCGACCGGCGCTGTCCGGCGGGCCCGGCGCGTGGAGCGCGGGGGGAGCGCTGCCCGACCTGCTGGAGCGCATCGGGCTGTCACCAGAGGCCCTGCCGTGGTGACGACGCTCGAGCAGATCGGCACCGGGTGGTTGGTCCCCGCCCTGGCGGTCACCGCGGGTGCCGCCGTGCTGGTGCTGCTGCGGGGTGCGCCGGACCTGGCTCGGGAGCAGGCGGGCGCCTCCGGCCGCCCCGGCGCTCCCGGCCGCCCTAGGGCTGGCGCCGGCGCTCTCCTGCGGCGGGTGCTGCCCGGGACCGCCGCACGGGCTGGCCTCGACCGGCGCACCGCCGAGGAGCTCGACGTCGTGGACACCATCGCGGCCGCTCTCGAGACGGGCCTCCCGGTGCCACGAGCCGTGGCGCTCGCCACGGACGGTCGGCCACGCGCGCACCCTGGGCGGGCGACGGACTGGGAGGCCCTCGCCCGCGCCTCGCTCGACGGACAGAGCCTGGTCCCGACGTGGGAGCGGGTCGCCCGGAGCAGCGACAGCCCCACGCTGTCCAGCGTGGCACGGGCGTGGCAGGTCGCCTCGCGGACGGGTGCTCCGCTGGCGGCGGCCCTGCGGGTCAGTGCGCATGCCGCCCGGGAGAGACAGCGGCTCGAGCGTGCTGTCGACACGGCCAGCGCGGGGGCGCGGGCCACCGCCACCGTGCTGACCTGGCTCCCGCTGGCGGGCATCGGTCTGTCGGCAGTGGTGGGCATCGGCCCGGCCTCGCTCTACGCCACACCCGTCGCGTGGGCCTGCCTCGCGGCCGGAGCGACGTTGCTGCTGGTCGGGCAGGTCATGGTCCGCCGCCTCATGGTCACCGTCCTGCAGGACGTGCGATGAGAGGGTGCCACCTGCGCCGAGGTCGACGATGAGCTCCGGGATGCTGCTGACCCTGGTGACGCTGACGGCGGCCCTGATCCCGCTCGCCGGGTGGGGCGCCCCGGAGCGCGGGTGGACGCCGCGGCCCCGGAGCGCACGCGGGCGACGGGGCGTGGGGTCGAGCGCCGCCGGGGTCGCCGAGGCGATGGACCTGCTGGCGCTCTCGCTGGAGGGCGGCGCCGGTCTCGGCGCCGCGACCCGCACCGTCGCGGCGACCTTGGAGGGTCCGCTCCGCGAGGAGCTCGACGGGGTCGGGAGGTCGCTGCAGGAGGGCGTCGACGCGGGGCCGAGCTGGGAGGCCGCCGGGCCACGATGGTCGCCGGCCCGACGCTCCCTGGAGCTGGCTGCGCTCGCCGGGGTGCCGCCCGGCCCGGCCCTGCGACAGGCTGCCACCGATCTTCGCCGGGAGACCGTCGCGCGGGTCGAGGCCGCCACGGCCCGCCTCGGCGTCCGCCTGGTCGTGCCGCTCGGGCTGGCCTTCCTGCCGGCCTTCGTGCTGACCACCGTGGCGCCGCTCGTCCTCGCCTTGGTCCAGGACCTGTCCTGGTGAGGCCCCAGACCCGGTCGCGACGCGGCCGTGACGCGTGCCCCCGACCGGGGGTGCGCCCATCCACAAGGAGGGGAAACATGAAGAAGTCCACCATCCACCTGCGCCGAGCCGTGCGCGAGCTGCGCGAGCGGGGCGACGCCGGGATGACGACGGCGGAGTATGCCGTCGGCACCATCGCGGCCTGCGCCTTCGCGGCGGTGCTGCTGGCGATCCTGAAGTCTGGTGCGATCAAGGGCGTGGTGACGTCGGTGATCACGACAGCGCTGTCGGTCTCGCTGTGAGGGCTCGCGGGCGCCTGACGCGGGAGGGCGGCATGGTGAGCGCCGAGCTGGCCCTGACCATCCCGTCGATCCTGCTGGTGCTCGCGATCTGCCTGACCGCGCTCAGCCTGGGCGTGGACCAGGTCCGGTGCGAGGATGCGGCGCGCGTCGCGGCGCGCGCCGCATCCCGTGGCGAGCCGACGGAGACGGTCCAGGACCTCGCGAGGTCCAGAGCCCCCGTCGGGGCACGGGTCAGCGTGCTCGCGGACGACGAAGGAGCACGGGTCGAGGTCCGGGCCAGGCCGCGCGTCCGCCTGCTGCCGGCTCTGCCCGGTGCGCGGGCCAGCGCCAGGGCGCTGTGGGAGCCGGGGGTCGGTCCGTGAGGAGGTCGGGGGAGGCCGGCTCGGCCACCGTGCTCGCCGTCGGGGTCATCGCCGCGGTGATGACCGTCCTGCTCGGAGGCCTGGCGGTGGTGGCGGTCCTCGTGGCCGGCCAGCAGGCCAGGACCGCGGCGGACCTGTCCGCGCTGGCGGCTGCCGGCGCGGTGGTCGAGGGTGCGGACGAGGCGGGTGCGTGCGCCACGGCCCGGCGGGTCGCAGACCGGCACGGAGCGCAGATCGTGACCTGCGCGCTCACCCGCGCCTCGGACCGACCCTGGCCCGAGGTGGCGCTCGAGGCGGCCCGACCGGTAGCGGACACACCGTGGACCCTCACCGCCCGGTCCCGTGCAGGGATGGTCCCTGCTCGGACCACTCCCAGGAGATCTCGAGCCGCCTCGCGGCAGTCCGCTGGTCCACCATGTGGGCGGCGTGCTCGGCGTTGACGGTCAGCCCCCGCTGCGGCTCGTCCCCGGCCCGCCCGAAGCATCGAGCGGGCACCCTGGACCGGTCGAAGACCGCGGTGATCAGTGCCGTCGTCGCGCCCTGCGGGATGAACCTTCCGTGGCGGTGCCGCACCGCAGCGGTCCGGTCGACGACCTCGTACTCCACGACGTGGTGCTGACCGAGGAGCAACGGTGCGGTGAAGAGCAGCTCGGCCACGATGACCGGTGCCGACGGGTGCCGCCGCACCCGGCCGACCCGACAGCCCCAGACGGCCCGCAGGCCGAGCAGGCTGCTCGAGGTCCCGTCAGGACCCACGTAGACGGCGGTGTAGCGGTCGGGGAACCCGGCGCTGGCCTCCACCACGATGCGGGTGCGGATCGACTGGAGGTGACCGCGGGCGTCCACGGTGACCGTCTCGTCGACAGCCCGGGTCGTCAGCACCCCCGCCGACCGCTGCATGAGCGGCATCAGGGTCTCGGCCACGCTGCCCGACGTCGGCCGTCCGACCGCCGCCAGCAGGGCGGCCGCTCCCGGGTGCGTCCACCTGCCCCGCGGTCGGTGCGGCCCGAGCAACGAGACCAGGCTGCCGGGTGCCAGCCCGGCCATGCGCTCGATCTCCCGGACGGCCTGCAGGGAGGTGGCCCGCTCCGGCCGGCTGCGCCCGGTCTGCCAGTGGCTGAGCGTCGACAGACTCACGGACAGGCCACGTCGGCGGAGCCGCTCGCGCACGCGCTCCAACGTCAGTCCGCTGCTGACGAGGGCGTCGCGCAGGGCCGCGTCGAACGGACCCGTGTGCCCGACGCCGCGCGCCGGTGGTGGTTGCGTCCCTGTCATCCCCGACCTCCTCCCAGTGAGGGGCCATCGTGGCGCTCATCTGCGAGTGCCGCCAACGCTCAGCCGTGAACTTTCACAGTTGGCGGGGAGGTGCCGGGCGAACCGCCGAGTCCCGGAACGGCTCGGCGTTCGAGCGTGCGGCCCTGCGGCGTGCCCGAGAAGTTTCACAGTTTGCTGGCGGGCGGATGGCATCTCCTGAGCGCGCGAGGTCTCGTGGCTTGACCTCACCCCGGAGGGTGGGGTGAAGTCAGGTCGTCACCGGAGGCACGGGTGGGACGTTCCAGGGGCGGGGCGATCCCGACGCGTGGGACTCGACTGCAGGGGGGTTGAGTCCGCCACCTCTGGTTCCACCGTGGCCGGCGCCGCCGCCGAGGGCAGTCTCGACCCCCGCCGGTGCTGACTGGCGTCAGTCAGCCGTGGTCGGGGGACTGCCCACCCGGTCCGGCGCCGGCCGCGCCACCCTGGCCGCGGCTGCCGGTCCTGGGCAGCAACGGCCCGTCCTGGGTGCTGGTGCTCGCGGCCGGGCGGTCCGTCGACCCGGACGTCGTCGCCGAGCCGCCGGAGCTGGACTGACCCAGGCGGGCGGCGTCCCGGTCCCGCTCGGCACGACGGTCGGAGTCCTTCGCCTGGCGGCGCAGGTCGCGCACCTCCCGTGCCCTCCGCGCCTTGGCGCGGGTGCCGACGGCCAGCAGCCAGAGGCCGCAGGTGGCCGCGGCCAGCGTGATCCCGCCGACGGTGAACAGCCAGATCGGCGTGATCTCGACATTCAGCACGCCGTAGGAGATGGCGATCGGGTCCATGCCGCGGGTCGCGAGCCACATGTAGACGACCACGGCGGCGGCGACGATCAGCAGGATCAGGGCGAAGACGACCATGGTGGACCTTTCTGAGCTGCGGTGCTCCGCACCGACGGCCGACGTGGACGGGGAGGCCAGCCCCTCGGGCCGAGACTAGCGCAGAAGGGGACCCTCGTCGCCGCACCTAGCCCGTCGGCACGACGACGTGGCGCTCGCTGAGCAGGTGCTCCAGCACGGCGACCGCACCCGGCTTGTCGAGCGGCTCGTTGCCGTTGCCGCACTTGGGGGACTGGACGCAGGCCGGGCACCCCGCCGCGCACGGACAGCGCTGCACCAGGTCGCGGGTCGCCGCCAGCCAGCGGACCACCTCCTGGAAACCCCGGCGGCTGAAGCCCGCGCCGCCCGGGTAGCCGTCGTAGACCATCACGGTCGGCGCTGCCGTGTCCGGGTGCGCCGGCGTCGAGACCCCGCCGAGGTCCCACCGGTCGCACGTGGCCAGCAGCGGCAGCATCCCGATCGAGGCGTGCTCCGCGGCGTGCAGCGCCCCGGGAACGTCCTGCTCGCCGACCCCGGCCAGGGCGAGCTCCTCGAGCGGAAGGGTCCACCAGACGGCCTGCGTGAGCAGGGTGCGCTCGGGCAGTGCCAGGGGGTGCGTGCCGATGACGGTGCCGTCCGGGAGCACGCGCTGGAAGGAGGTGACCCGGGTGGTCACCTCCACCCGACCGCACGCCACCGTCGCGGCGCCCCACCTGAGCTGCTCCCGGGTGTCGCGGATCGTGAACGTGCTCTCGCTCCGTGCGCGGGTGGTCCACCCCGGGTCCCCCGCCACGACCAGGGCGGTGGCCCCCTCGACGTCCAGCTCGGTGACCACGTGGGGCTGGCCCTGGTGGACGTAGACGGCCCCCTCGTGCACGGTGCTGTGCGCCCGCGACTCGTCCACCGTGCCCAGCACCCGCCCGCTGCGCGCGTCGACGATCTGCACCGTCGTGCCCACCCCGCGCAGCTGCACGTGGTCGCCGGCCCGGTCCGGCCGGGCCCAGTACCACCCGGTGGGTCTGGCCCGCAGCACACCGCCGACGACCAGCTGCTCGGCGATCCCGGGCAGACCCGGCCCGAACCACCGCTCGTCCTCCCTGGTCAGCGGCAGCTCGGCCGCGGCGGCGGCCAGCTGCGGACCGAGGACGTAGGGGTTCTCCGGGTCCACCGCGCAGGTCTCGACCGGCGCGTCGAAGATCAGCTCCGGGTGAGCCAGCAGATAGCTGTCCAACGGGTCGTCCGCCGGCACGAAGACGGCCAGCGACGGTGCCCCGCTCCGACCCGCACGACCCACCTGCTGCCAGAACGAGGCCCGGGTGCCGGGCCACCCGGCGATGACCACCGCGTCCAGACCGGCGATGTCGATCCCGAGCTCCAGGGCGCTCGTCGCCGCCAGCCCCATGACGGACCGGGACCGCAGACCGGACTCCAGCGCGCGGCGCTCCTCCGGGAGGTAGCCACCGCGGTAGCCGGCCACCCTCGGTGCCGGGGCGGAGGGATCTGCCGGGTGGGCCTCCAGCGCCTCCCGCGCCCGGGAGGCGACCTGCTCGACGCCGACGCGCGACCTCGCGAAGGCGACGGTCTGGACCCCGGACCGGACCAGGTCGGTCAGCAGGTCGGCCGCCTCGCCCACGGTGCTGCGTCGGCGCCCGTCACCGGTCTCGCCGGGCTGCCAGAGCGCGACCAGCGTCTCCCGCCGGGGCGAGCCGTCCCTGGTGACCGCGACGACGTGCTGCCCGACCAGCGCCCGGCCCAGCGCCTCGGGCTCGGCCACCGTCGCGGACGCGAGGATGACCGTAGGGGTGGCGCCGTAGCGCGCCGCGACCCGCAGCAGCCGGCGCAGGACGGCCGAGACGTGAGCGCCGAAGACACCGCGGTAGACATGGCACTCGTCGACGACGACATAGCGCAGGGCCCGCAGGAAGGGTGCCCAGCGTGCGTGGCCCGGCAGCAGGGTGTGGTGCAGCAGGTCCGGGTTGGTCAGGACGTAGTGGGCGTGCTCCCGGATCCACCGGCGCTCCTCACCAGGGGTGTCCCCGTCCAGCCTCGCCACGCGGATGCCCGGCACGGCGAGGGAGCGCAGCCGCGTCTCCTGGTCGGCCCCCAGCGCCTTGGTCGGGGCGAGGTAGAGCGCCGTGGCGCCCCTGCCGGTGAGCGCCTCCCCGCCCTCGCAGAGGGCGGTCAGGACCGGGAGCAGGTAGCCCAGCGACTTGCCCGAGGCGGTCCCGGTGGCGACCAGCACGTGCTGGCCCGAGCGCGCGAGCTCGGCGACGGTGGCCTGGTGCTCCCACAGGGCGTCGATGCCCTCCCCGGACAGGGCGGCCGCGACCGGTGGCGCGCACCAGGACGGCCACGGGACCACGCTGCCCTCGCGCGCCGGGACGGTCCGGGCATACCGCAGCCGGTCGCCCCGCGGCCCTCGGGCCAGGCGGTCGAGGGCGGCCTGCGGGTCGAACGGGGCGGCCTGGGTGTCGTCCATCTCGCGCCCACGCTACGCCGGGCGACCGACGGACCCGGCAGCACGCGCTGGGCGGGGCGGGCTAGGTCTGGACGCCGCGCATCACTACAGTGACGTCATCCGACCGATGTCCCGCGGCTCGTCCGCGCCGTCGCCCGCAAGGACGCGGGCAGCCCCAGGAGGCACACATGTCCCCAGTCGCCGCCGCGAGCGAGGCCTCGCTCTCCGGAGCTGACACCTCGATCGTCATCGTGGTGCTGTGCATCGCCCTCGTCGCCCTCGTCATGGGCTTCATGTTCCGCAAGGAGGTGCTGGCGGCCTCTCCGGGCACCGACTCGATGCGCGAGATCGGCGGCGCCGTGCAGGAGGGCGCGTCGGCCTACCTCGGCCGGCAGTTCCGCACCCTGGGCATCTTCGCGGTGGTGGCGTTCTTCCTCCTCATGGCCCTCCCGGCCGACGACCTGATGATCCGGATCGGGCGGTCGGTGGCCTTCATCTTCGGCGCCGGCTTCTCCGCCTTCATCGGCTGGCTGGGGATGAACCTCGCCACCGCGGCCAACATGCGCGTGGCGGAGGCGGCCCGCACGACCGGTCGGGACGACGGCATGCGGATCGCCTTCCGGACCGGCGGCACGGTGGGTATGGCCACGGTCGGGCTCGGTCTGCTCGGTGCCGCCATGGTGGTGCTGGTCTACCAGGGTGACGCGGCCAAGGTGCTCGAGGGCTTCGGCTTCGGCGCCGCCCTGCTGGCGATGTTCATGCGTGTCGGCGGTGGCATCTTCACCAAGGCGGCCGACGTGGGCGCCGACCTGGTCGGCAAGGTCGAGGCGGGGATCCCCGAGGACGACCCACGCAACGCCGCGACCATCGCCGACAACGTGGGGGACAACGTCGGCGACTGCGCCGGCATGGCCGCCGACCTGTTCGAGTCGTATGCCGTCACCCTCGTCGCGGCCCTCATCCTCGGCACCGCGGCGCTCGGCTCCGAGGGCGGGCTGACCTTCCCGCTCGTCATCCCGGCGATCGGCGTGCTGACCGCCATCCTCGGCGTGTTCATCACCAAGGCCCGCGCGGGCGAGAACGGCCTGCGCGCCATCAACCGCAGCTTCTACATCTCCGCCGGCATCGCGGCGGTCGCCTCGGTCGTCGCGGCGTTCGTCTTCCTGCCGGGCGAGCTGTCGGTCGACAGCGGCTTCGAGCTGGGCCTCGGCACCGAGGCCGGCACGGTGAACGCCGCCATGGGGGCGGCCACGGCCGTCGTCATCGGCATCGTGCTCGCGGCCTTCATCCTCTGGCTGACCGGCTACTTCACCGGCACCGAGACCAAGCCCACCAACGACGTGGCGCGCACCTCGCTCACCGGCCCGGCGACCGTGGTGCTCTCCGGGATCGGCGTCGGTCTGGAGTCGGCGGTCTACACCGCGGTGACCATCGCGGCGGCGATCTTCGCGATCTTCACCCTGGGCGGCGGCTCGCTCATCCTGTCCCTGTTCTACGTCGCGCTCGCCGGCTGCGGGCTGCTGACCACGGTCGGCGTCATCGTGGCCATGGACACCTTCGGCCCGGTCTCCGACAACGCGCAGGGCATCGCCGAGATGTCCGGCGACGTCGACGGCGACGCCGCCCAGATCCTCACCGAGCTGGACGCCGTCGGCAACACGACCAAGGCGATCACCAAGGGCATCGCCATCGCGACGGCGGTGCTCGCCGCCACGGCGCTGTTCGGCTCCTACCTGGACGCCATCCTGCAGGCCCTGGAGCAGGCCGGGGACGTCAGCGGCGACGTCCTGCAGTCCTTCCTCGTCTTCGACCCGCGGGCGCTGGTCGGCGTCCTCATCGGCGGCTCGGTCGTCTTCCTCTTCTCCGGGCTGGCGATCAACGCGGTCACCCGCGCGGCCGGGGCCATCGTCTTCGAGGTGCGGCGGCAGTTCCGCGACAAGCCGGGGATCATGGACTACACGGAGAAGCCGGAGTATGCCCGGGTCGTGGACATCTGCACCCGCGACTCGCTGCGTGAGCTCGCCACCCCGGGCCTGCTGGCCGTCTTCGCCCCGATCGCGGTCGGCTTCGGTCTCGGGGTCGGCGCGCTGGCCGGCTACCTGGCCGGCGCGATCGGCACCGGCGTCCTCATGGCCGTCTTCCTCGCCAACGCCGGTGGCGCCTGGGACAACGCGAAGAAGATCGTCGAGGACGGCAACTTCGGCGGCAAGGGCACCGCGGCGCACGAGGCGACCGTCATCGGTGACACCGTCGGCGACCCGTTCAAGGACACCGCGGGCCCGGCCATCAACCCGCTGATCAAGGTCATGAACCTGGTGGCCCTGCTCATCGCCCCCGCCATCATCGGGCTCACCTACGGCGAGGGCGCCAACGACGTCATCCGGTGGGGCATCGCGATCGTGGCCTTCGCCGTGATCGTGGCCGCCGTGGTGGTCTCCAAGCGCCGGGACATCGCGATCGGTGACAGCGAGCCGGTGGCGGCGGTGGAGAGCTGAGCCTTCCGCCGCCGGCCTCCGGGCCGGAGCACGCGGCAGCGCTCGCGGGGCTGCGGGCCGACCTGACGCAGGTCGACTACACCGTCGACCGGCTCGCGCAGGTGCTCGGTCCGGTGGCGGTGGCCGCCCTGCACCGGGAGCAGCCGCTGCCGGCGCTGCGCGCCACGGCCGACGCGACCGATCCGGTGGCGGTGCTGTGCCGGCTCTTCGCCCTCGGTGTGCCGGTGCAGCCCGCGCTCCTCGACGCCGCGCTCCCGCGCACCGGGGCCGCGGGACTGCGTCGGCTGGGCCTCGTGGCCGAGCGGGAGGGCGCGGTCGTCGCCGCCTGCGACCTGCGCCCCTATGCCACCGAGCAGGACGGCTGGTGGGTGGTGTCGGACCGCTCCGAGCTCGCGACCGCGGGCCCGTTGCCGACCGACCACGTCCTGGGGATCGGCGGTGCCTCCGCCACCCTGGCCAGCTGGACCCCCAGGCCCCGGGTCGAGCGGGCGCTGGACGTCGGCACCGGCAGCGGCGTGCAGGTGCTGCACCTGGCCGGGCACGCGGCATACCTCGTCGCCTCCGACCTGTCCGAGCGCGCCCTGGACTTCGCCCGGTTCACGCTGGCGCTCAACGAGATCGACGCCGACCTGCGGTCCGGCAGCCTGCTCGAGCCGGTCGCCGGGGAGCGGTTCGACCTCGTGGTCAGCAACCCGCCCTTCGTCATCACCCCCCGCCGGCCGGGGGTGCCGCGCTACGAGTACCGCGACGGGGGTCGCGCGGGTGACGCCCTCGTGGCCGGGCTGGTCCGCGACCTGGCCGCGCACCTGCGGCCCGGCGGGATCGGCCAGCTGCTGGCCAACTGGGAGCTCAGGGCCGACGAGGAGTGGACCGAGCACGTGGCGACGTGGTTCGACGGGACCGGCCTGGACGTCTGGGTGGTGCAGCGGGAGGAGCAGGACGTCGCCGACTACGCCGAGACGTGGGCGCGGGACGGCGGGCACCAACCCGACACCCCCGAGTTCGAGGCGCTGTATGCCGCGTGGCTGGACGACTTCGCCGAGCGCGGGGTGGAGCGGCTCGGCTTCGGCGTGGTGACGGTGCAGCGGCCGTCCACCGACCGCGAGCCGTGGACCGACCTGGTGGACGTGCGCTCCCCGGTCGCCTCGCCCATGGGTCCGGCCGTGCTGGCCGGCCTGCGCGCCCGGACCTGGTTGGCCGAGCACGACGACGAGGCGTTGCTGGACACCCCGTGGCAGGTCGCCGACGACGTCACCGAGGAGCGGATCGGTGCGCCGGGCGCCGCGCACCCGAACGTCATCCAGGTGCGCCAGGGGACGGGTCTGCGTCGCACCGTGACGCTGGACACCCTCGGCGCCGGGTTCGTCGGGGCCTGCGACGGAGAGCTGACCGCGCGGCAGCTGTGCGCCGGGCTCGCCGTGCTGACCGAGCAGGAGCCGCAGGCCGTCGCGCAGGTGGTGCTCCCGGTGCTTCGGGACCTGGTCAAGGACGGTCTGCTGCGGTGAGCGGGCGCCTCACTGCAGGGCACCGAAGCGGTAGGCCGCCCGGGCGATGAAGATCTGACGGCCGAGGTCCGTGCTGCGGCAGGTGACACCGTCCTCCGCCGAGAGGCAGGTGGTGCCGCCGACCTGGAGGGTCAGGCCGTACTCCAGCACGGAGGCGTCGACGTCGCCGACCCCCGTGGTCGGTGCGTCCACCTGCTCCCCCCACCAGCCGCCGCTGCTCGCGGCGGCCGTCGGGGCGAGCGGCTCCGGCGGGCAGGTCCAGGCCCCGCCGGCATCGCTGATCACCATCGCGTCGGCGGCGTCGATGCCGCAGTCCCCGGTGGTGCTGTCCAGCAGGTGGTCCGGGTTCGCCGTGTAGGTCTTGTCCAGCAGCTGGCAGGTGGCGCTCGGGCCGTTCATGACGCAGACGATGTTGCCCGAGGGCGTCACGAACGCGGCGCGGCGCTCGCCCTCGACGGTGATGGTGCCCCCGTCCTGACTGGCGCTGCGGTCCCCGACGGCGAGGTCGATGTCAGCAGGCTCGGTGGGCGGCGGGGCCGGCTCCGCCGGGCTGCCACCCCCGTCGTCGCCCCCGCCGGCGTCGCCGGTGCTGGCGCCGACGTCCTCGGTCCCGTCGGTCGGGCTCGAGGTCGCCGCGGTGTCGGGCTGCTCACCCCCGCCGTCGCACCCGGCGAGGAGGACGGCCGCCAGCACCAGCAGCGGGGCAGCCGACCGTGCCCACCGGGCCCGGGGCATACCTGCCGTCCGTGTCTGCGTGCGCGCCGCCATAGGTGGTCAGCGTAGCCGTCCCGCGGTCATGGGCTACGGTGACGCCCGAGGTCCCCGTGTCGGAGGTCGCGACGAATCCGCGGCACACGGGGCGAAGGAGCGCATCCCGTGGCAGCAGGCAGCAAGTTGGTCATCGTCGAGTCCCCCGGAAAGGTCGGGACGATCGGGGGATATCTGGGCCCGGAGTACCGGGTCGAGGCCAGCGTGGGCCACATCCGGGACCTCCCCAACCCCTCCGAGCTCCCGGCGGACATGAAGAAGGGGCCGTACGGCAAGTTCGCGATCAACGTCGAGGACGGCTTCGACCCCTACTACGTCGTCGATGCCGACAAGAAGAAGAAGGTCACCGAGCTCAAGCGGGCGCTCAAGGACGCCGACGAGCTCTACCTCGCGACCGACGAGGACCGCGAGGGCGAGGCCATCGCCTGGCACCTGCTCGAGGTGCTCAAGCCGAAGGTCCCGGTGCGCCGGATGGTCTTCCACGAGATCACCAAGGAGGCGATCCAGCGGGCCGTCGGTGACACCCGCGAGCTGGACACCGACAAGGTCGACGCCCAGGAGAGCCGGCGGATCCTCGACCGGCTCTACGGCTACGAGGTGTCGCCGGTGCTGTGGCGCAAGGTCCGGCAGGGCCTGTCCGCGGGGCGGGTGCAGTCGGTCGCGACCCGGATGGTCGTGGAGCGCGAGCGCGAGCGGATGGCCTTCAGGGTGGCCTCCTACTGGGACGTGGAGGGCGAGTTCGCCCCGGGCGGGCACAGCGGGCAGGCCTTCGAGGCCAAGCTCACCGCGGTCGACGGCGCGAAGGTCGCGAGCGGGCGCGACTTCGCCGACGACGGCACGCTGAAGACGACGAACGCGGTGCAGCTGGACGCGGGCGCGGCCGAGGCGATCGCCGACGGCACCCGCGAGGCGCAGGTCGCGGTCCGCGAGGTGTCGGAGAAGCCCTACACCCGGCGCCCGTCCGCACCGTTCACGACGTCGACGCTGCAGCAGGAGGCGTCGCGCAAGCTGCGGATGAACAGCCAGACCACGATGCGCACCGCGCAGCGGCTCTACGAGGGCGGCTACATCACCTACATGCGGACCGACTCGACCAGCCTGTCGAGCGAGGCGGTGGGCGCGGCCCGGCGCCAGGCCCGGGACATGTACGGCGCGGACTACGTGCCGGAGAGCCCGCGGGTCTACGGGAAGAAGTCGAAGAACGCGCAGGAGGCGCACGAGGCGGTGCGCCCGGCGGGCGACTCGTTCCGCACCCCGGCCCAGGTCGCCGGGGAGCTGCGGGGCCAGGAGTATGCCCTCTACGAGCTGATCTGGAAGCGCACCGTGGCCTCCCAGATGGCTGACGCGAAGGGCTCCACCGCCAGCGTCAAGCTGACCGCGACGCTGCCTGAGGGCACCGGGGCAGGAGGCACGGCCTACTCCAGCGCCGAGTACTCCGCCTCCGGCACCGTCATCACCTTCCGCGGGTTCCTCGCGGCCTACGAGGAGGGGCGCGATGAGAGCCGCTACGGCGAGGACTCGCAGATGGGTATGCGGCTGCCCAGGCTGAGCGAGGGCGTCTCCCTGGAGACGCTGCGCGCCGAGGCGCAGGGTCACCAGACCAGCCCGCCGGCCCGCTACACCGAGGCCACCCTGGTCAAGGCGCTCGAGGAGCGGGGGATCGGACGGCCGTCGACGTATGCCGCCACGGTCGGGACGATCCAGGACCGGGGCTACGTGCGGACCAAGGGGTCGGCGCTCGTGCCGACCTGGCTGGCCTTCGCCGTCACCCAGCTGCTCGAGCAGCACTTCCCCCGGCTGGTGGACTACGACTTCACCGCGAGCATGGAGGAGGACCTGGACAAGATCGCCCGGGGCGACGAGCAGCGGGTGGCCTGGCTGCAACGGTTCTACTTCGGTGACCAGGCGGCGTCCGGAGAGGGGCTGCGCGACCTCGTCGCCGACCTGGGCGAGATCGACGCCCGGGCCGTCTCCGCGGTGCAGACGTCGGACGGCACGATCGTGCGGGTCGGCCGGTACGGCCCCTACGTCGAGCTGCCCGGTGAGGACGGCGAGACCCCGCGCCGGGCCACCGTGCCGGACGACATCGCCCCGGACGAGATGACCGGTGCCAAGGCGCAGGAGCTGCTCGCGGCCGCCGCCGACGACGGCCGGGTCCTCGGGACCGACCCGGAGACCGGCCGGGAGGTCGTGGCCAAGAACGGCCGCTACGGCCCGTACGTCACCGAGGTCATCGAGGAGGACCCCGGCGACACGGCGAAGGGTGCGAAGAAGAAGGCCAAGGTCAAGCCGCGCACCGGCTCGCTCTTCCAGGACATGGATCTGGCGACCATCGAGCTGGACACCGCGCTGCGCCTGCTGTCGCTGCCCCGCGTGGTCGGGCAGGACGCGGAGGGGGTCGACATCACGGCGCAGAACGGCCGCTACGGCCCCTATCTGAAGAAGGGCACCGACAGCCGCTCGCTCGAGACCGAGGCGCAGATCTTCGACATCACCCTGGACGAGGCACTCGCGATCTACGCCCAGCCCAAGCAGCGCGGCCGTGGTGCGGCCAAGCCGCCGCTCGCCGAGTTCGGAGAGGACCCGGTGTCCGGCAAGAAGGTCGTCGTCAAGGACGGCCGCTTCGGTCCGTACGTCACCGACGGGGAGACCAATGCCACCCTGCGCAAGGGTGACGAACCGGAGTCGCTCACCGAGGAGCGGGCCTTCGAGCTGATCGCCGAGAAGCGGGCCAAGGGCCCGACGACCCGCAAGCGGACCACCCGGAAGGCACCCGCGAAGAAGGGCCGGAGCAGCGCCAAGAAGGCCTGAGGGCCGGCGGCCCCACGGGCCGCGCGGTCACCGGTGGGCCGGCTCCAGCAGCTGCGACGTAGCCGTGCCCGCTCCTCGACCTTCGGGCACCAGCCCGCCCGTGGTGGCGGCCGCCTCCAGCAGGGCGGCGTCCAGGTCGGCGATGAGGTCCTCCGGGGCCTCCAGGCCCACGGACAGCCGCAGGATGCCGGCGCCCGGCTTGGCCTCGTCGGCCACCGGGCGGTGGGTGAGGGCGGCCGGGTGCTGCAGCAGGGAGTCCACCCCGCCGAGCGAGACGGCGTGGGTGATCAGCCGGCAGGATCCCGCCACTGCGGCGGCCCGCTCGTAGCTGCCCACGTCGAAGGCCAGCACCGCACCGGGCCCGGCCATCTGACGGCCGATCAGCCGGCGCGGGTCGCCGTCGGTGCCGGGGTAGTGGACCCGCTCGACGCCGGGGTGGCCCCGCAGCCAGCGCGCCAGCACCTGCGCGCCCTCCTGCTGCGCACGCACCCGCAGCGGCAGCGTCTGCAGCCCCCGGTGGGCGAGGTAGGCCGAGAGCGGGTGCAGGACCGCGCCGGTGATCGCCCGCACCGGCCGGATCCGCTGCGCCCACGCCTCGCACGTGACGACCGCCCCCGCGAGCACGTCGCCGTGCCCGGCGAGGAACTTGGTCACCGAGTGCAGGACGATGGTCGCGCCGAGCTCGAGCGGCCGCTGCAGCACCGGGGTCGCGAAGGTGTTGTCCACCAGGACGGGGACGTCGCCCGCGGCGGCCACGACCTCCTGGAGGTCGACCAGGTCGAGGGTCGGGTTGGCCGGGGTCTCGACGATCACCAGGCCCGTGTCGGCCGTCAGTGCCTCGGCCACGCCGTCGGCGTCGGTCCAGGTGACGCGCGTGCCGAGCATCCCCGTCGCCAGCAGGTGGTCCGAGCCGCCGTAGAGCGGGCGCACGGCCACGACGTGCGGTGTGCCCGCCCCCACGCAGGCGAGGAGCACCGCGCTGAGCGCAGCCATCCCGGACGCGAAGGCCACGCCGGCCGCTCCGCCCTCCAGCTCGGCCAGCGCCTCCTCGAAGCGGGCCACGCCGGGGCTCCAGAGCCGCTGGTAGACGGCCGTCTGACCCTCCTGCCGCGGGCCGCCGCCCGCCATCTGGTCGTAGGCCTCACCCCCGGCCTCGACGTCCGGCAGCGGGTAGGTGCTGGACAGGTCGATCGGGGGGACGTGCACCCCGAGGGCGGTCAGGTCGGCGCGTCCGGCGTGGACCGCGCGGGTGTCGAGATCGGGATGCTGCGACGTCATCCACCCATGATGCAGAACCTGCGGTCGGGAATCAAGAAAGACTCAGAATCACCGGGGAAAAGTGGCTTTGACGACGGGTCGTGCAACGACGACGGCCTGCTGCCGCACCGCTGGTGCTGCAGCCTCACCTCGCCCTAGAGTCAGGGCCACGCGGGCAGGGGACACAGAGGAACAGGGCAGGGGACATGAGCGATGTCGACGACCTAGCGCGGACCACCGGACGCACCGTGGTGATCGTGGTGGCCGCCACGCGGTGCGAGCAGGAGCGGTTGCTGGGCCTGCTGCCCGACGACGTGTGCGTGGTGCTGGCCGGGACCCGTGAGCGTGCGCGAGAGCTGCTGGACTCCGGCGCCGCCGACTCGGTCTGCGCCGCGGTCGGTCCCGGGGTCGACCTGGACCCGGAGGCCCGCGTCCTGCGCTGGCGGGGGCGCAGCCTGCGCCTGACCCCGCTGGAGTTCGAGACCCTCACCCTGCTCAGCTCGGACCAGAAGCACGTGTGGTCCATCCCCGAGCTCACCCGGGACGTGTGGGCGACCGGCTTCGTCGGTGACGGCGCGCAGGTCCGGTCGGTGATCAAGCGGCTCCGGCGCAAGCTGGCCGAGGCGGGTATGCCGGTGGACATCCGGACGATCCGCGGCGTGGGGTTCCAGGCGACGGACCGGCCCGACGTCGCCACGGTGCTCACCCGCATTGCCCCATAACTGCCCCATCCAGGCCCTGTCGGCCGTGCGTGGGCCTCCCTAGGGTTTCGTCCTACCCGACGGTGGGTGGACCGAGGCCGGGAGGCGGACGACATGGTTGCAGGGGCATGGCGCAGGGTGGTCGCCGGGGTGTGCGGCGTCGGGCTGGTGGTCACCGGGGCCGTGGTGGCCGCCCCGGTGCAGGCCGCCCCCGGGCCGGAGGCGCGGGAGAAGATCCAGCAGGGTCTGTCGGCCGAGTTCGACGAGGTCGGTCGCACCGACTTCTGGGTGCGGCTGGGGGAACGACCCGATCTGAGCGCCTTCGAGGGGGTGCGCGACTGGGGCGCGCGCGGGCAGGGCGTCTACGACGCGCTCACCAGCACCGCCGAGGCGAGCCAGCGGGAGGTCGTCGCCGAGCTCGAGGCGGCGGGTGCGACCTACCGGAGCTTCTGGATCACCAACGCCGTGCACGTCACCGGTGGCACCGAGTCCCTCGCGCTGGAGCTGGCGGGGCAGGACGAGGTGGAGGGGATCTATCCCACCATCAGCTACGAGACGCCCGAGGTGGAGCCGGTCACCTCGGACCTGGTGGGGCCGGCGGCGGTCGAGTGGGGCGTCTCCGACGTCAACGCGGACGACGTCTGGTCCGAGTTCGGCATCACCGGTGAGGGCATCGTGGTGGCGACCATCGACACGGGGGTGCAGTACGACCACCCGGCCCTGGTGGGGGCATACCGCGGCAACAACGGTGACGGGTCCTTCGACCACGACTACAACTGGTTCGACGCCGCGGGCTTCTCGCCGGAGGAGCCGGCGGACTTCGACGCCCACGGGTCGCACGTCACCGGCACCATGGTCGGCGACGACGGTGGCGACAACCAGATCGGTGTGGCCCCCGGGGCGCGGTGGATCGCGGCGAACGGCTGCTGCCCGAGCGACCAGGCGCTGATCTCCTCGGGCGAGTGGATGCTCGCCCCGACCCGGATCGACGGCTCCGACCCGGACCCGGCGATGCGGCCGCACGTCATCAACAACTCGTGGGGCACGGGGCTGCCGTCGAACGACCCCTTCATGGAGGACGTGTCGCTGGCCTGGGCGGCCGCGGGCCAGTTCGGGGTCTGGGCCAACGGCAACATCGGTCCCGGGTGCGAGACGTCGGGCTCGCCGGGCAGCCGGATCGTCAACTACTCGGTCGGCAACTACGACGCGGCGCACGAGATCAACCCGGACTCCAGCCGTGGCGCCGGGCAGGACGGCGAGACCAAGCCGAACATCTCCGCCCCCGGCACGGCGGTGCGCTCGTCGGTCCCCGGCAACGACTACGCCTACTTCTCCGGCACCTCGATGGCGTCCCCGCACGTGGCGGGGGCGATCGCGCTCGTGTGGGCCAGCTCCCCCCAGCTGGTCGGTGACATCGAGGGCACCCGCGCCCTCCTGGACGGGACGGCGACGGACAACCCGGACGACCAGTGCGGCGGCACGGACGAGGACAACAACGTCTTCGGGGAGGGCAGGCTCGACGCCCTGGCGCTGGTGCAGGCCGCACCCCGGGGAGACGTGGGGTATGTCGAGGGCACGGTCACCGACGCCGCGTCCGGCGACCCGCTGGCGGGGGCCAGCGTCGAGCTGGCCGGACCGCTGGAGCGGGTGCTCTCCACCGGTGCCGACGGCACCTACCGCGCGCTGGTGAGCTCGGGCGACTACACCGTGACCGCGTCCCGGTTCGGCTGGGTCTCGGCCTCGGCGGCGGTCAGCGTGCCGGTCGACGACACGGTCACCCAGGACTTCGCCCTGGATCCCGCGGAGACCGGGACGGTCAGCGGGACCGTCACCGACGGCTCGGGTCACGGCTTCCCGCTGTATGCGCAGGTGGCGGTCGCCGGGGAGTCGCTGCTCACCTTCACCGACCCGGTGGACGGCAGCTACTCCATCGACGTGCCGGTCGGCGCCGACGTGACCATGGAGGTCGTGGTGCAGTACCCCGGCTACCTCGTGGTCGAGGAGGCGGTGACGGTGACCGGCGACGCGGTCGTGGACGTGGCCGTGCCGGTCGACGCCGCGTCCTGCCTGGCACCCGGGTACGAGGCGACCGCCGACGCCGTGCTCGCCGAGAGCTTCGACGGCGGGGTGCTCCCGGCCGGCTGGGAGGTCGACGACAACCTGGACAACGGCCAGGTGTGGACCATCGACGAGGGCGACGCCGACCCGCCGAACCTCACCGGGGGCGAGGGCCCGTTCGCCATCGTCAACTCCGACTCCTACGGGCCGGAGGGGGAGCAGGACACCTCGCTGGTCTCGCCCGTGCTGGATCTCAGCGCCTACGCGGACCCCAGCCTGAGCTTCAACCACTTCTACCTCCCGCTGGGCGAGAGCGCCGACCTGGACGTCAGCGTCGACGGTGGTGCCAGCTGGACCACGGTGACCACCTACACCACCCCGGTCGAGGGCGCCGAGGCCGTCGTGCCGCTGCCGATGGCGGCGGGGGAGAGCCAGGTCCGGGTGCGGTGGCACTACTACGACGCCTTCTACGCCTGGTTCTGGGAGGTGGACGACGTCTTCGTCGGCAGCCGCTCCTGCGTGCCCGTCGGTGACGGGGGGTATGTCGTGGGCAACGTCTCCGCCACCGCCGACGGGTCTGCCGTCACCGGTGCGACGATCACCAGCCTCGACGTCCCGGAGGACACCGGGGTCAGCCGGGCGACCCCGGCCGACGAGGGCCAGGAGGACGGCTTCTACTGGCTGTTCAGCAGCGTGTCCGGGGACCACCCGTTCGAGGCCTCCGCCCGCGGGTTCGCGCCGGCCGCCCAGGACGTCGCCGTGGTCGGTGGCGGCGCCGTGCGGGCCGACTTCGTCCTCGACGGGGGCCTGCTCGAGCTGGACCCGCAGCGGATCGAGACCGAGGTCACGCTCGGCGACGACGCGGAGACCGCGGAGCTGACCGTGACCAACACCGGCACCGGTCCCGCCGAGGTGACCCTGGAGGAGGTGCGCGGCGGCGTGGAGCTGCTGCGCGCCGACGGGAGCCGCGTCACGACCCTGGGCGAGGGGCAGGCCGCAGGGGCCCCCACCCGGACGGCGGACGTCGACCCGTTCGTGGGCGCATACCTGTCGCCGCAGCGGTCCGAGGACGGGCCCGCCGACCGCCGGCCGCACGAGGAGCCGTGGACCGAGCTCACGCCGCTGCCGACGCCGATCGTGGACAACGGCGTGGTGAACCTCGACGGCACCTGGTACACCTTCGGCGGCTTCGACGGCAACGAACCCACGCCGGCCACCCACCGCTACGACCCGGCGACGATGGAGTGGGTGCAGGTCGCGGACCTGCCGCTGCCGCTGATGGCGCCCACCGTCGGAGCGCTCGACGGGAGGATCGTGGCCGCCGGTGGGTGGGACAGCAGCGGGGTCGCGCAGACCGGGACCTACGCCTACGCGCCGGAGGCGGACGAGTGGACCCAGCTGGCGGACGCGCCCGTCGCGGTGACGTGGGCCGGTCAGGCGACCCTCGGCGGTCTGCTCTACTCGGTCGGCGGGTGCACCACCGACATGTGCGACCCGACCTCGGCGACCACGGCCGCCTACGACCCGGCGACCGACTCCTGGACGACGCTCGCCGACTACCCGCAGCCGATCGCCTACCCCTCCTGCGCCGGGATCGACGGCCGGGTGATCTGCGCCGGCGGCGTGGGTGACGGCGAGGTCTCCACCTCCGCGACCTACGCCTACGACCCGGACGCCGACTCGTGGACCCAGGTCGCCGACGCCCCCGTGGACGCGTGGGGCGCGGCCTACGCCGGAGCCAACGACCAGCTCGTCCTCACCGGCGGGCTGCAGGCGGGTGCCGTGACGAACGACGCCTTCGCCTACGACCCGGCGGCCGACACGTGGAGCGACCTGCCCAACCCCAACACTCCGTCCTTCCGCGGTGCGGGCGCCTGCGGATTCGCCCTCGTCGGAGGCCAGAGCGACCAGGGCTTCAGCGACGTGGTCGAGCTGCTGCCGGGCTACGACCTCTGCGACGACGCGGGCGCGGACGTGCCCTGGCTCTCGCTGAGCCAGACCGAGCTGTCCCTCGCCGCCGGTGAGTCGGCGACGGTGGAGGTCACCACGTCCGGCGAGGTGGCGCAGCCGGGCACCTACACCGCCGGGATCGAGGCCGGGGGCGGCATGCCCGGCACGGCTCCGACCACCGAGGTGGAGATGACCGTGCTCCCGCCCGCCACGTGGGGCAAGCTGACCGGCCTGGTCACCGGTGCGGACTGCGAGGGTGCCGGATCGCCGCTGCCGGGCGCCACGGTCGACGCGGCGCCGACGCGGATGGAGGACCCCCGGTGGCGCTGGGTCACCGACGTCGAGGGCCGGTATGCCCGGTGGATCGACACCCGTGTCGGTGAGCTGGAGCTGATCGCGTCGGCGGGTGGCTACCGGCCGGAGCAGGCCCTGGTGGACCCGCTGCGCGGCCAGGTGGTGGAGACCGACTTCGCCCTGCTGGACGCCGGGTGCGAGCCGGACCCCGGCCCGATCCACCCGGAGGTGGTGCGGATCGCCGGGGAGGACCGCTACGGCACGGCCGTCGAGCTCTCCCAGCGGTATGCACCCGGTGTCGAGTCGGTGCTGCTGTCCACCGGGGCGGACTTCCCGGACGCGCTCGCCGGCGCGGCGCTCGCCGGGAGCGTGGAGGTCCCGGTGCTGCTGACCGAGCCGGACGTGCTCCCGGCCGTGACCTCCGCCGAGCTGCAACGGCTCAACCCGGCCGAGGTCGTCGTGCTGGGCGGCGACGGCGCGGTCGAGGACGCGGTCGTGGAGGCTGCCGCGGACGCGGCGCAGGCCCCGGCGAGACGGTTGGCCGGCACCGACCGGTACGGCACGGCGGCCCGTGTGGCGGCCGAGTTCGGGTCCGCCGGGACGGCCTACGTCGCGACCGGGCTGAACTACCCGGACGCCCTGGCGGGTGCCGCCCGCGCGGGTGCCGTGGACGCACCCGTGCTGCTGGTCCGCCCGGGCTCGGTGCCCGCGGCGACGGCGCAGGCCCTCACCGACCTGGGCGTCGAGCAGATCGTGCTGCTCGGGGGCACGGGGGCCGTCGAGGAGAGCGTCGCCATCGCGTTGGGCGCCTACGGCGAGGTGACCCGGGTCGCCGGTGACGACCGCTTCCACACCGCCGCGCTCCTCGCGGAGGACCACCCGACGGCGGCGGACGTGTTCGTCGCGAGCGGGCAGAACTGGCCGGACGCCCTCGCCGGCGCCGCCGTGGCGGGCGCGCAGGACGCGCCCATGCTGCTGGTTCGGCAGGACTCTGTGCCCCCCGTGACGTGGACCGCGCTGGAGCGGCTCGAGCCCGGGGTGGTCCACGTGCTCGGAGGGGACGCGGCCATCGACGACGACGTGCTCGACCTGCTGCGCACGCTGGAGTAGCCCCAGGCCCGCAGCCCGGTCGCGATCCCCTGCGCGGCCGGGCTGCGTCATCTGCGGCGGGTGCGGGCATACTGTCTGTCGTGCCGAAGAATCCTCGTGACGAGAAGCCGCTGGACGAGACCGACCTGGCGCTGGTGCGGTTGCTCGAGGTCGACGGGCGGATGTCGAACGCCATGCTCGCGCGGGAGGTGGGGATCGCCGAGTCCACCTGCCTGGTGCGGGTGCGTTCGCTCCGTGAGCGGGGCGTCGTCCGCGGGATCCATGCGGACATCGACCCGGTGGCGGTCGGTCGACCCGTCGAGGCCATGATCGCCATCCGGTTCGGCGGCCACCGGCGGACCAACTTCGAGGAGTTCACCCGTGAGGTGCCGGAGCTCCCGGGAGTCCTGGGGGCGTTCCACGTGTCCGGCGCGATCGACTACTACGTGCACGTCGCCGTGCCGAGTGCCGACGCGCTGCGCGACTTCGTGCTCGACCACCTGACCAACCGGCCGGGCGTGCTGCACGCCGAGACCTCGCTCATCTTCGAGTCGCTGCGGGGCAGGGGCACGATGACGTCCGCCGAGGGCGGAGGTCCCGAACAGGCTTGACCCTCACGCGCCGTGAGGCTCCATGCTCGGGAGCGTGATCGAGATGACGGATCTGCAGCGCTCGACCGTCGGCCAGGTGGCCGAGCAGGTCGGCGTCAGCGTGCGCACCCTGCACCACTACGACGAGATCGGACTCGTGGTGCCCAGCGAGCGCAGCTTCGCCGGCTACCGCCTCTACACCGAGGACGACCTGATGCGGCTGCAGCACGTCGTCGTCTACCGCCGGCTCGGCTTCGGGCTGGACCAGGTGGCCGAGCTGCTGGAGCAGGATGCCGACGTCGTCGAGCACCTGCGCCGTCAGCGGGACACGATCACGGACCGGATCGGCGAGCTCACCGAGCTCGTGCGGTCGATCGACGCAGCGATGGAGAGTGAGATGAGCGGATACAGGATCACCCACGAGGAGCAACGAGAGATCTTCGGTGACAGCTTCACCGACAACTTCGACGACTACCAGGCCGAGGCCGAGCAGCGGTGGGGCGAGACCGACGCCTGGAAGGAGTCGAACCGGCGGACCAAGGGCTACACCAAGGAGCAGTGGGAGCAGATCAAGGTCGAGCAGGACCAGGTCAACGCCCGCTTCGTGGAGCTGCTCCAGGGCGACGTGGACGCCACGTCGGTGGCCGCGATGGACGCCGCCGAGGAGGCGCGGCAGCAGATCTGCCGGTGGTTCTACGACTGCCCGCGGGAGATGCACGCCAACATCGCGCAGATGTACGTCGACGACCCGCGGTTCTCCCAGACCTACGAGGACATCGCGCCCGGTCTGGCGCAGTTCGTGCGGGACGCCGTCGTCGCCAACGCCGCACGGGCGTGAGCCGCGGACACCATCCCTGACGGCCCTGACCCACCGGGGGCAGGGCCGTCAGGTGCGGCTGTGGAAGGGCCGCGGCCACCGTCACACCCGTCCCGTAGGCTGCCCACGTGACCGACCAGCCGCCCGCCGACGCCCCCCGAGGTGGCAGGCGGGGGCTGTTCCTCGCGGTCGAGGGCGGGGACGGGGCGGGGAAGTCGACCCAGGCCGACGCGCTGGCGCGCTGGCTGGGAGAGCAGGGGTATGCCGTCCGCCGCACCCGGGAGCCCGGCGGGACCGGGCTGGGGCGCTCGCTGCGCGAGCTGGTGCTCCACGGGGAGGACGGGTCGGTCACCGCGCGGGCGGAGGCGCTGATCTTCGCCGCGGACCGCGCGCACCACGTCGCCACCGTGGTCCGGCCGGCGCTCGAGGCGGGCGAGATCGTCATCACGGACCGCTACCTCGACTCCTCCGTGGCCTACCAGGGCGCCGCCCGGGAGCTCGGCCACGGGGAGGTGCGGGATCTCTCGCTCTGGGCCGTGGAGGGGCTGCTCCCCGACCTGACCGTGGTGCTCGACGTCAGTCCCGAGCAGGGCCGGCTGCGTCGTGGCGCGACGCACGACCGGGTGGAGCGGGAGGGCGACGACTTCCACCTCCGGGTGCGCCGCGGCTTCCTGGACCTGGCCGGGCAGCAGCCGGAGCGCTACCTCGTCCTCGACGCGCAGGAGCCGCAGCCGGCGATCGAGTCGGCCGTCCGGGAGCGCGTCCGCGAGCTGCTGGAGCGCCGATGAGCGTCTTCGACCAGCTGGTCGGGCAGCCCCGCGTGGTGTCCACGCTGCGGCGGGCGTCGACGGAGCCGGCAGCGATGACCCATGCCTGGTTGTTCACCGGACCACCGGGCTCGGGCAGGTCGGTCGCGGCCCGCACCTTCGCCGCCGCCCTGCAGTGCGAGGGGGCGGGCGGCGTCCAGGTCGGCTGCGGGGAGTGCCAGCCGTGCCGGATGGTGATGGCCGGCAGTCATCCCGACGTCCGCGTCGTCGACACCGACCAGACCTTCATCAAGGTCGGCGAGGCGCGGGAGCTGGTCCTGGAGGCGCAGGCACGACCCAGCCTGGGACGCTGGCGGGTGATGGTCGTCGAGGACGCCGACCGGCTCAACGACCACTCGGCCAACACCCTGCTGAAGTCGCTGGAGGAGCCCACCGCCCGCACGGTCTGGATGCTGTGCGCACCCTCGCTGGAGGACGTGCTCGTGACCGTCCGGTCCCGGTGCCGTCACGTGCGGCTGGGCACCCCCTCGCCGCACGCCGTCGCCGACCTGCTCATCTCACGGGACGGGATCGACCCGTCCATGGCGCACTACGCCGCCCGCGCCGCGCAGAGCCACATCGGGATCGCCAGGAGGCTGGCCACCGACGAGCACGCCCGCGCGCGGCGCCGCGAGATCACCTCGATCCCGACCGGCCTGGCCTCGCTCGGTGACGCCCTGCGCGCGGCGCAGGACCTGGTGGACGAGGCCGGCGAGGGGGCCAAGGCCACGTCCGCGGACCACGCCGAGGAGCAGCGTCGCGAGCTGCTGACCCAGCTCGGTGCCGACCTCACCGCCCGCACCCAGCCTCCCTCGGTGCGGGCCCACCTGCGCCGGCTGGACGACCGGCTCAAGGCGGAGGCCAGGCGGCAGCAGCACGACAGCATCGACGCCGCCCTGACCGACCTCGCCTCGGTCTACCGGGACGCCCTGCTCGTCACCGCCGGGTCGGGGCTGGACCGGGTCAACGCGAGCGAGCCGGAGCAGATCCAGCTGCTCGCTCGTTCCTTCTCTGCGGAGCAGCTGTTGCTCGCGCTGGAGACGATCGGCGAGGCGCGGCAGCGGCTCATCGCCAACGGCGCGCCGCTGCTGGTCCTGGAAGCGATGATGATTGGGTTGCTCTTGCCCCGGGGGTGAGACGACGAGCGAGGGAGGACATCCGACGTGCGGATCTCGACGACGGCCAGGCTGGTGGCCGGCCTGAGTGCGCTCTCGGTGGTGGTGGCCTGCACGCCCGGGGCTCCGGACACCGACGAGCCGGCGGACGGGCAGGCGACGTCGGAGGGCGGGTCGGCCGGGCCGACCGCGACCTCGACCCCGTTGGCCGACGGTGCGCCCGAGGGGCTCGAGGACTACTACTCGCAGCGTCTGACGTGGAGCAGCTGCCAGGGCGACTTCGAGTGTGCCTCGCTCACCGTCCCGATGGACTACGCGGAGCCGGACGGGCAGACCATCGACCTGGCGCTGCTGCGCTCGCCGGCCTCGGGTGAGGCCACCGGCTCCCTGGTGGTCAACCCCGGGGGCCCGGGGGCCTCGGGCGTGGACTACGCGATGATGTCGGGGATGGCCATCTCGGGCGAGGTCCGGGAGGCCTACGACGTCGTCGGCTTCGACCCGCGCGGCGTCGGGCGCTCGGCGCCGGTGACCTGCTTCGAGGACGAGCAGATGGATGAGTTCCTCTCCTCCGACCCCTCGCCGGACGACGCCGCCGAGGAGGAGGCCTCGACCCAGCTGGTCGAGGACTTCGCCCAGGCCTGCGGCGAGAGCGCACCGGACCTGCTGGGTCACGTCTCGACGGTGGAGGCCGCCCGCGACATCGACGTCCTGCGCGCCGCGCTGGGCGAGGAGCAGCTCGATTACTACGGCGCGTCCTACGGCACCTTCCTGGGCACCACCTATGCCTCGCTCTTCCCCGACCGGGTCGGAGCCCTGGTGCTGGACGGTGCGATCGAGCCGGACCTGAGCGAGCTGGAGATGGGGCTGGGCCAGGCGGCGGGGTTCGAGCGGGCCACCCGGGCCTACGTCGAGAACTGCGTCGCGAGCGGCGAGTGCCCGCTCGGCAGTGACGTGGAGTCGGCCATGGCGCGCATCCCGGCCTTCCTGGACGAGCTGGACACCGCGCCCCTCCCGGTCGAGGGCGACGCCGCGCCGGAGCTGACCGAGGGCTGGGGCATGTACGGCATCATCGCGGCGATGTACACCGAGCAGTACTGGCCGCTGCTGACGCAGGCCTTCGAGCGGGCCTTCGACGGGGACGGGACGATCATGATGTTCCTGGCGAACCTCTACGCCAGCCGCGGCAGCGACGGCAGCTACGACGGCAACACCATGCAGGCGATCTACGCGGTCAACTGCCTGGACCGGCCCGTGGACGCCGACGGGGAGGACCTCGACTCCGCCGCGGTGGAGCAGCAGTTCGAGGAGGCGTCCCGGACGTGGGGCCGGTACCTCGCGGGTGAGGGGGCGTGCGCGTTCTGGCCGGCCGAGGCGGTGGAGACCGTGGAGGACTACTCCGCGGCGGGCGCGGACCCGATCCTGGTCATCGGCACGACCCGTGACCCGGCGACCCCCTACGAGTGGGCCGAGGGTCTCGCCGAGACCCTGGACTCCGGCGTGCTGCTGACCTACGACGGTGACGGGCACACGGCCTACGGTCGCTCCAACGACTGCATCGACGACGTGGTCGACGCCTATCTGCTCGAGGGCACCGTGCCCGAGGAGGGCACCACCTGCTGAGAGAAGCACCGACGCCCCCGCGGGATGCGAGGGCGTCGGTGTGCTGCTGTGGGAGCCGCCTGGGGGAATCGAACCCCCGACCTATTCATTACGAGTGAATCGCTCTGGCCGACTGAGCTAAGGCGGCGCGCTGCCCGGAGGGCAACCCGACGAGGATACCGAACGAGGTGGGCCCGCCCCAAACCTGCGTCGGACCGGAACGGGCGAGCGGCCCCCGGCACAGGTGCCGGGGACCGCTCGCGGACGTGCGCGGCGCTGCGGACCGTGCCGCAGCGCCTCGTCCTCACTCCTCGTCGGCCACCATCCGCATGGTGAAGCGGCCGTCGCCACCCTCCTCGACGACGTTCGAGACGCCGATCGCGGCGAGCTTCTCCAGCGCGGTCCGCGCCTTCTCGTCGGTGACCTGGGGCAGGTAGAACTCCTCGAACGGTGCCACGTCGACGTAGAAGGTCGACTGGGCGTCCGCCGCGTCGGCGACCGCCCGGGTGAACAGGTCGCTGTCGCCCAGGGTGTCACCCCCGCCCTCGGCGACCCGGTCGACGTAGGACTGATCGGTGCCGAGGGTCAGGGTGCCGTCGTCCTCGCGGGTGACGAGCACACCGGCGCCCATGCCGTTGTCGTTGAGCAGCTGCTGTGCCCGCTCGGTGTCGGTGGTGACCCGGTAGGCCAGCGGCAGGGCCGGCACGCTCGGGTCGGTCTGCGACATGTTCATGACCGCGCCGACGATGTCGGGGCCGACGGCCAGGCTCATCGACTCACCGAGCGCGACCTTGAGGTCGTCCGGCAGGGAGAAGCCCTCCGCCTCGGCGGCGGCCGCGGCCTCCTGCAGCTGCTCGGAGTAGTCCTCGGAGTAGTAGTCCCACATCGACTGCACCATGCTGCTGCCGCTCTCCAGCGAGAGCGCCACGGCGGTGTCCGCCGGGAGCTGGGTGATGAGGGAGTCGGTCTCGCCCGCGGGGCTCATCTCCACCCCGGCGACGTCCCGGCTGACGCCGTGCATCTCGATCGCGTCCGGCGTGAGCCGCACGGTGGCGGCCACCCGACCGGTGATCTCGGGCTGCTCCGCGCCCATCCCGAGCTGCTCCTCGGTCATCTCCAGGCTGGGGTTGAGGCTGCTCGGGTCGATGTCGTCGAGCATCGACATGTCGGCCCACATGGCCATGATCCCGGCCTCGCCGAGCGCCTCCATGTCGGAGGTGAAGGACTCGTTGTCCGCGAGGCTGCCGGCCTCGGCGGCCGAGCGCACCGCATCCAGGGTGCTCGCCTGGCTGAAGACGACGTAGTCACCCTCGAGGTAGTAGCCGACCTCGTCGGCCTCCTCGCTCAGGTGCTCGTCGAGGAAGGCGATCGCGGCGTCGCCGTCCTTGACCTGGAGCGCCACCGCCATGGCCGGCTCCTCGCCCTCGCCGGCGGGCAGCATCGCCAGGCCGGCCCGGTCGCCGAGCCAGGGCTCGATGTCCTCCTCGAAGGACAGGTCCGCGGGGACCTCGCCCTCGGCCTCGATCTGCTCCCAGACCCACTCGCGCCACTCGCCGTCGGCCAGGCGCTGCTCCAAGTCGCTGTCCAGGCCCTGGAAGAAGCGGACCGCAGCCACCTTCTGTCCCGCGGCCGGGTCGAGGTCGATCTGGGCGTAGGCCGCCACCTCACCCGGCAGCACGCTGTCCGGTCGGTCCCCGCCGCCGCCCATCATCAGGGCGGCCGCGGTGCCGCCCCCGATCACGGCAGCAGCGGCGACACCGCCGCCGATGAGCAGCCACGGCGTCTTGCGACCCCCCTCGGTCACGTCGTCGGCGGTCGTCTCGGTCGCGCTCGTCATATCGGTTCCCCTTGCTTGTGGCGCGTCGTCCCGCGCCCGTCGTCACCACCTCGGCCGGTGGCCCTGCGCCCTCAAGCCTAGCGCGGTGGCGGCGGGGCACGTGTCCCCGCTCACCAGTTACGACGGCGACCTGCCCCGTCCGGTTCCCGGGCGCCGAGGTCACGGCGCCGCGGGAGGAGCGAGGTCAGTGCTTGGGCATCGGCCAGCGCGCGGTGGAGACGCCGTGCTCCTGCGCCCGCCTGACCGCCTCCTGGTAGCACTGCTCGGCCTCCTCGCGGCCGGCCCAGTGGGCCCCCTCCACGGACTTGCCCGGCTCCAGGTCCTTGTAGACCTCGAAGAAGTGCTGGATCTCCAGCCGGGTGTGGGTGCCGATGTCGTCCAGGCTCTGGATCGCCATCTTGCGCGGGTCCTCGGCGGGGACGCAGATGATCTTGTCGTCGCCACCCGCCTCGTCCCGCATGTGGAACATGCCGATCGGTCGCGCCAGCACGAGGCAGCCGGGCCAGGTCGGCTCGTCCAGCAGCACCAACGCGTCCAGCGGGTCGCCGTCCTCGCCGAGGGTCTCCTCGATGTAGCCGTAGTCGGCCGGGTAGCGGGTGGCGGTGAACAGCATGCGGTCCAGCCGGATGCGCCCGGTCTCGTGGTCGACCTCGTACTTGTTGCGGCTGCCCTGCGGGATCTCGATCGTCACGTCGAACTGCATCTGCTGCTCTCTCTGGCTCGGGGACGGCATAGGCTCGACCCTCAGTGTCCCTCATCCTGGAGGGTCTTGACGACGGAGGTCGAGCACGCCCGTGACGCACCCGCGCCGCACGCACCGACGCCGACCACGGTATGCCCTGGCGGCGGTCTCCGCGGTGGCGCTGCTGAGCGGGGCCGCGGTGCCCTCGGTCGCCGTCCCGCGCGCGGTCGACGACGACGCGACCACCTCCACCTCGGACGCGGTGGAGAGCACCGCCGAGGCGCCCACCAGCCCGGCGGAGGTGCGTCCCCGCGTGTCCGCCCCGACGGGTGTGCTGGGTCCGGTGTCCGCCGGCCCGGTGCCCGACCCGGAGCGCCTCGCCGACGAGATCGACGACGAGCTCGCCAGCACCTGGCTCGGGGGTACCAACCGCCGTGCCGTCGCCATCCGGGACGCGCTGACGGGGGAGGCGCTGGCCGACCGCAACGCGGGGCGACTGGTGACGCCGGCCTCGACGACCAAGCTGCTGGCGGCCGCCGCGATCGTCACCGGTCTGGACGGCGACCACACCTTCACCACGAGGGTGGTGTCCGGCGCGGAGCCGGACGAGGTGGTCCTCGTCGCGGGCGGCGACATGCTGCTCGCCGACGGGGCGGGGGACCCCGAGGCCGTCGCCGGGCACGCCGGGATCGCCGACCTGGCGGCACAGACCGCGGCGGCGCTGACCGACGCCGAGACCCCGGTGCGGGTGAGCCTCGACCTGTCCCACGTGCCCGGCCCGCACGAGATGCCGACCTGGTCCGAGCACTGGGTGCGCGAGGGGTGGAGCGGTCGGATCGTGCAGCTCGGGCGGTCCGGCGACCGGGCCACCCCGTTCAACCCCTCGCCGACCTCGCCGGAGCAGCAGGTGGCGCGGGTCTTCCGGGACGCGCTGGCCGAGGAGGGTGTCGAGGTCGTCGGCGCCGGGGACGGGGACACCCGGGCGGACGAGGTGCAGGCGCCGCAGGACGCGACCGAGCTGGCCAGCGTCGAGTCCGCGGCGGCCCGCGACGTGCTGGCCCTGGCCCTCGCGACCAGCGACAACGCGATGGTGGAGCAGCTCGCCCGGCAGGCCGCGACCGCCGACGGCGGGAGCGCCGACCAGGAGGCGGTCACGACGTGGATCCGGCAGACCATCGCCGAGGACTACGGGATGGACATGGCCGGGGTGCAGATCGTGGACGCCAGCGGCCTGTCCGACGGCACGCTCATCCCGGTGCAGGTCGTCGCCGACGTGCTCGTGGCGGGCGCGGACGGGTCCCACCCGGAGCTGCAGGAGGTGCTGGCCGCGGGAGGGCTGCCGATCGCCGGCTACACCGGCACCCTCGCGACCCGCTTCCACCTGGACCGGCACGACCCCGCGGTGGGCACCGCTCGCGCCAAGACCGGCTCCCTGCCCGGGGTCAGCTCGCTCGCCGGGACGGTGGTCAGCCGGGACGGCCGGCTGCTGGTGTATGCCCTCACCGCCGACGACATCGAGGAGGGTTCGGCCGCGATCGAGGCGGCGTCGGTGCTGGACGAGGTCGTCGCCGAGCTCGCCCGGTGCGGGTGCTAGCCGGGACGGACGTGGCGGGGTGACCACCCGCCGTCGCCCGCCGGACGGCCCGGGTCGCCGCAGCGGCGGGCCACGGCATACCGTCGGGGGATGAGCGAGGACGTGACGCGGGCCGCCGACGAGCCGCTGGACGAGGTGCGCGGCAGCGCGCTGGTCGACTGGGACTTCGCGGCCGCTGCCGCGTCCCGCCTGGCGCCGGCCGGGCCGAGGGCGAGCCGGGCTGAGATCGCCGGGCTCGTGGCCGACCTGCGGTCCGCGGCCGCGCGGGCCGTGGACCCGGTCGCGCGGACCGCCCGGCTGTCGACGCCACCGGGTACCCCGGACGCGCTGGTCGTGGACCGTGCCGGCTGGATCCGGGCGAACTCCGCCTCGATGGGGGCGATGCTGGCACCCGTCCTCGACGAGGTGGTGGCCAAGAAGCGGGTCGCCGACCGCGCCCGCGCCGAGCGGGCCGGGCGGGAGCTGCCCGAGCTCGGTGCCACCTCGCAGTCGATCTCGGCGAAGGTGACGGGCACCGAGGTGGCCGGGCTGCTGTCCTGGATCTCCACCAAGGTCCTGGGGCAGTACGACCTGGCGCCGCAGGGCACGCCCGCGCTGATGTTCGTGGCCCCCAACATCCTCGCGGCCGAGCGGGAGCTCGAGGTCGACCCGGGCGACTTCCGGCTGTGGGTCGCGGTCCACGAGGAGACCCACCGGGTGCAGTTCACGGCGGTGCCCTGGCTGCGGGAGCACCTGATCGAGCGGGTGCGCGGCATGGGGGCGCGGGTCATGCCGGAGCCGGAGGAGCTGGGGCAGCGGATGGCCGAGATCGTGTCCGCGCTGCCGGGCGTGATCCGCGGCGAGCAGGACATCACCCAGGTGGTGGCCACGCCGGAGCAGCGGGAGAAGCTGGCCGAGGTGACCGCGATCATGTCCCTCCTCGAGGGGCACGCGGACGTGGTGATGGACGAGGTCGGTCCGGAGGTCATCCCGACGGTGGCGGACATCCGTCGGCGCTTCACCGAGCGCCGCAAGGGGGCGGGCAACGTCGACAAGGTGCTGCGCCGCCTGCTGGGCATGGAGGCCAAGATGCGGCAGTACAAGGACGGCGCGGCCTTCGTGCGCGGGGTCGTGGACCAGGTGGGGGTGGACGGCTTCAACCGGGTCTGGACCGCGCCGGAGACCCTGCCCCGACCCACCGAGATCGCCGACCCGCAGGCGTGGGTCGCCCGCGTGCACGGCTGAGGCCGACGTCGCATGCCGGGGCCGGCACCTGCGGTGGCGGCGGCACGGGTCGCCGTCCGTCGCTGGGTCGACCGGGCCGGGCTGGGTCCCGACGCCCTGGTGCTGGTGGCCTGCTCCGGGGGTGCGGACTCGCTCGCCCTGGCGGCGGCCACCGGGTTCGAGGGCCCGCGGCGGGGGCTGCGGGTCGGGGCCGTCGTCGTCGACCACGACCTGCAGCCGGGCTCGGCCGAGGTCGCGCAGGTCGCGGCCGACCGGTGCCGGTCGCTGCTGCCTGCCGGCGCCTCGGTCGAGGTGACCCGGGTCGGGGTGCGGGCGACCTCGGCCGGCCCGGAGGCCGACGCGCGCGAGGCCAGGTATGCCGCACTCGCCTTCTGGGCGGACCGGCTGGGGGCGGCCGCGGTGCTGCTCGGCCACACGCGGGACGACCAGGCCGAGCAGGTGCTGCTCGGCCTGGCGCGCGGGTCCGGCGCGCGCTCCCTGGCCGGGATGCCGGACCACCGGGTGCTGACCGGTGACGTCGTCCTCGGCCGCCCTCTGCTGGGGCTCACCCGGGTCCAGACGGCCGCCTGCTGCGACGCGCTCGGGGTCACGCCGTTCGCCGACCCGCACAACCAGGACGAGCACTTCGCCCGGGTGCGGGCGCGCCGTGCGCTGACCGAGCTCGACAGCGTGCTCGGCCCCGGCCTGGTGGCCAACCTGGCGCGCTCGGCCGACCTGCTCCGCGGCGACGCCGACGCCCTCGACGACCTGGCGGAGCAGGCATACCGGGAGATGGGGGATCAGCCGTGGGACGTCCACGCGCTGCGCCGGCTCGCCCCGGCCGTGCGGACCCGGCTGTGGCGACGGCTGGCGCGGGAGGCGGGCAGCCCGGGGACGGACCTGTCCAGCGAGCACCTCCTGGCCGTCGACGCGCTGGTGTCCGACTGGTCCGGGCAGGGCCCGCTGCACCTGCCCGGCGGGGTCCGCGCGGGGCGGGCCGGAGACCGGGTGTGGCTGCGGCGCGAGGCGTAGTTGAATGGGGGCCGTAGAGCAGGGCGCGGCGGGGAGCCGTCGCGCCGGACGAGTCGCCGGACGATCGATGAGGAGCAGGCTGCGTGGACGCCGAGCACATGGGTGAGGACCTGGCCACCGTGCTGTACACCGAGGAGGACATCCAAGGACGGCTGGCCGAGCTGGCCGAGCAGGTGTGGGCCGACTACCACGACAAGGACGTGCTGCTGATCGGCGTGCTCAAGGGAGCGATCCTCGTCATGGCCGACTTCATGCGCGCCCTCCCGGGGTCGGCGGAGATGGACTGGATGGCCGTGTCGAGCTATGGCTCGGGCACCAAGAGCAGCGGGGTGGTGCGGATCCTCAAGGACCTCGACACCGACATCACCGGGCGCCACGTGCTCATCGTCGAGGACATCATCGACTCCGGTCTGACCCTGTCGTGGATCAGCGCCAACCTGCGCTCACGGGGGCCGGCCAGCCTGGAGATCTGCACCCTGCTGCGCAAGCCGACGGCGGCGAAGGTGGAGATCGACACGCGCTACGTCGGGTTCGACATCCCGGACGAGTTCGTCGTGGGCTACGGACTCGACTACGACGAGAAGTACCGCAACCTGCGGGTCATCGGCACCCTGGCCCCGCACGTCTACAGCTGAGCGCCCGCCCCGGACCTGACCAGCTCGGCGGCCCGCCCCAGGAGGGGGACCGCGTCCAGCAGCGCGGGTCCGCCCTCCGGTGGCGCGCCGCGGCTCGGCACCACCGTCAACGCCACCCGGTGGGCGCCTCCCCGGGAGAGCCGGCGGACGAGGTCGGCGATCTCCTCGGCGTCCGTCTCCGGGGTGACCGTCCCGAAGACGAGCACCTCGGGCTCTCCACCCCGGCCGCTCGCCTCCCTCCCGGCGCGGACCTGCGGGACCGCGTCCAGGAGGTTCTCGGGCTGGTCGACGACGACGCCGTCACCCAGCTCGCCGGCCAGCGCCAGGGTCTTCGGCCGGTAGGCACCGACCAGGACGGGCGGGACCTGCTCCGGCGGCCAGTCGAGGGCCACGGAGTCCAGCTGCACGTAGCGCCCGGACACGGTCACCTCCTCCCCGGCGAGGAGCGCCTGCAGCGCGTGGAGGTACTCGCGGAGCAGGGTCATCGGCGACTCCACCCGCGCCCCGGCCTGCCCCATCCAGTCCAGGACGCCGTGCCCGACGGCCGGCAGGAAACGTCCGGGGAAGAGGCGGGCCAGCGTCGCGACCTCCATCGCGGTCAGGGTGACGTTGCGCAGCGGCACCGGCAGCAGCGCCACCCCGACCCGCAGCCGTGAGGTCCAGGCCAGGGCGGCGGACGCCGCGGAGATGCCCGCCTCCTTGAAGCAGTCCTCCCAGAGCCACAGCTCGTCCAGGCCGGCAGCCTCGGCCGCCTGCGCCACCTCGCGGAGCCGCTCCGGCGGCTGGTCGGGCGGGAAGATCACCCCGATGTGCGTCATACCGGCCAACCTAGCCGCCACCGCTGACACGTGCGTCGGACGGCGGGGGAGGGCCGCAGCAGACGCCTCGACCTCTCGAATTCGACGACGGGTTCTCTCGCCATGGCGACGGAAAGCACAGTCGAAATCCGGCGGGACGGGTCCCCTGCGGGGGTGCCGTGGGGCGCAGGCCCCTGGTGAGGTGGAACACTGACCTTCTGCCGCGCGTTGAGCGGCAGGAAGAACCACTGCCGGATCACCGACCAGGAGGACCGGGGGAGTCCCGTGCGCCCCCCGAACGTCACTGACATGAGCACCGCCCCGAACAACAGGCCCAAGTCCAAGCAGCGGCCCAAGCCCAGCCCGTGGATGTGGGTCTTCCTCTTCCTGGGCCTGGGCATCCTCTGGTACTCCCTGCTGGCGCAGAGCCCGTACAGCCGCATCGACACGGCCGACGCGCTGCAGCTCATCGAGGACGGCCAGGTCGCGGAGGCCGTGGTGACACCGGACCGGCTCGACCTCACGCTGACCGAGCCCTACTCCAGCGACGAGGTCCGGGAGACCGACCAGGTGCAGGCCTTCTACGTCGACGCCCGAGGACCGCAGGTCATCGCCGCGCTGGACGAGAACCCGCCCTCGGAGCGGTGGACCGACGACCCGGCCCGGCAGAACGTCTTCGTCTCGATGCTGCTCAACTTCCTGCCGCTGCTGCTCATCCTCGCGCTCTTCCTCTGGCTGATGACGCGGATGCAGGGCGGGGGCCGCGGCGTGGCGCAGTTCGGCAAGTCCAAGGCCAAGCTCGCCACCAAGGACATGCCCAAGGTCACCTTCGCCGACGTGGCGGGCTCGGACGAGGCGGTCGAGGAGCTGCACGAGATCAAGGAGTTCCTCTCCGAGCCCCGGAAGTTCCTCGAGGTCGGTGCCAAGATCCCCAAGGGCGTGCTGCTCTACGGCCCGCCCGGCACCGGCAAGACCTTGCTGGCCCGCGCCGTGGCCGGCGAGGCCGGGGTGCCGTTCTACTCGATCTCCGGCTCGGACTTCGTCGAGATGTTCGTCGGTGTCGGCGCCTCGCGGGTGCGTGACCTCTTCGAGCAGGCGAAGGAGAACGCCCCGGCCATCATCTTCGTGGACGAGATCGACGCCGTCGGCCGTCACCGTGGCGCCGGCCTTGGCGGCGGCCACGACGAGCGGGAGCAGACGCTGAACCAGCTGCTCGTCGAGATGGACGGCTTCGACGTCAAGACCAACGTCATCCTCATCGCGGCGACCAACCGCCCGGACATCCTCGACCCGGCCCTGCTGCGCCCCGGCCGGTTCGACCGGCAGATCGCGGTCGAGGCGCCGGACATGCTCGGCCGGCTGCACATCCTGCAGGTGCACGGCAAGGGCAAGCCGCTGGACGACGGCGTCGACCTGATGGCCGTGGCACGCCGGACGCCGGGCTTCTCCGGTGCCGACCTCGCCAACGTGCTCAACGAGGCCGCGCTGCTGGCCGCGCGCAAGAACCAGCAGGTGATCATCGACGGCGACCTGGACGAGGCGATCGACCGCGTCATGGCCGGGCCGCAGAAGCGCACCCGGGTGATGAGCGCCAAGGAGAAGAAGATCACCGCCTACCACGAGGGCGGGCACGCCCTGGTCGCCGCGGCGATGAACCACACCGACCCGGTGAGCAAGGTGACCATCCTGCCCCGTGGCCGCGCCCTGGGCTACACGATGGTGCTGCCCTCGGACGACAAGTACTCCACGACCCGCAACGAGCTGCTGGACCAGCTCGCCTACGCCCTCGGTGGCCGGGTGGCGGAGGAGCTCGTCTTCCACGACCCCACCACCGGTGCCGCCAACGACATCGAGAAGGCCACCGGTCTGGCGCGCAAGATGGTGACCCAGTTCGGTATGTCGGAGCGCGTGGGGGCGGTCAAGCTCGGCAGCGGCGGGGGCGAGGTCTTCCTCGGTCGCGACATGGGGCACGAGCGGGACTACTCCGAGAACCTCGCGGGGGTGGTGGACCAGGAGGTGCGCCGGCTCATCGAGGCGGCCCACGACGAGGCCTGGCACGCCCTCAACGACAACCGCGACATCCTCGACGCGCTCGTGCTCGAGCTGCTGGAGAAGGAGACGCTCAACGCCGAGGCGATCGCCGAGGTCTTCCAGGACATCCGCAAGCGCCCGGTCCGGCCGGTCTGGCTGTCCTCGGACGCCCGCACCATCCACGAGGCGGGCCCGGTGCTGACCGACGCGGAGAAGCGGGCCATGTCCAACGGACACCACCCGCTGACCGAGACCGAGGACGACAATCCGCCCGCCGAGGTGGTCCAGGTGCCGGAGGGCGGCCATGTCGACCCCGGGCACGCCTGACGCCGACGCGGGCGAGGCGCCCGTGGTGCGCACCATCGACCATGCCCGCGTGGAGGCGGCGGTGCGGGAGATCCTGCTCGCCGTCGGTGAGGACCCCGACCGTGACGGCCTGCAGCTCACGCCCGCGCGGGTGGCCCGCTCCTACGCCGAGATCTTCGGCGGCCTGGGGCAGGACCCGTCCGAGGTGCTGGGGACCACCTTCGACGTCGACCACGACGAGATGATCCTGGTCAAGGACATCGAGCTCTACAGCGTCTGCGAGCACCACCTGGTGCCCTTCCACGGGTCGGCGCACGTGGCCTACATCCCTGGCCCGGGAGGTCACGTCGTGGGACTGTCCAAGCTGGCCCGCCTGGTCGACGTCTACGCCCGCCGCCCGCAGGTCCAGGAACGCCTCACGACGCAGGTCGCGGACGCCCTGGTCGACCACCTGGCGCCGCGGGGCGTGCTCGTGGTGGTGGAGGCCGAGCACCTGTGCATGTCGATGCGCGGGGTGCGCCGGCCGGGGGCGCGGACGATCACCTCGACGGTCCGGGGTCAGCTGCGCAACCAGGCGACCCGGGCCGAGGCGATGAGCCTGATCACCGGTCGATAGGAGCGACGTGCCCGGCGCTGCGCATACCGCGATCATGGGGGTGGTCAACGTCACCCCCGACTCGTTCAGCGACGGTGGCCGCTGGTTGGACGCGGACGCCGCGGTCGCGCGGGGGCAGGAGCTGGTGGCGCAGGGCGCCGAGCTGGTCGACGTCGGCGGTGAGTCCACCCGGCCGGGCAGCACGCGCCCGACGGAGCAGGAGGAGCTGGACCGGGTGCTGCCCGTCGTCTCCGCCCTCGCGCAGCGCGGGTATGCCGTCTCCGTCGACACGATGCGCGCCGGTGTGGCCGAGGCCGCCGTCGAGGCGGGCGCCGCGCTCGTCAACGACGTGTCCGGCGGCCTGGGCGACGCACGGATGGGCCCGATGATCGCCGCGACCGGCGCCCGCTACGTCGTCATGCACTGGCGCGGGCTGCTGACCGACGCCACGGCGACCCATCACTACGACGACGTGGTCGCCGAGGTGTGCAGCGAGCTGTCCGCCCGGGTGGATGCGCTGCTGCACCAGGGCGTGGCGACCGAGCAGCTGGTGCTGGACCCCGGCTTCGGCTTCTCCAAGGACGCGGACCACAACTGGAGCCTGCTGGCCGGTCTGGACCGGGTCGTCGCCCTGGGGCTGCCGGTGCTGGTCGGCACCTCCCGCAAGCGCTTCCTGGGCCGGCTGTCCTCCCGCCCCGGCGTGGCGCCACCCGGGGCCGAGCTGACACCGCCGGAGCAGCGGGACGCCGCCACCGCCGCCACCAGCCTGCTCGCCGCGCAGGCAGGCGCCTGGGCGGTGCGGGTGCACGAGGTGCCGCCCACCCGGGACGCGCTCGCGGTGTGGCAGCTGACCCAGGGGGCCGGACGATGAGCGGCACCACGCCCACCGGGCCGAGCCGTCGCGACCGGCGCGGCGACGAGATCCGACTCGTCGGGGTGCGCGCCCAGGGGCACCACGGGGTCTTCGAGCACGAGCGGCGGGAGGGTCAGGAGTTCGTCGTGGACGTCACGATGACCCTCGACCTGGGTCCCGCGGGCGCCAGCGACGACCTGGACCGGACCGTGAACTACGGCGAGGTCGCGGCGGACGTCGTGGCCGTGGTGGGTGGCGAGCCGCGAGACCTGATCGAGACCGTCGCGGAGCAGATCGCCGCCCGCGTGCTCGCCCGGCCGCTGGTCGAGGCGGTCGAGGTGACCGTGCACAAGCCGCAGGCGCCGGTCGGCGTGCCCTTCGGCGACGTGGCGGTCGTCGTGCGCCGGCGCACGGACGTCCCGGTGGTGATCGCGCTCGGCGCCAACCTGGCCGGCCTCGACGGGGAGGAGCCGGCAGCGACCGTGCGGGCGGCGCTCCAGCGGCTGCGACGGCTGCCCGGTCTGCGGCGCCTGCAGGCCTCCAGGACCTTCGTCACCGCACCGGTCGGGGGCGAGGCGGTCACCGGTCAGCCGGACTACGTCAACGCCGTGGCGCTCGCGCGCACGAGCCGGTCGCCGTCGTCCCTGCTGGCCGCCCTGCACCGCCTTGAGGACGACTTCGGTCGGACCCGTGAGGCGCGGTGGGGTGCCCGCACCCTCGACCTGGACCTGGTGCAGTACGGCGACCCCGCGTCCGGGACCGACGTGGTGAGCGAGGATCCGGCGCTGCTGCTGCCGCACCCGCGCAGCCACGAGCGTGCTTTCGTCCTCGTGCCCTGGGCCGAGGTCGACGCCGCGGCGACCCTGCGGGTCGGCGACCGGGTGGTGCCGGTGCGCGAGCTCATACCCTCGGTCCAGGAGCAGGACGTCCGGCCGGTCGAGGAGGCCCGATGAGGGGCGTGGACGGGGTGCGCGTCGGGACCGGCGCGATCGTGGCGGTGCTGGCCGGCATGGCCAGCTGGTTGCTGCTCCAGGTGGTGCGCTCGCTCGGCGGCGGCTACCCGGTGATCTCCTGGATCGGCCTGGTGCCGCTCGTGGCGGTGACCCTGCTGGTGCTGGTCATGTGCTGGCAGATCCGGCGCTACCTGCTCGGCAGGGGGACCCTGCGACCCAGCCCGCAGCGGGGTCGCGGCACGGTCGTGGGTGCCCAGGCCGCGGCGCTGGGTGGCGCCGCCCTGCTCGGGTGGTATGCCGCGAACGCGCTGGTCCACCTGCCGAACGCGGACGTGGCCAGCGAGCGGGTGCAGCTGGTGTGGGGCGTGGTGCACGCGGTGGCGGCCCTGGTGCTGTCCGTGGCGGGCTACGTCGGGCAGGACTGGTGCCGGATCCCCCCGACCGAGCACGACGACGATGACGACGGCGTCGCCGACGGGGACCTGGCCTACGGCTGACGCCGGTCGGGCCGGCGCTGGCGCGGGCGACCTACAGTGACCGGCATGAGCGAGCGCGACCCGCACGTCCCGATCGAGCCGACGCAGGGGTCACGGGACACCACCCTGTGGCCCGGGCTCGAGGACCCGGAGCACTCGCGGTGGTACGTCGACCGGTTCCGGGCGATGGCGGCCGGAGGGCAGGACCTGGAGGGCGAGTCCCGGCTGGTGGACGTGCTGGCGCCTCGCGGGGCCCGGCTGCTGGACGCGGGGTGCGGGCCCGGCCGGCACGGCGGCCACCTGGCCCGCCTGGGCCACGAGGTCGTCGGTGTCGACATCGACCCGGCGCTGGTCCGGGCCGCGCGCCAGGACCACCCCGGGGCGACCTGGCTGGTCGGTGACCTGGCCGCCCTCGACCTGGCCGCGCTCGGCCAGCCCGAGCCGTTCGACGGGGCGCTGGTCGCGGGGAACGTCATGGACTTCGTGGCCGAGCGGCATCGCGCCACGGTCGTCGCGCGGCTGCGGGACCACCTGCGCGACGACGGCTTCCTGGTCGTCGGGTGCCGGGTGGTCCGGGGATTCACCCCGGCCGACCTGGACGACGCCGCACAGCGGGCCGGGCTGCGGCTCGAGCACCGTTTCGCGACGTGGGACCTGCGGCCCTGGCGCGACGACGCCGTCTTCTGCGTGAGCGTCCTGCGGGCCTGACCACCGAGATGGACCTCGGTTCCTGGGGGACGGCACCAGGACGCGAGGTCCACGTCCGGCTACTTGTCGATGTCGCCGACGACGAAGAACATCGAGCCCAGGATCGCGACCATGTCGGCGACCACCGTCCCGGGCAGCATCTCGCGCAGCACCTGCACGTTGTTGAACGACGCGGAGCGCAGCTTGAGGCGGTGCGGCACCGTGTCGCCCCGGCTGACCAGGTAGTAGCCGTTGAGACCGAGCGGGTTCTCGCTGGCGCAGTAGTGCTCGCCGGCGGGCACCTTGAGCTTCTTCGGCAGCCGGCTGCTGATCGGCCCCGGGCCGAGGTCGCGCAGCCTCGCCGTGCAGGCCTCGACGAGGTCGAGGCTCACCTGGATCTGCTCGACCAGGACGTCCAGCCGCGCGTAGCAGTCACCCGCCTCCCGGGTGACGACCCGCCCCGGCCCGTCCTCGCCGAACAGCTCGCCGTAGGCGAGGTAGGGCTCGTCCCGGCGCAGGTCGACGTCCAGTCCGGAGGCGCGGGCGATGGGGCCGGAGACGCCGTAGGCCAGCACCGTGTCGAGGTCGAGCACCCCGATCCCACGGGTGCGGCCCTGGAGGATCTCGTTGCCCAGGACCAGCCCGGTCAGGTCGGGGAGGCGGGAGCGCACCGTGGACACGGCCGCGTCCACCCGGTCCAACCAGCCCTCCGGCAGGTCGTGCAGCAACCCGCCCACGCGGGTCGCCATGAAGTGCATCCGCCCGCCGGAGTACTCCTCCATGACGGCCTGGATCTCCTCCCGCTCCCGGAAGGAGTAGAACATCGGCGTGATCGCCCCGAGCTCGTGCGGGTAGGAGCCGAGGAACATCAGGTGGTTGAGCACCCGGCCCAGCTCGCACAGCAGCGTGCGCGCCCAGGTGGCCCGCTCCGGGACCTCCATCTCCAGCAGGTGCTCGACGGTGAGCGCGACGCCGACCTCGTTGTTGAAGGCGGACAGCCAGTCGTGCCGGTTGGCCAGCACCATGATCTGCCGGTAGTCGCGCACCTCGAACAGCTTCTCCGCCCCCCGGTGCATGTAGCCGATGACCGGCTCGGCCGCGGTGATCCGCTCGCCGTCCGCCGTGATGCGCAGTCGGAGCACCCCGTGGGTCGCCGGGTGCTGGGGCCCGATGTTCAGCACCATCTCGGTGGTCGAGAGGCCGCCGACGCCCGCGGCGCCCAGGGTCACGTCGACGTCACGGCTGCTCACCCGGCCACCCTATGCCCCGGCACTGCCCGCGCCGTCGACCGCGACCATCAGCCACCAGAAGTCGCCGAGGGTGCCGCTGGTCACCGCCTGCAGCGCCGCACGGCGGGCCACCGCGCCCAGGTATGCCCGGGGGTCCCGCCGCGCGAGGTCGTGCGGCACGGGGGTCGACGGGTCGCCGAGGAGGTCGCGCAGCAGGTCCCGCTGGGTGGCGAGGCGGACCGCGGGGTGGGTCGTCGGCACCTCCCCGGAGGCCGGTCCGGTCGGGGAGAGGTGAGCGGCTGCGGACGCGGCCAGCGCGTCGACGGCGACGTGCGCGGTGAGGTCGCAGCTGCCGTCCGGCACGGGCTCCACCTCGCGGCCGTCGCGGAAGCCGGTCAGCGTCCCCCGCGGTGGCCGCTCGGTGCCCGTGTGGCCGTAGTCGACGGCGACCACCAGCCCGGACCGGACCCGGCCCAGCAGGTCGGCGAGGGCCAGGTCGCGGGAGAGGCCGACCTCCGCCCGCTGCACCTGCGGCCCGAGCCACCGCCGCGTCCAGTCGAGCATCGGCCCCGACAGGGGTGCGCCGGTGCTCTCGCGCCAGGTCCCGTCCGCCGCTGCCGACACCTGGACCGCACGCCATACCTGCTGCTCGTCCCGCTGCACCACCGGGCACGGCACCACGTCGAGCCACTCGTGGGCGAGGACGAGCGTCTGCCGCAGGTCGCGCAGCCCCTCCGGCAACCGACCGCCGCCGGGCGAGACCAGCCAGTCGTCGACCGGTGCCTGTTCCGGGCGCTGGACCACGTCGACGCCGACGAGCCGCAGCCGTGGGTCGACCTCGCGCAGCCGGCCCAGCAGCTCGCCCCGTCCGGCACCCACTTCCAGGACGGTGCGGCATCCGTGCCGCGCGCACAGGCCGGCGATCGCCTCGGCCAGCACCCGCCCGGATCCGGGTATGCCCTGGGCCGAGGTGGCGAAGTGGGCCGCCGGCGCGGAGCGGCGGTAGAAGCCGGCCGGACCGTAGAGCGCCTCCTGCCACGCCTCGTCCCAGTCCCGTGGTGCCGCCCGGGCGCCGCGTGACGGCACCGCCCGGGTCACGGGGACAGCCCCGTGGCGCCCGACGGCGGGCCGTCCCCGCCGGCCGCGCGGCGCCGCTCGATGCCCTCCAGCAGGATGTCGAGGCCGAACTCGAACTCGGCCTGGTCGTCGCACCATCCGAGGGTGGTGGAGGCGTCGTGCGCGATCTCGGCGACCATCCGGGTGATCGCGGGATAGGTCTCGGACATGGCCGACATCGCCGAGAGCATCTCCTCGCCGTCCTGCTCCGCGCCGGTGGGGGTGACGTCGAGCAGCTCGGCGTTGTAGCCGATCGCCCTGGTGCCGAGGGCGTGCATCGCGTGGTGCACGAGGTCCGCCGAGCACCCCCCAGTGAAGAGCACCGCGCTCAGGTCGTCGAACCAGCGCAGGGTCGCCGGCCCCATGGTCCCCCGCTCGTGCACCAGGCGCGGGGCCCACGGGTGCCGGAGGAGCACCTCCCGGGCGACGAGCACCCGCTCCCGCGCCACGGCGGTCCACGGCGTCCCGGGCGCCGGCCCCGGCAGCTGCGCCGCCGCGTCGTTGAGCCGGTCCAGGACGCGCTCGGCCAGGGCGTCGAGCAGGTCGTCCTTGTCCGCCACGTGGCGGTAGAGGGCCATCGCCTCCACGTCGAGCCGGTCGGCCACCAGGCGCATCGTCAGCCGCTGCGTCCCGACGGCATCGGCGACGTCCGAGGCCGCGGCCACCACCCGGTCGCGGGTCAGCGGCGCACGGCCGGCGCGGGTGCGTGGCATGCCGGTCTCCTTTCGCTCGGCAGCCTAGAGGAAAGATGGTGTTTACAAGATAAACAACATTCTGCCATGATCGTGCGAGAGAAAGGACGAACCCATGACCCTCTCGCGCAGCACCACCGCCTCCGACGCCACCGCAGCCGTGGACCAGCGGCCTCCCGGGCGTCGGGCAGCCGTCGTCACGGGGGCGGCGCTGCTGCTCATGGCACTGGTGGCGATCCCGGCCAACCTCGTCGTGCAGTCGGCCCTGACCGGGGAGGCCCCCGCCGTCGCCCAGGCCCTCACGGCGCAGGAGGCGGCGTTGCGCCTCGGGGTGCTCGGACTCCTGACCGTCGCCGTGCTCGACGTCGTCGTCGCCTGGGGGCTGGGGCGGGTGCTGGCGACGCCGGCCCCCGGGCTCGCCACGCTCGTGGTCACCCTGCGGCTGGTCTACGTCGCGGTCTTCGTCGTCGCGATCGCCCTGCTGCTGGTGGCGGTCGAGACCGCCTCGTCGTCAACCGGGGACGCCCCGGCCGCCGTGCTCGCCGCGTCCGCCTTCAGCGCCTGCTGGCGGCTCGGTCTCGTGGTCTTCGCCACCCACCTGGCCGTGCTGGCGGCGGCCTTCGTCGGGGCCCCGCAGCTGCCGACCTGGCTGGGTCTGCTGCTGGGTCTGGGCGCCACGGCCTACGCGGTGGACGGGGTGGTCCGCACCGCCCTCGGAGCCGATGCCGCGCTCGCCACCGGCCTGGTCCCGGTGGTGTCGGCCTGCGCCGCCGTGGGAGAGCTCGTCCTCGCCGGCTGGCTGCTCACGCGCGGTGGTCGCCGATGAGCACCTCCCGCCGCCTCGCCGTGGTGGCCGTGGGGGCCGGGGCGCTCGGCACCGCGGCGCTGGTGCGGGGGTTCCGCACGCGGGACCCGCGCCTGCTCGGCCCGCTGCTGGCCTGGCAGCGACGCAGCATGAACCCGCGCAACCTGCGGACCGCCGGACAGCCGGGCGCGCCCTGGGCCGTGGTGCGGCACACCGGACGGGTGAGCGGGCGTGCCTACGCGACACCGGTGGGAGCGACCCGCGTCCCCGACGGTTTCGCGGTGATGCTGCCCTACGGGCCGGGCACCGACTGGGTCCGCAACATCCTCGCCGCCGGTCGTGCCGAGCTGGAGCTCGACGGCCGGCGGTATGCCGTGACCGCTGGCCCGGACGACGTGGTCCCGGCCGGCACGGTGTCCGCCCGGGCGGGGGTCGGGGACCTGCTGGCCATGCGGGTGCTCGGCGTCCGGGAGGCGCTGCTGCTGCGCGTCGAGGGGTGAGCGGCGCCCGTCCAGGTGGCGCCGGCTCGGCCGAGCCGAGGCCGTAGGGTGCCGTCGTGGACCTTCTCGATCTCGCCCGCATCCTCGGTGGCCTGGTCCTGCTCGTGGGCGGTGGGGAGCTGCTCGTGCGCGGGGCGAGCAACCTGGCCGCCCGGTTGGGCATCAGCCCCCTGGTCGTGGGCCTGACGGTCGTCTCCGTGGCGACGTCCGCCCCGGAGCTGGCGGTCACCGTGGGGGCGGTGCTCGACGGCCAGCCCGATCTCGCGGTCGGCAACGTCGTCGGCTCCAACATCGCCAACGTGCTGCTCATCCTCGGCATCGCCGCCCTCGTGCTCCCCCTGGCCGTCCGCGAGCAGCTGATCAAGATCGACGTGCCGGTCATGGTGGGCCTGTCGGTCGCCCTGCTGCTCGTGGCCCACGACGGTCAGATCTCCACCCTGGAGGGGTTGCTGCTGCTCGGGGCGATGGTCGCCCACACCGTGGTCACCGTCGTGGTGAGCCGACGCGCGCACCGTCGGGAGCTGCGCAAGCGCCGCGCGCCGGCGCCGCGGGACGGCGAGCCGATGGGTGTGCCGCTCGCCCTGGCCCTCGTGCTGGGCGGTGTCGCCCTGCTGGTCGTCGGGGCCAACCTCCTGGTCACGGGTGCGGTCAACATCGCCGAGGGACTGGGCATCAGCAGCCTGGTGGTGGGCCTGACCGTGGTGGCCGTCGGCACCTCGCTGCCGGAGCTGGCGGCCTCGGTCATCGCGGCAGCACGCGGGCAGCGCGACCTCGCCGTGGGCAATGTCGTCGGGAGCTGCATCGCCAACATCGGGCTGGTCCTCGGGGTCCCGGCGATCATCTCCTCGGGTGGTCTGCCCGTGCCGCATCCCGCCATCGCCCTCGACATCCCCTTCATGATCGCCACCGCCGTGGCGCTGGCTCCGGTCGTCTTCACCGGCTTCTCGGTGGCGCGGTGGGAGGGCGGGCTGTTCGTCCTGCTCTATGCCGCCTACACCGCCTTCGTCGTCCTCAACGCCACCCGGCACGAGGCGCTGCAGGGCTTCGAGCTGGTGATGGTCCTCTTCGTCCTCCCGCTCGTGGCCCTGACGCTGCTCGTCACCACGACCTTCGAGATGGGCGTCCTCGCCGAGCGACGTCGGGTCCGGGACCGGGTGTCCGCCGGGGAGCCCGTGCCGTGATGTCGTTTTTCTGCTAGATCCCCGGCCGCCGGTGCCGCACCATGGAGATGTGAGCACCTCGGCCATCCACCTCGACCACGACCGCTGCGCGGCGCTCGTGCGCAGCAAGGACCCCCGGTTCGACGGGTGGTTCGTGACCGGCGTCCTCAGCACGAGGATCTACTGCCGCCCCAGCTGCCCGGCGATCACGCCGAAGGTGCGCAACATGCGCTTCTACCCCAGTGCCGCCGCGGCGCAGGGAGCGGGGTTCCGTGCCTGCAAGCGGTGCCTGCCGGATGCCACACCCGGCTCTCCCCTGTGGCACGTGCGCGGCGACGTGGTGGCCCGGGCGGTGCGCCTGATCGCCGACGGCGTCGTGGACCGGGAGGGGGTGGGCGGTCTCGCCGCGCAGCTGGGCTACAGCACCCGGCAGCTCGAGCGGCTGGTGCGGGCCGAGCTCGGGGCGGGTCCGCTCGCCCTGGCCCGCGCGCAGCGCGCCCAGGCCGCGCGGCTGCTGGTGGAGGGCACGACGCTGAGCATGGCGGAGATCGCCCACGCTGCCGGCTTCTCCAGCATCCGGTCGTTCAACGCCACGGTACAGGACGTGTATGCCGTCACGCCGTCCGCGCTCCGGTCCGGGGCGCGGGGTGCGGGAGCGCGCCACGGCGGCCCGGCGTCGACGCCGGACCTGCTCCGCGCCGGGGTGCCCCCGGGCGCTCCCACCACCTTGTCGCTCCGGCTGCCGTTCCGGGCCCCGTTGCACGTGCCCAGCCTGTTCGGGCACCTGGCCGCGACCGCCGTGCCCGGCGTGGAGTCCTGGGTGGACGGCGCCCTGGTCCGCTCCGTGCGGCTCCCCGCCGGACCCGCGGTGATCGAGCTGCAGCCGGGCGCCGCCGACGAGCGCCACGTGCACCTCACCCTCAGGCTCACCGACGTGGGTGACCTGGGCGCGGCGATCGAGCGGTGCCGGCGGCTGCTGGACCTGGACGCCGACCCGGCCGCCGTGGACGACCACCTCGCCGGCGACCCCGCCCTGACGGCGGTGGTCGCGACGCATCCCGGGGTGCGGCTGCCCGGGACCCCCGACCCCGAGGAGCTGGCGCTGCGGGTCGTCCTCAGCCAGCAGGTGTCGACCGTGGCCGCCGGCACCCTGACCGGGCGGCTCGTGCAGGCGCTCGGCGCGCCGCTCCCGGAGCCGCTGTCCGGCACGGTCACGCACCTGTTCCCCACGTCGGCGCAGATCGTCGACGCCGCCGAGGACGCCCTCCCGGGCATGCCCGCCTCACGTCGGCGGACGCTGCGGACCGTGGCGGCCGTCCTCGCCGCCGGGGACCTGGACCTCGGTCCCGGGGCGGACTGGCAGCAGGCGCGCGAGCGCCTGCTGACCCTCCCCGGCGTCGGGCCCTGGACCGCAGAGATGGTGCTGCTGCGCGGCCTGGGGGACCCGGACGCCTTCCCCGCGACCGACCTCGGCATCGCCAGCACCGCGGCGAGGCTGGGGCTGCCGTCCGGACGTGACCTCGTCGCGCACGCCACCCGCTGGACCCCCTGGCGCGGCTACGCCGCCGCCCTGCTCTGGGCGGCCTCCGACCATGCCGCGGCCGACCTCCCGGCCGACCGACCCGCCTCCGGCACGCCGAGCACACGTCGTGCCCGGCATACCCGACAACCCGAGGAGACAGCATGACCGTCCACCTGATGATCGACTCGCCGCTCGGACCGCTCCGTCTGACCAGCGACGGGGAGCACCTGACCGGCGTCTACTTCACCGAGCACCGGCACGCGCCGGACGACCTCGGCGAGGAGGTCGGCGAGGGCGAGGCGCCCGACGTGCTGGTCCAGGCCTCGCGTCAGCTCGCCGACTACTTCGCCGGGGTGCGCACCGACTTCGACCTGCCGCTGGCGTCGGTCGGCACCGACTTCCAGCGCCGCGTCTGGGACCTGCTGCGCACGATCCCCTACGGCCAGACCTGGTCCTACGGCCAGCTGGCACAGGCCCTGGGGCAGCCGGGAGCCTCGCGGGCGGTCGGGCTGGCCAACGGGCGCAACCCGATCTCCATCGTCGTGCCCTGCCACCGGGTGATCGGCAGCAGCGGGGACATCACCGGCTACGGCGGCGGAGTCCAGCGCAAGCAGGCGTTGCTCGACCTGGAGAGCCGGGCCACCGCCCCGTCCCTCTTCTCCTGACCAGGCGGCCGGCCCGGCACCCGGACCCACACGGTGCCGGGCCGGCGTCTGCGGCCGACTACGCTGGGAGGGTGAGCGATCCCCGTGCCCTGACCGTCCCCGAGACCGACCTGCCCGAGCAGATCGCGGTCCGCCAGGGCAAGCGCCAGGCCATGCTGGACGCCGGGGTCGACCCCTACCCCGTGCACCTGCCGGTCACCCACACGCTGCCGCAGGTGCGGGAGCAGTGGGGCGGCCTCGAGACCGGTGAGGAGACGCAGGACGTGGTCGGGGTCGCCGGTCGCGTGGTCTTCGTCCGCAACACCGGCAAGCTCTGCTTCGCCTCGTTGCAGGCCGGTGACGGCACCCGGTTGCAGGCCATGATCTCGCTGGCCGAGGTCGGGCAGGAGTCGCTGGACCGGTGGAAGAGCTGGGTGGACCTGGGGGACCACGTCTTCGTCGAGGGTCGGGTGATCAGCTCACGACGCGGCGAGCTGTCCGTCATGGCGAGCAGGTGGGAGATGGCCGCCAAGGCGCTGCGGCCGCTCCCGGTGCTGCACAAGGACCTGTCCGAGGAGCAGCGGGTCCGCCAGCGCTACGTCGACCTGATCGTGCGCGACGAGGCCCGGCAGATGGTGGCGGACCGTGCGGCGATGACCCGGGCGCTGCGCCGCGTCCTCGAGGCGGACGGCTACCTCGAGGTCGAGACCCCGGTCCTCCAGGCGATCCACGGCGGAGCCAACGCCCGGCCCTTCAACACCCACCTGAATGCCTTCGACCTTCCGATGTCGATGCGCATCGCGCTGGAGCTCTATCTCAAGCGGGCCGTCGTCGGCGGTGTGGACCGGGTCTACGAGATCGGTCGGATATTCCGCAACGAAGGCATTGACTCCACCCATTCCCCGGAATTCACCATGCTGGAGTGCTACCAGGCCTACGGTGATCAGTTCACCATGGCCGATCTCATGCGGCGAATGATCCTGGCGGCCGCCGACGAGCTGGGTGGCCGCACCCTCGAGAGCCCTGCGGGTGTCATCGACCTCGACGCGGAATGGCGTTGGCTGCCCTTCTACGAGGGTCTGTCGGACGCGGTCGGACGACCCGTCGGCGTGCACTCGTCCGTGGAGGAGCTGGCCGAGCTCGCGGCCGCGCTCGACGTGCCCGTCGCCCCGGGGTGGGGCGCGGACAAGATCGCGATGGAGATCTTCGGCGACGTCGTCGAGCCGACGCTCGTCCAGCCGACCTTCGTCTGCGACTATCCCGCGATCGCCCAGCCGCTGGCCCGGCCGCACCGCGAGACGCCGGGCCTGATCGAGGCGTGGGACCTCGTCATCGGTGGGGTCGAGCGGGGGACCGCCTTCTCCGAGCTGGTCGACCCGGAGATCCAGCGGGCGCGGCTGACCGAGCAGTCGCTGCTCGCGGCCGGCGGCGACGCCGACGCGATGCAGCTGGACGAGGACTTCCTGCGAGCGCTGGAGTATGCCGCGCCCCCGATGGGTGGTCTGGGGATGGGCCTGGACCGTGTGCTCATGCTGCTGACCGGCAAGGGCATCCGGGAGACCATCCTCTTTCCCTTCCTCAAGCCGGAGGCCTGATGGGCTGGCTGCACGAGGGGTGGATGATCCTGGCGGCGCTGCTCCCGTCCGCGGGGCTGCTCTACCTGTTCTACGTCGTCATGAAGCACATGGTCGAGGGAGACCGCCGCGAGCGCGCCGCCCTCCGGGCAGCCGAGCTGGCCGAGGACGGCCGGCAGGACGCCGCTGAGGAGTCGGCTCCGCACGAGCCCACGCCGTGACTCGACGCGGCGCACAGCGGTGTCGATCCCGGGTCGCCGGCAGAATCTTCGTGATTGTTCTGTGACCTGCACCACCATTGAGAACCGGTTTCCCGGTCGCAGGGAAAAGCGCTATCATTCTGGCGCGCCGCTTCCTGTAGCGGCGATGGTCTCGAAAAGGAGAAGAAATGGCACAGCGAGTGCAGGTCATCCTGGTGGATGATCTCAGTGGTGGGGAAGCGAACCAGACCGTGGAGTTCGCCTTGGACGGGGTGCATTACGAGATCGACCTGAGCGACGAGAACGCGGCGAAGCTGCGTGAGGACCTCGCCAGCTGGATCGGGCAGGCGCGGCGCGCCGGCGGTCGTCGGCAGACGCGCCGTCGGGGTTCCTCCTCGAGCAGCGGGCGCAGCGACGAGCTCGCCAAGGTTCGTGAGTGGGGCCGGGAGAACGGCTACAAGGTCAGCTCTCGGGGGCGCGTCTCCCGCGAGCTCCAGGACGCCTACGCCGCGGCCAACTAGAGGCTCGACACCCACATCGGTCGGCACGGGGCCGGCGCCTCCGACAGCTCGGAGGCGCCGGCCCCGTGCCGTTGCCTGCGGACCGCGCACCCGCGGGGGTCTCAGACCTCGTCGATGAGCACCTGGGTGAGCTCGAGCTCCCCGGACGCGGCGGCCGCCACGTCGTCCCACTCGCGGGGGGAGGCGACCTGGGGGCGCTCCCGACCGCGCAGCGACCAGGGGCAGATCGTGGTCTTCGCCCCGTTGTTCTGGCTCCAGTCCAGGAAGACCTTGCCAGGCCGCACCGCCTTGGTCATCCGGGCCGTGACCAGGTCCGGGTGCTGCTCCGCGAGGCTCTCGGCCAGTGCCTTGGTGACCGCGCTGACCTCGTCCGAGGTCCGCGTGCCCTCGAGGTCGGCATACAGCTGCATCCCCTTGGACCCGCTGGTCACCGCACGTGCCTCGAGGCCGACGGCCGCCAGCCGGTCGCGCACCATGAGGGCGACGCGGGAGCACTCGGCCAGGCCGGCGCCGGGCCCGGGGTCCAGGTCGACGACCAACCGGTCCGGGTGCTGCGGGACGCCCTCGTCGTCGATCCGCCACTGGGGGACGTGCAGCTCCAGGCTGCCGAGGTTCACCAGGTAGACGAGCGCCGCCAGATCGGTGACCAGCGGGAAGGTCAGGTGGGTGTGCCCACGCGACGAGCCCGGCGTCGGGACCACCACCCGCGGCAGCCACGCGGGTGCGCCGGAGGGGAGGTTCTTCTCGAAGAAGTGCGCCTGCGCCACGCCCTCGGGCCAGCGGATGCGGGTGACCGGTCGGTCGGCCAGCTCGGGGAGGATGCGGTCGGCCTGGGTGACGTAGTAGTTCAGGACCTCGCCCTTGGTGGTGCCGGTGGCGGGGTAGAGGACCTTGTCCAGGTTGCTCACCTTGAGGGTGCGACCCGCGACGCTGACCTGCTGGCTGCTCACGCCGGGCCCTCCGGCAGCAGGTCCGCGGGCGACAGGTCCGCCCGCACCCCGTGGAAGGACGGCTGGCGCAGCCTGTCCTGCGAGCCGAGCCCGAGCGAGGCCACGTCGATCACGACGCGCGGCTCGACCCAGGAGGACCCCCGCGCCTCGACCGCGGGGATCGGTGCGTCGAACGGGTAGTCGACCTCCGCCACGCCGGCGAGCAGCTGCCGCAGCTGTTCACCGGCCCGGCCGGCCAGGCCGCTGCCCACCCGGCCGCGGTAGCGCAGCAGCATCGTCCCGTCCGGCCTGAGCAACGGCATACCGTCCGGTCCGGGGACGGGGAGCCCCACGTGCACCGCGCCCAGTCTGCTCTGCCGGCCGGTCTCGGGGCGCCAGCCACCGATCACCACCGAGCGCCGGTCGCGGTGCGGGAACTTCACCCAGTCCGCGCTGCGCTGACCGGCGCGGTATGCCGAGGCCCGGCGCTTGCTCACCACGCCCTCGAGCTCCTGCTCGCGGGTCGCGGCGAGCAGCATCGCGCCGTCGTCGAAGACGGGGGAGAGCTGCGTGGCGGCCACGCCGTCCAGCAGGTCCTCGAGCGCGGCCCGGCGGGCGGTCCACGGCAGCGAGGTCAGGTCCAGCCCGTCCAGGCGGAGCAGGTCGAAGGCGACGTAGGTCGCCGGTCGCGCGGCGGCGAGCCGCTGCGCCGCGGCCGCGGTGGAGGTGTGCACCCGCTCCACGACGTTGCCGAAGGACGGGTGACCGTCGACCAGCACGACCGCCTCACCGTCCAGCAGCAGGTCCTGCGCGACGTCGGCCAGGCCGGCCAGCTCGGGGAAGGCGACCGCGATGTCGCGCTCGCCACGGGTGTGCAGCCGCAGCCGTCCGTCGTGGACGTCCGCGAGCAGCCGGATGCCGTCCCACTTGATCTCGTGCACCCACGACGGACCCGTCGGCGGCCCGGCCTGCGGCCGGCCCGGAGTGGCGAGCATGGGGCGCATGGGTCCATCCTGGGGTGCGTGAGAGCGATCTGGAAGGGTGCCGTGTCGTTCGGGCTGGTCAACGTGCCCGTGCGGCTCTACTCGGCGACCGAGAACCACGACCTGAAGTTCCACCAGGTGCGTGAGTCCGACGGCAGCCGCATCCGCTACAAGCGCGTGGCGCAGGCCGACGGCGAGGAGGTGGCCTACAAGGACATCGCCAAAGCCTACGAGACCGACGACGGCAAGACGGTCGTCCTCACCGAGGACGACCTGGCCGCCCTGCCCAACCGGAGCAGCAAGGAGATCACGGTCGAGAGCTTCGTCCCCCGGGAGCAGATCGACCCGATCCTGTTCGACAAGGCCTACTTCCTGGAGCCGGACGCGATGGGGGCCAAGGCCTACGGCCTGCTCCGGGAGGCGCTGCGCGAGTCGGACCGCGTCGCCGTCGTCACGGTCTCGGTGCGCAGCCGGATGACGATGGCCGTGCTGCGCGTGCGGGACGACGACGACGCCATCGTCATGCAGACCCTGCTGTGGCCGGACGAGATCCGCGCCTCCGACCAGCTGGACCACCTGGACGAGGTGAGCGAGCCGAAGAAGGCCGAGGTCTCGATGGCCCGGATGCTCGTCGACTCGATGTCCGGAGACTTCGAGCCCGAGGGTCACGTGGACGACTTCAAGGAGGCCGTGGACGCCCTGGTGGAGAAGAAGATCAGCGGCGGCGAGGTGACCGAGAGCCCGGACGAGGAGGACGAGGCCGACTCGGGCGAGGTCGTCGACCTGCTGGCGGCGCTGCAGCGATCGGTGGACCGGGCGAAGAAGGGCCGCGGGGAGGACGGCGACTCCTCCGAGGCGAAGGCGTCGAGCACGAAGAAGTCGTCGGCGAAGAAGCCGGCGGCCAAGAAGACGTCGAAGCGGTCGACCACCAAGAAGGCCGGCTGAGGGCATACCGGTCGCTCCGGACGTGCACCTCGCCGGTGCCTCCCGCACGACGCGGCTTGTATGCCCGCTCGTGCACGTCCGGCGCACCCCCTGTGGACAGGTTCTGCGCGCGGCTCGGGATTCGGGTCAGGCTGCGGTATGCCCGCCCCGGATCCTGCCACGCTCATCGCGCAGCGCGGCGGGCTGGCGACCACGCGTGAGCTGAGGCGCGCTGGTGCGCGATGGCGGGACCTCACGCAGGCCGTGAGGGACGGACGGCTGGTGCGCGGGCGTCGCGGCCGCTACCACCTCGCCTCGGTGGAGACGCACGCCGTCGCGGCCTATCGGATGAGCGGGGTGCTGTCGCACCGGAGCGCAGCGGTGCACCACGGGTGGCCGGTCAAGCACGAGCCCGACCGACCGGAGATCATCGTCCCGCGCAACCGCAAGGTGTCCGCGTCGGACCAGCGGGACCACCACGTGCGGTGGCGAAGGCTGGAGGAGGGCGAGAGCGGCTCCGGTGTCACCAGCCACCTGCGGACGGTCGTCGACTGTGCGCGGGACCTGCCCTTCGACGAGGCACTCGCGGTGGCGGACTCGGCGCTGCGGGCAGGCCAGGTGGGGAAGCAGCAGCTGGCCGTGGCGGCGGCTGGTGCCCGGGGATCCGGGGCCGTGCAGCTACGCCGGATCGCCCGGGTCGCCGACGGTCGCGCCGCCAACCCCTTCGAGTCGGTGCTGCGCGCGATCTGTCTGGACGAAGGGCTGGACGTCGTCGCTCAGGAGCAGGTGGTCGATCATGGCCTGTGGGCCATGGCCGACCTCGTCGACGCCTCCCGCAGGCTCGTGGTCGAGGCGGACGGCTATGAGGTCCACGGCACGAGGCGAGGGTTCCGGAAGGATGTCCGGCGCTACACCGAGATGGTCGTCTTCGGGTGGACGGTGCTGCGGTTCACCTGGGAGGACGTCATGCTCCAGCCGGACTTCGTGCGTTGGGCGCTGAGGTCGTGGCGACGTGCTCGCGACGGGCGCCCGGTGCCGGCCCCGCCGCGCATGCTCGCGCGGCTGCGCTGAGGACACCAGGGGCATACCGGTCGCTCCGGACGTGCACCACACCGGCACGTCCCGCACGATGCGCCGGGTATGCCCGATCCTGCACGTCGGACGCGACGGCGGGGACGGCATTCCGCCGGGGGCGAACACGGAACATCGGCGATGGATCTCGGCGTTGACTTGGATCAGACGCACGTAGAGTGGGCAGCAGCCCACAGTGGAGGAGAAGAGCATGTTCGAACGGTTCACCGACCGGGCTCGACGTGTGGTGGTGCTCGCGCAGGAAGAGGCGCGCATGCTCAACCACAACTACATCGGCACCGAGCACCTGCTGCTGGGCCTGATCCACGAGGGTGAGGGCGTGGCGGCCAAGGCGCTGGAGTCGCTGGACATCTCGCTGGACGCGGTGCGCCAGCAGGTGCAGGAGATCATCGGCCAGGGGCAGCAGAGCCCGACGGGGCACATCCCGTTCACCCCCCGTGCCAAGAAGGTCCTGGAGCTGTCGCTGCGCGAGGGCCTGCAGCTGGGGCACAACTACATCGGCACCGAGCACCTGCTGCTGGGCCTCATCCGCGAGGGTGAGGGCGTGGCGGCGCAGGTCCTCGTGAAGCTGGGCGCCGACCTGAACCGGGTCCGTCAGCAGGTGATCACGCTGCTGTCCGGCTACCAGGGCAAGGAGGCCGCGACCGCCGGCGTCGGTGCCAGCAGCCAGCAGGAGGGCCAGCAGTCCGGGTCCCTCGTGCTGGACCAGTTCGGCCGCAACCTGACGCAGGCCGCCCGCGAGGGCAAGCTCGACCCGGTGATCGGGCGTGAGGCCGAGATCGAGCGGGTCATGCAGGTGCTGTCCCGCCGGACCAAGAACAACCCCGTCCTCATCGGCGAGCCCGGCGTCGGCAAGACCGCCGTCGTGGAGGGACTGGCCCAGGACATCGTCCGGGGCGACGTGCCGGAGACGCTGAAGGAGAAGCAGCTCTACACGCTCGACCTCGGCGCCCTGGTGGCAGGCTCCCGCTACCGCGGTGACTTCGAGGAGCGCCTGAAGAAGGTGCTCAAGGAGATCCGCACCCGCGGCGACATCATCCTGTTCATCGACGAGATCCACACCCTCGTGGGTGCGGGTGCGGCCGAGGGCGCGATCGACGCCGCCAGCATCCTCAAGCCGATGCTGGCCCGCGGTGAGCTGCAGACCATCGGTGCGACGACGCTGGACGAGTACCGCAAGCACATCGAGAAGGACGCCGCCCTCGAGCGCCGCTTCCAGCCGATCCAGGTGGCCGAGCCCACGCTGAAGCACGCCATCGAGATCCTCAAGGGCCTGCGCGACCGCTACGAGGCCCACCACCGGGTGACGATCACCGACGCGGCGCTGGTGGGTGCTGCCACGATGGCCGACCGTTACATCAACGACCGGTTCCTTCCGGACAAGGCGATCGACCTGATCGACGAGGCGGGCGCCCGGTTGCGGATCCGCCGGATGACCGCACCGCCGGACCTGCGCGAGTTCGACGAGAAGATCGCGCACGCCAAGCGCGAGAAGGAGTCGGCCATCGACGGCCAGGACTTCGAGAAGGCGGCCCGGTTGCGCGACGAGGAGCACAAGCTCACCCAGGCGCGCGCTGAGCGGGAGAAGGAGTGGAAGAACGGTGACATGGACGTCGTCGCCGAGGTCGACGAGGAGCTGATCGCCGAGGTCCTCGCCGCCGCCACCGGGATCCCCGTCTTCAAGCTGAGCGAGGAGGAGTCCTCCAGGCTGCTCAACATGGAGGACGAGCTGCACAAGCGGATCATCGGCATGAACGACGCCATCAAGGCGCTGTCCCAGGCGATCCGGCGCACCCGCGCCGGGCTGAAGGACCCGCGTCGACCGGGCGGGTCGTTCATCTTCGCGGGCCCCACCGGCGTCGGCAAGACCGAGCTGGCCAAGGCGCTGGCCGAGTTCCTCTTCGGCGACGAGGACAGCCTCATCACCCTGGACATGTCGGAGTACTCCGAGAAGCACACGGTGTCGCGCATGTTCGGCTCGCCCCCCGGCTACGTGGGCTACGAGGAGGGTGGCCAGCTGACTGAGAAGGTGCGGCGCAAGCCGTTCTCGGTCGTGCTCTTCGACGAGATCGAGAAGGCGCACCCGGACATTTTCAACAGCCTGCTGCAGATCCTGGAGGACGGCCGCCTGACCGACTCCCAGGGCCGGGTGGTCGACTTCAAGAACACCGTCATCATCATGACCACCAACCTGGGCACCCGGGACATCGCCAAGGGCGTCTCGCTCGGCTTCTCGGCCGGACCGGAGACCCGCAGCGACTACGACCGGATGAAGAACAAGGTCACCGACGAGCTCAAGCAGCACTTCCGGCCCGAGTTCCTCAACCGCGTCGACGACACGATCGTCTTCCCGCAGCTCACGCCGGAGGAGATCGTCTCGATCGTGGACCTGATGGTCGCCCGCCTGGACGAGCGGCTCAAGGACAAGGACATGGCGATCGAGCTCACCTCGGCCGCCAAGGAGCTCCTGGCCAAGCGCGGCTACGACCCCGTGCTGGGTGCGCGGCCGCTGCGCCGCGCCATCCAGCGCGAGATCGAGGACCAGCTCTCGGAGAAGATCCTCTTCGGCGAGCTGGGCACCGGCCAGATCGTCATCGTGGATGTCGAGGACCCGGTCGGCGAGGACAAGAACCGCGACAAGGTCTTCACCTTCGTCGGGCAGGACAAGCCCGCCGAGGTGCCGGACACGGTGCCGGTCGAGGAGCAGGCCGGCTAGGCGCAGGCATACCTCGCACCCGGGCGGGGCGTGGCACTCGAGTGCAGCGCCCCGCCCGTGCTGTGTCCGCCGGGCACACCCTCCCTCGCCGGGCTCATGGTGGGCCCACAGCGGTCACTCGGATTCCCTGTGTTCACAGCCGTCACGTGGTCCCAGAGACGCCCGAGATCCGTGTGAAAAGCGAGAAAAGTGCAGGTCAGCGAACTACACCGGTGTCATATCCGGGCTGACCTGCGAAAACCCTGAGAGCGTGTGACCAACATCACGAATTACAGGCTTGTCGTGCCCCCGGGAAACGTACTCATGCAGGTCACAGGGGGGTTGCGCGGCGTCTCAGAGGTGGGTTGTATGTCTCCTGGCTCGCTCGCGGGCCTGTCCCAGAAGCACCCGGTCCAACCGTCGTTGGACGTCCTTGTGTCCTGCCCCCAACCCCGATGGATCACTGATGACCCTGAGCCCTCGTCGCCTGTCGCGTGCCATGATCGCTGTCACCGCAGCGGCTGCCCCCGTGGTCTCGCTCGCGCCGTCCGCCCACGCCGCCCCGTCCACCACGCCCCAGCTGCCGCAGCAGCCGATGCTGCCTGCCGCGCCGACCACACCGCGGATCCTGCCGACGCCGGCCCCGACGTCGACCGTCACCATGACCGTCGACACCTCGAAGGGCGTCAACGTGCGCAGCGGCCCGTCCACCTCCTACCGGGTCGTCGGTGGCTACCGCGACGGTGCCCGGCTGACCGGGACCCTGACGTCCAACAACTGGCTCAAGATCGGCAACAACCGCTTCGTCGCCGCCTGGAACCTCACCCGCGGTGACGGCGGCGGTGGTGGCGGTGGTGGCGCCGAGCGGGTCACCCAGTGGATGGAGGCCTCGGTGGGCAACGTCCGCTCCGGCCCGGGTCTGGGTCACTCCGTGGTGACGACGATGCGCCGCGGTACCAAGGTCACCGGCACCTGGACCGGCAACGGCTGGCTCAACATCGGTGGCGGCAAGTACATCTCCGGCACCATCCTCACCGGGTCGAACCCCGGCGGCGGTGGCGGCGGTGAGCAGCCCGACCCGTCGCCGACAGAGGTGACCCGGTGGGTCAGCGCCACGGTCGCCAACGTCCGCTCCGGCCCGTCGACGTCCTACTCGGTCGTCGGCAGCAAGACCGCGGGCACGAGGGTCACCGGCACCATGACGAGCAACGGCTGGCTCAAGCTGTCTGGGTCGCAGTTCATGGCCGGCTCGGTGCTCACGGCGGACGAACCGGGCGGCGGTGGTGCGCCGGAACCGGCGCCCAGCCCGGCACCGTCGCCGACGCGGCAACTCATCATCAACACGGCGGCCAAGTACCTGGGGACGCCCTACAAGTGGGGCGGCAACAGCCCAGAGGAGGGCTTCGACTGCTCCGGCTACACGACCTACGTCTTCGCCGAGGTGGGGATCACCCTGCCGCGCACCGCGGCGACGCAACAGGCCGCCACCACGCCGACCAGCAACCCGCAGCCGGGTGACTTGGTGTTTCATGGGTCGCCTGCCTATCACGTCGGCATCTACGCCGGCGACGGCATGATGTACGACACCGGTCGCCCGGGCGTTCCGACGCAGCTCCGAAAGATCTTCCCCGGCGTCTCCGGGTACGGCAAGGTCGACGGCGTCGGCTGAGCCGCGGAGGTCCCGCCAGGCATACCGAGGGTGACGTAGCATCCTCGGTATGCCTGCGGATGTCGCCCCGGTCCCCCCTGCCGCCGGAGTGAGATTCAGGCCCGTCTTCCTCGGCACCGACGCCGGGACCTACGGTCTGGCGCGCGCCCTCCACGAGCGCCACGGCGTGCAGACGACGCTCGTGTCCCGGGTGCGGACCGGTGCCGTCGCGAACTCCCGGATCCTGCGGGTCGTCGAGTCCGGGGAGGGCACCGGGCGGGCTGACCTGCTGCAGACGCTGCTGGACGAGGGTCGGGCCCTCAAGGAGCGCGAGCCCGACGTGCTGCTGCTGCTCGGCTGCAACCTGGACTCGCACACCGAGCTGGTCGCCGAGCACGCGGACGAGCTCGGCGCCTACTTCGAGTTCCCCCGGATGTCGCCGCAGACGCTGGAGCAGATCGCCGACAAGCAGCAGTTCGCCCAGATCTGCGAGCGGCTGGGACTGCCGACCCCGCGGACCACGGTGGTGCGGTTCGGTGACGCCGACGAGCCGGGGTGGACCCCCGAGCCGATCGAGGTGACCTTCCCGGTCGTCGCCAAGCCGGCCAACAGCGCCCATTTCGAGAACCTGAAGTTTCCCGGGGCGCAGAAGGTGTGGTTCCTGCAGACCCCGCAGGAGTGGGACGAGCTGGTGCAGACGCTGAAGGCGGGCGGGGTCCGGCAGGACTTCCTCGTGCAGGAGCACATTCCCGGCGACGACACGCACCAGCTGTCCATCGTGGGCTACGTCGACCGGTCCGGTCGGATGACCGCGTGCGCCACCGCCCAGGTGCTGCTGGGCGAGCACGACCCCACCACCCTCGGCAACCCCATCGCCATGATCACGACGCCGATGCACGAGCTGATGGACGCCGCCGAGCGCATCCTCGGGGAGGTCGACTACTGGGGCTTCGCCAACATCGACGCCAAGCGCGACCCTCGCACGGGCACGATCTACTACATGGAGGTGAACCCGCGGATGGGCCGCAACAGCTTCTACGCCACCGCCGCGGGTGCCGACCTGGCCGGTGCCGTGGTGGACGACGTGATCCGCGGGGTCGAGCGCGACCCGGTGCGCGGGACCGACGAGGTCCTCTACAGCATCGTCAGTCCGCTGCTGCTGCCGTACTACGTCCGGGACGGGGCGCTGCGGCGCACGGTGCTGCGGGCGGCCCGTCGCGGGGTCGTCCACCCGCTGCTCTACGAACGCGGCAACTGGCGGCGGCGCAGCTACGTCGCCGCCAACCGCCTGAACCACACGAGGAAGCTGGCGAAGTTCTACCGGCGGCCCTCGCCCTCCGGCTTCTAGTCCGGTCACTCTCCGCCCCTGATGGGCTCCCTTCGGATGATCACGCTACGGCGCACTCAGGACAGCCGAAGATCGGTGATGCACGTCGGGGCGTCGTCGCTCGTCGTCGAGATGGTTGTGCTCCCCGACAACCCTTCATGCTCCATCGTGAGCGTTGCCTCGATACCGCGAGGGACCCAGAGGCCGACGAAGCCGTTGTCGTAGGTCTGGCGAGCCTCGTCGACGAGGACGTCGCCGTCCGCCGTGTCAACGAGGGTGACCTGGACGTCGGTCCTGCGGAGTTCACCGAGGCATGTGGTGAGACTGTGGTAGTAGCAGTCGTGCGTCTGCTTGACGAAGGGTGCCACCGAGACGTAGACATCATTCCCCGAGAGTGGTAGCTCGGCCTCGCGTCCGCGGTCGTCGGTGAGGACCAGAGCCTGGGGTTGCACTGATGCCAAGAGGTCTGTCGGGCGGTCGTCGACGGGTGTCGACTCCAGCCTTTCTATGACATCGGCGGCGTCGAGGCCACCCAGGCCCTGCGCGCTGAGCAGCTCAGCGGTGGCCGGCGATTCATCGTTCGGCGAGAGGCCCGGGTCGGGCGCAGTGCTCGTGCATCCGGCGAGCACCAGACCGATGGCCAGGACACCGGCAGCACAGAACGGTCGTCGTATCAGGGGACGGACAAAGGGCATAGGTTCTCCAGTCAGAGGGGTGACGCTCGGTGTCGGGGCGAGCTCCGCCCCGCCCCGACACCGAGCGTGCAGGGTGGTCAGGAGGAAGCGAGCAACCCTCGCATCTCCTCGATCTCTGCCGTCTGCGCGTCGATGATGGTCTGTGCCAGTTCTATCGCGTCAGGGTTGCTGCCTTGGTCGACCTGGGTCTCTGCCATGTCGACCGCGCCCTCGTGGTGCACGATCATCTGTTCCAGGAACAGGTGCGTCGCCTCGGGTCCGTCGGCTTCCTCGAGCGCTGTGAGCTCATCCTCGCTCATCATCCCGCCACCGTGGCCCATGTCGTCCATCTGCAGCTCTCCGGGGCCGACGCCCCACGCTTCGAGCCAGGATCGCAGCTGCTCGATCTCAGGCGTCTGTGCAGCCTTGATGTCCTCGGCAAGGCTGGTGACCCGGGGGTCGACGCCCTCCTGGTTGAGGACGATGTCGCTCATCTCGATGGCCTGCTCGTGGTGCACGATCATCATCGAAGCGAACATGACGTCGGCCTCGTTGAAGTCGGCGGATGTCTCAGACGAGGTGTCCACGCTCGGCGTGGTGCTCTCCTCGCTGGAACCTGTGCAGGCCCCCACCGTCAGGACGGCAGAGAGTGTGATCACGGCAGTGGCCGCGGTCCGGAAGGTCATAGTTCTCCTAGTGCAAGGTCGTATGGGTTGGGCGCGGTTGCTACGGGAGCACCGCGGAAGGCTTCGGAACGCGGGCAACGTCCGCGTTCGTCGACTTCTTACGTACGACTGATGCAGAGAACGTGCAACGACGGCGCTGGGGAGATCACCCTGCGCAGGGCATGGATGCGGGGTAGGGCGGACTGCAGCGTCAGCGGCAAGAGAGGGCGACGTGGCGGTGCGAGAACGAGGAGGACCAGGGCGAGCGCCAGAACGCATGCCATCGCCACGGCTGCGTGATCGAGGGGGTCGCAGTGGTGACAGTTGGCGACGGGCGAGCCATCCTCACCGGTGTCGTCCAGCGGCGCGAGTTCGACGTGACCGTCGGCCATTCCTGGGGCGGACGTGGTGAGGGGGCTCGTGACGTTGGGGGAGGCATCGCTGTGGAGGTTCAGTGTGTGCATGGCCAGCAGCCCGATGATGACCGCGGCCGTGAGCCACCGGCTCAGAAACACCCATGAGAACAGCCGTCGGCGCTCTGGCCGACCTGATGCTCTGGCCAACCGATTCACACGGAGCACTGTACCGGCGTCCTGTGGGCGACGTCCCAAGTATCTGACACCGACATCACCGTCAGTCATCCAAGGACACGCGGCGGAGCTCACTGTGCCCTTCCGGAAGCCAGCTGACCTCGAGCGCGACCAGCTCGTCCAGGTGGAGGCGCGTCGTCGTCACGGTCAGCTCGGTCGCGGTGGTGTCGTCGGTGGCGAGCTGCTCCCACGGGTCGGTCGACACCCCGTCCACGACCAGCTCCCCCGGGCCCGGGGTGAGGACCACGAGGTCGACGGACGAGGGGTCGCCGTGCTCGAAGAGGAAGCCGCGGGGCGACGACGAGGGCGCGAACGGTCCGCGGACCTCGCCGCCGTGCATCACCCACTGCTGGCCCTGGGCGTCCTGCGCCACCCAGGTGTCGGTGAGGTAGGGGTCCTCCCCGCTCCAGGCCCGAGGAGCCGGTGACCCGACGTCGAGCCAGTCGGTCCGCAGCAGCCCGTCGCCGCCGCGGCGCAGCAGCGCCAGCGGCCGGTCCGCCATCGTCGCGCCCTCGATCGCGGCGGCCTCCAACCCGGTGCCGGGCACCGGCCGCGGGTCCACGGCGGGGGTGCGGACCTCGCCCGGGCCGATGAGCATCAGGTCGTCGGAGGCTCGCGGCAGTACCAGGCCCAGCGCCTGGCCGTCGTCCGAGGGGAGGTCGACGAAGCCGGCTCCCTGGTGCTCGGTGCCGGCGTCCCGCTCGATCAGCAGCCGGGTCCGCAGCCGGGTGGGGTCCTCGGCGGTTCCATCGGAGGAGAGGGCCATGACGAGCGCGTCGAAGGGGCACCCGGTGGCCAGCCCGGCGATCACATGGTCCCCGGTGGACAGGGGGATGCTCACGCCTGCGAGCTCGTCCACGTCGACGACCGGCTCGCTGTGCCACCCGCTCACCGGACAGGTCCAGGGGGAGGCCGGCAGCACGCGGGCGGTGGGGTCCGGCAGGTCGCCCGCCGCCCAGGCCAGGGTCGCCGGCACGAGCAGCACCGCCGCACCCGCCGCGACGACCTGGACCGCCCTGCGCCGTCGGTATGCGCGTGCGGCCGCCCGGGTCGTCGTCGCGGCCTCGAGCTGCAGTCCTGGCGGGGTGGGAGAGGTGGCGAGCTCGCGGCGCACCTGCTCCTCGATGTCGATGCTCATGACGTGACCTCCTCGTGGGTCAGGTGCTCGCGCAGCCGGGCGAGTCCCCGTGAGGCCGCACTCTTGACGGCCCCGGTGCTGATGCCCAGCTCGTCGGCGCAGTCGCGCTCCGACAGGTCGCAGTAGTAGCGCAGCACCACGACGGCGCGCTGCTGCGGTGGCAGGCGGCGCAGCAGCCGCACGACCCGGTCCTGCTCGGCGGTGGTGGTGGCGTGGTCCGGTGTCGCGGGCTGGTGCTCGCCGGCGTCCGGCCGGGCGCTCACCCGTCCCGCCCCGCGCCGGCGCCAGTCGTCGCGGGACTGGTTGACCATGACCGTGCGGGTGTAGGCGACCGCCCGGGGCGGGTCGATCCGGTGCCAGCGCCGGTAGGTGCGCAGCAGGGCGGACTGGACCAGGTCCTGGGCGGCGTGGACCTCGCCCGTCAGGAACCAGCCGACCCGCAGGAGCTCGGGGCTGGCCTGCTCCACGAAGTCGGTGAACTCCTCGTCGCGCTCACGCCTGCGGCGTGCTCCCACGGCATACCTCCTCGGTTCCTCACCTGCCCCTACCGGACCGACCCCGGCAAAGGTTGCCTGGCGCTCGGGCTAGGTGCCGGGGAGGCGGAAGCGGTCGCCGGGCAGCGGCTCGACCAGGCCCTCGGCCACGAGGGCGTCCAGGCAGCGGTCGCGCTGCAGGGCCGTGCCCTCCGTGCCCGTGTCGTCCGATCCCGCGGCGGGCCAGGCCGCCCGCAGGACGGTGCCGAGGACCGGTCCTCCGGCGTCACGCAGCACCTGCACGAGCGTGCCCCGGCACTGGCGGTCCGTGCCGGCCCAGGCCTGCCCCCGTCGCGTCGGGCCGGTGTAGGGCGGTGAGCCGGCCAGCCGCCACGCGCACAGGTCGGCCACCGGGCACTCACCGCAGCGGGGCGCGCGGGCGGTGCAGACCAGTGCGCCCAGCTCCATCACCGCGACGCTCCACGTCGCGGCCTCGCCGTCGTCGGTCGGGAGCAGCCCGGTGGCCAGGTCGACCTCCGCCCGGGTGAGGGACGGCGAGGGGAGCGCGGTGCCGGTGACCGCGCGCGCCTGGACCCGGCGGACGTTGGTGTCCACCACCGTCGCCCTCCGACCGAACGCGAAGGCCGCGACGGCGGCGGCCGTGTAGTCACCGATCCCGGGCAGCGTCCGCAGCGTTTCCTCGTCCGCCGGCACCTCACCCCGGTGGTGCTCCCGGATCGCGGTCGCGGCGGCGTGGAGCCGCAGCGCGCGGCGTGGGTACCCCAGCCTGCCCCACTCCCGCACGGCCACGCCCGACGGCACCTCGGCCAGCAGGCTCGGGGTGGGCCACCAGTCCATCCAGCGTTCCCACACCGGCAGGACGCGCGCCACCGGTGTCTGCTGCAGCATCACCTCCGAGACCAGCACCCCCCACGGGGTGCGGTCCGGCCGGCGCCACGGCAGGTCCCGCTGGTGCCCGGCATACCACTCGAGCACCCTGGACCGGAGGACCTCGGCGTGGCCGCCCCCGCCGTGCCGTCTCACGCCCGGGGTCGTGGGTCGCACTCAGACATAACGCTCGAGGATCGAGCTCTCCGCCAGTCGGGACAGGCCCTCGCGGACCGCGCGGGCGCGTGCCTCGCCCACCCCGTCGACCTGCATCAGGTCCTCCAGCCCGGCCGACAGCAGCTGCTGGAAGCTCCCGAAGTGGGTGACGAGGCGGTCGACGATCGCCCCGGGCAGCCGCGGGATGCGGTGCAGCAGGCGGTAGCCGGACGGGCTCAGCTGCTGGTGGTCCATGCCGTCGCCGACCACGGTGATCCCCAGGCACCTGGCCACGGCGGCCAGGTCGAGCAGCTCGGTGCTGTCGAGCGCCGCCAGCGCGGCCTGCACCTGGGCCGGCACGCGCGCCGCCTCCGAGGCGCCGATGTAGTCGCGGACGACCAGCTCCCGCTCGCGCTCGATGCCGCCGGTCATCTCCTCCAGCTGCAGGCCGATCAGCCGGCCGTCCACCCCCAGCTCGACGACGTACTGCTCGATCTCGGCGCTGATCCGGCGCACCATCTCCAGCCGTTGCAGGACCGAGGCCAGGTCGCGCACGGTCACCAGGTCCTCGATCTCCAGGGCCGACAGGCTGGCCCCCACCTCGTCCAGGCGGGCGCGGTAGCGCTCCAGGGTCTGCAGCGCCTGGTTGGCCTGGGCCTGCAGCTGCCCGCGGTCCTCCAGGACGTGCCGGATCTGGCCGACGTAGAGCGCGATGATGGACATCGACTGGCTCACCGAGATGACCGGGAAGCCGGTCTGCTTGGCGGTCCGTTCGGCGGTGCGGTGGCGGGTCCCGCTCTCCCGGGTCTCGATCGTGCGGTCCGGCGCCAGCTGGGTGGCGGCGCGCACGATCCGGCTGCCGTCCCTGGTCAGGACGATCCCCCCGTCCATCTTGGCCAGTTCGCGCAGCCGGGTGGCGGAGAACTCCACGTCCAGCTCGAAGCCGCCGGTGCTGATCGAGTCCACGACCCGGTCGCTGCCCAGGACGATCAGCGCGCCGGTGCGCCCGCGCAGGATGCGCTCCAGCCCGTCCCGCAGGTCCGTGCCGGGGGCGACGGCGCCCAGCGTCGCGCGCAACAGCTCGTCGTCGTTGCGCTCCGACACCCTGGTCTCCCTCACCTGTCCCTGCTCGCCGAACTGCTCACGCGGCGACCGCTGCCGCCGATGATAGGTGCCGCAGGAGCGCACGCAGCGACGGGCCGAGGATCTTTATGGATTCTTGACCAGGGGGGCGCCGGCGCCCGCCTGGCGGGCGGTCGCACCGGCCGCGGCGAGGACGAGCGCGACGGCATCGCTCAGGGTGGCGACCTCGTGCACCCGCATCGTCTCCGGTGGGCGACCCTCGCTGAGCGAGCCGACCGGGATGACCGCCTCGGTGAAGCCGATGCGGGCCGCCTCGGCCAACCGGCGCGGGGCGCCGGTGACCGGGCGGAGATCGCCGGACAGGCCGACCTCGCCGACCGCGATCGTGCTCACCGGCAGGGCGAGGTCGGCCTTGGCGCTGGCGAGGGCGAGCGCCAGGGCCAGGTCGGCGGCCGGCTCGGACAGCCGGACCCCTCCCACGGTCGCGGCGTAGCAGTCGTCCCTGGCCAGCGGCACGCCACCGCGCTGGCCGAGCACGGCCAGCACCATCGCCAGCCGGGACGGGTCGATCCCGCTGGTGGTCCGCCGCGCCGAGCCGCCGACGGCCTCGCTGACCAGGGCCTGCACCTCGGCGACCAAGGGCCGACGGCCCTCGAGCGTCACCGTGACGCAGGTGCCGGGGACGGGGCGGTCCCGGCTCGACAGGAACAAGCCGCTCGGGTCCGCGAGACCGGTGATGCCGGAGTCACCCAGGTCGAAGCAGCCGACCTCGTCGGTCGGGCCGAAGCGGTTCTTCACCGCGCGCACCAGGCGGAGCCGGCTGTGCTGCTCGCCCTCGAAGCCCACCACGACGTCCACCAGGTGCTCCAGCAGCCGCGGCCCGGCGATGCCGCCGTCCTTGGTGACGTGGCCGATGAGGATCGCCGACGTCCCCCGGGTCTTGGCCGCCTGGATCAGCGCCGCCGCCACCTCGCGCACCTGGCTCACGTTGCCGGGCGCACCCTCGACGTCCGCGCTCGCGACGGTCTGGACCGAGTCGACCACCAGCAGGTCGGGGTCGGTCTGCTCGACCTGTCCCAGGATCGTCGCCAGGTCGGTCTCGGCGGCGAGGAAGAGGGTGTCGGCCACCGCGCCGATGCGCTCGGCGCGCAGCTTCACCTGGGCCGCGGACTCCTCCCCGGAGACGTAGAGCACCGAGCTGCCCTCGCGGGCCGCGCGGGCGGCGACGTCGAGGGCCAGCGTCGACTTGCCGATCCCGGGCTCCCCGGCCATGAGCACGACGGCACCCGGCACGATGCCGCCGCCCAGCACCCGGTCGAACTCGGCGACCCCGGTCCGGCGCGCCTGCGCGGCCTCCGCGTCGACCGCCTCGATCGGCACCGCCGGGCGGCTCGGGGAGACCGCGCTGGTGCGCACCCCCGTGCGGGACCCGACCTCCGAGACCGTGCCCCACGCCTGGCACTCGGGGCAGCGACCCACCCACTTGATCCCCTGCCAGCCGCACTCCGTGCAGCGGTATGCCGCTCTGCTCGCCTTTGCCACGTGGCCAGCGTAGGCGGGCCGGCGGACAGACCGTGGGCCCCCACTGCCGAGGTCGGGGACAGGACGGTAGGGCATCATGGCCGCCATGCGCCTCGGTGTCATCGACGTGGGATCGAACACGGTCCACCTGCTCGTCGTCGACGCACACCCCGGTGGCCACCCGATGTCGGACTACTCGCACAAGGTCGGGCTGCGGCTGGCCGAGCACCTGACGCCGGACGGGGACATCAGCGCCGAGGGGGCGCGGACGCTGGCCGGCTTCGTGGCGGACTGCGTCGAGGTCGCGGAGAGCAGGGGAGCGACCGAGCTGCTGCCGTTCGCGACCAGCGCCATCCGCGAGGCGGGCAACACCGAGGAGGTGCTCGGCCTGGTCCGGGAGACCTCGGGCGTCGACCTCGACATCCTCCCCGGCGAGGAGGAGGCGCGCGTCACCTTCCTGGCGGTGCGTCGCTGGTTCGGGTGGTCGGCGGGCCGGCTGCTCAACGTGGACATCGGGGGTGGCTCGCTGGAGCTGGCGGCGGGGCTGGACGAGCACCCGGACGCCGCGATCTCGCTCCCGCTCGGCGCGGGTCGGCTCAGCCGCGAGCTGACCGAGGACCCGCCGGGGCAGGCCGAGATCAGGTCGCTGCGCAAGCGGATCCGGTCCGAGATCGCCGCGGCCCAGCCGGCCCTGACCAAGGTCGGCGAGCCGCAGCTGGTCGCGGGGAGCAGCAAGACCGTGCGCTCGCTGGCCCGGGCCTGCGGTGCGGCACCCCGTGGGGACGGCCTCTACGTCCCCCGCGTGCTCCGGTTCGAGGACCTGGCCGAGCTCACACCCCGGCTGCTGACGATGACCGCGGCCGAGCGTGCCGCGCTCCCCGGCGTCTCGGCGTCCCGGGCGCGACAGCTGGCCGCCGGGGCCCTCGTCCTGGAGGCGGTGCTGGAGCTCAGTGGCGTCGACGAGCTGTCGGTGAGCCCGTGGGCGCTGCGCGAGGGGCTGATCCTGCGCTTCCTGGACGGGCTCGGTCGATGAGCGAGCGCATCCCGGTCCACCTGTCGACGTCCTCGGTCTACCCCGAGAACGCCGCCTACGCCTTCGACCTCGCGGAGCGTCTGGGCTACGACGGCGTCGAGATCATGGTCTGGACCGACCCGGTCACCCAGGAGAGCGGGGCGCTGAGCGCGCTGGCCCGGCTGCACGGGCTGGAGATCGGTGCCATCCACGCCCCGACCCTGCTGCTGGCGCAGCGGCTGTGGGGGTGGGAGCCGTGGGGCAAGATCGAGCGGGCGCTGGATCTCGCGGTGGAGGTCGACGCCCAGTGCGTGGTCGTGCACCCGCCGTTCCGGTGGCAGCGCGGGTATGCCGAGGGCTTCGTCGAGGGGGTCGCCGAGCGGCAGGAGCGGTGGGGTGTCCCGATCGCGGTGGAGAACATGTTCCCCTGGCGCGCGGGGTCGTCCGCCTCCGCGATGCAGGCCTACCTGCCGGGGCCGGACCCGCGCGAGTTCCCCTACACCGACGTCACCTTCGACATCAGCCACGCCGCGACCGCCGGTGAGGACGCCCTGCAGATGGCCCGCGACCTGGGCCCGCGCATCCGGCACGTGCATCTCGGGGACTCCTTCGGCTCGTTCAAGGACGAGCACCTGGTGCCCGGGCGGGGGAACCAGCGCTGCCGGGAGGTGCTGGAGCACCTGGTCGAGACGGACTTCCACGGCGTCGTCAGCCTCGAGGTCGGCACGCGCAAGATGAAGCCCGAGGCGCGTGAGGAGGCGCTCGCCGAGTCGCTGGCCTTCGCCCGTGAGCACCTCGGACAGCACGACCGACCAGGTGCCCGCCCGGCGTGAGCCGCCGCGTGGTCCGGGCGTAGCCTTGCGACATGGAGCTCGCTGACCTCAATCCCTCGGCCCTGATGCGCCAGACCCTGCTCGGCATGAGTCGCAACACCACGCTGCGTCAGGTGATCGAGCAGGCCCCGGTGAGTCGCGACGTCGTGAAGCGCTTCGTCGCAGGGGACGCCACGCGGGACGCGGTGCGGGTGGCGGGGGAGCTGGTCGACACCCGGCGCCAGGTGACCATCGACTACCTCGGCGAGGACACGCTCGACCCGTCCCAGGCGGCCGCGACGCGCGACGCCTACCTGGAGCTCCTCACGGCGCTGTCCGAGTCGGGGCTCACCCAGGACGGTGCCGTCGAGGTGAGCCTGAAGCTGTCCGCCCTCGGCCAGTTCCTGGGCCGCGACGGCCACGCGATCGCGCTGGAGAACGCCCGGGCCATCTGCCAGGCGGCCGCCAACGCGGGCACGACGGTCACCCTGGACATGGAGGACCACACGACGACCGACCCCACGCTCTCGGCGCTGGCCGAGCTGCGCCAGGACTGGCCCTGGGTGGGGGTGGCGCTGCAGGCATACCTGCACCGGACCGAGCAGGACTGCCGGGACCTCGCGCACGAGGGGTCCCGGATCCGGCTGTGCAAGGGCGCCTACAAGCAGCCCGAGTCCGTCGCCTTCCAGGACAAGGAGGACGTCGACAAGGCCTACGTCCGCTGCCTGAAGATCCTGCTCGGCGGCGAGGGCTACCCGATGATCGCCACGCACGACCCGCGGCTGGTCGAGATCGCGACGGTCCTGGCGGACAAGGCGCAGCGGGAGAGCGACTCCTACGAGTTCCAGATGCTGCTCGGGATCCGCCCGGACGAGCAGCGCCGGCTGGCGGGGGCCGGTGCGCGGATGCGCGTCTACCTGCCCTACGGCGAGGACTGGTACGGCTACCTGGTGCGTCGGATGGCCGAGCGGCCGGCCAACCTGTCCTTCTTCCTGCGCGGCCTGGCGACCAAGGGCTGAGGCCATGACGATCGCTCTGCTGGGAGCCGGGGTCATGGGCGGGACGCTCGCCGCAGCGCTCATCCGGTCGGGGCACCAGCCGGAGGACCTGGTCCTCAGCGACAAGGTGGTGGCCCGGGCCGAGCAGGTGGCCGGACAGCACGGCACCCGGCACGCCGACCCGGAGGCTGCCGTGGCGTCCGCGGAGGTGGTGGTGCTCGCGGTCAAGCCGCAGGACATGGCCGCGCTGGTGCAGCAGATCCACGACCACGTCCGGCCGCAGACCCTCGTGGTGTCGATCGCGGCCGGGATCACCACCGACTTCCTGGAGCGCCGGCTGCCCGAGGGGACCTCGGTGGTGCGGGTCATGCCGAACACCCCGGCCCTGGTCGATCAGGGGATGTCGGCGATGAGCCCGGGCCGGCACTGCACCGACGACCACGTGGAGCAGGCGCGCGCCCTGATGGGGCACGTCGGCCGGGTCGTGGTCCTGGACGAGAGCCACCAGGACGCCGTGACCGCCATCAGCGGCAGCGGTCCGTCCTACATCTTCTACGTCGTCGAGGCGATGATCGAGGCCGGGGTGCTGCTCGGGCTGCCCAGGGACACGTCCACCGAGCTCGTGGTGCAGACGTTGTATGGTGCCGCCACGATGATCCGCGAGACCGGGACCCACCCGACCGTCTTGCGCGAGCAGGTCTCGAGCCCGGGCGGCACCAGCGTCGCCGCACTGCGGGCGCTGGAGGACCACAAGGTCAGGGCCGCCTTCCTCACCGCGATGGAGGCGGCCGCCAGGAGGTCGCACGAGCTCTCGCCTCGCGAGGAGTGAGCAGACCGGTGCCGCGTCACCGACTGTTCACCCGAGCCGGTGCAGCACGCGCGACCCGTGTGAAAGAGTAGGAAGTATGAGCGAGATTCACGTACGCGTCCTCGACCCGGACGAGTGGCCGTCCTACAAGGACGTCCGGCTGCGTGCCCTGCGTGAGTCCCCCGAGGCCTTCGTCGCCTCCGCCGAGGAGGAGGCCGCCTTCCCCGACTCCCGCTGGCAGGAGCGGATGGAGCGGTCGCGTCGCGTGCTCGCCGCGGACGGCGAGGAGGTCGTCGGCGTGGTCAGTGTCGGCACCGGTCACCGCACCAACATCCCCGGCGCGGGGGAGCTCTTCGGGCTCTGGGTCGCGCCCTCGCGGCGAGGCACCGGGGTCGCCCGCCGGCTGCTCGAGAAGGCTGCCAAGGTGGGCCGTGAGGTCGGCCTCAAGCAGCTCGTCTACTGGGTGGGCACGGACAACGGCCGCGCGGTGGCCTTTGCCTCCAGCTTCGGCTTCCGCCCCACCGACGACCGGCGTCCCATGCGGATCCGCGGCGTCGACGAGGAGGACGCGGAGTCCGAGGAGATGATGATGGTGTATCCGCTGGGTGACGCCGCAGGGGTGCCCACCTCGCTCTGAGCCGACCGTGGTCTAGCGTGAGCCCATGACGTCCTCCTGGGTGATGTGGGACGAGCGGTACTCCACCTACGACTTCGGCCCCGGCCACCCGATGCACCCGAGCCGGCTCGACCTCACCCACCGCCTGTCCCGGGACCTGGGTCTGCTGGACCACGACGACGTCCAGGTCCGGCCGGCGAGGGCCGCGACCGAGGCCGAGCTGCTGTCGGTCCACACCCGCGACCTGGTCGAGACGGTGCGCGCGGTGTCCGCCGACCCGCGGTCGGCCACCGGACGGCACGGGGTCGGCACCGAGGACACCCCCGCCTTCGCCGGTATGCACGAGGCCACCTCGCTCGCGGTCGGCGCGACGGTCGACGCCTGCCGGGCGGTGTGGACGGGGGAGGTCGACCGCGCGTGCAACATCGCCGGGGGGCTGCACCACGCCATGCCCCAGACGGCCTCCGGCTTCTGCGTCTACAACGACGTCGCCGTGGGGATCCAGCACCTGCTGGACTCCGGGGCCGAGCGGGTGCTCTACCTCGACCTGGACGTCCACCACGGGGACGGCGTCGAGCGGTGCTTCTGGAACGAGCCCCGGGTGATGACGGTCTCCGTGCACGAGACCGGTCGGGCGCTGTTCCCCGGCACCGGCTTCCCGGGGGACACCGGTGGCCCGAAGGCGCCGGACACCGCGGTCAACATCGCGCTGCCTCCCGGCACCGGGGACGAGGGGTGGCTGCGGGCATACCAGGCCGTCGTGCCGACCCTCGCCCGCGCGTTCGACCCGCAGATCGTGGTGAGCCAGCACGGCTGCGACTGCCACTACGCCGACCCGCTGGCCCACCTGTCCGTGTCGATGGACGCGCTGGCCGTCGCCTACGGCTGGGTGCGTGAGCTGGCCGACGACCTGGCCGGCGGTCGCTGGGTCAGTCTGGGGGGCGGCGGTTACGAGCTCATCGAGGTGGTCCCGCGCGCCTGGACCCACCTCATCGGCGTCGTCACCGGGCGTCCGGTCGACCCGCTGCTGGAGACGCCGGGCTCCTGGCAGCAGCACGTCGAGCAGAGCTACGGCGCGCCGGCGCCGCGGCGCATGGGCGACCGGGACGGGCGGGAGATCCGGTACGGCCGCTGGGACGACGGCTACGACCTGGACGACCCGGTGGACGGCGCGATCATGGCCACGCGGCGGGCGTGCTTCCCGGGGTGGGGCCTCGACCCGTACCTCGACTGACCAGGTAAAGCGCCACTTCAGCCCCACGGCAGCGATCCTGGCTCGACCATCACGTTGGTCACACCCCGCGTGTCGCACTGGACTTTTTTCGTCCCACGACTTTCGCAACCACCACTTGTACCCCTATCGTTGGCCCGACAACCAACGCAGGCCGCATGCCGGAGGGGAAGCCGTGCGCGCTGCCTGTACATATTCAAGAGACGGGATGCGTCCTATGGCAGATGAGCGCCAGCTCGCAGAGATGACGTTCATGACCGTGGCCGAGGTGGCTGCCGTCATGCGTGTATCGAAGATGACCGTGTACCGACTGGTGCACTCCGGTGAGCTCCCGGCCGTGCGGGTCGGCAGGTCCTTCCGGGTCCCCGAGAAGGCCGTGCACGCCTACCTCGAGGACTCCTACCACGGCACCGCCTGACCGGGCGCCCGCGCCCTGCGTGACCAGGACGCTTTTGGGCCCCCGCCGCCGCCCGCGTTAGGGTGGACGGGCCGTGCAGCGCCTCGTGCCCGCTTCCGGGCCGGCCAGCGCACGACCACGACCGACGACGACGAAGGATGGCCCCATGGGCTCTGTGATCAAGAAGCGCCGCAAGCGGATGGCGAAGAAGAAGCACCGCAAGCTGCTGCGCAAGACGCGTCACCAGCGTCGCAACAAGAAGTGACCGGCTCGGCGATCCCGCCGAAGCCCTGACCATGGCGCCCGCCCCGTAGGGAGGGCGCCATCGTCGTCCCCGAGAGGAGCCGGTATGCCGTGGTGGAGCAGGCATGTGCCGCAGGTGGAGATGCTGTCCCGGCCCGGGTGCCACCTGTGCGACGAGATGCTGCAGGTGCTGCAGGGTCAGCGGCTCGAGGTGACCGTGCGCGACATCGACGCCGAACGCGTCGCGGGCGCCATGAGCGAGGCGGAGCACGCCCGTTGGTCGACCGAGGTCCCGGTGCTCCTGATGGACGGTGAGGCCGTGGCGAGGTGGCGGACCGACGCCGGGGAGGTGCGGGCGGCGCTCGCCGCGCGACGGGGTGCCGCGCGGCGACGTTGAGCCTGGGGGGCTCCGGCCGTTTTGGAGGAACGAGGGTTGCGAGCCTAGAGTTGGGGGGTCCGCGCCGACCGGTCGGCGGGGGTCTGATATAAGCCCCCTGCGTCGTCGGCGCCACCCATCTGAAAGGAGCCGGTGCCGCCGTGATGGCCGAGTCGAACCGGCGCGGGGTGCCAGAGGCCACCGTCGGCAGGCTCCCGGGCTATCTCCAGGCCCTGACGCTGCTCGCCGACGCGGGTCGCGGGTCGATCTCCAGCGAGGAGCTGGCGGAGCTGGCCGGGGTGCGCTCGGCCCAGGTGCGCAAGGACCTCTCCTACCTCGGCTCCTACGGTGTCCGCGGCGTGGGCTACGACGTCGTGCGGCTCGCCGAGCAGGTGTCCGCCGAGCTCGGGCTCAGCCGTGACTGGCCGGTCGTCATCGTCGGCATGGGCAACCTGGGCACGGCGCTGGCCAGCTACGACGGCCTGGCGACCCGTGGTTTCCAGGTCGTCGCCCTCGCCGACAACGACCCGGCCGTGGTCGGCAGCGTCGTGGAGGGTATGCCGGTGCAGCCGCTGAGCGAGCTGCGCACCGACGGCCCGGTCTCGGTCGGCGTCATCACCACCCCGCCCGAGGCGGCGCAGGAGGTGGCCGACGTCTTGGTGAGCCTCGGGGTCCGGTCGATCCTGACCTTCAGCCCCGGCGTGCTCCAGGTCCCGCCGGACGTGGACGTGCGGCGGGTGGACCTCGCCACCGAGCTGCAGATCCTCACCTTCCACCAGCACCAGCGGGAGGTCGCGGTCTCGGACGCGCGTGTGGAAGGGGTCTCGTGAGCGTCCTGGTGGTGGGTCTGTCCCACCGGTCCGCCCCGATCGACCTGCTCGAGCGGGTCAGCCTGGACGTCCGCGCCGGTCAGCGCTTCGCGAGCCGGCTGCACGGTGGTGACCACGTGCACGAGGTGCTGGTCCTGTCCACCTGCAACCGGCTCGAGGTGGTCGTCGAGGCCGGCACCTTCCACGGTGCCCTCGAGGAGATCGGCGCCGCCCTGGGGGAGCTCGGCGGGTTGACCCGGGAGCAGCTCACCGACCACCTCTTCGTGCACTACGACGACCGGGCGGTGGCGCACCTGTTCGAGCTCGCCTGCGGGCTGGACTCGATGGCCGTCGGGGAGAGCCAGGTGCTCGGCCAGCTCCGCGACGCGCTGGCCCTGGCCCAGCGCAACGGCCACCTGGGTCCCTCGCTCAACCCGCTGGTGCAGCAGGCGCTGCGGGTCGGCAAACGGGCCCACGCGGAGACGGCCATCGACGAGGTGTCGCGGTCCCTGGTCGAGCTCGGCCTGGGGCAGGCCCGGGGCGTGCTGGGCGACCTCGCGGGAGCGCGGACCGTCGTGGTCGGCGCCGGTGCCATGTCGGGCCTGGCGGTCGCGACCCTGGTGCGGGAGGGGGTCGAGGACGTCGTCGTCGTCAACCGCACCCCGGAGCGGGCGCGGCGACTGGCGGCGCAGCACGGTGCGCGGACCGCCCCGTGGTCCGACCTGTCCGGTGCGGTGGGGTCCGCCGACCTGGTCCTCACCTGCACCGGCGCGGTGGGCCACGTCCTGGACGAGGCCGGCCTGGCGCAGGCCCGCAGCGCCGCCGGGCGCAGCGGCGCCCCTGTCGTGCTGCTGGACCTGGCGCTGCCCCGTGACGTCGCGCCCGAGGTGGCGCGGCTGCGCGGCGTGCACCTGTGGGGGCTCGCCGAGCTGCAGGACGCGACGCGGCCCGACGACGCGGAGGCCACCGAGCCGGCCGCGGTGACCGCGGCCCGTGGGCTGGTCGCGGGTGAGGTCGCGGGATATCTCACCGAGCGGCACGCCGCTCGCCTCGGCCCCACGCTGGCCGCGCTCCGGACCAGTGCCGGCAGGGTGGTCGACGCCGAGATGGCGCGGCTGGACCAGCGCCTCCCGCACCTGCCGGACGACGAGCGGTCCGAGGTGCGGCACACCGTGCAGCGGGTCGTCGACAAGCTGCTGCACACGCCGACCACCCGGGTCAAGCAGCTGCACGCGGGCTACGACGAGGTCCCCGCCGACTACGCGCACGCGCTGCGTGAGCTCTTCGACCTGGACAGCCGCGAGGTCGCGGCGCTGTCCACCCCGCCCCTCGGTGTCGTCGACCCGGCACCCGAGGCCCGCTCCGAGGGACACCACGATGACTGACGTCACCGGTGTGCCCGCCGCCCGCCCGCCGCTGCGTCTCGGCACCCGCCGCAGCGCGCTGGCGCAGAGCCAGTCCGGCTGGGTGGCCGACCGGCTGCGGGCCGCTGGCCTGCAGGTCGAGCTCGTCCTGGTCACCACCGAGGGCGACACCTCGGCCCGGAGCCTCACCGAGATCGGCGGGGCCGGGGTCTTCGCCTCCGCCCTGCGCGGCGCCCTGCTGGAGGACCGGATCGACCTGGCGGTGCACTCGCTCAAGGATCTCCCCACCGCCCCCTCTCCGGAGCTGGTGGTGGCCGCGGTCCCCGAGCGCGAGGACCCGCGGGACGTGCTCGTCGCCCGCGACGGCCTCACGCTGGCCGCGCTGCCCGGCGGCGCGGTGCTGGGCACGGGTTCCCCCCGCCGCGCGGCCCAGCTGCGGCTGGTCCGTCCCGACCTGGAGGTCAGGGACATCCGCGGCAACGTGGACTCCCGCATCCAGATGGTCCGCGACGGCGCCCTGGACGGTGTCGTGCTGGCCCGGGCAGGTCTGTCCCGGCTCGGACGCCTCGACGAGGTGACCGAGACGCTCGAGGCCGACGTGATGCTCCCCGCCGCCGGCCAGGGGGCGCTGGCGGTCGAGTGCCGGTCGGAGGACGCGGCGCTCGCCGAGGAGCTGGCCGGGATCCTGGACGATCCGGACACCCGGGCGGCCGTGACCGCCGAGCGCTCGGCCCTGGCCGGCCTCGAGGCGGGGTGCACCGCCCCGGTCGGCGCCCTGGCCCTGCTCGAACGTCCCAGCGAGGACGACCCACCCGGCGGGCACGCGCCCGCCCCCATGAACCTTCACGTGTTCGCCGCCCTGGAGGACAGGGCGCAGCGGCGCGTGGTGACCGGCGCGACCGACGCGCCGGACGAGCTCGGCCGGAGCGCGGCCGAGCTGCTGTTGAACCGTCCCGACCCGGTCGGCCTCGTGGCCGTGCACGGGTCACACACACCGGAGTCCGACCTGTGAGCACTGACGCCGCCCCTATCCACCTGACCCCTGTCGCCGGGCCTGCCGCCGCGCGCGTCGCCTTCGTGGGCGCCGGCCCCGGTGACCCGGGGCTCCTGACCGTCCGGGCACGGGACTATCTGGCGATCGCCGACGTCGTGGTGGTCGACGCCGCCCACAGCGAGGCGGACGTGCGCGCGTGGGCCCGGGACGAGGTCGAGGTCGTGCGCACCGTGCGCGGTGAGGACGGCCCCGCACTGAGCGCCGCGGCGCGGGCGAAGCTCCTCGTCCGGACGGCCTCGAAGTTCGACGACGCCACCCACCTGGTCGTGCGCCTGATCGCGGACGACGCCTCCGGGAGCACCATGGCCGAGGAGGCCCGCGCCTGCCACGACGCGGGTGTGGCCTTCGAGATCGTGCCCGGCGTCAGCGCCGCCTGGGCGATCCCCGCCTACGCCGGGATGCTGCCGGACGGTCACAGCGGCCAGGTCCACGTCGTCAGCGCGACCGACACCGGGGTGGACTGGTCGCACTCGGTCTCCGAGGACGTCACCGTCGTGGTGCTCGGGGAGCACGACCGCATCCACCGCGCGCTGCGCCAGCTCGCGGACGCCGGCCGGCAGGCCGACACCCCCACCGCGCTCACCGGGAAGGGCACGACCAACGCCCAGGAGACGCTGGTCACCACCCTGCACGAGGCCCTCGAGCACGACTCCGGGGCCCTGGCCGCGGTCACCGTGGCCGTCGTCGGGCGCCCGGTCCAGATGCGCGCCGAGCTGTCCTGGTGGGAGTCGAAACCGCTGTTCGGCTGGTCCATCCTGGTGCCGCGGACCAAGGAGCAGTCCGGCCCGATGACCGACCGGATCGCCGGCTACGGCGCCACCGGCTCGGTCGTCCCGACGATCAGCGTCGAGCCTCCGCGCACCCCCCAGCAGATGGACCGGGCGGTCCGGGGGCTGGTCACCGGGCGCTACGAGTGGATCGGCTTCACGTCGGTCAACGCCGTGCGCGCGGTGCGTGAGAAGTTCGAGGCGCTCGGGCTGGACGCGCGTGCCTTCGCGGGGCTGAAGCTGGCCGCCGTCGGCGGGGTCACGGCCGACGCCCTGCGGGAGTGGGGCCTCGAGCCGGACCTGGTCCCCGACGGCGAGCAGTCCGCTCGCGGGCTGCTCGACTCCTGGCCCCCCTTCGACGAGGTGCTCGACCCGATCAACCGGGTCTTCCTGCCGCGTGCGGACATCGCCACCGACACCCTGGTGGCCGGCCTGCAGGACATGGGCTGGGAGGTGGACGACGTGACGGCATACCGCACGGTCCGGGCCGCGCCCCCGGCCGCCGAGGTGCGGGAGGCGATCAAGGGCGGTGCCTTCGACGCCGTCTGCTTCACCTCCTCCTCCACCGTCCGCAACCTGGTCGGCATCGCCGGCAAGCCGCACCCCAACACGGTGGTCGCCTGCATCGGCCCGGCGACCGCCAAGGCCGCCGAGGAGCACGGTCTGCGGGTCGACGTGGTGGCGCCCGAGCCCAGCTCGACCAGCCTGGTGGATGCCCTGGCCGAGCACGCCCGCGGCCTGGCCGAGCAGGCGCGGTCCGACGACGAGGAGTTCGTGCGCCCGAGCCAGCGCAAGCCGGCACCGCGGCGCCCGCGGTCGCGCCGGTGACGGTCCGCACCGGCCCGCACGAGCGCCCGCGTCGGCTGCGGACCACCCCCGCGCTGCGCCGCCTGGTGGCCCAGACGCGGTTGCACCCGGCCGAGCTGGTCCTCCCGATCTTCGTCCGGGACGGGATCGCGGAACCGCAGCCGATCGGGTCGATGCCTGGTGTCGTGCAGCACACGACCTCCAGCGCGGTCCGGGCGGTGCGGGACGCGGTGGCCGCCGGGGTCGGTGGCGTCATGGTCTTCGGCGTGCCGCGGGCCGAGGACAAGGACTCGTCCGGGAGCGTCGGGCTGCGGCCCGACGGGGTGCTCAACGCCGCGCTGCGGTCGTTGCGCGACGAGGTCGGGGACCAGACCGTGCTCATGAGCGACCTCTGCCTCGACGAGTTCACCGACCACGGCCACTGCGGGGTGCTCGACCAGGCGGGGCGGGTCGACAACGACGCCACCCTGGAGGTCTACGCGCAGCTGGCCGTGGCCCAGGCCGAGGCCGGCGCGCACGTCGTCGGGCCCAGCGGCATGATGGACGGCCAGGTCCGGGTGGTGCGCGAGGCCCTGGACTCCGCGGGCCACCAGGACGTCGCCGTGCTCGCCTACACCGCCAAGTACGCCAGCGGCTTCTACGGGCCGTTCCGCGAGGCCGTCGCCTCCACCCTCGTCGGGGACCGCCAGACCTACCAGCAGGACCCGGCGAACCGCACGGAGAGCCTGCGCGAGCTCCGCCTCGACCTCGAGGAGGGGGCGGACCTGGTGATGGTCAAGCCGGCGCTGCCCTACCTCGACGTGCTCTCCGACGTGGCCGCCGTCGCCGACGTGCCGGTCGCGGCATACCAGGTCAGTGGCGAGTACGCCATGATCGAGGCGGCCGCCTCCCAGGGTCTGCTCGACCGGGACCGTATGGTGATGGAGACATTGACGTCGATCCGCCGGGCCGGCGCGCAGGTGCTGCTCACCTACTACGCGACCGCCGCCGCCCGGCTGCTGGGAGGGTGAGGGGATGGTCCGCTGGCTCGACGACGAGGAGCAGCGCGCCTGGCGCTCGATCCTGCGGGCCTCGCACCTCATCACCCTGGTGATGGAGGAGGCGCTGGACGCCTACGGCGTCTCGCTGGGGGAGTACGAGCTGATGAGCATGGTCTCCGAGGCTCCTGGCGGGCGGATGCGGATGGCCGAGCTCGCGCACCTGGTGGTGCAGTCGCGCAGCCGGGTCAGCCACACCGCCACCCGGCTGGAGAAGCGCGGCTGGGTGGAGCGGGTGCGCACCCCGCAGGACCGACGTGGGGTGGTGCTCCAGCTGACGGCGACCGGTCGGCAGGAGCTGGAGCGGCTCGCGCCGGTGCACGTGGAGAGCGTGCGGCAGGCCCTGCTGGACCACCTGAGCCGGGAGGAGCTGGTCGAGCACGGCGCCGCCCTGCGCCGGGTGATCCTGGCGACGCGGCACCGCGACGACGAGGCGACGGACGCGCTCTGACCGGGCCCCGCGGCCGACCGCAGGGGTGCACCTAGGCTGGGTCGCATGAGCATCCCTGACCCTGCCTACCCCGACGACGCCGCCGCCTCCGACCAGCTGCTGGGTCGGGCCAGGCAGGTCATCCCGGGCGGGGTGAACTCACCGGTGCGGGCGTTCCGGTCGGTCGGGGGCACACCGCGGTTCATGGAGCGGGCGCAGGGGCCGTGGCTCTGGGACGCGGACGGCCGCCGCTACCTCGACCTGGTGTGCTCCTGGGGGCCGATGATCCTGGGGCACGGGCACCCGGACGTGCGCGCGGCCGTGGACGCGGCGGCCGACGACGGCTTCTCCTTCGGTATGCCCACCGCGCGGGAGGTCCTCCTGGCCGAGGAGATCGTGCGTCGGGTGGATCCGGTCGAGCAGGTGCGTCTGGTCAGCTCCGGGACGGAGGCGACGATGAGCGCGATCCGGCTGGCCCGAGGGGTCACCGGCCGATCGGTGGTGGTGAAGTTCGCCGGCTGCTACCACGGGCACGTCGACGCCCTGCTCGCCTCCGCCGGGTCCGGGGTCGCGACCTTCGGCCTGCCCGACAGCCCCGGTGTCCCCGCCAGCGCGGCGGGGGAGACGATCGTGCTCCCCTACAACGACGAGGCCGCGCTGGAGGCGACCTTCGCCGAGCGGGGCGGCGAGATCGCGGCGGTGATCACCGAGGCCGCGGCCGGCAACATGGGGGTGGTGCCTCCGGCGCCCGGCTTCACCGACGCGTTGCGCCGGGTGACCGCGGAGCACGGCGCCCTGCTCGTCAGCGACGAGGTGATGACGGGGTTCCGCTGCTCACCGTCCGGCTGGTTCGGGCTGGAGGGCGAGCCGGCCGGCGGCGCGCCCGACCTCTTCACCTTCGGCAAGGTCATGGGTGGTGGCTTCCCCGCCGCGGCGTTCGGCGGCCGCGCCGAGCTGATGGCCCAGCTGGCCCCGGAGGGTCCGGTCTACCAGGCGGGCACGCTGTCGGGGAACCCGATCGCCGCGGCGGCCGGGCTGGCGACGCTCCAGGGCTGCACGGACGAGGTGTACGCACGCCTGGACGAGGTCAGCGAGGCGCTCGCCGCCGCCGTCACCGACGCCTTCACGGCCCACGGCATACCGCACCGGATCCAGTGGGCGGGGTCGATGTTCAGCGTCTTCTTCCGCGAGGGTGCCGTCACCTCCTACGCCGACGCGAAGGACCAGGACGCCGCCACCTTCGGCCGCTTCTTCCACGCCATGCTCCGCCGGGGGGTGCACCTGCCCCCGAGCTGCTTCGAGGCGTGGTTCGTCTCCGCGGCCCACGACGACGAGGCGGTGGAGCACGCGGTGGCGGCGATCGAGCAGAGCGCGGCCGAGATCGCCTGACCACCCACCGCGGTGGGGAGGTGCTCCCCTGACGACTGATGCCCACCGCGGTCGGTAGGTGTTCCCCTGGCGACACGTCCCCACCGCGGTGGGTAGGTGTTCCCCTGGCGACACGTCCCCACCGCGGTGGGTAGGTGTTCCCCTGGCGACACGTCCCCACCGCGGTGG
>NZ_VSLG01000007.1:0-65443 GCF_008919445.1 Serinicoccus kebangsaanensis | reverse complement strand
GGTAGGTGTTCCCCTGGCGACACGTCCCCACCGCGGTGGGTAGGTGTTCCCCTGGCGACACGTCCCCACCGCGGTGGGAGGGCCGTCCCAGGGGCCGCTCAGCCGGGCATGGGAGAATCCGGAGCATGCCTGGAGCCGTCGGTCTGCCCCCTCCCGAGGGCACCCCGCGGGCGCTGCACGACGGCTCGCCGGTGACGTTGGTCCACGTGGTCCGACACGGCGAGGTGCACAACCCCGAGCGGATCCTCTACGGCCGACTCCCGGGATACCACTTGTCCGACCTCGGGCTGGAGATGGCGCACGCGGCTGCCGAGCACCTGGCCGACAGGGACATCAGCCACGTGGTGAGCTCGCCCCTGGAGCGGGCGCGGGAGACCGCCGCCCCGATCGCCGTGGCGCACGGGCTGGAGGTGGCCACCGACACCCGGTTGACCGAGAGCGGCAACGTCTTCGAGGGGGAGACGGTCGACCGTCGGATGATCGCCGACCCTCGGCACTGGCCGGCCTTCGTCAACCCCTTCCGACCCTCCTGGGGCGAGCCGTACGCCGAGATCGCCGCGCGGATGCGGGGCGCGTTGGACCAGGCTCGGGACGAGGCCACGGGGCGCGAGGCCGTCATGGTCAGCCACCAGCTGCCGATCTGGATGCTGCGCCGCTCGGTCCAGGGACAGCGCCTCTGGCACCACCCCCGGCGGCGCGAGTGCAGCCTGGCGTCGGTGACCACGGTGCTCTTCCACGGCGCGTTGCCGGTGCGGGTGATGTATGCCGAGCCCGCCGCCCACCTGCTCGCCGCCGCCGTCGACGTGACGGGTCGGGCGAGCGAGGTGGCACCGTGAGGTCCGCGGCCCGCGCGGTCGGCCCGGCCGCACTCCTCGTGCTGGCGCTGGGCGCCTGCAGCGACGAGGGGACCAGCATCACCGAGCAGATGCGCGCCGGGGACCAGAAGGGCTACGTGGCGGGGGACGGCACGATCGAGCGGCTCGCCCCCGGCGAGCGCAGCACGACCGTCTCGCTGTCGGGGACGACCCTCGAGGACGAGGACTGGAGCCTCGAGGACCACCGTGGCGACGTCGTGGTGATCAACGTCTGGGGGGCCTGGTGCGGGCCGTGCACCGCCGAGGCGCCCGACCTGGCCGCGGCGGCGACCGCCTTCGAGGAGGCGGGCGAGCCGGTCACCTTCATCGGGGTCAACGACCGGGACTCCATCCCCAGCGCGCGGGCCTTCGAGGACAAGCACGACATCCCCTACCCCTCGCTGGCCTACGACGGCGGACGCACCCTCGCCCAGCTCGGCAGTCTCGCGCCCTTCCGGCCCACGACCCTGGTGGTGGACGCCGAGGGGCAGCTCGCGGCCCGGGTCGGGGTCCAGGTGGACGAGTCGACCCTGACCGGCATGGTCCAGGACGTCCTGGACGACGAGGCGGGCGCGGCGGACGGCGAGGGAGCCGGCGGGTGAACGAGCTGGTCCTCTCCGGCCCGCTGCTGCTGGCCGTGGGTGTCGCCGCGCTGGCCGGCGTGGTGTCCTTCGCCTCGCCGTGCGTGCTCCCCCTCGTCCCCGGGTTCCTCGGCTACCTCGGGGGGATGACCCCTGGTCGCCCCGGGGTCGCGCAGGAGGCCGGCGGGCCGGCCCCGGGTGTCGGCCGATGGAGGCTGCTGCTCGGGGCGTTCCTCTTCGTGCTCGGCTTCACCGCGGTCTTCCTGCTCATGAGCGTGGCCATCTCCGGCCTGGGGCTGACCCTCGTCGAGCACCAGGGGCTGCTGCTGCGGGTGGCCGGGGCGGTGGTGATTGCGCTGGGTCTGGTGATGATCGTCCAGCCGGGTGCGTCCTGGCAGCTGCGGTGGCGCCCCGCGGCGGGGCTGGCCGGGGCGCCCCTGCTCGGCGTCGCCTTCGGGCTCGGCTTCACCGCCTGCACCGGCCCGGCCCTGGCCGCGATCCAGACCCTGGCCACCTCCATCCTGCCCGGGGAGGGGCAGCTGACGCGCGCGGTGGTCCTGGGCACGGCCTACAGCCTGGGCCTGGGGTTGCCCTTCCTGCTCGTCGCCGCCGGGCTGGGGCAGGTCAGCCGCGTGTCCCGGTGGCTGCGGGACCACTACCTGCTCATCCAGCGGACCGGCGGGACACTGCTGGTGCTGCTCGGCCTGCTCATGGTCACCGGCGTCTGGGCCGGGCTGACCGCCTGGGTCCAGGCCCACCTGGTCAGCGGTTTCGAGACGGTGCTGTAGATGGTCACCGAGCAGCAGCAGCGGATCGAGCCCAGCTACCCCAAGAACCGCACGGCCCTGGGCGGGCCGCGCCTCGGACCGGTCGGCTGGGCCCGCTGGGTCTGGCGCCAGCTCACCAGCATGCGGACCGCCCTCGTGCTGCTGCTCCTGCTCGCCGTCGCCGCCGTGCCCGGCTCGGTCTTCCCCCAGCGCGGCGTCGACCCGGTGCGGGTGCGGCAGTACTTCGAGGACACCCCGGAGCGGGCCCGCTGGCTGGACCGGCTCGGCATGTTCGAGGTCTACTCTTCGCCGTGGTTCGCCTCCATCTACCTGCTGCTGATGGTCAGCCTGATCGGCTGCGTGCTGCCCCGCATGCGCCAGCACGCCAGGTCGCTGCGCGCGCAGCCGCCCCGTGCCCCCGCCCGGTTCGACCGGCTTCCGGTGAACCGCCAGGTGGAGCTGGAGGCGGACCCGGACGACGTGGTGGCGGCGGCCCGCGCCACCCTGGGGCGGCGGCGCTTCCGGCTGCGGGAGGCGGGTGACGGCGCGCTGGTCGTGTCCGCGGAGAAGGGCTATCTCAAGGAGGCCGGCAACCTGCTCTTCCACGTCGCCGTGCTCGGGGTGATCGTCGCGGTCGCGGTGGGTCACCTCTTCGGCTGGCGCGGGGAGATCATCATCAAGGAGAGGGAGTCGTGGACCTCGGCCGCCGGCAGCTACGACACCCTGAGCCTGGGCCCGCTGGTGGACCAGAGCGACATCCCGAGCTTCACGGTGCGCCTCGACGACCTGCGGGTGGAGTTCGAGAGCGAGGCCCAGGGGGCGCAGTTCGGCCAGCCCCGCGTCTTCGAGGGGGTCGCCACGATCGAGCGGCAGGGTGAGCAGCCGCGCCAGCGCGGCTTCGGGGTCAACGACCCGCTCTCGATCGACGGCACCTCGATGTTCCTCCTCGGCAACGGGTATGCCCCCGTCGTCACCGTGCGGGACGACGCGGGCGACATCCTCTTCTCCGACGCCGTGACCTTCCTGCCGCAGGACAACACCTACGGCTCGGACGGCGTCATCAAGGTGCCGGCGGCCGAGCCCAGCCTCGGCTTCGCCGGCGGCTTCCTGCCGACCCTGTCGATCGGCGAGGACGGCATGACCTCCTCCTTCCCCGGCCTGGTGGACCCGGCGCTGGTCCTCACGGCCTACGAGGGCGACCTCTTCCCCGAGGGCCGCTCGCAGTCGGTCTTCTCCATCGACACCGAGTCGATGGAGCAGGTGATGCAGGCGGACGGCGAGCCGAGCAGGATGCTGCTGCGGCCCGGCGACGTCCTCGAGGTCCCGGGAGGGCGCGGGACCATCGAGCTGGAGTCGGTGATCCGCTGGGGCGGCATGCTCGTCCGGCATGACCCGGGCCGGCTGCCGGCGCTGATCTTCGCCGGTGCCGCCCTGGTCGGGCTGGTCCTCATGCTGGGGGTGCGCCGCCGCCGGGTCTTCGTGCGGGTGACCGCCCCGGCCGGCGACCCGTCCGCGCCGGGGGCGCGGCATACTGGTCTGAGCATCGCGGCCCTGCCCAAGGGCACCGACCCCGGCCTGGACGACCTGGTGGACGGCCTCGTGGAGCAGATCACGTCGGCGTCCGGAGCCCGGGTGCTCGACCCCGGGCCGGGCCCGGCCCGGACCACCGACGACGCACGAGACGAGGACGAGGCATGACGAACGAGACCCTGGCGGAGGCCAGCGACCTGGCGATCTGGGGCGCCGTGGTGGTGCTGGTCCCGGCGATGCTCGCCTTCCTCGTGCACCTGGCCGTCTCCGGCTCGGCGGCCGGCCGACGCGCGGACCAGCGCGAGCCCGCCCTCACCGTGGCCGGGAGCCCGGGCCTGCCGCAGCCCCCGGCCGCGCAGCACCCCGGTGCCGGCGCGGCCCGCGCCTCGCGCCGGTGGGGCGTGGTCGGTCTCCAGCTGACCTGGTTGGCGACCTTCCTCACCCTCGCCGGGACCGTGCTGCGTGGCGTCTCGGTGGGACGTCCACCGCTGGGCAACATGTATGAGTTCGCGCTCGTGACCGCCTCCTTCGCGCTGGTGATCTTCTCCGGCTGGAGCCTGCGCCGGGACCGGCTCTGGCTCGGGGCCTTCGTCACCCTTCCGGTGCTGGTGATCCTCGGCGCGGCGAAGGTCGCGTGGTACACCGAGGCGTCCCAGCTGATGCCCGCGCTCAACAGCATCTGGCTGGTCATCCACGTGACCATCGCCATCCTGGCCACCGCGCTGTTCACGATCGGGGCGGCGCTGGCGACGGCATACCTGCTGCGCGACCGGGCGGAGACCCGCGACCGGGTCCGCGGCTGGATCGCGGCGCTGCCGGAGGCGACCCGGCTGGAGCGGATCACCTACGGCATCCACATCGTGGCCTTCCCGCTGTGGACCTTCACCCTCATCGCCGGCGCCATCTGGGCCGAGCAGGCGTGGGGGCGCTACTGGGGCTGGGACCCCAAGGAAGTGTGGACCTTCATCATCTGGGTGGTCTACGCCGCCTACCTGCACGCCCGCGCCACCAGCAGCTGGTCCACCCGCCGGGCCACCTGGATCGCGCTGGCCGGGTTCGGGTGCGTCGTCTTCAACTACGTCGGCGTCAACCTGCTGATGACCGGGCTGCACTCCTACTCCGGGGTGGCCACGTGATCGCTGCCCGCTACACGGTGCTGCGGCTGCTGATCTTCATCGGCTTCTTCGCGCTCTTCCGGCTGCTGCGCCTCGAGGTCATCTGGGCCGCGGTCGCCGCGGCCCTGGTGTCGATGGTGGTGTCCTACTTCGTGCTGGCCCCGGACCGGCGCCGGCTCGAGGCCGGGTTGGAGCGGCGGGTCGAGGACCGCGTCGCCCGGCGACGGGCGCAGGTCGACGCCGAGCGGGTCGACGAGGAGGACTGAGCAGCGCGCCCTCAGGGGTCGACCCGGGCGTCCCGCAGCTCCAGGACCCGGTCGGGGTAGTCGGTGATCACCCCGTCGACCCCGGCCGCCAGGACCTCACGGATCTGCGCCTCCTCGTTGATCGTCCACGCGTGCACCGCCATGCCGCGGTCGTGCGCGGCGTCGACGACATCGGGCGTGACGAGGGCGAACCGCCCCTCCTGCAGCGGGACCTGCAGCGCCTGGCTGGGCGCCGACAGCCCGGCCTCGAGCTGGAGCCGGGCCGCCACGTAGAACGGCAGGATCTCGCCGCGCGTGGACGAGGTCGCGATCTCGGGGCAGGCCTCGCGGAAGGCGGCCATCGCGTCGTCGTGGAAGGAGGCCACGAGGGCGCGCGGGCCGGCGCCGAGCCGGCGCAGCTCGTCGCAGAGGGCGAGCGCGGTCGGCTCTCCGGTGGGCTTGATCTCGATGTTGACCGGCAGGTCCGGGTGCGCCCGGAGCACCTCGGCGACGGTGGGGATGGTGAGGCCCCGGCCACGGTATGGCGTCGTGCCGGTCTGCGGATGTCCCTCCAGGGTGGGCCACCGGTAGCCGGCGTCCAGCTGCCGCAGCTGCTCCACCGTGTGGTCGGCCACGGGCCCGGTCCCGTCGGTCGTCCGGTCCAGGGTGGCGTCGTGGATGAGCACGAGGTGGCCGTCGGCCGAGCGGTGGACGTCCATCTCGAGCACGTCGGCGCCGAGCCCGGCGGCGTGGTCGAAGGCCGCCAGGGTGTTGGAGGGGCGCAGGCCGTCCCCGCCCTGGTGCGCGATGACGAGCGGGCGGCCCTGGCTCCACACCGGGTGCTCGGGCGCGTCGTCGGCCACCAGCACGGCGATCCCGAAGGCCGCCAGGGACACGACCACCAGGGCCAGGAGGACCTTGCCGACGACGCGCAGCACGGCGGTCAGGACAGGACCAGGCCCAGCGACAGGGCCACGGCGTAGCCCAGCTGCAGGATCCCGGTCTGCACCAGGGCCGGCAGCAGCGCCGGCCCGTAGGCGTCGCTCGTCACCAGCCGGAGCGGCCGCCAGGCCAGGGGTGCGGCGAGCAGCCCGAGCAGGGCGAACGGGTGGGCGACCGCGGCGACGCCGACCGCGAGGAACGCGCCGACCAGCAACGAGGCATACAGCCGCCGCGTCCGGCGGAAGCCCATCCGGACCGCGAGGGTGCGCTTGCCCGCGGCCCGGTCACCCTCCAGGTCGCGCAGGTTGTTGGTCACCAGGATGGCGCTGGCCAAGAAGCCGCAGCCGAAGGCCCCGCCGATCGCGCCCAGGTCCAGGACGTGCGCCTGGGTCCAGGTGGTGGCCAGCACGGCCACCAGCCCGAAGAAGACGAAGACCATGACCTCGCCCCAGCCGCGGTAGCCGTAGGGGTTCTTGCCACCGGTGTAGTGCCAGGCCGCCCACAGGCAGGCCAGCCCCAGCGCCAGCAGCCACCAGGCACCGGAGAGGGCCACCAGCGCGAAGCCGGCCAGACCTGCCCCGAAGAAGGCGGCGAAGGCCGCGGTCCGGACGTTGCCCGGCTCCGCCAGGCGCTGCCCCACCAGCCGCACCGGGCCCACCCGGTCCTCGTCCGTCCCCCGGATCCCGTCGGAGTAGTCGTTGGCGTAGTTGACGCCGATCTGGAAGCCGAGGGCGACGCACAGGGCGAGCACGGCATACCCGAGTTCGGCGTCGCCGATCGCGTGCGCGGCGGCGGTGCCGACCAGCACCGGTGCGACGGCGGCGGGGAGCGTGCGCGGGCGCGCCCCCTCGATCCACTGGGCGAGGGATGCCATGGGATGTGCCCCTTAGAGGTCTCTCAGGAAGTCGGGGTCGTCGTCCGGTCCCAGCGGACCGCGCGGGGGTCCGGAGCGCCCGCCGCGGCCGCCGAAGATGATGTCCAGGATGCTGCGCGGACGACCGGCGATGAGCCAGGCGATCCCGCCCGCGCCCGGGAAGATCAGGCAGATGATCACCCAGAACGGCTTCGGCAGACCGCGCACCTCGTGCTCGTCGGTCTGGACCGCGTCCACGACGCAGAAGACGGTGAACGCCAGCAGCGCCACGGGGATGGCCACGCGAAGCACTTCTCACCCGTCCTTCCAGGTCATGGTGGGGGAGATCCCATTCTGCCACCGCGGTCGAGCAGCCGCCGCGCCGCCGCGCGGTCCGGCTTGCCGCTGGGCAGCAGGGGTATGCCGTCCACCACCTCGACCTGCTTCGGGACCGCGTGCGGCGGCAGGTCCACCGCAGTCAGCCGGCCCGGCACCGCCGCACCCGGCTCGCCCTCCGTCAGCGTCACCAGGGCGCTCACCCGCTCTCCCCACTCGGCGTCCGGCACCCCCAGGACCAGTGCCTCGGCCACCTCCGGGAGCGCCAGCAGTGCGGCCTCCACGTCGCCGGGCTCGACCTTGTGCCCACCGGTGACGATGACGTCGTCGGCACGGCCGAGGACCACGAGGTGGGAGTCGTGGAGCTCCCCCCGGTCGCCGGTGACGAACCAGCGGGTCCCCTCGTCCACGAACCTCTCCGCGGTCAGACCGGGGTCGTCGACGTAGCCGTCGGCCAGCACGGGGCCACCGATCCGGATCAGTCCGTCGTCGTCGACGGCGATCCGGACGCCGGGGAGCGGCCGGCCGTCGTAGACGCAGCCGCCGCAGGTCTCGGACATACCGTAGGTCGTCACCACCTTGACCCCTGCGCCGCGCGCCCGGGTCAGCAGGCCGGTGTCCGCCGCTGCGCCACCGACGAGCACGGCGTCCAGCCGCAGCAGCGCCTCGACGCCCTCGGGGTCGGCGAGCGCCCGCCGCAGCTGGGTCGGGACGAGGGAGGCATACCGGCGCCTGCCGTCGTCCATGCGTCCGACGGCGGCGGCGAAGCCGGCGGCGGTGAAGGAGGCCCGCTGGTCCAGCTCGACCGGGGTGGTGCCGGCCAGCGCGGACCGGACCAGCACCTGCAGCCCGGCGACGTGCCGGGTGGGCAGGGCCAGCAACCACTGGCCGCCCGACACGTCACCCAGGACCTCGGCGGTGGCCTGGGCGGAGGCCCGCAACGCCGACGCGCTCAGCCGCACCCGTTTCGGCGCCCCGCTGGACCCGGAGGTGGCGACCACGACGGCACCGGTCTCGCCCTCGGCGTGGTGATGCAGCAGACGTCGTAGCGGTTCGCCCAGCTCGGACCAGCCGGCTGCGTCAGGGATCGTCAGGTCGGCGGCCCGGTCCGTCACGGCTCAGCCAGGAAGCGGTCGACGTCGACGAACCACTCGCCGTCGATCCGGACCAGAGTGATCGTCGAGTCGCCCATCGACTCGGCGAAGAGCTCGCTGTAGTTGTCCTGGTCGATGACGGCGGTGTCGCCCTCGACGTCCGCTCCCCTGATCTGCATGGCGTCCAGGATGTCCCGTCCCTCCTCGCCCAGGCCCTGCGCCTGGACGGCGGAGGCCATCGTCTCGGGCAGCTGCTCCTCGCACAGCTCGAGGTCCTCGGGGACCTCGCGCATCGGCAGCGTGGTGTCGCTGAAGGAGAGGATGTGCCCGCACGCGGCGGGGTCGGCATCGACCAGCGCGAGCAGGAACTCCTTGGCGCGGTCGGCGGCGGCCTGGCCCTCCTCGCCACCCTCGACACCTGAGCCGCCGGTGGTGATGGCTGCGTCGTCGGGGGGCGCGCCGGTCTCCCCGGCCGCGTCGTCGGTCGTGGGCCCCGCGGGCGTCGACATCTCCTCCCCGGTGCTGTCGGCGACGTCGCTGCCCCCGTCGCAGGCGGCGAGCAGCAGCGCCGGTGCCGCCAGCAGTGGCATCAGTGAGCGTCGCATCCGGTCGTCCTCCCTGGTCGCGGCGTTCCGCACAGTCTCTCACGGGCGCCCGGACGGCCCGGGGTCAGAAGTACCAGGGGAAGGGCCGCCAGTCCGGGTCACGCTTCTCCAGGAAGGAGTCGCGGCCCTCGACCGCCTCGTCCGTCATGTAGGCGAGCCGGGTCGCCTCGCCGGCGAAGACCTGCTGGCCCATGAGGCCGTCGTCGGCCAGGTTGAAGGCGAACTTGAGCATCCGCTGCGCCGTCGGGCTCTTGCCGAGGATCTCGCGGGCCGCCTGGACCGCCTCGACCTCGAGCTCGGCGTGGTCGGCGACGATGTTGACCGCACCCATCCGCTGCATCTGCTCCGCGTCGTAGGCCCGCCCGAGGAAGAAGATCTCCCGGGCCGCCTTCTGCCCCACCATCTTCGCGAGGTAGGCCGACCCGTAGCCGGCGTCGAAGCTGCCGACGTCCGCGTCGGTCTGCTTGAACCGGGCGTGCTCCCGCGAGGCGATGGTCAGGTCGCAGACCACGTGCAGGCTGTGCCCACCTCCCGCGGCCCAGCCGCTGACCACCGCGATGACGACCTTGGGCATGGTGCGGATGAGCCGCTGGACCTCGAGGATGTGCAGCCGACCGCCCTCGGCGCGGACCCGCGCGGTGTCCACGTCGGCGGCCGTGTCTCCCTGCGCATACTGGTATCCGCTGCGGCCGCGGATGCGCTGGTCGCCGCCGGAGCAGAAGGCCCAGCCGCCGTCCTTGGCGGACGGCCCGTTGCCGGTGAGCAGCACCACGCCGACGTCGGGGCTCTGCCGGGCGTGGTCGAGCACGCGGTAGAGCTCATCGACGGTGTGCGGGCGGAAGGCGTTGCGCACCTCCGGCCGGTCGAAGGCGATCCGCACGCAGCCCAACTCCACGTGCCGGTGGTAGGTGATGTCGGTCAGGTCGAAGCCCGGGACCGGATCCCACGCGGTGGGGTCGAAGGGGGACTCGGGGTGGGTGGTCGGGGTGCTCTGCTCGCTCACGCGGTCAGCCTAGGCGTCCCGTCACAGCTTGGTCGCGTGGACCATCGCGAAGCCGAGCTGCTCACCGCCGTCGGTCGCGAGCATGGTCGGCACCGGATCGGTCGGCGGCTCCCCGACCAGCTCGCACCAGGCCACCCAGGACGCGAAGCCGTCGCGCTGCATCGATCCGTGGATGTCGGTCACCAGGCCGGAACGCTCCCAGTGGGTCGTCCACCACTGGGGCGAGTGCCAGGCGGCGGCCTCCCACCCGACGACCTGCGAGACGTGGGCAGGCGGCGGCTGGTCGTAGGGGTCGGTGCGCAGGGCAGGTGTGGTCATGCCGACGTGTCCCCCTGGGCGGAGCACCCGCAGCAGGGAGGGGAGTAAGTGGACGTCGGTGCCGAAGTACTCGAAGGCGTCGATGCTCACGACGGCGTCGAACTCGTCGTCCTCGAACGGCAGGTCGCGGGCATCGGCGTTGACGACCCGCACCGACCCCTCGACCCCGGCCCCGCGCATGGTCCGACCCATCTCCTCCTCGCCGACCCACAGGTCGCACGCCGTGACCGTGGCCCCGAGCTCGCGTGCCAGGAAGACCGAGGTGGCGCCCCTGCCGCAGCCCAGGTCCAGCACCCGGCAGCCCGCGGGGAGGGCCATCGAGGAGAGGAGGTCCTCGAGCTGCCACAACGGGTGCGGCCCCATGTCGAGCGACCGGACCCAGTCGAGGTCGTAGGTCGCGGACCGGGGGAAGCGGTCGGGGGACGGGGCGGGCATACCGACGAGTATGCGCGACGTCACCCGAGTGCGACTGCCAGCCGGTTCGTCAACTGAGAGCCTGCTCGAACACGCTCGTAGATGACGAACCGGCTGTCAGTCACGCCGCCCCGCAGGTGGGGCGGTCATGGCCCCCGCCAGCAGGTCGTTCAGGGACGCGAGGGCGGTCCCGGGGTCAGGGGGGCGTGCGGGGTTGACCTCGCAGACCGTGAGCACGCGGGCCGCCGGGTGGCCCATCAGGCCGGCCGTGAGCACTCCGAGCGTCTCGAGGCCCAGCCCGGGGGTGTCCCGTTGCTCTTCGGCGACGGGGAACAGCCTCTGGTCGAGGACGTCGACGTCGACGTGGACCGAGAGCAGGTCCAGGTCGTCGGCCCACGCGGTCAGCTCCGCGACGACTCCTGCCGTGTCGGTCGTGATCTCCTCGGTGGTGTACCGGGTGAGAGCGAGGTCCGCCAGGCGTCGCTGCTCGTAGGGCGTGGCCAGGTCTGCGCCGACCAGGCGGAGGGTGTCGGGGGTCACCATCGGCGGGGGTCCGCCGAGTCCGGCGAGGCGCGGGTCCGCATCGGGCGCACCCACCAGGTGGGTCACCCCCATCCAGTCGGCGAACCCGTTGCCCTCGACCGGCGAGGTGAGGTCGCAGTCCAGGTCGACGTAGGCCAGCCCGACCCGGTCGCCCCTCGCGGCCCTCGCCCCGGCCACGACCCCGAGCTGGATGGTGCAGTCACCCCCGAGGACGAGGATGCGGTCCTCCGCGGATTCCGTGAGCAGACGCTCGACGTGGTCGGCCACGGTGGTCGCGGCCGCGACGACGCGGGCGGCGCTGCGCAGGGCTGGGTGCTCGTCGTCGGGCCGCATGCGCAGCTGCACGACGTCACCGTGCTCGACGACCTCCAGCCCCCGGTCCTGCAGTCGACGGAGCAGGCCCGCCTCGCGCAGCGCTGCGGGCGCCAGCTCCTGACCAGGGCCGTGCGCCCCGGCCGAGGTGGCCGCACCGACGACGTGCACCCTCCGGCTCACGGGCTCCCCTCGTGATCCGGTCCGTGCTCGGCGGACGCGGGACGACGCACCGGCCGAGGGTCAGCCGTCGCGGCTGGAGAGCACGCAGAACTCGTTGCCCTCCGGGTCGGCCAGCACGGTGAAGGTGTCCTCCTCGCTCTGGCCGACGTCCACGTGGCTGGCGCCCAGGTCGAGCAGACGCTGCACCTCGGCGTCCCGGTCCTGGGACAGGTGCGGTGCGAGGTCGATGTGCAGGCGGTTCTTCACCTGCTTGCCCTCCGGGACGGGGACGAAGACCAGACCCTGGCCGCGTCGCATCCAGGCGTCCAGGTCGGGCTCGTGCTCGGGGCCCTCCATCGCGTGCCGGGGGACGGCGACCGCCTCGTCCGGGGTGTCGTAGACGACGGTCCAGTCCAGCGCCTCCGCCCACCAGTGGGCCTGGGCCTGCGGGTCCGCGCAGTCGACGACGACGGTGTACCACTTGAGTGCCATGGCGACATCCTGCCGCAGCGCGGTGGCGGCCGTCGGCGCCCCGACCCTTGCCGCGGACACGTGCTGTCCGCTACCTCCACGGTGTCGTTCTCTACCCTGGAGCCGTGTCGTCACACCCCACGCCCGACCTGGACGAGCTGCTCGCCGCGGCGCGGGTGGTCCGGCTGCCGATGCGGGTGCGCTTCCGCGGGGTGACCGAGCGTGAGGCGGTGCTGCTCGACGGACCGCACGGCTGGGCTGAGTGGGCCCCGTTCGCCGAGTATGCCGACCGCGACGCCGCGCGCTGGCTGGCCGCGGCGGTGGAGGCCGGGTGGGGCCGGCTCCCCGCGCCGGTGCGCGAGGAGATCGGGGTGAATGCGACCGTGCCGGCCGTCCCGGCCGGTGACGTGGAGACCCTGCTCTCCGGGGTGGACGCGCGCCGCACCGCGAAGGTGAAGGTCGCCGAGACGGGTCAGTCGCTGCGCGACGACGTGGCGCGGGTGACCGAGGTGCGCCGCGTGCTCGGACCGGCCGCCCGCGTCCGGGTCGACGCGAACGGCGGATGGACCGTGGAGCAGGCAGTCTCGGCGCTGACCGCGCTGGCCCCCCTGGACCTGGAGTATGCCGAGCAGCCCTGCCGCACCGTCGAGGAGCTGGCCGAGCTGCGGCTGGCCCTGGCCCGGGGCGGGATCGGCGTCCCCGTCGCCGCGGACGAGTCCATCCGCCGCGCCGAGGACCCGCTGCGGGTCGCCCGGTTGGCTGCCGCGGACCTGGTCGTGGTGAAGGCGGCCCCGCTGGGTGGCGTCGGACGGGCGCTCGAGCTCATCGACCGGTGCGGCCTCCCGGCGGTGGTGTCCTCGGCGCTGGACACCTCGGTCGGGCTCGCCCTCGGCGTCCGCCTCGCCGCCGCCCTCCCCGGGCTGCGCCACGACTGCGGCCTCGGCACCGGGGCGCTGCTCGCCGCCGACGTCGTGGGCGACCCGTTGCTCCCGGTCGCCGGCCGGCTCACCGTCGCCCGGGCGGACGCCGCCCGGGAGGGGGTCGACGCCGGCGCGCTCGCGGCATACCGGCCGGAGGAGGAGCGCGTGACCTGGTGGCGGGACCGCCTGACCCGTGCCCACGCGCTCCTCTGAGGCGCCCCCGGGGAGACGTCCGGCGAAAGATTTACGCGACGGAAACATCCGTAACGCAACTTTTACACCAGGGCGACACGGCCTGAAACATCGTGGGTCTTGACTGGGGCGCACAGCGAGCGGACCTCCCATCCCCGACGGCGTGACACGGGGAGCCCGCCCGGCAACGCACCACTCACTGGAGGCACGGAACGATGGAACTCTCGACAAGCGACGTCTGGGTCATGGTGTCGGCAGCGCTGGTGCTGCTGATGACTCCCGGGCTGGCGTTCTTCTACGGCGGCATGGCGCGGGCCAAGGCCTCGACCAACATGATCCTGATGAGCTTCGTCTCGATCGGGCTGGTCGGCGTCGTCTGGGTGCTGTGGGGCTACGGCATGTCCGCCGCCCCGCCGCTGCTCGGCGGGCTCGTCGGCAACCCGGCCTCGGACTTCGGTCTGGTCAACTACATGGGCACCGCGGATCTGATCGGCATCGGCTTCGGCGCGACCTTCGCGATCATCACCGTGGCCCTCATCTCCGGTGCGGTCGCCGACCGCACCCGCTTCGGGTCCTGGTCGGTCTTCGTGCCGATCTGGGTCACCCTCGTCTACTGCCCGCTCGCCTTCATGGTCTGGGGCGGCGGGCTGCTCTCCGCCGACGGCGCCATCGGCTCCACCTTCGGCGAGGCGATCGACTTCGCCGGCGGCACCGTGGTCCACATCAACGCCGGCCTGGCCGCCCTGGTGCTCGTCTACATCATCGGCTCGCGCAGCGACTTCGGCCCCAAGGGTGCCCACAAGCCGCACAACATCCCGCTGATGATGCTCGGCGCCGCGCTGCTGTGGTTCGGCTGGTTCGGCTTCAACGGCGGTGCCGCCGGGACCGCCGAGGAGGCCGGCCTGATCTGGGTCAACACCCTGGTGGCGCCGGGCGCGGCGATGCTGGCCTGGTTGGTCACCGAGCGCGTCCGCGACGGTCACGCCACCTCCCTGGGCGCCGCCTCCGGTGTGGTGGCCGGTCTGGTCGCGATCACCCCGGCCTGCGCCAACGTCTCGGCCCTCGGCGCGATCCTCATCGGCGTGGTGGCCGGTGTCGGCTCCGCCCTGGCGGTCGGCCTGAAGTACAAGTTCGGCTACGACGACGCCCTGGACGTCGTCGGGGTCCACCTGGTGTCCGGTGTCATCGGCACCGTGATGATCGGCTTCCTGGCGCTGCCGGTCGACGGCGAGGGCGGTGGTCTGTTCTACGGCGGCGGCGCCGGGCAGCTGGTCGCCCAGGTCGTGGCTACTCTCTTCACCCTCGTCTTCACCGGCGTGATGACCGCGCTGATCGGTCTGGCGATCGCCAAGACCATCGGCTTCCGGGTCAGCGCCGAGGACGAGGCCCGCGGGATCGACCTGTCCGAGCACAGCGAGTCCGCCTACGCCTTCGGTGATGAGGCTGCCTCCTACGACCCCATTGCCGAGGAGGCCCGCGTCTAGTCGCTCGGGGCGACTCGCGAGCCGGTACGACGGCGGGGCACCTGCGGCAGCGGCCGCGGGTGCCCCGTTCGTCGTGGGTCGGCCCTCGGGCGGGTGCTCATCCCTGCAGCAGCAGGGTCAGGATCCGCCGCAGCTCGGCCCGGTCGGCGGGGGAGAGGGTCGAGACCTCCTGCTCGGCGGCGGCCCGGCGGCGCTCCTGGACCCGCTCGACGGTATGCCGTGCCCGCGCGGTGGGCGTGAGGAGAACGGCGCGACGGTCGCTCGGGTCGGGGGACCGGCCGACCAGGCCGGCCCGTTCGAGGGCGTCGGCGACCTCGGTCGCGGAGCGGGGTGCGATGCCCAGGTGCTGGGCCAGCACCGAGATCCGGATGCCGGGCTGCTCGGCGCGGCGGGAGAGGCGGGACAGCGCGAGCAGGGCCCGCTCCTGGTGGGGGGAGAGGGCCTGCCCGGTCGCGTCCCCAGGGTGCCCCGAGTGCCGCCACTGCCGGGCCACGCGCAGGAGCAGGTCGACCTCGGTCGGCTCGTCCTCGCGTGCCGGGGAGTCGCCGTCGGTGCCGCTCATGGGGCCAGTCTAGCGAGGCCAGGAAATAAAGAGGTAACCTCACAGTGTTGTCTCCTCTGAAACCTGACTGCTCCGGCCGGCGACGACGACCGGCCCACCCCCGAGGAGGCCCGTATGGACCCCGATCTCCTGCCCACATCCGGACGTGGCTCCGGCGGCCGAACCCGCCGTGACCCGAAGGACACCGCCCAGCTCGCCGCGCACCCGGTGAGCGCCCGACGCGTGCTCGCCCTCTTCGCGCCGCACCGTCGCACCATCGCCGCGGTGCTCGTCCTCATCGTCACCACCTCCACGCTCGGGCTGGCCGCGCCCTTCCTCACCAAGGAGATCGTCGACGTGGCGATCCCGGACCAGGACGTCCGGCTGCTGCTCGTCCTCGTCGGCCTGATGGTCGGCGTGGCCGTCGTCAGCGCCGTCCTGGGCGTGATCCAGACCTGGCTGTCCACGACCATGGGCCAGCGCATCATGCACGGGCTGCGCAGCGACCTCTTCACCCATCTGCAGCGTCAGCCCCTGTCCTTCTTCACCCGCACCCGCTCCGGTGAGGTCCAGTCCCGCCTCACCCACGACGTGTCGGGCCTCCAAGGCGTGGTCACCTCCACCGCCACCTCGTGGGCGGGCAACGTGGCGACCGTGCTGGGCACCCTGATCGCCATGCTCGCCCTGAGCCCGACGCTGGCCCTGCTCTCCCTCGTCGTGATCCCGCCGGCCGTGCTGGTCACCCGCTCCGTGGCCCGGCTGCGCCGGGAGGCCACGGAGAAGCGCCAGCGTGCGCTGGCCGGTCTGCACGCGCAGGTGGAGGAGTCGCTGTCGGTGAGCGGTGCCCGGCTGAGCAAGACCCTGGGGGCGGGGGGCCAGCTCGCCGAGCGGTTCGAGGGCACCAGCTCCGGCCTGCTCGACCTGGAGGTGGCGGCCCAGATCGCCGGCCGCTGGAGGCAGGCCACCATGGGCATCGTCTTCGCCGTCGTGCCGGCCGCGCTCTACCTCGTCGCCGGTCTGCCCGTCACCGGCGACGGCATCACCATCGGCACGCTCGTCGCCGTCACCACGCTCCAGGCCGGGCTGTTCCGGCCGGTCATGGGACTGCTGTCCACCGGCGTCCAGGTGACGGCGTCGATGGCGCTGTTCAGCCGGATCTTCGAGTACCTCGACCTGCCGGTCGACGTCGCCGAGCCCACCGGCGCCCAGGTGCGCCACCTGTCCGAGCCCGTCCGCGGCCAGCTGCGCCTCGAGGGGGTGAGCTACCGGCATACCGACGCCGGGCAGGACGCGCTCACCGACATCGACCTCACCATCCCCGCCGGGTCGACCGTCGCCCTCGTCGGGCACACCGGATCCGGCAAGAGCACCCTCGCCTCCCTGCTCACCCGGCTGGACGACCCCACCACGGGCCGGGTCACCCTCGACGGTGTCGACCTGCGTGACCTCCCGGCCGCCGAACGGGCCGCGGTCGTCGGCGTCGTCACCCAGGAGACCTACCTGCTGCACGCCAGCGTCCGCGACAACCTGCGGTTCGCCCGCCCGGACGCGAGCGACGCGCAGATCGAGCAGGCCGCGTCCGACGCGCAGATCCACGACCTGATCACCTCCCTGCCCGAGGGCTACGACACGATCGTCGGAGCCCGCGGCCACCGCTTCTCCGGCGGTGAGCAGCAGCGGCTCGCCCTGGCCCGCACCCTGCTGCGCGACCCCCAGGTCCTCGTCCTCGACGAGGCCACCAGCGCGCTGGACACCCGGACCGAGGCCGCGGTGCAGGTCGCCCTGGACCGGCTCGGGCGGGACCGCACCGTGATCGCCATCGCGCACCGTCTCTCCACCGTGCGGAACGCCGACCTGGTCGTCGTCCTGGAGGCCGGCCGGATCGTCGAGCAGGGCTCCCACGGCGAGCTGCTGCGCGCCGGGGGAGCGTATGCCGACCTCGTCCGGGCGGGCTCGCGGGAGCCCGCCGGCGAGGTCGCCCTGGCGGCCTGAGGCATCCCGGCGGCAAAGGCATTCGCCCCCCGGGCGGTGCGGGCGATATCCTCTGGTGTCCGGCGTTCCATCCCCAGCACTCCGTGAGGTGTCCCGTGCCCACCGGCAAGGTCAGGTTCTTCGACGAGGACAAGGGCTTCGGCTTCCTGTCCAGCGACGAGGGCAACGACGTCTACGTGCCCCGCTCCGCGCTGCCCGAGGGCGTGGGTGCGCTGCAGCGCGGCAGCAAGGTGGAGTTCGACATCGTCGCCGGCAAGCGCGGCGACCAGGCCCTGCACGTCCGGCTGCTCGACCCCGCGCCGTCGGTCACCCGCGGCCTGTCCATGCGGGACCGCAAGCCGGCCGAGGAGATGGTGGTCGTCGTCGAGGACCTCATCACCCTGCTCGACCAGGCGTCCACGTCGCTGCGCAAGGGTCACTACCCGGACCGCACCCACGGGATGGCCATGGCGAAGGCGCTGCGCGCCGTCGCCGACCAGTTCGAGGCGGGGAAGTAGTCCGCATGCCCACCCCCAGGAGCGATGCCGTGCTGACCGGTGCCGTCGAGGTGGCGCGCGCCGCGGCGGGCGAGATCGCCGAGCCCGGGACCGTCGGGGAGCACCTCGAGGTCGTCCTCGAGGCCGAGCGGCTCGCGACGCACTACTTCGCCTGCACGGCCGGGGCCTACCCCGGCTGGCGCTGGGCGGTCACCCTGTCGCGCGTGCCGCGGGCACGGACGGCGACCGTCAGCGAGGTGCACCTGCTGCCCGGGGAGGACGCCCTGCTCTCTCCCGAGTGGGTGCCGTATGCCGAGCGGCTGGCCCCCGGCGACATCGGCCCGGGCGACCGCACCGCGTTCGTCGAGGAGGACCCCCACCTGGAGCCCGGTTTCGAGGCGACCGGGGACGAGGAGGTCGACGCCCTCGCCCTGTGGGAGCTCGGCCTCGGGCGCCCCCGGGTGCTGTCCGCCGAGGGTCGGGAGGCCGCGGCCACGCGGTGGCAGGACGGTGACCGCGGTCCGGGCAGCGAGAGCGCACGGAAGGCGCCGGCGCCGTGCCGTACCTGCGGCTACTTCCTGCCCATGTCCGGTGCCCTGCGCTCGGTCTTCGGCGTGTGCGCCAACGAGTGGTCGCCCGCCGACGGCGGTGTGGTGGCCCTCGACTTCGGCTGCGGGGCGCACAGCGAGGTGGATGTCGAGAAGCGGTCCTCGGAGAAGATCGACCCACCGGTGCTCGACGACGAGACCGAGATCGTCTTCAGCGAGCGCTGACCAGGGGACGAACGCTCACGCCTCGGCGGCGTTGCCCTTGCCCCGCCGCAGGTAGGCATACCCCAGCGTGCCGAGCACGATCCCTGCCACCGGCACCCAGACCCACCAGTCCCGCTCGCCGCTGCGCAGGGAGGGGACGAGCACCAGGACCGCCAGGACGACGAACCACGCGAGGATGCCCCAGCGGACCAGCGTGATCGTCCGCAGCGTGACCTCCGGAGGGCGCACCGGGTCCGCCTGCTGCTCGTCGCCCGGCCCCGGCCCCTCGACGTGTCCCGACTGACTGTCCACGCCGCTACGCTAGCCCGCATGTCGACCACCGCCCGGGACGCGCGCCCCTCCGGCTCCCTCGACAGGTTCTTCCAGATCTCGCAGCGCGGCTCCACGCTGGCGCGTGAGCTGCGCGGTGGGCTGGCGACCTTCTTCACGATGGCCTACATCGTCGTCCTGAACCCACTGATCATCGGCACGGTGCCGGACGGCACCGGTGAGCTGCTCGCCGGGGGAGACCTCGCCGTCATCGCCGCCTGCACAGCCCTCGTCGCCGGGGTGCTGTCCATCCTCATGGGGGTGGTCGCCAACTACCCCCTCGCACTGGCGACCGGACTGGGGCTGAACGCCTTCGTGGCCTACGGCATCGCCAGCCTCGAGGGGATGACCTGGGCCGACGCGATGGGTCTGGTGGTGCTCGAGGGGCTGATCATCCTGGTGCTCGTGCTCACCGGATTCCGGGAGGCCGTCTTCCGGGCCGTGCCGACCCAGCTCAAGACGGCGATCAGCGTGGGCATCGGGCTGTTCATCACCATCATCGGCCTGGTCGACGCGGGGATCGTGCGCAAGCCCGCCGGGGGGCCGGTGCCGGTCGAGCTGGGCGTGGGCGGGTTCCTCTCGGGCTGGCCGACGGTCGTCTTCCTCGTGGCGCTGTTCGCCATCGCGGTCCTCATGGCGCTGCGGGTGCAGGGCGCCATCCTCTACGGCATCGTCGGGGGCACCCTGCTGGCGATCCTCGTGGAGGCGGTCTTCGCCGTCGGGCCGCAGACCCCGGAGGGGGACAACCCGACGGGCTGGGGGCTCGGTGTGCCGGCGCTCCCGGAGAGCGTCGTGTCCACCCCGGACTTCTCGCTGCTCGGGCAGTTCAGCCTGCTCGGCTCGATCGAGGCGATCGGCATCACCGCCTGCTTCCTGCTCGTCTTCACCCTCATGCTCGCCGACTTCTTCGACACGATGGGCACGATGGTCGCGATCGGCGCGGAGGCCGGTCTGCTGGACGAGGAGGGCAACCCGCCCCGGACCCGGCAGATCCTGGTCGTCGACTCGATCGGCGCGATCGCCGGCGGTGCCGGTGGGGTGAGCAGCAACACCTCGTACATCGAGAGCGCGTCCGGGGTCGGCGAGGGCGCCCGGACCGGCCTCGCCTCGATGGTGACCGGGGTGCTCTTCCTGCTCACGACGTTCCTCTCCCCGCTGGTGGCGATCGTGCCGCACGAGGCGGCGACCCCGGCGCTGGTGGTCGTGGGGTTCCTCATGATGCAGCAGGTGGTCGGGATCGACTGGGGCGACATGGAGATCGCCTTCCCCGCCTTCCTGACCATCGTCTTCATGCCCTTCACCTACTCGATCACGGCTGGCATCGGGGCAGGCTTCGTCACCTGGGTGCTGCTCAAGGTGGTGCGCGGCAAGGCGGGCCAGATCCACCCGCTGATGTGGCTCGTCGCCGTGCTCTTCCTCCTCTACTTCGGGATCGACCCCATCCGAGGGCTCCTCGGGGTCTGAACCGCACCGCTCAGCTATCGTTAGATCGGGTAATGAGTTAGACTAACGATCGTATGAGTGACCCTGCCCCGGACCCTGCCACCGCAGCCCTGGCGCACGACCTGCGCATGGCCTGCATGCGGGTCGCCCGTAGGGTGCGCTTCGACGTCGGCAACACCATCGCCCCGCACCACTTCAGCGTGCTGGTCCGCCTGCACGAGCAACCGCGGACCCTGGGTGAGCTGGCGGCGATCGAGCAGGTGAGCCCACCGAGCATGAGCCGCAGCATCGACCAGCTCGCCGACCTCGGGTATGTCGTCCGCTCCCCGGACCCCGACGACGGTCGCCTCGTGCGGCTGTCGCTGACCGGCGAGGGCAGGGACGTGGTGGGCAGGGAGCGGGAGCTGCGGGACGCCTGGATGGCGGCCCGGATCGAGGGCCTGAGCGATGCCGACCGGACCGTGCTGCGCCGCGCCACCGACCTGCTGGAAGGACTGCTCGAGGCCGACCGCGGCGGGGCGCAGAGTCGGGCGAGCGGGAGCGGGGAGGCCCGATGAGCGCGATGTTCTCCGCGCTCTCGGTGCGCAACTACCGGATCTACGCCACCGGCGGCATCATCTCCAACACGGGGACCTGGATGGGCCGCGTCGCCCAGGACTGGGTGGTGCTCACCGAGCTCACCGACAACTCGGCGCAGGCGCTCGGCCTGGTCACCGGCCTGCAGTTCCTGCCGATCCTCCTCTTCTCGCCGCTGGCCGGCGCGATCAGCGACAACTTCTCCAAGCGTGCCGTGATGCTGGTCAGCCAGTCGGCAATGGCCTTCTTCGCGACGGTCATGGGGGTGGCGGTCCTCACGGGCCAGATGGAGCTGTGGCACATGTTCGTGCTCGCCTTCCTCTCCGGCACCGCGGCCGCCGTGGACGCCCCCGCCCGTCAGGCCTTCGTCTCCGAGATGGTCCCGAAGGCGCAGATCACGAACGCGGTCGGGCTCAACTCCGCGTCCTTCCACTCCGGCCGGCTGATCGGCCCCGGGGCCGCCGGACTGCTCATCGCCGCCTTCGGCACCGGACCGACGCTGCTGCTCAACGCGCTGACCTTCGTCGCGGTGATCGTCGCGCTGCTGGCGATGGACCCGTCCCAGCTGGCCACCCGGGACCGCACCGGCCCCCGCGGTCGCGTGCGCGAGGGCATCGCCTACGTCCGCGGTCGCTCCGACATCCAGCTCATCCTGGTCATCGCCTTCATGCACGGCACCTTCGGGATGAACTTCCAGATCTTCAACGCCCTCATGTCCACGGAGGTCTTCGGCAAGGACGTCACCGAGTTCGGCATCACCGGCTCGGTCATGGCGATCGGGTCGCTCGCGGGGGCCCTGCTCGCGGCCCGGCGGGAGCGGCCCCGCTGGCGGTTGCTGCTGGGCTCGCTCGCGGCGTTCTCCGGCTGCACGGCGCTCATCGCGCTCGCGCCGACGTTCACGGCATACACCCTGCTGCTCATCCCCACCGGCCTGTGCGCGCTCACCGTCATGGTCAGCGCCAACGCGATGGTGCAGCTGACCGTCGACCCCGCCGTGCGCGGGCGGGTGATGGCGCTCTACATGGCCGTCTTCATGGGCGGCACGCCGCTCGGCTCGCCCTTCCTCGGCTGGTTCGCCGAGCAGTTCGGTGCCCGGCCCACCGTGCTCATCGCGACGGTGATGTGCGGTGCCACGGCTGCCCTCGCGGCCCTGCACGTGATGCGGCACGACCACCTGCGGCTGCGGTTCCGGGCCAGCTGGCCGCGCCCGGTCTACCTGGTGCGGCTGACCGAGCCACTTCCTGAGAAGGTGACCTGATGAGTGCCCGAACCCGTCGTGTCGTCGTGCTGCTCGCGCTGGCGGCCCTCATCCTCGTCCCCGTCCTGGCGGCGCTGGGCTGATCCATGAGCTTCACCACCCGCCCGACCCTGACCGGCACCGTCGGCATGGTGTCCAGCACCCACTGGATCGCCTCCTCCGCCGGGATGCGCATGCTCGAGCTCGGCGGCAACGCCGCGGACGGAGCGGTCGCCGCCGGCTTCGTGCTGCAGGTCGTGGAGCCGCACCTGAACGGCCCCGGGGGCGACCTGCCGCTCATCGTCTCCTCCGTCGACGACCCCACCCCGCGCGTCCTGTGCGGCCAGGGGCCGGCACCCGCCGGGGCGACACCGCAGCATTTCGCCGAGGCGGGTCTGGAACGGGTGCCCGGCTCGGGACCGCTGGCCACGGCGGTGCCCGGCGCGGTCGACGCGTGGCTGACGCTGCTCCGCGACACGGGGACGCTCAGCGCGCAGGAGGCACTGGCCCCGGCGGTCCACTACGCCCGCCACGGTCACCCTGTGGTGGCGCGGGTGAGCTCGACGATCGAGTCAGTGCGGGAGCTGTTCACCGCCGACTGGCACACCTCGGCCGACCAGTGGCTCACCGCCGGGCGAGCGCCCGAGCCCGGGAGCATGGTCAGCAACCCCGCCTGGGCGGACACGCTGGAGCGGCTCATCGCGGCCGAGCGTGACGCCGTGCGTGCCGGGGGCTCGCGGGAGGCGGGCATCGACGCCGTCCTCGCCGCCTGGCGCCACGGCTTCGTGGCCGAGGCGATCGGTGCCTTCGCGCAGCGGGCCTTCCGGCACAGCGGCGGCGCGGTGCTGCCAGGGGTCATCACCGCCGAGGACGTCTCCGGCTTCGAGGCCACGTGGGAGGACGCCGTCACCGCCACCTGGCGTGGACACACCATCGCCAAGACCGGCCGGTGGGGCCAGGGGCCGACCCTGCTGCAGGTGCTGGCGATGGTCGACGAGGTCGCGCCGGGCGGCGGGCCGGTCGACCTCGACACGGTCGAGGGTGTGCATGTCCTGGTGGAGGCCTGGAAGCTGGCGATGGCCGACCGCGAGGCCTGGCTCGGCGACAGCGCCGCCGACGACGACCTCGTGCCGATGGAGGAGCTGCTCGGCGCGGACTACCTGCGCGGGCGTGCCGCGCTCATCGGCGACCGCGCCTCGCGAGAGCTGCGGCCCGGCTCCCCCGGTGGACGACCGCCGCGACTGGCCGCCCAGGCCGTGGCGGCCGAGGGCGCGGCGCTGGACCCCGCCGACGGGAGCGCCGGCGAGCCCACCGTGCAGCGGGACGGCGCGACCCGCGGCGACACCTGCCACGTGGACGTCGTGGACCGCTGGGGGATGCTCGTCTCGGCCACGCCCAGCGGCGGCTGGCTGCAGTCCAGCCCGTTCATCCCCGAGCTCGGCTTCGCCCTCGGCAGCCGGTTGCAGATGATGTGGCTGGAGCAGGGGCTTCCCAGCTCGCTCGTCCCGGGCCGCCGGCCGCGCACGACCCTGTCGCCGACCATGGTGCTGCGCGACGGCATACCCGTCCTGGCCTGCGGCACCCCCGGCGGCGACCAGCAGGACCAGTGGCAGAGCGTCTTCCTGCTGCGCCACCTCGCGGGGGGCGCCGGGCTGCAGGAGGCGGTCGACGCCCCGGTCTTCCACACCACGAGCTTCCCCGGGTCCTTCCACCCGCGCGCCAGCGAGCCCGGCGTGCTCGTCGCGGAGTCGCGGCTCGGTCCGGAGGTCCTCTCGGGGTTGCGGGACCGGGGCCACGAGGTGCTCGACCAGGGTCCGTGGAGCCTGGGCCGGATGTGTGCGGTCGCCCGGGACCCGGAGACCGGCGTGCTGAGCGCGGCGGCAAACCCCAGGGGGATGCAGGGGTATGCCGTCGGGCGTTGACTGAGGAGACCGCCTAGGCTGGCGGTGCACCCCAGATCCGCAGGAGGACCCGTGCCCGGTGGCAAGACCCGGCTGGCCAAGCAGGCGATCAAGTACGGACCCGTCGTCTACGCCATGGCCCAGAAGTACGGCCCGCAGGTCGTCGACCAGATCCTCAAGCAGCGCGAGCCGGCGACCAGGTTCGTGCAGGACCAGGCGGCGAAGGCCCGCACCAACCCCCGCAAGCACGCCCTCGCCCATGCCGACACCGTGGTGGAGGGCTCGCTGCAGCAGGTGTTCTACCGCGGCCAGCCCTACTGGGTCGTCTTCTCCCGCAACGAGCCGGTCGGCGTGCATCCCCACACCGACGCGCCCTTCGACAGCCTGCTGCTGAACGCCGACCCGGAGAAGCGGCATACCCCGGACGAGCTGCGGCGCACCGTCCACCTGCCGCGCAGGGGGAAGCGGTGAGCGGGACGCTCGGGGGGCGCACCGACTACACCGGCGAGGGGATCGCCGAGCAGGACGCCCCGGACGCGCCGCTCCCGCTGGTGCGGGCGTGGCTGGAGCAGGCCTCGGCGCGGCAGCAGGACCGGGGCGACGTGCCGGAGCCGTCGGCCCTGTCGGTGGCCACCGTGGACGGGGACGGTATGCCGGACGTCCGCACCGTGCTCATGCGCTTCCTCGACGGGACGGGGCCGGCGTTCCTCACCAACACCGGCTCCGCCAAGGGTCTGCAGCTGGGGCAGAACGACGCCGTGGCCGCGTCCCTCACCTGGCCCTCGATGTTCCGCGCGGTGCGGTTCCGCGGCCGTGCGGCGCTGCTCGACCGCGCCCTGGTGACCGAGTACTTCCGTAGCCGCCCCTACGGCTCCCGGATCAGCGCGCACGCCTCCGAGCAGAGCCGGCCCGTCGCGGACCGCGACTCCCTGGAGCGTGCCTACGCCGCCTGCGAACGCCGCTGGCCGGACCACGGCTCGGCGGACGACGTGCCCGTCCCCGACGGCTGGGGCGGGTATCGCATCCTGGCCGACCGGGTGGAGGTCTGGGCCGGTCGCCGGAACCGGCTGCACGACCGCCTGGTCTGGGACCGGGTCGGGCAGGGTGGCCTGGACGACCCGGACTGCTGGCGCCGGTCCAGGATCCAGCCGTGAGCGCCGGAGCGAGCCGACGACTGTCCCCGAGGACGCTTAGGATGGCACCGTGAGCGGCGATCTCATCGACACGACCGAGATGTACCTCAAGACCATCTTCGAGCTGGAGGAGGACGGCGTGCTGCCGATGCGCGCCCGCATCGCGGAGCGGCTCGGCCAGTCCGGGCCCACCGTCTCGCAGACGGTGGCGCGGATGGAGCGCGACGGCCTGCTGGAGCTGGCCGAGGACCGGCACCTGGTGCTCACCGGGAAGGGTCGCGGGGCGGCGGTCCGGGTGATGCGCAAGCACCGGCTCGCCGAGCGCCTGCTGACGGACGTCATCGGGCTCGACCCCGCCTACGTCCACGACGAGGCGTGCCGGTGGGAGCACGTCATGAGCGAGCAGGTGGAGAAGCGCATCCTGGAGCTCGTCGAGGACGGCGCCTGCTCTCCCTACGGCAACCCGATCCCCGGGCTGGACGAGCTGGGGCAGGCCGCCGCACCCGCCGCGCACGGGATCCCGAGCAGCGAGGTCGCCGAGCGCGACGGGCGCACCTCCACCCAGATCGTCCGGCTGGGGGAGCCGGTCCAGGTCGACCCCGAGGTGCTGGGGCTGCTGCTCGAGTCAGGGGTGCGTCCCGGGGCAGCGGTCGACGTCTGGGGCGAGGACGGCCGGACCATCGTGGAGGCCGCCGACGGTGAGGCGGTGTCGCTCCCGACCGACGTCGCCGCACACATCTTCTGCGTCGCCGAGACGTCGTCGTGATGTGAGATGGCTCACGCGTAACCTGGGAAAGCGGTCAACTACATCGGCATCTATGCAGGTCACAGGGCTTGTGACGGGTGAGGTCTTCACGAGTTGTCCACAACGTCGTTACCTGAACGTGACATTTGTCAGCCGCTCTGTGTAGTCTCGTCGAGTCCTCCTCCCTGGGGGGATCCCCGGCGCGTGACCGCCTAATCCTGTCCGCGCGCACTCGGGGCCGTGGCACGTAACAACACCGCTTGACAGGAGCGGGGGAACCACCTCATGGAGCCGTGTCGCTCCTCGGGGCGTAGGGCCGCAGACGTTGGCCCAGGGGCACTCCAGCCCTAGCCCGACAGCTGACCCCGCAGGCACTGGAGGATCTACATGACGCAGCGCACCACGGGCCGCCACCGTCGGCCCAGTCGCCTCAGCGCGACCGGAAGCACCCTGACCCGCACCGCCGCCGTCGCGGCCACGTCCACGGGCCTGCTGGCCGGCGCCACCCTGAGCGCCACGGCCACCCCCGACCTGTCCCAGGAGCGGGGCGAGGGCCTGCTGCGCCTGGGCGCGGGAGTCAGCGCCGACCGCACCGTGACGGTGGACCGCCCGGCCGAGGCCGCGGCCGCCCCCGAGGACATCGAGCTCGCCTCCTTCGGGATCAGCGGGTTCAGCGCCTACACCCCCGTCGAGGAGGAGCCGGTCGCCGAGGCCGAGCCCACCGTCGAGGAGCCGGTCGCCGAGCAGGTCGCCACCCGTGAGGAGACCAGCGCCAGCCGGACCAACGAGCGCGCCGCCACCGCGGAGCCCGCGGCCGAGCCCGAGCCCGCCGTGCAGGCCGAGCCGGAGCCGCAGCCGGCCGCTGCCGCCGCGCCCGCCGCTACCGGTGGGGTGGTAGGCATCGCCTCGCAGTACGTCGGTACCCCTTACCAGTGGGGTGGCAGCACGCCTGCCGGCTTCGACTGCTCTGGCTTCACGAGCTATGTCTTCGCCCAGGTGGGTATCAGTCTGCCGCGCACGGCAGCCCAGCAGCAGGCCTTCGCCACGCCGGTGAGCACCCCGCAGCCCGGTGACCTGGTCTTCTACGGGTACCCGGCCTACCACATCGGCATCTACGCCGGGAACGGCATGATGTACGACTCGCCGACCCCGGGCAAGGTGCTATCCCTGCGCGAGGTTTTCCCCGGCGTCTCCGGCTACGGCCGCGTGGGCTGACCGAGCACGCACCAGCCTGACCGATAGGCCCCGACCGCACTGGTCGGGGCCTATCGGCATCCCCGTGAGGGTGCGTCGCGAGGGCGCCCCCAATGCGGTGTCCCGCTCGCCGAGGTGCTGTGCCCGGGGCGGAGCTCCTCCGGGACCGCCTCTGAGACGGGGAGTCAGGCCAAGATGGTCCACAGGGGTCCGGCGCCGATGCCGAGGAGCACGCTGAGGGCGGCGGTGACGAGGGCAGCCGTGCGTGACCAGGAGAGTGGTGCGCGGGTCTCCGGGAGCTGCCCCGTGGGGTGGGCGTAGAGGGCGGCGATCCAGCGCAGGTAGTAGAACAGGCTGACGAGGGTGTTGAGGAGGGCGAGTACGCCTAGCCAGGCGTAGCCGGCGTCCCAGGCCGCGGCTGTGATCGTCAGCTTGCCGACGAAGACCACGGTGGGCGGGGTCCCCAGCAGCCCGAGCAGCGCCACGGCCAGCGCCGCCCCGAGCCACGGGTAGGACCTGGCCATCCCGCGGTAGGCGGCCAGCTCGCGCCCTGTCGGAAGAGCGGTCGTCACGGCGAAGGCTGCCAGGTTGGTCACGGTGTAGCCGGCCAGGTAGAGCAGTAGCGAAGGCAGCGCCAGGTCGCTGCGCCCGGCGACCGCGACCGGGACGAGCAGGTAGCCCACCTGGCTGACGGTGGACCAGCCGAGAAGTCGTCTGGGATCGGTCTGCCCGTAGGCGGCGAGGTTGCCCAACGTCATGCTCGCGACCGCCAGAGCGGCGACCAGAGCCGGCCAGGCCAGCGTGCCGGGCAGGACGCTGACGAGGCGGTACACGGCGATGACCGCACCGATCTTCGGCACGGTCGTGAGAAAGGCCGCGACCGCACCGCCGGCTCCCTGCGCCGCATCGGGGACCCAGAAGTGTCCCGGAACGCCACCAGCCTTGAACATCAGCCCGCCCAGCACCCCGACGAGGCCTGCGGCGACCACCCCTGTCGGCGCCTCGGCGAGCCGGTCGGTCAGCTCTGCGTACGACGTGGTGGCCGCCACACCGTAGAGCAGGGTGATACCGGCCAGCAGGAGGATGCCGAGGAGCGCGCCGAGCAAGTAGGTCTTCATCGCAGCCTCAGCCCCCAGGGCGGTGCCCGTGATGCCGATGAGCCCGTAGAGCGGAACGCTGGCCAGGAGGAACCCGACCGCGACGACGAGCAGGTCGTCCGCTCCGGCGAGGACCAGTGTCCCGGCGGTGGAGAAGAGCAGCAGCGCATAGGCTTCGCTCTCCCGGGGGCTGGCATCGATCTCGTCCGCCGCCAGCGCGAGCACCACCAAGGCACCGAGCGCGGCGACGAGACGCGCGACCCCGGTGGTCGTGTCCACGATGAAGGTTCCCTCCATGGCCGTCGTCGACGTACCGGACATGGCGACCGCGCCGAGGACGGCCGCGACGACCGAGGCGACACCGGCGATGACCCGGGTGACCCACTGGCGGGTGCGCGGCAGGAAGGACCCGCCGAGCAGCACCGCGAGCCCGCCGACGAAGAGCACGATCTCCGGCAGCAACAGCAGTGGTCGCATCGCCATGGACTCCACCGCGGCCTACCTCCCGACGAGCTGGACGACGAGGTCTGCAGCGGGCTCGACCACGCCGAGCAGTGGCCGTGGCAAGACTCCGATGAGCAGAGAGAGCGCCAGCAGCGGAGCCACCGACCAGAGTTCGGCCGGACGCAGGTCGCCGAATCCTCGTGAGGCGCCGTCGGTGGGGCCGGAGAAGAGGCGTTGCAGGGCCCGCAGGAACAGCGCGGCGGTGAGCAGGAGGCCGACCAGCGCGATCGCGGTCACTGGCGCCACGGCGATGCTCCCGGCGAAGACCTGGAACTCGGCGATGAACCCGGACAGGCCGGGCAGCCCGAGTGATGCGAACGCGCCGAGGGCGAAGAGCGTGGCCAGGCGCGGTGCGGGACCGGCCAGTCCGCCGTAGGAGCCCAGATCGTAGGTGCCCGCGCGCTCCCAGAACACGCCAACGAGCAGGAACAGGGCGGCAGTGATGAGGCCGTGGCTGACCATCTGCGTCACCGCACCGGTGACTGCGACCGACCGAGCCTGGGCGGTGCCCTCGGTCAGGATGCCCGCGGCACCGACGGCCAGCACCACATAGCCCATGTGGTTGACCGAGGTGTAGGCGATCATCCGCTTGAGGTCGGTCTGGGCGAGCGCGACCAGCGCGCCGTACACGACCGAGACGATGCCGACCACGAGGACCACCCAGGCCCAGGCCCGCCAGGCCTCGGGCAGCATCGGCATCGCGATCCGGACGAATCCATAGGTGCCCATCTTCAGCAGGACACCGGCGAGCACTGCCGACCCGACCGCGGGGGCGTCGGTATGCGCCGGCGGCAACCAGGTGTGGAACGGCACCGTGGGCGTCTTGACCGCCAGCCCCAGCAGGATCGCCGCGAGCACCAGCCCGCCGGCCGTCGGCGACCCGTCGAGCGGGGTCTGCTCGGCCAGCTCGACCATGTCGAAGGTATGCGGCTCAGCAGCGACGTAGAGCCCGATGAACCCTGCGAGCAGGGACAGCGAACCCAGGAAGGTGTAGAGGAAGAACTTCATCGCCGAGCGGCCGCGGTCCCCGTGGCCCCACCCGGCGATGACGAAGTACATCCCGACGATGGACAGGTCGAAGAAGAGGAAGAACAGGATGAGGTCGGCGGCGGCGAACAGGCCCAGGCTCACGCTCTGCAGGAAGAGGAAGAGCGCCGCCCGGGTGCGAGGCCGGTCCTGGTCGCGGAGGGCGAAGACCGCGCAGGCCAGGAAGATCACGGCTGTCATCGCCATGAGCGGCAGCGACAGGCCGTCCACACCTACGTGGTAGCTGCTGTCGACCCCCGGGATCCACCGCGCCCGCTCCTCGAAGGCCAGCCGGCCTGCCCCCGGTGGCTCGTAGGCCAGCCACAGGCCGGTGACGAGGGCCAGGTCGGCGGCCGCGACCACCACCCAGAGCCACCGTGCGGCTGCACCGTCCAGGCGTGGGATGACGACGAGGGCCACCGCGCCGAGCAGGGGCAGGAAGATGATCAGACTGAGCACAGTCACCTCACCGTGAGCAGGAGAAGGACGCCGACCACGAGGACGGCGACGGCTTGGACGTAGTAGTGATGAAGCTGCCCGCTCTGGGGGCGCCGCGCCACCTGGCCCAGCCGACGGACGCGGGCCGCAAGCCCTTCCACCAGACCGTCGACCCGGTGGTCGTCGACAGCGGCCACCTGCCGCGCCACGCTGATGGCACCCACCGCCATCGCGCCGACCCCCCGGTCCAGGACCCGGTCGTCGAACCGTGCAAGAGCCCGGGCCAGCGCCAGCGTCGGGACCACGACGGTGGTCCGGGCTGCCGTCTCCAGCCCGAGCCAGTGGCGGGCCAAGCGGGGGCGGGGAGGCGGGCGCCACCAGACGAGGGCGAGCATGAGGAGCGCGATGCCCGCGGACCCGGCCATCTCAGCCATGCCCGGGTGCGCGGGTTCCTCCCCGAGGGCGCGGGCGAAGGTGTCACCCACCGGGGGGAGCGCGAGCAGACCCAAGGTCACCGCGCCGAGGGCGAGCGCCAGCATCGGCAGACGCTCGAGCAGGCCGATGTGGCCGGTGCCCGGCTGCTCCTCGTCGAGATGCTCCTTCACGCGGGTGCGGTCCTGCGCGGGGACGCGACCCCAGACGGCGAGAAGGATCCTGCCGGAGTAGGCGGCGGACAAGGCAGCCGCGGCCATGCCCACGGCAAACAACCAGGGTGACCGGGCCAGCGCCGCGGCCAGCACGGCATCCTTGGTCGCCCACAGCGCGAGGGGTGCCACCCCAGCCAGCGAGAGCACCCCCAGGGTGCTGGCCCAGCCGACCAGCGGCCAGCGCCGGGCGACCCCGCGCAGGCCGGTCAGGTGCTTGGTGCCCAAGGCGTTGAGCCAGGCCCCGGCAGCGAGGAAGAGCAGCGCCTTGGTCGAGGCGTGCGCCACGAGGTGAGCGGCGCCCCCACCCACCGTGCCCAGCCCGGCCCCCATCACGACGAAGCCCAGCTGGGCCGAGGTGGAAGCAGCGAGCAGCTGTTTGAGGTCCTGCTGGGCTAGCGCCACAGCACCCAGGAGGAGCGCGGTGCTCGCGCCGACCCAGGCGGCGGCAGGCCCGGCCCATCCCGTCGAGGCGAGCAGCGGCTCGGTGCGTAGCAGCAGGTAGCCGCCCATGGCCACCATCGCGGCCGAGTGCAGCAGCGCGCTGACCGGGCTGGGGCCCTCCATCGCCCTGGACAGCCAGAACGAGAACGGGAGCTGGGCCGCCTTGCCGAGGGCAGCGACGAGCACACCACCGGCCAGGACGTGCCGCCAGGCGTCGTCCGCGGCCGACAGATCCGTCAGTGCCAGCCCGCCGCCGCCGGCGAGAGCCGCCCCACCCGCCAGGTAGAGGCCCAGGTCAGCCGCCCGGGTCACCAGGAAGGCGGTGGTGCCGGCGCGGACCCTGCGCTGCTCGTGCCACCAGAAGCCGACGAGGGCGAAGGAGGTCGCGCCCATGACCTCCCAGGCCAGGAGAAGCGCGGGCAGCGTCTGCGCGGTGGCAGTCAGCAACGCACCGGCGGCGAAGAGGAGCATGAGCCCATGGAAGCGGGCGCGGGACCGTTGGATCTCACCCGCGGAGAAGAGGAGCACCAGAAGGGTCACGACCGCGATCGTGGGGACGACGAGCGCCGACAGGGGGTCGACCCCGAGCGCGAGGTGGCTGCCGGCCATGAACGGCACTCCCACCTGCGGCCCGGTCACGCTCACGAAGAGCGCCAGAGCAGCCGTGACTCCTGCCGTGACCAGGGAGGCGGTGACCGCCGCGCGCTGTGGACGAAGGAGCGTCAGAGCGGCACCGACCAGCGCTGGCAGCAGCACGAGGAGCCACAGAGCGGTCTCAGCGGTGGACTGACTCATCGGGTGAGGTCCGTCGCCATGTCGGTCATGTCGACCCGGCGGGACCGGTGCAGCAAGGTGGCGACGGCGAACCCCATAGCCATCTCCAGCGTCATCGCGGCGATGATGACCAGGAGCAAGACCTGTCCCGTAGGGTCGGGCGCCAGGAACCACCAGCAGGCGGCCGCGGCGAGGATGACCGCGTTGATCATCAGCTCCAGGCCCATCATCACCATCACCACGACCTGTTGAGAGATCGCGCCGTAGAGACCGACGGAGAAGATCGCCGCGGCGATGAGCAGAGCGGCTTCCAGGGTCATCGGCCCACCCCACCGGGCTGGTGGTCGTCGGCCGGGCGCCGCCTTAGGTCGTCGCCGAGCCGGTCGTACCGGGTGCGGGGCGCGGCGAGCACCACCCCGGCCACGATGGTGGCGACCATGACCGGGCTGATGACGGCCATGACCAGCATCTGCCGCCCCATGAGAGCTTCACCCAACGCCACCGTGACGTCGGGTTGAGGATTGCCCCGACGGGTGGGCCAGTCCACCAGCAGGATCCCGGCCGCCAGGATGAGGAAGGCCAGAACCGCTGCGGCGAGGGCGGTCCGGTTGCTGTGCACCATGCTCATCGGCATCAGGGCCGGGTTCATCCCCATGAACATCACCATGTAGACCGCCATGACCGCCATCTCCATGACCATCATGAGGATGATGACCACGCCGACATAGCTCTGCTGAAGCATCAGCACCTGCACCCCTACCGCGACGAAGGACACGGCGAGGCCGTACGTGGCCCGGGCCATCGAGTCCACGACGAAGACCACCGCACCGCCCAGGACCGCCACCAGACCCAGCACCCAGAAAGCGACGTCGACGACCACCACGGTCAGGACCTCCATACCGCGACGACGGCGACGAGCAGGTCCTGCACCAGCACTGCGGGGAGCAGCACCAACCAGCCCAGCTCCATGAACGTGTCCGGACGCAGGGCGGGGAGCTTGCGGCGTGCCCAGACCAGCAGGGAGAGCACGGCCAGGGTCTTGAGCAGGACCCAGGCCCAGCCCGGCAGCACCGGCCCGGCCCCACCGCCCAGAAACATCGGAACCGCGAAGGCTGCCCCGGCGGCGAGCAGCGCGTAGCGTCCTGTCTCGAACAGCAGCCGGTCCACCCCGGACAGCTCGGCCCGCACGCCGCCGGCGATGTCAACACCCAGCGCCGGGGCGAACGGCCCCCACACCGAGAATCCGGCCACCCCCAGCAGGTATACAGCGAACGCCACCGGCATCCAGACGGCGAACCACACCCCGTCCTGCGCGGCGGCGACCATGCCGACGTTGAGGCTTCCCGCAGCGATCGCCGGGGCGACGAGGGCAAACATCAGAGGCAACTCGTAACCCAGGCCATGCGCCAGGAACCGGTACCCCCCGACCAGCGCGTGCGTCGAGTTGGCGCCCCACCCGGTCAGCCACACCACGGCCCAGACCATGACGTCCATCGCGTTGAACCAGACGACGCCCACGTCGAGGTCGGCGACCGTCCACCGGCCCAGGGGCACCACCGCAACCATCAGGGCCGCTGCGACGACGAGCCCAGCTCCACCGACGCGCCAGAGCAGGGTGTCAGCCTGCACGGTGGTGCGGCGGCGCTGCCGCATCAACCGAGCCGCCTCGCCCAACGGCCGGCCAGCTCCGCCGCCGACACCCAGCGATGATCCCGCAGAGCGCGCGCACAGGACGCCATCGAGCACAGCCGCGACGATGACCAGGGCGCCGAGCACGGCCACCACCCCGATCCCCCAGCCGGGCGCGACAGTGACGACCGGTAGGACCCCGTCCCGCGGGAGCGAGGACTCGAGCGACTCACCCACGGTTTGCCTCCGGCAGAGCTCCCAGAGCGGCGCGCCGCGGGCCGACGTCGAGACCGGCGATGATGAGACGCACGGCGGCGAGGTCCAGACCCACGACCACCCCGGCCAGTTCGTCGACCGGGATCCCTGGACGGTCCTCGGGCGGCGGCGCCGCCTCAGCGCGCGCCAGCAGACCGACGAGCCGGTCGTAGGCATCACCCGCGACGTCCGCGGGAAGGCCAAGGAGACGGACGTCGTCCGCGGTCAGTGGTCCCAGGCCACGCATCGACCAGCGCAACGGCCAGGAGCGACGCACCCGACGCCGCAGCCGCGCGAGCCCTGCTCGCCCGACCCTACTGACTGGTGAGGAGTCTCGGACCCGCCGGGCCTGCTCCGCTGCGTCGTCCCACCCGGCGATCGTCAGCATGGACACGACCTGGTCCAGCGCCCTGGCCCGCGGCCCAACCCGATCTCCACCCTGGTCCGCGGCGCTGACCACCTCGGCGCGCGCGTCCGTGACGATGTCCCCCTGCAGCGAGCAGTGCAGCACCAGGCCTGCCGGCCAGTGCGGCAAGACCGGCCCCAGCCGCACCTCGAGGAGGTCCATCTCCAGCCCGTCCCGGTCTTCAGCCCCCTCCGCCAGGCGGATGCCACCCGGCGACATCCCCATGTCCCCGTGACCCGCGTGGGCGTCGTGGTCTGCGTGCCCCTCGACGTGGTCGTCGTTCCGGTGGTCCTCACTCCTTTGCGGGGCTTCGCCTGCCCCAGGATCCTCGGACCCCCGGTGCCCTGCCCCGTCGCCAGTTCGGCGCCCGTCGAGCAGGTCTGGCGCCTCGGGACGATCATGGGCGTCGCGCCGGTGGCGGTCCTCGTCGAGCAACCTGGCCTGCGCGTCCACGAGGGCTGGGGAGACATCGCTACGGTCGCGGATGTCGACCCGCACCCGCGGGCCCGGCATCTGGTGCCATACAAGGTCTACCGCCTCGTTCAGCGTCGGACCGGGCGACCCGCAGACGACAAGGACGTCCGCGTCTGCCGGTGACCGGGCGAGCCGCCACCCGCGGTCCAGCACCGCGCGCTCGGCAGCCATTCGGGTCCCGTCCCACCCGGGTGTCTCCACGACCAGGACGTGCGCGTGGCGGGCCGCCGACCTGGCCATGGCGTCCCTCAGACCCATCGGAACGCCCCCTCGCGCCAGGCCCAGAGAACGGCGACGAACAGGGCGCCGAGGAAGAGGAACATCTCCAGGATCGCGGACACCCCGACCTGGACCACGACAACGGCCCAGGGGTACATGAAGAGCATCTCCACGTCGAAGGCGAGGAAGATCACTGACGCGACGTACCACCGCACGTGGTAGCGGGACAGAGCATGTTGCTGGGGGACAGATCCCGACTCGAAGGGCAAGGCGTGCAGGGGATGCGCGGCCAGCGTCGTCGCCCGGTGCAGGGCATACATCCCCAGCACCGAGGTCACGACGACGGCAGCCACCACGATGATCCCGAGATACATCGATCGCCCTCAGCGCGCCGAGCCTGCTGTCGACGGCGCGTCCACGGGTGCACGTGCCGGTGTCGGAGTGCCGCCGGCGGGTGCGGCCTGGTCGTCGGCCTTGGCCTTGAAGGTCCGCAGCCGCAGGCTGTTGGAGACGACGAACACCGACGAGAGGGCCATCGCGGCACCGGCGAGCATGGGGTTGAGCAGCCCGAAGGCGGCCAGGGGGATGGCGGCGGTGTTGTAGGCGAAGGCCCAGAACAGGTTGGTCTTGATCGTGCCCAGCGTCTTGCGCGACAGCCGGATCGCGTCCGCGGCGGCGCGCAGGTCGCCGCGCACCAGGGTGATGTCGGCGGCCTCGATCGCGACGTCGGTGCCGGTCCCCATCGCCAGGCCGAGGTCGGCCTGAGCCAGGGCGGGGGCGTCGTTGACGCCGTCGCCCACCATGGCGACGACCTTGCCCTCGCCCTGCAGGCGGGCGACGACATCGACCTTGTCCTTGGGCATGACTTCGGCGATCACCTGGGTGATGCCGACCTCGGCGGCGACCTGCTGAGCCACGGCCTGGTTGTCGCCGGTCAGCAGCACCGGCGTCAGCCCCAGGTCGGTGAACTGGCGGATCGCCTCGGCAGAGGTGGGCTTGATCTGGTCGGACACGACCAGCACGCCGCGGGCTGCCCCGTCCCAGCCGACAGCGATGGCCGTCTTGCCCTCGGCCTCGGCGGCCTGCTTCGCGGCCTTGAGGTCCTCGTCGAGGTGGATCGACCAGTCCGCCAGCAGCGACTCGCGGCCGGCCAGGACGGCGTGGCCGTCGATGACGCCTTGGACGCCCTTGCCCTCGATGTTGTCGAAGGACTCCGGGGTCGGCAGGTCGCCGACCTCGGCGACGGCGCCGGTGGCGACGGCCTGGGCGATGGGGTGCTCGGAGTAGTCCTCCAGCCCGCCGGCCAGGCGCAGCAGCTCGGCCCGGTCGGTGTCGTCGGCGGTGATCACGTCGGTCAGGGTCATCTTGCCGGTGGTGACGGTGCCGGTCTTGTCCAGGACGATCGTGTCGACCTTGCGGGTGGACTCCAGCACCTCGGGGCCCTTGATGAGCACACCCATCTGGGCGCCGCGGCCGGTGCCGACCAGCAGCGCGGTCGGGGTGGCCAGGCCCAGGGCGCACGGGCAGGCGATGATCAGCACCGCCACGGCGGCGGTGAACCCGGCACTGAGCGGGAACCCGGCACCGATCCAGGCGCCGAGAGCGGCGACGGCGATCGCGATCGCGATCGGCACGAACACCCCGGAGACGCGGTCGGCCAGGCGCTGGATCTCGGCCTTGCCGGACTGGGCGTCCTCGACGAGCTTGGCCATCTGCGCCAGCTGGGTGTCGGACCCGACGCGGGTGGCGCGGACGACGAGGCGTCCGCCGGCGTTGACGGTCGCGCCGGTGACACTGTCGCCCTCGCCGACCTCGACCGGGACCGACTCGCCGGTGAGCAAGGACGCATCGATGGCGCTGGAACCGGAGGTGATGGTGCCGTCGGTGGCGATCTTCTCGCCGGGCCGAACCACGAACTCGTCCCCGACGCTCAACTCCTCAGTGGAGATCCGCTCCTCCTTGCCGCCCCGCAGGACGGAGACCTCCTTCGCGCCGAGCTCGAGCAGCGCACGGAGGGCTGCTCCGGCGCGGCGCTTGGAACGCTTCTCGAAGTAGCGGCCCAGCAGGATGAACGTGATCACCCCGGCGGCGACCTCCAGGTAGATGTGCCCGAGGCCGTCGGAGCGGGAAATGGTGAGCTCGAACGGGTGGACCACGCCGCGGTCGCCGGCGGTGCCGAAGAACAGCGCCACGATCGACCAGATCATCGCCGCGCTCGTGCCCACGGAGATGAGCGTGTCCATCGTGGCGGCACCGTGCTTGAGGTTCATCCAGGCCGCCTTGTGGAACGGCCACCCCGCCCACACCACCACGGGTGCGGCCAGGACCAGGGAGGCGAAACCCCAGTAGTCGAACTGCAACGCCGGGATCATCGCCATCGCGATCACCGGGACCGCGAGCACCGCCGAACCGATGAGCCGCTGGCGCAGCGTGCGCAGCTCGGCGTCCTCACGGGACTCGCCCTCATCCCCGTCGCTGGGCTTCTCACCCTTGGGGGTAGGGAGCTCGGCGGTGTAGCCGGTCTTCTCCACCTCCGCGATCAGCAGCTGCGGGTCATAGCCCTCCGGGGCGGTGACGCTGGCCTTCTCGGTCGCGTAGTTCACGCTCGCGGTGATGCCGTCGAGCTTGTTCAGCTTCTTCTCGATCCGGTTCGCGCACGACGCACACGTCATGCCACCGATCTGCAGCTCGACGCCGGTCAGATCGACCCTGGTGCCGACGCTCCCGGCACCGACGTTCTCCGTACCGATGCCGCCCGTACTCGCGTTCTCAGTGGTCATGGTCCTCTCCTGCCTCGTGCTCGTCCTGACGCTGCCCGTCGCCGGTGCTGGTCGGGCCGCCGCTGCTGGTGCCGGCGGTGTCGATCACCAGCGGCGCGGTGTGCACCTGGCCGCCCGTCTGGAAGTCCAGGAACAACAGGTATCGCCCCTCGGTCGGCGCGGTGACATCGAACGCGACCTCCGGTCCCGACGTCTGCCCGGCGGCAGGTGCGTCGCCGTGGGGGTGGACGTGCAGGTAGGCCAGGTCGCCGTCGCGCAGCGCGACCAGGTGCCCGTACGCGCCCAGGTAGGGCTCCAGCGTCGTGACCGGCTCCCCGTCGCGGGTGATAGTCATGGTCAGCGCCGAGGACTCGCCCGCGACCAGGTCACCGGTCACCGCGACGTCGAAGCCGTCCACGGTGGTCTCGGCGAGTGGTTCGGCCGGTACCGAGGCGTAGTCGCCGGGCACCTGCAGCGTGGTCGAGAGCGTGATGCCCTCCCCGGTCTGGCCGGGCACGAAGTCCGCGAACACCCGGTAGCTGCCGGCCGCGTCCCACTGCCACGGGATCGACCAGGCGCCGTCGGCGTCCCTCTCGGGGTGCACGTGGCGGAACTGCTGCCCGTCGGCGCGGACGACGATCAGGTGCAGCTCCTCCTCGTGCTCGGTCTCGAAGTCCGTCACTGCTGCCCCGTCGGGTCCGGTCACCGTCAGCGACAGCTCTCCGTCGGTGCCGGCGCCGGTCGGGGCACTGATGCCGGTGAGCTGGTAGCCGTCGGAGGCCACGCCCAGTCCTAGGGGCGACGGGGCCGCGTCGTGGCCGGCGCGTCCGCCCGCGCCGGTCACATCCTCTGCTGCCTGGTCGTGGGTGGCGTGGTCGCCGCTGCCCTCTGCCCAGGCCTGCACGGTGTCGGCAGGGACGACCGCGCCCGCCGTGGCGAACGCCACGGCGAACACGGCCACCAGCCCGGCGGAGTAGAGGCCGAGCCGCGCAGGCGCCTGCATCTCAGCTCCTGACAGCGGCGTAGCCAGCCTCGTCGACCGCCGCGATCACGGCGGCATCATCGACCGGCTGCTCGCTGGTCACGGCCAGTTGCCCGGTCTGAGCACTGACCTCGATCGCGGTGACGCCCGGGACCTGCGAGACCTCGGATCGTACCGATCCCTCGCAGTGTCCGCAGGTCATCCCGGTCACCTGAAACTCGGTCGTGGTCGCCATGTCCTGATCTCCTCACGTCGTTGGGTCCTGACGGTTGCACTCTATACCCCCATGGGGTATCCAGCAACTGGAGGTCGTCGCGCTCGGTCACAGGATGAGTCGCCTGTCGTGCGTACCCGGGCAGCGCGAGCAGACGGAGACACGCATGCGAGGGCTGCTTCTGTGCCGGCCTGCGCGAAGGACGGTCTCCGTCGTCGCTGCTTCCGGCCTTCGGGCAAGCTGCGGTCCGGGTCTCAGTCAGGCGGGGGAGGGCTGGGCCCGGGCGGTGACCGCCTCGTCCGTTGTGTCGGGGTCCGACTCGTCGTCGAACTCGCCGAGGATCTGCTCCAGGATGTCCTCCATCGAGGCCATGCCCACCACGCGGCCCGCGTCGTCGCGCACCAGGGCCAGCTGACCGCGCTGCTGCCGCAGGCTCGAGACCGCATCGATCAACGGCATCGAGGCGGGGAGGGAGGCCACCGGCTGCAGGAAGTCGCCCAGCGACCGGTCGCCACGCCCCTGGGCGGAGGCCAGGATGGCGTCGCGGACGTGGACCAGCCCGCGGATGCGCTGCTGGCCCTGGCGCCCGGTCGGCTCCACCACGAAGAGGCGGGACCGGCCGCTGTCGTGACTGATGTGCTCCACGTCGGCCGCGGTGGCGGTCCGGGGGACGGTCACCGCGTCGGTGGTGGGGAACATCACCGCCTCGACCGTCTCCTCCTCCAGCCGCAGGGCGCCGGTGAGGATCTGGTGGTCCGCGTCCTCCAGCACACCGTGCTCGTAGGACTGGGCCAGCAGCAGCTGCAGGTCGGCGGGCGTCTGGGCGTTGCCCAGCGCGTCCACCGGGTCGATGCCACCGATCCGCAGCAGCAGGTTGGCCAGCGTGTTCATCAGCCAGAGCACCGGCCTGGCGAGCCAGGTGAAGGCGCGGAACGGCAGCGCCAGCATCATCGCCGAGCTCTCGGGGTGGGAGATGGCCCAGGACTTGGGCGCCATCTCACCGACCACCATGTGCAGGAAGACGACGATCGAGACCGCGATGACGACGGCGATGGCGTGCACCGCCACGTCGGGGACGCCCAGGGCGTGGATCACCGGCTCGAGCAGGTAGGCGACGGCCGGCTTGGCCAGGGCGCCCAGCGCCAGGGTGCACAGGGTGATGCCCAGCTGCGCACCGGCGAGCATGAGCGAGAGCTCGCGCGAGGCGTCCACGGCGGCCCGGGCCGCGCGGCTCCCGGCCTCGGCGCGCTCCTCCAGCCGGTGCCGCTTCGCGGCGACCACGGCGAACTCGGCTCCCACGAAGAAGCCGTTGGCGATCAGCAGCACCAGGCTGACCAGCAGGGCCTGGGTGGTGCTCACCGGGCCACCTCCATCTCGTCGTCGACGTGCGGTGCGGCGATGACCAGCCCGTCCCCGAGCTGCTCGCGCTCCTCGTCGCCGAGCTCGCGCCACTCGTCGGCCGACCGGGTGACCATCGGGTGCAGGGTCACGACGTCCGGGACGAAGCGCTGGGTGCTCACCACGTCGATCCGGGTGAGGTGGACGTACTCCTCGCCGTCCCCGTCCCGACTGGTCCAGGTCACCACGACGCTGTCACCGTCCTCGGCGGTCCGACCGAGCTGGTCCAGGACCAGGCCGGACAGGGTGTCGTAGTGCTCGTGCTCGGGCAGCTCCACGCCGGTGAGCTGGGCGACCTCGTCGATGCGCAGTCGCGCGGACAGGTCCCAGATGCCCCCCGCCCGCGCGGCGCTCGTCGCCTCCTCGTCGTCGTCCTCGTCCCAGATCTCGCCGACGACCTCCTCGGCGACGTCCTCGAAGGTGACGATCCCGGCGAAGCCGCCGTACTCGTCCACGACCACGGCCAGCTGCTGGTGGCCCTCGCGCAGCGCCTCCAGCACCCGCGGGAGCGGCAACGACTCGGGCAGGATCAGCGCGTCGTCGGCGAGGTCTCGCACCAGGGTCGAGTGCCGGGCCTCCGGCTCGACGTCCAGCAGGTCGTGCAGCCCGATGACCCCCACGATGTCGTCGATGTCCCGGCCGATCACCGGGAAGCGCGCGTGCCCGCTCTCCAGGGCCGCGAGCACGACGCCGGCCAGCTCGTCGGCCTGGATCGTCTGCACCGAGGTGCGCGGCGTCATGACCTCCTCGGCGACGCGGTCGCGGAACGCGAGCCCACGCTCCAGCAGGGTGGACAGGTCCTCGTCCAGGGTGCCGCCGCTGTGCGACTCGGCGATGATCCGGGTCAGGTCCTCCGGTGTGGCCCCCTGGGGGAGCTCCTCCACCGGCTCGATGCCGACCGAGCGGAGCAGGGCGTTGGAGGCCTTGTCGAAGAGCGCGATCACCGGGCCGAGGACGGCCAGGTAGATCAGCGTGCTGCGGGACAGGGCGCGCGCCAGCGGCACCGGTCGGGCGATGGCCCAGTTCTTGGGGCCGAGCTCACCGATGACCATCTGGAGCACGGTGGAGAAGACCAGGGTGCCGATCGAGAAGATCGAGATCATCGCCGCCCGGGCCAGCCAGCCGGCGTCCGCGTAGCTGTCGGTGAGCCCGCGGACCAGCAGCGCCTCGCCCAGGTAGCCGACCATCAGCGCCGTCACGGTGATCCCGAACTGTGCTCCGGACAGGGTGAACGAGAGCCGGGAGGTGACCTTGAGCGCCCGCTGAGCCGCGGCATCCCCGCCGTCGGCGAGGTGCCGGAGCCGCCCGCGGTCCACGCTGACGTAGGCGAACTCCTGGGCCACGAAGTAGCCGGTCATCAGGGTGAGGATCACGATGACGGCCACGCCGCCCGCGATGAGCATCAGGCGCCCCCCGCGCCTCGGGTGAGCCGGGCGAGGTCATCGCCCGGCTGGGGACTCGGAGGTTGCGCGTCGGCGCCCGATCGATCCATGTGGTCCAGTGTACGACCGTCGGTAGGGTCGCCCCGTGTCCTCGTCTCCCGGTCATGGCCACCACCTGGGTCCCACCGCACTCGTGTCGGTGGGGCTGGGCGGTGCCGTGGGCGCGCTGCTGCGGTGGGGGGTCGAGGTGCTCGTCCCCCTGGGGCAGGGCTGGCCGTGGTCGACCCTGCTCGTCAATGTCGCGGGCAGCGCCGCGCTGGCCTGGCTGGTCGTCCACACCGACCGCCGTGCGCACCCCCCGTGGCTGCGACCCGGGGTCGGCACCGGTCTGCTCGGCGGCTTCACCACCTTCTCCACGTATGCCGTGCAGGTCGCCGTGGTGGGCGCCGACCGTCCGGTGCTGGCAGGTCTCTACCTGGTGCTGACCCCGCTGCTGTGCGTGGCGGCCGCCGCGCTGGCCGGCGGTGCCGCGACCCGTCGGGACGACCGATGATCGAGGGTATGCCCGTGCTGCTCGCCGTCGCGTGCGTCGCCGTCGGCGGTGCGCTGGGTGCGCTGCTGCGCCACGTGGCGTCCCTGCCGCCGCTGGGGCCGCTGCGCGGGACACTGGTCGTCAACGTGGTCGGCGCGCTCGCGCTCGGGGTGCTGGTCGGGCTCGGGGGCCGCCTCCCCACGTGGGCGTTCCTGCTCCTCGGGACGGGCGCCTGCGGGGCGCTGACGACGTGGAGCACCCTGGCGGTCCACACCTGGCAGCTGGGCCGGCGCTCGCGGCGACGCGCGGCGGCATACCTCGGGCTGTCCCTCCTCCTCGGGGTGCTGGCCGCCGCGCTCGGCGTCGGCGCCGCCAGCGTGCTGCTCTGAGCCGGAGGGGACAGACACGGGTGCCCCAGGTCCGGGGGAGTGTCGGTGTCCTCTCCTACGGTGGGAGGAACGACCTGGTCGACCGGTGAGAGGAGGGCGCACCAGATGGTCCGTTTCCTGCATACGGCCGACTGGCAGATCGGCTTGACCCGCCGCTTCCTCGAGCCCGAGGCGCAGGCGCGCTTCACCGCGGCTCGCGCGGACGCCATCCGTCGCCTGGGCCGGATCGCCCACGACCAGGGCTGTGAGTTCGTCGTCGTCTGCGGGGACGTCTTCGAGAGCAACCACCTCACCGGCCAGACGGTGCGTCGCGCGCTGGACGCGCTGCGCTCGGTGCCCGTCCCGGTCTACCTCCTGCCGGGCAACCACGACCCGCTGGACGCCGCGTCGATCTACCGCTCCGAGCTGTTCCTCGCCGAGCGTCCCGAGCACGTGCACGTGCTCGAGGTCGCCGGCGCGCACGAGGTGTCGCCCGGGGTGGAGCTGGTCGCCGCGCCCTGGGAGAGCAAGCATCCGGGCCGCGACCTGGTGGCCGAGGCGGTGGCGACCCTGCCCGAGGGGGTGGCCCCCGACGGCGTGACCCGGGTGGTCGTGGGACACGGCGCGGTGGACGACTTCGACCCGGAGTGGCGCCACTCCGCCACCATCCGGACCGCTCCGCTGGTGGAGGCCCTCGACCAGGGTCGGGTGCATCACGTCGCGCTCGGGGACCGGCACTCGCACACCGAGGTCGCGGGCCGCGGTGACATCGTCTACTCCGGCACTCCCGAGCCCACGCGGGAGACCGAGGTCGACCCCGGGCACGTGCTGGTGGTGGACGTCGACCCCTCCCGCCCGGCCGGCGAGCGGGCGCGCGTCCGACCGCACCGGGTCTCGACCTGGCGCTTCCTGACGCTGGACCGCCAGGTCGACGCACCCGCGGACGTCGAGGCGCTGGACGCCGAGCTCGGGGCCCTGGCCGACAAGGAGCGGACCATCACCTTCGTCAACCTGCGCGGCACCCTGTCGGTCGCGGCGCACGCCCGGCTGGAGGAGGTGCGCGAGCGGCACCGGGACCACCTGGGTGCCCTGGTCGAGCGGGACCAGCACCGCGACGTGGCCGTGGTCTCCGACGAGGAGGTATGGCGCGAGCTGGGTCTGGGGGGCTACCTCGCCTCGGCGGTCGACCAGATCCAGGCACAGGCGCACGACTCCGCGCAGACGCCCCGCGACGGCGGCGAGAGCGTGGCTGAGGACGAGCCCGGTGGCCGGTCCGCCTTCGTCGTCGGCCGCCCCGACGACGACGAGAGCGCGCGCGATGCGCTCTCCCTCCTCTACCGCCTGGGCCGGAGCAGGGCATGAGGTTGCACCGGATCACGCTGCGCGACGTGCGGGGCGTCACCGAGCGGACCGTCCACTTCCCGGACTCGGGGGTGGTGGTCGTCGAGGGACCCAACGAGATCGGCAAGTCCACCCTGCTCGAGGCCTTCGACCGGCTGCTGGACCTCAAGGCGACCTCGAGGAGCGCCAGGGCCCAGGCGCTGCAGCCGATCGGACGGGACGTGGCACCCTTCGTCGAGGCGGAGTTCTCCCTCGCGGGGCAGCGGGTGCGGCTGGCCAAGCAGTGGTTGCGCAGCCCGCGCACCGAGCTGGAGATCCTCGGGCAGCGGCCCGAGCAGCTCACCGGCGCGGCGGCACAGGCCAGGCTGGAGGAGCTCACCGCGGCCCTGGACACCACGTTGTGGGAGGCCCTGCGGCTGGCGCAGTCCGACGACGGCACCCTGGTGCCGCTGATGTCCAGCGGCGTGCTGCAGGAGGCGCTTGACGCGGCGGCGGACGCCCACCTGCACGACGGCGACGGTGAGCAGGTCCTCGACCTGGTCGAGGACGAGTACCTCCGCTACTTCACGTCCCGGACCGCCCGCCCGACGGGGGACTACCGGGCCGCGATCGAGGCCTGGACCGCGGCCCAGGAGGACGTGGCCGAGGCCCATCGGCGGATGGTGGAGGCCGAGGACCTGCTGACCCGGCAGGCCCAGGCGCAGGCGGACGTCCAGCACCGCACCGAGGAGCTGGCCGTCGCCGAGGCCGAGCTGCGGGGTGCGCGGGAGAGGTCCCAGGCGGTCGCCGAGCTGGTCGCCGGGCACCAGCGGGCCACCGAGCGGTGCGACGCGGCGCGGTCGATGGCCCGGGCCGCGGCGCACGCGCAGCAGGCGAGACGGCGGCAGGTCGACTCGCTCACCCGTCTGGGCGCGACCGTGGCCGAGCACGAGCAGGAGGTCACCACGCTGGAGCGGCAGGCGGAGCGGGTCGCGGACTCCCTGCGTGAGGCGGAGGCCGGGCTGGTGGCGTCCGAGGCCGCGGTGGAGCAGGCCGAGGACGACCTGGAGCAGGCCCGGCGGCGGCGCTCCCTGGCGGAGGCCACCGACGAGCTGGCGTCCCTGGAGCGGGCGGTCGCCGAGGTGGCCGGGCGCGTCGAGACGCTCACCCGCGCGCGGGCGGCGATGCCCGAGGTCCCGGTCTCGGAGACCCGTCGGCGGGAGGTCGAGCGGCTGCGGCAGGAACTGGCCGTGCTCGAGGCCCGCCACGAGTCGGCCAGCGCGGCGGTCCTCGTCGAGTCCCTCGGTGCCCCGGTGGAGATCGGTGCCGTCGACAGCGACGGCTCGCCCGCGCCCGATCCGTCGCCCGACGCGGCCCACCCGACGCCGGGCCGGTCGGGCCGTGGGAGTGCTGCCACCCTCGCCCCCGGTGAGTCGCGGCAGGTCGCCGCGACGGACGACCTGGAGATCGTGGTGCCCGGTGCCGCGCGCGTGGTGGTCCGGTCGGCGGAGGCGGGTGAGCGCCGCGCGGCGGTGGCCGCAGCCCGGTCCGCGCTGGCCGACACGGTGGCCGACCTCGGCTGCCGGGATGCCGACGAGGTCGAGCAGCGCGCCGCCAGCACCGCCGCGGCGCAGCGTGCCCTGGAGGAGGCGGAGCGGGACCTGGCCGCGGTGCTGGCGGCGCACGACCTCGCTCCCCTGACGGGCGCGGTGGCGGCCACGGTGCCGGCTGCCCTGACGGATCGCCGGGACGGCCTGCGGGCGCGGGTGGAGGCGCTGGCCGCCGACCTGCCCCCCGCGGCGGACCCCGCCCCGGAGGGGGCGCAGGTCGCCGAGGACGAGCGGGTGGCTGCCGCGCTGGTCCGGACCCGCCGCGAGGCCCGACGTGCCGCCTCGGCGGAGCTCGCCACCGCCGGTCGGCAGGCCCGGGAGGTGACCACCGCCCTGGACCGGTTGGCGGGGCAGCTGGACGGCGAGCGGGCCCGTGCGGAGCAGGAGCAGGAGCTCCTGGACCAGCAGCGGGCGCAGCTGCCGGACTCCGAGCTCGACGACCGCGCCACCGAGCACGAGGCGGCGCTCGCCGAGGCGCAGGCCCGGGCGGCGCAGGCCCGGCAGGCGATGAGCGACGCGGACGTGGAGGGCCTGGCCGCGCAGGTCCGTGCGCACGAGGCCGCGCTCGCCCGGCTCCGGTCCGAGCGTGAGCGCGCCCGGGACCACCTGCACGCCCTGACCGGGCAGGTCGAGCTGGCGGCCAGCGAGGGACGCCGGGAGCTCTACGAGCTGGCGGAGGCTGGGCTGGACGAGGCCGAGCGCCGGCTGGCCGCGGTGGATCGTCGCGCGCGGGCGGTCCGGCACCTGCGGGGCGCGTTGCACGAGCACCGAGACTCGGCGCACCGGGCCTACGTCCGACCGTTCACCGACGTGCTGGAGCGACTGGGTCGGCGGGTCTACGGCGACAGCTTCGCGGTCACCGTGGACCAGCGGCTCAGCGTCCAGGCCCGCACGCTGCACGGCACGACCGTGCCCTTCGACGAGCTCTCCGGTGGCGCGAAGGAGCAGCTGGGCATCCTCGCCCGGATTGCGGTGGCGCACCTGGTCGACCCGACCCAGGGGGTGCCGGTCGTGATCGACGACGCGCTCGGCTACTCCGATCCGCAGCGGCTGGAGCAGATGGGCGGGATCTTCGCCGGCGGTGCGGGCGCGGACCCCCGCGACGTCCAGGTCATCCTGCTCACCTGCACCCCGGACCGGTATGCCTCGATCCCCGACGCGCAGACCGTGCGCCTGGAGGCGTCGTGACGGCGTGCCCGGTCAGGACGGCGGGACCGCGACGCGGCCGGTCGGCTCGTGCTCGACCGGGAAGTTCACCGACGCGGCGATGAAGCAGGCCTGCGCCGCCTCGGCGTGCAGCGCGGGCAGCTGCTCCAGATCGGCGGCCCGGGCCACGGTCACCACCGGGCGCAGCAGGACCCGGGTGAAGCGCCCCCCGATCCCGGACTGCTCCATCGTGCCGACCGGGGCATCCTCGTAGGCCACCACCGTGACGCCGTGGGTGACCGCGACGTGCAGCAGCGACAGCAGGTGGCACTCGCTGAGCGCGGCGACCAGCAGGACCTCCGGGTTCCACCGCCCCCGGTCCCCGCGGAAGGCGCGGTCCGCCGACAGCGGGAGGTCGGGCATACCCTCGCTGGTGGCCACCACCGACCGGTCGTAGTCGCGGTAGCCCGAGGTGCCCGAGCCGCGGTTGCCGGTCCACGAGAGGCCCAGCTGGTAGGTGTGCGTCGCCATGTCCCCAGCGTGGCAGGTCGGGCCGGCTGCACCGTCTCGGCTCGCGCGCCGGCACCCACCTCGTTAGCGTCGAGAGCATGAGCGAACAGCGAGCCATCACGGTCACCCGCACCATCGACGTCGCCGCCAAGGACGTCTTCGAGGTGCTGACCCTGCCGGAGAACCACGTGGCGATCGACGGGTCCGGCTTCGTGCGGTCCGTGGACCACGGCGACCGCATCACCGAGACCGGGCAGGTCTTCACGATGAACATGTCCGGGGATCACATGGGTGGGGACTACCAGACCGACAACCACGTCACCGGCTACGCCAAGGACAAGCTGCTGGCCTGGCAGACCGCTCCCGCCGGCACCGAGCCCCCCGGCTGGGAGTGGGTGTGGGAGCTGACGCCGCAGGGCCCGGACAGCACCGAGGTGCACCTCACCTACGACTGGGGCAAGGTGACCGACCCGGACCTGCTCGCGAAGGTGAGCTTCCCCCTGGTCGAGGAGGAGCAGCTGGAGGCCAGCCTCGGCAACCTGGCGGCCGCGGCGACCGGCTGAGGGCGCCGCAGGACGGCGTCCGCCTCACCCGCCGGCCGCCAGCTCCAGCAGGGCCGTGCTGCGGCCCGTGGGGCCGTCCCAGGTGATCGACGAGATCGCGGTCACCACGGCATTGACGCGGGTCCAGCGGTGCAGGTGGTCGGGGTCGATGCCCACGAGCACGGCGAGCTCGTCCGCGCGCGCCCGCATGGCCGCAGGGTCGCCGTCGGCGATGACGAAGTCGACCATGTCGAAGCACGGGTCGCCGAGGCACAGCTTGGGGTCGATCGCCACGAGCCCACGGCTGCCACCGTCGAGCACGTTGCCCAGGTGGAGGTCACCGTGGATGACCACGGGGTCGGGGCCCTGCCGGAGGAGCTCCCGGCAGTCGGCGACCGCCCGCTGCCACAGCGTGTCCGGCACCTCGGCGCGGACCGACGGCAGCTGCTGCCGGGCGCCGATGCGGTCGATCATCTCCTCGCACCGGGCGGCCAAGGTGCCGTCCACCCCGGCCGCCGCCGTCCCGTGCAGGTCGCCCAGCAGCAGCGCCCACTCCTGCGCCGACGGCGGGGAGGAGCGGGTGCGGTCGAGGGTGTGCCCCGGGAGGACGCGTTCCAGCAGCACGGCGCCCATGGCGGGGTCGTCCGCCAGGACCCGGGGGACCCGACCGGTGGGCGCGAGGTGACGGAGCATCTGGACCTGGCTGCGCAGGAAGGCGGCATCGGGGCTGACCTTGAGGACGGCAGGCCCGCGGCCCGCCGTGGTCGCCCCGAGGACCACCGAGGTGGCGCCGGAGGCGTAGCGGCCCTCCACCTCGAGCTGCCACCGCTCGGTGAGCTCGGAGACCACCCCGGGCAGTGCCTCCCCGAAGGCCCTCGCCCGGGCGGCGCCGAAGCGGTCGTCCAGGCCCGCGGCCGCTCGCCTCAGGTCCTCGGAGCTGATCACCAGCCCACCCTAGGGCGGCATCCGGGCATGAGACGATGTGCCCGGTTCCGGCGCCACGAGCCCGGTCCGCCCTCGTAGCTCAGGGGATAGAGCACCGCTCTCCTAAAGCGGGTGTCGCAGGTTCGAATCCTGCCGGGGGCACGCCTGTGGCCGGCGGTGGCGTCGCCCGCCCGCGGACCAGGAGGTGACGGTGGCGCGCAGCCGGGAGGATGCCTGGGAGGAGCGGCTGGCGCTGCCCGTGCTGGTCGCGGCCCTGGCCTCGGTCCCGGCGGTGTTCCTCACCCTGCTCGCCGAGCCCTACTCCACCATCGGCACGGTCACGAACTGGCTGGCCGGTGGGGTGCTGGTGGCGGAGACCCTGATCCTCTTCCTCGTCGCCGAGGACCGGAAGGCCTGGCTCGCCAGGCACTGGTGGCTGGTGCTCCTGACCGTGGCCGTGGTGGTGGCCGTGATCCTCGCGGTCGGCCCGGTGCAGCTGCTCCGGCTGCTGCGCGTCGTGGGCGCGCTCCGGTTGGTCCGTGCCGGCCGCATCCTCAAGGCGGGACGTCTGCTGCAGCAGCGCGCCGGGCTCACCGGGCGGTGGGAGCGGGTCCCGATGATGCTCGCCACCGTCCTGGTCGCGGCCTTCGTGGCGGTGATCCTGGCCGACCCTACCTCGCAGACCCGGATCCTGCTCTCGCAGGCGCTGGGCAGCACCGCGAGCACCGTGCTGACCATCACCGCCGGGCTGCTGCTGGCCGTGGCCACCTTCGTGGTGCTGCGGCAGCGGCGCCGCCGACGCGATTCGACGGACGACGTCGCCGGGTCGTGACCGTGCGGATCCGGCGGCGGTCAGCTCTCCTGGAGCGGCAGCGTGAGCCGGGTCCGCATGTCGGCCGGGTCGGCACCGGGGGTGGGCTCGGTGAGGTACTCCTCGTAGAACCAGCCCAGCGGCGTCGCCCCCTGGTCGCGCGCCCAGCTCACCAGTCGCTCCCAGGACGTGCCGAGGTCGTCGTACGCGCCCTCGTGCACCAGACGCGCCGCCGGCCCGCCGGGGAGCTCGGTGACCTGGACCGCATCGGTGGCCTCGACGGCGGGCCCGACCGGGAAGCCGACCTCCACGTCCATGGTGTCGCCCGGCTCGCGCGCGTAGCGGGCGAAGGCCGGCCCGGTGGGCTCGGCGCCCTGCTGCTGCAGCGCGTCCGCGAGCGTGCCGAAGCCGGAGTCGAAGAAGGTGCGGACATCGGCCACCGGCACGTCCGTGCCGCTGACCACGGCCACGCGGGCTGTTCCGACCGTCTCCAGGGTGGGCGACGTCTGTTCCGACATGAGGGTCCTCTCGTGCGACGGGTCGTGCCCATGGTGACCGACGAGCAGCGCCCAAGTCATCGGTGCCACCGCGTCTCGCCGCCCGTGGACGGCATACCCCTCCGCGTGCGTGAATAGGGGGACGGGCGCGAGAGGAGCCGCAGATGAGCATCGAGGGGATCAGGGCAGAGGTGCCGCCGAGCGGCACCGGGTGTGCCGAGTGCACGGAGGCACAGGGGTGGTGGGTCCATCTGCGCCGGTGCGCCGAGTGCGGCCACGTCGGTTGCTGCGACAGCTCACCGGGTCAGCACGCGAGCGCCCACTTCCGCGACAGCGGTCACCCGGTGGTGCAGAGCTTCGAGCCGGGTGAGGACTGGTTCTGGTCCTACGCGAAGGAGAAGGGCGTCCTCGGGCCGGCGCTCGCCGCCCCCACCAGCCGGCCGGAGGACCAGCCCGTCCCCGGGCCCGCGGGCAGGGTCCCGGCCGACTGGCGCATGCGCATCCACTGACCCGCGTGGCTCTCCGGCCTGCGATAGTGCCACCGTGACCGATCGCGTCCTCCGCCCTGCCGTCGACCCGGCGCAGGTCCAGTCCCGGACCGTGCTGACCCTCATGGGCAGCCAGACCCTCGGCGGCATCGGGGTGGCCAGCGGCATCGCGGTCGGGGCGATCGTCGCGGCCGACGTCAGCGGGCGGGACGCCCTGTCCGGTCTGGCCACCACCACCCAGGTCCTCGGCGGAGCACTCTTCACCATCCCGATCGCCGCGCTCATGGGCCGGCACGGTCGCCGGCTCGGGCTCGCGACGGCATACCTCGTAGGCGCCCTGGGGGCGGCGCTCGCGATCGCCGCGACCGCCAGCGGGACGTTCTGGCTGCTGCTCGTCGGCACCACGCTCTTCGGGGCGTCGACGACGGCGGGCAGCCAGGCGCGGTATGCCGCGACCGACCTCGCCGTGCCCGAGCGGCGCGGCCGTCAGCTCAGCTGGGTGGTGTGGGCCACGACGCTCGGGTCGGTGCTGGGGCCGAACATGGTGGGCCCGGGCCGGGCGGTCGCCCTCGGGCTGGGGCTGCCGCCGCTCGCCGGCGCGTGGGTCTTCTCGACGATCGCCTTCGGGCTCGCCGCGGCGGTGCTGCACGTCGCCCTGCGACCGGATCCGCTCATCACCGCACGCCGCCTGGCCGGCGTCGACACGGAGCAACCGGTGGGACGGCAGGGCAACGTCGGGGACGGGCTGCGGCTCATCCGTCGCACCCCTGCCGCGCTCTGGGGGACGGCCGCGCTCACCGTCGGGCACGTGGTCATGGTCGCCGTCATGGTGATGACACCCCTGCACATGCGGCACGGTCAGGCCGAGATCGAGCTGATCGGGCTGGTCATCAGCCTGCACATCCTCGGCATGTACGGCCTGGCGCCGGTCACCGGTCAGCTCACCGACCGGCTGGGTGCCCGGCCGGTGGTGCTCATCGGGGTCGGGCTGCTCGTGCTGGCGTGCCTGCTCGCCGGGCTGAGCCACGCCGGCTTCTCCGGCGGGCTGACGGCCGGTCTCGTCATCCTCGGGCTGGGCTGGTCCTGCACCATGGTCGCCGGCTCGGGGACGATCGCGGGCTCGGTGCCGGTCGGCCAGCGCGCATCCGTGCAGGGTGCGGCCGACCTGGTCATGGGGCTGACCGCCGCAGCCGGCGGCGCCCTGGCCGGAGTCGTCATGGACCTGTTCGGCTATGCCCTGCTCTGTGCTCTCGCGGCCCTCGCGGCGGTGCTGCTCGGGGCCTACACCGTGGCGCGCGTCGGTGCACCCAGCCCGAGTCGTTAGCCTGTGCCGGTGAGTTCGCTGCGCCCCCCGCACACCCTCGACGAGGCACGCGTCGAGGCGGTGCAGCGCGCCCGCACGACGTGGCGCCACGAGGTCGCCGAGCTCGGTGGCCCGAACACCCTGCTCTGGCACCGGACGTCTCTGACCGGCACCTTCGACCTCAACCTGGCCCACCCGGGCGGGGTCGCCAAGCTCCTGTCCGGTCGGCCGACGCCGCTGTCCGACCTGGTCCGCGAGCAGGTCGCCTTCGCCGACGCCCGGCGCCGGATCGGCGGGATCCGCGACAAGGTCACCGAGATGCGGCGGGAGCACGGGCTGGAGACCAGCTTCCTCGCGATCGGGCTGGCCACGTGGACGCTGCACCGGGTGCCCGTCCCGCCACGGGCCCCCGTGCTGCTCCGGGCCTGCACCATCACCCCTACGGACGCCGCGCACTCCGACTTCGTGCTCGAGCTGCACGAGGACGTCGTCTTCAACCCGGTGCTGGAGCACTACCTGCGCAGCGAGGCGCACCTGCAGCCCGACCCGGCCCTGCTGGCCGGTCTGTCCTCGCAGAGCCACGGCTTCGACCCTCGGCTGACCTACCAGGCGTTGGAGGACATCTGCGTCGAGATGGCCGGGTTCGGCATCGGCCCGCAGATGGTCATCAGCACCTTCCCGTGGGCGAAGCTGCCGCTGGTCACCTCCTACACCGGCGACCCCGAGACGCTCGCCGGGCACGACGTCGTGGCCGCGCTGGCCGGGGCGGACGTGTCGCCACGCACCTCGGCCCCGGACCCGGAGCGGGCCGACGACCCGGCACGTGAGCTGAGCGCGCTGGACGCCGACGCCTCGCAGCGGCTGGTCGTGGACGAGGTCTCGCACGGCGGTGACCTGGTGCTGGACACGCCGTCCGGGACGGGCGCCACCCAGACGATCGCCAACGTCGTCGTCGCGGCGCTCTCCGAGGGGCGGACCGTCATGGTGTGCTCGGAGGACCGCAGCTCGCTGGAGGCGCTGCGCCGCCGGCTGGACCACGTCGGCCTCGGCGACCTGTGCCTCTCCCTCGCCGAGGACCCGGCGTCCATGCGCGCGACCCTGGCGGCGGTCCGCCACGCGCTCGACCGGCTGCCGGCCGAGGACGAGCCTGACCTCGGTCCGGACCCGCTGCCGGCCCGGACCGACGCCCTGTCCGTGCTGCGCCGGGAGCGGGACGTGCTGCACCGCGAGCACGAGCCATGGGGATTCACCCTGGCCCGCACCGAGGACGACCTCTCCGCGCTGGGGACACTGGACCACCCGCCGGCGTCCCGGGTCCGCCTCCCGCTCGACGTGCTGCGCACCCTCACCGAGGACGAGCTGTCCGCCGTGACCGACGCGCTCATCGAGGCGGCGGACGGCGGCGCCTGGTCGACCACCCGCACCGAGGACCCGTGGTATGCCGCCCGCCTCACCAGCGAGGACGAGGCCTCCCGGGCCGGCGAGATCGTGGCTCGACTCGTCTCCGGCGAGTTCAGCACCGCTCGCGACCAGGCGGACGCCATCTGCCGGGCCGCGGGGATGCCGGCGCCGTCGACGCTGACCCAGTGGGCCCACCGCCTCGGGCTGATCGCGCGCGCCAGCGACACCCTCGACCACTTCTCACCGGGCATCTACGACGCGCCGCTGGACCAGATGGTCGCGGCCCTCGGGTCGACCGACCTCGACACCGCGGTCCAGCGCCCCGGTGCCGTCGCCCGCGCCCGGTTGCGTCGTCAGGTGCGGCAGCAGCTGCGCCCGGGCACTCCGCCCCCGGACCTGGCGCACCGCGTCCGGATGGCGCGCGACGAGCGCCGCGAGTGGGAGGAGGTCGCCGGGAAGGCGGCCCGCCCCACCGCGCCGGAGGGCTGGGACGAGGCGCTGGCGGCGCATACCCCGATCGGGGAGGACCTGGCCTGGCTGGAGCAGGCGCTGAGCGGCACCTCGACCGGCCACGAGCTGTCCACCACCCACCTGGACACCGTGCTCGAGCGCCTGGTGCGGCTCGACGCCCGAGCCGACCGGGCGGCGGTCGCTGCGCACGCGCACCCCTTGCTCGCCCCGTTGCGGGAGCGGGGTCTCGGCGAGCTGATCGACGACCTGGCCCGGCGGGGCGTGCCCGCGGAGCGGGTCGGCGCCGAGGTGCGCTTCGTGCACCGCAGCTCCGTGCTGGACCACCTCACCTCCGACGCCGTGCCGCAGCAGGTGGGCGGCGAGGCCGTGCGCGAGGCCGAGCGCACCTTCCGCGCCGCGGACCGAGCCCACCTGCACCGCAACGCCCTGCGGGCGCGACGGGCGGTCCTGCGGCGGCTGCGCCGCACCCTGTCCGGGCACGCCTCCCAGCTGGCGGCGTGGCAGCGCGCCCTGGAGGCCAGCAGGGTCGGCGCCGTGGACTCGCGCGACATCATCAGCCGGGCCCCGGACGTCGTGCTGGCCGCGGCGCCGGTGCTGCTGACCAGTCCGCTGACCGTCCCGGCGGTGCTGCCGCCCGACCTCACCCTCGACCTGGTCGTCGTCGACGGTGCCGCCAGGACCACCACCGCGCGGTGCGCCCCGGCGCTGGCGCGCGGTCGGCAGGTCTTCGTCGTCGGTGACAGCGGCGGACCCGGACCGCGCACCTTCTCCGTGGTCGCCGACCCCCGGGCGGAGACCGACCCCGGCCGGCCGGACGGCGCGTCACTGCTGGAGCAGGCGTCCGCCGTGCTGCCCGTGCGCCACCTGGGCGTCCACTACCGCGCCCTGGACCAGGGGCTGGTAGCGCCGCTCGCACCGCTGATGCCCCGGCCGGTGCACTCCTTCCCGGGCACCGCCCGGGGTGCCTGCGTGCGGGAGCACGTCGTCGACGGCCACATCCAGGCGCGGGTCGAGAAGGCGGTCGAGCTCGTCCTGGCGCATGCGAGGTCAGGCCCGGAGAGCCTGCTGCTGGTCACCGACGACGAGGCGGGTGCGGAGGACGCCGGGATCGCGCTGCGGGCGGCGCTGGCCGGCACCGAGCTGCCGGCCTCGCTCTCCGACGACGAGCGGGACAGCGAGGCCTTCCTCGTGCTCCCCGTCCACCGGGTGGCGGGCCAGACCCGGGACCGCGTGGTCTGGGTGTGCTCGCCCGAGGCGCTCGCCCGGGCGGAGGTCGCCGGGGCGGCGCTGGCCGGGGCCCGGCGCAGCGTCGACATCGTGACGGCGACGCCCGTGGAGGGCTGGGCCGGTGGCGGCAGCCACGGGGGCGGCATCGTGCGGCGGGCGCTGGTGCCCGACGCCGAGGAGCACGGTCATCACTCCGCGGTGCTCACCGAGCTCGTGCGTCGGCTGCGCGCGGAGGGGCTGCAGGTCAAGGAGGGCGTAGGCCACGGCCCGCACGCCGTCGACGTCGCCGTCGTCTCGCCGACGGACGAGGGGGTGTATGCCGTCGCCGTCGACGGCGACGCACGGGACGGCTCCGCCCCCGCGCCCGGCCGCGACGACGTCCGGCTGCGGCACGACCAGCTCACCCGGATGGGTTGGGCCCCGGTGCGGATCCGGACGACGGACGTCTTCACCGACCCCGCCCGCGAGGTCGCCCGGGTGCTGCAGGCGCTGCGCGAGCGCGGCTGATGGGCGGGCACGGCGGCCCCGACGAGGGCGCTGCCGCGCCGTCCGGTCGGGACCCGGGGGAGCGGCGGCGCACCCGTCGCCGACGGGCGGTGGCGCCGCCCACCAACCCCGCTTCGGACCAGTCGGACGACGTGCCCTCTGGGAAGCGGCGTGACCCCGCGGCCGATGACCGCCGCGCCCGCGACACTGCGCACCCCCGCCGTCTGGACCCCCGGGACAGCTGGATCCTCGAGCAACGACCGCCCCACTGGGACTGACATGCAGAACGCCCCGGCCCGGACCGTGGTCCGTGCCGGGGCGTCCCGGTGCGAGCGGCTGCCCGCGCGAGGTCGCTCAGAGCGAGCCGTCGGCGCGGCGCTGGGCCAGCAGGTCGCGGATCTCGCGGAGCGTCGCCACCTCGTCGGTGACGGGCTCCTCCTCGACCGGCTTGTTGCGGTTCAGGCGCTCGGTCATCTTGTTCATCGGGGCGACGAGCACGAAGTACACGACGGCCGCGGTGAGCAGGAAGACGATGAGGGCGTTGACGATCGCCGCGAAGTCCATGTAGGTCGCGTCGTTGCCCGAGATGATGCGGAACCCGAGACCGGAGGCCTCGGCGCCACCGGCAGCGTTGAGCAGCGGGGTGATGATGCTGGACACGATGGTGTCCACGACCGCGGCGAACGCCGAGCCGATGACGACGGCCACGGCCAGCTCGACCACGTTGCCGCGCATGATGAAGTCCTTGAAGCCGCTGAGCATGGCCTCTCCTTTCGTCCCGAGCGCAGGCAGGGCGGTTCGCTCGGAGGGGTGTTGGGTGATGGCCCGCTGATACCTCGCCCCTGGGGCCAGTCGAGAAGTGTATACCGCACCAGCGATGACGATCACCCTTTCGGGGGAGGCCGTCGTGTGAGGTTACTCACGCGTCAACCAGGCGGGCCGTGGGCGTGGAGCGCGACGAGGAGGGCGGTGCCCAGCGGATCTGCCCCTCGCGCCGCCGCCAGCGCGGCGGCGGTCGGCTCGTCCACGGCGACCCAGAGGCCAGGGCTCTGCGCCGACGTGGACCGGAGCACCAGGGCCTCCCGGGCGACCACCGCCCCGTCGACCGGGCTGTGCACGTCGACGCGGTCACCGGCACCGGCGGTCTGCGCGACGGCCGCGTCGGCGACCGGCAGGTAGACGGCGACCACGTCGGCCAGACCGTCGAGCAACGCGCTGCCGCGCAGGTCGGCCCCGGTCAGCACCTCGCCCGCCTGGACCGGCACCGCCAGGGCTGCACCGGCCGGTGGCCGCTCGGTCAGCACCCCGGCGGGCAGGGCGTCCGGCGGCAGGTGGCGCAGCTCGGTGTCGGCGGCGCGGGGGACGGTGCCGACCGGGAGGTCCCGCACCGCCACCAGGGCGGGCACCTCGCCCGGCCCCGGCCGTTGGAGCACGAGGTGCAGGCTCCCACCGACGGTGAGCGCGGCGAGCGCGGCCGCCAGCCAGCGTCGCAGAGCAGGGTTCCCGAGCAGCCGGGAGAGCGCGCGGTGGTGCACCGCGGGGGAGCGGGCGCTTCGTCGGGTCACCCTCCCGACGGTAGGCAGGCCCGCGCGGGCGGGCCAGGGGTCAGCGGGAGGCTGTGGACGACGAGCCGGAGGGCTTGGTGGGTGTGGACGAGGAGCTGCCGGTGCCCGAGGACGAAGCCCCGGTCGTCGAGGACGACCCCGAGGACGAGCCGGTCGACCCCGAGCCGTCCTTGGTCTTCGTCCCACCTGTGCGCTCGCCCGTGCCGGACTCGCCCTTGCCCGAGTCCGACGTGCCGGACTCGCCCCTGCCGGAGGAGCTGGTGCCGGACCCGCGCGAGTCGGTGCGGTAGAAGCCCGACCCCTTGAAGACCACCCCCACCGCGCTGAAGACCTTGCGCAGCGAACCCGCGCACTCCGGGCATACGGTCAGCGCGTCGTCGGTGAAGGCCTGCTGGATGTCGAAGGCATGGCCGCAGTCCCGGCAGACGTATGAATACGTGGGCACGAGGGCCGATTCTACGTCGCCTCCCGCGGTGCCTCCGCACCGTCGCCTAGGCTGGGGGCCGTGTCCCGACCCCTGTGGCAGCGCGTGGCCGTGCCGGCGGTCGCGATCCTGGTGGTCGTGGCCGTGGCGACGGCCGTCATCGGCGTCGGCCTGGCCCGGCGGGCCTTCCCCCAGGTCTCGGGCGAGCTCGAGGTCCCGGGGCTGGCCGGGCAGGTGGAGGTCATCCGGGACGAGCGAGGCGTCCCGCACATCTACGCCGACACCCCCGAGGACCTGTTCCGGGCCCAGGGTTACGTCGCCGCGCAGGACCGCTTCTTCCAGATGGACATGCGGCGGCACGTGGTGAGCGGGCGGTTGTCCGAGCTCGTGGGCGAGGCCGGGGTCGAGACCGACCGGGTCATCCGCACCCTCGGCTGGCGGCGGGTCGCCGAGCAGGAGCTCGCGCTGCTCTCCCCGGACGCCCGGACCTACCTGTCCGCCTACGCCTCCGGGGTCAACGCCTACATCGACAGCAAGCGGGCGCCGTCGGCCATGGGCGTGGAGTACGTCGCGCTCGCCCAGAGCGCCCCGGGGTATACCGTCCGCAGTTGGGACGAGGTGGACTCGCTGGCCTGGCTGAAGGCGATGGCGTGGGACCTGAGGGGCAACTACGACGAGGAGCTGGCCCGTGGCCGCCTGGTCGGGCAGGTCTCGCTGGACCAGCTGGAGAACCTCTACCCCGACTACCCCCTCGACGAGCATCCGCCCATCCTGTCTCCCAGCGAGTGGTCCCCGCCGGAGCGGCCCTCGCCCGGTGTGACCGACACCAGGGGTGGCAGCCGCGGCACGGTGCTCGCTCCGGTGCCGGGGCAGACCGACCCGGCCGAGCTGGGGCGGCTCGGGGAGCCGCTGGCCCCCGACGGGCCGACCTCGGACACCACGCGGCAGTGGCTGGCCGGCGGTGCGCAGGAGGCCCTCGAGGACACGGGCTCCGTCCTGGCCGCGGTGCCGCAGCTGCTGGGTCGGGGTGAGGGGATCGGGTCCAACTCGTGGGTCGTCTCCGGCGAGCACACCGAGTCCGGGCGTCCCCTGCTCGCCAACGACCCGCATCTCGGGATCTCCCAGCCGGGCATCTGGATGCAGGCCGGGCTGCACTGCCGCGAGGTGAGCTCGGCCTGCCCGTTCGACGTCACCGGCTTCACCTTCGCCGGCTTCCCGGGCGTGATCATCGGCCACAACCAGTCGATCGCCTGGGGCTTCACCAACCTCGACCCGGACGTCACCGACTTCTACCTCGAGGACACCTCCGGGGACACCGTCCTGCGGGACGACGAGCGGGTCCCGATGGAGGTCCGCACCGAGACCATCCGGGTGGCCGGTGGTGACGACGTGCAGCTGCAGGTGCGGGAGACCTCCAACGGCCCGATCGTGTCCGACGTCCTCGCCGACGTGGGCGTCATGGGTGACAACGGCCCGATCGACGGGGTGCACACTTCCCGCGACTTCGAGGTCGCGCTGCGGTGGACCGGCCTGGAGCCGTCCCGCACCGCCGAGGCCGTCTTCGCCCTCAACGCGGCGACCGACTGGGAGGGGTTCCGCGGCGCCGCCGAGCTCTTCGCGGTGCCCTCGCAAAACCTCATCTACGCCGACACCGAGGGCAACATCGGCTACCAGGCACCGGGGCTGGTGCCCATCCGTCGCACCGCCACGCACGCGACCCCACCGGGCTACTACCCGGCCCCCGGCTGGGACGAGCAGTATGCCTGGACCGGGTGGGTCGACTTCGACGACCTGCCCTCGGCATACAACCCCGAGGACGGGATGGTCGTGGCGGCCAACCAGGCCGTCGTCCGGGGGTCGACCCCCTTCCTCACCAGCGAGTTCGACAAGGGCTACCGCTCCAGCCGCATCCTCGAGCTGCTGCGAAGCCACCTCGACGACGGCCCGCTGACGTCGGCCGACATGACCGCGATCCAGCTCGACGACACCAGCACCTTCGCGCTGGAGGTGGTCCCGTTCCTCACCTCGATCGACCTGGACGGCGGGTTCTACACCGAGCCCCAGGACCTGCTGCGCGACTGGGACGGCACCTCACCCGCGGAGGGTGAGCAGTCCGCCGCGGCGGCCTACTTCTACGCCGTCTACGACAACCTGCTGGAGGCGGTCTTCGACGACGAGCTGCCGCCGGACCTGGGAGCGGACGGCAACTCGCGCTCGATGCAGGTGATGTCCGAGCTGATGGCCACGCCGGAGAGTGTCTGGTGGGACGACCAGCGCACGCCGGGCGTCATCGAGTCCCGGGACGAGGTGCTGCGCACCGCCCTGGTGGATGCCCGCCTGGACCTGACGCGCACCATTTCCAAGAACCCGGACGACTGGAGCTGGGGGCAGTTGCACCAGGCGCACCTGCGGCACGAGGTCCTCGGGGCCGAGGGCGTGCCCGGCCTGGTGCAGGGCATGGTGAACCGCGGCCCGTTGCCGGTCTCGGGCAGCAGCGCCATGGTCAACGCGATGAACTGGGACGCCGCGAGCGGCAGCTTCGACGTCACCTCCGCCCCCTCCATGCGGATGGTCGTGGACCTGGCCGACCTGGACGCCTCCACCTGGGTGAACCAGACCGGGATGTCCGGCCACCCCTTCCACGCCCACTACGACGACCAGATCCAGGCCTGGGTCGAGGGGGAGACCTTCCCGTGGGCGTTCACCCGCGCGGCCGTCGAGGAGGCCGGCACCGACACGCTCACCCTGGTCCCCCAGGACGGCTGATCAGGGCAGCGGGAGGGGGGTGACCCCGCTGGCCGGCCGCAGCACCCCGTCGACGACCGCGTCGTGTCCCGCGGCGGGGACGTCGGGGACGACCTCGTGGTCGTGCAGGACGATGACCACCGGTGCCCCGCCCGAGAGCTCGCGCAGCCGCGGCAGCACGGTGTCGTAGTAGCCGCCGCCCTGGCCCAGCCGCACCCCGGCGCGGGAGACCGCCAGTCCGGGGACGAAGGCCAGGTCGACGTGTGCGAGCGCCTGCTCCCCGAGGGGGCGCCGGTCCGGATCGGCCAGGTCGGCCCAGTCCAGCCGAGGACGCTCCAGCGTGAGGGGCACGAGCACCCGCACGCCGGCCCGCCGCAGGACCGAGGTGAGCCCGTCGACGGGCGGCTCGGTGCGCATCGGCTCGAAGGCGGTGACCGTCGCCCCGGCGAGTTCCGCGCGACCGGTGGCGGCGGCATACCGGCGCAGGTGCGACAGACCGCCCTCCCCGAGCGAGCGGGCGACCTCGTCCCGCCGCCCGTCCGTCCAGGTCGACACCAGCTCACGGCGGGCCGCCCGCACGAGCGCCCGCCACTCCGCCTTGTCGGCGGCGACGTCGGCGCTCGGACGGTAGGGCGGGAGGGACAGGCTCATGCCGCCCGATTGTGGCCGATGCTCCTAGGGTGGGGCCATGATCACCGTGGATGAGCACCTGGACTCCGTGCTGGCCCAGATCGAACCCGTGGCCCCGGTCACGCTCCCGGTCCGTCGCGCCCAGGGCCTCGTGACCACGACCGACGTGCACAGCCGCACCGACCTCCCGCGCTTCGACAACTCCTCGATGGACGGGTATGCCGTGCGCCGCGCCGACCTCGACGGCGCGAGCCCGGAGAGCCCCGTGGTGCTCCCGGTCGCGGGCGACATCGCCGCGGGGGACCAGGAGGCGCACGAGCTGGCACCCGGGCAGGTGTGGCGGATCATGACCGGTGCGCCGGTGCCGGCCGGCGCCGACGCCGTCGTCCGGGTCGAGGACACCGACGCCCATCCGCACGAGCCGCAGCTGCGCGTCCACCCGGACGAGGGGGCCAACATCCGACGGGCCGGTGAGGACGTGCGGGAGGGTGACCTCGTCCTGGAGGCCGGGAGCCGGATCGGCGCCGGCGAGATCGCGGCGCTGCTGTCCGCCGGCGTGAACGAGGTCGAGGTCGTCGGTCCCGTGCGGGTCGCGATCCTGTCCACGGGCGACGAGCTCGTGCGTCCCGGCGAGGAGGTGGGCCCGGGGCAGATCATCGACTCGAACGGCCCGATGCTGGAGGCGCTGGTGCGCGACGCCGGGGCCTACGTCGTGCACGTGGGTCACCTGCCCGACGACGAGAGCGCCACCAAGAAGCAGCTGCACCGCCAGCTGGAGCACGCCGACCTGGTCATCACGACCGGCGGCGTGAGCAAGGGGGAGTTCGACATCGTCAAGAAGGTGCTCACCGGGCAGGGGTCGATGGAGTTCGTGGAGGTGGCGATGCAGCCGGGCAAGCCGCAGGGCTTCGGTGTGCTCGGGCGCCAGGAGGTGCCGGTCTTCACCCTGCCCGGCAACCCGGTGAGCACGCTCGTGAGCTTCGAGGTCTTCGTGCGACCGGCCATCCAGCGGCGGGCCGGGCGGCGCGAGGGCGGTCGGCTGGCGCGCGGACTGGCCACGACCGGATGGCGCAGCTCGGCGGAGCGGCAGACCTACACCCGGGTGCGGGTCGACCGGGACCCGACCGGCGCGTATGCCGTGTCGCCGGCGGGTGGCCCGGGCTCGCACCTGGTCGGGCCGCTCGCCGTGGCGGACGCGCTGGCGATCTCCGGGGCGGACGCCACAGAGGTCGCGGCCGGCTCCGAGGTGGAGCTGCTGCTGCTGCGCCCGCAGGCCGAGATCGACGCCCGGCTGCACGCCGAGGACGACGACCACGACGAGGACGGCTGATGACCGACGCACCGCGTCTGACCCACCTGCGGTCGGACGGCACGGCATACATGGTCGACGTCAGCGCGAAGGAGGTCACCGCGCGCTCCGCCACCGCCCGGGGAAGGGTGGACCTCGCGCCGGCCGCCGTCGCCGCGCTGCGGGAGGGCACCGTGCCCAAGGGGGACGCGCTCGGGGTGGCGCGGATCGCCGGCATCCAGGCGGCGAAGCGCACCCCTGACCTGGTGCCCCTGTGCCACCCGATCGCCATCCACGGGGTGGAGGTCGACCTGGAGGTGGACGACGGGGGCGTGGAGATCACGGCGACCGTGCGCACAGCCGACCGCACCGGGATCGAGATGGAGGCTCTGACCTGCGTCAGCGTCGCCGGGCTGGCGCTGGTGGACATGATCAAGGCGGTCGACAGGCTCGCGGTGATCGGTGGCGTGCGGGTGGTGGCGAAGTCGGGCGGGCGCTCCGGGGACTGGGTGCGTGAGGAGTGAGCTGGCGCTGGCCGGTCGCCGTCCGGCACGAGCTGCCTGACGGGAGGCGGCTGGCGCTGCGCCCGCTGGTCCGGGGCGACCGGTCGGCGTGGGAGGAGCTGCGGCGGCGCAACGAGGCCTGGCTCCGGCCCTGGGAGTCGACGGCTCCGGGGGAGTCGACCGACAGCCTGCCCTTCCACCAGATGCGGCGGGTGCTGGACCGGGGGGCGAGGGACGGGCTGGTGCTGCCCTTCGTCATCGAGGTGGACGGTGGGCTGGTCGGCCAGATGCAGCTCTTCGACGTGCTGTGGGGTGCCCGCCGGTCGGGGTGGGCTGGCTACTGGCTGGACCGGGAGGCGACCGGCACCGGGGTGGCGACGTGGGCGCTGGCGGCACTCGTGGACCATGCGCTGCTGGAGGCGGGGCTGCACCGGGTGGAGGTGGCGATCCGGCCGGAGAATGCCGCCTCGCTCGCCGTCGTGGAGCGGCTGCGGCTGCCGGAGGAGGGGCGGCAGCGGGGCCTGATGCACGTGGACGGCCGGTGGGCCGACCACCGGTCGTTCGCGGTGGTGGTCGAGGATCTGCGGCGGGGAGGGTATGCCCCGGGTGGCCTGGTGCCGCTGCTGCAGGGTCGGGCCGGGTGACCTGACGGGTCGCGTCGTGACCGGGCGCGGAGCAGGGCGGGACGGGGCCTGGGCGGGGCGTTCACGGCAGTCACAGCAGAAACTCCCGCGACACTCCGGCAACCTCACTCCATCCTGCCGGACCGGCACCTACCGTGAGGTTCGTGCCCCCGGTCAGCAGCTTCATCTTCGTCGTCATCCTGGCGGTCTGGGCTGTCTATCTCGTGCAGCACTGGGTCCGCCGCCGTGAGCACGTCGCGACCGCGCGGTCGGTGGACCGCTTCTCCGATGCCATGCGCGTGCTGGAGCGTCGGCGCGCGCTGCCGCGGCCGGACATCGCGGAGCAGGCTCCGGCCGCCTACTCGGTGTCCCCGCTGCGTCCCGCCCGCCCGGAGGTCGTGGTCAAGCGGGGCGTGAGCGCGCCGGCTGCCGAGACCCGACCCGCCGCCGGCCGTGATGCCCGGCCCGCGACGTCGGAGCAGGGCCGACCCGCCGCCACGCGACCGCTCACCGGAGCCACCGCGGTCCGGCCGACCCCCGCGCTGCGCCGCGCCCGCCGCGCCGCCCAGGTGCGCGCGATCGCGCTCCTGGGTGCCTCGGTCGTCATGGTCGCGCTCGTCTCGCTGGGCGTGAGCCCGGTGCTGGACTGGTGGTGGGGCTTCGTCGGCGTCGGGGTGCTGGCGGCGACGCTGCTCCTCGTGCGCCGGTCGGCCGCCTCGCAGCGCGCTCGTCGTGCGCGGACCCGAGCCGCAGCGCCGTCGAGGAAGGCCGGGGCGTCCTTGGCCCAGCCCGCGATGGCCACGGACGGGGACACCCGCACGAGCCCCCAGGCCGAGGTCGCGCCCCCGGCCGAGGTGGCCGTGACGGCGGAGGCCGACGAGTCGCCCCTCGCCGCCCAGGCCCGGGCGGCGGCCGCGCCCCGATCCGCACGCCGCGTCGTGGACCTCGAGCCGGCCCGCCCGGCCATCTTCGACATCGACGAGGTCGAGGCCGGCCTCGTCGCCCGGACGGCAGGAGCCGCCTCCGCCCAAGCCCAGGTGGCGGACGACGCCGAGAGCCCGGCCGCACCCGGGTCGTGGAGCCCGACCCCCGTCCCGCCGCCCACCTACACGCTCAAGGCGAAGGCATATCGTGGCGCGGCGCAGCCGGCCACCGGGTCGACGCAGCTGCCGGCGGACGGCACGGAGATGGCGCTCGAGGAGGAGTTCGAGGACCTTCCGCAGATCCACCGCGTCGGCTGATCGGGACGCCTGAGCAGTTTGGGTTGGTGAGCTGCTGGTCTGTATAGTCTGGTGACGCACACGGGGCTGTGGCGCAGTTGGTAGCGCGTCTCGTTCGCAATGAGAAGGTCAGGGGTTCGATTCCCCTCAGCTCCACCATCGGACAGTTCGTCTGGAGAGAGCCCGTCGTTGATCGGCGGGCTCTTTCGCTGTCCACAGTTTCTTGCCGAGTTCGAACATGTGTGCTAAGATCATCGCATCAGTTCGATCACCGGGGGGTGAGGGGCATGACCGCGACGGCGGTGCAGGGCGGGAGCGCAGACGAGCCAGGCGTGGGCGGCGCTGGGCATGACGGGAGTGCCCTGTCGGGTCTGACCGACGAGGCCCTGTTGGCTCTGGTTGGCCCGCTGCTGTCCGGGCGGGAGGGGCTGTCTGCGGATGAGTGCCTCGACGGCATCGAGGCGGCGCATCTGCTCGCGCGGCGGGTGGAGGGTGCCCGGTTGCACGGGGCCGGGGAGCTGGCTGCGCGCACGGGTGAGGAGCTGCTGGCGCGGCAGGACGTGGCCGACCCGGCCGAGCTGTCCCGGACGGCGCGGGACCGGTGGCGGGCCAGGGCCAAGTCGGTGGCCGCGGTCGAGATCTGCGCATTGACCGGGATGGGCCGCGGCGCGGCCCGGCAGCTGGTCGCGGTCGCCCTGGCGCCGGTGTCCACGCGTGGGCCGGTCCGCGACGCGCTCCGCGCAGGCGTGGCGACATGGGGGCAGGTCGAGCACTTCTGGCGCAAGGCCTCCCAGCTGCCGCACGAGGATGCCGGGCAGGTCGCGCAGGCCCTGTTCAGGACCCAGGAGACGCTCCGTCGCGGCGCAGATGCCGGGGCGGACCCGGACATCGGGGATGCGGCCCCTGACCTCAGCTCGCTGGCCGTCGAGCGCCTCGACCGGGATGGCAACGTCTGCGATGCGCCCTGGGGCGCCAAGCAGTTCGTGCAGGCTGGAGCCTGTCAAGATGTCTGTGTAAGTGATGTGAGTCACAGTGGGTTTACAGGTGGGCGTTGATGCGGTCGGGGTAGACGAGGGAGAGCTCTCCCAGGGCGGCTTTCCAGC
>NZ_VSLG01000006.1 GCF_008919445.1 Serinicoccus kebangsaanensis | reverse complement strand
GAGCAACCTCTTCACACATGCCACACATCGCAACACTCCTTCAGATCAGGGTGTTGCAACCACGGCTAGAAATCGCCGTGCCTGAGCCGGTCCGGTCCGGGCGTGTCGCGGGACGAGAGCGGGTCACGGAGACGAGCCGCGCGAGGAGCACCACCAGGCTGGTCAGACCGGTGAGGGCGATGAGCAGGACCCCCTCCGGCAGCAGCCCCGCGCCCCAGTGCCAGGCGGTGGTCAGACCCATGACGCTGCCATAGGCATACCGCGCCAGCAGCGAGGGCAGCACGACGCAGAGGGCGGCCACCGCAGCGAGACCGAGCAGGCCGGTGGCGCGAGGCACGGCCCGGCGCCGTCGCGCGGGCCAGGAGCGGGACCGGGCCAGGCCGAGGGTGCCGGCCACGGCGAGGAGGACCAGCAGAGCTCCGAAGACGGTGGCCGGCCGGAGCAGCGGCTGGTCGGGGATCGTGCCGGTGGCTCCCGCGGCGTCGGCGGCGAGTGCGCGCGCGAGCAGCCCGGGAGCCCCGACGGTGTCGGCCAGGACCACGGCGGCGTCGCCCGTGGGCCGCCCGTCCGGCGCCCGGACGATGGACATGTGCGAGGTCCAGGTGACCATCGCGCCGCTGTGCTCCAGGAACCGGACGCCGTCCTGCTCGGCGAAGGACCAGCCGAGGCCGTAGCCGCCGACCCCCTCGGTGCCCGGCTGCGCGGTGTGCAGCGCGCGCAGCGCCTCGACGCCGAGGAGTCGGTCACCGTCCTGGGTGAGACCGTCCCCGGACTGGAACCGGAGCCAGGTGGCGATGTCCTCGGCCGTGCTCACCATCCCGCCCGAACCGAGACAGTTGTCGGCCGGCTCGGGATAGCGCAGCGTCCGGCCGAAGAGGGCCGTGTGCCCGCTGCCCAGGCCCTCGACCGGCGTCGCGCAGCCGGGGACGGTCGTCGTCCGATCCATCCCGAGCGGGTCCAGCAGCTCGGCCCGCATCAGCTCGGCGAAGTCCTGCCCGGTCGACCGCTCGACGGCGACGGCCGCCAGGGCATACCCGGTGTTGGAGTAGACGTGCTCCGTGCCCGGGGTCGAGCCCAGGGTCTCGTCCCGCAGGTCCGCGAGCAGCACCTCGGGGTCGGTGGACGCCGGCTGCCCGAGGTCTCGGGTGCTGCCACCGCCGATGCCGCTGGTGTGGGCCAGCAGCATCCGCAGCGTGATCTGCCCGGCCCGGTCGTCTCCCATGGCGAACTCGGGGACCACGGCGCTCAGCGGCGCGTCGAGGTCGAGGTCGCCGCGCTCGGCCAGCAGCATCACCAGGGTGGCGGTGAAGGACTTGGACATCGACGCGATCCGGAAGGGGGTGTCCCCGTCCACCGCCGGCCCCTGCCCGTCCCGCTGGTAGCCGCGGACCTCCACCTCGCCGGCGTGCAGCACGGCGACGGCCATCGAGCTCGTGGGGGTGCGGTCGAGGTATGCCCTCGCCAGGCTCTCCGAGGTCTCCTCCGACGCTGCGGCCGCCGGCGCGACCGAGGCGAGCCAGAGCCCCAGCAGGAGGGCCAGCAGCACGGCGGCAGGGCGGCGCGAGGAGGCGCGGCGCGAGGTCATGGCAGCACGCTACGAGCGCGTCGAGCGGTGTGCGCTGGGGTCAACCCCCGAACCATGGTGGGTTGTCCCCCCGGTGGACCGGACCCGGTGGCAGCCTCCGGGCGAGTGGTCAGGCCGTGGAGATCGCGAAGGAGATGACGACGAGGAACCACGCGACGCTGAGCGCGAGCATGCCGGTCCCCACCATGCCGAGGATGCGGGCAGCCGTGAGGTGGCCGAGGTTGGTCACCGGGTAGGGCGAGGCCTGCGCCTCGCGCAGCGACGCGTGGGCGATGGCCCAGGCGACCGGGCCCAGGATCGCCATGCCGCAGCAGCTCAGGATCCCCAGGACCAGCGCGACCGTGCCGCGCGGGTGGATGTTCGTCCCCTGCGGGCCCCAGGGACCGCCTGGCGGCCGGGCATACGGGTCGGTGGCGGTCGGCCCCTCCGACCGCGCCGCGGGCTGGGCCGCGTAGGGGTCCTCGGGCTCGGACCCGCCCCCTGCGCGCGGCGCGGGTGGGGGCTCGAAGCGGAACATGTCCTGAGGCTACGCCGCGTGCGCGGCCCGGAGCCACTCAGCCAGGGCGAGCGCTCACGTGAGACCGACCGCCCCGACGACGACCAGCATGGCGAGCAGGGTCACCACCCCGAGGGCCAGCAGACCGGTCGAGATCATCCCCAGCGCCTGGGCCGCGACGAGCTGGCCGCGGTTGGTCACGACGTGGGGCGAGGCGTCGACCTGCGCCAGCGCACGGTGGGCGACGACCCAGGCCACCGGGCCGATGACGGTGACGCCGGCGATGCTGAGGACCCCCAGGACGAGCGCCAGCGTGCCGCGTGGATGGTGGTGGCCCGCGTCCCACCGGAGGTCGCCCGTCGTCGCGATCGAGGGCTCGAAGGTGTCCATGACCCCGAACCTAGGGCGCCCGGCGCAAGGCCCGCAGAAGTTGTCCACAGGCCCCGGTTCAGGGGTCGGCCAGCTCCTGCGCCGCCGCCGCGATGTCGTCCAGCTCGGTCCGCAGCGCCCTCTCCGTCAGCTTCAGCCCCAGCGGGCCGACCACCCGCACGGCGAGCCGCTGCAGGGCGTTCGGGTCGGTGGTGCTGGCGCTGAACCGCACCGAGAGGTGGGTGGCCCCGCCCTCCTCGAGCGGCTCCAGCCGGAGCACGGTGCGGAAGGTGGTGTTGCCCGACCGGGCCTCAATCTCGGTCCGTCGCTCCGGGTCGTTGTCGACCACCCAGAGCTCCTGCGTGTCCGTGGAACCCATCATCCGACGCGTCTCGCGCCACCCGGTGCCGACGGCATACGGGCCGGGCGTGATCACATGGAGGTCGGTGACCTGGCTCAGCCGCTCCTGCGCGTGCTCCAGGTCGGTGATGACCTCCCACACCGCGGCGGGGGAGGCCTGCACCCGGCGGGAGACCTCGACCTCGTGGCCGCTCACCCGTCCTCGCCGTCCTGACCCGACTCCTCGGGCGCGGGCAGGTCCTCCCACGCCTCGCCCAGGATGAGGTCGAGGGTGGCGTCCTCGCGCTCGTCCTGGACCAGCTCGACCTCCTGGGGGAGGGCGTCGGCCAGCAGCTGTGCTCCCTCCGCGCCGGACGGGCCGTGGAGGATCTGCCCCGGCCCCTCGATGTCGGCGTCGGAGTTGTCGACCCCGTCGACGGTGAAGCCGCGGGCGGTCAGCCCGTCGCTGGCGCGACCGGCCAGCCCGGTCCGCCCGGTGGAGTTGAAGACGTTGACCACGACGTCCTCGGTGACCAGGGTCGGCGTGGGGGCCTCGACCGTCGTGGCCTGCTCGTCGGCGTCACCGCCACCCATCCCGAACCAGCCCTGCATGGTCGACACGGCGATGAGCAGGGCGAGGCCGAGCGCGGCGAGCAGCCCCACGATGACCATCGCCGCCCGGCGTCGCGCCCGCCGGGCCGCCGTCGACATACCTGCCGTGCGCACGTATCCCACGCAGAGGCTCCTTCCGACCGCAGCAGGCTAGCGAGTCTGCGGGCCGTCGAGGTCGAGGACACGCCCGTGCACGGCAGGGCGGCCCTGCAGCGCGGCCCGCAGCGCCCGGTGCAACCCGTCCTCGAGGTAGAGCTCCTCGCGCCACCTCACCACGTGGCAGAAGATGTCGCCGTAGAACGTCGAGTCGGCCGACAGCAGGGCGCGCAGGTCGAGCTCGGAGCGGGTCGTGACCAGCTCGTCCAGCCGGAGCATCCGGGGCGGCAGGTGCGCCCAGTCGCCGGCCTCGTCGAGGCCGTGAGGGGGGTAGGGCCGCTCGTCGCCCACGCCCTTGAAGATCATGCGGCGCAGTCTAGAGTCTGCGGTGTGAGCGAGCAGAGCAGCAGCCAGATGGATCTCGTCCGCGAGGGCTACACCTTCACCGATCCCAGCATCGTCCTCGGCGGTGCCGTCGGCGCGGACGGCGGCGAGGTCGTGAGCGACGCCGTCGTGCGGCTGCCCCTCGCCTCGATGAACCGGCACGGCCTGGTGGCGGGCGCCACCGGCACCGGCAAGACGGTCACCCTCCAGGTCCTGGCCGAGCAGCTCTCGGACGCGGGGGTCCCGGTCTTCCTCGCCGATATCAAGGGCGACCTCACCGGTCTGGCGACCCCGGCCGAGGGCGGCGGCAAGATCGAGGAGCGGATGGCCGAGCTCGATCAGGAGTGGGCCGGTGCGGCATACCCGGTCGAGCTGCTCAACCTCGGCGGCCACGGGGTGGGCAACCCGGTCCGCGCGACCATCACCGCTTTCGGGCCCACCATGCTGTCGAAGGTGCTGCAGCTCAACAAGACCCAGGAGTCCAGCCTGGGGCTGATCTTCTACTGGGCGGACCAGCGAGGGCTGGCGCTGCTGGACCTCAAGGACCTCATCGCCGTCACCCAGCACCTCATCTCCGAGGAGGGGAAGGAGGACCTCAAGGGCCTCGGCGGGCTCGCGAGCTCGACCGCCGGCGTGATCCTGCGCGAGCTCATCGCGCTGTCCGCCGCCGGGGGAGACGTCTTCTTCGGCGAGCCCGAGTTCGAGACGGCGGACCTGCTGCGCACCACCGCGGAGGGCAAGGGGGTCGTCTCGCTGCTCGAGCTGCCCGGGGTCCAGGACAAGCCGGTGCTCTTCTCGACCTTCCTCATGTGGCTGCTGGCGGAGCTCTTCCAGGACCTGCCCGAGGTCGGCAACCCGGACAAGCCGAAGCTGGTCTTCTTCTTCGACGAGGCGCACCTGCTCTTCGACGACGCCTCCGACGCCTTCCTCGACGCGGTGGAGCAGGCGGTGCGGCTGATCCGGTCCAAGGGGGTCGGCGTCTTCTTCGTCACCCAGACGCCCAAGGACGTCCCCGACTCGGTGCTCGCGCAGCTCGGCAACCGGGTGCAGCACGCGCTGCGGGCGCACACGCCGAACGATGCGAAGGCGCTCCGGGCCACGGTGTCCACCTTCCCGACCAGCGACTACGACCTCGAGGAGGTGCTGACCTCGCTGCGCACGGGTGAGGCGGTGGTGACCGTCCTCTCCGACAAGGGTGCCCCCACGCCGGTGGCGCGCACCATGCTCCGCGCGCCGCAGGCCCGGATCGGCCCGTCCGAGGAGTCCGTCGTGCGCACCGCCGTCGCCGGGTCGGCGCTGTCGAGCAAGTATGCCGAGGCGCTGGACCGCGAGTCCGCGCACGAGATGCTGGCCGCCCGGATGGAGGCGGCCACCGCGGAGGCGGCGCAGGCCGAGGCGGCGCAGGCCGCCGCCGAGGAGGCGAAGACGAAGGAGAGCAGCCGCGCCCGCACCCGGGAGGACCCGGGCATGGTCGAGCAGGTCGTCTCCTCCACGGCGTTCCGGTCCATGCTGCGCTCGGCCGGCACCGTCATCGGGCGGGAGATCAGCCGCTCGATCTTCGGGACCCGCCGCCGCTGAGCACCCTCGTGCCGGCTGGACCGGCCACCGAAACGACAAGAAGCCCCCGGACCGTGGGTCCGGGGGCTTCTGCTGTCCTTCGACGAGGACACGAGCGGAGGATGGGGGATTTGAACCCCCGAGGGTTTTATCCCAACACGATTTCCAATCGTGCGCACTAGGCCGCTATGCGAATCCTCCGCCGGAGAGGATAGCCGAGAGCGCCGGAGCGGCCCAAACCCGGCCGCGGCTTGGACCGCCCGTGGTGAGCACCTAGAATGGCGGGCGGACCCCTCGTGCGGTGGTACCTCGGTGAACTCCCCCAGGGCAGGAATGCAGCAAGGGCAACCGGGCTCTTCCAGGTGCGCGAGGGGTTCTTCCTGCCCGCCTCCGGAGCCGCGCGCCCGGCGCTCCACGCGTGGCAGGATGATCGGCACCCCTGCGAAAGGACACGCCATGCCCTTCCACGTCGGATCCGAGGTCGGTCGGCTGCGTCAGGTCATCGTGCACCGCCCCGGTCTGGAGATGCACCGCCTGACGCCGGAGAACAAGGACCGCTACCTCTTCGACGAGATCCTGTGGGTGGAGAAGGCGCAGGAGGAGCACGACTACTTCGTCCAGGTGATGCGCGAGCGCGGGGTCACCGTCCATCACTTCGACGCCCTGCTGCGGGAGACGCTGGCCGTGCCGGAGGCACGCGCCCACGTGCTGGGGCACAGCCTGGACGAGCGGCACGTGGGTCCGCAGGCCGCCGAGGAGCTGCGCGCCATGTTCGACGACATGGACGACGCCGAGCTGGCGACCCACCTCATCGGCGGCATCACCAAGAGCGAGGTGCTGGAGCGGATCGGCAGCCCCCGGTCGGTCGTCATCGACCAGTTCGGCACCCACGACTCGGTGCTCGCGCCGCTGCCGAACCACCTGTTCACCCGGGACACCTCGGCCTGGGCCTACTCGGGCGTCGCGGTCAACTCCATGCACAAGAAGGCGCGGCGGCGCGAGACCGTGCACTACGACGCCATCTACCGCTACCACCCGATGTTCGCCCAGGCCGGTATGCAGTGGTGGAGCCACGGCGTCGACGACGGTCCGGCCACCGCCGAGGGCGGGGACATCCTCGTGCCGGGCCACGGCATGGTGCTCGTCGGCCTGTCCGAGCGCACCACCGCGATGGGGCTGGAGCGGCTCTCGCGGCGGCTGCTGGCCACCGGGGAGGCGCAGCGGGTCGTCGCCCTCGACATGCCCAAGGCCCGTGCCGTGATGCACCTCGACACGGTGATGACGATGGTCGACACCGAGACCTTCACCCGCTATCTCGGGCTCCCCGACCTGACCTCGTGGACCATCACCGCCGCCGAGTCCGCGCCGGGGATCGACCCCGCCGACCTGCCGCTCTCGATCGAGCGGCACGAGCCGCACGAGATGGAGCAGGTCATCGCGCGCGGGCTCGGGCTGGACCGGCTGCGGGTGCTCGCTGCCGACCAGGACCCCCGCGCCGCGGCGCGGGAGCAGTGGGACGACGGGTGCAACGTGCTGGCGCTGGAGCCCGGCGTGGTCGTGGGCTACCGGCGCAACACCGTCACCAACGCCTACCTGCGCGAGCAGGGGGTCGAGGTCATCGAGATCGACGGCTCCGAGCTGGGCCGTGGCCGGGGCGGCCCCCGGTGCATGTCCTGCCCGATCGAGCGCGATCCGCTGCCCTGATGCCGGCGCGACGGCGGGTGGACCCGGCCGCGGGGGAGGAGGCGCTGGCGGCCTGGGCCGCGGCCGAGGAGGCGGAGGTGCCGCGGGCCGTGCTCGCGACGGCGGTGCGCTACACCGTGGAGGAGCTCGCCGCGCGGGCGCCGGGACGTGCGGTGGAGGTGCGTGTGCCCCCGTATGCCGCCGCCCAGGTCATCGAGGGCCCGAGGCATACCCGGGGCACACCGACCAACGTGGTCGAGACCGACCCGCAGACCTGGCTCGCCCTGGTGACCGGGCGGACCAGCTGGGCGGAGGCGGTTGCTTCCGGATCCGTGCGCGCCTCGGGTCGGCGGGCCGACCTCACGGCATACCTGCCGCTGCGCTGACCGGGCCGGCCGGTCAGCCCGGACCGGCCTCGCCCGGAGGCAGCGGGAAGGCGTACTGGTAGAGCTTCACGGTGCGTCGACCCTCGTCGCCGTCGCGGCCACGGCTCTCCCTGGCCCGGTCCAGGTGCTCGCGCATGACCTCGGCGATGGCCAGCGACATGGCCTCGAGCTCGTCCGCGGTCATCGGCAGGGTGACCTCGTTGCTGCTGGCCACCGCGACCCAGGCGGGGTCGTCGTCGGCGGATCTCTCGAGCCACTCCTGCAGCCGACGCATGCGCTCCTGGAGCTGGTGCTGCTGGACGACCTGCAGGGTGGTGCGCGTGCCGGCGTCGTCGCCCAGGGTGTCGGGGGTGAAGGAGAAGCCGGCGGCGATCCACCACCGCTCGCGGGTCGTGCCCCGGTCGGGGTCCTCCTCCACCAGCCCGTGCTTGGCCAGCTGCCGGAGGTGGTAGCTGGTCTGGCCGGTGCTCTCGCCCATCGCCCGGGCGAGCGTGGACGCGGTCGCGGCCCCGTGGTCCTTGAGGTGGTCGTACATGCGCATCCGCAGGGGGTGGGCGAAGGCCTTGAGGGTGGCGGCGTCGACCGCACGGGCGGCGATGGGGGACTGCTTGCGCTCGGTCATGGTGCAGAGGTACCTTTGCAGAGAAAGCTTTGCATAGTTCTTTCTGCACCTAGCCTAGAGGAGACCTCGCATGAGTTCGCGCACCATGACGGCGAGCCGGGCCATCGAGCCGCTCGGCCGACCGTTCGGCACCCACCTGACCGCGGTCGGCCTGGCGAACCTCGCCGACGGCGTGGTGCAGACCGGCGTGCCGTTGCTGGCCATCACCCTCACCCGGTCACCGGAGCTGATGGGGGTGCTCACGGCGGCGGTCTGGCTGCCCTGGCTGATCTGCGGCATGCCGGCCGGCGTCCTCGTCGACCGGTGGGACCGGCGGCGCACCATGATGGTCGGGCTGGGCGCACGCGCCCTGCTGCTCGCCGCCGTGGCGGCGCTGGCGCTCGCCGACGCGCTCACGATCTGGGTGCTCGTCGGGCTGGCGCTGGCCTACGGCGTCACCGAGGTCTTCACCGATCTGGCCGCCGGCGCGCAGGTCCCCAGCCTGGTGGGCCGAGCAGCGCCGAGACTGCGCCGGGCCAACTCGCGACTGCTCGCCGTGCAGCAGGTCGGCAACGGCTTCGCCGGCCCACCGCTGGCCGGGCTGCTGGTGACCCTCGGCGCCGCCTGGCTGACCGGCTCGGCCGCGCTCGTGGTCCTCGCGGCCGTGCTCGTGCTGGGTGTGGGGCTGCGCGGTCGGTATGCCGCCGCGCGCCCCACGGACGAGGACCTGACCGGTCAGCGCGGCGAGCTGATGACGGGCATGCGGATCCTCTGGCGGCACCCGGTGCTGCGGCCGATGCTGCTGGCCGGCGGCCTGTGGAACTTCGGGTCCACCGCCTTCAGCGCGGTCATCGTCCTGTGGCTGGTCGGGCCGAGCTCGGCCGGGGGGCTGACGCCCCAGCTCTTCTCGCTGGTCCTGGTGGCCATGCCGGTCGGTGCCCTGGTCGGCAGCGCCGTCGCGGACCGGGTCCTGACGCGGTGGTCGGAGATGCGGGTGCTGGGCGTGTGCTGGGGGCTCAACGCGGTCCTCAACCTCGTGCCGCTGCTCTGGCCGGGGGCGGTCGGCTTCGCGCTCTTCCTGCTCGCGGTCGGACCGCTCGGCGTCATCGGCAACGTCGTCTCCGGGTCGATCCGGCCCCGGATGGTGCCGGAGCACGTGCTGGGCAAGGTCGGTGGTGCGGCCCGGATGATCGGGTTCGGCGCCATGCCGCTCGGCGCGGTCGTCGGTGGTCAGGTGGCCGGGTGGTTCGGGATCCCGGCCGTCCTGCTCGGGGTCGTGGTCGTGATGGCGCTGGCGACCGCCTACGTGGTCCGACGGGTCCCGCAGAGCCTCGTCGACGAGCACGAGCTGTGAGTCAGGTATCTGCCTGCACCGCCGACCCTCTGTCGCGGCGAGACCCCCGCTAGCCTCGGCTGCCATGAGGATCGGCGTCTGCATCTTGCCCGAGCACCCCTGGCGCGAGGCAGAGCCGCTGTGGCGGCAGGTCGAGGAGTGGGGCTTCGAGCACGCGTGGACCTACGACCACCTCGTCTGGGCCGGGCTCCCGAAGGCCCCGTGGCACTCCACGGTCGCCACCCTCGCGGCGGCCGCCGTGGTCACGGACCGGGTCCGGCTCGGCACCTTCGTCGCCTCCCCGAACTTCCGGCACCCGGCGCTGCTGGCCAAGGACGTCACCACCCTGGACGACCTCAGCGCGGGCCGCGTCCTCCTCGGCCTCGGGGCGGGCGGGGACCTGGACAGCCGCCTGCTCGGCGACCGGCACACCCGCGGGGAGCGCACGGCCCGGTTCGAGGAGTTCGTGCCCCTGCTGGACCGGTTGCTGACCGAGGACGACGTCGAGGTCGAGGGCGAGTTCTTCACGGTGGCCGGGGCGGGTGCCCGCCCGCGCTGCGTCCAGCAGCCGCGGGCCCCCTTCGTGGTCGCCGCCAACGGTCCCCGCGCCATGCGGCTGGCGGTGGCGCACGGTGCCGGCTGGCCCACCACCGGGCCTCCCGGCGCCGCCGGCGACGGGCTGGACGCCTGGTGGCGCGGCGTGCGCGAGCTCGGCGCCCGGGTGGACGCGCTGGAGGCCGAGGCGGGTCGGGCCCGACCGCTGGACCGCTACCTGTCCCTGGACGCGGGAGCAGGGGCGCTGAGCAGTCTGGATGAGGCCCAGAACCGGATAGGCCGTGCCCAGGAGGCCGGGTTCACGGACGTGGTGGTGCACTGGCCCCGCCCGGAGCCTCCCTACCAGGCTGACGTGCGGGTGCTGGAGGCGCTCGCCGCTGCGCGGTCATGATCCGAACCCTCGTCGACGAGCACGAGCTGTGAGCGAGGTATCTGCCTGCACCGCCGACCCTCTGTAGCGGCGACGCCCGATCGGAGGTGAGGGACCTCCTGGCGTCCCCGGTCAGTCATGGCCGGCCCGTGAAGGAGATCCAGATGACCACCACGACCAGGACCGGCCGCAGGGCCGGTCTCGCAGCAGGCGCGGCGCTCGCGCTCGGGGCCTCCGGCCTCGCCGGCGCCGTCCCGGCCTTCGCCGCCACGCTCGGCGACTACGAGATCGCCGGTGTGCAGTTCGTCAACGACGACTGCAGCCGCAACGAGTACGCCATCGACGCCAGCATCACCGGCACCACGGACGACATCGGCGGGTTCGACCGCGTCGAGTTCCAGGTCTGGGACGACGGCACCATGAAGGACAGCCGGATCCTCGAGGTCGAGGTCGGGACGACGCGCGACCTGCACGCCTTCCTGTCCTTCGTCGGGCTCTACGGCACCGGCGCCCCGGGCGTCGGCATCATGATCAACGACGTGGACGGGGCCGGGAGCCTGGTCAGCACGCTCGACTACGTCGACCCGTTCTTCCCGGACGACGTCGACGGGCCGTGCACCTTCGACGTGGAGCGGATCGGCGGCCCGACCCGCATCGAGACCGCGGCGATGCTGTCCGAGCAGAAGTTCGTCATGGCGGACACGGCGGTTGTCGCCACGTCCAAGGCCTACCCGGACGCCCTGACCGCGGCCCCCTGGGCCGCGCAGCTGGGTGCCCCGCTCCTGCTGACCGACCCCGGTGGGCTGCCGCAGCCGACCGAGGACGAGCTGCTGCGGCTGATGCCGGACGACGTCTTCGTCGTCGGCGGCAGCAAGGCGGTGACCGACGCGGTCCTCGACGACATCCAGGCGGCGCTGCCCGGTGCCACGGTGGAGCGCGTCTCCGGTGCCGACCGCTACGCGACGGCCGGCGCGATCGCGCAGAGGGTCGTGCAGGACAGCAGCGCCGAGCTCTTCGTCGCCTCCGGTCAGGACTTCCCGGACGCGCTCGTGCTCAGTGCCCTCGCGGCCCGGCACCAGGCGCCGCTGGTGCTGGTCGAGCACGACGCCGTGCCGACCGCCACCGCCGCCGCCGTCGGGGGACTCTCCTTCGACGACGTCTACGCCGCAGGTGGCACGGCGGTGCTGACCGACGACGTGCTCGACGCAGTCTCGGCCGGTATGCCGTGGACCCGCTACAGCGGGACCGACAGGTACAAGACGGCCGAGGCGGTGCTGGAGCAGTTCCCCGCCGAGGGCAAGGTGCTGGTCGCCACCGGCGAGGACTTCCCGGACAGCCTCACCGCCGTGCCGGTCGCGGCGCGGACCGGAGCCGGCGTCGCGCTGACCCGGCCGGACGCCGTCCCGACCGGTGTGCTGGAGGAGATCGAGCGGTTGACCACCGGCTTCTCCTTCCCGCTCATCACCATCGTCGGCGGCGAGGCCGCGGTGCACGCCTCGGTCGAGACGCAGCTGCAGGGCCTGGTCGACGCGCTCGGTCAGCCCGCGGAGCGGTCCGCGGACCAGCAGACGGAGGCGAACCTCCCGCAGGAGTGAGCGCCACCACCACCGTCCCGTGACGGAGGACCGGCGCGGCAGCCACCCGGCTGCCGCGCCGGTCGGCGTGCAGGCGGATACTGGAGGTGTGCCACCCATCGATGACCAGACCGATCCGACGCGCCTGCCGGTGCGGCGACGGCCGCAGCTCAGCAGGTTCCTCGTCGCGGGTGCGCTGCTGGGCGTGGCGCTCGGGATGCTGATCTCGCTCACCCGCCCCGACGCCGCCGGCAGCACCGCCGGCCAGCAGGCGATCCTGCTGGCCGCGACCGGCGCCGTCCTCGGCGCCTTCCTCGCCTCGATGGTCTACCTGGTGCTCGACCGCCGCAGCGAGCGCTCGTCGGGGCGATGACCCACCGGCAGCCCGACCTGGTCCGGTTCCTGGCGACCGGCGCGGTCCTGGGAGCGGTGATCGCGGTGCTCGTCGCCGCCCTGGGGCGTGACGTGCCCTATGTGAAGGGACTCCAGGAATACCTCCTGTTCATCCTCATCGGCGGTGGCGCAGGGCTCGCCGTCGGGGCGGTGGGCTACCTCATCGCGGACCGTCCGCGGCTCGGGTCCTGACGACGGGGGCGCCGTCCCGGCGAGGCCGCCCGGACGGCCGCGGACCTGTGGGACGATGGGCACGTGGCTCGTAGCGACGGACGGCTCTCTCACGACCTGCTGCCCGAGGAGCGCCTGCCCCAGGACGCCTGCGGGGTGTTCGGGGTGTGGGCGCCGGGCGAGGAGGTCGCCAAGCTCACCTACTTCGGCCTGTATGCCCTGCAGCACCGGGGCCAGGAGGCCGCCGGGATCGCGACCAGCGACGGGCAACGGCTGGTCGTCTACAAGGACGTCGGCCTGGTCAGCCAGGTCTTCGACGAGTCGGCGCTCGCCTCGCTCCAGGGGCACCTCGCGGTCGGTCACTGCCGCTACTCCACGACCGGGCGCAACTCGTGGCAGAACGCCCAGCCGACGCTCGGCGGCACCACGGACGCCACCGTCGCCCTGGGGCACAACGGCAACCTGATCAACACCTCCGAGCTGCGCGACCTGCTCCAGGAGGCGCTCGGCGGCGACCTGTCCCGCTCCGCGGGCGAGGTGGGTCGCGGCAACACGACCGACACCGCGATCGTCACCGGGCTGCTCACCGCCGACCCGGACCTGTCGCTGGAGGAGGCCGCGATGCGGGTGCTGCCGCAGCTGCGCGGCGCCTTCTCGCTCGTCTTCTGCGACGAGGGCACCCTGTATGCCGCCCGCGACCCGCAGGGGGTGCGCCCCCTGGTCCTGGGCCGGTTGGAGCGTGGCTGGGTGGTCGCCTCCGAGACCGCGGCGCTGGACATCGTGGGCGCCTCGGTGGTGCGCGAGGTCGAGCCGGGCGAGCTCATCGCGATCGACGAGAACGGCCTGCGCTCGCGGCACTTCGCCGAGCCGGCCCCCAAGCGGTGCGTCTTCGAGTGGGTCTACCTCGCCCGCCCGGACACGACCATCGCGGGGCGAGAGGTCTACGGCTCGCGGGTCGAGATGGGGCGCCAGCTGGCCCGGGAGCACCCGGTCGAGGCGGACATGGTGATGCCGACGCCGGAGTCAGGCACGCCGGCGGCCATCGGGTATGCCGAGGAGTCCGGCATCCCCTACGGCGCGGGGCTGGTGAAGAACGCCTACGTCGGACGGACCTTCATCGCGCCGTCGCAGACCATCCGCCAGCTGGGCATCCGGCTCAAGCTCAACCCGTTGCGGGACGTGATCAAGGGCAAGCGGCTCGTGGTCGTGGACGACTCGATCGTGCGGGGCAACACGCAGCGGGCGCTGGTGCGGATGCTCCGCGAGGCGGGTGCGGCGGAGGTGCACGTCCGCATCTCCAGCCCGCCGGTGCGCTGGCCGTGCTTCTACGGCATCGACTTCGCCACCCGGGCCGAGCTCATCGCCACCGGGCTGGAGGCCGAGGACATCTGCGCCTCGATCGGTGCCGACTCCCTCGGCTACATCAGCGAGGACGGCATGGTCGCCGCCACCGAGCAGCCCCGCTCCGCCCTCTGCACGGCCTGCTTCTCGGGGAACTACCCGATCGAGCTGCCCCGGGAGGACCAGCTCGGCAAGGACGTCCTCGAGCTGCAGTTCCCGGTCGTGCAGGACGACGCCGACCCGACCGAGGTCGGGACGCTCGACATGGACCGGGTGGGCGTCACCGCCGGGGCCGGCGGGGGCGACGCCGTCCGTCGCCCCTGAGCGAGGGCGGGCGTCAGGGCAGCTCACCCTCCAGCACCACGCCGTCGTACCGGCCGTCGTCCAGCATGAGCGTGGTGGGCGAGCCCTCGAGGAACGCCTCCCAGGTGTGCAGGTCCTGCCAGGGGACCTCGGGGCAGGTCGTGCTGCCCGCGATGGTCTCGACCACCCAGTCCCCCTCGATGGTGATGACTCCGTCCACGAGGTCGCCCGACGCGCTGTGCCGGACACCGCAGCTCTCGACCGACCAGACCTCGCCGTCGAAGCTCAGCGCCGGACCGGTGACCGGCTCCGGCTCGATCCCACGGAGGTCGACGAGGTACCAGGTGCCCTCCAGCGACTCGGGCGTGCCGGCCATCGGTCGGACCGCACTGGTCGACGGCAGGTCGTCGAGGGAGTCCAGCTCTTCTGGCGGCACGCCCACCAGCTGGAGGACGCGTAGTCCGGACCCGGAGTCCGAGACGTGCACCTGCAGGATGTCGCCCTCCATCAGACGGCCTTCGGCCACCAGGGTGCCGGACTCCCAGCGGAGGCTGGGGCTCCTCGTCGTGGCGCGCAGGTCCGACCCGACCGCGCCCTCGTACATCATCACGGCCTCGGGGTTCGGGTAACCGGTCTGGCACTCCTCGTCCATCCCTCCCTCCGCGGTGGGGATGCCATCGGGCCGCAGGAGCCCGTCCTCGATGGAGACGCCGGACCACCGCACCGTCCGGCACCCGTTCGACGTCACCATCCCACCTCCCGGCTCGAAGGTGAACGGTCCTCCGAGGCCGATCGTCGAGAGGCCGTGGTCGGAGGTCGCCGTCCCGTCCTCGGTCTCGACCCTCATCTCCACCGGCTGCGCCGTCACGTCGTCGACGTCCGCCCACTCGTCGACCGGGCCGTCAGGACGGGCCTGACCCTCGACCACCTCGAAGACCACCCGATAGGGCACCAGCTCCTGCCCCGGCGGGGCGCTCGTGACCGCCGTGTCGTCCACGCCACCATTCTCGGCCGGCCCGGGGAAGGCGTCCGTGCTGCCACCTCCGAGCGACCAGGCGCCGACGATCGCGGCCACGCCGGCGACAGCACCGAGCGAACCCACGGTCCAGCTCTGCCGGCGGGCGCGGCGTCGGCCGATCTCCCAGGATGCAGCGGTCAGATCGTCGCGGGGAGCCCCGGCGGTTGCCCGCCCGAGCAGGTCCTTGAGCTCGTCGTCACGCATCGGTGCTCACCTCTGTCAGGAGTTCGCGCAGGCGGCGGATGCCGTCGCTCGTCTGGCTCTTCACGGTGCCGTCGCTGATGCCGAGGGTCTGGGCCGTCGTCGCGACGTCGAGATCCTCGAAGTAGCGGAGCACGATGACCGCGCGCGCCCGGGGTGGCAGCTGTTGCAACGCGTCCCGGACGGCGATCGACGTCACCCAGCGCTCGTGGTCAGTGGACGAGCGCTCGGGAAGGACATCGGTGAGGACCTCGGATCCGGTGCGTCGCCACCGGTCGACGTTCGCCGTGTAGAGGATGCGCCGCGCGTAGGCGAGTGGAAGACCGTCCCTCACCCTGGGCCAGCGCTTCGCCGTGCGGGTCAGCGCCTCCTGGGTGAGGTCACGAGCCAGGTCCCGGTCACCGCACAGCAGGTATGCGGCCCGCTGAAGGGTGTGCTGGTGCGCCCCGACGAAGACGGCGAAGTCCTCGTCGACCCGGCGGCTGGTTCGTTCCACGAGCACCTCCTCTCACCCTGTCACAACGGCAGCATGCCGTGATCGGTTGGGTCGGCACGGCAGACGGGTCGATTCATCCTGCGCCGTGGCAGGGCCGGGTCTAGCGTTCGTGGGCACGGACGGGTCGCTGACCCGAGAGCGGAGGACGCCATGAGCGAGCGCGACGAGGGGCAGCAGCCGGAAGAACTCCCGGACGACGACGAGACCACGGACGGCGACGATCCGCTCGCGGGTGATGACGCGACCGCCGACGAAGGTGCTTCATCGACCGATGGCTCGCCGGACGAAGGGGCCGAGGACGATCCTGACGACGACGCCGACGAGGAGCCGGACGACGACGACGCGGCGGACGGCGCCAGCGACGACGTGACCAACGAGGACCCGCGGACCAGCGAGTCCGAGGAGGAGACGCGGCGCAGGCAGGAGGAGTTCGCGGCGGAGCACGACCCGGCCGACCACGACGTCGCCGCCGGGGAGGAGTTCCGTCAGCCCGGCGACTGGGTCGCGGACGAGGATGGGGAGCCGCAGCACCTGGAGACCGACCACTCGATGCCAGCCGCCACCGGCGCAGAGGAGGGCGGCGGGACAGGAGAGGGCGCGAGCGACGCCGACGAGGTCCGCGACGGTGGGCACGGCTGGGGCTCGGCCGCCCCGCTGGCCGACGGTGGGACGCCGGAGGGGCACCCGGTCAAGGCCTGGCACGACACCATGACCTACGTGCTCCCCGACGAGGAGGGCTACGACGCGGACCCGCACGAGTGCTTCGTCGACGCCGAGACCGCGGAGCAGGCCGGCTTCCGGCACGCGCACGACTGAGGCCGACTCTCCCCGACGAGTCCGGCTCGCGTGGGTTTGCCGGCACGGTCACCCCGGCCTCAGGTGTCAGAGCAGCTCGGCCAGCAGGCCTGCGGCACGGGCGGCGCCGTCGGTCTCGACCGGGCGATAGTGCTGTCCTCCTGCCTGGACGCACGTGGCGATCGCCTCCGCGAGGACCTCCGGATCCTGGGCGTCCTCGTAGGCGAGGCGTCGGCCGGCGCCGTACCTCTCCAGGCGATGCGTCACGTGGAAGTTCTGCTCGAAGTGGTTTTGCAGCGGGACGTAGACGAACGGTCGCTGGTTGGCCGTCAGCTCCATGCACGTGGTGAGCCCGCCCTGGACCACCGCCAGGTCGCAGGCCGCGAGATGCCGGTAGAGCTCGGGGAGGTATCCGCGCACGGCTGCCCCGCGTCTGCGGGGCAGCGATCGAGGGTCGATGCGGGGTCCGCAGACGATGAGGAAACGCAGTTGCGGGACGAGGCGACGAGCGAGCGGCACCGAGTCCAGCACCCGGTGCAGCAGGGCCGCGCCGACGCCGGACCCCCCGACGGTGACGAGGCAGACCAGGTCGTCCTCGCCGTATCCCAGCTCGGCGCGCAACCGCGCGATCTCCTCCTCGTCCGGTGGTGTGAATCCGGAGACGTAGCCGCAGAAGTCGAAGTTGTCCGCTGTCCACTCCCGGATGCCGGGGAGTCCCTCGCCGAAGGTCTCGTCCACCACGTCGTCGGGACGTCCGACGAAGACCGAACGGTCGCGCAGGCGCCTGTACCGCGCCCGCTGCTCGATCATCTCGGCGTTGTAGTCGGCGCACAGCGAGGCCTCCTCGGGCCCGCCGGAAGGCATCGGCAGCCATCCGACGAAGTCGGTCAACCAGGCGTAGGAGAACCGTTTCAGCTCCGGGTTCTCGTGCAGGAAGTGGTCGATCTCCCACGCCTCGTCGGCGATCACGAGGTCGTACGAAGCCTCGCTGACGACGTCGTCGAAGACCATGAAGTTGTTCACCAGGATCTCGTCCATGCGACGGATGGCCTGGAAGGCGTGCAGGTCGTGCTCCGCGCACTCGTCCTCGATGTGCGAGGACTCGCTCGCCAACCACCGCGAGGCCGGGTGGACGAGCTCACCGGCTTCCTCCAGGACCCTCGTCACGGGGGGCTGCGCGAGCCACTCGACCTGCAGGTCGGGATCCCTCTCCCGCAGTTCCCGGACGATCGCGAGGTCACGTCGCGCATGACCGAGACCGATCGGCGACGACAGGTAGAGGGCACGCCGCCGGCGTGCTCGCGCACGGGTCCAGGTCAGGGCGGGACCACGCGGGTGGACCCGGTCGGCGAAATCTCTGATCAGGTGGTTCGTGCGCACGGGCTCGCGCATCGGCGGCCCGTGGCCGACCCCGTCGAGCAGGACGAGCGACCCCCCTGTCAGCTCGGTCAGCCGACGGCTGATCGACGCCGGGCGCACGCGGTCCTCGGTGCCGTGCACCGCCAGGACCGGGCAGGTGACTGCCGCGCAGAGGGGCTCGATGGCCTCCGCCTGTGCCCCGTGCAGCCCGAGCCGTCCGGCGGTCGTGTCCGCGAGGGTGCGTCCGGAGATGGGAGCCGCCCACGCGAGGAAGTCCTCGACCTGCTTGGTGGAGTGGGGCTCGTGGAACATCTGGTGCGCGAAGAAGTCGACGAACGACTCCACGCCGCCGTGCAGCCAGTAGTGCTCGTTGTACGTCGCCCAGCCGGTGGGACGGTCGACCGGCTCGTCGAACCGATGTCCGACCCGCGTCTCGTCCGGGACGGTCAACTTGCACGAGGCGCCGATGGCCACGATCCCCGACACCCTGTCGGGGTGATCGGCAGCCACGTGCAGCGTCCAGGCCACGGCGCTCGAGAGCCCGACCAGGATCGCCCGGTCGGTGCCGGTCCCGTCCAGCACGGCCAACGTGTCCGCGGCGTACTCGCTGTCGCTGTAGGAGGCGGCACCGGAGGGGGTGCCGGACCGCCCGGAGCCCCGGCCGTCGAAGGTCACCACCCTGAAGTGGCGGGCGAGGTACGGGAGCTGGAACTTCCAGAAGCGTGAGTCGATGATCGACCAGGTGGGCATCAGCACCAGGGTGGGCCGGTCCGCGTCGTAGACGTCCCACGCGATCCGCACGCCGTCTCGCCGGACCAGACCTGAGAGGTCCGGCTCACGGGGTCGTCGCCTGCTGACCCCCGGGTGGTCGTCGAAGGACATCGCCCCGACTCCTCTCACCGAACCGGACTGCGGCACCGTCCGGGTGGCCATAGTGTCCACCCGGACAGGCCGCCTCGTCACGGTCTGACCTCGAAGACCTGGTTGAAGGGCGTCTGCGCGACGCGGGCGAACCGAGTGAAGCCCGCTGCCGTCGTCACGGCCCGGATCCTGGCCGGCCCCGCCTGGGTGCCGAGCGCCATGCCCTCGTCCTGCGCGAGCGACGAGGGGGTGCACAGCAGTGTCGAGAACCCGTAGTACGCCCGTCCCACGGGGTTGAGGTTGTCCTCCACGTGGTCTCCCGACATCGGCTCCACGACCATCCACGTGCCGTCCTCGGCGATGGCCTGGCGCACCCGCTCGGCCGCGCCGACCGGGTCGCCCATGTCGTGCAGGCAGTCGAACATCGTCACCAGGCCGTAGCCGGTGCCCGGCACAGCGTGCGCGGGGGCGACCTCGAAGCGGACCCGGTCGGAGACGCCGGCCTCGGCCGCCCGGGCCCGAGCCGTCTCGATCGACTCCGCGTGGTAGTCGGAGCCCACGAACGTCGAGTTCGGGAAGGCCTGAGCCATGAGGATGGTCGACGCGCCGTGTCCACAGCCCACGTCGGCGACGCTGATGCCCTGCCGCAGGCGGTCCACCACGCCCTCCAGCGCGGGGAGCCAGGAGTCCACGAGGTGGGCCTGGTAGCTGGGACGGAAGAAGCGCTCGCAGCCGATGTGGACGTCCGGGTCGTGCTCGTGCCAGCCGAAGCCGGCCCCGCTGCGCGCGGCCTCCAGGATGTGCGGGCTGCCGTGCACGGTGCCCAGGGCGATCTGGAAGAAGCCCGGCAGGAAGGCTGGGCTGTCCTCCTGGGTGAGGGCCACGGCCTGCTCCGGTGGCAGGCGGTATGTCCCGCGCTGGGGCTCGTAGTCCACGTAGCCGCCCGCTGCCTGGGCATTCAGCCACTCGCGCGCGTAGGGCTCGCTGGTCCCCGTGCGCTCGGCGAGCCCTCGCGAGTCGGTGGCTCCGTGCGTGGCGAGGTCGCGGTAGTAGCCCAGCTTGTCGCCCATCACGACGAGGGCGGCGTTGAGGGTCGCTCCCACCTCGTCGACGGCGCGGAAGACGAACTGCATCAGCTTGTCGTGATCGACGGCCTGCCCTGCGGTGGCGTCGACGCCCTGCTCGGTTGTGGTGCTCATGTCGGTTCTCCTTGTTCGGGGCCCGTCGGGCCGCTGCCCACGCTAGGGACGCCGACCACGCGGTCGCGTCCGGTGACCCCCCTAGTCCGCAGCTGCCCCGGGACTACCATCGAGGGGTGCTGGTCGGTCGCGAGCACGAACGCCGAACCGTCGACCGACTCCTCGCTGCGGCGCGGATCGGCCGCAGCGGCGTGCTCGCGATCGTCGGGGATCCCGGCGTCGGGAAGTCAGCGCTGCTGGGCTGGGCCGAGGACGGTCTCGACGACGTCCGGATCCTCCGGGCCACGGGCACACCGCCAGATCGGGAGATCCCGTTCTCCGGGCTGCTGGAGCTGCTCCGTCCGACGCTGCCCCTGCTCGGGACCATCCCGCGGCCGCAGGCCGTCGCCCTCTCCTCGGCGCTGGCGCTGGACGAGGAGAAGTCGGGTGACCGGTTCGCCATCGGGGCCGCGACGCTCAGCCTGCTCTGCCGCTACGCGGAGGACGGCCCGGTCGCCGTCCTCCTCGACGACGTCCACCTGATCGACGAGTCCTCGGCCGGGGCCATCATGTTCGCGGCACGGCGACTGGGGTCCGACGCGATCGCCGTCCTGGCGACCGCGCGTGCGGGAGAGGCCGTCGGCCTGCTCGAGGGTGTCGATCGCGTCGAGCTGGCCGGACTGGACCCGGAGGCGGCTCGCGCCCTCGCAGCAGAGGTGTCGGCGACGCCGATCACCGACGAGGAGATGCGGCGGCTGCAGGCCCGGACGGACGGCAACCCGCTGGCCATCGTGGAGCTGGCCGCAGACCCCGAGGCGCTCCTGCCCTCGGGTGACATCCCCGTCCCCGTGTCCGCCGCGCTCGTCGCGGCCTTCGGGAGGCGCCTCGGCCAGCTTCCTGGCCCGACCCGCTCCGTGCTGCTGGTGGCTGCGGCATGCAACGGCGACCTCCGGCTGACGGGACTCGCGTGCACCCGGCTGGGGCTCGAGCTGGGTGAGCTGTCGGCCGCCGAGGAGTCCGGTCTGGTCCGACTGGGTGCGGCCCAGATCAGCTTCCGTCACCCGCTGGTGCGGGCGGCCATCCACTCGGGCGCGCCGCCTGATCGGCGTCGGCAGGTGCACCAGGCGGTGGCCGCCGTCCTGCCCCCCGTGGATGTCGACCGCAGGGCGTGGCACCTCTCGGAGGCGCAGTGGGCGCCGGACGACGCCGTGGCGAGCCTCCTCACCACGGCGGGAGGACGGGCCGAGTCACGGTCGGCATACGAGGTCGCCTCAGCGCTCCACGAACGAGCGGCCCGTCGCACGGCCGACACGACGATGGTGCCACCCCGCCTCCTCGCGGCTGCCAGGTGCGCATGGACAGCCGGGCACGGTGGACGGGCCTCGGCCCTCCTCGACGAGCTGGAGCAGGTCGGTGACGGGGAGGTGGCTCTCCAGACGGTCCGGCTGCGCGCCCAGATCGCGTCCCGCTCCGGCTCGGTGCGGCAGGCGTGCACGTTGCTGCTCAGCGCGGCGCAGTCCTGCGACGACGGTGATCAGGCGACGCTGCTGCTGGCGGAGGCCGTGCAGGCGGCATTGTTCCTGGCCGATGCGGTCATGGCCCAGGATCTCGTCGGTGCGCTCGAGCAGGGTGTGGACCGAGCCGCCACGCCCGGCGCCCGGGCGATGGGCACCCTCGCCATCGGCATGGCGCGCGCGTTCGCGGGTCACGGCGGGGTCGAGGAGCTGCGAGCGGCGGAGTCGCTCCTCAGGGACTCGCCGGAGCTCACCGCCGAGGTCGACGTGAGCTGGCTGATGCTCGCTCCGCTCTACATCCGTGATGCGGACGGTGGGCGGGAGCTGCGTGTCCGCGTGGAGAGCGCCCGGGACCGAGCGGGTGTGGGTGCCCTGCCGTGGCTGCTCTTCCTCCTGGCCAGGGACGAGGCGACGAGTGACTCGTGGGTCCGGGCCGCCGCCGACTACGCGGAGGCTGTCGCTCTGGCGCGGGTCACGGGCCAGACGACGGAGCTGGCGATGGCGTTGGCCGGGCTCGCCTGGCTCGAGGCGCGGACCGGGCGGGACGTCGATGCGCAGACGCATGCTGCGGAGGCCCTGGAGCTGTGCCGTGCGCGGGAGATCCACTGGGGAGAGGCGTGGGTCCAGCTCGCCCTGGGTGAGCTGGCACTGGTGAGGGGAGACGCGGCGACGTCGTTCACCGTGCTGGAGGCGCTCGACGACCTGCTCGCCGGTCTCGGCGTCGGGGACCCCGACCTGTCACCGCGCCCCGAGCTCGTCGCGGCTCTGGTCCGGCTCGGTCGCCGCGAGGAGGCACGGTCGATGGCGGAGGACTTCCGCGTGGCGGCCCAGGCCAAGGGACAACCCTGGTCGCGCGCCAGGGCCTACCGCTGCCTCGGGCTGGTCGGCGAGGACCCCGACACGAGCTTCGACGCGGCCCTGGCCCTGCACGCACAGACCCGTGACGTCTTCGAGACAGCGCGGACCGAGCTCGCCTACGGCGAGGTCCTGCGCCGCGCCGGTCGCCGGATCGAGGCGCGGGGACACCTGCGGAGCGCACTCGCCGGCTTCACCCGCCTGGGCGCTGAGCCGTGGGCCGACCAGGCTGCCTCCGAGCTGAACCTCACCGGCGAGCGGGTGCGGCACCGGGCCATGGGCGGGGTCCAGTCGCTCACTCCGCAGGAGCTGCAGGTGGCGCTGCTGCTGGCCGACGGTCGGACGACCAAGGAGGCTGCGGCGGCCCTCTTCGTCAGTCCGAAGACCGTCGAGTACCACCTGCGGAAGGTCTACACGAAGCTTGGCATCAGCTCGCGCGCGGAGCTGTCCGGCGAGATCGAGTCGCTCTAGGGCGCGGCTGCGCCCCCACCGACGAGTCCGGTCGCCGCGGCCGGTGAGCGGCGGCATACCCTGGGTGCGCACCCGCACCGATCCCGAGGGGACCGCCGATGAGCCACGAGCCGATCACGTATGCCGGGTCCGGCGTCGACGTCCACGCGGGCGACCGCGCGGTCGAGCTGATGAAGTCGTCCGTGCGGCGGGCGCAACGGCCCGAGGTGCTCGGGGGGCTCGGTGGGTTCGCCGGGATGTTCGAGGCGAGCGCGCTGCAGGGGATGCGCCGGCCGGTCCTGGCCACGTCGACCGACGGCGTCGGCACCAAGGTGGCCATCGCCCAGGCGATGGACGTCCACGACACGATCGGTCAGGACCTGGTGGGCATGGTGGTCGACGACATCGTGGTCAGTGGTGCCGAGCCGTTGTTCATGACCGACTACATCGCGTGCGGGCAGGTCGTGCCGGAGCGGATCGCCGCCATCGTCTCCGGCATCGCGCGGGGCTGCGAGCTCGCCGGTGTGGCGCTCGTCGGGGGAGAGACCGCCGAGCATCCCGGGCTCCTCGACCCGGACGAGTACGACGTGGCCGGCGCCGCCACCGGGGTCGTCGAGCACGACGAGGTGCTGGGGCCGCACCGGGTGGCCGACGGGGACGTCGTGCTGGCGCTGGCGAGCTCCGGCCTGCACAGCAACGGCTACTCGCTGGTGCGCCGGGTGCTCTCGGCCGCAGGGTGGGGCTGGGACCGGCAGGTGCCCGAGCTGGGCCGGACCCTGGGGGAGGAGTGCCTGGAGCCGACCCGGATCTACACGCTCCCGTTGCTGGACCTGGTGCGCGGGCTCGGACGCGAGCTGCATGCCCTGTCCCACGTCACCGGTGGGGGGCTCGCGGCCAACCTGGCCCGGGTGCTGCCCGAGGGCATGGTCGCCACGATCGAGCGCACCTGGAGCCCGCCACCCATCTTCACCCTGGTCCAGGAGCTGGGTCGGGTGCCGCCGGCGGACCTGGAGCAGACCCTCAACATGGGTGTCGGGTTCGTCGCCGTCGTGTCCCCCGAGCGGGCCGAGGACGCTGCCGCGATGCTCCGTGGGGCAGGCATCGACACCTGGCCGATCGGCACCGTGGGCACCCAGCTCCCCCCGGGCGCGGAGGGCGACCTCGTCCGAGGCGCCAAGGGCGTCCAGGGCGGCGCGGTGCGCGTCGTGGGTGCCTACCCGTCCTGACCCGCCTGCGGACCGGCGCCAGGCCCGGAAGACCGCGTCAGGGCGCCGGGGTGATGAGGACCCAGTAGGACGTGGGGCCGCGCCCCCCGATGAAGCCACCCCAGCGGGTGCCGCTGGTGTCGCTGGTCAGACTCACCCGCACCCGCTCGTTGTCCGGCTCGGCGATGACGATGGTCTCGGCCGGCTCGTCGACGACGAGCTGCACGCTGTGCTCGGGGGAGTTGACCGCCCAGGCGTCCCAGGTCAGCAGGGGCCCGGCCACCTCGTCGGGCTCCACCCGCTCCTCGCCGCGCATCAGCGCCATGGTCAACGAGTCGGCGGGCACCGCGTCGCAGGCGGCGGCCTGCACCTCGGCCCAGGACGCCCCCTCGGCGAGGGGCTGCTGGCACTCACGGACCTCGTAGGTCACGGTGTCGATGCCCATGTAGACCCGGTAGCCGCCGTAGAGCGCGACCAGAGCCAGGGCGACCAGCAACGGCAGCGTCCACCACTTGTTGCGGGGGAGGCGTCCGCTGGCGGTCGACCGCTCGTCGGTCCAGCGTGCCTCGTGCCGGCTGCGTGTGCTCATCGTCAGGCCCCTCTGCTCCTCGTCGTCCTCATCAGATGACGACGTGACGTGGGCCGAGCGTTGTCAGCGCTCGCCGGCCGCCCAGGAGCCGTAGTCGTCGTCTCCCTCGGCATAAGGGTCGTCCTCGGAGGCTGAGTCGTCCTCGTCATCCGTGGGCGGGGAGTAGTCGAACTCTCCACGGGTGGAGTGCAACTCCCGCTCGAGTGCGGAAAGGTCGGTGTCGGGGGCTGAGTACTTCAGCTTCCGTGCAACCTTGATCTGCTTTGCCTTGGCCCGGCCGCGCCCCATGGCGTGACCCCCTTGCATCGAGTCTGCCGGGGCGGCATCGCTGGCTGATCGCTCAGGTCGCGGAGCCGGCCCGGGAATGTGTGTAATCCGTGGTCTACACGGTACATGAGAGGTGCCCCACGTCCCGCATCCGACCCGGCCTCAGGAGCGCCCGCGCTGCCAGGTCCAGGCCAGCATCCCCAGGAGCCCTGCGGCCGCGACCGCGACGAAGGCCCACGCCCACCCGGGGACTCCGGAGGCGACGGACGAGGTGGCCTCCGAGGGCTGCTCCGACTCCTCGTCGGAGGCCGGATCGTCGGCGTTCTCGGTCTCGGCGGGTGCCGGCTCGTCGGAGGTCTGTTCCTCGGCGGTCTCGGCCGGGGCCTCCTCGGACGACTCGGCCGGCGAGGACTCGGCGTCCTCGGCCTCGGTGGGCTCGTCGTCGGTGGTCTCGTCCGACCCGGAACCCTCCGCGGTGAAGGAGAACTCGCCGGAGATGGGGTGACCGTCCTCGCTCGTGACCCGCCAGACGACGGCATACTGCCCGTCGGCGAGGTCGTCGACCAGGTCCTGCTCCACCTCGGACCCGTCGACCTCCGGCTCGCCCTCGGTCACCGAGCTGCCGTCGGGATCGGTCACGGTGACCGCTGCCCCGACCTCGGCGATCTGGCCGCTGAAGCTCAGGGTCAGGTCGTCCGGGGCCTCGCCGGCGCTGCCGTCGGTCGGCTCGGAGCCGGTGAGCTCGTCGTGGGCCATGGCGCTGCCCGGTATGGCGAGCAGCCCGCCGGCCAGAAGGAGGGCCGACACTCGTCGCACAGTCCGCATGGCCCGAGTCTATGAGCGGAACCTGGGCATACCCTGCCTGGGTGACGCCGACGACCTGCCGCACCCTCGCCGCGCCGGTGGTGGTGCGCACCGAGGAGAAGCGGTCGGTCTTCGAGTGCTGGCTGCGGCGGGTCGAGGACGAGAGTGAGGCGCGCGACGTCGTCGAGGAGGCGCGGCGCACGCACTGGGACGCCGGTCATCACTGCTCGGCCTTCGTGCTGGGCGTGGACGGTGCCCTGGTCCGCAGCAACGACGACGGCGAGCCCGCCGGGACGGCCGGCACGCCCATGCTCGAGGCGCTGACCCAGGCCGGCCTGACCGACGTGGTCGCCGTGGTGACGCGGTGGTTCGGCGGGACCAAGCTGGGGACCGGCGGGCTCGCGCGCGCCTACGGAGGGGCGGTGCGCGCGGCCGTGGAGGAGGCGCCGCTGCTCACCCGCGCGCTGGTGCACGAGGTCGACGTCCAGGTGGGGCACGACCTCGCCGGACGGCTGGAGCACGACCTGCGGGCACGTGGGGTGTCGATCAGCGACGTGCGGTATGCCCGGTCCGTCACCCTGCGCCTCCAGGTGCCCGTCGCCGAGGCAGCGGGGCTGCCCGACCTCCTCGCCGAGCTGACCGGTGGCGCGGCCGCTCCGGTCGCCGGCAGCGAGGGTGAGGGGTGGATCGACGCGCCGGAGCGTCCGGGCGGCGGTTGACCGGACCCGGGGGCTCGTCCGGCGCTACGGTGTGAGCCACAGCGTCGACGTCGACCCCAGGGAGAGCCTCATGGAACCGATGGATCCCGTCTACGGAGCAGGGACTCTCCTGACCATCGCGGCGGTGGCCGTGGCGGTGCTGCTCTTCCTCATCATCAAGCTGCGCATGCATGCCTTCGTGGCGCTGATCACGGTGAGCTTCGTCACCGGGCTGGCCGCCGGCATACCCTTCGGGGAGCTCGCGGGGGTGGCCACCGGCTTCTTCGGCACCACCCTCGGCTCGGTGGCGCTGCTCGTCGGCCTCGGCGCCATGATCGGCCGCATCCTGGAGATCACGGGCGGCGCCCAGGTCCTCGCCGACACCCTCATCAACCGGTTCGGCGAGCAGCGCGCACCGTTCGCGCTCGGTGTCGCCGCGCTGCTGTTCGGCATCCCGATCTTCTTCGACGCCGGGCTGGTCGTCTTCCTGCCGATCATCTTCTCCGTCGCCCGACGCTTCGGCGGGTCGGTGCTGCTGTATGCCATCCCCGCCGCCGGAGCGTTCGCGGCGATGCACGCGATCGTCCCCCCGCACCCGGGGCCGGTGACCGCCGCGACCGAGCTGGGAGGCTCGATCGGGCTCAGCATGCTCGTCGGCATCCCCGTCGCCTTCGTCGCGTGGTACGTCGGCGTCTACGTCTTCACCACCGCGTATGCCGGCAAGGTCATGGTCCCGATCAACGACAGCATGCTGCGCGGCACGGTGTCCGGCGAGCCCGGCGACCTGGACGACGGCGACGACGACGCCCGGGCCGAGCGGATCGCCCGGGGCGAGGAGGAGGTCGCGCCGCCGTCCTTCGGGCTCGTCCTGGCCCTGCTGCTGCTGCCGTTCGCCCTGATCGCCCTGAACACCGGCATCGGCACGCTGCGCTCGGCCGAGGTGCTCGGCGACAGCGGGGTCCTCGACGCCCTCGTCTTCATCGGCCAGACCCCGGTCGCGCTGCTCATCACGCTGCTCGTCGCGACCTACGTGCTGGGCACCAAGGGCCGGTCCCTGGCCACCGTGGAGAGCCTGCTCAACGACGCGCTGGGACCGATCTGCGCGATCATCCTCATCACCGGTGCCGGCGGCATGTTCGGCGGGGTGCTGCGCTACTCCGGCATCGGCGCGGCGCTGTCGGACAGCCTGGCCGACCTGGGTCTGCCGCTCATCGTCTCCGCCTTCCTCATCGCCACCCTGCTGCGGGTGGCCCAGGGCTCGGCCACCGTGGCGCTCACCACCACCGCCGGTCTGATCTCCGCCGGAGTCGCCGCCGAGGGACTGTCCGACCTCAAGATCGCCTGCCTGGTGCTCGCGATCGCGGCCGGGGCCACCGTGCTCTCGCACGTCAACGACTCCGGCTTCTGGCTGGTCAGCCGGTTCTTCGGGATGGACGTCAAGACCACCCTCCGCACCTGGACGGTGATGGAGACGACGCTGGGGCTGGCGATCTTCGTGCTGGCCCTCGGGCTGTGGGTGGTGGTGCCGTGACGCCGATGCCCGACCCGGCCGGCCAGCCGCTCCACCTCGTGGTGATGGGGGTGTCCGGCACCGGCAAGTCCACGATCGCGCAGGCCCTGCACGGGCGGCTCGGGTGGGAGTTCGCGGAGGGCGACGACTTCCACCCCGAGGCCAACGTCGCCAAGATGGCCTCCGGGCGGCCGCTGGTGGACGAGGACCGCTGGCCCTGGTTGCGCGCGCTCGCCGCCTGGACGGCGGAGCGGGACGCCGCCGGGACCCCGACCCTGCTGACCTGCTCGGCGCTGCGCCGCACCTACCGCGACCTGCTCCGGGACGGCGGCGAGGGCACGTGGTTCGTCCACCTCGTCGGCGACAAGGGCCTGCTGCTGGAGCGGATGAGCTCCCGGGACCACTTCATGCCGCCCTCGTTGCTCGAGTCGCAGCTGGACACCCTCGAGGCGCTGGCGGTCGACGAACGCGGGGCGGTCTACGACGTCGCCAACCCGCCGGAGCGCATCGCCAGGATGGTGCTGGCCCAGCTCGACCTGGACTGACCGACCCACCGGACCGCACGCGGGTCGACCCGCTCCCGCACCTAGGGTTGCCGGTATGCCGCACGCCCTCGATCAGGACCTTCCCCGCGACTGGTGGAAGGCCGCCGTCGTCTACCAGATCTATCCGCGCAGCTTCGCCGACGGGGACGGGGACGGCATCGGGGACCTGCGGGGAGTGCTGGACCACCTCGACCACCTGGAGCATCTCGGGGTGGACGTCGTGTGGCTCAGCCCGGTCTACCGCAGCCCGCAGGACGACAACGGCTACGACATCAGCGACTACCAGGACATCGACCCCGTCTTCGGCTCGCTCGAGGTGCTGGACGAGCTCATCGCCGCGCTGCACGACCGGGGGATCCGGCTGGTCATGGATCTCGTGGTCAACCACACCAGCGACGAGCACGCCTGGTTCGCCGACAGCCGGTCCTCCCGCACCTCCGCCCGCCGCGACTGGTACTGGTGGCGGCCGCCGCGCGACGGGCATACCGGAGGGGAGCCGGGAGCCGAGCCGAACGCCTGGCGGTCCTTCTTCTCCGGACCCGCGTGGGAGTGGGACGAGGCGACGGGCGAGTACTACCTTCACCTCTTCAGCCGCAAGCAGCCCGACCTCAACTGGGAGAATCCCGAGGTCAGGGAGGCTGTCTACGCGATGATGCGCTGGTGGCTGGCTCGTGGCGTCGACGGCTTCCGGATGGACGTCATCAACCTCGTCTCCAAGCCCGAGGACCTCACCGACGGCGACTCCTTCCACGCCGTGGCCGACGGGCCACGGATGCACGAGTTCCTCGCCGAGATGCACCGCGAGGTCTTCGCCGACCACCCGCGCGCGCATCTCACCGTGGGCGAGATGCCCGGTGTCGACGTCGACCAGGCCCGCCTCTACACCGACCCGCAGCGACGCGAGGTCGACATGGTCTTCCAGTTCGAGCACGTGGACCTGGGGATCGGCGCGGGCGGGAAGTTCGACCGGACCCCGGTGACGATGCCGCAGCTGCGCGCCAGTCTCATGCGCTGGCAGACCGGGCTGGCCGACCGTGGGTGGAACAGCCTCTACTGGGACAACCACGACCAGCCGCGCGCCGTGTCCCGTTTCGGCGACGACGACCCCGCGTGGCGGGAACGCTCGGCGAAGACGCTGGCCACCGTGCTGCACACCCTGCGCGGGACCCCCTACGTCTACCAGGGGGAGGAGCTGGGGATGACCAACCTGCCCTTCGCCGAGCTCGGGCAGCTGCGCGACATCGAGTCCCTCAACCACGTCGCCGAGCAGGCCGGTGCCGGGGTGGGCTTCGAGGAGCTGCTGCCCGGCCTGCGCGAGGTGGCCCGGGACAACGCCCGGACGCCCGTGCAGTGGAGCGCCCGGCCGGGCGCCGGCTTCAGCGACGCCGAGCCGTGGATCGGCGTCAACCCCAACCACCTCGAGATCAACGCCGAGGCGCAGGTCGGCGTGGCCGGCTCCGTGCTGGAGCACTACCGCACGCTGATCGCGCTGCGGCACGACCTGCCGGTCGTGGCGCACGGCAGCGTGACCCCGCTGGCCATGGACCACCCGGACCTGTGGGCCTTCGGGCGGGAGCTGGAGGGCGAGCAGCTGCTGACCCTGGCCTGCTTCAGCCGGGAGCCGCTCGCCCTGCCGGGAGAGCTGCTCGAGGGCTGGGCCGAGGCGGAGGTCGTGGTGTCGACCTCGGCGGAGGCGGCGGCCGGGGTCCAGGAGGGCGGCGTGCTGCTCGGCTGGGAGTCCGTGGTGCTGCGCCGGCGTTGAGCCGGCGAGGTCACCTCAGCGTCAGGGCGTCGGCCACGACGCGGCCGCGGTGCAGCACGGTCCGGTCCTCCGGGCGGTCCATCACCGCTGACGTGGGGGTCTCGCCCGCCACGAGCACCAGGTCGGCCCGGTCGCCGACCGCCAGACCCGGTCGGTCGGCGGTGCCGGCGAGACGCGGCAGCTCGCGGTCCACGATGCTCGCTCCGCCGCGTGTGCCGACGGCCAGCGCGTGCTCGACCAGGGCGTCGGCGCGGAAGCCGTGGGTGAAGGCCAGCTGCCAGGTGCGGTCCAGCATGTCGGCGTTGCCGTAGGGCGACCAGTAGTCGCGCTGACCGTCCTCGCCCAGGCCCACCCGCACACCCGCCGCGGCGAGCTGGGTCAGCGGCAGGGACGCTCGACCCCCGGGCGCGACGGTCGTCGTGGCCACGTCCAGCTCGGCGAACCGCTCCACGAGGGCCGCCGTCTGCGACTCCGTGCCGTCCCACAGGCCGTAGCCGTGCGAGACCACGACCTGGCCCTGCATCCCGAGAGCCTCGGTGCGCTCGAGGATCAGGTCCGCGGAGAAGCGTCCGAGCTCGCCCGCCTCGTGCAGGTGGATGTCGACCGGGACGGTATGCCGTTGGGCGAGGTCGAAGACGATGTCCAGGTGGCGTGCCGGGTCGCGGTCCAGGGAGCAGGGGTCGATGCCACCGACCACCCCCGCACCGGCCAGCAGCGCCTCCTCGAGCACCTGGACCGACCCTGTCTCACGCAGCAGCCCTGCCTGCGGGAAGGCGACGACCTGGACCTCGGCGCGGTCGCGGTGGGTCTCCGCGGCCGCGAGCACGGCCTCCAGCCGCTCCAGCCCGCAGTCCACGTCCACCTGGGCGAACGAGCGGACCCGGGTGGTGCCGCGCGCGATCATCAGCCCGAGCGTGTGCTGGACACGCTCGACGAGGTCGATCTCGGCGTCCCTCCAGTGCTCCCGGTCGTTGAGCATCATCGTCCACACCCCGGGCCCGCCCGTGTGCGGGCGGAACGGCAGCCCCAACCGGGTCGAGTCCAGGTGCACGTGCACATCGGCGAAGGCCGGCAGGAGCAACCGGCCCCGTCCCTCGAGGACGACCTGATCGTCCGCCGTCCCCGGGGCGCCGGGTGGAGCGCCCTCGTCCGCGCCGGCCCGTGGCCGCACCTCGACGATCCAGTCCTCCTCGATCCGCACGTCGGCAGACCCGCCGCCCCAGGGGCGCACGTCGGTGATCCACATGGCGGTCAGCGTACGGACGCAGCCAGGGACAGGCATACCCCGGACCAGGGCGAGGCTGCCGCTGCCTCGAGGCAAGGTGCGTGGACGCAGGACGGGGCGCGACCCGGTGGTCGCGCCCCGTCCTGATCAGCGATGTGCGGTCAGCTCTGGTCGTCCCGCTTCCACGGCTGGCCCGCGCCCTCGGGCCGCTCCCACGGCTCGGCGTCGGGGTCCTGCTGCGGCTCGGCCTGGGCCTGGCTCTGCTGGCCGAGGTCCGGGGCGACCTGCTCGGGCTGCTGCAGCTCACCCAGCTCACCGGGCTGCTCGTCCGGCTGCTGCCCGGCCGCGGCACGCTTGGCCTTCTCGGCGGCCTCGGCGATCGCCTTGTCGGCCTCCTGACGGGACCGGCCGGAGGTCGTGGTCTCGGCGTCGCGGGTGGCGCCCTGCGCCTCCTCGCGGGCCCGACGCAGTGCCTCGCGCGGGTCCTCCAGGGTGGGGGCGTCCATGTCGTCCAGGCCCATGTCGCCGGCCTCGGCGCTGATCCCCTTGGACGGCGCGTCCAGCGCGGAGGAGTCGCCGCGCCCGCCACCGCCGCCGAGCGCGTTGCCGATGCCGGACAGGGCAGCGGTGAGCTCGGTCGGGACGACCCACATCTTGTTGGCCTCGCCCTGGGCGATCTCCGGGAGCATCTGGAGGTACTGGTAGGCCAGCAGCTTGCTGTCCGGGTTGCCCTTGTGGATGGCGTCGAAGACCTGCAGGATCGCGCGGGCCTCACCCTGGGACTCCAGGATCGCGGACTGGGCGGTGCCCTCCGCCTTGAGGATCTGGGCCTGCTTCTCACCCTCGGCGGTGAGGATCTGGCTCTGCTTGACACCCTCGGCGTTGAGGATGGCCGCACGACGGTCGCGCTCGGCGCGCATCTGCTTCTCCATCGAGTCCTGCACGCTGGCGGGCGGGTCGATCGCCTTGAGCTCGACCCGGTTCACCCGGATGCCCCAGCGTCCGGTGGCCTCGTCCAGCACCCCGCGCAGCTGGCCGTTGATCATGTCGCGGCTGGTCAGCGTCTGCTCCAGGTCGAGGGAGCCGATGACGTTGCGCAGCGTGGTGACGGTGAGCTGCTCGATGCCCTGGATGTAGTTGGCGATCTCGTAGGTCGCCGCCTTCGGGTCGGTGGGCTGGAAGTAGATGACGGTGTCGATCGAGACCACCAGGTTGTCGCTGGTGATCACCGGCTGCGGCGGGAAGCTCACGACCTGCTCACGCAGGTCCACCACCGAGCGCGGCCGGTCGATGAACGGCACGAGGAAGTGCAGCCCGGCGTCCAGCGTGCGGTCGTACTTGCCGAGGCGCTCGACGATGACGCTCGTCGCCTGCGGGACGATCCGGATCGCCCGGGCGATCGCGACCACGACGAAGAGCGCCAGTAGCAGCACGACGGCCCAGACGATGAGATTGATGGGATCCATCAGGTTTCTCCTTGGTTGGGTTCAGCTCAGGTATGCGGTGTGCCGGCTGGTCAGGCAGGCGGCGGTTCGAGGTCGAACGGCTTGTCCTCCGGCGTGGCCTCGGTGACCACGGCCGTCGCACCGTCGATGCGGACGACCGTCACCAGGTCCCCGGCGCCGAAGGTCTGACCCTCCAGCTCGGACCGGGCGGTCCACGACTCGCCGCGCAGCTTGACCAGCCCGTCCCGGTCGCTGACCGGCTCGAGCACCGTCGCGGTCTGCCCGATGTGGCCCTCGATGCCCATCGGGCCGCCCCGGCCCTCCAGCTTGAGGTGCTTGAGCACCACCGGCCGCAGCGCGAAGACGAAGAGTCCGGAGGCCACCGCGAAGAGCAGCACCTGCCAGATGAGGCCGAGCCCGGTGCCGGCGACGATCGCCGCCACCAGCGCACCGAGCGCCAGCATCAGGAAGAGCAGGTCCAGGGTCGTCATCTCGACGATCCCGAACGCGAGCGCCGCACCGATCCACCACAGCCATTGTGGCGAGTCACGTAGCCAATCAGGCATCGCAGGCTCCTTTCCCCTGTGCTGGTCGATCCTAGGGGGTGGACGATCGGCGGGCGCGGCGGGTTCCCCCGAGGGTGGTGCGCGCTCGGCCGCGTCGGTGACGCCCGGCTCCGGGGGGAAGCCGGCCCGGTCCGGCAGACTGGCACCCGTGAGACGACGTGCCCTGGCGGTGCTCGCGCCGGTCCTGCTGACCGGCTGCACCGTCGCGACCAGCCCCGACCGCACGACGACGTCGGAGGCGACGGCCCCCACCGAGTCCGCCGCCTCCGAGGCTCAGGGAGCCTCCAGCGCCACACCCGACGCGTCCGACGAGGAGGCGGTCACCTCCGTCGCGCCTCCGCCCGCAGCGGTCCCCGGCCCCGAGGCCGCCGCGCTCGCCCTGGCGCCGGAGGACACGGCATACCTCACCGTCACCGACTGGTCCGCGATCAAGGACCGGCTGGGGGCGGGCGACCTGACCAGCGAGAGCATCCAGACCGACACGCTCGAGTTCTGGCGCTCGGTCGGGTCGAGCACGGTGCTGCTCACCGACGGTGCGCTGCGGGAGGAGAACAGCCGGCTGCGGCTGCGGTATGCCGTGACCCAGGACGACGCGCTCTGGGAGGTGCGCTGGGCCGGCGAGGACGGCCGGGCCGACGGTGCAGGGCTCGCCCTCCGGCTGCGGGACGACCTGGACCTGGGTGGGCTGGAGCGGGCCGTCGCGGAGGAGGTGCCTGGCGTGGCCGGGGCGAGCGTGCTGCCGAACCAGCACCTGCTGCTGCGTGGCGAGGCCGACGGGGTCGGTCTCGCCGGCGACCAGGACATCCTGTCCCCGCTGCTCGACGGCACCGCCGAGACCCGCCTCGTCGTGCCCGGCTGCCTCTCCTGGCCCACGGCCCTCGGCGTGGATGCCACGGTCGAGGAGCAGGAGGCCGTCGTGGACGCGGCAGCGGTGGAGGACCTGCGCTCGCCGCACGCCTGGGGCCTGTCGTTCACCGGCCGGGAGGCCACCCTCACCGTGGTGCACGGCGAGGGGGTGACGCCCGAGCAGGCGGAGGCCGACGCCGCGGTCCGGGTGGAGCTGGCCGAGGGGTGGCCGACCACCGAGAGCGTCGGGTGGGCCGACGCGCTGGGGCTGCCACCGCAGCTGGAGGGCGAGGGCTACGTCCTCACCGAGAGCGCGGGTCGAGCCGTCACCTCGATCGGCTACCGCGTGGTGAACCCCACCGCCGCGGCCACCGTCGCCCTGTCCGGGCTGGTGCCCGGTGCGGTCTGCTCCGAGGTCGACTGGCTGGCGGAGCCGACCGGCCTCTGACGGGTATGCCTCTGCCCCCGGCTCCCGACCTGGGCAAGGGTATGCACCCGGGGGCGAGCTTTCCCACGCGTGCGCCCGACCTGGGCAAGGCTATGCACGGGATGCACCGTCGAGAGCGATGCTCCTGGTGCACATCCTTGCCCAGGTGCTGCAGGTCGCTGCCGGTCCGGCTCGGCTTCCTACCAGAGGCCGGTGCCGACGAGCCGGGGTGCGGCCGTGGCCTGGGCCGGCGGCACTGCGCGGCCGGACGTCTGCTCCCTCGCAGCCCGTGCCTCCTCAGCCGTCGCCTCGTCCGGCTCCTGCGACCCCACGGCCTCCTGGCCCGAAGCCACCGTGCCGCCCGAAGCCACCGTGAGGTGCCGGGTCCGCCCGCTCGCCAGCGCCCGCTCGATGACCGCGAAGACCTGCTCGGTCTCGATGAGGAAGGCGTCGTGGCCGTACGGGCTGTCGATGACTGCCAACTCACGGCAGGACGGTGCGCCCGCGATGATCTGGCCCTCCGCGGGGGTGAAGAGCCGGTCGCTCGAGACCACCGCGACCGTCAGCTCGGCGGTGATGCGCCGCAGGGCGGCCTCCACGCCGCCGCGGTCGCGGCCGATGTCGTGGGTGTTCATCGCCTCGGTCAGCGTCAGGTAGGCGTTCGCGTCGAACCGGCGGACCAGCTTCTTGCCGTGGTGCTCGAGATAGGACTGCACGGCATACCGGCCGCCGCGCAACGTGTCCTCACCCTCCTGCGCGCCCCCGCCGAAGCGCAGCTCCAGCTCCGCGGCCGAGCGGTAGGTGGCGTGCGCGATCTGGCGGGCGATCTCGAGCCCGGCGCGGGGGCCCGGGCCGGGGTAGTAGTCGCCGCCGTGGAAGGCCGGGTCGAGACGGATCGCGTGCAGCTGCGGCACCGACCACCCGATCTGGTCGGCGCTGGCGACCGCGCTCGCGGCCAGCACGACGCACCGCCTCACCCGCCCCGGGAAGGTCGTCGCCCACTCCAGCGAGCGCATACCCCCGACCGAGCCGCCGACGACCAGCGCGAAGCTGCGGATGCCCAGCCGGTCGGCGAGCAGCGCCTCCGCGCGCACCTGGTCGCGGACCGTCAGCCCCGGGAAGGAGCTGCCGTAGGGGCGCCCGTCCGGCGCGGCCGACGCCGGACCGGTGCTGCCGCCGCAGCCGCCGAGCACGTTGGGGGCGATGACGAACCACTCGTCGGTGTCCAGCGGGGCGCCGGGGCCGATCAGCCCGGGCCACCAGCCGCCGGTCGCCTGCCCCGGGCCGCGCTCGCCGACGACGTGGCTGTCACCGGTCAGCGCGTGCAGGACGAGGACGGCGTTGCTGGCGTCGGCGTTGAGCCGGCCCCAGGTCTGGTAGGTGACGCGGACGTCCTCCAGGACGGCCCCGGACTCCAGGCGCAGGTCGCCGACCGCCTGGGTCCGGCGGCGCGCACGCGGGGGACTGGGAGGCTCGACGGCCTCGGGGCTGGGCACGGCCGCCATCTCAGGCCGCCTCGCTGCCACGCCGGACCGCTGCCGCCGCGGTGAAGCCGCGCTCGAGGTCGGCCAGGATGTCCTCGACCCCCTCGATCCCCACCGAGAGCCGGACCAGTCCCGGCGTGACGCCGGCCGCGCGCTGCGCCTCGGGGGTGAGCTGGGAGTGGGTGGTGCTCGCGGGGTGGATCACCAGGGAGCGGACGTCGCCGATGTTGGCGACGTGGCTGTGCAGCTCGAGCGCCGAGACGAAGGCCCGGCCCGCCTCGGCGCCGCCGTCGATCTCGAAGGCGAGCACCGCTCCGGCACCGCCGGGCAGGTATGCCTGTGCCCGCGCGTGCGACGGGTGGTCCGGGAGCCCGGCGTAGGAGACCGACCGGACCTGGTCGTGGCCGGCCAGCCAGGAGGCCACCTGCTGGGCGTTGGCGACGTGCCGCTCGATCCGCAGCGACAGCGTCTCCAGGCCCTGGGCGATGAGGAAGGCGTTGAACGGCGAGACCGCCGGGCCGAGGTCGCGCAGCAGCTGCACCCTGGCCTTGATGATGTAGGAGACGTTGGCCCCGAGGACGCCGCCCTCGCCGAGCGCCTCGGCATACACCAGTCCGTGGTAGCTCGGGTCGGGCCGGGAGAACTCGGGGAACCGGTCCGGCGCTGCGCCGTAGTCGAAGCGTCCGGCGTCGACGATGACGCCGGCGATCGCGGTGCCGTGGCCGCCGAGGTACTTCGTGGCCGAGTGCACGACCACGTCGGCGCCGTGCTCGATCGGGCGGGAGAGGTAGGGGGTGGCGACGGTGTTGTCGACGATGAGCGGCACCCCGGCCTCGTGCGCGACGTCGGCCACCGCGCGGGTGTCGAGGACGTCGCTGCTGGGGTTGGCGATGGTCTCGCCGAAGAAGGCCTTGGTCTCGGGCCGGGCCGCGTCCCGCCACGACTGCGGGTCGGTGGGGTCGGCGACGAAGGTGACCTCGATGCCGAGCTTGGGCAGCGTGTGGGCGAAGAGGTTCTGCGTGCCGCCGTAGAGGCTGGGGGAGGAGACGATGTGGTCGCCCGCCCCGGCGATGTTGAGGATCGCCAGCGTCACGGCGGACGACCCGGACGCGACGAGGAGCGCGCCGACACCGCCCTCGAGGTCGGCGATGCGGTTTTCGACGGTCTCCTGGGTGGGGTTGGTGATCCGGGTGTAGATGGGGCCCAGCTCCGCCAGGGCGAAGCGGTCGGCCGCCTGGTCCGCGTCCTCGAAGACGTAGGACGTGGTCTGGTAGATCGGCAGGGCTCGCGCGCGGGTCTGGGAGTCGGGGGTCTGGCCGGCGTGGATCTGCCGGGTGGTGAAGTCGGTGTACGTCGCCATCGGGGTCTCGATTCGCTGAAGGTGGGTGCAGGGTGGTCGATCACTCTGCTGAGCCCGCCTCAGCAGCGGGAGGGGATGGCGTCGAGCGAGGGTCGCGTCGGCTGCGCATCGGCTGCGAGGGGTGGGCTCAGCAGCTGCGCATTCGGCGGGAGTGGCTCGTCATGGGAAGAGTTCTAGCAGTGCGATCGGGGCGAAGTCAATGCGCTCCGAGCATGCCTGCGCGACCCGTTTCCGCAGCATCTGCGGCGTGCTCTGCTTCTGGTTGCGATCCTTCGGTTCAGCAGCAACATTCCGGGAGGGCACCTCTCGCCGCTGGCTCTGCGTAGAACCCGATGGTGGTGCAGAAACGGTGTGTCACATCCGTCGCTCTGGCGACCGATGTGACACACCGTTCCTGCACCAGGGTCACCTGCGCGGTGGGTCGACGAGGCGGAGGTCCGGCATGGGTGAGGCCGGGCCGAGGGCCACCAGCTCGGTGATCCGGTTGACGAAGCGTTGCGGGCGGGCGTGCAGGGTCCACGGCGAGACGCCGATGACCCGGGCCCCGACACTCACGAGGGCGGAGTCCTTCTCCACCGTCTCGGCCCAGCGGTCACCACCCTGGTCGTCGATCCCCTGGTGGAACTGCCGGGAGTGCACCTGGATGGCGACACCGAGCGTGGGCAGCCACCCGTCCGGGCAGCCCAGGAAGCGGCCGGTGGGTCGATGGACCAGACCGCGGTTCGTGACCAACGGTGGCAGGTCGGGCCGGACGTCCCACAACGCGCGCAGCACGGCCTCCGGGCGGGACCACGCGCCCCCGGCGAAGGCAGCCAGACCGGTGCGGAGGGGCTGCACACGGGGCTGAGGGCGCTGCCACAGCTCGGCGTCGAGGGCCTCCACGGGGCACAGGCCCCGCTGCAGCACGGTGATGGCCAGCGCCTCGAGGTTGTGCGGGCCTACGTCCTCCAGACAGGCGGCGTCGACGAGCGAGCGGGAGGCGGGCGCCACGGCAAGGGGGCCGTCGCGGCGGGCGACCGGCGGCATACGCGTCGTCCGGATCGTCCGGGCCTCGCCGTTCTCGCGAGCCCGGGACCCGCTCGGGACGAGGAAGGTGGCGACCCTCGGCCGGGGACCGTCACCCCGTGCTTGCTGAGCCCCACCAGGCCGGGGAGCACGGCTCGCTCACCCGCCCAGAGCGCGATGGCCACCAGCAGATCGCTCCCCGTCACCGGCCCTCGGTGGGGTGACACCACGCCGGGGTAGGGCGTGGCCCAGACCCGTGATCGTCGGTGACGGACCTCGGCCTCGGTCCACCCGGCCACGCGGAGCTGGCGGTAGGTCGCGAGCCCGCGCTGACCCGGGATCGCGGGGAAGGCGACGGCGTCCGACATGACGACCAGCCTGCCCGGAAACCGAGGGGCGCGCTGTGGGCCTGTGGATATGGATGGTGGTGCAGGAACGGTGTGTCACATCCGTCGCCAGAGCGACCGATGTGACACACCGTTCCTGCACCAGGGTCCGCCGGGGGAGGGGAGGCGGGTCACAGGTCCGCGGCCGCGGCCGGGCCGGGGGTCACAGGTCGACGGTGCCCTGCTCCTCCAGCGTGGCGAGGTCGGTGACGTGCAGCGAGCTCTCGCCGAGCACCCAGAGCTGGTCGCCGATGACCAGGGTGCGACGCGCCCAGTCCCAGCCGGAGGCCGAGCTGCCGCCCAGCTGGAGCCGGGGCCCCTGGCTCAGCGAGGTGCCCTCGACCCGGGCCGAGACCACGCCGCTCCACTCGGACTTCTCCGTCCAGGCGTTGGATGGCAGGAAGAGCTGCCCCGTCTGCGGCCACCAGGTGAAGGCGCGGTGGTCGTACTCGACGTCGGAGTAGTGGTCCTTCCAGGTCTGCTTGGCGACCTGGGTCGGCGCCGCCGGGTCGGAGATGTCGAAGAGCGAGACCTGCAGCCCGGTGGTCCGGCCCTCGTCGGTGGCGTCCTGGCCCACCCCGAGCAGCAGGTCCTCGCCGATCGGGTGGAGGTATGCCGAGTAGCCGGGGATCTTCAGCTCGCCGGTGACCTCCGGGGCCGTGGGGTCGGAGGTGTCGACGAGGTAGAGCGGGTCGGTCTGGCGGAAGGTGACCACCGCGGCGGTGTCGGGCGAGAGGTAACGGACGGAGTAGATCTGCTCGGTCTCCCCGAGGCCGTCGACGCGACCCTGCTCCACCAGCCGTCTGCCTTCCTCCGCGAGCACCACGAGGGAGCTGCTGGACGGGGTGCTGCCCTGCCGGTCCGTCGTGGTGGCGACCCGGATGACCCCGTCCTGCTCGTCCAGGCTGAACTGGTTGAGGAGCCGGCCGTCGACGGAGCCGGAGGCGAGGTACGCGGTCGAGCTCGGGTCGGTGAGGTCGAAGGTGTGCAGCGCCGTGCTCTGCGCCGTGCCGCCGCGGGGCAGCACGGCGGCGTCGGCACCGTCGAAGAGGGCCCACGCCTCCCAGGGGGAGGTGGCCACCACCAGCCGGTCGGTGGAGGCATACACGGTGGAGCCGGAGGCGACGACGCCCGCGGCGGAGGTGAGGTCGAGCTGCGCCCCGGAGTCGTCCAGGTCGAAGGTCAGCACGGACATGGTGGACAGGCCGGAGAACTCGGGCGGCCGGGCGATGTCCTCGCACGGCACGGCGAGGTCGGTGCCCTCGGAGCGGGTGCCCTGGATGGTCTGCAGGTGGGGCAGCCAGTCGTCCAGGGTGGAGGCGGAGATGATCTCCCGGTTCTCCTGCTCCGCCTCGTCCTCGGCGACGAGCGAGCCGTTGCGCGGCTGGACGAAGGCCAGGCCCGGGGGCGGCGTGACCATCACCACCCGCGCCGTGCCGTCGTGCATCCGGGCGGAGCGGTAGTCGCCCTCCAGGCGGAGCGTGCCCCCGGCGGTCGGTGAGCTCGGGTCGGAGATGTCCACCAGGGTCACCACCGTCCGGCTGGCCTCGAAGGCGGGGTATGCACTCAGGCCGCTGGGCGAGGGCAGGGGCGAGATCCCGCCGCTCCACTCGCGGGTGAGGACCAGGACGCGGTCGTTCTCCCGGTCCAGGAGCAGCTCGGCCTCGGACCCCCTGTCGCGTCCGGGCAGCCGCAGGCTCCCGATCCTGGACGAGGTCGCCACGTCGACGACGACGAGCTCACCGTCGCGTGCGGTGACCACGATCTCCCCGTCGGTCTGGATGATGTCCGGCTCCTCGACGCCCTCCTCCTGGTTGTTGGTGCCGGAGAAGTCGGTGCCTGCCTCACCGGATCCGGAGGCCGCGGTCGCGCCGTCCGCGGCCCCGGCCGCGGAGTCCTCCTCGGCCATGTCGTCGGCCATGGCCCAGCCGGATCCGGCGCCGAACCCCCACGGCCCGACCCGCTCGAGGGCGTGCTCCTTGAAGTAGTCCAGCAGCTCGTCGCACGACCCGAAGTCGGTGAGCTCGGCGGCGCCCGCGCTCGGGGGCGAGACGATGTCCGCGGGGGTGCACGCGCCGAGCGCGAGCGGCACGGCGACCAGGGAGGCGAGAAGGGTGGTGCGGCGGCCTGACGACGGTGTCATGGCGAACTCCTGGGTGGGCGGAGGTGGTCGAACAGGGATCTGACGTCACGTCACCCGGTCCGGTTCCCTACGGCCCGCCTGGTCTTCAGCGACCGACCGCACGGTTTGCGACGACCGGCCGCACGGTTTGCGCGCAAACCGTGCGGTCGGTCGGGAGCGTTACCGGATGTTGCCCGTCAGCCGCGCTCACCCCGCTCCGAGGAGTCGTCGAGGTGGTGCTCCTCGGCATACTCCGACATGTGTCCCTCCGCGTGCGCGGTGACCAGCTCGGACCGGCCCGGGTAGCGCACGTCCTCGACCACCTGCTGCATCAGCTCGCTGGGCTCCTTGGTGAACTGCGAGACGATGATGACGGTGATGAAGTTGAGGATCATGCCGATCGTGCCGATCCCGGTGGCGGGGATCTCCCAGATGGGCTCGTTGCCGAAGAACGTCGGCAACGTCCACAGCTGGTAGAGCAGGGTCACGCCCAGTCCCACCGCCATACCGGCCGCGGCACCGCCGGCCGTCGCCTTCTTCCAGAAGATCCCGAGCACCAGGATCGGGAAGAAGGACGCCGCAGCGAGGCCGAAGGCGAGCGCCACCACCTCGGCGACGAACCCGGGCGGGTTGATGCCGAGGTAGCCGGCCACGAGGATGGCGGCCGCCATGGCGATCCGCCCGACCCGCAGCTGCTGGGCGTCCGTGGCCTTGGGGTTGACCTTCTTCCAGTAGAGGTCGTTGGCCACCGAGCTGGAGATCACCAGCAGCAGGCCGGACGCGGTGGACAGCGCCGCGGCCAGGCCACCGGCGGCGACCAGTCCGACGATCGGGGCGGGGAGGCCGGCGATCTCCGGCGCGGCCAGCACCACGATGTCGTTGTTGATCGCGAGCTCGGTGCCCTCGCCGATCGCCCCCGCGACGTCGATCACGCCGTTGCCGTTGAGGTCCTCGGTCGTGATCAGGCCGACGTCGCGCCAGGTGTTGAACCACTGCGGGGTGTCGTTGATCCCCGACCCCGGGATCTGGGTGAGCACGTTGTACTTGCTGAACGCACCGACCGCCGGGGCGGTGGTGTAGAGCAGCGAGATGAAGAACAGCGCCCACAGCGCCGAGTAGCGCGCCGCGCGGACCGACTTGGCCGTGTAGAACCGGACGATCACGTGCGGCAACCCGGCCGTGCCGAACATCAGCGCCGCCGTGATGAGGATCATGTTCACCATCGACGTCTGGGTGAACGCCTCGGTGTATGCCGCCAGCCCGAGATCCTGCTGCAGCCCGTTGAGCTCGTCCAGGATGGAGCCGAAGCCGATCGGGGGGAAGGGGTTCCCGGCCAGCTGCAGGGAGATCGCCACCGCGGGGATGAGGTAGGCGACGATCAGCACGGCATACTGCGCCACCTGGGTCCAGGTGATGCCCTTCATGCCGCCGAGCACGGCGTAGACGAAGACGATCGCCATGCCGATGATGACGCCCCAGGTCCGGTCGACGCCGAGGAACCGCTGGAAGACCACGCCGACGCCGGACATCTGCCCGGCGACGTAGACGAAGGACACGACGAGGGCGCACACCACGGACACCAGGCGCGCGGTCTCGTTGTAGCGGTCTCCGACGAAGTCCGGCACGGTGTACTTGCCGAACTTGCGCAGGTAGGGGGCCAGCAGCAGCGCGAGCAGGACGTAGCCGCCGGTCCAGCCCATGAGGAAGACGGATCCGGCGTAGCCGTTCTGGCTGAAGGCGATGAGACCGGCCATCGAGATGAACGAGGCCGCGCTCATCCAGTCCGCCGCGACCGCGGCACCGTTGGCCGGGGCGGGGATGCCACCGCCGGCGACGTAGAAGCCGGCCGTGTCGGACACCCGGCTGCGGTAGGCGATCCAGATGTAGAAGCCGAAGGTGAGGATGACGAAGACGAGGGTCCAGGCCTGGATGGTGCTCACCGGTGATGCACCTCCTGCTCGTACTCGGTGATGCCGAACTCGGCGTCCAGCTTGTCCATCCGCCACACGTAGAAGGCGATGAGCAGGACGAAGATGATGATCGAGCCCTGCTGCGCGAACCAGAAGCCCACGGGTATGCCGAAGATGTCGAACGGGAGGTCGTTCAGCTGGTCGACGAAGAGGATGCCGGCGCCGAAGGACACCAGGGCCCAGATCACCAGCAGGACCGACATCAGGCGGACGTTGCGCCGCCAGTACTCACGTCGTTGATCGACGTCAAGCATGGAGCCTCCTTGCTCTGCGGGACGTATGCGGTCAGCAGCCAACGCAACCGGAGGTGCTGACGCACGGGCAAGCACGGCGGCGGCGTGGTGCGCCGAACGGTGGTGCCGCTGCGCCGAGCGGCACCACGCCCACGACGAGTGGTGGGCACGGCCGGGTGGTCCGTCCGGGTGCGGCGCGCGAGCGGGGGAGTGCGGTCGCGCGGTGGCATACAGTGCCCGCATGCGTTCCCGACGAGCCCCGGGACAGGGCAGGCTGCTCATCGCCGCCGGGATGATGGCCCTGGGGGGATTCCTGCCCTGGGTCTACACCCACCTGGGCTCGATGAGCGGCGCCGTCGGAGCGGGCCTGTGGGTCTTCTACGCCGGGCTCCTCGCGCTCGCCGGCGGCCTCGTCCCGGCGCACCGGCTGCGCACCGTGATCGTGGTGCAGTCGGTCCTCTGCGGCCTGGTCGCGCTCGGCCTGCCGGTGTGGCAGGTGGTCTACATGCTCAGCCTGGTGGGGCTGCAGGGCTGGATGCCCGGACCGGGGCTGGTGCTCAGCGCCTTCGGCGGCGTCCTCTGCCTCCTCGCGGCCCGCCAGCTGGCGGGCGTGCGCCCGGTGGCGGCCCAGGACGCATGACCGACCTCGGGCAGCTGCGTGAGCGGGTGCTCGAGCTGGAGCACGAGCGGGCTCGCTGGCGTCGGCTCCGGCTGTCCCGGGATCTGCTGCAGCCGCGGATCGACCGGGACCGTGCCCTGCTGGTGGAGCGGGAGCGGGCGTATGCCGCCGAGCAGGCCGACGTCGACCGGCTGGACCGCAGAGGGGTGCGCCGGATGCTGGCGACGCTCGACGGGACGCTGGACGAGCGGCGGGTCCGCGAGTTCGCCGAGGCGGAGGAGGCCGAGGTCAGGGTGGAGGAGATCCGAGCCCGGCTGAGCACCCTCGCCGTCGAGGCCGACCGGCTGGACGGCGACCTGGCGCTGCTGGGCGACCCGGAGACGGCCTACCAGGAGGCGCTGAGCGACCTCGTCCTCGCGGCCCGGGCGCGGGACCATCTCGGTGGGGCGCCGGCCGACGCGGCAGGGGCGGAGGAGGGGGTGGAGGAGGTGCTCGGCTGGGCCGAGCGCCGGCAGCGCGCCATCGCGCAACGGGCCGAGTTCGAGGCGGTGCTCCCCGTGGCTCGGCAGCTGGTCGAGGAGCTGGAGCGGGTGAACCGGCGGCTGCCGGTGGTCGCCGCCGGTGTCGAGGCCTCGGTGGGCGCCATGGACCCGCACGGGAGCCTCTACTGGTTCGACGGGCTGCGGGAGGTGCGGCGCGGGGTGGCCGCGGCGGACGAGGTCGCCGGCCAGCTGCGGGACGAGCTGGCGCAGACCCAGCTGCCAGCCTTCGACGTGCCCGACCTCACCGACTTCCCGGCCGGTTCGATCGACGTGTTCGACCCGCTCACGGCCGCCGGCCTGCTCGCGCGGGTCGAGGACGCGGTCGCCTGGGGAGGCGCCAGGGTGGGCGAGGCCGAGGCCCTGGTGGCCCGGCTGGAGCAGGCGAAGGCAGACGTCGCCGACGCATGAGTGCGCCGGCCGGACCGAGGGTCCGACCGGCGCCTGCCACCGTGAGGTGACGAGGAGTCCCTGCCTCGTCAGGTGGTGGCGTCCTCGCGGCGCCGGGAGAGCCGTCCCCAGGCCCAGTAGCCCACGGCGGCCAGGACGGCCACGCCGAGGAGCTCCGGCAGGATCGCGGCGAGGAAGGAGAGGCCGCCGCCCAGCACGCCGAGCGCGGCGAAGGCACCGAGCGCCAGCACGATGAGGGAGCGGCCGCGGCCGTGGCGCAGCCCCTGCTCCAGGTGGGAGGAGCCCGTGGGGTCCGGGAGCAGCGTCCAGGCGATGAGGTAGATCCCGACGCCGACGCCGCCGAGGAGGGCGACGAGGACGGCGGCGGCCCGGACGGCGACCGGGGCGACGCCCAGCCGGTCGGCGATGGTGCCGCAGACGCCGCCGAGGACCGCGGTGTCGGTGCGCCGGGCGGGCAGCGTGCGCAGCGCGGCGTAGAGGCCGTCCAGCGCGGTGGACCCCTGCCCGTGCCGCTCGGGCTGGGGCTGGGGCAGGATCGGCGGGAGGTCGGAGGCGGGTGCGGAGCTGGGGTTCTCGTTCATGTCATCCAGGATGCTTCCGGAGCCCCCTGCGCGGTCAGCCAGCAGACTCCCAGATCTCGAGGGGGGATATCCCCCCGCTGCCTGCGGGCCGACTGCGCGGTCCTCGGCGATTCTCACAGGAATCTCACATTCGGCCACTACGGTATGCGCCATGTCCGCCGCACGCAGAGGTCCGGTCTCTGTGCTGGTCCTTGCACACGGCCGCGACCGTGGGGCGGTCACCGCGGCGCGTGCGCTGCACCGCGCCGGGTGGCGGGTGGGGGTCGGTTCGTCCCGGCCTGGAGGGGGACTCATCGGGGCCTCGCGGGCGGTCGAGCGGGTCCACCTGCTCCCGCGTCCCACCGGCGACCAGGAGGCCTTCGTCGCCGGGCTGGTCGGGGCGCTGGCCGCCGGCCGCTACGACGTGGTCGTCGGCTCGGGGGACGACTGGATGGCCGCGCTGGCCCACCACCGCGACAGACTTGATGCGGCGGTCGCGCACCCGCACCAGGCCGTGGTGACCGCGGGCATGGACAAGGTGGTGCTCGCCCAGGTCGCCCGCGAGGTCGACCTGCCCACGCCTGCCACCTGGATGCTGCCGCCGCAGCGCGCCGGACACCCCTCCCTGCCCGTGGTGGTCAAGAACCGGTGGCACTGGACGCCGGAGCAGGACCGCCGGCACCGGATCGAGACCAAGGTCTGCCGCACCGAGGCCGAGCTCGCCGACCACCTGCTCGCCTTCGGGCTGGAGCGGGACCAACCGGTGCTGCAGGAGCCGATCGACGGGCACCTCGCGGCGCTGATCGGGGTGATGCACGAGGGGCGGCTGGTGGGCCGCGTGCAGCAGGTGTCGCCTCGGCTTTTCCCGACCCCGTCCGGCGCGTCCGCGCGGGCGCGCACGGTCGCCGTCGACCCGGGCCTCGCGGGGCGCAGCGAGGAGCTGCTGCGCCGACTGGGGTGGAGCGGGCTGGTGGAGCTGCAGTTCCTCGTCGGGGCCGACGGCGTGCACCGGCTGATCGACCTCAACGGCCGCTTCTTCGGGTCGCTGGCGCTCAGCGAGTCCGCGCGCCCCGGCCTGGTGGACGCCGGCATCCGCGCCGCGATCGGTCTGCCGGTGCCCCCGCTCCCCGACGGTCGCGTCGGGCTGCGCTACCACTGGATGCCGGGTGACCTGCGGCGGGCGGTGCAGGAGGGCCGACGCGGGGTCGCGGCCGACGTGGTGAGCAGCCTGTGCTGGGCGGCCGGGGCCCGGCACAGCGTCGCGGACCTCACCGACCCCGGGCCGGTGCTGCGGCTGCTCGCCGGGCGCCTGTCCGCCGACCCGGAGCACGCCGAGCCGGAGCTGTCAGCGACGCCGGAACCGCTGCGCGACGTGCAGCGCGACGAAGCGCTCCGGGGCGCGGAGCAGGGCGAGCACCAGCTGATAGGCCAGCGCCGCCGCGACCAGCGCGAGCACGGCCCGGACCAGGACCAGCTCCGGGCCCACGGCGCGCAGCGCCAGCCACGCCACGACGCCTGCGCCGACGAGCGCCGCAGCGGAGCGGCCTAGCAGCAGCCCGGTGTCGCGCAGCGGCACCAGCCGGTGCCGACCGGCTGCGAGCCAGCCGGTGAGCACCGCGGCCACCAGCAGCGAGGCCGACGTGGCGGCGACGATGCCGGCCACCCCGAGGACGGGGGCCAGGGTCAGGTCGCCGACCACGTTGACCACCATGGCGAGCAGCCCGATCGCGACCGGTCCCCGGGTGTCGCCCACGGCGTAGCAGGCGCTGACGACGACCTGCCGGCAGGCCAGCGCGAGCAGCCCCGGGAGGAAGCAGATGACCGCCACCGCGGTGAGGCGGACCGCCTCGTCGTCGAAGGCACCGCGCCCGAAGGCTAGCGTCACCACCTCCTGCGGAGCCACCAGCAGCGCGGCGGCGACCGGTCCGAGCAGGGTGAGCGACACGGCCAGCCCCTGGTGCACGAGCCGGCGCATCCGGGCCCGGCCCGCCGCGCCCTCGCCCGCGGCCGCAGACATCGCCGGGTAGAGCGGGGCGACGAGGGCGGCGACGACGAGCATCTCGGGCAGGTTCACCAGACGCCACCCGAGGAAGACCGCGGACACGGCTCCCTCGCCGACGGTCGAGGCCACCGCCCGGTCCACGAGGGTGTTGACGTTGAGCGCGGCCTGGCCGACGACCAGTGGAGGCAGCAGCGCGGCGATCTCGCGCACGCCGGGGGAGCGGGCATCGAGCCGGGGGCGCAGCGGCCAGCGGTGCTGCACCACGGGCACCAGCTGGAGGGCCAGCCGGGCCAGCGACCCGACCACGAACCCCACCGCGAGGGCGACCACCCCGATGCGCGGACCGAGCAGGCCGGCCGCGGCGATCATGACGAGGTTGAAGGGCACCCCCTGCAGCGCGCCCCACCGGAAGACGCCGTGCGCCTGCGCCAGCGCCGCGAGGAGGTCGGTGGCGGCCACGAGCACCGTCGTGACCAGGATGATCCTCGTCAGGAGCACGAGCAGGTCGGCGGCGTCCCCGGTCAGCCCGGGCGCGAGGACGCGGGAGATGGGTGCCGCGGCGAGGCCGAGGACGACGCTCAGCGCACCGATGGCGATCACCGCCCCGGTCAGGACGACGTCGAAGGTGCGGTGCCCGCGGCATACCTCCTCGCCGTGCGCCTCGCGCGACAGCACCGGCGTGGCGGCGCGGGTCAGCGAGGTGCCGAGCAGCCCCAGGACGATGTTGGCCAGCCCGAGCGCGACGAAGTAGGCGTCCAGCTCCGGGCCGGCGCCGTAGATGCCGGCGATGACGGCGTCACGGGCGAAGCCCAGCAGGGTGGAGACGCCGGTCAGCCCGGCCACGAGCACCGCGGCGCGGCCGATGCTCGCGCGGGCTACCACCCCGCTGCTCCCGGCCGGACGGTCAGAGGTTGATCATGTGGCCGGCGATGCCGTGCACCGCCTCCTTGACCGCCTCACCCAGGGTCGGGTGCGCGAAGACGATCCGCGACATCTCGTCCGCGGTGAGGTCCCAGGTCTGCGCCAGGTTCAGGACCGGCAGCAGCTCGGTGACGTCCGGGCCGATCATGTGGGCGCCGAGGATCTCGTTGTACTTCGCGTCGGCGACCACCTTGACGAAGCCCACGCCGTCGCCCAGGCCCATCGCCTTGCCGTTGGCGGAGAAGGGGAACTGCGAGGTCTTGACCTCGTGGCCGGCGTCCTTGGCCGCCTGCTCGGTCAGACCCATCGAGGCGATCTGCGGGTGGCAGTAGGTGGCGCGCGGGATGAACCGGTAGTCCAGCGGCATCGTCTCGGCACCCGCCAGGGTCTCCGCCGCGATGATGCCCTGCGCCTCGGCGGTGTGCGCGAGCATGAGCTTGGCGGTGACGTCGCCGATGGCATACACGTTGTCGACGTTGGTCCGCAGGTAGTCGTCGACCGCGATGGCGCCGCGGTCGGTGAGCTCGACGCCGATGCTCTCCAGCCCGAAGCCCTCCACGCGCGGCGCGAAGCCGATCGCGGAGAGCAGCTTGTCCGCCTCCAGCGTCTGGGACTCGCCGCCGTCGGCCGGGGTGACGGTGACCTTGACCCCCTCGCCGGTGTCCTCGACGCTCTCGACCTTGGTGCTGGTCATCATCGTGACGCCGAGCTTCTTGTACTCCTTGGCCAGGGCCTTGGAGATCTCCGGCTCCTCGAGCGGCACGATCCGGTCGAGGAACTCGACGATGGTCACGTCGACGCCGAAGTTGGCCATGACGTAGGCGAACTCGACACCGATGGCACCGGAGCCCGCGATGATGATCGACCCGGGGAGCTCCTCGTCCAGGATCTGCTCCTCGTAGGTGACGACGTTCTTGCTCACCTCGACGCCGGGCAGCATCTTGGTGACCGACCCGGTGGCCAGGATCAGGTGGTCGAAGGTGAGCTGGGTGGTGGCGCCGTCCTCGCCGGCGACGTCCATCGAGGTCGCCGAGGTGAGTGTGCCCCAGCCGTCCACCTCGGTGATCTTGTTCTTCTTCATGAGGAAGTGGACGCCCTTGACGATGCCGGCGCTCACCGTGCGGGAGCGCTGGTGCGTCGGCGCGTAGGCCATGGTGGCCTCGCCCTCGATGCCGTACTTCTTCTTGTCGTGCTGCAGCAGGTGCGCGATCTCCGCGTTCTTGATCAGCGCCTTGCTCGGGATGCACCCGACGTTCAGACAGACCCCGCCCCAGTACTGCTTCTCGACGACGGCCACCGATCTGCCCAGCTGGGACGCGCGGATCGCCGCGACATACCCGCCAGGACCGGCGCCCAGGACAACAACGTCATAGTGATCGGCCATAACCCCACAGTATGCCGTCAGGACGGGTGTCCGTGCGTGCCGGGTGCGGCACGCAGAGATCCTCCCCGGTGGCAGTTCGCGCACCGGGGAGGATCCCGTGGGGAGAGTCAGTCCTCGACGATCTCGCCCTCGGTGATCTCGTCCGGGTCGTCGTCCGGGTCGTCGGCGTCGAAGTCGTCCCGGGCGACCTCGGCCTCGGCGAGCATCCGGTAGAGGTCGCGTCGGGTCCGGTCGAGCAGGTCGGCGGCCTGCTGGCTGAGCTCGTCCTGGCCGGACTGGCCGACCGCCTGGGTGGCCATCGCCACGGCTCCGAGCGCCTTCCAGAGCGTGCCCGCGCTGCCGCGCCGGTCGCGACCGCCGTGCGCGCCGTGCCGGTGCCCGCGACCACGGTCGCCGGGCCCGCGCCCGCGGTGGACGCCGTGGCGGTCCTGCGCCCACGGGTCGTCCGGCTCCTCGCCACCGGCCCAGCTCTGCGGAGGCAGGTCCTCGGCGGCGCGACGTCCGGCGTCGGTGAGCTCGTAGGCCCGCCGGCTCTCGATCTCGGTCTGGGTCACCAGGCCCTCGTCCTCGAGCTGGGCCAGGGCGGGATAGATGGCGCCGGAGCTCGGGCGCCACGCGCCACCGGAGCTCTGCTCGATCTCCTGCATCAGCTGGTAGCCGTTCATCGGCTCCCGCTGCAGCAGGTGCAGGACGGCGTTGCGGACGTCGCCGCGCCGCGCGCGGCGCGGGCCACCCTGCGGCCCGAACGGTCCGCCACGGCGGCCGCGGCCGCCCGGCCCACCGAAGCCCTGCGGGCCGAAGGGCCCGGCCTGCGGCCCGAAGACCTGGCCGAGCAGGCCGCCCGGGCCGAAGATCTGGTCGTCCAGGTTGCCGAAGCCACCGAAGTTCTGTCGAGAAGTCATGTGCTTCCCCTCTCTGTGTGCTCTGCGCGGTGGGCCGGGTGGCCCGTCCGGTCTCGGGGAGACCACGTCACTCGCGCAACGTCATATCTGATGGTAACTAGATGTGTCTCGACATGTCAACGTCATATCGTTAACTGACGAGATGCTGCATGACTGTGCGACATGTCACATGTCTATGCACGGGCTTGACGCGACGGCATCCCACGCTGTTGTATGGGCTCATGCAGTGCTTCGCTCTCGTACTCATTACCTAGGGACGCGCCGTCGGCCGATCCTCGTCAGCGACGCGTCCTCCCCTCGCCAGCCCCACGGGCCGAGGGGTTTTTTGTTGCCACTGCCCAGATCTCCTCCACGTCAGGACCTGAAGCCCATGACCACCACCCACATCCCCGACGGAGCCACCACGACCGCGCCGGGCGACACCGGCGGAGCCTCGGTCGGTGCCGAGCTGCGCACCGGTGCCGAGGCGCTGGTGGGCACCCTGGAGCGGCTCGGCGTCGAGCACGTCTTCGGTCTGCCGGGCGGCGCGGTGCTGCCGCTCTACGACGCGCTCTACGGCGCCTCGGTGCGCCACATCCTGGTGCGCCACGAGCAGGGAGCCGGGCACGCCGCGCAGGGGTATGCCGCCGCCACCGGCAAGGTCGGTGTGTGCCTCGCGACGTCCGGGCCGGGCGCGACCAACCTGGTCACGGCGCTCGCCGACGCCAACATGGACTCGGTGCCCATCGTCGCGATCACCGGCAACGTCGCGAGCACCGCGATCGGCTCCGACGCCTTCCAGGAGGCGGACATCCGGTCGATCTCGATGCCGGTCACCAAGCACTCCTTCCTCGTCACCCGCCCGGAGGAGATCGCCGCGACGGTGTCCTCCGCCTTCCACATCGCCGCGACCGGTCGGCCCGGGCCGGTGCTGGTCGACGTCACCAAGGACGCCCTGGTGGCCGCCGCCGACGAAACCATGCTGCAGCTGCCCATGCCGGGCTACCGGACGCCGACCGTGCCGTCGCCGGAGGCGGTGCGGGACGCCGTCGAGCTGATGCTGGGCGCCCGTCGCCCGGTGCTCTACGTCGGCGGCGGCTGCCTGCGCGCCAACGCCTCGGAGGAGGTGCGGCAGCTGGCCGAGCTCACCGGCATACCGGTCGTCACGACGTTGATGGCCCGCGGCGTCTTCCCCGACAGCCACCCGCAGCACATGGGCATGCCCGGCATGCACGGCAGCGTCTCCGGTGTGGCGACGCTGCAGAAGTCGGACCTCATCATCAGCCTGGGCGCCCGGTTCGACGACCGGGTCACCGGCGCCAAGGACACCTTCGCGCCGAAGGCGCAGATCGTGCACGTGGACATCGACCCCTCCGAGATCGGGAAGAACTTCCCCACCGCGGTCGGGGTGGTCGGCGACGCCAGGGCGGCGATCGCGATGCTCGTCACCGAGTGGACCCGCCGCACGGCCGCGGGTGCCGCCCCGGACTACGAGCGGTGGATCGCCAAGTCGCTCGGCTGGAAGCGGCGCTACCCGCTCGGCTACGACGCCCCCTCCGACGGGGCGCTGGCCCCGCAGCTGGTGATCGAGCGGCTCGGCGCGATCTCCGGCCCGGACACCATCTTCGCCGCCGGGGTCGGCCAGCACCAGATGTGGGCCAGCCAGTTCATCGGCTACGACCAGCCGCGGCACTGGCTCAACTCCGGTGGCCTCGGGACCATGGGGTATGCCGTCCCCGCGGCGATGGGCGCGAAGGTCGGCCGCCCGGACGCCACCGTCTGGGCGATCGACGGCGACGGCTGCTTCCAGATGACCAACCAGGAGCTCGCGACCTGCTCGGTCGAGGGCATCCCGATCAAGGTGGCGATCATCAACAACGCCGCCCTGGGCATGGTCAAGCAGTGGCAGGCCCTGTTCTACTCCGAGCGGTTCAGCCACTCCCAGCTGCCCTCGATGCAGGTGCCCGACTTCGCGACCCTGGCGACGGCATACGGGTGCGTCGGGCTGCGGTGCGACCGCGCCGCGGACGTGGACGCGACGATCGAGCGGGCGATGGAGGTCGACGACCAGCCGGTCGTGGTGGACTTCCGGGTCAGCCAGGACGCCATGGTCTGGCCGATGGTGGCCGCCGGCACCAGCAACGACGACATCCAGCACGCCAGAGACGTGCGACCCGACTTCGGGGAGGACGAATGACCCTGCTGTCCGACTACCCGCCCCACGACCCCGCGGTACCCACCGCGGCGCCCGCCTACCAACCGCACACCGCACCGCACGACCCGACGAAAGGCACCACCATGAGCAACGACGCCCGCACCCGACACGCGCTGTCCGTCCTGGTCGAGAACAACCCGGGCGTGCTGGCCCGTGTCTCCGTCCTGTTCGCCCGGCGCAACTTCAACATCGACCACCTCGTCGTGGGGCCGACCGAGGACAACAAGGTCTCCCGGATGACGATCGTGGTCAACGTCAACGCCGAGCAGCTGCACAAGGTCACCAACCAGCTGGACAAGCTGGTCGAGGTGATCCACATCGAGGAGCTGGAGGACGCGGACGCCATCCGCACCCAGCTCTGGCAGATCAACGACAACGGTCCGCGCCCCGTCGGTGCGATGGCCGCCGCCGCCTTCTGACCGACCCCACCCGTCCGACCACCCGCACACCCCACAGGAGACACCACCCACATGGCCACGATGTACTACGACGACGACGCCGACCTCTCGCTCATCCAGTCCCGCACGGTCGCCGTCCTCGGCTACGGGAGCCAGGGGCACGCGCACGCGCTGTCCCTGCGTGACTCGGGGGTCGACGTGCGCGTCGGGCTCGCCGAGGGCAGCTCCAGCCGGGCCAAGGCAGAGGCCGAGGGGCTGCGGGTGCTCACGCCGGCGCAGGCCTGCGCCGAGGCCGACCTCATCATGGTGCTCGTGCCGGACCACGTGCAGCGACTGGTCTACGCCGACGCCATCGAGCCGAACCTGGAGCCGGGCGACGCGCTCTTCTTCAGCCACGGGTTCAACATCCGGTTCGGCTACATCGAGCCCCCGGCCGGGGTGGACGTCTGCATGGTGGCGCCGAAGGGGCCGGGCCACCTCGTGCGCCGGGAGTATGTCGACGGCAGGGGTGTCCCTGTGCTCGTCGCGGTCGAGCAGGACGCGTCGGGCCGGGCCAAGGAGCTCGCGCTGTCCTACGCCTCCGCGATCGGTGGCCTGCGGGCCGGCGGCATCGAGACCACCTTCACCGAGGAGACCGAGACCGACCTCTTCGGCGAGCAGGCGGTCCTGTGCGGCGGGATGAGCCAGCTCGTCCAGTACGGCTTCGAGACCCTGACCGAGGCGGGCTACCAGCCCGAGGTGGCCTACTTCGAGTGCCTGCACGAGCTCAAGCTCATCGTCGACCTCATGTACGAGGGCGGCATCGCCAAGCAGCGCTGGTCGGTCTCCGACACGGCGGAGTACGGCGACTACGTCTCCGGGCCGCGGGTCATCGACCCCCGCGTGAAGGAGAACATGCAGGCCGTCCTCGAGGACGTCCGCAACGGTGCCTTCGCGCAGCGGTTCATCGACGACCAGGACAACGGCCGGCCCGAGTTCGACCAGCTGCGGGCCAAGGGTGCGGAGCACCCGATCGAGGACGTCGGCAAGGACCTGCGCGGCATGATGGCCTGGGTGAAGGGGCACGAGGCCGACGGCGACTACGTCGAGGGGTCGGCGGCCCGTGGCTGAGGTCGACGTCAAGCCGCGCTCGCGCGACGTCACCGACGGCCTGGAGAAGGCGGCCGCGCGCGGGATGCTGCGCGCGGTCGGGATGGGTGACGACGACTGGTCCAAGCCGCAGATCGGCATCGGCAGCAGCTGGAACGAGATCACGCCGTGCAACCTGTCGCTCCAGCGGCTGGCGCAGGCGGCCAAGGCCGGTGTGCACGCCGCCGGTGGCTACCCGCTCGAGTTCGGCACGATCTCGGTCAGCGACGGGATCTCGATGGGGCACGAGGGCATGCACTACTCCCTGGTCTCGCGCGAGGTCATCGCCGACTCGGTGGAGACGGTCATGTCCGCCGAGCGGCTGGACGGCTCGGTGCTGCTCGCCGGGTGCGACAAGTCGCTCCCCGGGATGCTCATGGCGGCCGCACGGCTCGACCTCGCCAGCGTGTTCCTGTATGCCGGCACGATCCTGCCCGGCAGCCTGAAGCAGGAGGACGGGACGGACAAGGACATCACCATCATCGACGCCTTCGAGGCCGTCGGTGCCTGCCTGGCCGGCAAGATCAGCCGGGACGAGGTGGACCGGGTGGAGCGGGCCATCTGCCCCGGTGAGGGAGCCTGCGGCGGGGCCTACACCGCGAACACGATGGCCTCGGTCGCCGAGGCGCTCGGGATGGCCCTGCCCGGGTCGTCGACGCCCCCGGCGGTCGACCGACGCCGCGACGGCATCGCGCACCGCTCCGGCGAGGCGGTCGTGGGCATGCTGCGGCACGGGATCACGGCGCGCCAGATCCTGACCCGGGAGGCCTTCGAGAACGCCATCGCGGTCGCGATGGCGCTCGGCGGCTCGACGAACGCGGTGCTGCACCTGCTGGCCATCGCCAACGAGGCCGAGGTGGAGCTGTCGTTGGACGACTTCCGGAGGATCGGTGCCCGGGTGCCGCACCTGGCGGACATGAAGCCGTTCGGCCGCTACGTCTGGGTCGACTTCGACCGGGTCGGCGGCATCCCCGTGGTCATGAAGGCGCTGCTGGACGAGGGCCTGATGCACGGGGACGCGCTGACGGTGACCGGCAGGACGCTGGCGGAGAACCTCGCCGACCTCGACCCGCCGAGCCTGGACGGCCGCGTGGTGAAGTCGATGCGGGAGCCGATCCACCGCTCCGGTGGGTTGACGATCCTCTCCGGCTCGCTGGCGCCCGGGGGAGCCGTGGTCAAGTCGGCCGGCTTCGACGCGGAGGTCGTCAGCGGGACCGCGCGTGTCTTCGACGGCGAGCGGGCCGCGATGGACGCCCTCTCCGAGGGGACGGTGCGGGCCGGCGACGTCGTGGTCATCCGCTACGAGGGCCCTCGTGGCGGACCCGGCATGCGCGAGATGCTCGCGATCACCGGCGCGATCAAGGGCGCAGGGCTGGGCAAGGACGTGCTGCTCATCACCGACGGCCGGTTCTCCGGCGGGACGACGGGGCTGTGCGTCGGGCACATCGCCCCCGAGGCCACCGACGGCGGGCCGATCGCGCTGGTGGAGGACGGTGACAGGATCAGCCTGGACGTGGAGGGCGGCACGCTGGACCTGGAGGTCGAGCCCGACGAGCTGGAGCGTCGGCGCGCCGCCTGGTCGGCCCCGCAGCCGCCGGGGCGTGCCCGCCGCGGCGTGCTGGCGAAGTATGCCGCGCTCGTCCGGTCGGCGTCGGAGGGCGCCGTCACGCACTGATCCGGGCCGGACTCGGCCACTGACAGCCGGTATGTCATCTGAGAGCGTCCTCGAGGGGGCTGCCAGATGACATACCGGCTGTCAGTCGTCGCGGTCGCGGGCCATCGGGGTCAGTCGCGACCCTCGTGCAGGTCGTCGATGACCTCCTGCAGCTCCCGCTCCACCTCGGGGTCGACCTGGCGGCTGGCGAGGTCCCGCTCGAGCAGCGCGTCCACCAGTCCCACGACCTGTGCCTCGATCTCGGCGTAGGCCTGGTCGAGGTCGTCCCTGCCCTCCAGCGAGGTGAGGTCGTCCCAGTCGACCTGGTGCAGGCCGTGGGTGGGCATCTGCACCTTCTCCTCGTCGGTCAGCCCCATGGTGACGACGACGTCGGAGGCGAGCAGCATGCTGCCCGTCATCGGCGTCACCCTGAGCTCGTCCGGGTCGTGGCCCTTCCGGCGCAGCAGGTCCTCGATCTCGGCCCGGAGCTCGGTGCCGGGCGTGACACCGCCGGAGCGGGCCCGGATGCGACCCTCGCCGCGCCCGTTCGCGATGGCCGCTGCCACGTGGCTGCGCCCGGTGTTGGCGTCGTCGACGAAGAGCACCTGCTGCACGTGGGACAGCTCCACGCCACGTGCCTGCGCCTGCTCCCGCAGCAGCTCCTCCGCGCGCCGTCGGACGAAGACCGGCAGGAAGCTGTCCACCCGGGCCTGCGACTCCAGCTCCTGCTGGGCACGGGTCACGGCCGCGAGGATCTCGTCCTCGGCCAGGGTCCCGTCGTACTTCGCGACGAGGGTGCGTCGCACCTGGTCGATCTCGCGCTCGTCGGCGTCAGCCACTCGACTCTCCCTCGCGGTAGCGGGCCATCTGGGTCAGTCGGTCGCAGGCGTCCTTGCGCAGCAGGATCGTCAGGTAGTGCGGGGTGCGGGCGTGCTGCTCCAGCGCGTGCCAGCTGTCCTCCACGACGAAGGCCACCTCGGCGCGGGTGAAACGCCCGTCGAAGTGCTCGACGAGCTCGTCCACGATGGTCACCACCGTGCCCTGCGCCATCGCGACCATGGCGTGATGCTGCCCGACCCGGGTGACGCGACGGTGTCGGGCGGGTGACGTGTCGCCGCACGCCCTGCGACGCGACGGTGCTCAGGCGAGCTCGGCCTGGAGCCCGCGCACCCAGTCGCCCTTCACCGCGCGCCACTGCTCGTCGGTGAGCCCGCGGCGCCAGTAGGGCGAGATCGACACGTGCTCCCGCGACGCCCGGGCCTCGTCGCGCAGCGCGTGACCCACGGCGCGGATCGACTCGGCCTCCCCGTGCACGAAGGCGCTGACGACGCCGTCGAGCCGGGGCAGGGCCCGCACCGCGTCGGCCAGCAGCCGGGTCAGGGCCTCCTCGTCCGCCGCGTCCGCCCGGTGGACGAAGCGCACGTCCAGGTCGCCGGGCGAGGACAGCTCCACCTCGCCGGCGGCGTCCTCGACCTCGATGACGGCCTGGGCGGGGGTGCCCTGCCCCAGGTGCTCGACGCAGGCCGCGATCGCCGGGAGGGCTGACTCGTCCCCGACGAGCAGGACGCCGTCCGCGTCGGTGGGTGGGGAGTAGTCCCCGGCAGGACCTCGCAGCTGCAACCTGTCCCCCGGACGGGCGTGCAGCGCCCAGCGGCCGGCATACCCCACCTCGCCGTGCACGACGAAGTCGATCGTCATCTCCCGACGCTCCCCGTCCCAGGACCTGATGGTGTACCTGCGGGGGTACGGCCGCTGGTCGCGCGGGAGGTCCCGGGTCGCCTCGTCCTCGAAGGGCGGCTGGTAGCCCGCGTCCGGTGGGAGGAAGAAGGCGTTGACGTAGGAGTCGGCGAACTCCGGGTCGCGGAAGTCCGCCAGTCCGTCGCCGCCGAGCACCACCCGGACCAGGTGGGGGGTGAGATGCTCGGTGCGCACGACCGTGCCGTACATGGGTTCTCCTCTGCTGTGGCTGCCGAGACAAGGTTACCCTCACCCCAATTACGTCACGAACACCGGGCGTTGGTGCGGCGACGGGGTCGGGGGTGCCCCATGACAGACTCTCGGCCATGCCGCCGCACCTGCTGGAGCAGATCCTCGCCGACCCCTCCGGCCAGTCGTGGGCGATCCTGTGGCGCGAGGGTCGGCGCGACGTTGAGGTGCTCGTCGGCGAGGTCACCGACCTCGAGCGGCTGGCCCAGATCCCCCGCCCCGCGGCAGGCGCTCCGGTCCTCGCCATGGTGCCGTTCCGGCAGATCGCCGAGCGAGGGTTCGACGCGCACGACGACGGCACCCCGCTGCGGGTGCTGCGGCCGACGCAGACCCAGACCCTGCCGGTGGCCGACCTGCTGCAGGCGCTCCCGGACCAGAAGATCGAGGTCACCGACGAGCGGTTCAGCGTGACCGACGAGGACTATGCCGCCACGGTCTCCCGGGTGATCGAGGAGGAGATCGGCGAGGGGGAGGGCGCCAACTTCGTCATCCGACGGGACGTGCTGGCCCGGTGCGGGGACGACCGTGCCGTGGCCGCCCTCACCTGGCTGCGCCGGCTGCTCGTCGACGAGCGTGGCGCCTACTGGACCTTCGCCGTGCACACGCCGGGGCACACCCTGGTCGGCGCCACGCCCGAGCGGCACGTCAGCGTCCGCGACGGCCGGGTGTGGATGAACCCGATCTCGGGCACCTTCCGGCACCCGGCGGACGACGGCCCGGACGGCTCCCTCGTGCAGGACGAGTTCCTCGCCTTCATCAAGGACACCAAGGAGACCGAGGAGCTCTTCATGGTGGTGGACGAGGAGATGAAGATGATGGCCCAGATCTGCTCCGACGGCGGGCGGATCACCGGGCCCTACCTCAAGCAGATGGCTCACCTCACGCACACCGAGTATCTCCTGGACGGCCGCAGCGACGCCGACGTGCGCGACGTGCTGCGGACGACCATGTTCGCGCCCACCGTGACCGGCTCACCGATGGAGAACGCCTGCACGGTCATCGCGCGGCACGAGCCGGAGGGGCGGGGCTACTACTCCGGTGTGCTGGCGCTGCTGGAGGAGGACGAGCAGGGCGGGGAACGGCTGGACGCACCGATCCTGATCCGCACCGCCCACCTCACCGGCGACGGCACCGTCCGGGTCAGCGCGGGCGCCACCCTGGTCCGGCACAGCGACCCGGTGTCGGAGTGCGAGGAGACCAGCGCGAAGGCCCGCGGGGTGCTGTCGGCGCTCGGGCTGCGTCCTCGTCGCGAGATCGCGCACGCCGCCCCGCTCGACGCGCTGCCCGGGGTCGCCGCGGACCTCGCCGCGCGCAACGAGTCGCTGTCGCCCTTCTGGCTCAGCCCGCAGGGCGCCCGGCCCGACCCCGAGCTGATCGGCAGACGGGTGCTGGTGATCGACGCCGAGGACACGTGGACCCAGATGCTCGCGCACATGCTGCGGCACCTGGGCATGGTCCCGGACGTGCGTCGGTGGGAGCTGGTCACGGAAGCGGACGTGGCCGGGCCTGGCGCCGACCACGACCTGGTGCTCTACGGCCCGGGACCGGGCGACCCGACGGACCTGGGGGACCCGCGGATCGCCCGGCTGCACGAGCTGCTCTCGGCCCGGCTCGCGGCTCGTCTGCCGGTGCTCGCGGTCTGCCTGTCGCACCAGGTGCTCGCCTCCCTGGCGGGTCTGACGGTGAGCAAGCTGCCGGCCCCCAACCAGGGGGTGCAGCTGCCCGTCGAGCTGTGGGGCGAGGTGCGGCGGATCGGCTTCTACAACACCTTCGTCGCCCGCCCCGGCGCCGCCTCCCTGGACGGCCTGCCGCTGGAGCAGGCGGTGCACCAGCCGGACGACGCCGTCGTCGCGCTGCGGGCGCCGGGGCTGGCGAGCATCCAGGGGCACACCGAGTCGGTGCTGTCCCGGGACGGTCTGGCCGCGCTGCACGGGCTCATCCGGCAGGCCCTGGACCTGGGCGACGGGGGCTAGGTCCGGGCGGCGCCGGGGCCTGGCCGACGGCGGACGTAGAGCTGCTTGCGGACCCGCGCGATCACCGTGCCGTCGTCGGTGACCACGTCGGTCTCGAACCACCAGCGCTGCGTCCCGGCGAGACGAACTCGATCTGCGCCGCCTTGTCCCACACCACGTAGTCGGGCCCCAGGTTGCGCATGACCATGATCATCCAGAAGGGGTCGGTCATCGCCATCAGCGACCCACCGAAGAGGGTGCCGACGTAGTTGCTGGTCAGCGGGGTGTGCGCCAGCCGGACCCGCACCCGCCGGAAGTCGGGGGTCATCTCCTGGATCCGGATGCCGGAGAAGAGGAACGGCGGCCAGGCGTTCATGCCGTGCCGCAGCGCCCGGGCGGAGGTGGCCAGGGCCTTGAGCCGACCGATGCGCTGGACGGGTGGGGCGGGTCGGGTGGGAGCGCTCACCGGGCCACTGTATGCCGCACCCGACCGGCCGTCTCAGGACGCCGAGGTCCGGATCGCGTCGGCGTCGGCCTCCACCTGCCCGGTCCCCACGAGGTCGTCCGCGTCGCGCGTGAGGGTGGCGACCCAGGCGTCGAGCGAGTCCTCGAGGGCACCACCGTCGACGAGCTCCTCCTGCAGCCGGCTCAGCTCCTCGTCATACATCGCCTGCCACTGCGCGTTGGCCGTGAACGCGGTGACCAGGGCATTCTCGCGGGTCATGCCGCCGCCGGGACCCATCTGCCCGCCGCCAGTCGGCGGTTCCATGCCCTCGGGACGCTCGGGCAGCTGGCCTTCCTCGAAGGTCGGCATCTCGCCGTCGGCCGGCATCTGGCCCTGGCGGCCTTGCCCGCCCGCACCACCGCCGCCCATCATCGCGCCGAAGGACAGGTTGTGGTCCCAGGCGACCACGGTGAACTGCTCGGTCGCCGAGTCCCAGAAGAGGTAGGAGTTGTTGCCGGGGCCGTCGATGTCGTCGGTGTTCTGGATGATCTCCTGCACGGCCAGGTAGGTCGCGAAGGACTCCAGGTCGAGGAGATCAGGCAGGTGCTCGGCGATCTCCTCCTCAGTCCCGTTGTTGAGCAGGTCCAGCAGCTCGATCAGCGGCGCGTAGCCCGCGCCCTCGTCGCCGGCCTCGATGTCGAAGGCCGTCGAGTAGTCACCGTCCTCGCCCCTCCAGGACCAATCACCCTCCGCCTCGGACTTGTAGAGGATGCTGCCCTCGCCGGCGTCGGGGAAGGCGCCCTCGAGCCAGGCATCGTCGAGGTTCTGCACGGTCAGCCGCAGCTCCTCGGCGCTGCCGTTGACCGAGAACCGGGTGGCGACCGCCTCGGTCGAGGCCAGTCCCGCGGCAGAGAGCAGGTCGAGCGAGACCGCCTCGTTCATCGCCGTGTCGGTGGTGTTGGACCGGACCGTGACGTCGCTGTAGCCGGCCAGCGTCTGCCCGTCGACGAACTTGTCCAGCCGGATCCGGAGGGGAAGCTCCGCGGGCGGCGTGTCGACCGAGATGCCCCGGAGGGAGGAGTTGCCCTTGAGCTTGATCCCGACGTCCTCGAAGGTCTGCCCGTCGATGATGACGGTGGCGCGGATCCACTCCTTGTCACCGGTGTCGAGGTAGGTCTGGATCATCTGGGTCAGCGCATCGTCGTCCACCTCGACCTCGATGGTGTGGACCTCGCCGGAGTCGAAGAGCGCGGGGGACGCGGCCACCGCGGAGCCGACCACGGACGTGTCGGCGGACGACTGCGTCGTGGCGGCGGGTGCGGTGCACCCGGACAGCGCGAGGGCGGCGGTGAGGGTCAGGGTGGTCAGCCGGTGGGGGCGTCGTCGTCTCATGTCCGGCAGTTCACGGTGCCCCGCTGTGCCGACATCCTGCCGGGCCTGTGCCCCACCTGTGCAGGCTCGCCCGGGCCGGACACGCGAAAGCCGCGGGTGTCTCAGGGGGCGGACCCGCGGCTTGTCGCTGTGGCCAGGGGCGGGGTCGAACCGCCGACCTTTCGATTTTCAGTCGAACGCTCGTACCAACTGAGCTACCTGGCCATGACGCGAGTAGTGATCGGGCGTGGCCCCGGAGTGCTCCGGTGACCACGCCGCACTACTCTGCGACCCCGACGGGACTCGAACCCGCGACCTCCGCCGTGACAGGGCGGCGCGCTAACCAACTGCGCCACGGGGCCTCGAAGGTATCGAGACCTTGTGCATCCCCAACGGGATTCGAACCCGTGTTACCGCCGTGAAAGGGCGGGGTCCTAGGCCACTAGACGATGGGGACCTATCCGTTGAGGACGCAGATGAGCATACGTGATCGCTGCCGCCGGGACCAAAACGGTGCCTCCCCCTGCGCGGGGGCCTCAGCCGGACGGCGACGCCCAGTCGAGCAGGCGCTCCAGCGGCCAGGTGTTGACCACCCGATCGGCCGGCACACCGTGGCGAACCGCCCGCTCGCACCCGTAGTCCAGGAAGTCCAGCTGACCCGGCGCGTGGGCGTCGGTGGAGACCGCGAAGACGCAGCCGGCCTCGATGGCCATCCGCAGCAGCGCACCGGGCGGGTCCTGCCGCTCCGGGCGGGAGTTGATCTCGACGGCGGTCCCCGTCTCGGCGCAGGTGGCGAAGACGGCAGCCGCGTCGAACTCGCTGGGAGGACGCATCCGGGAACCGCTGCGACCGCCCTTGTCGCCCCGGCGGGGCATCACCCGGCGCCCGGTGCAGTGCCCGAGGATCGTCGTGCGCGGGTTGCGCACCGCGGCGATCATCCGTCGGGTCATCGCCGAGCGCTCCATCGTGAGCTTGGAGTGGACCGAGGCCACCCGGACGTCCAGCTGGTCCAGCAGCTCCTCCTCCTGGTCCAGCCCTCCGTCGTCGAGGATGTCCACCTCGATCGCCTTCAGCAGCGTGAAGGGCGGGTCCGCCGCGGCGGTGTGCGCGTTGACCGCGTCGACCACCGCCAGCTGTCGTCGCAGCCGAGCGGCGGTCAGACCGTTCGCCACCGTGAGCCGCGGCGAGTGGTCGGTGAGAGCCAGGTAGTCGTGACCCAGCTCGATCGCGCTGGCCACCATCTCCTCGATCGGGCTGCCGCCGTCGGACCAGTCGGAGTGGCTGTGCAGATCACCGCGCAGCGCGGCCCGCAGCTCCTGCCCGCCGTCGGCGAGCGGCTCGTCGGCCGCGGCCTCCAGGTCGGCCAGCTTGTCGGGGATCCGGCCGGCCACGACCGCCTCGATCACCGCCGAGGTGGACGGGCCGATGCCGGGCAGGTCCTGCAGCGTCCCGGCCGAGACGCGCCGACGCACCTCCTGCTCGCCCAGCGGCAGGATCACGGCGGCCGCCCTGCGGTAGGCCTCGACCCGGCGGGTCTCCTCGCGCGAGCGCTCCAGCAGGAACGCGATCCGGCGCAGGGCGTCGACCGGTTCCATCACTGGCTCGGGGCTCACAGGGCGACTCTACGGCGCGGCATACCCTGCCCTCATGGTGACCATCCACGCTGCCCGCCTCGACGACCTGTCCCCTCGCGTCCTGCACGACCTGCTGCGGCTGCGGGTGGACGTCTTCGTCGTCGAGCAGCAGTGCGCCTACCCCGAGATCGACGGGCGCGACACCGAGACCGGCACCGTGCACCTGTGGACCGAGGTCGACGGCGAGGTCGCCGCCACGGTGCGGATCCTGGTGGACCACGACGGGACCCGCCACCTCGGCCGGGTCGCCACCCACCGCGACCACCGCGGCGCGGGGTATGCCGCCGCGCTGGTGCGGGAGGGGCTGAGCAGGCTGGGTCCCGGGCCGGTGCACATCGGCGCGCAGGCGCACCTGGAGCAGTGGTATGCCCGCCTCGGCTTCCGGCGCAGCGGTCCGGACTACCTGGAGGACGGCATCCCGCACCTGCCGATGGTGCGGGACTGACTCAGCGGCGGGGCTGCCGGCGGAAGTCCTCGCCGAGGTACTCCAGGGCGAGCCGGGCATACACCTGCTGCTCGGTGACGGTGCGCTCGCCGCGGTGGTCGCGCCCGACGAAGCTCACCGCCCAGTGCATGAGCGTCGCCAGCTGGTTCTTGAAGCCGATGAGGTAGAAGAGGTGGACCGCGAGCCAGGCCACCCAGGCGGGATAGCCGGTCAGCTCGATCCGACCCCGCTTCATGACGGCGCGGAAGCGGGAGATGGTGGCCATGGAGCCCTTGTCGAAGTAGCGGAACTCCTGGCCGGTCTCCTCACCGCGCAGCCGGCGCAGGATCTGGTCGGCCACGTGCCGGGCCCCCTGGATCGCTCCCTGCGCCACGCCGGGCACGCCGTCGACGGCCGCCAGGTCGCCGACGACGAAGACCTCGGGGTGACCGGGCAGGGTGAGGTCGGGCAGGACCTTGACCCGGCCGGACCGGTCCAGCTCGGCGCCTGCCTGCTCCGCGACCTTGCGGCCCAGCGGGTTGCCCTGGACGCCGGCGGCCCACACCTTGGTCTGGGCCTCGATCCGCTCCTGGCTGCCGTCCTTCGTCGACTCCAGGACCACGCCGCCCTCGTCGACGTCGACGACCTTGCTCCCCATCCGCACCTCGACCCCGAGCTCGGCGAGGCTCTTCTCGGTGCGGGCCCCCAGCCTCTCGCCGAAGGGGGTGAGGACCTGGTCCACGGCGTCGACGAGCAGGATGCGCGCCTGCGTCGGGTCGATGTGGCGGAACTCCTTGCGCAGCGTGCGCTTGCTCAGCTCGGCCAGCTGGCCGGCCATCTCGACGCCGGTGGGTCCGGCGCCGACGACGACAAAGGTCAGCAGGCGGCGCACGTCCTCGGGGCGTCCGGCCGCGGCGGCGAGCTCGGCGAGCTCGAAGGCGCCGTAGATCCGGCCGCGCAGCTCGAGCGCGTCGTCGATCGACTTCATGCCCGGGGCGTACTCCGCGAAGTGCGGGCTGCCGAACCAGGACTGGTTCGCCCCGGCCGCCAGGATGAGGCTGTCGTAGTCGTAGACCATGTCCTCACCGGCGGTGGCCGCGGTGACCGTGCGCTCGGCCAGGTCGATGCCTGTGACGTCGCCGAGCATCACCGTCACGTTCCGCTGGTCGGCCAGCACGTCGCGCGTCGAGGGGGCGATGACGCCTTCGGACAGGATGCCGGTCGCCACCTGGTAGAGGAGCGGCTGGAACAGGTGGTGGCCGGTGCGTGCGACGAGCTGCACCTGCACGGCGGGGTCGTTCAGCGCCTTGGTGGCGAACAGCCCGCCGAAGCCGGAGCCGATGACGACGACGCGGTGCGGGGCGGTCGGGCGGGACACGGGCTGGGTGATGCTCATATACCTAGTGAACAGCAGATCCGGGACGCAGATTTCCGTTCCGGCCCGGCGTGAGGCCCTACGACGACGAGACGTTGATCACGGTGCGAGACTGGGTGGATGAGCTCGCTCGAGACCCGCCCGGACGAGGTGAGGTGCGGCGGTCGGACCCCGGCCGAGCACGCCGTGACGGTTCTGACCCCCCGTGACGTCCCGCTCGGCGGCCCGCGGGCGATGCGGGTGCGTCGCACCCTCCCCTCCCGGGAGCGCACGATGGTCGGCGCCTGGTGCTTCGTCGACCACTACGGCCCGGACGAGGTCGCCGAGACGGGCGGGATGGTCGTGCCCCCGCATCCGCACACCGCGCTGCAGACCGTGTCGTGGCTGTTCAGCGGTCTGATCGAGCACCGGGACTCGACCGGGGTGCAGGCGCTGGTGCGCCCCGGCGAGCTCAACCTCATGACGGCCGGCCGCGGCGTCTGCCACTCCGAGGTCTCCGTGGCGCCGGGCGACGGGGCGTCGCCGGCGCCGCTGCACGGTGCGCAGCTGTGGGTGGCGCTGCCGTCGGTCCACGCCGAGGTCGGCCCGGCTTTCGAGCACTTCGCCCCCGAGCCGGTCGAGGTCCCCGGAGGTCGGGTGAGCACCTTCCTCGGCGAGCTGGGCGTGGGGGAGCAGCGGATCGCCTCCCCGGTGACGACGTATACCCCGCTGCTCGGGGCCGAGGTCGTCCTGGAGCCCGGCGCACGGCTGAGCGTGGAGGTCGACGTGGATCACGAGCACGGGGTGCTCGTCGACGAGGGCCAGGTGGGCGTCGCCGGGCGGACCGTCGACCGGGCCGAGCTGGCCTGCCTCGCGCCCGGCCGGGCGAGCCTGGAGCTGGAGGCCGGCGACGACGGGACCCGGGTGCTGCTGCTGGGCGGGCCGCCCTTCGGTGAGCAGATCGTCATGTGGTGGAACTTCATCGGCCGCTCGCACGAGGAGGTCGTGCAGGCCCGGGAGGAGTGGCAGGAGGAGATGGGGCACCGCTCGGACGGCCGCTTCGGTGCGGTCGACTACCCCGGAGGCGGTTCGCTCCCCGCGCCCGAGCTGCCGCAGGTCCGGCTCCGACCCCGGGGGTGAGCCCGTGCCGTCCGAGGTCCTGCTGATCGACCACCTCGACAGCTTCACCTACAACCTCGCCGACCTGGTGCACCGCGTCCTGGGACGGCCGCCGGTGCTGTGGCGGCACGACCACGAGGCGGACCCGGAGCAGCTGCTCCGGTTCGCCGCCGTCGTCATCGGTCCGGGTCCCGGGCGACCGCAGGTCCCGGCGGACCTGGGTCTGTCGGCCGCCGCGCTGCGACAGCGCACCGTCCCCGTGCTGGGGGTATGCCTGGGCCACCAGGGACTGGCGCACGTCGCCGGCGAGGACGTCGAGGAGATGGCGGTGACCCGGCACGGCATCGTGAGCCCGGTCGAGCACGACGGCACGGGGATCTTCGCCGGGGTGCCGGCACCCCTGCACGTCGTGCGCTACCACTCCCTCGAGGTGCGGGAGCCGCTGCGCTCCCGGCTCCGGGTGAGCGCCCGGGCGGCCGACGACGGCGCGGTGATGGCGCTGGCCGACCCGGACGCCGCCTTCTGGGGAGTGCAGTTCCACCCGGAGTCGGTGCTGTCCCAGCACGGGGACCGGATCGTGGCCAACTTCCTCGCGCTCGCGGGTGTCGACCTGCACGACGGCGCGCACGGCACGGGCGCCGCCCACTCTGCCGCGGTGGCGGTCGGTGACGCCATGCGCCCTCAGGCGCACCGGCCCGGCGGCCGGGCGGTCACGCTGCGGGCGCGCCGGATCGACCCGGCCGGTCCCGGGCCCGACGCGCCTGCGCTGCGGGACGCGCTGGTGGGGGACGCGGCGACATCGGTGTGGCTGGACTCCTCGGAGGGCACGGGCTGGTCGCTCGTCGTCGACTCGCGCGGGCCGCTCGCCGCCGAGCTGACGCACCGGGTCGGCGGGGAGCACCTGCTCGATCGGCTGGACGCCGAGCTGGACCGGTGGCACCTGCTCGAGGGCGGGGACACCGTCCCGGAGCACCTGCCCTGGCGGCCCGGGTTCGTCGGCTACTGGGGCTACGAGCTCAAGGCGGAGACGGGTGGCGCCGCCGCCCACCGCTCCCCGTGGCCGGACGCGTGGCTCACCTTCGCCGACCGGGGGGTGGTGCTGGACCACACGACCGGGCGGGTGTGGGCGATCTGGCTCGAGGACGAGGCGGTCGCCGCCGAGCAGCGGCGCTGGGCCGGCCACGTGGCCGACGCGGTGCGGCGCGCCCCGCGGGCGAGGCACGACCCGGAGCCCGGGGCCGCCGGCGCGGACCAGGGGTCGGTGCAGTGGCTGGCCCGGGACGGTGAGCTGGCCTACCTGGACAAGGTGCGCCGGGCCCAGGCGCAGATCGCCCGGGGCGAGTCCTACGAGGTGTGCCTCACGACGGCATACCGGGCGCGGGTCGAGGACGTGGACGAGGCCCACCTCTACCGGGCGCTGCGGGAGGTCTCTCCCGTCCCCCGCGGTGCATGGCTGCGCACGCCGGGCGGGAGCGTCCTTAGCGGCTCGCCCGAGCGCTTCGTGTCGGTCACCGACAGGTGCGTCGAGGCGCGCCCGATCAAGGGCACCAGGCCGCGCGGCAGCACGCCGGAGGAGGACGCCAGGCTGGCGTCCGAGCTGGCGGGCTCGGTGAAGGACCGTGCCGAGAACCTCATGATCGTGGACCTGCTCCGCAACGACCTGCACCGCGTCTGCCGGTCCGGCAGCGTGCACGTGCCCGAGCTCTTCGCCGTCGAGAGCTACGCGACCGTGCACCAGCTGGTCTCCACCGTCCGTGGTGAGCTCGCCCCCGGCATGGGCGCGACCGACGTGCTCCGGTCCTGCTTCCCCGGCGGCTCCATGACCGGTGCGCCGAAGGTGCGCACGATGGAGATCCTGGATCGGCTGGAGGGCGAGGCGCGCGGCGTCTACTCGGGCGCCGTGGGGTGGATCGGGCTGGACGGCTCGATGGACACCTCGATCGTCATCCGCACGCTCACGCTGAGCCCGTCCGGGGAGCTCGCCTTCGGCGTCGGGGGAGCGGTGACCGCGTTGTCGGACCCCGCCGAGGAGTATGCCGAGACCCGCGCCAAGGCCCGCGCCATGCTCCGTGCGACGCACCTGGCGACGGAGCGCTCCGAGGTCAGTCGGGCTGGTCCGGGCCGACGAGCCAGACCTGCACGGGCTCACGACCGGGTGCTCCCGCCAGGGTGAGCAGCAACCCCTCGTCGCGGTGCTCCCAGCGGGAGATCGTGATCGCGTGCTTGTTGTGCAGGGCCCGCACGATCCGCCCCAGGTCACCAGGCTGGGCAGCCCCGACCAGGAAGGTGGTGGAGTCGGCCATGCGCAGCCTGCCGACGCCCTGGAGCGGTCCAGGTGTCACCCCCCGCAACGGCACCCTGCGCGCGACGAGACCCGGCAGCTGCACCTGCAGGTGGCGGCTCATCTGCCACTGCGCTGCCGTCTCGTCCTGCCCGTCCCACCTCTGCGGATCGCCGAGGTCGTCGGGGAAGTCGTCCCACGACATACCCCCAGTGTGCCCGACGTAGGGTGGAATGCATGACGAGTCAGCCACTGATGACCCTCAACAACGACGTCCGGATCCCGCAGCTCGGCTTCGGCACCTTCCAGGTCGACGAGCAGGAGACCCAACGGGTGGTCGAGGCCGCCCTCGAGGCCGGCTACCGCCACATCGACACCGCCGCCGGCTACTACCACGAGGCCGGTGTCGGTGCGGCGCTGCGCGCCAGCGGGCTGCCGCGGGAGGAGGTCTTCCTCACCACGAAGCTGCGCAACGGGGACCAGGGCCGTGGCCGCGCGCGGGACGCCTTCGAGGCATCCCGCGAGGCGCTCGGCGTCGAGGCGGTCGACCTCTACCTCATCCACTGGCCGGTCCCGGGCAAGGGACTGGCGGGGGAGACGTGGGAGGTCTTCGAGGAGCTGTATGCCAAGGGGTCGGTCCGCGCGATCGGCGTCTCCAACTTCCTCCCCGACCACCTCGCCTCGTTGATGGCGGGTGCCTCGGTGACGCCGGCGGTGAACCAGATCGAGGTGCACCCGTCCTTCCAGCAACCGGAGACCCAGCTCGCCTCCCGGGATGCCGGGCTGGCCGTCGAGGCCTATGCCCCGATCGGGCAGGGCGCGGACCTGGAGCTGCCCGCCGTGACCGAGGCGGCGGCCGCGCACGGCGTGAGCCCGGCGCAGGTGGTGATCCGCTGGCACCTGCAGGAGGGCCGGATCGTCATCCCCAAGTCGGCGACGCCCGAGCGCATCGTCTCCAACGCCGACGTCTTCGGCTTCGAGCTGGACGCGGAGCAGATGCGCGCGATCGGCGGTCTGGACACCGCGGAGCGGATGTTCCCGGACCCGCAGACGGCGGAGTTCACGCAGTTCCGCAGCTGAGATGACAACGGCCCCGCCGGGTCACAGGGGCCGGCGGGGCCGTCGCTCACCCGGGCTTGTCGCAGGGGGCACCCGGGGAGTGCTCGAGATCAGACGGACTTGATGGCCGAGATCTCGAACTCAAGAGTAACCTTCTCGGCCACCAGAACGCCTCCGGTCTCCAGCGCGGCGTTCCAGGTGAGTCCGAAGTCCTTGCGGTTCACCACGGTCGAACCCTCGAAACCGACGCGCTCGTTGCCGAACGGGTCGGTGGCCGCACCGGCGTACTCGAAGTCGACGGTCACCGGCTGGGTGACGTCCTTGATGGTGAGGTCGCCGGTCACGCGCAGCGTGTCGGCGTCGACCGCGGACACCTCGGTGGAGGTGAAGGTGATGGTCGGGTAGGACTCGACGTCGAAGAAGTCGGCCGACTTCAGGTGGCCGTCGCGGTCCGCGGAGCGGGTGTCGACCGAGCCGGCCTGGATGGTGACCTGGATGGCGGCGTCCTGCAGGTCGGGGCCGGTGCTGGCGGTGCCCTCGACCTCGTTGAACGCGCCGCGCACCTTGGTGACCATGGCGTGGCGGGTGGAGAAGCCGACGCGGCTGTGGGAGGCGTCGATGGCGTAGCTGCCGTCCAGGTCGCTCAGGCTGGTGCTGGCGGTGGTCTCGGACATGGTGGGTCCTCTCTGTGGTTTGTTGATGCTTCAACAGAGTGCACTCTAATACTCCGTGACGTGTCACGCAACTGGTATGCTGGAGGTATGGACACGACCACTCACGTCCCCTGGCTCGAGGAGTCCGAGATGAAGGTGTGGCGCGCCTGGTTGCGCGTCCAGACCGAGCTCCCGGCAGCCATGGGGCGGGCGCTGCACTCGGACAGCGAGCTGTCCCTGCAGGACTTCGAGACCCTGGTGCGCCTGTCCGACTCGGAGGAGGGGCGGCTGCGGGTGTCCGCCCTGGCGCAGCAGATGCACTGGGAGCGGTCCAGGCTCTCGCACCACCTGCGCCGGATGGCCGCGCGCGGTCTGGTGGAGAAGGTGGAGTGCGCCGAGGACGGGCGCGGCGCCTTCGTGGTGCTGACCGACGAGGGCCGGGAGGCGCTGGCGGGCGCGGCGCCGGACCACGTGCGCACGGTCCGCCGGCTGTTCTTCGACGGGATGGACGAGGCCGAGCGTCACGTGCTGTCGCGGTTCCTGGGGCGGGTGCTGGAGCGGAGCTCCGCGCGGGCGTAGGCGTGCCGGTGCGGGTGTGAGACTGGGGGGCATGAACTCTCGTCGCGCTGCCCTCGTGGGTTGGCTGCGGCGCCCCGACGTGCAGAGCGACCTGCTCCAGGTCGTGAAGAGCGTGGTGGCGGCCGTCGCAGCCTGGATCCTGGCCGACGCGGTGCTCGGCCTGCACCAGGCCTTCCTGGCCCCCTGGACGGCGTTGCTGACCGTGCACGCGACGGTCTACCGCACCGTGTCCCGCGGGACCCAGGCGGTGCTGGCCACCTCGGCCGGCGTGGCGCTCGCCTTCCTCGCCGTGCAGGTCGGCGGGCAGGGCGTGGTCACCCTCGCGGTCGCCCTGCTGGTCGCCTTGCTGCTGGCGCGCGTCGGCGTGCTCCGCCAGGAGGGACTGACGGTCGCCACCACGGTGCTGTTCGTCATCACCACCGCGAGCGAGACCGGTGTGGGGAGCCTGGCCGACCGTCTGGCGGCGACGGCGCTCGGGGTCGTCGTCGCGCTGCTGGTCAACGCGGCGGTGGCCGCACCGCTGGGTGGCGAGACCGCCCGGCGGCACATCGAGGACCTCGACCGAGGGCTGGGGCGGCTGCTGCAGGAGATGGCGGACGGACTGCGTGAGGGGGCGGACGACGAGCGCACCTGGGGCTGGGTGGACCGGACGCGCACCCTGGACCGCCGGCTGGAGAGTGCGTGGCGCCTGGTCTACGAGGCGCAGGAGAGCACCTGGGGCAACCCCCGGCGTCGGCGCGCGAAGGACTCGCAGGAGCTGTCGAGGGTGCTGGAGCGGCTCGAGGAGGGGATCGCCCAGGTGCGTGGCATGGCGCGACTGATCCATGAGTCGACCCAGCAGGCGGAGGACTGGGATCCTGCCTTCCGCGACGTCTGGGTGGACCTCCTGGACGAGCTGGGGCGCCGGGTGGCGGTCCCGGAGGCTGACGTCCGGGCCTTGCGTGGCGACGTCGACGATCTCGCCGCGCGGCTCTCCGACGCCGACCTGGCCGCCGAGCGGTGGCCGCTCTACGGCGCGCTCATCGAGATGACACGGGTGGTCATCGACATCGTCGACGACGTGGCGACCTCGTCGGTCGTGCGCGAGGGGTCGGGGGCCTGACCACGCCGGTCAGGTGGGTCGAGGGCCCGCGGCGGCCTGGCGGAACCGGCGGTGCACGGCGTCCAGCCAGCTGGTGAGCGAGGCTCGGGCCTCCGCGGTGTCGGGATAGCGCGCCCGCAGCTGCAGGCCCTGTTCGGTCACGACGAACCAGACCATCACGCTGTCGGTCCGGATCGCCGCCGAGACGTACTGCGCCCGCACCCCCGGATCGAGCCGGACGGGCAGCCGGCGGGTGTCCAACCAGGACAGCGCGAACATCCCCGGTCCCTCGGGCATCCCGCCGTGGGGCTCCAGGATCGGGGCCAGCGGGTAGGACCCGAGGTCGACGGCCTCGACGACCGCGGCCCGCGCCGTCTCCAGCTCCGCCGCACGGCACTCGAGCACCGCGTTCGTGATGAACCACCCCACCGAGTCGTGCCACCGCGACTCGTGCCGGCTGTGGACGGGGAAGACGGCGCGCAGCGGTGCGCCGGCCAGCTCCAGGCATACCTCCGTCAGGAGGGCGACGGCGAGCGTGATCGGTCGGGCACCGTGCCGCGCGGCGACCTCCTCGACCGCCTGCCACCCGGCCTCGTCGAGCACGTCGCGGACCTCCACCACCTCCGCCGGGGCCGGGTCGAGGGGCCCGAGCGGCATCGGGAAGGTGGGCATCCATCCGCCGCCGTCGGCCAGGATCTGCGACCACCGGGTATGCACCTGAGCCGGCGCGGGCGGGGCCGCCTCCAGCTCGGCGGTGTGGGTGGCGAAGGGCAGGGCGGTGCCGGGTGCGGGGTCGCCGCCCAGGGCCGCGAGGAGGTCCCGGGCGAGCACCGCGACCGACCACATGTCGACGTGCGCGTGGTCCGCGCCGACGAGCAGGACGGGGCGGTCGTCCCCGAGCTCGTCGGGGGCGTCCGGCCGGACCAGGCAGAGCGCGTGAGAGGGCTGGGCGAAGGGCTGACAGAGCTCGTCGAAGCACTCGCGGACGACGTCTCGGCTGCGTCTGCCGGTGACCTCGAGATCGCGCCAGGCCCCGGGCCGGACCTCGGCGCCGTGCAGCCGCACCTGGCCGCCCCCGGTGAAGACGGTCCGCAGCGTCCCGTGACGGTCGACCACGGAGAGCCAGGCGGCCTCCACGTCGGCCGGCGACGTGCCCGCGGGCAACCGGAAGGAGATCGCCATCCACGACCCGGCCCGTGGACCGGCGCCCACGTGGCGGCGCTGGTCGAAGGAGACGGGCAGCTCCTGGGTCCGGCTCGCGACCCGGACGGTGTAGCTGCTGACCTGCCCCTGCGGCAGGACCATCATCCCCACGTTGGTGAGCCGCATGGGCTCGTACTCTAGGCGCATGCCGACCTTCCGAGCGGGCGACGCGTCCCTCGACTTCGAGATCAGCGGGGACGAGGGTCCGCTCGTGGTGCAGCTGCACGGGCTGACGTCCTCGCGGGAGCGGGACGCGCGTCTCGGCCTGGACCTGGTGAGGGCGCTGCGGGGACACCGCGTCCTCAGGTACGACGCCCGCGGGCACGGCCGCTCCACCGGCACGGCGGTGGCCGGGGACTACGACTGGCGACGGCTCGCGGACGACCTGCTGGCGCTGCTCGACCACGTGGCCCCGGGGGAGAAGGTGCACGGAGTGGGGCCGTCGATGGGGTCAGGCACGCTGTTGCACGCGGCGGTGGTGGATCCCGCGCGCTTCGCCTCGCTCTGCCTGGTGGTGCCGCCCACGGCGTGGGCGACGCGCCCGGCGCAGGCGGAGAGCTATCGCGCGGACGCCGCGCTGATCGAGGCCGAGGGCGTCGGGGCGTTCGTGCACCGGGCGAGCACGGCCCCCGGTCCTCCGGCGCTCGCGGACGCCCCGGAGACGGAGCCGTCGGTGCCGGAGGCGCTGCTGCCCACGATCCTGCGGGGTGCGGCCGGCACCGACCTGCCGGCGCCGGCGGAGGTCGCGCGGATCACGACGCCCACCCTGGTGCTGGCCTGGGAGGACGACCCGGCGCACCCGGTGTCGACGGCCACGGCGCTGGGCGAGCTGCTGTCCCGGAGCAGGCTGGTGGTGGCGCAGACGCCCTACGGGCTGATGGCCTGGCCGGGTCTCGCCGCCGAGCACATCTCGGTGTATGCCGCGGCCGCCGTGGACGCGTGACCGAGGGCCTCCCTGGCGGGCCTCACCGCTGGTGCGGGCCGTCGAGGTGGGCCCCCCGGGGCTCGAACCCGGAACCTACGGATTAAAAGTCCGCAGCTCTGCCAATTGAGCTAGAGGCCCTGGTGCCTGGTCCCGTCGGTCGGGTCGGCACGCCAGGCTCCAGGCTAGCCGCCGCGCTCCGCCTCCCTAGAACGGAGGCGGCTGGTCGTGCGTGGGTCGCCAGGGTGCCCGTGGGTGCGGTGCACCTTCGTCGTCCCGGGGCGGTGCGGCGTCCCGCCCGGTGCTCGAGGTGGGGGACGGCCTGGCTGGTGCGGCCGGGCCGGAGGGTGCCTCAGCCTCGGTAAACCCGAGCACCTGGCCGACGGTCTCGGTGTCCGGTGCGGCGCCGTGCCGCCGTGCCCCGCCCGGGGTGGTGCGGGTGACGAAGAGCCAGCCACCGAGGGCTCCGCCGTGCTCGGCGGACCCGAGGTGGTCGTCGGCATCGGTCAGGAACGCGTCCGGGCCGCGGTGGGCGAGGGCGGCGTAGAGTGCCCGGTTGGCGCGGTCGCGGCGGATCCAGTCGTCCTCGCCGACGTCGGCACGGTCCGGGGCGGGTGCGTGCGCACTCGTGGACCGGTCCGGGTCCGGTCGGTCGGCACTCGCGGTCCAGTCCTGACCCTGCGCGTCGCGACTCATCGTCCCGTCGAGGTACTGGCGGTAGTCGTGGGCACGGGTGGTCTCGGCCTGCCCGAGCAGGGTGGTCCAGGTGAGATCGCGCAGGTCGTTGATCTCGGCGAAGGCGTGGCCGGCGGTCTTGAGCTGGTGGTGCCGCTTGCCGAGCAGGGCCAGGTTGGTCTCGGTGGTGCTGCCACCGGCCTCGCCCCAGGGGAGGACGTGGTCGATCTCGCAGGACGTCCCCGGGTGGCGGGAGCCCGGGGCGCGGGCGTGCACGTCCGCGGCGAGGACCTGGCGTCGCATGGCCGCATCCGGTCGGTAGGCCCGCAGACTGCGCTCGATCAGCCGGCCGTCGGCCGGGTCGGTGAGCAGCCGGCGCAGGGTGGTGCCGTGCTGCAAGGCCAGCTCGCGGATCTGGCCGGGCGTGAGGTAGGCAGGGTGCCGCCCGAGGACCAACCCGACACCGCGCCGAGCGCGACGACATCGCGGGGGATCGTCGCAGGGGTGGTGGACGGCCCGAGGCAGATTCGTCGGGTCCGTCGGCTGTGTCGGGTCGGTTGGCTCTGTCGGGGCCGTCGGGTTCGTCGGGTTCACCGTGGTGGGCGCGTCGGTGCCGGCGAGCGCGTCCCAGGGCACGACGACCTGCAGCTCGACCGCGGGCAGGGCGCTGACCACCCGGCTCACCTCGCCCAGGTCCGGCACGCCCAACTCGTCGTGCGTCGCCGGGGGAGCGACCGACCCGTGGACCAGGAGCGCGGCCGTGACGTCCGCCCGCAGCTGGTCGAGGGTGCGCGGATCGCCCTGCTTGCGCAGCAGCCGCGCCGCGCGCTCGATGCGGGTGTGCGCCGCGCACATCGAGATCAACGGACCCGTGACAGAGAGGGTGCCGGTCCCGTCGTCGTGGACGACCAGCTCGGCGCGACGGGCGGCATACGCGGCCCGGCGACGCTCCCGCTCCGCCTGCACGTCCTGGCCCTCGGCCCGGACCGCCTCCCGCTGCAGCGCGGCGGCGTAGTCCGCCTCGTGCCAGGGGCGCTCCCGCAGCTCGCCCTGCGGGTCCAGCCGCTCCGGGGCCGCAGCGGCCGGATCGGTCCCGAACAGGGCCTCGCTGACCACCTCGGCGGAGTCCACCGGCAGGGATCCGCACCGCTTCCAGAAGGACCTGGCCTGCAGCCAGGTGATCTCACCCCGGTCCAGCGCCGCGATCACGTCGGTCCGCACGCCGACGGGGGCGCAGGCCAGGCCGACCAGCTGCCGCGCCTCGGTGACCCCTGCCCCCAGCTTCAGCTCGACCTCGGCGCACGCCAGCCTCTTGGCCTCCGCCCGCCACCTCCTGCGCTGCCCGTCGGTGAGCTCACCGACGGCGGAGAACCCCTTCTCCACCAGCAGCTGGTCCGCGATCGCCGCCACGATCAGCCGCGTCGTCTCGATCAGCCGGGCATCGACCCCGGAGCGGGTGGCGGCGAGCACACCCAGCACCTGCAGCGCGTCGGACTCCCCCGACGTCGGCAGTGTGCTGACGGCTGCCATGCCCCCTCCTCGTCATCGAACTGACGTTCTGATGAGAGTCTAGCATGATGACTCAGAATAGACAAGTGTTCGATAATCCGTCCAGGCTCGGGTGCCGCTCACACCTCTGCGCCGAGGGCACCACATCGACGTGGCGCGGGGTGATCGACGGGCGGGATCAGGAGCGCTTCCACCACTTGGGCTCGGACTCGCCGGCCGCCAGCGTGATCACCTCGGTGTTGCTGAAGGCGCCGTAGTGCAGCACCCGCAACCGCCACATCCCCGGGTCGGCGACGCCCTGGTAGTCACTCTTCTCGTTGCTGAAGACCGAGGCGCCGCTGCCCAGGTCGACCCCGACCCCGGGCGGCACGATGATCTTGCAGTTCGAGAAGGCGTCGTAGACCTTGACCTCGACCACGGGGGAGGTGATCACCGCCTCGCGCAGGTCCAGCACGGTCTCGGAGAAGCCGCCGACGACCGACACCGAGGGCGGCACCTCCCACCGCCCGGTCCGCCTGATCGAGCTGAAGATCCCGGTGAGCGACAGCGGCTCCCCGCTGCCGCCCGAGCGCTGGGGGTATGCCGGTCCCGGGCTCGTCGCCGGGGTGTTGCCCTGGTCCGGGCTCCAGTCGGGGGTGTCCTGGGCCGCCGGTCCACCGATGATGGTCATCGGCGGCTGCACCTCGTCCGGGCCCTGCGCTCGGTCCGGGTGCTGATCCTCTGGTCTGGGTGTCCCCGTCATACCCCCACCGTATCCGGGGCCTGTGGGAGAGTGTCGCCATGAGCGAGACCGTCGCACCGGCGTCGAAGCGGCTGACCGAGACCGAGCGCACCCTGGTCGAGACGAACGGGATCGAGATCATCGAGGAGTCGGAGCGGACCGCGCGCCCGCGCGACCTCTTCTGGCCCTGGTTCGCCGCGAACGTCTCGGTCTTCGGGATCAGCTACGGCAGCTACGTCTTCGGCTTCGGGATCAACTTCACCCAGGCGCTCGTCGTCACGGTGATCGGGGTGGTCGCCTCCTTCCTGGCCTGCGGGATCATCGCGATCGCCGGGAAGCGCGGCTCGGCTCCCACCATGGTGCTCTCGCGAGCCGCCTTCGGGGTCAAGGGCCAGAAGGTCCCCGGCGTCTTCTCCTGGCTCATCTCCATGGGCTGGGAGACCTTCCTGGCGATCATGGCCGTCCTGGCCACCGCGACCGTCTTCACCCAGCTGGGCTGGGGAGGCGGCACCACGACCACGATCCTCGCGTGCGCCGTCATCGCCGCGCTCATCGTGGCCGCGTCGGTCGCCGGCTACCACACCATCATGCGGCTGCAGTCGATCCTGACCTGGCTCACCGGCGCGGCCACCATCGCCTACATCCTGATGACCCTGGACCGGATCGACCTGGCCGCGGTGACCTCCCGCCCGGCCGGATCGACCGAGTCCGTCATCGGCGCGCTGGTCATGCTCATGACCGGCTTCGGCCTCGGCTGGATCAACATCGCCGCGGACTGGTCCCGCTACCAGCGCCGGGACGCCAGCGGCAGCGCCATCGCCTTCTGGAACACCCTGGGCGGCGCGCTCGCACCGACGCTGCTGGTGGTCTACGGCCTGCTGCTCATCGGCTCCCAGCCCGAGCTCGAGGAGGGCATCGTCAATGACCCGATCGGCACCCTCGCCACGATCCTGCCGATCTGGTTCCTCGTGCCGTTCCTGCTCGCCGCGGTGCTCGCCCTGGTCAGCGGCGCCGTGCTCGGCATCTACTCCTCGGGCCTCACGCTGCTCTCGCTCGGCATCGACATCCCGCGGCCGGCCGCGGCGCTGATCGACGGCACGATCCTCACGCTGGGGACGATCTGGGTCGTCTTCTTCGCCCAGAGCTTCCTGGCGCCCTTCCAGAGCTTCCTCATCACCCTCGGGGTCCCGATCGCGGCCTGGGCCGGGATCCTCATGGCCGACGTCGCGCTGCGGCGCAGGGACTACGACGAGCGGGCGCTCTTCGACCCGACGGGCCGCTACGGCGACTGGAACTGGACCGCCATCGGCCTCATGGTGGGGGGCTCGGTGATCGGCTGGGGTCTGGTCATCAACCTCTTCGCCGACGCCGCGGCATGGAACAACTGGCAGGGCTACCTGCTCGGCCCGCTCGGTCTGGGCGGCAAGGAGGGCACCTGGGCGTGGGCCAACCTCGGCGTGCTGGTGGCCCTGGCCATCGGCTTCCTCGGCTGGCTCGCTCTCGGACGCTCGATCGTGCGCCGGCAGGAGACGGAGCGGGTATGACGCCCGGCTGGCTGGTGATCGTCGACGCGCAGCGGATCTTCGCCGATCCGGCCTCGGAGTGGTGCGCACCCCGGTTCGCCGAGACCCTCGGCCCGATCCGCGAGCTCGTCGACGAGCACGGCGACCGGGTGGTCCAGACCCGGTGGACGCCCCCGCACGTCAAGCACGGCTCCTGGGCGCCGTACTTCGAGCGCTTCCCCTTCGCCGACCGCGAGCCCTTCGACCCGATCTTCGACCTGGTCGACGAGATCGCCGACCTCCGGCTGCCCTACACCGTGACCGAGCCGACCTTCGGGAAGTGGGGCGACCGGCTGCGCGAGGTGGTGGGTGCCGACGCGCACCTGGTGCTCGCCGGGGTCGCCACCGACTGCTGCGTGCTCTCCACCGCGCTCGCGGCCGCGGACGCCGGGTGCACCGTGGAGGTCGCCGCCGCGGCGTGCGCCGGGTCCGGCGACGAGGCGCACGACCGGGCGCTCGAGGTGATGCAGATGTATGCCCCGCAGGTGACGATCCGGCGTTGAGCCGGTGCCGTCACCACCCGGGCTGCCGGGTCGGCAGCTGCCGGTGCAGGGCGATGGCGCGCAGCGCCGAGGCGACGCCCACCAGGGTCACCACCACGAGCAGCGGGGTCTGCACGTCCGCGACGTCCTGCAGCGGGATGCCCCGGACCAGCCGCACCACCTGCCAGGCCGTCACCAACCCGGCCAGGGTGACCGTGGCGCGGACCGCGGTGAGCACCGTGAGCCACACCCAGCGCACGAGCCCCGCCGCCCAGCCGCGGGGCATACGGACCGCCACGGAGCGACGGACCGCGGCGAGCAGCCAGGCCAGCAGCCACAGCGGGGTGAGGACGCCGAGGCCGAGGAGGAGGGCGCCCCACCAGTGGTTGCGCGCCCCCTCGGCCCAGGTCGTCGGGAGCAGCCCCTCGATCCCCTCGCTCCACGGCGGATAGGCCGCGAGGACGTCGTCGAGAGCCAGGACGGACCCGAGCGCCAGGAGGGCGGGGAGGAGCCAGAGCAACCCGCACCCGGCGTTGCGCGACCGCTCCGCCGCCGCGTCGATCTCGGCCTGCTCCCGCTGCTGGCGCAGGTACTCGTAGTGAGCTCTGTCGGTGTGGAAGAACTCCGTCTCGTCCGGCGCCATGGCTCAGGCTAGCGGGAGACGCCGCTGGTGCGTCAGTGGCGCTGCTCGAGGACGGCCAGCGTCGCCAGGCCGTAGGCCTCCTCGGCGTCCTGGTGGGTGAAGGTCTGCGGCGACCCCTCGACCAGGGCGACGACGGCATACACGTCGTCCGGCTCGCGTCCCCGCTTGCCCAGCCCGACGAAGTCGTGGCCCAGGACGGCGCGGAGCTGGTCCTCGCGCGGGAGCCAGACCGTGTCGTCCAGGGCGACCGAGTCCAGCGCCCACTCCGCGACACCGTTGAAACCGATCACCGACCCGCCGACGAACTCGTGCACCTCGACCGTCATGTCGGCGAGGTAGAACACGTCGTGCGACATCCCCGGGCGGTCCACGACGAAACGGTCACCGGCCAGGGGCGACCAGATGAGGCCGGCGCCGTGCAGCCGGCGCGAGAGGTCGACGCTGAGCATCTGCCCATCGTGCCCCACGCCGGGAGCCCCCGCGCGGCGGCTCGCAGGAGTATCGTGACGTCACGGAAACGAGGTGGTGCTCGTGAGCATCCAGATCCAGCAACCGCAGCAGTTCGACCTCGTCTCGAACACCTTCCTCATCGCCGGCACGGCCGGTGGCGCCTTCGAGGCCACCTTCAACTACCGGGTCGGCGAGGGGCACGACGAGGTGGTCGGACACTTCAGCGCGGGCGACGGCGTCGGCGGCCACGGCCAGTTCCAGGTCGAGGTCGACCTCTCCGGAGCCGCGTTCACCCGACCCCTCCTGACGGTGGACGTCTTCTGGCCCTCGCCCCGGGACGGCGAGGACGAGATGGACCTGCAGAGCGTGCAGGTGGTGCACGGCCCGCAGGTGGTGCCGGGGTATGCCGTCTACCAGGAGCACACGGTCGTCCCCGGGGACACCCTGTGGGGGATCGCCGACCACTACTACGGGGACGGCAGCCTCTACCACCGTCTGGTCACGGCGAACCCGGGGACGATCACCGACCCGGACGTCATCGACGTGGGCCAGGTGGTGCGGGTGCCGCGCAGCTGAGCCGATCGCCCACAATGGTCGGTGATGCCCACCGACCAGACCCTCACCGACCTGCTGCCGCCCGGCGCGCGTGCCGGCGACCTCGACGCCGACACCCTCTTCGACACCTTCACCGGCTGGGCGGCCGAGCGGGGCACGACGCTCTACCCGCACCAGGAGGAGGCGCTGCTGCACCTGCTGGAGGGCAGCAACGTGGTGCTGGCCACCCCTACCGGGAGCGGCAAGTCGCTGGTGGCGACCGCGGCCTGCTTCCTGGCGCTGGCGCGGGACGAGGTCGCCTTCCTCACCGCCCCGATCAAGGCGCTGGTCAGCGAGAAGTTCTTCGACGCCTGCCGGGTCTTCGGCGCGGAGAACGTCGGCATGCTCACCGGCGACGCCGCGGTCAACGCCGATGCGCCCATCGTGGTCTGCACCGCCGAGGTGCTGGCCAACATCGCGCTGCGCGAGGGCGAGGGTGCCGACCTCGGGGTCGTGGTGATGGACGAGTTCCACTACTACGGCGACGGGCAGCGCGGCTGGGCCTGGCAGGTGCCGCTGCTCACCCTGCCGCAGGCGCAGTTCGTCCTCATGTCCGCCACCCTGGGCGACACCGCCCGGTTCCGCGAGGACCTCACCCGGCGCACCGGACGGGCCACGGCCCTGGTGGCCGGGGCGGAGCGCCCGGTCCCGCTGCACTTCGCCCCCGAGCTGGCGATGACGCCGGTGCCGGAGACCATCCAGACCCTGCTGGAGGAGCGCCAGGCGCCGGTCTACGTCGTCCACTTCACCCAGCGGGACGCGGTGGAGCGGGCCCAGTCGCTGCTGTCCGTCCCGCTGGTCGACGCCGCCGAGAAGGAGGCGATCCGCACCCGGATCGGGGCGTTCCGGTTCACCGCGGGCTTCGGGCGCACCCTGTCGCAGCTGGTCCGGCACGGGGTCGGGGTGCACCACGCCGGGATGCTGCCGCGCTACCGGCGCCTCGTCGAGCAGCTGGCCCAGGACGGCCTGCTCAAGGTGATCTGCGGCACCGACACCCTCGGGGTCGGCATCAACGTGCCCATCCGCACCGTCCTGTTCACCGGTCTGGCGAAGTTCGACGGGTCACGGCAGCGGGTCCTGCGCGCCCGCGAGTTCCACCAGATCGCGGGACGGGCGGGACGACCCGGCTTCGACACCTCCGGGTATGTCGTGGTCCAGGCCCCGGAGCACGCGATCGAGAACGCGCGCGCACTGGCCAAGGCGGGCGACGACCCCAAGAAGCAGCGACGGGTGCAGAAGAAGAAGCCGCCCGAGGGCTTCGTCTCCTGGAGCGAGCAGACCTACGCCAAGCTGGTCGGCGCGGAGCCGGAGGCGCTGCAGTCCAGGATGAAGGTCGACCACGCGGTGATCCTCAACTCCGTGGCCCGACGGGGTGATCCGGTGGACCACCTGTCGCGGCTGCTCCGGGACAACCACGAGACACCCGCCGTGCAGAGCCGGCTGGCCCGGCGCGCCATCGCCCTGGGCCGGTCGCTGCTGGAGACGGGGGTGCTCGTGCGTGCCGACCCCGAGGACGACGACGCCCGCAGCATCGACCTGGCCCCCGGCGTCGCGGAGAACTTCGCGCTGAACCAGCCGCTCGCCCCCTTCGCGCTCGCCGCCCTGGACCTCTTCGACCGGGAGGCACCGGCATACCCCCTCGACGTCGTGTCCGTCGTCGAGGCCGTCCTGGACGACCCGATGCCGGTCCTGCTGGCCCAGCGCTACCGCGCCCGGGGGGAGGCGGTCGCGCAGCTGAAGGCCGACGGCGTGGACTACGACGAGCGGATGGCGCTGCTCGAGGAGGTCAGCTGGCCGCAGCCGCTGGCCGAGCTGCTCCAGGGGACGGTCGAGATCTACCGCCAGTCCCACCCGTGGGTGGCGCCGGACGCGCTGTCGCCCAAGGCGGTCGTGCGCGACATGTGGGAGCGGGCGATGAGCTTCACCGAGTTCGTCGGCTACTACCAGCTCGCGCGGTCCGAGGGGGTGGTCCTGCGCTACCTCACCGACGCCTACCGCACGCTGCGGCAGACCGTCCCGGAGGCGGCTTACACCGAGGCGCTGCACGACCTGGTCCACTGGCTCGGCGAGACCATCCGGCAGACCGACTCCTCGCTGCTGGAGGAGTGGGAGGCCCTCACCGACCCGGAGCGGGTGGCCGAGGCGGCGGCCGCGGAGGCGGCGGGTGCCGCCGTCCTGCCCGCACGGCCGATCACCGGCAACGAGCGCGCGTTCCGGGTGATGGTCCGCAACGCCATGTGGCGCCGGGTCGAGCTGGTGGCCGACGACGCGTGGGAGGCGTTGGGTGACCTGGAGGCCCAGGTCGCCGCGCTGCCGGAGCCGGCGATCGAGGCGTTGCTGAGCCGGGAGGACTGGGACCGGGCGGTCGGCGCGTTCTACGACGAGCACGACCAGGTGGTGCTCGACGCCGACGCCCGGGGGCCGCAGCACCTGCGGGTGGAGCGGGTGCCGGGGGAGCAGGCGCAGATCGCCGACGGGGCCGCGAAGCGGGTCTGGCGGGTGAGCCAGACCGTCACCGACCCGGAGGGCGATCTCGACTGGGTGATCGAGGCCGAGTGCGACCTGGACGCCTCGGACGCGGTGGGTGAGCCGGTGCTGCTCGCCACCGCGCTGCGCCGGCTGTGACTCAGGGCCCCGCCGGGTCGGGTGGAGGGAGCGGGCGCCGGGACCGCCTCGTGTCCAGACCGAGCGCGTGGACCAGGGCGGGGACCGCCTCCTTCGTGCCCAGCCGGCGGTCCTGCGCGCGTCGTCGCTCCCGCTCACTCGGCACCGCGTCGGGGTCGGTCAGCGGCGCCCAGTAGAGCAGGTGCGGGCGGAGCGGGACCCACCTCCGCCACCACCCGCCCGGCGGCGTGCTGTGGCGGACGGGGATGTCGAGGATGCCGGTGCCGAAGACCGGCGCGAGCGGCCCGGCGACGAGGTCGCCGCCCACCCACCGGCGGACCGGGAAGTAGAGGTTGGTCCACCGGGTGGGGCCGAAGAGGGCCCCGTGGTTGCCGACGAGGACCTGCCGGACCAGCTGGTCCTCGCCGGAGCCCCGGCGCAGCACCTCCGGGATGAAGGCAGGCTCCCGCTCGTCGTCCACGTCCTGCGGGTCCAGCGAGGGCATCGGCGGGCAGGTCGGGAACTCCAGGTCGTCCTGCCGGCGCTGGAGCGAGGCGTCCGGCGTCTCGAGCAGCACCCTGGCGTGGCACAGCGGTGAGCCGAGGGTGATGAAGTCGGTCACCAGCCAAGGCACGCCGCGCTCCCGGAACTCGCGCCAGAGGCGGTGCTGCGCCTCCTGGAAGATGTGCACCGCGCCGGAGCGCACCGACAGCGGGTCGGGGTAGTCGAGCGAGAACTGCTCGACCTCCGGCTGCCGACCGGCCCGGTCGATGTCCGGGTGCCGGGCCTCGTCCCAGTAGAGGCGCAGGATGTCGTAGCCGATGACCGAGCCCAGGGAGTGGCCCACCACCACGACCCGCTCGTAGACCCCGGCGGTGTGCAGCCGCCGCAGCAGCTCCAGCCCCTCCCGACGGATCGCCGTCCGGGACTCGATGTTGTCCGGGCGCGGGGAGAGGTAGCGCTGGGCGTCGGCGATCCGCCGCGAGAGCAGCGGCCGGCTCACTCCCTGGAGGAGGGCGATCGCGGTCGTGATCCACAGCGGCTCGCTGCGGGGCACGCCCGCGAGGCCGTCCTGCCAGAGGGTGAGGACCAGGATGACCACGGCGGCCACCGCGCTGAGCAGGCCCACCAGCTGGATCAGCGCGACGAGCGGTGCCACCGGGCTGCCGCGCCAGGCGCGTGGCCGCAGCAGCATCCGCAGCGCCCACGACAGGACCTGGGTCGGCGAGGACTCGGGGGAGTGGTGCGCCCAGTAGAGCTCGTAGAGGTCGGTCGGGGGGCGGTAGCGGCCGAAGACCGACATACGCCGCAGCTCGAGGTTGTCGCTGAGCCGGTCCGGCTTGCTCCAGGCCCGGCCCAGGTCGAGGCCGTCGACGAACCCCCGCAACGTCCCCATCGGTCGCTGGTCACCGATGCCGTGGATGAGGACGACCGCCTGACGCGCGCGCCCGTCCCCCTCCCCGGCGACCGGGCGCGAGCCCTCCGGCTGCGCGTCCGGCGAGGTGGGCGAGGTCATACCGTGATCCTGGCACGACCCGCCGACAGGCCGGTCGCGTCAGGGTGGGTCTCAGAGCACGCCGTCGAGGTAGTCGACGACGGAGGCGCGCACCGGCATGAGGTAGGCGTGGTGACCACGCTCGCGGGCGAAGTCGACGACGCGCCGGGCGAAGTCACGCTGCCAGGGCATACCCGAGTCGAAGCCGTCGGGGAAGACGACCCGGTTGCGACGCCGCCAGTAGCCCATCGCCCCGCTCGTGGTCACCGATGTCGCACCCCACCAGACCTGGATGTCGCGGGGCAGCACCGCGGCCCACGCGGCCATCAGGTGGGTGTCGAAGAACGGCTGGGTGAAGATCCCGCTCGCCCCGGCCGCCAGCTTGCGGTCCAGGTAGCGCATCTCGGTGGTCATCGCCTGGCGGTACGGGTCCAGGCCCGCGTAGATCGTCACGTCCGGCAGCTCGGCGCGGACCCGCCGGATGACGTCGACCGCGTCCACCGGGTAGGTCGCGGAGTGGAAGTAGTCGGCGTCGTCACCGGAGACGACCAGCAGCTCACCGGTGCGTCGGGCCTCGTCCGCCATCGGCAGCGGCGCGTCCGGGTCGACGTCGGCGGCCCGGATGTGCGGGATCGTGCGGTATGCCCTCCCGTCGCCCCGGGTGGCCGCCTCGCGGGCCACCTCGGTCGCCTGCCAGCTGCGCAGGTCGAACTTCAGCAGGTCCGGGATGTTGATGGTGTCCACCACGGGGAGCCGCGTCGCGACCTGCCCCATCTCCGAGCGCACCGACTCCGCGCTGCGCGGCACGAGCTCGACGGAGATACGGGTCTGGGTGGTGGACATCGCCGCCCAGTTTCCCAGCCGGCCCTCCGGGTCGGGAAATCGTCGCGGGCACCGCAACTGCTGCGGTGCCCGGGCGTCACGTCCGCAGCAGCAGCGGCGCGGAGGGTGCCGACACAGAAATTCGACCTCTCGTTCCGTCGCCATGGCGACGGAACGAGAGGTCGAAATCCGGTGGCGGTGAGGCTCAGCTCTCCTCGGTGACGATGGTGTCGAAGGCGTCGGGGTACTCCTCCAGGAAGGCGTCGATCGCCTCGGCCTCCTGGCCCTCGCCGTACTCGTTGACGACCATGTCCTCGAGCGCGCCGTACTGCTCGTCGTCCAGCTGGATGCCGGCGATCAGCTCGGCCGCCTCCGGGAACTCCTCGGAGAAGCCGGCGGTGCCCAGGAAGTGCAGGGCCTCGGCCTCGCCGAGCGCGCCCTCCGGGTCCTCGAGGGTCTTCACGTCGAAGGCGCTGTTGGCCCAGAAGGGCTGCCACAGCGTGACGACGATGTCCTCCTGGTCGGCGATGGCGCCCTCCAGCTCGGTGAGCATGGCCGACGTCGAGGACGTGACCAGCTCGTAGTCGCCGTCCAGCTCGTAGGTCGGCATGACCGAGTCCTGGGTCGCCGCGGTGAGGCCGGCGCCCGGCTCGATCCCGATGATCTGACCGCCGAACATGTCGGCGTTGCCGGTCAGGTCGGCGATCGACTCGATCTCGGTGTAGGTCGGCACCGCGAAGGTGAGCTTGGCGTTGTCGTAGTAGGCACCGAGGTCCTCGATGTCCTCGCCGTACTCCTCCATGTAGTCCGCGTGCGTCACCTCGGGCCACGCCGACGGGTACATGTCGACGTCACCGTTGGCGAGCCCGGTGTAGAGCAGCGCGGCCTCGGTGAGCTCCTCCATCTCGACCTCGTAGCCGAGCTTGGTGAGCTGGTCCTCGAGCAGGTAGGCGGTGGAGAGCCCGTCGGTCCAGGACGGGATGAAGCCGAGCGTGATGGTGCCCGAGGCGCCACCCCCCTCGGAGCCGCCGGCGTCCCCGCCCGCGTCGGTGTCGCCCCCGGAGTCGCTGCCGCAGGCGGCGAGCGTGAGGCCGGCCGCCAGGGCCAGCGCCAGGGCTGAGGTATGCGTGCGTCGTGCCATGTCGTTCTTCCTTCCTTGCTGCGACCGCCACGGGGACGGTCTGGTCAGTGGGTGGTCGGTCAGAGTCCGACCTGGGCGAGTCCGCGGCCCTTGTCGGCGCCGCCCTCGATCCGGTTGCGTGCCTCGTCCTGCGCGTCACCGTCCGGCCCGCCCCCGTTGTCGCCCGAGCGGCGTCGCAGGACGCCCAGGAGCGAGTGCGGGTAGTCGCCGGGCTTGCCCAGCGCGGCCGTGACCCGGTCCAGGTAGATCGCGATGATGACGACGCCCAGCCCCGCCTCGATGCCCTGCGGGCCGTCGAGGGTGGAGATCGAGGCGACGACCTCCTTGCCGAGACCGTCCGCGCCGGCGATGCCGGCGATGACGGCCATGGACAGGGAGAGCATGATCACCTGGTTGACGCCGGCCATGATGGTGGGCATGGCCAGCGGCAGCTGGATGCCGCGCAGGATCTGTCGCGGCGTCGCACCGAAGGCCTGCCCCGCCTCGACCGTCTCGGCGTCCACGCCGCGGATGCCGAGCTCGGTGAGCCGGACCCCCGGCGGGAGCGCGAAGATGACCGTGGCGAAGACGCCCGGGACGACGCCGATGCCGAAGAACACGACGGCGGGGATCAGGTAGACGAAGGCCGGCATCGTCTGCATGAAGTCGAGCACCGGGCGCACGACCGCGCTGACCCGGTCGCTGCGGGCGGCGAGGATGCCGATCGGCACCGCGATAAGGATGGCCACCAGGGTCGCCATGAGGACGAGCGCCAGCGTCTGCATCGCGGTGACCCATTGGTCCATCGCGATGATGAGCAGGAACGTGACGGCGGTGCCCACCGCGAGCTCCCACGAGCGCACCAGCAGCCCGATGAGGGCGAAGATCGCCACCAGCACCAGGGCCGGCACGGTCACCAGCGCGTCGGTCAGCGTGCTCACCAGCCAGTTCAGCAGGGTCGCGAGGAAGTCGAGCAGCCACTCGAAGTTGTCGTTGATCCAGTCGAGAGCGGTGTCGCCCCACTCGCCGATCTCGATCCGGGGGACGATCGAGTCGTTCTCGTTCATGCCGCACCTCCGGTCGGCTGCAGGGTGTCGGTCGAGGACCCGGGCGTCGCCCCGTCGGTGGGGGACGTCGCCGTGTCGGTGCGCAGCGCGGCCAGCAGGTCGGCCCGCCGGATGGTCCCGACGGCCTCACCGGCAGTGCCCTGCACGACCAGCTGCTCGTGCTCGGTCGCGTCGGCGAAGAGGTCCGCCAGGGCCGCCTCGGCCGGGACGACGGCGCCCTCCGGCGCGCCTCCCTGGAGCGGCTCCATGATGTCCGAGGCAGTGAGCACCCGCGAGCGGTCCACGTCCTGGACGAAGTCCGCGACGTAGCGGTTGACCGGCGCGTTGAGGATCTCCTGGGCGGTGCCGACCTGCTCGATCCGCCCGTCGCGCATCATCGCGATCCGGTCGCCCAGCCGCATCGCCTCGTTGAGGTCGTGCGTGATGAAGAGGATCGTCTTGTCCAGGTCCTGCTGCAGCTCGATCAGCTGGTCCTGCATGTCCCGCCGGATGAGCGGGTCGAGCGCGCTGAACGCCTCGTCCATGAGCATGATGTCGGTGCCGGAGGCCAGGGCGCGCGCCAGCCCGACGCGTTGCCTCATCCCACCGGACAGCTCGCCGGGCAGGGACCCGCCCCAGCCGCCGAGCCCCACCATCTCCAGGGCCTTCGCGGCGCGCTTCTCGCGCTCGGAACGACCCACGCCGCTCACCTCCAGGGCATACGCGGCGTTCTCGCCGACCGTGCGGTGCGGGAGGAGGGCGAAGTGCTGGAAGACCATGCTGACCTTCTCCCGGCGCACCGCGCGCAGCCGGTCACCCGTCAGCCGGGTGACGTCCTCGCCGTCGATGGTGACGCTGCCGCTGGTCGGCTCCAGCAGCCCGTTGACCATGCGGATGAGGGTGGACTTGCCCGATCCGGACAGGCCCATCACGACGAAGATCTCCCCCTCCTTCACCTCGAACGAAGCGTCGATGACGGCGGGGGTCAGACCCTGCTTGCGCAGGTCGGCACGGGTCGCGCCGCCCTCGAGGGCGTCGACCCCACGGCGGGGGCGACGCCCGAAGACCTTGTAGAGATGCTGTGCGGAGATGGAGGCCACGGGACTCCTGGGTGTCTCGGGGATGTCGGAGAGCACAAAGTACGTTGCGAACGTAGCAACGGCGCGCCGTCGGATCGCCCTGAGAAGCCACTTTCGGCTGCTTCGTGACGCGACTGTTACGAAGACAACGGTTGGGTCACGATCCCCGGCTCCCAGGAATCCGCAGGTCAACCGGGCTTTCGGGCGCGCGTCAGCGCAGCATCGGCCCGAGCCACCGCGCGGCCGTCTCCAGGTCCCAGCCCTTGCGCTCGGCGTAGTCCGCCACCTGGTCGTCGCCGATCTGCCCGACCGCGAAGTAGCGCGACTCGGGGTGGCCGAGGAGCAGCCCGGAGACCGCGCTGTTCGGGCTCATCGCGCCGTGCTCGGTGAGCGTCATCCCGGCCTGCCGCTCCGCGTCCAGCAGCTGCCACAGGGTGAACTTCTCGGTGTGGTCCGGCTGCGCGGGATAGCCAGGGGCAGGCCGGATCCCGTCGTAGCGCTCCTTGATGAGGTCCCGCACCGGCAGGTCCTCCTCCGGTGCGTAGCCCCACAGCCGGGTCCGCACCTCCCGGTGCGCCCACTCGGCGAACGCCTCGGCGAGGCGGTCCGCCAGCACCTGCACCATGATCGCGCCGTAGTCGTCCTGGTCCTCGTCCCGCAGCCGCCGGGCCAGGGTGTCCGCCCCGTGGATCGAGACGGCGAAGGCGCCCACGTGGTCACCCTCCGGCGCGACGAAGTCGGCGAGCGCGGCATACCCGCCCTGCCGCCGTTCCTTCTGCTGCCGGAGGGTATGCAGCACCACCGGTCGGCCGTCGACGTCCAGGACGATGTCGTCACCGGCCTCGGACCGGTGCGCGGGCCACACGCCGACGACCCCACGGGGGGTGAACCACCCCTCGTCCAGGATGCGCCTCAGCCACTCCTGCCCGTCCGCCCAGGTGGAACGGGCCTGGCTGCCGACCTTGGGGTCGTCCAGGATCCGCGGGTAGGAGCCGCGCAGCTCCCAGGCGGTGAAGAACGGGGTCCAGTCCACCACCTCGACGAGCTCCTCGAGGGACGGTTCGAGCACCTCGGTGCCGAGGAGCGACGGCGCGACCGCCACCGGCTCGTGCACCCCACGGGTGCTGGCGCGGGCCTGCTCCAGCGGCACCAGCCGGACCTCCTTGGCCCCGTGCCGCTCCCGCAGCTCGGCATAGGTGCCGGTGACCTTCTCCCGCAGCTTCTCCTCGTGGTTGATCGCGTCGGCGACCACGCCCACGGCCCGCGAGGCGTCGACCACGTGCACCACGGTGCCCTCGTAGGCCGGGTCGATCTTCACCGCGGTGTGCGCCGCCGAGGTCGTGGCGCCCCCGATGAGCAGCGGCGTGGTCAAGGTGCGCCGCTGCATCTCGGTGGCCAGCGACACCATCTCGTCCAGGCTGGGGGTGATCAGCCCGGAGACCCCGATCACCTCGGCGCCCACCTCGTCGGCCGTCGCCAGGATCTTCTCGGCCGGCACCATCACCCCGAGGTCGATCACCTCGTAGCCGTTGCAGCCCAGCACCACGCCCACGATGTTCTTGCCGATGTCGTGCACGTCCCCCTTGACCGTGGCCATGACCACCTTGCCCTTGCTGTGCCCACCGGTCTCCGCGGCCGCGGCCTCCAGATAGGGCGTCAGGTGGGCCACCGCCTTCTTCATCACCCGGGCCGACTTCACCACCTGGGGGAGGAACATCTTGCCCGCCCCGAAGAGGTCGCCCACGACGTCCATGCCGGCCATGAGCGGCCCCTCGATCACCGCCAGCGGGGAGCCGAGCTCCTGGTAGGCCTCCTCCGCGTCCTCCACGGCATAGGTGTCGATGCCCTGGACGAGGGCGTGCCGGAGCCGCTCGGCGACCGGCTCCTCCCGCCACGCCAGCTTGGCGGCCGCCGCGGCGCTCCGCTCGCCGGGGGCCGCACCCTCGCCCTCCGCCTTGATCTGCTCGGCCAGCTCGATCAGCCGCTCGGTCGCGTCCTCCCGGCGGGCCAGCACCACGTCCTCGACGGCCTCGCGCAGCTCCGCGTCGATCTCGGCGTAGACCCCGAGCATCCCGGCGTTGACGATGCCCATGTCGAGACCGGCCTCGATGGCGTGGAAGAGGAAGACCGCGTGCATGGCCTCGCGCACGGTGTTGTTGCCGCGGAAGGAGAAGGAGACGTTGGAGACACCACCGGAGACCAGCGCCCCGGGGAGATTGGCCTTGATCCACCGGGTCGCCTCGATGAAGTCGAGGGCATACCGGTCGTGCTCGCTCATGCCCGTCGCGACGGTGAGGATGTTGGGGTCGAAGATGACGTCCTGCGGCGGGAAGGGGTCCGGCAGCGCGTCGCTGGGGGAGGTGAGCAGCTGGTATGCCCGCTCGCACACCTCGATCCGCCGCTCGTAGGTGTCCGCCTGCCCGGTCTCGTCGAAGGCCATGACGACGACCGCCGCGCCGTAGCGGCGCACCACCGCCGCCCGTCGCAGAAACTCCGCCTCCCCGTCCTTGAGGGAGAGGCTGTTGACGACCCCCTTGCCCTGGATGCACCGCAGCCCCGCCTCCAGCACCTCCCACCGGGAGGAGTCGATCATCACCGGGACCCGGGCCACGTCGGGCTCGCCGGCGAGGAGGTTGAGGAAGTGGGTCATCGTCTCCGGGCCGTCGAGCATCCCCTCGTCGACGTTGACGTCCACGATCTGCGCCCCGGCGTCGACCTGCTGGCGGGCGATCGCCACGGCGGCGTCCCAGTCGCCCTCCTTGACGTGGCGGGCGAACTTCGGTGAGCCGGTGATGTTGGTGCGCTCGCCGACGTTGACGAAGTTGACGTCCGGGGTCAGGGTGAAGGCCTCCAGCCCGGAGGTGCGCAGGTATGCCCCGGGCCCGGGCTGCTGCCGCGGCTCGACCCCCTCGACCGCGTCGGCGATCGCCCGGATGTGCTCGGGCGTGGTGCCGCAGCACCCGCCGACGATGTTGATCAGGCCCTCCCGGGCCATGTCGCCGAGCACCTCGGCCATGTCCTCCGGGGTGTCGTCGTAGCCCCCGAAGGCGTTCGGGAGGCCGGCGTTCGGGTGGACCGACGTGAGGGCCACGCTGGCGGCACCCAGCTCGCGCAGGTGCGGCCGCATCTCCTCGGCCCCGAGGGCGCAGTTGAGCCCGACGGAGACGAGGTCGGCGTGCTCGGTGGAGACGGCGAAGGCCTCCGGGGTCTGTCCGGACAGGGTGCGGCCCGAGGTGTCGGTGATGGTGCCGGAGAGCATGACCGGGACCCGCGGGACTCCCTCCGCCGCGCGGGCGGCGAGGACGTCGGCGACCGCGTGCAACGCCGCCTTGGCGTTGAGGGTGTCGAAGACGGTCTCGATCATCAGCAGGTCGGCACCGCCGGTCAGCAGCCCGTCCGCCTGCTCGGCGTAGGCCTCGCGCAGCTGCTCGTAGGTGATCGCGCGGAACTCGGGCCGCTCCACGTCCGGGGACAGCGAGGCCGTCCGGTTGGTCGGCCCCAGCGTGCCCACCACCCATCTGGGGCGCCCGGTCTCTGCCTCGACCTCGTCCGCGACCTGCCGCGCCACCCGGGCGGAGGCGACATTCATCTGGTGCGCGAGGTGGCTGGCCTCGTAGTCGGCCTGGGCGATCGAGGTCGAGGTGAAGGTGTTGGTCGTCAGCAGGTCGGCCCCGGCCTCGAGGTAGGCGCGGTGCACGTCCGCCAGGACGTCGGGCCGGGTCAGCGCGATGAGGTCGAAGTTGCCCTTGAGCGTGACCTCGCGCAACGGCTCCCACTGCTCCCCCTGGCCGTGGAAGTCCTCCTCACCCAGCCCTTCCTGCTGCAGCAGGGTGCCGTAGCCGCCGTCGAGCACGAGGATGCGCTCGCGGGCGAGGTCGCGCAGATCGGGACGGGAGGGAGTGGACACCCGAAGATTCTACGAGCAACGTCGGCGGTGCCCCACCGCGTCTGGAGAGGTATGACTGCCAGGATCGGCCCATGAGGCTCTTCGGTGGCGCAGCCCAGCGCGCCGAGGCCGAGGCCTACGTCGAGCAGGCGATGCCGCGCCTGGTCGGTCTGGCGTTCGCGATGACCGGCAACAAGGCCGACGCCGAGGACCTGGTGCAGGACACCCTCGCCCTCGTCATCACCAAGTGGTCCAGGGTGCGCGAGGCAGAGCACCTGGACGCCTACGTGCGCCGCACGATGGTGAACCGGTTGAGCTCGGTCCGCCGGCGCCGCGCGGCGTCGGAGGTGGTGTCGCACGACGCGGTGACGGCCGAGTGGTCGGTGCCGTCGGTGCCCTCCCCCGAGCGGGGCGTCACCGAACGGGAGGCGGTGCTGGCCCTGATCCGGGGCCTGCCGGACCGACAGCGGGCGGTGGTGGCGCTGCGCTACTACGAGGACCTCCCGGACCGGGAGATCGCCCGGACGCTCGGCTGCACCGAGCAGGCGGTGCGCAGCGCCGCGCACGCGGCACTGACCAGGCTGCGGGAGCTGGTCCCGCAGACCATCGGAGAGGAGGCCCAGCGATGACGAGGTCGGACGACCCCACCGGTCAGACTCCCCGGTCCTCGACGGACCAGCAGGTCCGCGACGTGCTGGGGGGAGCGTTCCACGGCGAAGGCTTCGACCATGCCGCCCTGGTCGCCGGCGCGAAGGGCCGCGCCGGCCGGATCCGGCGGCGCCGTGCCGTGACCACCGCCGTGGCCGCGGCCGTGGTCGTGCCCTCGCTGGCCGGGGCGGGCTGGATCCTCGGCAACCGTCTGGTCGGGCCCGGGGCGGAGCAGGTCGAGGTCGCCGTCGCGACCCGGAGCCAGGAGACCACCCCGCCGTCCGGTCCCGACGAGGTGGCCCGCACGACCGGGGCACCCGACGGCGAGGCCGCCACGCGGGCCATCGAGGCGCCTCCCTGGCAGCCCGTGACGCCACCGGACCCGGTGAGCGTCCGCCCGGACAACCCCGACCTGCCCAACCGGGTGCAGATCCCGGACCCCCGACCCGTGGGCGTGGACCTGCTGGACGCGCTGGGCCCGCCGCAGGACGCGGCGGCCTACCCGCGCACGGTGCCGCTGTCGGACTTCATGGCCGGCGGGGAGGGTGCTGCCGTCGAGCCGCACAGCGCCCGGGACTGGTTCTTCTACGACGGGACCAACGAGATCGACCAGGACACCGTCCAGCTGACGGTCACGGCCTGGGACGACAGCGCCGCCGCCCTGGCCGCGATCCGCGACGGAGGCGCGGGCCTGACCAGCGTGTGGGTCGAGGAGGACCTGTCGGGCGGCGTGCCGGAGCCGTTGCCCTGGCCCGGCCACGACGACGCCGACCACCTGCTCGTCGGGCGGGAGACCGAGCTGCAGTCGGGCGACGTCCAGCAGGTCGGTGGGGCACTGGTGCGCCAGGGCGACTACCTGGTCGGTGTCACCGTGCGCGCGGCGCCGGGCGACGGCGGGCCGACCACCCTCGACGAGGCGGTCGAGGCCGCTGCGGAGATCGCGCAGAAAAGCGCGGAGAACCTCGCCTACCTCGGCCCCGAGAACCCGCCCGGCTGATGACTGCGGCGACGGTGCGCGCCCTGGAGGACCTGCTGCGGCGGGTGCTCCGGGCTCCCGACCACGGCATCGAGCCGCGCCGGCAGTCGGTCGCGGTGCGCGGGCGGGTGGAGGCCCGCCGCTGGCGAGCCGGTGCGGTCCTCGTCGCGGCGGTCGTGGTGCTCGCGGCCCTGGTGCTGATCGGCTGGTACGTCCGCTGGCTGGGGAGCGGCTGACGACGGCGCAGCGAGGCCGCTCGCGCTGGCGGTGAGACACTGGTGCTCGTCATGACAGCGTCCACGGCCCGTCCCCTGACCGCCACCTACCGTCTCCAGCTGCACGCCGGCTTCACCTGTGCCGATGCCGAGCAGGTAGTGCCCTACCTGCACGCCCTTGGCGTGAGCCACGTCTACCTCTCTCCCGTCCTCACCGCGGTGCCCGGGTCGGAGCACGGGTACGACGTGGTCGACCACACGCGGGTGAACCCCGAGATCGGCGGGCGGGCCGGCCTGGAGGCCCTCGCCCGCTCCTGCCACGACCTCGGGATCGGGGTCGTCGTCGACGTGGTGCCCAACCACATGGCGATGGTCGCCCCGCTGTGGCGCAACGCACCCCTGTGGGAGGTGCTGCGCGACGGGCAGACCGCGGCCCGGGCGTCGTGGTTCGACATCGACTGGGGGCACCTGGGTGGCCGCCTCGGCCTGCCGGTGCTGGGCGACGACCTGCCCGCGGTGCTGGACCGGGGAGAGATCACCCTCGACGTCGGACGGGAGGACGAGGGGCCCGCGGCCGGGCAGCCGGTGGCGCGCTACTACGAGCAGGTGCTGCCGCTGGCGCCCGGCACCGAGGAGCTCGCCGCCGGTCACCCCGACGGTGCCGGCTCTCCTGCGGCCGTCGGCGCGGTGCTGGACGCCCAGCGCTGGCTGCTCGCCTCCTGGCGCGACGCCCCCGACGTGCTGAACTACCGACGCTTCTTCGAGGTGGACGGGCTGATCGGGGTCCGCGTCGAGCAGGCCGACGTCTTCTCCAGCACGCACGAGCTGCTGCTCGAGCTGCACCGCTCCGGCGTCGTCGACGGCTTCCGCATCGACCACCCGGACGGGCTCGCCGACCCCACGGCATACCTCGAGCAGCTCACCGGGGCGACCCTCCCGGGCACGCCGATCTGGGTGGAGAAGATCCTCGAGGGGGAGGAGCGGCTGCCGCCCGGCTGGCCCTGCTCCGGCACCACCGGCTACGACGCGAACGCCGCGCTGTCGGCCGCCCTGGTCGACCCAGGGACCACCGACGTGGTGAGCCGGGAGTGGGCGGCCACCGGCGGCGAGCCGGACGTGCACGTCGAGATCGAGCGGTGCAAGCGGCTGGCCGCGACCGAGCTGCTGCGGCCCGAGGTGGCGCGGCTGATGCGCCGCGCCGTGCAGGCCCTGCCCCGGCTGGACGCGGGCCGGTTGCGCGAGGCGCTCCTCGAGCTGCTGGTCTCCGTGCACGTCTACCGCGCCTACGTGCGACCGGGCGCCATGCCGGGCGCCCACGACGCGGAGCTGGTCGCGCCCCTGCTCACCGGTCAGCAGGGTGCGGTGCAGGGTCGGCCCGACCTGCGGACGGAGATCGACGCGCTCGTCACGGTCCTCACCGATCCGCAGGGCTGCGCCACCGACCCCGGTGCGGCGGCGGACCTGTGCGTGCGCTTCCAGCAGACCACCGGGCCGGTGATGGCCAAGGGCATCGAGGACACCGCCTTCTACCGCTGGCACCGGCTGGTCGCCCTCAACGAGGTCGGCGCCGACCCCGCCGTCGGCCTGGACGCCGAGCGCGGCGTCGACCGGCTGCACACCTGGGCGCGGCACCAGGCCGAGCACTGGCCGCTGGGGATGACCACCCTGTCCACCCACGACACCAAGCGCAGCGAGGACGTCCGCGCCCGGATCCTGGCCGTGTCCGGGGACGCGGAGGGGTGGGCCCGCATCTCCGCCGCCGTCCGGAGCGCCGCCGGTCGGCTCGACGTGGACCTCCCCACCGCGCACCTCATCTGGCAGACGCTGGTGGGCGCCGGCCCGGTCGACCGCGACCGGCTGGAGGCCTACCTCACCAAGGCGATGCGCGAGGCCAAGGCGCACACCACCTGGACCGACCCGGACGAGGACTACGAGGCGCGGGTGCTGGCCCTCGCGGACGAGATGCTGACGGGCGGCGAGGTCACGGACGCGATCGCGGCCACGCTGCAGGACAACGTCCTCACCACGCGCACCCTCACCCTGGCCCAGAAGATCCTGCAGCTCACCCTGCCCGGGGTCCCCGACACCTACCAGGGGTCCGGCGTCGTCGACCTGTCCCTGGTGGACCCGGACAACCGGCGGCCGGTCGACTACGACGAACGGATCGAGCGGCTCCGACGGCTGGACGCGACCGGCTGGACCGGCGACCTCTCCGACGAGGTGCTCTGGGTGACCTCGCGGGTGCTGCGGCTGCGCGCGTGGCTCCCGCAGGCCTACGGCCCGGGCGCCGACTACCGCCCCGTCGAGGCGGGGGAGCACGTGCTCGGCTTCCTGCGGGGCGGTGTCGCCGCGACCCTCACCATCAGGGCGCCCCGCAGCCTCGGGGCGGCCGGAGGTCTCGGCGACACCCGTATACCGCTGCCGCCCGACCTCTGGGTCGACGCCCTCACCGGGGCGGAGCACCCGGTGGGCGAGGAGGGTGCACCGGCCGCCGAGGTCTTCGCCGACGGCCCGGTCGCGCTGCTGGTGCGGGCGGACCATCTGCAGGAGGGGGCACGGTGAGGCACGACTTCGGACTGTGGGCGCCGGAGGCCGAGCGGGTCGAGCTGCTGCTCGGTGCGCGACTTGAGGACGCCGGCCGGGTGGAGATGGCCCTGGCCGAGGGAGGCTGGTGGCGGGCCGAGGCCGACGCGTCCGCGCACGACGACCGCTACGCCTTCTCCGTCGACGGCGGCATCGCCGTGCCGGACCCGCGATCCCGGCACCAGCCGGACGGCGTGCACGCGCCCAGCCGGCTGGTGGACAGCTCGACCTTCGCCTGGTCCGACGCCGGCTGGCGGGGTGTCCCGATGGAGCGGGCCGCGGTCTACGAGCTGCACGTGGGCACCTTCACCGCGGAGGGCACCTTCGAGGCCGCCGCCACCCGCCTCGACCACCTGGTCGGGCTCGGCATCACCGTGGTGGAGCTGATGCCGGTCGCGGCCTTCCCGGGTCGGCACGGGTGGGGCTACGACGGTGTCGCGCCGTATGCCGTCCACGACGCCTACGGCGGGCCGGAGGGTCTGGCCCGGTTCGTCGACGCGGCGCACGCCGCCGGGCTGGCCGTGTGGCTGGACGTCGTCTACAACCACCTCGGACCGAGCGGCAACTACCTGGCGCAGGCCGGGCCGTACTTCACCGACCGCTACCACACGCCCTGGGGGGACGCCGTCAACCTGGACGGCCCCGGGAGCGACGAGGTCCGGGCCTACCTGCTCGACAACGTCGAGATGTGGTTGACCGACTACCACCTGGACGGGCTTCGGCTGGACGCCGTGCACGCCCTGCACGACGAGCGGGCGGTGCACCTGCTGGAGGAGCTGGCCGCGCTGGCGGACGACGTGGCGGCGCGCACCGGCATACCCCGGAGCCTGGTCGCCGAGTCCGACCGCAACGACCCGTCCACCGTGGCCCGACGCGGCCCGGGAGGCGCAGGCGGGCTCGGGCTGCACGGACAGTGGGTGGACGACGTGCACCACGCCCTGCACGTGCTGCTGACGGGGGAGACCGCGGGCTACTACGCCGACTTCGCCGAGCCGGGGGCGATCGGCAAGGTGCTGGGGCGGACCCCCTTCTTCCACGACGGGACCTTCTCCACCTTCCGGGGGCGCAGCCATGGCGCAGCGGTCGATCTGTCGGTGACCGAGCCGTGGCGCTTCGTCGCCTCGCTGCAGACCCACGACCAGGTCGGCAACCGGGCGGTCGGCGACCGGGTGCACCACGGCATCCCCGCCGGGCGCCACGCCATCGGCGCGGCGCTGCTGCTCACCGCACCCTGGACCCCGATGCTCTTCATGGGCGAGGAGTGGGCCGCGAGCACCCCGTGGCAGTACTTCACCGACCACGAGGAGGAGTGGCTGGCCCAGTCCATCCGCGAGGGCCGCCGGGCGGAGTTCGCCGAGCACGGCTGGGCCGCAGACGTGCCCGACCCGCAGGACGCCGGCACCGTGGCCGCGTCCACCCTGGACTGGGACGAGCCGGGCCGGTCCCCGCACGCACAGATGCTCGCGTTCTACTCCACCCTGCTCCGCTGGCGCGCGCGGACCCCACCCGAGGCGCGGGGCACGACGGGCGAGCTCACCCGCGAGGACGACGGCACCGGCGGCGAGGTGATCGTCGTGACCCGCCCCGGCGTCGTCGTCCTGGCCCGGCTCGGCGGTGAGGGCGCGCTGGAGCTGCCGCGGCCCGAGGGCGAGCTGCTGGCCGCCTTCCCGCCCCTCTCGGACGACGGGGACGACACGACGACCGGCCCGGAACGGTCGAGCCTGTCCCCGGACAGCGTGGTGGTGCTGACCCGATGAGCCAGCACGACGACCGGCGGCACTTCCACCGCCCCACGCTGCGACCGCCCGACCGGCTGGAGGACGCCGCCACGGCCCCAGACCCCCTCGAGGTCGCCGAGGCCGCGCACCGCAGCGCCGAGCTGGTGGTCGGCCGCGGTCGCGCCGAGTCGGCCGGGGACAGCGAGCTCACCTCCCGGCTGGTCGGCCTGGTCGGAGAGGTGGGGCTGGCGACCGTCGCACAGCTGTGGTCCGACCGTCCGGCCCGCACCCTGCCCGGTGCGCTGTGGCGGCTCTACCTGCTGCACGAGTGGGTGCTGCGGCAGCCCGAGGAGGTGGGGCGACAGTTCGTCGCCGGGTCGGGTCACGCCGAGGTCTACCGCGCCATCGCCGGTGTCGCCGAGCCTCCCGAGCCGGACGCGCTGCGCCACCTCACCGAGCAGATCCTCGGCGGCATCTTCACCGGCGACTTCGCGATCGCCCTGGAGCGGGCCAGCGCCTTCTGCCACGTCATGGCGGTGGGGCTGGCCGACCCCGGCGGCGCGGACATCCCCACCGAGCAGGTGAACCGCGCGGCACGGCTGCGGGACACCGCCGACGACCTGACCGCCTGCGCCCGGCTGTGGCGGGTCGACGGGCTGCACTGATCCACACCTGGCCCGGGCGCCGACAGGCCAGGGTGCGGCAGAGTTGGGGAACATCCGCACAAGGCGTACCGTTGACCCGCAGTGCGTGCCGGGCCGCGGCAGCCCCGGGCTCCAACACTCGCCGCTACGAGCGGCCACGCGCCGAGAGGCGCTCCCGGCCCGGCACGCACTGCAACACCTCTCCGCACCGCCTCCGGGCCCCTCGTGTCGGCCGCCGCCGCACGCCCCTCAGCGCGGGCGGAAGCGCTCCACCGCGATGACCCGGGCGTCCGACCCCCGGCCGAGCATGGTGCAGGCCAGCACCTCGCCCTTGTCCATGACGGTGCCCGTCAGCCGGCCGAGCATCCGCCGGTCGGAGCGGTCCAGCGCCGGGTCCGCGTGGGACAGCAGCGTCCCGACCAGGTCCGCCAGCAGCGGTCCGTGCGTGCACAGCGCCGTGGCGACACCGCGGTCCAGGACCCGTCCAAGGTGCTTGGCCAGCTTGCCCGGGTCGGCCTCGAAGCCCTCCTCGGACAGCCCCTTCTTGGTGGTCAACGGCAACCCGGCGGCCGTCGCGAACGGGACCAGGGTGTCCACGCAGCGGACCGACGGGCTGCTGAGGAGCACCTCGGGGGCGTAGGCACCGAGCAGGGCCCGGACCCGCCCGGCGGACCGGCGCCGGCCGGCACCGCTGAGCGGTCGGCGGGGGTCGGCCGAGGACCACTCCGACCTCGGGACCGCCTGGGCGTGGCGGACCACGAGCAGCGACCAGGTGTCCGCCGTCGAGGCGTCGTGCCGCGCCACCACGGCCTCGAGCTGCTCGCGGTCCCGCTCGTAGGTCAGCTTGTCCGCGGCCGGGCCGACGGGGAGCCAGACCACCTCGTCCACCTCGTGCTCCAACCCGCCGGAGGCGTCGAGCACCTCACCGACCCAGTAGTGCACCAGCTTGTCCGCGCCACCGGCCAGGCGGTAGCGGGCGGCAGGCAGCGGGGCCCGCACCCGCACGCGCATACCCGTCTCCTCCCAGGCCTCGCGCACCGCGGTCACGGGATAGTCCTCGCCGCGGTCGAGTTTGCCCTTGGGCCAGGACCAGTCGTCGTACTTCGGCCGGTGCACCAGCGCGACCTGCAGCGCCCCCTCGTGCGTCCGCACCGGCAGGACCCCGGCGGCACGGACCACCGGCGGACCGGAGCTGCTCATGCCCCCGTGTCTCCAGCGGCATACATGACGTCGATCGCTGAGCGCTCGAAGCCCAGGCGGTGGTAGGTCGCGATCGCCGGACCGTTGTCCCCGTCGACGTAGAGGGTGGCCGTCTGGACCCCGCGCGCCCGCAGGTGCTGCAGACCGAGCAGGGTCACCGCCGTCCCCAGACCGCGGCCCTGGTAGTCGGGGTCGACCCCGACGACGTAGACCTCACCTGTGTCGGGGTGGTCGGTCTCGACCTTGGTCCAGTGGAAGGCCGCCAGCCGCGGCTCACCCTCGGGATCCACCTGGTCGGAGTCCACCAGGACGAGGAAGCCGGAGGGGTCGAACCACGGCTCGGACTGCCGGTCGCGCAGGTCGGCGAGGGTCATCCGGCCCTGCTCCGGGTGGTCGGCGAAGGCCCTGGAGTTGAGCGCCAGCCAGGCCTCGTCGTCGGCGCCCACCCGGTAGGACCGCACCTCGAGCTCGCTCGGCAGGTCCACCCGGTCGGGCAGGTCGGCCCACTCCCCGGCGAGCGGCCGGGCCATCTGCCACAGCTCGCGCACCACGCGCAGGCCGCGCGAGCCGTAGAGGGTCCGGGCGTCCTGCAGGTCGCCGTGGCTCCACAGGCGCACCGAGGGCCAACGACGCAGCACGTGGTCGAGCAGCGCCCCGCCCACGCCGCGGCGCCGGTGGTCGGGGTCGACCACCAGCTCGGCGGAGGGGTGGTCCGGGTCGGTGCGGTCGACGTGGCCGTAGCCCACGAGCGGCCCGCCGGGCTCGGCACGCACCACCAGGTGGGTGCCCGCCTCGTGGCTGCTGGTGTCCTCCGGGAGGCGGCGCGCCTGCAGCACGGTCTGCTCGGAGAGGGGCTTGACGCCGTCGTGCCTGGCGGCGCGCACGGCGAGCGCCAGCACGTCACCGGACAGGTGACCGGGCAGCGCGGGGAGCTCCTCGATGTCGGGACCTGGTCCTGGCATGGGGGTCAGTCTGGCACGACCGTCAGCCGTCGGTGCTGCGCGACCCGGTGAAGCGGTAGCCGACCCCGCGGATGGTGCCGATCAACGACTCCCGCTCCGGCCCGAGCTTGGCCCGCAGCCGCCGGATGTGCACGTCGACGGTCCTGGTGCCGCCGTAGTAGTCCCCGCCCCACACCTCCTGCAGCAGCACGTCCCGGGTCACCACCCGGCCCGGGTGCTGCACGAGATAGCGCAGCAGCTCGAACTCCTTGAAGGTGAGGTCCAGCGCCCGTCCACCCGCGCGCACCGTCCAGCTCGCCTCGTCGACGACCACGTCCGCGACCCGGATCGCCTCCGGCTCGTCGCGTGCGTCCTGCGCCGACTCCGCGGTGTCCCGCCGCGGACCCCGGCCCAGGGCCAGCCGCAGCCGCGCGGACAGCTCGGCCGGCCCGGCGGTGGAGACCACCAGGTCGTCGAGCGGCCAGCGTTCGTCCAGCACGGCGAGCGCACCCTCACCCACCACGGCCAGGACCGGGATGTCCAGCTGCAGGGCGTGCACCGACCGCAGCACCCCGCGTGCCTGCACCAGGTCGGCGGTGGCGTCGACGAGCACCAGGTCCGGGTCGCCCCGGGTCAGCAGGACGCCGGCGTCCATGCCGGACACCGACACGCGGTGCGGCAGCAGCGGGAGGCCGGGCAGCACGAGGGCCGCCGACGCGTCGTCGGCGGGGCGTGGGGTCAGCAGGACCAGGTCGGCCACGGGTCAAGGATAGGGCGGTCGCGTCGTCGCCTCCCGGGTCGGCCGCCACGGGTGCGGCAAGATGGAGGTATGCCCCAGCCTACCCCGAGCGTGCCCGTCGCGGACGAGTCCACGTCGCGGATCCCGGGCGTCCTGGCGGTGGTGGTCGTCGTGGTCTCGGTGCTGCTGGGCGTGGCGTCGGTGGCGGCACCGTGGTTGCTGTCGGTCGCGCTGGCGGCCTGTGCGGTGATCATCGCCTGGGGCTGGTCGGGGACCTTCGGGCTGCCCTCGCCCCGGGGGACGGTCGGGGTGCTGCTCGTCGGCGGGCTGGCGCTGGTCCTCGCGGTCGCGGTCCGCGAGGAGGAGCCGTGGCTCGGCTGGGCACCCGCCGCGCTGGCGCTGGCGATGATCGCCGCCTTCGTGCACCAGCTCCTCCGTCGGGACGGCCGGCCCAGGGTGGTGCAGTCGGTCAGCTCGGTCGTGCTCGGCCTGGCCCTGGTGGGGTGCGGCATCCTCATGGTCCCGGCCAGCCACTCGGCGGAGGGCATCGCGCTGCTGCTGGGCGCGTTGGCCGCCGCCTGCGCCTCCGCCGTCACCGACGTCCTCGGCCGCTGGTCCGTGCTGCAGGGCTGGCTGGTGGCGCTGGCCATGGTCGGCGGCGGGCTGGCCTCCACGCTGGTGGCGATCGCCCTCGACGCCACCCCGACGACCTGGTTGGTCGTGGGGGTGGGTGCCGGCGCGCTCAGCCACGCGATGAGGTCCGTCCTGGTGGGCCTGCCGCAGCTGGCGCACGCCCGGCCGCGGCTGGTCGCCGGGGTCGTCTCGGTCCTCGTCGTCGGCGTCGTGCCCTACGCGGTGGGCCTGGCCTTCGTGCCGACCGCCTTCCCCGGCTGAGGTGCGCCCGGGTGCGCCCCTCGCGCCCGGGCCGCGTCGGTCAGACCCGCTTGAGCTCCGCCGACATGTAGGACTGCATCTCGTGGCCGTCGGCAGCCATGTCCATCACCCACATGAGGTTGCCGCCCACGTAGCCGTAGAGGCGTTGCGCGGCGGCATACTCGCGGGAGCTGGGGCTGCGCACGATGCTGTCGGTCGCGACCTCGACCTTCGCCGAGCTGGTTTTGCCGTAGTACATCTCCACGACGCCGCCGGGATGGGCCAGCAGGAGCTCCACGTCGTCGTCCGGCTGGGGCCGCCAGAAGCCGGTCTCCACCGCGAAGAGCTCGTCCTGGCCGCCCTGCTCGTCCAGCAGCCAGGTCCGGGAGGTCCACTGCAGGAACGGGCGGCCGTCATGGGTGACGTCGACCTCCTGGCCGAAGTTGCGCGACTCCGTCCCCGGGTAGCCGACGACTCCGGCACCGGCCCAGGAGCCGAGCAACCAGGCCAGGGGTGCGTTGTCGGGGTGCATGGTCGGGTCGAGTTCGATGGGCACGACCCCATGGTAGGGGCGGTGCGGTCAGCCGCCGAAGCCGGAGCGGGGCGAGACCGGGTCGGCGTAGGACTCCATGGTGTCGGCCCGCAGGTGGTCCGAGAGCGTCTGCATCTGGTCGTCCGCCATGACCACGATCGAGCCGGCCACGGGGTGGGAGTCGATCCCGCTCCACGGCGCGGTGACGAAGTTGATGTCGTCGCCGCGGACGCTGCGCATCGAGAAGCCGAGGTCGCGCATGTCCCCGACCTGCAGGTCGGCGTCCACGGTGAGGTTCGTGGTGGCGGCGTCCACGAAGTTCGCCAGCCTGCCGGGGTTGGTGAGGGTGTCCCGGGACAGCGCCTTGGTCATGATCCCCTTGATGAACGCCTGCTGCCGCTGACCGCGGGAGATGTCTCCCTGGGAGAGCGCATACCGCTCCCGGACGAAGCTGAGGCCGGTGGCGCCGTCCATGTGCATGACGCCCTGGGGGAAGCCGGGGGAGGCCTCGGCCACGTTGACGTCGACCCCGCCGATGGAGTCCGTCATCGCGCGGAAGCTCTCGAAGTTGACGATGACCACGTGGTCGATCGGGACGTCGACGAGCGGCTGCAGCGTCTGCACCAGGAGGGGGGCGCCGCCGTAGGCGTAGGCCGCGTTGATCTTGGACGACCCGCCGGTGCCGGCGATGGGCACGAACAGGTCGCGCGGGAAGTGGATCAGGTCCACCCGGTCCCGCTCGTCGTTGATGTGCATGAGCACGATGACGTCGGAGCGGCCGCGCTCCACCGACAGGTCGCGGCTGTCCGTGCCCACGATGAGGAAGTTCTGCGCCCGGCCCGCCTCGGCCGGCCGGTCCGGCGTGGTGGCGGTGAACTCGCTCGCCTCCAGGTCGACCGCCTGACCGTCCTCGCCGACGATCGGCGCCAGCCCTTCGTCCTCGACCTGCTCCGGGTCGCCCTCGTCGTCGGAGGCGTCCGAGTCCTCGTCCTCGGGCTGGCTGGTGCCGAGGTCCGGCGAGATCGTGACGACCGCGTCGTTCTGCGCGTTGAGGTCCTCGCGGACGATGTTGCCCTCGACGGTGCGCTGCAGGTAGAAGGCGTAGCCGCCGAGCGCGAGCACACCCAGCAGGGCCAGGACGCCGATGCCCGCGGCGAGCGAGCGCAGGGGTCGGCGGCGACCGCGCCGGGAGGGTGCTGGCGCGCGGCCGGACGTGTCGTGGTGGCCCATGGGGCAGGAGTGTACGGGCGGTTCCTCCGACCTTCCTGGGCGCGCGTACCGTGGGAGGTGTCGGCGCGGGAGCGCGGTGGACCAGGACGAAAACGAGGACGAGATGAGCGTGCTGCTGGAGCAGCCCGGTGCGGTGGACGGCACCGGTGTGGACGCGGGCGTCGCGGCCCACTACGGCAACCCCCACCGGGAGCAGCGGCTGCTCGAGGAGGGGCTGGCCGTCGTCGACCTCTCGCACCGCGGGGTGGTGACGGTCTCCGGCCCGGACCGGCTCAGCTGGTTGCACTCGCTCACCAGTCAGCAGCTCAGCGACCTGGCGCCGCGGCGCTCCGCCGAGACGCTGATCCTGTCGCCCAAGGGACACATCGAGCACGCCCTGCACGTCGTCGACGACGGTGAACGGACCTGGTTGACGACCGAGCCCGGTGCGGCACCGGCCGTCGCCGGCTGGTTGGACTCGATGCGCTTCATGCTCCGGGTCGAGGTGGAGGACGTCACCGACCGGTATGCCGTCCTCGGGGAGCCGGTGGCCCGCGAGTCGGTCGAGGGTGAGCCGCCGGCGTGGGTGGACCCGTGGCCGGGGCCGGTCGGTGACACCTACTGCTACGGGCCCGAGGGTGAGGAGCACCCGGGCGCCGGCTGGGCCTGGCGCGAGCTCGTCGTCCCCCGCGACGGTTTGGAGGAGGCCGTCGCCGGTCGACCGCTGGCGGGGACGTGGGCGGCCGAGGCGCTCCGTGTCGCCGCCTGGCGGCCCCGTGCGGGTGTCGACACCGACCACCGCACGATCCCGCACGAGCTGGACTGGCTGCGCACCGCCGTGCACCTGCACAAGGGGTGCTACCGCGGTCAGGAGACGATCGCCCGGGTGAAGAACCTGGGCCGACCGCCGAGGCGGGTGGTCTTCCTCCACCTGGACGGTTCCGGTCACGTCATCCCTGAGGCCGGGGCCGAGCTGACCGGGGTGGACGGTGGCCGCGCCGTCGGCCGGCTGACCAGCGTGGCCCGCCACGCGGAGGACGGCCCGATCGCCCTGGCGCTGGTCAAGCGCAATCTCGATGAGACGGCGACGCTGCTCATCGACTCCACGTCCGCCGCGCAGACGGTCGTCGTCCCCGGCTGACGGACTGGCAGGATCGGGTCCATGCCCATGCAGACGCAGCAGACCTCCGGCTCGCCGCTGGCCACCGCCCCCGTCGTCGCGGAGGTGGTGCGGGGCGGCGTCGTGGAGTCGGTGCACCACGGCGTGGTCGCGCTGACCGGGCCGGACGGAGCCACTACGCTGAGCCTCGGTCCGGTGGACGCCCCGATCCTGCCCCGCTCCTCGCTCAAGCCGATGCAGGCGATGGCCATGCTCCGCGCCGGCGCCGACCTCGACGGCGAGCTGCTCGCCCTGGCCTGCGCGAGCCACTCGGGGGAGGAGCACCACCTCGAGGGTGCGCGCCGCATCCTCGCGTCCGTCGGGCTGGACGAGTCGGCGCTGCGCAACACCCCCGACCTGCCGCTGGACGAGGAGCAGCGCCGCGCCTGGATCCGGGACGGTGCCCCACCCACCTCGCTCGGGCAGAACTGCTCGGGCAAGCACGCGGGCATGCTGGCGGCGTGCGTCGCCGCCGGGTGGGACACCGCGACCTACCTGGACCCGGCCCACCCGCTGCAGCAGCTCGTGGTCGAGGTGATCGAGGAGTTCACCGGTGAGCGGGTCGAGGTCGCCACCGTCGACGGGTGCGGCGCGCCGGCCCTCGGGGTGTCCTCCGCCGGTCTCGCGCGGGCCTTCGGGCGGATCGCGGCCGCCGACCCGGCGACCGAGGCCGGACGCGTCGCGGCGGCGGTCCGGGCCCACCCCGAGTTCCTCGGCGGCACGGGCCGCGACGTCACCGAGCTCGTCGGTGCCGTCCCGGGGCTGATCGCCAAGGACGGTGCGGAGTCCGTGTATGCCGTGGGGCTGCCGGACGGCCGCGGCCTGAGCGTGAAGATCACCGACGGCGGCGAGCGCGCGCGGGTGGTCGTCGCGGTGGCGGTGCTGCGGCGGGCTGGTGTGGCGGACGACGCCCCTGCCGCGGCCGGCACGCTCGACGCGCTGGAGGCCCGGGCCGTGGTGCTGGGGCACGGGCAGCCGGTCGGCGCCGTCCGGGCGGTCCTGCCGGGATCGGACTGACGTGCGGGCGGTCCTGCAGCGGGTCACCCGCGCCAGCGTCACCGTGGCGGGGGAGGTCGTCGGCCGGATCGACCGACCCGGGCTGGTCGCGCTCGTGGCCGCGACCCACGACGACGGGCCGCGCGAGGTGGAGACGATGGCTCGCAAGATCGCCGAGCTGCGCATCCTGCGGGAGGAGCAGTCGGTCCTCGACACCGGGGCCGCCGTGCTCGTGGTCAGCCAGTTCACCCTCTACGGCAGCACCCGCAAGGGGCGGCGGCCGTCCTGGGGCGAGGCGGCGCCGGGCCCGGTGGCCGAGCCGCTGGTGGAGGCCGTGGTCGATGCCCTGCGGGAGCGGGGCGTCGAGGTCGCGACCGGGCGGTTCGGGGCGATGATGGAGGTCGAGCTGGTGAACGACGGGCCGGTCACGCTGATCGTCGACACCTGAGCCACCGGCCCGGCTGGGAGCGGTCCTCAGGGACGGGGACTACGCTGGGGACATGGGAGCGATCTACGAGGTGCAGAGCCTGCTTCAGGTGGTCGTCGGCGTCGCCGTCTTCGCGATGATGGTCTGGGCCCTCGTCGACTGCGCCCGCACCCGCGCCGACGCCTTCCCCGCCGCGAGCAAGCGGACCAAGCAGTTCTGGCTGCTGCTCACGGGTGGGGCGACGCTCATCGGCTTCATCTTCGTGCTGCGCCCGTTCAGCATCTTCAACGTCATCGCCGTCGTGGCCGCCGCCGTCTACCTGACCGACGTGCGCCCCGCGGTCAAGTCCGTCCAGGGGCGCGGCGGCTCCACCACCCACCTGGGGCCCTACGGCCCCTGGTGACCGGGGGCCTCGGCGCCCGCCTCGGGCAGCCGCGCCGTGCGGTAGGGCGACAGCGTGAGGATCAGGGCCGCCCCGCACAGGCCCACGACGCCCAACCACAGCGCCGTGCGGTTGCCGTAGGTGGCCGCCACCCATCCGCCGAGCGGCGCTGAGACCACGATCGTGCCGTAGTTGATCGAGCGAATGGTCCCGTTCATGCGGGCCCGCAGCCGGTCCGGTGTCACGGCGTTGCGGTAGCTGAGGTCCAGGGGCCCCTTCAGGCCGCTCGCGGTGCCGTAGATCGCCTGGCTGACGACGAGCAGGGCGAGACCCGGCCCGCCGGCCGGCGCGAGCGCGGCGACGGCCACCGCGACCGGCGTGAGCCAGTCGGCGACGCAGGCCACCGCACCGAGCCCGAACCGCTGCGCCAGGGCCGGGCTGGCGCCGGCCGCCACCACGCCCGACACCCCCGCGCACGCGAGCGCGACCCCGATCGCCGCCGGCCCCAGCCCCAGCTCGGTGCTGGCGTAGAAGACCAGGACGGTGAGTGCCACGGAGTTGAAGAAGAACCACACGTGCAGTGCCACGGCATACGGCGCCAGCACCCGGTGGCCGTAGACCCACCGGGCCCCCTCGACCAGGTCGGCCAGGACCCGGCCGCGCCGGTGGGCATCCGGCACCGGCTCGTCCACCCGGATGGTCGACACGGTGAGCGCCGAGACGGCATGGGCGAGCGCGCTCACCCCGACGGCCAGCGGGGCCGAGAAGGTCCGGACCAGCAGGCCCGCCAGGGCGGGGCCGACCGACTCGGCCGCCGTCATCGCCTGCTCGATGCGTGAGTTGGCCCGCGGCAGGTCGTGCACCGGGACCAGTCTCGGCACGTGGGACTGGTGCGCCGTCAGGGAGCACATCGAGGCGGCGCCGACCACGAACATCCCGGCGGCGACGAGGGGGACGCTCAGCTGCCCCACGGCGCCCAGCGCGCACAGGGCCGCCAGCGCCAGCGCGCACACCGCGTCGCTGGCCACCAGCACCGGGCGACGGGGCACCCGGTCCACGAGGACACCGACGACCAGGCCGAAGAGCAGCATGGGCAGCCACTGCGCGGACCGCGCCAGCCCGAGGTCCCGCTGGTCCGCGGCGAGCGTGTCGATGAGCAGCAGCTGCACCGCCAGCCCGGTCCCGAAGAAGCCGAGCCACTTGACGCTGTCGGCCAGCCAGAGGCGGGTGAAGCCCGGATAGCCGAAGACCCCTCCGCCCCGTCGGCTAGGCACCGACGCCACCTGCTGACGGTGCCACCGCGGCCCAGTCGACCGTGAGCTCGCCGAGCCGCCACCGCGCCGGCCCGTCCCGCACCGGCCAACCGTCGTCGCGCACGGTGCGCGCGGTGGCCACGAAGCGTTGCCGTGCGCCGAAGCTGGCCATCGGTGCGGCACGCTCCCACGCCCGGTCCAGGGCCTGCAGCAGGTCGTGCACCCGTTCCCCGGGTACGTTGCGGTGGATGAGCGCCTTCGGGAGCCGCTCCGCCACCACGGAGGGGCGCTCCAGCCCGGCCAGTCGCAGCGACAGCGTCAGCGTGACCGGTCGCGGACCTCCGCCGTCGTCGCGCCGCACGTCGACCCAGGACGCGAGCCGGCCCAGCTCGTCGCAGGTGCCCTCGACCAGGGCGCCGTCCGGCGCCAGCCGCTGGGCGACCTGGGACCAGGCCGGCCACACCTCGGGCTCGTCGTACTGCCGCAGCACGTTGAACGCCCGCACGACCGTCGGCCGGGCGTCGGCGCCGAGGCCCGGCGGCAGCGGCACCTCGAAGCCGCCCAGCACGAAGTCGACGGACGGCCGGGCGGCCACCTGCTGCCCGCGCCGGACCCGCTCGGGGTCGATCTCGACCCCCACGAGCCGGACGTCGCCGCGGAGGGGCGTCAGCCGGTCCGCCAGCTCCAGTACGGTGACCGGGGAGGCACCGAAGCCCAGGTCCACGACCACCGGCGGGGTCGGGGAGGAGCGCAGCAGCCCGCCCAGGGCATACCCGATCCAGCGGTCCACCCGCCGCAGCCGGTTGGGGTTGGTGGTGCCCCGCGTCACGGTGCCGGACGGGCGGCTGACGGCGGGCGGCATACCGCCAGCCTAGGTCGCCGGGGTGACCCGGCCCGCGTGCCAGACTGGCGGCGTGAGCGACGACGGGACCCGGCAGCCGCCGGTGCGACGGGTCGCCATGGTCTCGCTGCACACCTCCCCGCTGCAGCGCCCCGGGACGGGAGACGCCGGCGGGCTCAACGTCTACGTCGTGGAGACCGCCACCCGGCTGGCCCGACGCGGGGTCGAGGTCGACATCTTCACCCGGGCCACGAGCCGCGAGCAGCGGGAGAGCGTCGAGCTCGAGCCGGGCCTGGACGTCGCCGTCCACCACGTGCCCGCCGGTCCGCTGGACACGGTGCCGAAGGGCGACCTGCCCGGTCACCTGTGCGCCTTCGCCGACGACCTGTCCCGGCACGTCGCCGGGCTGGCGGAGGGGCACTACGACGTCATCCACGCGCACTACTGGCTCTCCGGCCAGGCCGGCGGCCTCACCTCGCGCCGGTTCGACGTCCCGCTGGTGCAGACCATGCACACCATGGCCCGGGTCAAGAACCGGTCCCTGGCGGAGGGGGAGTCCCCGGAGCCCGCTGCGCGGATCGCGGGGGAGCAGGAGCTGGTGGACCGGGCCGACGCGCTGGTCGCCAACACCCCGGCCGAGGCCCGTGACCTGGTCGAGCTGTATGCCGCCGCGCCGGACCGGGTGCACGTCGTCCCTCCCGGGGTGGCGCTGGAGACGTTCCGGCCGGGCGACCGGGGGCAGGCCCGCCGCGAGGTGGGCCTGCCGGCCGACGCCGCGGTGCTGCTCTTCGTCGGGCGCATCCAGCCGCTCAAGGGTCCGGACGTGCTCGTGCGCGCGGCCGGCGAGCTGGTGCGGCGGGACTTGTCCTGGCGCGACCGCCTCGTCGTCGCGGTGCTCGGCGGCCCGTCCGGCTCCGGGCTGGCGCGGCCGGGGGCGCTGCGGCAGCTCGCGGACGAGGAGGGGATCGACGACCTGGTCCGGCTCGGCCCGCCGGTGTCGCGCGAGCAGCTCGCGACCTGGATGCGGGCCGCCGACCTGGTGACGGTGCCCTCGCACCACGAGTCGTTCGGCCTGGTCGCGGTCGAGGCGCTGGCCTGCGGCACGCCCGTCGTGGCCGCGCGGGTGGGCGGGCTCCCGCAGGCGGTCGGTGACGCCGGAGTGCTGGTCGACGGCCACGACCCCGGTGACTGGGCGGACGCCATCGGCGCCACCCTCGCGCGGCTGACCCGGCCGCAGGAGCGGGAGAGCGCGTCGACCCGGGCGGTGGCGCACGCGCAGGCATACTCCTGGGAGCGGACCGTCGACGCCCTGCTGGATGCCTATGCTGCCGCGGTGACCGCCCGTCGAGGAGGACCCGATGCCTGAGCCGCCCCTGGACACGCTGCGCGCCCTGCTGGACGCGCTGGAGGTGGAGTGGGAGGAGGGCACCCGGCGCGGCGAGACGGTCGTCGCGCTGCCGGGGGAGCGCAAGCTGCGGACCGTGGTCTCCCTCGTGGTCGGCGAGCGGGCGGTGGAGCTGCGGGCCTTCGTCATCCGCAACCCGGACGAGAACCACGAGGCGTTCTACCGCTACCTGCTGCGGCGGGCGCTGCGGCTGCCCGGGGTGGGGTATGCCGTCGACGCCAGCGGGGACGTCTACCTCACCGGTCGGGTGCCCCTGGTCGGCCTGGACGAGCACGTCCTGGACGAGCTGCTCGGCGCGGTCCTGGCGGCCTGCGACGAGCCGTTCAACGAGATGCTCCGGCTCGGCTTCTGGACCTCGATCCGGCGCGAGTGGGCATGGCGCCTGGAGCGTGGCGAGTCGACGGCCAACCTCGAGGCGTTCCGTGCCGAGCTGGAGTCGCTGACCGACGCCGGGGCCGACCCGGGCTGATCGGTAGGGTGGGCGGCATGAGCGAGGCCGCACACACCCTGATCCTGCTGCGCCACGGCGAGAGCCAGTGGAACGAGAAGAACCTCTTCACCGGGTGGGTCGACGTCGACCTGACCGAGACCGGCCACGAGGAGGCGCGTCGCGCCGGAGAGCTGCTGCGCGAGGAGGACCTGCTGCCCGACGTGCTGCACACGTCGCTGCTGCGGCGGGCGATCACCACCGCCAACACCGCGCTGGACGTCGCGGACAGGCACTGGATCCCGGTGCACCGCCACTGGCGGCTCAACGAGCGGCACTACGGCGCGCTGCAGGGGCTGAACAAGGCGCAGACGCGGGACAAGTACGGCGAGGAGCAGTTCATGGCGTGGCGCCGCGGCTTCGACACGCCGCCGCCGCCCATCGAGGACGACGACGAGTTCTCCCAGGCCGGGGACCCCCGGTATGCCGCGCTCGGCGACGACCTGCCCCGCACCGAGTGCCTCAAGGACGTGGTCGCGCGGATGCTGCCCTACTGGGACAGCGACATCGTGCCCGACCTGCGCGAGGGCAAGACCGTCCTGGTGGCGGCGCACGGCAACAGCCTGCGCGCCCTGGTCAAGCACCTCGACGGGATCAGCGACGACGACATCGCCGGGCTGAACATCCCCACCGGCATCCCGCTGCTCTACGAGCTGGACGCCGAGCTGGTGCCGGTCACCCCCGGAGGCCGCTATCTGGACGCCGAGGCCGCCGCCGAGGCGATCCAGGAGGTCGCCAACCAGGGCAAGAAGTAGCCCCGACCTCGCACCTCACCACCCACCGCACCACCCCTGACCCCGACCGGCCGCACGGTTTGCCTCGACCGGCCGCACGGTTTGCGTCGACCGGCCGCACGGTTTGTGTCGACCGGCCGCACGGTTTGCGTCTGCGGCTGCACGGTTTGTCTCGACCGGCCGCACGGTCTGCGTCTGCGGCTGCACAGTGCGCGGTCGGTGCGTGCAAACTGTGCGGTCGGTCAGGTGGTCTCGAACTTGTAGCCCAGCCCGCGCACCGTGATGATGTGCCGCGGGTTCGAGGGGTCCGGCTCGACCTTGGCGCGCAGCCGCTTGACGTGCACGTCCAGGGTCTTGGTGTCGCCCACGTAGTCGCTGCCCCAGACCCTGTCGATGAGCTGGCCCCGGGTGAGCACCCGGCCGGCGTTGCGGAGCAGCATCTCCAGCAGCTCGAACTCCTTGAGCGGCAGCGACACCGACTCCCCGTCGATGGAGACGGTATGCCGCTCCACGTCCATCCGCACCGGGCCCGACTCCACCGTGGAGGGCATCAGCTCCTCGGGCTCGCTGAGCCGGCGCAGCACCGCCTTGATCCGGGCGAGCAGCTCGCGACCGGAGTAGGGCTTGGTGACGTAGTCGTCGGCGCCGAGCTCGAGCCCGACCACCTTGTCGACCTCGGAGTCCTTGGCGGTGAGCATGATCACCGGGACGCTGGAGCGCTGCCGCAGCGCACGGCACACATCCACCCCAGACATCCCGGGCAGCATCAGGTCGAGCAGGACCAGGTCGGCGCCGTTGCGGTCGAACTCGGCCAGCCCGTCCGTCCCCGACTCGGTGACGGTGACGTCATACCCCTCCTTCTCGAGCAGGTAGGACAGCGGGTCGGAGAAGGACTCCTCGTCCTCCACCACCAGGATCCTGGTCATCTGGTCACCTTTCGTCGCGAGGTGGCGGCCACCGGTGCGGCCGTGGGCGGGCTGTCCCCGTGGGCGGGGTCGGGCACGGTGGCCGGGTGCCCCTGGCGGTAGGGCGCGGGGCTGCCGACCTCCTGGGCGTCACCGACCACGGCGGGCAGGCGGAGGGTGAAGGTCGACCCCTGGCCCTCCTCGCTCCAGACCGACACGCTGCCCCCGTGGCCGGCGCTGATGTGCTTGACGATCGACAGACCGAGCCCGGTGCCGCCGGTGCGTCGGGACCGGGCCGGGTCGACGCGGTAGAAGCGCTCGAAGATGCGCTCCTGGTCCGCGTTCGAGATCCCACGGCCCTGGTCCGAGACCGAGACCTCGACCACGTCGTCCACCCGCCGGGTCACCACCCCCACCCGGGTGCCGTCCTCGGAGTAGGCGATCGCGTTGGTCACGAGGTTGCGGATCGCGGTCGTGATCAGCTCGTGGTCGCCGTAGATCTGCAGCGTCTCGCGCCGACCGGCGGGTGCCGCGACGACGGTGCGCTCGCCCGCGACCACGCGGGTCTGCTCCACGGCCTCGGCGGCGCAGGCGGACACGTCGACCACCACCATGTCGGCCATGAGGTCGCTGCCCTGGAGCCGTGACAGGTCGACGATCTCCGCGACCAGCCGGGTCAGCCGCTCGCTCTCGATCTTCATCCGGCCGGCGAAGCGGGTCACCGCCTCGGGGTCGTCGGCGGCGTCCAGGACGGCCTCGGCGAGCAGCGCCAGACCGCCGACCGGCGTCTTGAGCTCGTGGCTGACGTTGACCACGAAGTCCCGTCGCACCGCCTCGACCCGCCGGGCCTGGGTGCGGTCGTCGACGAGGATGAGCGCCAGCCCGTCGCCGAACGGCGCGACCCGCACCGACAGCAGCACCGGGCCGGCGGACAGCGGGTCGCGGTAGAACTCCAGCTCGGCCTCGGCGACCACCCGCTCGGCGAGGACCTGGCTGACGAGCTCGCGGAGGCGGGTGTTGACCAGGTCGTCCCCGCGGACCAGCCCGAAGGCGAGGGCGGCGCCGGTGGCCACGTGAACCCGGGCGGCGCTATCGACGACGATGGCTCCCGACCGGAGGACCGAGAGCACCTCCTTGGCCCCCTCGGGCACCACGTCGGGGCGCTGCTGCTCGGAGGGGTCGGCGAGGTCGCGGCCGGCGGGCCGGGCCAGCGACCAGACCAGGGCCGCCAGGAGCAGGCCTCCGACGAGCCCGAGCAGGCCCGCGATCAGGGGTGTCACGTGACCAGCCTAGGCTGATCCGGAGACCAGGTCGTGCACAGTCAGTGACGGCACGGTGCCCCACGGCCGAGTATTCACCCGGCCGATGCGCGGCGTTCATGTCCGGCTGTCACCTTCTGATGCGGTGCCGGCCGTCCGGGTGGACGACAATGGGTAGCCGACCGACCGTTCACGTCATCGACAAGGAGCAGGCCATGCGCAGCGCGTTCACCGAGGAGCTGGACCTCATCAGCGAGCAGCTGGTGGAGATGAGCCGGCTGTCAGCGACCGCGCTCGAGCGGGCGACGTCCGCCCTGATGGACACCGACCTGACCCTCGCGCAGGAGGTCATCTCCGACGACCAGCTCATCGACGCGCTGCGGCGCGACCTCGACAACCGGGCCATCGACGTGCTGGCCCGGCAGCAGCCGGTGGCCACCGACCTGCGCCAGATGGTGACCGCGCTGCGGATGAGCTCGGACCTCGAGCGCAGCGGCGACCTCGCCCGCCACGTCGCCAAGCTGACCCGGCTGCGGTACCCCGCCCACGCCCTCCCCGAGCAGCTGCGCCCGATCTTCGCGGAGATGGCGACGACCGCCCAGGCCATGGTGCTGCGGGCCGGCGAGATCATCGGCAGCAAGGACGCGGACGGCGCCAGCGAGCTGATGAAGGCGGACGACACCATGGACCGCCTGCACCGCGAGGTCTTCCAGACCCTGCTGGACCCGGCGTGGTCGCAGGGGGCTCAGGTCACGGTCGATGCGACGTTGCTCTCCCGCTACTACGAGCGGTATGCCGACCACGCCGTGTCGGTCGCCCTCCGGGTGGTCTACCTGGTGACCGGGGTGTGGCACGACGAGCAGCTGCCGGGCGACGACGAGCGCTTCCCCGGGCGCGTCCCGCGGGAGGGCTGAGCCGGGGCGGGGAGGCCGACCGTCAGTGGTCGCCGCCTCCCTCGTCCTCCTCGGCCGGGGGCTCGACGGTGCCGCCGGCGTCGTCCGCGAACTGCGCGTACTGCCCGCGCGGGAGCAGCACCGGCGCGGTCGCCGACAGCGTCTCCAGGTCGCCCGCGCTCAACCGCACCTCGACGTTCTGGCCGGCCGGGGACTCCAGTGCGGGGAGGATCATCCGCTCTCCCTCCGAGCCGTCCGCGGCGGTGCCGTCCAGCCGGGCGGAGCTGCGTGGGTCGACGGTGAGCTCCGGCGTCAGGGTGGTGCCGTTCACCGCCACCGAGACCGTGACCGGCTCGTCGGTCTGGTTGATCACCGAGCCGGACACGACGGCGGGAGCACCCTCCCCGTGGCTGACCAGCAGCAGGTCGCGCACGTCGACCGCCGCGCCGTCCATCTCCACCCCGTCCGCCGGGGCATACTCCAGCAGCGTCGTGGTGGGGGAGTTGACCGAGCACCCGGCGAGGGCGACGCCGGCCAGGGCGGCGGTCAGCGCCGCGGCCCGACGGGAGGGGCGGGAGGTCCGTGCAGTCGTCACGCGGACAGCCTATCGCCCGCCCGGGTCCGGCGGCTGGTCTACCCCGCCACCTGCACAGACACCGTCCGGGGCGTGTCCTGCGGACCCCGCCGAGGGGGGCCGTGCCGGGCCGGCCCCAGCGGCCCCGACCCCGGTGCCGGATGCACACCGATCTCCCGTTGTCAACCCCCTGACCAGCAGGAATATCACTCTCGTGAGGACCCGACCCCCGCCATGCGTGGTATCCTGGAGGTCGCCGAAAGGGGCTTTACCACGATGACGTTCAAGGTCGGAGAGACGGTTGTCTACCCCCACCACGGGGCCGCTCTCATTGAAGAGATGAAGACGCGAACCATCAAGGGCGAGGAGAAGCTCTACCTGAAGCTGAAGGTCGCCCAGGGCGATCTCACGATCGAGGTGCCGGCCGACAACTGCGACCTGGTCGGTGTGCGCGACGTCGTCGGCAAGGAGGGCCTGGACAAGGTCTTCGCCGTGCTGCGGGCCGAGCACACCGAGGAGCCGACCAACTGGTCGCGCCGCTACAAGGCGAATCTCGAGAAGCTCGCGTCGGGCGATGTGATCAAGGTGGCCGAGGTCGTGCGCGACCTGTGGCGGCGGGACAAGGACCGCGGTCTGTCCACCGGCGAGAAGCGCCTGCTGTCCAAGGCCCGCCAGATCCTGGTGAGCGAGCTCGCGCTGGCCGAGAAGACCAACGAGGACACCGCAGAGGCCACGCTCGACGAGGTCCTCGCCTCCTGAACGTCGGGCTGATCCTGGTCGCTGCCGGCCAGGGCACCCGCCTCGGCGCGGGCATCCCCAAGGCGCTCGTCCGCATCCCCGACGAGCCGGAGGGACAGGCTCTCGTCGCCCACGCGCTGCACCACGCCGCGGACACCGCGGGCCTGACCCATGTGGTCGTGGTGGCGCCCCCCGGGCCGCCGCTGCAGCAGGTGACCGATGCGCTCCACGACGCCCGGCAGCATGCGGACGTCGCGGTCCAGGTCGTGCCCGGCGGCGCCGAGCGGCGCGCGTCGGTGGCCGCCGGACTCGCCGCCCTGCCGCCGGACGTGGGGGTCGTCCTCGTGCACGACGCCGCGCGGGCCTTCGCCCCGCCAGCCGTCTTCGACCGAGTGGTGGCCGCGGTGCGCTCCGGCCACGCGGCCGTGGTGCCGGCGCTGCCGGTGACCGACACGATCAAGGCGGTCGAGGGGGCGGACGGTGTGGAGGTCGTCACCGGCACCCCGGACCGCAGCAGTCTCCGCGCCGTGCAGACCCCCCAGGGGTTCCTGCGCGAGACGCTGCAGCACGCCCACGACCACGCCTCCGGTGACGGAGGGCATACCGACGACGCGGGTCTGGTGGAGGCGGCCGGGGGGCACGTGGCCGTCGTGCCCGGTGACCCGCGGGCGATGAAGGTCACCACGCCGCACGACCTCGCGCTGGCCACGTCGTGGGTCACCGGGTCCGGGCCGGCTCCGGCAGGTCCTGCGCTCGTCGCGCTCAGCGGTCTGCCCGGCGTCGGCAAGACGTCCGTGGCGCGCGAGGTCTGCCGGCGGCTCGGCGCGGCCCACCTGCGCGTCGACACCGTCGAGCAGGGTCTGGTGCGCGGGGGCATGGCCGAGGACGACCTCGGGGCGCAGGGGTATGCCGCGACCTTCGCGGTCGCCGCCGACCAGCTGCGGGTGGGGCTGGGGGTCGTCGCGGACATGGTCAACGCGGTGCCCGAGGTGCGTCACGCCTGGGAGGAGCTGGCGCGCGAGCACCGGGTCCGGCTGGTGCGGGTCGACCTCGTCTGTGCCGACGAGCGCACGCACCGCGAGCGGGTGCAGCAGCGTGCTGGCGACATCTCCGGTCACCGGCTCCCGACCTGGGACGACGTGCGGGCCCGGGCCTGGGCGCCCTGGCCTTCGGCCGAGCTCACCATCGACACCGGCCGCACCTGCGTGGCGGACGCCGCCGCCCTGATCGAGGAGGCCTGCCGATGAGCGCCGGGCGGGCGCTGCCACGGACCGGGATCGGCGTGGACGTCCACGGGTATGCCGACGACGACCGTCCGCTGCACCTCGCCTGCCTCGTCTGGCCGGGGGAGCGGGGCATCGAGGGTCACTCCGACGGCGACGTGGCCGCGCACGCCGCCTGCGACGCGCTGCTGTCCGCGGCCGGTCTCGGCGACCTGGGGTCCGTCTTCGGCACCGGCCGGCCGGAGATGGCCGGCGCGGGTGGGGCGCAGATGCTCGGTCACGTCCTCGACCTGCTGCGGCAGGCGGGGTGGGAGATCGGCAACGTCGCGGTGCAGGTCATCGGCAACCGGCCGAAGGTGGGACCGCGACGCGAGGAGGCGGTCGCGGCGCTGTCCGCGGCTCTCGGCGGGGCACCCGTGTCGGTCAGCGCGACGACCACGGACGGTCTCGGTCTCACCGGCCGGGGCGAGGGCATCGCCTGCCTCGCCACCGCGCTCGTCGTGCCGGCGACCCCCACCCCCTGACCGGGCGTCGCCTGTGGTTGCCCTGGACCCGACCGGGCGTCGCTCGTGGTGGTCTACGCCGGCCCGTCCGTGCTGACGACCTCCGGGTGCTCGTCCGCGGTCGGTGCCTCGAAGCCCTCCACGTAGCCGCGGAGCACATCCGGGTCCAGCCGAGCGTCGTCGGCGTGCGCACCGGTCCTGGCGCGGACCCGGGCCTCCAGCACCTCCATCGGTGCCGTCACGAAGATCAGCCGGGTGGGAGCACCGAGCGAGGCGGCCAGCGCGCGGTACTCGTCCCGCACGGCACGCGTCGAGAACGCGTAGTCGAGCACCACGTCGCCCTGCCCAACCGCCTCGGCCAGGCGCGCGTCCAGGTCGTGCTGGACCTCGGTGGCGAGCTGCCTGGGCACGGGGTGCACGCCGCGGAAGCCGCGCCTCCAGTACTCCTCGTCGTAGGAGAGCCGGGTCGCTCCCTGCGCCTCGAGCCGGCGGGCATACGTCGTCTTCCCCGCGCCAGCCGGCCCGCACATGAGGATCACCGTGCCGACCATGGAGGAAGGGTAGGGCAGCGGCGGTCAGGGTGCCTGCACGTCGGGGTCGTTGATCGGGAGCAGGGGCGCGATCGTCGGGAAGACCCAGGCGAAGCAGACCACCACCACGACCGCGGCCAGCAGGAGCAGCAGCGCGAGCCTCACCGCGACCGGGCCGGGCAGGACCCGCCAGAGGGCGGCATACATCTCAACCTCCGATCTCCGTGGGGGCACCGTCGGTGCGCGGGACGAACCGTTCCAGCCGGGCGAAGGCGGCGATCCGCTGCTCGGCGCTGAACTTGGGGTGGCAGGGGGTCATCACCATCCAGGCCTCGGTCGGGTCCTCCCCGGGCTCGCCGGGGACGGGGGCGATGACCTCGGTCTGACTGGGCAGGATGATCTCGGTCCGGTCCATCGCATAGACGAACCACCCGCGCGCGGTCTCCACCACCACCGGGTCGCCGGTGCGCAGCTCGCCGATCGCCCACAGCGGGGCACCGTAGGTGGTCCGGTGCCCGGCGACGGCGAAGTTGCCGACCTCACCGGGCAGGTCGCTGCTCGGGTAGTGGCCGAGGACCCCGAGGTTGAGGATGGCCAGGTCGACACCCTGGGAGACGGGCCGCAACTCACCGATCGTCGGCAGGTGCACCAGCGCCAGGTCCGAGCCGGACGGCGGTGCCTGGCTCTCTCCGGGTCCGGGGTCGCTGTCACGGTCCGCGCTGTCCGGGGTGCCTTGTGTGCCCTCCGGCTCCGCGGTCGCATCGTCCGGGGCGGTCGACGGAGCCGCGAGGTCGGCGTCGGGGCTATCCGGTGCCTCCAGCGCGAAGGACTCCTGCAGCGCCGCGACCCGGTCGTCCGCCGCGGCGTCCGCGACCACGTCGGTCCACCAGAACTGCCAGAGGGCGAAGAGCAGGACGAGTGCGCCCGCCGTGACCAGGAGCTCGCCGAGCACGCCGGCGGTGGCGCGCGCCGGTCCGCGGGGCGCTGGGGTCACACCGGAGACTGTATGCCGCCGTGCATCGGATCGTGCGCACGCCTGTGCAGAGGCCCGTGACACGGGCGTGCCCAGGTGCACGCCCGTGTCACGGGGAGAGGTTCAGGAGTGCCTCAGTGCGGAGGCACGACGCGGACCGCGGGCATCGGTGTCGGCGGCCCGAGGCTGACCAGGGCGTCGACCCGGCTCAGGAACGTGCCCGGCCGGCGGTAGAGCGTCCACGGAGTGACGCCGAGAACCTTCACGCCGGCCGCGACGAGATCGGCGTCCTTCTCCACCGTGCCCGCCCACCGGTCAGCGCCACGGTCGTCGATCCCTTGGTGGTGCTGGCGGGAGTGCACCTGGATGGCGGCCCCGAGACGGGGCAGGTAGCCGTCCGGGCACCCCAGGTACTGCCCCGTCGTGGCGTGCTCGAGCCGGGGGTTCGTCAGGAGTGGCGGCAGGTCGGACCGGCTGTCCCAGATCCGGCGCAGCGTCGCCTCAGGACGTGACCACGCGCCCCCACGGAAGGCGTCCAGGCCGCGGCGCGCGGCCCCGACCTCGGCATGCGGCCGGTGACACAGCTCGAGCTCGAGCTCGTGCGGACTCGTCATGCCGCGCTGGAGCACGGAGATCGTGAGCGCCTCCAGGGCGTCGTCGGCGAGGTTCTCGCGGGCGGCAGCCTCCGCCACGGCCCGGGCGGCCGGGGTGAGGGCGACGATCCCCGAGCGGCTGCCGACCCGCACCGGCCGGGTGGTGCGGATCAGCTCCAGATCACCGTGCCGACGGGCGCGGGCGGTGTCCGGGACGAGGAAGTATGCCCCGTGCAGCCGCGGGGTCGTCAGCCCGAGCTGGCGCAGCGCCAGCAGCCCGGTCAGCACCGCCCGGTCGCCCGCCCACAGCGCGGCCGCCACCAGCAGGGTGTCGGCGTCCAGCGGGCCACGGTGCGGCGCGACCACCCGGGGGTATGCGGTCTGCCAGGTCGTCGAGCGCCGGTGCCGGATCTGCGGTGTGCTCCACCCGGCGGCCAGGAGCTGGGCGTGGGTCGCCAGGCCGCGCTGGCCGGCGATGTCGGGAAAGCGGGGTTCGGCGGCGGGCATGGGTCCAGGGTGGCGGGAACGGCATACCTCGCGCTGGAGCCCTGTGGATAACCACCCTTGTGCCGTTTCCTGTGCCTGACCTTGGGTCACGGACGTGCCGAGGAGCACGCCTGGGTCACGAGCGACGGCACAGGTATGCGCCAGGTACGCGGGAGGGGTGCGGGTGCGCTGGCTGGCGCTCCGGCATACCGTGGGCGCAGTCGCGTCGCCAACCTCCGGGAGGAACCGAGCATGCCGCAGACCGTGAAGGGTGTCATCGCCCGCAGCAAGGGAGCCGACGTCGAGCTCGTCGACATCGTCGTCCCCGACCCCGGCCCGGGCGAGGCGGTGGTCAAGGTCGAGGCGTGCGGCGTGTGCCACACGGACCTGCACTATCGCGAGGGCGGGATCAACGACGAGTTCCCCTTCCTCCTGGGGCACGAGGCGGCAGGCACCGTGGAGGCGGTCGGTGACGGGGTGACGGAGGTCGAGCCGGGGGACTTCGTGATCCTCAACTGGCGCGCCGTGTGCGGCCAGTGCCGGGCGTGCGCCAAGGGCCAGCCGTGGTACTGCTTCGCCACCCACAACGCGAGCCAGAAGATGACTCTCGCCGAGGGTGACGAGATGGCCGGCGCCGAGCTCAGCCCGGCCCTGGGGATCGGCGCCTTCGTGGAGAAGACCCTGGTCCACGCGGGGCAGTGCACCAAGGTCGACCGCGAGGCCTCGGCCGTCGCCGCGGGCCTGCTGGGCTGCGGCGTCATGGCCGGCTTCGGTGCCGCCGTGAACACCGGTGGTGTGGGCCGCGGTGACTCGGTCGCGGTGATCGGCTGCGGAGGCGTGGGCGACGCCGCCATCGCCGGAGCCTCGCTCGCCGGCGCCACCACCGTGATCGCCGTCGACGTGGACGACCGCAAACTCGAGACCGCCAGGGGCTTCGGAGCCACGCACACCGTCAACAGCACCGAGCAGGACCCGGTCGAGGCGATCCAGGAGCTCACCGGGGGCAACGGGGCCGACGTGGTCGTCGAGGCGGTGGGCCGCCCGGAGACCTACCGGCAGGCGTTCTACGCCCGCGACCTGGCCGGGACGGTCGTGCTCGTCGGCGTCCCCACCCCCGACATGGAGATCACCCTGCCGCTGCTGGACGTCTTCGGCCGCGGTGGTGCGCTCAAGTCGAGCTGGTACGGCGACTGCCTGCCCAGCCGCGACTTCCCCATGCTCATCGACCTCTACCGGCAGGGCCGCTTCGACCTGGACGCCTTCGTCACCGAGCGGATCGGGCTCGGCGACGTGGAGTCGGCCTTCGACGCGATGCACGGGGGCACCGTCCTGCGGTCCGTGGTCGTCCTGGACGAGGGAGCCTCCGCATGAGCGCCCGGATCGACCACACGACCACCAGCGGCACCTTCGACCTGGACGGCGGGTCCTGGGAGGTGGACAACAACGTCTGGGTGCTCGGCGACGACACCGAGTGCGTCGTCGTCGACGCGCCGCACGACGCCGGCGCCATCGCGCGCCTCGTCGGTGACCGGCAGGTCCGGGCGATCCTGCTCACGCACGCCCACAGCGACCACGTCGACGCGGCCCTCGAGCTGCGTGACCTGGTCGACGCGCCCGTGCACCTGCACCCCGACGATGCGCCGGTCTGGGAGCTGACGCACCCCGACCGGCGCTGGGACGCGGACCTGGGCGACGGCCAGCGGATCGACGTCGCCGGGGTCACCATCGAGGTGCTGCACACGCCCGGGCACGCCCCGGGGGCGTGCTGCTTCCACGTCCCCGACCTGGGCGTGGTCTTCTCCGGCGACACCCTGTTCGAGGGCGGTCCGGGAGCGACCGGGAGGTCGTTCAGCGACTTCGACCTCATCGTGGAGTCGATCACGGACCGGCTGCTGACCCTGCCCGACGACACCGTGGTCCACACCGGCCACGGGGACACCACGACGATCGGCGAGGAGAAGCCGCACCGGCAGGAGTGGATCGACCGCGGCCACTGAGGGAGGCCGTAGGCTAGGGCCATGAGCGGCCACCGGGAGCACCTGCCCCTCGTGGGCTTCGTGCTGTCGCTGCTCACCCTCGTGGCGGTGGTGTCGGCCAGCTCGTCGCCGGACCACCTGCTGCTGACGCTGGCCCTGGCCGGCATGACGCTGCTCGGTGCGCGTCACCTCGCGCAGCCGCTGCGCGCCGAGGTCGTGTCGGTGCAGCACCGCAGCGAGGTATGCCGCGCGCACGGCGTGCGCTCCACGGACCCCGACCGGCCGGGGCCGACCCGCCCTCGGGCACCTGGGCTGGGCTGAGCCGACCGCTGCACCCCTGATCTGAGGGGGCGGCCGGGTCGGCACACGGACCCCGCCAGCCCACGGCATACCCGACAGCGGTGTGCCACCAACCCAGGAGTGCACCCACGTGTTCCGCTTTCTCGACCCCGTCCTCATCCATCTCCACGACCTGCTCGCCGTGCTCGACCAGTGGCTTCCGCCGGCCCTGGTCATCGTGGCCGTGACCGTGCTGGTCCGGCTCGCCCTCCATCCGCTCAACCGGGGCACCGCCCGCGGCACGGTCCGGCGGCGCGACCTGCAACCCCGACTGGCCGAGCTGCGGGAGCAGCACCGCAAGGATCCGCAGGCCATGCAGCAGGCCATCCTCGACCTGCACCGGGAGGAGGGTGTCTCGCCGCTGCCCGGGTGCCTGCCGCTCCTGATCCAGATCCCGATCTTCTCGATGATCTACCGCCTGTTCACGGCGCCCGAGATCGGCGGCCGGACCAACGAGCTGCTCGGGCACACCCTGCTCGGCGTTCCGCTCTCCGACCACCTCGTCACCACCGAGCCGGGTGGGCGCTGGATCTTCCTGGCGCTGATCGCGCTCACCCTCCTCGTCGCCGCGTTCGCCGCACGGCAGCTGCGCCGTCACATGGCCCAGGACCGGGAGCACGCGCAGCGGCTCGACCCGGGCGCGCGGGAGCGGATGACCGAGGGGCAGCGGGCGATGCAGGACTCGATGGAGCAGATGACCCGGGTGGTGCCGCTCATGTCCTTCCTGACCGTGCTGGCGGTCGGGTCGCTGCCGCTGGCCGCGGGGCTCTACCTCGTCACCAGCTCGATCTGGGGGCTGCTGGAGCGGGCCAGCCTGCGGCGGATCAGCGCGCCTCCCGCAGCGCCTGCCCCCTAGCTCGCGGTGACGATCTCGGTCAGCGCGCCGACGAGGGCGTCGTCGAGACGGACCGAGCGCAGCTCGTCGGCGACCCGCGCCGCCCCGGCACCACCCTCACCCAGCCCACGCTGCAGCACGGCCCAGGCCCGCTCCTTCGCGTGGTGGCCCACCTCGGCCGCGTCGAGCAGGTCGAAGCACTCGGCCAGCGGATCAGGAGAGTCGGGCCGGGGGAGCTCGACGTCCGCCGCCTCCCCCGGTCGGGTGGTCACGACGACGGGGGCGTGGTCGGCTCCCGCGACCCGCACCGACCAGGTCCGACCCTCCGGGACCAGCTCGTGGTCCCCGTCGACCGGGCCGACGATCAGGCGTGCGCCGGCGTCGTCGTAGCGCAGCGGGGTGCGGGCCAGCCGGCGCGTCGCCTCCGGGCCGTCGTCGTCCTCGACCAGCAGGTGCTCGCCGTCGGCACCGGGGAAGACCACGACCTCCAGGTGCTGGGGGAGCTCCACCCCGTTCCCCACCTCGTCGCCGGCGGTCAGCGGCAGCACCGTCCCGGCGCGGGCGAAGACGGGGGTGTGCGCCAGGTCGCGGTATGCCGTGAGCGTCCGTCCGTGCTCGCCCGCGTCGTAGCGGCGGCCGGTCTGGACGTCGAACCACTGCCCGGGCGGGAGCCACAGCGGGGTAGCGGCCAGCCCCGCGCCGGGGACCCGGGGCGTCACCACCGGCGCGCACAGCAGGTCGGCGCCGAAGAAGAAGGTCGTGCGGTGGGCATACGCCTCCTCCCGCTCGGGGTGACGGTGGTAGACCGGCTCCACCAGCGCGACGCCCTCGGTGGCCGACCGCTCGGCCATCGTGGCGAGGTAGGGCAGCAGCCGGTGCCGCAGCCGGAGCGCCTCGCCCATCAGCCGCTCGCCCTCGGGGCCGAACCGCCACGGCTCCTTGCCCTGGAACGGGCTCGCCGACGCGTGCAGCCGGTTGATCGGCGAGAAGACCCCCAGCTGCACCCAGCGGACCGCCAGCTCGACGTCCTTGGCCCCGTGCCAGTGCCCGCCGATGTCGTGGCTCCACCAGCCGTAGCCGATGTTCGCCGCGCTCGCGGTGAACTCGGGCTGGAAGGCGAGCGAGGCCCAGCTGATGAGCGTGTCCCCGCTGAAGCCGATCGGCGTCCGATGACTGCCGGGACCGGCATAGCGGGAGAAGATCAGCGGCCGGCGCCCCTGCGCCTCCTGCTCGGCGAAGTGCCGCTCGTTGAGGATCCAGAGCGGGTCGAGGCCGGGGACCGCGCTGTGCGTGCCCTGTTGCCAGTCGATCCACCAGAAGTCGACGCCCTGCTCGGTCAGCGGCCCGGCGACGTGCTCGAAGAAGGCCCGCCAGAAGCGCTCCGAGCTGGGGTCGAACTCGACCGGGTCCCCCGAGGCGGGGTCGATCCCCATCGCCGTGGCCATGGCGGGATAGGCGGCCTCGTGCGCGCGGATGCCGTCGGCCGGGTGGTCGTTGAGCGTGACCACCAGCCCGCGCTCGTGCAGGTCGGCGAGGAAGGCGGCAGGGTCGGGGAAGAGCGCTGGGTCCCAGGTGTAGCCGGTCCACCCGCTGCCGAGGGCGGGGTCGACGTCCACGACGTGCCAGTCCATGTCGATCACGGCCACGGAGAACGGCAGCCGGTCGGCGGCGAACCGGTCCAGGAGAGCGGTGTACTCCTGCGCCGAGTAGGGGTGGTAGCGGCTCCACCAGTTGCCGAGGACGAAGCGCGGCACGCGGGGGACCGGTCCGGTCAGGGCGTGGAAGTCGCGCAGCGCCGCGCGGAAGTCGAGCCCGTGGGTGAAGACGTAGAGGTCGACCGCGCCGGGCTCCCGGGACGCGAGGTCGGTGAGCTCCGGGCCGGTGCGGACCAGGGAGGCCGAGTCGTCGAGGACGCCGTAGCCCCCGCGGGACAGGATCGAGGGCTCCAGGGGCGTGCGCCCGTCAACGCCGTCCAGGGTCCGCGTGGTGCCCGGCAAGGGCGCCTCGACCGGCTCCCCGAAGCGCCACGTCGAGTGGTATGACGTGACCCCGCCGCGGACCTGCACGCTGAGTCCGTGCGCGGTCGGCTCGGCGCCGTCGTAGCGCAGCTCGAAGCCGTCGGTGACCACGCGGACCCCGCCTCGCCAGGGCTCGACCTGGGCGTCGAAGCCGTGGCCGCTGGTGAGGTCACGCTCGACCACGACCTGGGTCGGTGCGTCGGTGAAGGTGCCCGTGGGGGAGCACTCGACGCGCAGCAGGTGCGGGGTGAGGGCGGTCAGTCGGCAGCGGTCGTTCTGGTGGACGATCGGCATGGGCCGACCCTACGGCGCAGGTCGCCCCGGGACGGGATGGGCCTGCAGGAAGTCCAGGATCGACCGCGCCACCTTGGCGTGGTGGGTGAGCGCGAGGTCGTGCCCCGCCCCCGGGACGACCCGCTCCTCGGCGGCGGGGAAGAGCTCCCGGACCCACTCCCGCACCTGGGCGAACCAGGGCCCGCTGCCCGACCCGCCGAGCGACAGGACCGGGCCGCTGACCCCGCCGGCACCGGTGGCGGAGAGCTCCCAGCCCAGCAGCGCGGGGATGTCGACGTCGAAGAAGGTGGCGGCGTCACGGGACATCTGCGCCACGCAGCCGGGCAGGAGAGCGTCGTACTCATCGACCCAGCCCGGGCCGGCGAGCAGCGTCAGGAACTCCTCTAGCGCGCGCTCCGGACCGTGGCGGCGGTAGCTCTCGAGCAGGCCCCGGTTGGCCGCGACGAACTCCTCGGCGGCGGGCACGTGCCTCGGCGGTGGCTCGATCAGGGTGAGAGTGGCCACCCGCTGCGGGGCGACCCGCGCCACCTCGAGCGCCACCGCACCCGCGTAGGAGAGCCCCACGACGTGCACGCGCGGCAGGTCGAGGGCGGACAGGAGCGCCAGCACGTCCGCGGCGTCCCGGTCGACCGAGCCGGGCGGCTCGGCCGGGCTGCTGCCGGCATACCCGCGCCGGTGCTGCAGGACCGAGGCATACCGTCCGGTCGCGGCGACGTGCCGCGCGCAGGGCACCAGCTCGTCGGCGAGGAGCGCGGTCTGGATCCACAGGACCGGCTCGCCCTCCCCGAGGACGTCGACCTCGAGGGTGGCGTCCCCGACCGGCACCCGGGACCAGGCCATGGACCCGAGACTAGCGGCGGGTCGGGTCCGGGTGGACCGAGCGGCTAGGAGCCGCCGCCACCGTCTCCTGCGCCGGCGCTGGCCGCCACGGCCACCGCTGTGCCCGCCGCCATCGCCGCCTGCACCGCCTCGGCGACCGCGCCGGAGGCCCAGCGTCCCTGGGCGATCTCCTTGGCGTCGCGGCGCAGGTCCCGCAGCGGTATGCCGAGGCGCTGGTCCTTGGGGAGCGCGTGGCCGACGGCGTTGGTCGCGTGCAGCAGGGACACCAGCGAGCCGGTCCGTCCATCGACCCGACTCTGGCCGGTGAGGACGGAGAGCAGCTCGCCGCGCAGGGTGTCGCGCCGGGCCGGGTCGACCACCCGCCAGCGGGACCACCACCGCACCCCGAGGGCCCGCGCCTGCTCCTCCTGCATCACCTCGGCCCGCTGCAACCGCTCCAGCGCGAGCTGCGGCAGCCCGCGACCGATCCGCGCGAGCACGTCCTTGGGCTTCTTGCCTGCCTTCTCGCCGAAGCGGACCAGGGCCTCGTCGAGCAGGTCGTCGCCGGTCGAGCTGGCGTCGACGACGCTCAGCCGGCCGTCCTCCAGGGCGACCCGCTCGGTCAGCGCCAGCTCGCACAGCAGTGCCCCGGCGACGACGAGGTCGGCGTGACCGACCCGGTCCAGGCCGTCGTCGGCGCGGGTGACGAGCAGGAACTCCTCAGCGATGAGCATGCCGATCAGGCTAGGGCGCCCTCGGCGGTCTCGGGATCGGGCCAGGGACGGAGATCTGTCTCCACCCGGGGGAGGAGCACGGGCACCCGGCCAGCGGGCGGCATACCCGTCCGCAGCCCGTAACCTTGACTCTTGTGAGCCTGCACCTGTTCGACACCGCCACCCGGGAGCTGCGGCCCTTCGTGCCGTTGCACGAGGGCAGGGCGGGCATCTACATCTGCGGCCTCACCACGCAGGGCAGCCCGCACATCGGCCACGTGCGCTTCGCCGTCGCCTTCGACATCCTGCGGCGGTGGCTGGAGCAGGGGCACGGCTACGACGTCACCCTGGTCCGCAACGTCACCGACATCGACGACAAGATCCTGACCAAGGCGGCGGACGCAGACTGCCCGTGGTGGGCCTGGTCCTACCTGCACGAGCGGGAGACCAGCGCCGCGCTGGACCTGCTGGGTGTGCTCCCGGCGACCTACGAACCGCGCGCGACCGGGCACATCACCGAGCAGGTCGCGCTCATCGACGCGCTCGTCGCCAAGGGTCACGCGTATGCCGCGGAGGACGGCTCGGGCGACGTCTACTTCGACGTGCGGTCCTGGCCGGACTACGGCTCGCTGACCCGTCAACGGCTGGAGGACATGGAGCCGGCGGGGGACGCGGATCCGCGCGGCAAGCGGGACCCCCGCGACTTCGCCCTGTGGAAGGGGCACAAGGCCGGCGAGCCGGAGACGGCGAGCTGGCCGACGCCCTACGGCGAGGGCCGTCCCGGGTGGCACCTGGAGTGCTCGGCGATGGCCCGCAAGTATCTCGGGGACACCTTCGACATCCACGGGGGTGGCGTCGACCTGCGCTTCCCGCACCACGAGAACGAGCAGGCCCAGTCCCGCGCGGCGGGCCTCGGCTTCGCGAACCTCTGGCTGCACAACGCCTGGGTGACCGTGAAGGGCGCCAAGATGGGCAAGTCGCTGGGCAACGCGCTCGCCGTGATGGAGCTGACCCGGACGGTGCGGCCGCTGGTGCTGCGCTTCTACCTGGGCGCGGTGCACTACCGCTCCGTCATAGAGTATGCCGAGGGCTCGCTGGACGAGGCGCTCGCCTCGGTGGAGCGGATCGAGGGCTTCCTGGAGCGGGCGATCGAGGCGCTCGGGAGCACCCCTGAGGAGATCGTGGAGGCCGAGCGCGCCGCCGCGGCGGAGGACGCCTTCCCCGCGGCCTTCCGCGCGGCGATGGACGACGACCTCAACGTCTCGGAGGCGCTGGCCGTCGTGTTCAACGCCGTCCGGGACGGCAACAAGCTGCTCGAGGCGGGCGGTGACGTCGCCTCCGGCGGTGAGCTGCGGCATACCGTGCTGCAGGTCGCGGCGATGCTCGACGTCATCGGGGCCAACCCGCTGGACGCGCGCTGGACGGGCAGGACCGGCACCGACCGGGGTGGGGAGGTGCTCGCGGCGCTGGTGCAGGAGCGGTTGGACGCCCGGGCCCAGGCGCGGACGGACAAGGACTTCGCCCGCGCCGACGCCATCCGGGACCACCTGACCTCGCTCGGCGTGGTCATCGAGGACACCCCGGCGGGTGCCCGCTGGGCGCTGCGCTGAAGGAGCGAAGGACATGGCAGGCAACCAGCGGCGGCGCGCCGCGCGCACGAGCAACAAGAAGGGCATGGTCGTCGGTTCCGGCGGCCAGCGCCGCAAGCAGCTGAAGGGCAAGGGCCCGACCCCTCGCGCGCAGGACCGGACCGGTCACCCCGCGGCGCGCAGGGCGGCACGGACCGAGAAGACCGGCTCCGGCTCCGGCGGCGCCGGCCGGTCGTCCGGGGCGCGGCGGGGCGGGGCGAAGGCCTCGACCGAGATGGTGACCGGGCGCAACAGCGTGCTCGAGGCGCTGCGGACCGGGGTGCCCGGGACCGCGCTCTACGTCGGGACCCGGATGGAGTCCGACGACCGGGTCAGGGAGAGCATCGCGCTGGCGACCGAGGCCGGCGTCCCGGTGATGGAGTCGCCCCGCGGCGAGCTGGACCGGATGACCGACGGCGCCGTCCACCAGGGGCTGGTCCTGGCGGTCCCGCCCTACGACTACGCCCACCCGGACGACCTCGTGGCGCAGCAGCTGCCGGGCACCCCGCTCGTGGTGGCTCTCGACGGCATCACCGACCCGCGCAACCTGGGGGCGATCATCCGCTCGGCCGGGGCCTTCGGGGCGCACGGGGTGCTCGTGCCCGCCCGTCGCTCGGCCGGCGTGACCGCCGCCGCGTGGAAGACCTCGGCCGGTGCCGCCGCCCGCATCCCCGTCGCCCAGGCGACGAACCTCACCCGGGCGCTCGAGGCCTACCGCAAGGCGGGGTTCTTCGTCATCGGCCTGGACGCCGACGGTGACGTGGAGCTGCCGGGGCTGGACCTGGCCGACCAACCCCTCGTCGTCGTGGTGGGATCCGAGGGCAAGGGGCTCTCCCGGCTGGTGCGCGAGACCTGCGACCAGGTCGTGTCGATCCCGATGGCGGCGGTGACCGAGTCGCTCAACGCGGGCATCGCCACAGCGGTCACGCTCTACGAGATCGCCAGCCTGCGCGGCGGCACCCGCGGCTGACCCGTCCCCCGGCCCGACGCGCCGCCCCTCACCCCCGACCGGGCGTCGCCTGTGGTTGGCTCAGCACCCACCGGGCGTCGCCTGTGGTTGGCTCAGGCCCGACCGGGCGTCGCCCGTGGTGGGCTCACCCCCGACCGGGCGTCACTCGTGGTTGGCTCAGGCCCGACCGGGCGTCGCCCGTGGTTGGCCACCGGCCGCTATCGTGTGCTCGTGATCCGGTCGGCCGAGTGGCGCACCACGTGGGCGGTCGTCCGGCTGGTCGCGGCGGGGCTGATCCTGGCCGCCGTCGTCGCGCAGGCCCGCGTGACGATCGGCGGGGCGGCCGCTGCGGGGCGTGACCTGGGGCTCACCACGGTCAATTTCTTCAGCTTCTTCACCATCCTGTCCAACGTCGGGTCGGTCGTCGTGCTGGCCTGGGCGGGCATGTGGCTGCTGCGGTCGGGGGGCGACAACTCTCGCCGCGAGCCACCGGCCCTCGCGGTCGCACTGGCCTGCGTGACGGCATACATGCTGGTCACCGGGGTCGTCTACAACACGTTGTTGCGCGGTATCGAGCTGCCGCAGGGCACGACCGTGGCCTGGTCGAACGAGGTCCTGCACGTCGTCGGCCCGGTGCTCCTGCTCCTCGACCTGACGCTCGCCCCGCTCCGTCGCGGCCTGCCGTGGCGCGCCGTCGGCACCATCCTGGTCGTCCCGATCGTCTGGGTCGTCTACACCCTCGTCCGCGGACCGCTCGTGCCGAACCCGGTGACCGGCGCCGACTTCTGGTACCCCTACCCGTTCCTCAACCCGAACAACCCCGACCTCGTGCCCCAGGGGTATGCCGGGGTGTCGGTCTACGTGGTCGGGATCGCGCTGGTCATCGGCGCGGTGGCGTCCGGGGTCGTCGCGGTCGGGCGTGCGCGGGCCGGGTCAGTGCGCCGGGCCACGGCCGTGCATACCTGACATGGTCACCGCGAGACCCTGGCCCGGATGGGGATCTCCTCGGTGTCGACGCCGAGGATGGAGATCTCGTCCGGCTTGCTCGGCAGCACGGTCGCGACGTAGTCCTGCACCGCCTCCTCGAGCGCGAAGTCGTAGCCCTGCTGCTCGGAGAGGTACCACCGGTGCTCGAGGATCTCGTGGAAGAGCTCGGCCGCCTCCAGCTTGGTGCGCAGCTCGCGCGGGACGGACCGGGTGATCGGCTCGTAGACCCGGGCCAGCCAGTCGTGGGCCACCAGCTCCTCGTCCTCGTCCTGCCGGTCGTGCGCGGCGCGGTAGGCGTCCAGGTCGTTGAGCAGCCGCCGGGCCTGGTTCTCCTCGACGTCGAGACCGGTGAGGTGCATCAGCCGGCGCGAGTGGTGGCCAGCGTCCACGACCTTGGGCTGGATCCGGATGTAGGCGCCGTCGAAGTCGGTGGTCATCTCCAGCTCGTCGACGTCGAACCCGAGGTTGTTGAGCCGGCGCATCCGCTCGTCGACGCGCCACCGGTCGCCGCGCTCGAAGCGCTCCTCGCCGGTGAGCTCGTTCCACAGCAGGTCGTAGCGGTGCATGATCCGGTTGGCGATCTCGATCGGGTCCTCGCCCTCGTCCAGGCTGCCGGCGGCCTCGAGGTCCATCAGCTCGCCGGCGATGTTGCCGTGCGCGACGAAGAGGTCGTGCTCGCGCTGACCGGGGGAGAGCTGCGGGTGGATCTCGGCCGTCTCGGCGTCCACGAGGTATGCCGCGAAGTCGCCCGCGTCGCGGCGGAAGAGGGTGTTCGAGAGGGAGACGTCGCCCCAGAAGCAGCCGGCCAGGTGCAGCCGGACGAGCAGCACGGCGAGCGCGTCGAGGGTGCGCCGGGCGGTGTCGGGGCGCATCCGCTGGCTGAAGACGGCGCGGTAGGGGAGGGAGAACTTCAGGTGCTGGGTGACCAGGCAGGCGTCCAGGGTCTCTCCGGCCGCGTCGGTCCGGCCGGAGATGACGGCGAGCGGCTGCACCGTGGGCAGGTCGATCCGGCCCAGGTTGCGCAGCGTCTGGAACTCGCGCCGGGCCAGCGGCTCGGCGATCTCCTTGACCGCGATGACGTTGCCGCTGAGCTTGACGAAGCGGACGACGTGCCGCGAGATGCCGCGGGGCAGCGCGGCCAGGTGGCTCTCCGGCCACTCCTCGAGCGGCACCTCCCACGGCAGATCCAGCATCGCCGGGTCCGGCTTGATCGCGCTGATGTCGAGCGGCATACCTCAAGCGTAGGCCCGGCACCTCCCATCACCCACCGGGCGTCGTCTGTGGTTGGCTCACGCCGTCCGAGGCAGGAGCGGCAGCTTCCGGAAGGCCCCGTCCCACCTGACCCAGCCGATGAAGGTGTTGTTGAGCGCCCGCGAGGTGGCAGCGTGTATGCGCTGGCTCACCACCTCGGGATGCCGCATGGCTTCCTCGGTCATCCACCGTGCGACCGCGAGTCCCAGCCGCTCGATCCTGGCCTGTCTGATCGACTCCGCCGCCAGAGCGGCGCGTGCAAGTGGCTCAGCCGTGTCGGGAGTGGCGCCGATCCGGTACTTCGCCTGGCCGTCCGACTCGGTGGCGACGAGTTCATGATCGAGCAGGCCGTCGAGGCGAGCCACGAAGACGAAGTTCTCGTCGTAGAGGTCGACCTGGGGGATGGGCTGCGGCAGGTCGGCGAGCGCGATCACGCCGGCGGAGTAGGACTCCCCCCAGCTCTCGCGGCGTCCGTCGAGCAGATCGAGCACCCGCAGTGCCTTGGGTCGGCCGACCCATCGATGCTGCGAATCCAGCACGGCCCGCACCTCGTGCGCGGAGACCTGCCCCGCCCGGACCGCCTCGTCGAGCATGGCCAGGCCGTGGGGGAGGCGACGGGTGCGCAGCACGTCCGCCGCTGTCCTGGCCCTCGTCGTGCACCGGATCCCGTCCACCATCACGGTGGTGGTCTCCATCGAGTCCGTGTGATGGATGGTGACGCCGGGCAGCCGGCGCGAGCTCGGGGCGTCCTCGATCCGGACAAGCTCCACCTCTGCCGTGGGGGAGACGACCAGGGGCAACTGGTCGACGATCGCGGCGCTGTCGTGGCCGGCGGCGCACCCCGGATGGGCGACCAGTGCCTCTCTCACCCGCTGCAGGTGGTCCTGACGCGTCATCTCCCAGCGTTCTCCGGCAGCCACGTCCACCCCGACGACGGCATACCAACCACGCCGCAGCCGGACGATCGCACCCTCCTTGAGTGCACGCCGCAGCTGCTGTCGCGTCACCCCCAGGGCCAGGGCATCGGCATAGCTGAAGGGGGTCCGGGGGAGAGTCGCGAGTGACACCATCTGGTCACGGTGCCTGGCGACGGTATGCCGCGAACAGAGTCACCTCCGGATCTGTGGACGTTGCCGAGAGCCGCCGCGGAGGTGTGGACGACGGTCGTCACCACAAGCGACGCTCGGTGGGTGGTGAGGCAACCACAGGCGACGCTCGGTGGGTGGTGAGGCAACCACAGGCGACGCTCGGTGGGGCGTGAGGCAACCACAAGCGACGCTCGGTGGGGCCTGAGGTGACCACGAGCGACGCCCGGTGGGTCCGGGGATGCGGCGAGGCCGCCCGCCCCGGTGGGGGCAGGCGGCCTCGTGACGTGCGGCCGGTCGGGCGCTCAGTTGCTGATGCGCTCGCCGGACTCAGCGTTGAAGATGTGCACGTGGTCGCCCTTGGGGGTGAAGTGGACGACCTCGCCCTTCTTCGGCGGCGTGCGGCCGTCGACGCGCGCGATGAACGGCTTGTCGGTGGGGCCGGAGCCGGGCAGCTCGCCGTAGATGTAGGCGTCCGCACCGAGCTCCTCGACGACGTCGATCTCGATCGGCAGCCCGCGGCCCGAGTCGGACAGGTCGACGTCCTCCGGGCGCACGCCGAGCACGACCTCGCTGCCGGCGTTGGCGAGCACCTCGCGCTCCACCGGGTGGACGTAGTCACCGAGCTTGAGGCCACCGTCGGCGACCGGCACGGTCATGAGGTTCATGGCCGGGGAGCCGATGAAGCCGGCGACGAAGACGTTGTTCGGGTGGTCGTACATGTGCCGCGGGCTGTCGCACTGCTGCAGGATGCCGTCCTTGAGGACCGCCACGCGGTCGCCCATCGTCATCGCCTCGACCTGGTCGTGGGTGACGTAGACGGTGGTGACGCCGAGGCGGCGCTGCAGCGAGGCGATCTGGGTGCGGGTCTGCACGCGCAGCTTGGCGTCCAGGTTCGACAGCGGCTCGTCCATGAGGAAGACCTGCGGCTGGCGCACGATCGCGCGGCCCATCGCCACGCGCTGACGCTGACCACCGGAGAGGGCCTTCGGCTTGCGCTCGAGGTACTGCGTCAGGTCCAGGATCTTGGCGGCCTCCTCGACCCGCTCGCGGATCTCGGACTTGGACTTGCCGGCGATCTTGAGGGCGAAGCCCATGTTGTCGGCGACCGACATGTGCGGGTAGAGCGCGTAGTTCTGGAAGACCATCGCGACGTCGCGGTCCTTGGGCGGCATGTGGGTGACGTCCTTGTCGCCGATGAGGATGCGACCGCCGTTCACCTCCTCCAGCCCCGCGAGCATGCGCAGCGAGGTGGACTTGCCGCAGCCGGAGGGGCCGACGAGGACGAGGAACTCACCGTCGGCGATCTCGATCTCGAGCTCGTCGACCGAGGGGGTGTCTGCTCCCGGGTAGATGCGCGTGGCCTTGTCGTAGGTCACCGTTGCCATGATGCTTCTCCTTCACCGGCAGGTACGTGCCGGACGATCCGTTGTAAAGGACGGACCCGACGTCGGGTGACGCAGGGTCATCGCCGGTCGGCGCGGGTGGCGGAGCATGCCGTCGACAGGCGCCGTTGCCGGTGACGAGCGTCACGTTAGCAGATCGTGACCTACCGAATCTTTGCAAGTTCTTGCACTCGCCGATGCCTTCTTGCATACTGTCTGGCACCGGATGTCGGCCACACCTTCCGTGACGGCAACCGCGGCACCGTCGCCGCTCCTCGAGCAGCGCCGGGCCGGGATCCACCACTGTTCGAAGGAGAACCATGAAGCGCACCACCGGTGCTGTAGCCATCACCAGCGCGGCGGCGCTGCTGCTGTCCGCCTGCGGCGGCGACTCGACCGAGGACACCACCGACGCCGGCGGCGACGCCGCCGAGGAGTCGGCTGGTTCCGACGAGGGCTCGGAAGAGGGCTCCGAGGACGAGGCCGCCGGAGACGACGCCGCCTCCACCGAGGCCCCCGTCCGCGACGAGAACGCCGAGCTCGTCATCTGGTCCGACGACGTCCGCGCCCCGATCCTGACCGAGTGGGCCGAGCAGTTCGGGGAGGAGTACGGCATCACGACCCAGGTCCAGGTGGCCACCGACGTCCGCCAGCAGTTCAAGGACGCCGCCAACGTCGACCAGGGCCCGGACATCGTCGTCGGCGCCCACGACTGGCTGGGCGAGTTCGTCCAGAACGGCATCGTCGAGCCGGTCCAGATGTCGTCCGACACCCAGGGCCTGTTCACCGAGGAGTCCCTCGCGGCCACGCAGTACGACGGCCAGATCTACGGCGTCCCCTACGCCACCGAGTCGCTCGGCCTCATCCGCAACACCGCGCTCGCCCCCGACGCCCCGGCCACCATGGAGGAGCTCGTCTCCACCGGCCAGGAGCTGGTCGACGCCGGTGACGCGGACCAGCCGATGGTCACCGTCGTGTCCTCGGTCGGCGACGCCTACCACGCCTACCCCTACCTGTCCGCCTACGGCGGCGGCATCTTCGGCACCAACGACGACGGCGGCTGGGACGCCCAGAACGTCATCATCGACTCCGAGGAGACCATCCAGGGCGCCGAGAAGATGGCGTGGCTGGCCGAGGAGAACGCGCTCAACGTCAACATCGACTTCCCGACCATGGAGTCGCTCTTCGCCGAGGGCCGCACGCCCTACATGATCGCCGGTCCGTGGACCATCCCCAACGTCGAGGGCGCCGACATCGAGTACGCCATCGACCCGATCCCGGCGTTCGAGGACGGCGGCGAGCCGGTGCCGTTCCTCGGGGTTCAGATGTTCTACGTCGCCTCAGGTGCGCAGAACCCGACCCTGGCGCAGGAGTTCGTCAACACCTACGTCACCACCGAGGACATGCAGCTCGCGCTCTTCGAGGCGGGCCAGCGTCCCCCGGCCCTGCAGTCGGCCCTGGACACCGTGTCCGCCGAGGACGAGGACATCGAGGCCTGGGCCGCGGCCGGCGAGGGTGCCTCGCCGATGCCGAACATCCCGGCGATGAACGCCGTGTGGCAGCCCCTGGGCCAGGCCACCGCCGACATTGTCGGCGGCGCCGACCCCGCCGAGCGCCTCTCGGCGGCTCAGGAGGAGATCGTCTCCAACATCGGCCGCTGACCCCGGCCGTCCCGGTCCGGCGGTGGCCCGAGCCACCGCCGGACCGGGACCTCTCCCGTCCACCGAATCCCGCACCGCCGCAGCATGAGAGGGACGCCGATGTCCGACACCACGAGCCGCGAGGTCGACGCCGCGATCGACAACCTCGAACCGAGCGGCGAGCACCTCAAGTTCAGTTCCCGGACCCCGCTGTGGGTCCAGATCGTCAAGTGGGGCCTGATCCTGCTGAGTCTGGTCGTGCTGGGCTGGATGGCCCAGCAGATCATCGAGGCCGGCCACTGGCTCATGGTCTCCCTCGTCGCCTTCATCGGACTGTGCGTCCTGGCGGTGTATGCGACGAAGCGGGCGATCCCGGCGAAGTACCTCTTCCCGGGTGTGCTGCTCATGCTCCTGCTGCAGATCTGGCCGCTGGTCTACACGGTGCAGATCTCCTTCACCAACTTCGGTGACGGGCACATCAGCTCCAAGGAGGAGGCGATCGCCTCCATCACGGCCAACTCGGTGCGGGAGGTCGAGGGCAGCAGCAGGTATGCCCTGAACATCGCCGTGCCGGAGGGGACCGACGTCGCCACCGGTGACCTGGCCTACCTGCTCACCGACGCCGAGGGGGCGTACTACGTCGGCAATCTCGACGGCCTGGAGGAGCTGCCCGCGGACGGGGTCGAGGCCGGCCCGACCGGTCGGATCACCTCCGCCGAGGGGTGGACGACGCTGACCCCGCAGGAGGTCAACGAGCGGTCCGACGACCTCGCCGACTTCGGTGTGCCCGTCTTCGACGACGCGGGCGAGCAGACGGCCGGCATCCGCCAGGTGGGTCTGTCCGAGGCCTTCATCGGGACACCCACCAAGGTCTACGACGAGGCGGCCGACACCATCACCGACACGGTGACGGGCACCGTCTACGTCGCCGAGGACGCCAACTTCGTCCCGGAGAGCGGCGAGGGCGCCGCGCTGCCGCAGGGCTGGCGCGAGTTCGTCGGCTTCGAGAACTACACGAGCGCCTTCACCAACGCGACCTTGCGCGAGGGCCTGACCAAGGTCTTCGTGTGGAATGTCTTCTTCGCCGCCTTCACCGTCTTCGCGACGTTCATCCTGGGCATGGCCATCGCCATCCTGATGAACGACGACCGGCTCAAGGGCAAGGGGATCTACCGATCGCTGCTGATCCTTCCCTACGCGCTCCCGATCTACGTGACGGCGCTGGTCTGGGCCTCGATGTTCAACCCCGACTTCGGCTTGATCAACAACCTCTTCGGGCTCGACATCAACTGGACCGGCAACGCGTGGTGGGCCCGGGCCTCGGTGCTCATCACCAACCTCTGGCTGGGCTTCCCCTACTGGTTCATCGTCTGCACGGGCGCGCTCCAGGCGATCCCGAGCGACGTCAAGGAGGCCGCCCAGATCGACGGGGCCGGGGCGTTCACCACGATCCGGCGGGTGATCATGCCGCTGCTCCTCGTCGCCGTCGGGCCGCTGATGATCGCGTCCTTCGCCTTCAACTTCAACAACTTCTCCCTCATCTGGTTGCTCACCGAGGGCGGACCCTTCGTGGGGGGCCAGAGCTCGATCGGGTCCACCGACCTGCTCATCAGCCTCGCCTACCGGTTGGCCCTGGGCGGTGCGACGCCGAGCTTCGGCTTCGCCTCCGCCATCTCGGTCATCATCTTCTTCCTGGTGGCGATCGTCAGCTACTTCGGATTCCGCCAGACCGCCGCGCTCGAGGACGTGAACTGACATGACTTCTCCTCAGGACCCCACCAACACGACCATGGGCGCGGTCGACGCGCACGGCAGCGACAAGGCGCGCGACGGCCGGCTCGACACCAAGGCGTCCGACGTCTACACCGTGACGACCAAGTCGCGCCGCACGTCCTTCCGGGCGGTCTGGTGGAGGCACGCGCTCGCGCTCCTCTGCCTGGCCTTCGCGCTCTTCCCGATCATCTTCATCGTGTCCTCGGCCTTCAACAACGCCGGCACGCTGTCGACCTCGGGGCTGCTGCCCACCCGGCCTGGCCTGGACAACTTCAACGACCTCTTCAACGACGGCGCGCGCCCGTACTGGGCGTGGTACCGCAACTCGCTCATCATCTGCGGTGTCGCCACGCTCGCCACGCTCGTGCTGGGGGCCGCCGCGGCGTATGCCTTCTCCCGGCTCCGGTGGACCGGTCGCCGGTTCGGGCTGCTGTTCATCCTGCTGGTCCAGATGTTCCCCGCGATGCTCGCCTTCATCGCGCTCTACATCACCTTCGCCAACGTCGGCGAGATCATCCCCCAGATCGGGCTCAACACCCTGTGGGGTCTGCTGCTGGTCTACCTGGGTGGGGCGATGGGCTCCAATATCTGGCTCTTCAAGGGCTACTTCGACACCATCCCCCGGGAGCTGGACGAGGCGGCCAAGATCGACGGCGCCAGCCATGCCCGCGTCTTCCTCACCATCATCCTGCCGCTGGTCCGGCCGATCCTGGCCACCGTGGGCATCCTGGCCTTCGTCGGCCTGTGGGGTGAGTTCCTCCTCGCGAGCATCTTCCTCACCCAGGCCGAGACCCAGACCCTCGCGGTCGGGCTCTACAACACCCGCGAGGCCAACCAGAACGAGTACTTCGGCCAGTTCGTGGCCGGTGCTCTCCTGGCCTCGCTGCCGGTGGTGCTGGTCTACCTCAGCCTGCAGCGACTGCTCATCGGCGGGATGACGGCGGGCTCGGTGAAGTGACCGACCCGGCTGATCCCCACCACGACGGGTCGCCGCTCTACGTCAGCGACGCGACTCCCGCGCCCGGATCGGTGGTCTCGGTCCGGGTGCGGGTGCCGCACACAGCTGGCGTCGCGGCGGTCCACGTGCGCACCACCCCGGACGGCGAGCAGTTCTTCAGCGCCGCTCGGCGGCTGCACCGCGGTGCGCACGAGGACTGGTGGCAGGCGGAGGTCACCTGCCACAACCCGGTCACCACCTACCGCTTCCTGCTCGAGGGTGAGGGATACCGCTGGCTCAACGGTGACGGTATGCACCCGCGCGACGTCCCCGACACCAGCGACTTCCGCCTGGTCACCCACCCGGCGCCGCCGGAGTGGGCGCAGCGCGCGGTCGTCTACCAGGTCTTCCCCGACCGCTTCGCCCGCGACGCGGGCGCCGAGCCCGAGGGCGACCGAGGAGGTCCGCGTGCCGACCTGCCCGACTGGGCGCTGCCGGCGCGCTGGGAGGACCCGGTCTCGCTGACCCGCGCCGAGGGTCCGGTGCAGGTCTTCGGCGGCACCCTGGACGGGGTGCGCGAGCGGCTCGACCACCTGGTCGACCTGGGCGTCGACGTCCTCTACCTCACGCCCGTCTTCCCGGCCCGCTCCAACCATCGCTACGACGCGTCCACCTTCGAGGCGGTGGACCCGGTGCTCGGGGGTGACGCCGCGCTGCTGCGGCTGCAGGAGGCCGCGCACGAGCGCGGCATCCGCGTCATGGGCGACATCACCACCAACCACACCGGCGACGCGCACGAGTGGTATGCCGCGGCCCAGCAGGACCCGGACGGCGAGTTCGGCGGGTGGTACGTGCGGGACGAGGCGCGGCCCGGCTCCTGGGTCACCTGGCTGGGCGTGCCCAGTCTGCCGAAGCTGGACCACAGCAACGCCGCGCTGCGGGCCCGCCTGACCGAGGGCCCGGAGTCGGTGATCGAGCGCTGGCTCGGGGAGGGTCGCGGCTTCGACTCCTGGCGGGTGGACGTCGCCAACATGACCGGGCGGTACAAGTTCGACGACCTCACCCACCAGGTGGCGCGGGAGACGAGGGCGGCCGTGGACCGGGCGACCGGCGGGCAGGGGCTGCTCGTCGCCGAGCACACGCACGACCACAGCCGCGACGTCGACGGCGACGGCTGGCACGGGGTGATGAACTACTCCGGTTTCACCCGCCCGGTGTGGACCTGGCTGCGGGCGCCGGGCTTCGCGCCGAAGTTCCTCGGCAGCCCGCTCCAGGTGCCCCGGCTGGGGGCCGAGCTCGTGGCGGCGACGATGCGCGAGTTCTCCTCGATCGTGCCGTGGCGCTCCTGGGTGCACAGCATGACGCTGGTCGGCTCGCACGACACCACCCGGGTGCGCACCCTGGTCGGCGACGACGTCGCGCAGGTCAAGGTCGCGGCGGGGCTGCTGCTCACCATGCCGGGCATCCCGATGATCACCTACGGCGACGAGATCGGTATGCCGGGGGACTTCGGCGAGGACGGGCGTCGCCCGATGCCGTGGGCGTCCCGTGAGGCCGGCGACGGTCTGTGGGACGAGCAGCTCACCGAGCACTACCGCGAGCTCATCGCGCTGCGCCACGGGTGCGCCGCGCTGTGGGGCGGGGGCATGCGCTGGCTTCACGCCGAGGGTGATGCGATGGTGTTCCTGCGGGAGCACCCGGAGCAGACCGCCCTGGTGCACGTCGCCCGGGCCGCGCACGACAGTGTGCCGCTCCCGGGCGAGCATCTCCCCGGTGTCGCCGACGCAGAGCACCGCTGCGGCGACACCGCCACGCTGGACACCGTGTCGGACGCTGTGCGCCTGTCCTCGTCCGGGCCGGGCGTCACCGTCTGGACGTGGCCGACCATCGCACCGGACTGGGATCCGGTGCCCGAGACCTACCGAGGTGGCTGGTGAGCACGACGACCCCCTCCAAGCGGAGCGCCGAGGTGCCCGCGCCCGGCGGCGCGCGCGGCAGGCTGGCGGACCTCGCGGCATACGCGGGGGTCAGCGAGGCCACGGTGAGTCGGGTGCTGAACGACAAGCCGGGGGTCGCGGGCGCGACCCGGCAGGCGGTGCTGACCGCCGTCGACGTCCTCGGCTACGAGCGGCCGAGCAAGCTGCGGCGCAACAGCGCCGGGCTGGTCGGGCTGATCACGCCGGAGCTCACGAACCCGGTGTTCCCGATGTTCGCCCAGTCGATCGAGACGCAGATGGCGGCCGCCGGCTTCACGCCCGTGCTGTGCACCCAGACGCCCGGCGGCGTGCACGAGGACGAGTACGTCCAGATGCTGCTGGACCGCGGGGTGTCGGCCATCGTCTTCGTCAGCGGCTACCACGCGGACAGCCGGGCGGGCGTCGAGCGCTACACCTCGCTGCGGGACCGAGGGCTGCCGATCGCGCTGGTCAACGGCTACCGCGAGGGGATCGACGCCACCTTCATCAGCCACGACGACCAGGCGTCGATGCGGCTCGCCGTCCGCCACCTGCGGGACCTCGGGCACACCCGCATCGGCTTCGCCACCGGGCCGGCGCGCTACGTGCCGGTGCAGCGGCGGATCGAGGGCTTCCGGGAGGCGATGGCCGACCTGTCCACGGGCGAGGGCGCCCTCGACCTGGACGAGCTGATCTGCACCACGCTCTTCTCCGTCGAGGGCGGTGCCGCGGCCGGTCGCCAGCTCATCGAGGCGGGCGCGACCGGGATCATCTGCGGCTCGGACGTCATGGCGCTCGGCGTCTTCCGGGCCGCGAGCCAGCTGGGTCGCAGCGTCCCCGGTGACCTGTCCATCGTCGGCGGGGACGACGTGCCGTTCATGACCTTCGTGGACCCGCCGCTGACCACGGTCCGGATGGACGTCATGGGCATGGCGGAGGCGGCGGTCACCGCGGTGCTCGAGGAGATCGCGGGGGAGCCGGTGGACCGCCGGGAATACCTCTTCGACCCCGAGCTCATCCTGCGCGAGTCGACCGGGCCGGCCCCGCGCTGAGGTGGCCACGAGCGACGCCCGGTGGTGCCTGAGGCAACCACGGGCGACGCCCGGTGGTGCCTGAGGCAACCACGAGCGACGCCCGGTGGGCTTCAGGCGCGGCGTGCGGCCAGGAGGGCCTTGAGCAGCTCGACCACGGCGTCCTCGTCGGCCACCCGGAAGCGCGCCCGGGTCTCGCCGTCGCCGACCCGCACGGTCAGGGCCCGGGCGGCGCGAGCGGCGTCCGGGTCGTCGGCCAGCGCCGCGAACCCGTGCTCGTCGGTGAGGTCGTCACCGGCGTAGAACACGGCGTCCGCGCCGACCTCTCCGGCGAGGTCGACCAGTGCGACCCCCTTGCCGACGTGCGCGACCGCCAGCTCGGCGACGCCCTTGCCGGGGGTCACCTCGACGCCGGTGTGGCGCTGCCCCAGCCCGCGCGCGGAGGCCAGGGCGGCCTGCGCCTCCGGCTCCGCCAGACCCCGGGTGTGCACCACCCGGGCGGCGGGCTTGGTCTCGACCCGGATGCCGGGGTGCTGCTCGCGCAGCGCCGCCAGCTCGTCGTCGAGGGTGGCCAGCAGCCCACGCTGGTGCTCGTCCAGGGCCAGCCCGCCCGCGTGCCGGGAGTCCTCGGCGCCGTGGCTGCCCACGAGCACCAGCGGCTCCTGCGCGCCGGAGAGCTGGCGCAGCGGCTCCAGCGCCCGCCCGCTGACCAGGGCGACCGTGGTCCCGGGGAGCTGGGCCAGCGAGGTGAGCGCGGGCATACCGCCGTCCACGGGCCGGGAGTCCATCGGGTCCAGCACGAGCGGGGCGAGGACCCCGTCGAAGTCGGTGGCGACGAGCACCCGGTCCAGCGCGGCGAAGTCCGCGACCGCGGCGGCGAGGTCGGGGGAGAGGCTCACGAGTCGCCCTTCGCGCCGCTGCGGGAGGGTCGCTCGGGGGCGGCCTCCAGACCGGCGAGGAAGTCGCCGGCCCAGCTCTGCACGTCGTGCTTGCGGACCCGGCGGCGCAGCGAGCGCATCCGCCGCTCCTTCTCCTCGGGGTCGGCGCGGATCGCCCGGAGGATCGTCTCCTTCAGGCCCGCGATGTCGTGCGGGTTGCACCGGTAGGCCTGCGGCATCTCCTCCGCGGCGCCGGTGAACTCGGAGAGGACCAGCGCGCCGCCGCCGTCGTGGCGGGCGGTGACGTACTCCTTGGCCACGAGGTTCATCCCGTCCCGCAGCGGCGTCACCAGCATGACGTCGGCGACCCGGAAGAGCGCCGCCATCTCCTCCCGGCCGTAGGACTGGTGCAGGTAGTGGATCGCCGTCGCGCCGAGGTGCGAGACGTCGCCGTTGATCCGCCCCACCATCCCCTCGATCTGCTCCCGCAGCGTGCGGTATGCCTCGACCCGCTCGCGGCTCGGCGTCGCCACCTGGACGAAGGTGACCTGGTCGGGGGCGATCTCGCCGTCCTCGAAGAGCTCGCCGATGGCACGCAGCCGGTGCCGGATCCCCTTGGTGTAGTCGAGCCGGTCGACCCCCAGCAGGACGACCTCGGGGTCGCCGAGGGAGGCACGGATCTCCGCCGCGCGCGCGGTCACCTCGGGGGAGTCCGCGAGCTCGCGGAAGCCCGACGCGTCGATGGAGATCGGGACCGCGGCGGCGCGGACCGTCCGGGGCGCCGCCCCCAGCCGCCCGTCGTCGGTGCCGACCCACTCGACCTTCTCGCCCTTGGTGGTGGCGCCGAGCACGGCGCGGCAGGCGCGGCCGAAGTTGCGGGCGTCGTCCGGGCGCTGGAAGCCGAGGAAGTCCGCGCCCAGCAGCCCGCGCAGGACAGACTCGCGCCAGGGGAGCTGGGCGAAGAGCTCGACCGGCGGGAAGGGGATGTGGTTGAACCAGCCGATCCGCAGGTCCGGGCGCTGGTCGCGCACCATCGCCGGCACCAGCTGCAGCTGGTAGTCGTGGACCCACACCGTGGCGCCCTCGGCGGCGACCTCGCAGATCGCGTCCGCGAAGCGCTGGTTGATCTCCCGGTAGCAGGTGTACCACGAGCGGTGAAAGGTCGGCGCCACGATGACGTCGTGGTAGAGCGGCCACAGCGTGTCGTTGGAGAAGCCCTCGTAGTAGTCGGACAGCTCCTTGCCGGACAGCGGCACCGGGTGCAGCCGGAGCTTGCCGTCGTCGAACGGCTCGGGCGCCTCGCCGGGGAAGCCGGCCCAGCCGACCCAAGCGGCACCGCTCTCCCAGCCGCGCATGACCGACTCCATGGCCGTGACCAGGCCGCCCGGGGCAGTCCGCCACTCGTAGCTGCCGTCCGGGTGGACGTGCCGGTCCACCGGCAGCCGGTTGGCGGCGATCACGAAGTCGTAGGTCTGCCGGCTGCTCATGCGTTCCTCCAGGTCCCCCACGGTCGTCGTCGGTGCCCAGCCTATGAGGTGGCGACCCCCCTCGCCGAACATGAGCAGTCGAACTGTCCTGGCTGCACGTCCAGAACCGTGCAGTCAGGACCCTTCCGCTGCTCATCGTCAGGTGGGCCTCCGGCGGGCGCCTCCGCGAGCCCAGGTCACGTCGCGGTCGGCGGAGGGAACCATCGCCAGTTCCTCGTCGTTCACCCGCACGTGCGCTGCGCCGCCACACCATGTCCACCGCGAACACACCGCAGATCCAGGAAGAGCGCATACCGTGGAACCTGTGACCACCGACCTGCCTCGCGCCGACGACGCGCGCCGTGACGCCACGCGCGCGGTGCCCGCGACCGGTCGGGGCGTCGCCGTGGGCACCGAGGAGACCGAGGCGGTGCCGATGGTCGTGCCGCGCACGCTCGGCCCGTGGACCCTGCGCGAGCGGATCGGCGAGGGCGGCATGGGTGTCGTCTGGCGCGCCGAGGACGAGCGTGGCCGCGTGGTCGCGATCAAGGTGCTGCGCCCGCACATCGCGCACGACGAGGGCGCCCGGGCGCGGCTGCGCCGTGAGGTGAGCACGCTGGCGCGGGTGCACCACCCGCAGGTCGCCGCGGTGATCGACGCCGACGTGGACGGGCCGGCGCCCTACATCGTGACCGAGTACGTCCCCGGGCGGCCGCTGGACGTCGTCATCGAGGAGCGCGGCGCGCTGGGGCGGGAAGCGCTGCTGCGGCTGGCCCGGGGACTCGCCGGGGCGCTGCAGGCGATCCACGCGCTCGGGATCGTGCACCGGGACCTCAAGCCCGGCAACGTCCTGCTGGACGGTGAGGGTGACCGGCTCGACCCGGTGGTGATCGACTTCGGGATCGCCCAGGTCGCCGACGACGTGCGCCTCACCTCGACCGGCCTGGTCATGGGCACGCCTGGCTATCTCTCGCCGGAGCTGGTCGACGGCGGCGAGATCACCGAGGCCACCGACTGGTGGGGCTGGGCGGCCTGCCTGGCGTATGCCGCGTCCGGGCACCCGCCCTTCGGCCGCGGCCCGATGACGGTCGTCCTCGACCGGGTGGTCCGCGGGCGCGTCCAGCTGGATGGGGTGGACCCCGAGCTGGCGCCGCTGCTGGCCACTGCCCTGTCGCCGCGCCCGTCGTGGCGGCCGAGCGCCGAGGAGGTGCTCGAGGCGGTCGAGCTGTATGCCCGCGGCGAGGACGTCACCGGCGCGCTGCCCCGCCCGCCGCAGGAGCCGGTCGAGCGTGGGGTGGACGCGACCCAGGTGACGCCGCAGGTGTCGCACACCCGGGAGGCTCCCCGACGGGCGCCCGACCCGACCCGGTCGACCCCCGCCGGGCCGAGGACGCGCCAGTGGCAGCAGCCGGCCCGCGGGGCCGCGCCCCAGCCGCTCGTGCAGCCGCGGGAGCCGCAGCAGTGGCCGCAGTCGCCCGACCAGCAGCGCACCACCGCCGGACCTGGCGCGCGGGCGCAGGGCTGGGCGGGCCCCTCGCACCAGCCGGGGCCACGCGCCGAGGCCGCACGGCCGGAGACGGGCGGGCAGCAGGCATACCCCGGCCAGGGGGCGCCCGGCCCGGCCGACCCGGAGCAGGGCCAGCCGGACCCGCGGATCGGTCGCAGCGCCCGCAGCGGCACCCTCGCGGCGATGCTGCTCGGCTTCTCCGCCGTGGCCGCGGCGGCGCCGCTGCTCGCGTGGGGGCTGTACGCCGCGTGGGGCCTGACGACGCGGACGGTCGACCGCACCCTGACCGGGCTCGTGGTGCGCCGGCACGAGGCCGGTCGACGGCGCAGCGACGTGCCCCTGACGGTGCTCGCCTCGCCGTGGCACCTCGTGGCGGCGGCGCTGTCCACGCTGCTCTCGTTGCTGCTGCCGCTGGCCGTGGCGGCGGTGGTCGCGATGGTCGTCTCCGGACTGCTCACCACCACCGAGCTCGCGCCGGGTGTGGGGATCGCCCACCCGGTCTCGATGGGTCTGGGCTCCCTCGTCGGCGGGTGGCTCGGGTGGTGGGGCCCGGCGAGCACCTCGCTGCGCCGCGGGTCGCGCACCCTGGTTCGGGGGACCGTGCCGCGGGGCGTGCCCACGCTCATCCTCATCACGCTCTGCCTGGTGGGCGGGGCGGCGCTGGCCTACTGGTCCCTGCTGGACGGGGACGTCGTGTCCTGGTGGCCGCTGCCGGGCGGGACGTCGCCCCTGGACTACCTGCCGTTCGGGCTCCGCTGAGCCACGCGCATACCGTCACACCTGCCTCACCCGACGCATTTGTGCACGTGAGACTCGTCACATAGGTCTTCCCACCTGCCCTGACCTGCCTTAGCGTGGTCCGGGCGCCTCGTCCCAGGCGTCACACGTGTCACATCCGGAAGGACCCACCATGGCCCGCCCTGCCCGTCACCGCGTCGCCCGCACCGGCGCCGCCCTGCGCCGTGCCGGCCATGCCACCCTCGCCGGCACCGCCTCCCTGGCCACGGTCGGACTGACCGCGCAGGGTGCCGCCGCCGACGAGAACGTCTGGGACCGGGTCGCCGACTGCGAGTCGAGCGGCAACTGGAGCATCAACACCGGCAACGGCTTCTACGGCGGGCTGCAGTTCTGGCACCCGACCTGGACGGGGTTCGGGGGGCAGGAGTTCGCCGGGTATGCCCACAAGGCCACCAAGGTGGAGCAGATCACCGTCGCCCAGCGGGTGCTGCGCGCCCAGGGGCCGGGCGCGTGGCCGGTGTGCTCGGTGCGTGCCGGGCTGACCATGAGCAACGGGCTGGCGCCCTACCCGGGCGGTGGCAACGACCCCGCTCCCGAGCCGGACCCGGAGCCCACGCCGCCCCGGGGCGAGAGCGAGACCTGGCGGGTCACCGCCGGTGCCGGCGCCAACATCCGGTCCGGCCCGGGCACCCACCACCGCGTCATCGGCGGCGCCGGCCACGGCAGCCGGTTCCAGGGCGCGGCGAGCAACGGGTGGGTCAAGCTCGAGGGCCGCTCGGGGTGGATCAGCGCCAGCATCATGAGCCGCGTGGGGGACGACGGCGGGGGCGGCGGTGGGGGCGGCGGCTCGCACCTGGCGCCGCTGGTCGCGGACGGCATCCGCGGACCGCTCACGACCACGGCGATCCAGCGCTGGGTCGGCGTGCCCGAGACCGGCCGCTGGGACAACCGCACGATCCGTGCGGTGCAGGCCGAGGTCGGCACCGGCGTGGACGGCATCTGGGGTCCGAAGTCCCAGGCCGCGCTGCAGAACCACATCGGCATCTCGCGGGACGGCTCGACCTACATGAACCACCGCACGGTCGCCGGCCTGCAGAAGTGGCTCAACGCCAACGTCGTCGGCTGAGACCGGTAGCATCGACGGTCGGCCCGGCGCTGTGGGATCGGGTCTGCCGGTGTGGCGCAATTGGTAGCGCACCTGTCTTGTAAATAGGTGGTTGAGGGTTCGAGTCCCTTCGCCGGCTCTGGAATCGCTTGCGGCGCAGGCGATTTGGGCTCTCAAGTCTGCCCTTCAGTCTGCTGTTGGTGAAATAGGTGGCTCCGGCAGCCGGGCATCTCTGACCTGCGATTTCGGGGCCAGTGCGGTGCGAGGGTGCTTGCCCCATTTGAGTTACTGATGCACGTGCGCTGCTTGCGCGACGGGGCGGGGGCAGGGGCCTGAGCCTGCAGTGGGGGACACCGCACAGTCTTTCAGCATCGCTCAGGTCGACATGCGGGTGTTACCGGTCCGTGCAGCGGTCCCCAACTTCTCGATACTCCTCTTCTCGTTGCTCGGCCGTCCAGTTCAGCGTATAAGCGCGCGCCCAGCGATTGGGGTAGTGATACGACCGTCGAGGACCGTGACGAGATCATCCAGGGTGTGGCGGTGCGCGAGGTCGTGGGTGACGAGCAGGGTGGCGGTGTCGCGTTCGTGGGTGAGGCGGGAGATGAGTTCCATGATCTTCGCTCCGCGTTCTTGATCCAGGGCGCTGGTCGGCTCATCAATGAGGAGGACTTCGGGTTCGTGGACGAGGCCGCGGGCGATCGCGATCCGTTGCCGTTGCCCGCCGGAGAGCTGGTGCGTGCGCTTGCCTGCGTGCTCGGTGAGGCCGACGGCGTCGAGGAGTTCGTCGACACGGGCGTCGATCTTCGCTCGCTTGTTCCGGCTGGTGCCGCCGCCGAGCCTGGCCATGACCTGCAATTGCTCGCGCGCCGTGAGCGCGGGCAGCAGGTTGGACTGCTGGAACACGATGCCGATGCCCTCACGGCGCAGTTGCGTGGCCTCGTGCTTCGGGAGCTGGGCGGCGTCGGTCATGTCGCTGCCGTTGCCGATGAGAACTCCGCCAGAGTCGGGGCGGAGAAGGGTCGCGGCGACGGCGAGGATGCTGGACTTGCCCGACCCGGAGGGGCCGGTGATGCCGGTGACGGTGCCGTTGTTCCCGCGGAGGCTGGCGTTGTCTACGGCGGTGATGCGGTTCTCCCCGTCGGGGAAGGTGAGGGTGACGTTCTGTAGTTGGATCATCGGTTGCTCCCAAGGGCGGTGAGGGGGTCAGCTTTGGTGACGGAGCGCAGCGCGAACGCGGCTCCTGCGAGGCCGAGGACCGCCATCACGACGGCTGGAGCGAGAGTGGTGATCGGGCTGATGATGAACGGCAGCGCCTGCCCCGCGACGGTGCCGAGCCCGATCACGGCGGCGAGGCCGACACCGATCCCGGCGATCAGGACGATGGACGCCTGGCCGAGTGAGTCGCGCACGAGCGACCCGGTGGTCGCACCGAGGGCTTTGAGCACGGCCATGTCACCGGCACGCTGCATCGTCCAGACCGTGAAGAACGCGCCTACGACGAGGGCGGAGATCCCGAACAGCATCGCGATCATCAGCCCGAGCGACCCGATCTCGGATTGGAACGCTTCTAGCGCGGTCAGGCTCGCCAGCGGTGTTTCGGCGACCGTGCCGGTTGCTGCACCTATGGCTTCCCAGTCTGCGTTGGCGGTGACGGCGAGCACCGTCGCTTCGCCTGTGCCGCCGACGCGCTTGCTTGCCTCGCTCCACGCCTCTGGGGTCAAGGCGATAACCGGTGTGTGGCTGTACCAAAGATCATCGCCGACGACGCTGACGGTGAAATCAGTGCCGGTGATCGAGATCGTGTCACCAGTCTCGACGCCGAGATCATCGGCGGCTCCGGAGGAGACACCGACCTCGTCGTCGTGGACCGGGGCGAGGTCGAACAGGGGGTTCGACTGGGTACCCGAAGCATGCTGTGGCAGCCCGTAGAGGGCAACCCCGGTCGGGTCGTCGATGCGGCTGGCCGAGGCCCGCGATTGGACGATCCCGATGGGTGTCACCGACTCGACCCCGTCCGCCTGTTCCCATGCCGTGACTGTGTTCTCGTCGAGGGAGGATGTTGCGTAGCTGGGGTCGCTGTTCTCGGGCTGCTGCAGCACGAGCCGGTCCCCGGGCAACTGCAGCACGGAAGAGATGTTCTGGGCGGCCAGACCCCCGGTGAGGCCGGAGAGGAAGCCGACGAGCAGGGTGATCAGGGCGACGACGGCCCCGATGAGGAGAAACCGGCCGCGGGCGAACCGCAACTCTCTCCACGCGACGAACACGATGATGCCTTTCCGCTCGCGCACTCTGCCCGAGCTACCCTTCAACCCTCCTTCGCGCAGGCAGGGCCGGGCATCGCCCAAACCGTGGGATTCACGGTCCAACTTTCGGTTGATGGCCGGGCAACACCGCTCGCATAGGCTCGGAGCGTCATGTCGCATTCGACCCTCGCCCCGGTGTTCACCGGTCTCCGGTTCGGCCTGCACACCCTCCTGATCGGGCTCGCGGGCTTCACGGTTGTGCGCGCATACGTCGTCTCCTCGCCGGCTGCGACATGGACGCTGGTCATGGGGATCGCGTTCGTCGCGGTGTATCTCGCCGGTGCATGGGCGGCGCGGCCACAAGGCGAATCAGGAGTCTCCCGGCGCGGTGACGCCGTCGGCTGGATCGCCGCGCTCACGCTGTTGTGGGCGGTGCTGACGTGGCTGAGCCCCGAGGGGGCCTACCTCGTCTTCCCGCTGTTCTTCCTCTACCTCCACGTCCTGCCCGGACGTGGAGGGGTCGCGGCGATCGTGGTCACGACCGCGTTCGCGATCCTCGCCCTCGGCCTCCATCTCGGGTTCAGCGTCGGCGGGGTGATCGGCCCACTGGTGGGCGCCGGCGTCGCCCTACTGATCGGGCTCGCCTACCGTGCGCTTCGGCGTGAAGCCGAAGAGCGCGAACGGCTCGTTGCCGAGCTGATCCGCACTCGGCAGCAACTCGCCCAGACCGAACGCGAACAGGGCGCACTGGCGGAGCGCGCCCGGCTCGCTCGTGAAATCCACGACACCGTCGCCCAGGGCCTGTCCTCGATCCAGATGCTGTTGCGTGCCGCTGAACGCGACACCCCCGAGCCCGGTGCCGGGTACGTGCGGCTCGCCCGTGAGACCGCGGCCGACAGCCTCGCCGACACGAGGCAGATCATCCGCGAGCTCACCCCGACCCGACTCGGCGACGGACTCGCCCCCGCCCTGCACCGCCTCGGTCAGGAACAGTCCGACCGCGCGTCCATCCCAGTCGAGGTGAGTGCCGAGGAACTCGACTTGCCGATGGGAACCCAGATCGCGCTGCTGCGGATCTTTCAGGGCGCGCTCTCGAACACGATCCGCCACGCGAACGCCACCCGCATCACCGCCGAACTCACCCGAGACAACGCCACGGTATCTCTGGTGGTACGCGATGACGGGCGCGGCTTTGAGGTGTCCTCCGCGGTCGCCGACTCGCATGAGGCTGACTCCTTCGGGTTGCACGCCATGCGTGAGCGCCTCGAACAACTCGACGGCACCCTCACCATCGCCTCGGCCCCTCAACAGGGCACCACGGTCACCGCGCGACTGCCGCTTCTCACCGGAAGCGAGGCGGCATCGTGATCCGGATCGTGCTTGCCGATGACCACCCCGTCGTCCGCACGGGCTTACGTGCGATGCTCTCAGGCGACCCCGACCTCGACGTGATCGGGGAAGCGGCAACCCCTGACGATGTCGTCGCCCTCGCGAGCGATCTGATACCGGACGTGGTGCTCATGGACTTGCAGTTCGGCACCGACCAGACCGGAGCCGACGCGACCCGCCGCATCCGCGCACTCAACCATCCGCCTGCCGTGCTGGTGCTCACGAACTACGACACCGACAGCGACATCCTCGGCGCCGTCGAAGCCGGAGCCAGCGGCTACCTCCTCAAAGACGCCCCACTCGAGGAGCTCATCGCTGCAATCCGTGCCGCAGCCGCAGGCGAGACCGCCCTCGCCCCCGCGATCGCGGGACGACTGCTCGCCCGGATGCGTTCCCCGCAACCCAACCTCAGCGCCCGCGAGACCGAAGTGCTGCGACTCGTCGCAGACGGCGCGACGAACAACGACATCGCGGCACTACTGCATATCAGCGACGCGACCGTGAAATCACACCTCGTGCACATCTACACCAAGCTCGGCGTCTCCTCCCGCACCGCCGCCGTCGCTTCTGCACGTGACTCCGGCCTACTGCGGTGAAGGCATACCCGGCTTTTCTGCTCGGGCTTCGGGACTGCTGCACCTGCGGGTGACAGTGGTTAGTCACGCATCCAGACCGGCTGGTGTGGTCATGATGGTCTCTACTCGATGTCCACGGCCAGTTGGAAGTCCCCGGTTTTGGCCAGGTGGATGTCCCCACCCTCTGCGGGGTGGATCACGTGGTGGGCAGCTCACCTCCTCGGCGTTGACGGGGGTGGTGGTTCGACTTCCTCACCACACCCACGCTGGAAATCGCCTCCCTCAGCACCACCGGAGGAACCGTCGGAGAGCTGCTGAACGCCGCCATGGACCCGATCATCAGCTACGACGACCTCGACGTCATCCGCGACATGTGGCCGGGCAAGATCGTGGTCAAGGGCGTGCAGAACGTCTCCGACGCCGCCCGGCTGGTCGAAGCCGGCGTCGACGGCATCGTGCTGTCCAACCACGGTGGGCGCCAGCTCGACCGCGCGCCGGTCCCCTTCCACCTCCTGCCGCAGGTCGTCCGCGAGGTGGGTAAGGACGCCACGGTCATCATCGACACCGGCATCATGAACGGAGCCGACATCGTCGCGTCCATCGCCCTCGGAGCCAAGTTCACGCTCATCGGCCGGGCCTACCTCTACGGCCTGATGGCCGGCGGGCGCGAAGGCGTCGACCGCACCATCGCCATCCTGCGCAGCGAGATCGAACGCACCATGACCCTGCTCGGCGTGTCCTCGTTGGCTGAGCTCGAACCCCGGCACGTGACACAGCTCACCCGGCTCGTGCCCCGCGAGCCTCGCGACTCGCCTGCACGGACCTGAGCGGACTGCGCCCGCCGCCACTCAACGACCGCCATCCCGGCAGTCTTTCGAGCAAGCGAGCAGTGGCCAATACGAGCCACGAGGCGCCAGCCGTGGTGCACGTATGCTGCACGTCCGTCAGGACGACCTGGTCCTCCAGACCCAGGTGCCTGAGCTGCCCTCAGCCGCGGACGGACACCGGGGCGGACTCGGCTTGCGCAGCGATCCCTCCGGCGGCGGTGGGTGTTCAATCATCGGTCCGCGTAGTGACCCGTATGACCCCGTGGGCGCCGCGCTCGGCGTCGGCCATGGCGTGGGAGACGAACGGGTAGGACCCCGCCTCGGGGAAGGTCAGCTCGACGAAGCCGCCCTGGGCGGCCATGAGGCCCAGGGTCTGTGCTCCTGCGTCCTCGGCCGGAGCCTCGGGACCCCCGAGACGCCAGGCCCCTTCGGCGTAGACGGTGTCGAACTGGCCGCCGACGACGTGGAAGGACGTCGAACGGTTCGGGCCGGCGTCCAGCACCCAGAGCCGCACGCGGTCTCCGACCACGACGTCGAGAACGTGCTCGTCGTACTGGTTGGCGATGCCGTTGAAGGTGACGAAGCTTGGCCGGTCCGAGGCGGCCGCCACGGCGTCGACCTCCGCAGCAGGCGCTTCTGCGTGATCTGTGGCGGGGGAGAGGTGTACCTCGGACTGGACGAGCAGGTACTCCTGGTCGACCGGAGGCAGGCCCTCGGGTGGGTCGATGATGACGGCGCCGTGCATGCCGGCCGAGATGTGGCTGGTCATGGGCATGGTCGAGCAGTGGTACATCCAGATCCCGGCCCGCTGTGCGGTGAAGGTATAGACCAGCGACTCCCCGGGTGGGATGGTGCGCATCGGCTCGTCAGGGGCCAGGGCCCCGGCGTGGAAGTCGATCGAATGACCCATCGTCCCGTCGTTGACCAGGGTGATCTCGAAGACGTCCCCCACCTTGCCGCGCAGCGTCGGACCCGGGACCCGACCGTTGAAGGTCCAGCGGAGCTGAGTGATGCCGGGGGCGACCTCGAGCTCCTCCTCGGTCGCCCTGAGGGTGCGCTGGTGCGTGGTGCCCGCCTTCGTCGTCACCGGCGGCAGAGCTGGGTCGACCGGGTCCGTCACCGGGGTCTGCGGGTCGAGGTGCATCGAGGCTGGGCCGTCGGTGTCGTTTCCCTCGGTGTCGTGGCCGGTAAGGTCCTCAGCGGCGAGGGACACCTGGTCGTCCCCGGTCACCACGACGTCCAGGACCATTCCCATCTGCCGGTGGCCCACGATCGTGCACCAACCCTGCGCCGGCTCTCCGACGACACCCAGGTCGAGCGTGGCGGACTCGCCGGGGGCCAGGCGCGGGGTCCGCTCGCCGAGCATCTGCAGGTCGTGCACGGTGGCCGGGTCGGTGTTGGTCAGCTCGACCACGAGGCGGTCACCGCGGGGCACCTCGATACGGGCGGGCTCGAAGCGCATGTCGACGGCGGCCACCTGCACGGTGGTGGTGGCGCCGGTGGGGGCGACCACGGGCTCCCTGCTCGCGTCCCCGGATAGGCCCAGGCCGGCTGCGGGAGGGTCGAGCGCGACGCCGATCGACACGGCCAGCACGAGCGCGGACACCGCAGCCACCAACTGCCCGCCGGACCAGACCGAGGGCATCCGGTCGGGCTTGCCGGCGGGAGTGCCCAGCGTGGGGGCCGCCCCGGCCGGGCGTTCTCCCCGGGCGCGGGCCGTCTCCACCTCTTTCTTCGCGCGCACCGCGGCGCGGATCCCGGCGAGCATCAGCGGGACGAAGGCGGCAAGGGCGAGCACGACGAGGACGGACAGGATGACGCGGACGATGCTCGGGGCGGGCAGCAGGCACAGGAGCAGGCCGGCGTTGATGAGGACCAGCCGGGCGGTACCCCACCGGTCGAACCACGTCTGCCCGGCTCGCACGACGGTCTTGCCGCCGCCGAGCACCGACGGCACCAGGTAGGACAGCGCTCCCGCCAGCAGCTGCGCGGCGAACCCGACGACGAGGATCGCGGTGGTGGGGCCGAAGCCGTCGGTGAACTCGGCCCACGTCTGCGTGGTCGAGAGCCGCACGAGGACGACCACGATGCCGGCCAGCCACCAGACCAGCGACAGACCGACCGAGGCCGGGGCGAACTCGCGCGGGCGGGCGGTCCGAGCCGGCGCGAGGACCGCGGAGGCCCACCACGCCAGCGCCAGGGCGTACAGGCTCAGCGCGGCGACGGTGACCCACCGCAGGTCAGCCAGGGCGCCGGTCACGAGCAGCGCGATCGCGCCGGCGAGTCCGGGCAGGGCCTGGCGCGCGCGCCGTTCCGCCTCGGGCCCGATGGGGGTGCGCAGCATCGTGGGCCACAGGGTGAGCAGGGTGCCGGTGACGGTGAGCCCGACCCAGCCGAGGATGTTGACGGTGATGTGCGCCAGCAGGATGCGGCCGTGCGTCGCGTCGTCGAGACCCAGCGCGAGGGTGGCGCCCAGGGCGACGCCGACTGGCAGGCAGACGGCCGCGGCCAGGTAGTACCGCACCGTCACCCGGAACCGGCCCGGCAGCGCCGAGCGCAGCCGGCGGAAGAGCTGCACGCCGTGCCAGACGACGGCGGCGGTGACCAGCGCCGCGCCCGTCGCGGTGACCCACCACTGCGCCGTGGGCACGCCGACCAGGATGGTCGTGGTGCCGACCAGGAGCAGGATCAGGCGGCGGTTCTGCTGGCGCCGGTCGTCCAGGCCGGGCGCGGTCTTCAGCAGCGCCTGGGTGAAGTGGGTGCTCCACACCATGATCGAGTGCGTCAGGGCGCCGAGCAGCACCAGGTGCACCATGAGCCAGCGCGAGTCGGGCACGAAAGGGTGCACCAAGGTCGTGGCCACCGCGAGCACCATCCACAGCACGCCGGGGTAGTCGCGCAGCGGCCACCTGCCCCGTGTGCCGCCCGGACGGGCGGGACCGGTCGCTCGCGGGGCGTCGGGGACGGTAGGGCTGGTCAGGACAGGCATGCGGGCTCGTGTTCCTCGGTCGTAGGGGTGGGGGAGCGGTGGCGGGTATGCCGTGCGCGTCCGGTTCGGTGGCGCCGGGCGCCGGCCGAGGTGATGACCGCCACCGTGATGAAGAGCAGGACGGCTGCGACGTTGCCGATGAGCGCGGCGTGCCAGCCGGTCGTCGTGCCGACGGCCAACGTCAGGAACCGACCGAGCAGGGTGACGTGCAGCAGGACCAGGGGGCCCCACATGAGCGTGGTGTAAGGCAGGCGCACCCGCAGCACGGCGGGCAGGATCACCGGGGCGTGGGCCAGGATCATCGACATCGCGAAGCCGAGGAAGGTCGCGTGGACCACGATGTCGTACCCGGCGGCCGAGACCGTCGACGACCCCATCAGGACCAGACTCAGCCCGCCGACGGCGAGCCACCCGTAGCCGGCGAGGAGCGCGGCGGCGGCGAAGCGCGGCAGCCGGCTCGTGCGGACCATCCGGCGGGCGATGTCGTGTCGGACGAGCCAGGCCGTTAGAAGCATCAAGGACACCCCCAGCAGGCGCCCTCCCGTCGAGGGCCACAGCACGGCCGCGACGGCGGCGCCGCTCAGGCCTGTGGCGTGGGCGGTGAGGGCGGCCCGGGAGATGGTCGGCATCGCCAGGCGGGCCAGCTCGACGCGCTCGGCGGCGATGGTCAGCACGACGAAGCCGATCAGCAGCGGCACGACGGCCGCCACCTGGACGCGGTTGAGCAGCAGCGCGGCCGCGGCGGCGAGGACGGCGCCGAGAGCCTGGACGGCCACGAGCAGGTCGCGGTTACGCCGCCACAGCGCGAGGTAGACCACGACGAGCAGCAGCATGCCCTGCACGAGTAGCAGCCGTCCGAGCAGCGGCTGGGGCAGCAGTACCAGGGCGAGGGCCCCGGCGCCCAGCAGTGCAGGCGCGAGGAGGGACCAGGTCGCGCGCAGGGCGACGGCGCGTTCGAGGGCGATGACGGTGCCGAGGAACCCGAGCACCATGAGCGGCCCGTGCAGGACCGCGAGCCGCGCGCTGCCGAAGGGGGCGGGCAGACCGGCCAGGGTGAGTGCGGCGTCCAAGCCGGCCAGCAGGGCCAGTCCACCGCCGGCGATGAGCAGCGGGGTGCAGCGCGGGCTACGGCCGGCGAGGCCCGTGCTCGTCCTCATCCTGGGTGCGGTGCCTGTCCCTGCGCCTTCGCCATCGGGGTCGGCGTCGCCTCGTCCACCTCGGCCCAGTCGGGGGCGTCGAGAGCGATCGCCGCAGCGGGGAACAGACCGTTGTCCTCCCTGTCGATGTGGTGACGCAGGTCGTGCAGGAAGGTGTCGACGAGCACGGGGTCGACGTCCGCGCCGGCCCTCCGGATCGCCTCGAGCTGGGCATCGAGCGTGGTGTGCTCCGAGCAGAGGCTGTCGATGTGGTCGGTGAACTCCTCCTGGCGGCGCAGTACGGCGAACAGCCCGGTCTCCTCGTCGCGGGTGTGCGGGTGCAGCAGCGCCTCGACCCGGTCGACGGCCGCCACGACCTGCGGGGTACTGCCGCCCTCGCACGCCCGGCGCAGCTCACCGGAGGCGTTGATGATGTCGGTGTGCTCGGCCATGAACCGGCCGATGACCCCAATTGACTCGCAGCCGCAGTAGGTGCACATCTCAGGCGGCGCGGGTGAACCGAAGGGTCCAGGCCTGGGGGCCGCTGCCCCGGTAGTCCCAGCTGATGGCCTCTCCCTCGCGGTCGGTGATCTGGGCGAGCAGCGGCAGGGGGTCGTGCGGGGCGACGAGGTCCATCTGCTGTCCCGGACGCAGCCCGGACAGGGCGCCGAGGATGCTCGCGTGGCGCAGCGCGTGGGGGATCTGGCGGGCGTCGAGGGCGGGCACGCCCTCGTCGCTGCAACCGCAGCCGCAACCGCCCTCGCGGACCTGGGCGAGGGGGAGCTCGGTGTGGGTCATGGGGTCCTCCGGTGTTCGTCGTGGACGGTGGTGGGCAGGTGGCAGGCAGCCGGTCAGCCGGGCTTGGGGGCGCCCGGGCGGGCGTAGCGCATCCAGGTGATGGCGACGCACATCACGGCCCAGGCGATGCCGATCAGGTAGAAGAGGGTCGGGCTCATGATCGTCAGGCCGACGCCGAAGAGGAACGGGCCGAAGGCGGCGATCGCGGCCGTCCACCCGATGACACCCCCCGCCTGCCGGCGCTCGAAGATCATCGGCATCTGCTTGAACGTCGAGGCGTTGCCGATGCCGGCGAAGAGGAAGATCGCGAGCATGCCGAGGAGGAAGTGCCGGAAGTCTGCGCTGAGGGCCTCGGCGGAGCTGGTGTCCGGGGTCAGCGCCGGGATGGTCACGGCGATCGAGGCGATGAGTCCCAGCCCGGAGATGAGGGTCCAGATGGCGCCGCCCATCCGGTCGGTGAGCGGGGAGAACAGCACCCTGGCACCGGCGCCGATGAGGGGGCCGAGGAAGACGAAGGCGACCACGTCGGGCACGGCATACCCGGGGATGAGCATCTGTGCGTCCGGCCCGGAGCCGCTGACGATCTGTTCGTTGCCGATGCCGTAGAGGTTGGCCATGAGCAGCCCGAACTGTGCCGAGAGCCCGGAGAATGTGCCGAAGGTCATGATGTAGAGCACCGTCATCCACCAGGTGTCCTGGTTGGAGAAGATGTCGAACTGCTGGCGGATGTTGGCCTTGACGGGGACCGACTTGAGCATCGTCCAGGCGAGCACGGCGCCGACGACCATGAGCGGGATCCAGACGAACGCCGCGTTCTGGTACCAGACCTGCTGGGCCTGCTGGCCCGGTATCTGCAGCTGCTGGCTGCTGCCGAACACGGCCAGGGCACCCATGGCGATGAGGTAGGGCGTCAGCAGCTGGACCAGCGAGACGCCGAAGTTGCCGATCCCGGCCTGCAGGCCGAGCGCGGTGCCCTGCTTCCTCTTCGGGAAGAAGTAGGAGGTCGAGGGCATGAAGCCCGAGAAGGCTCCACCGCCGATGCCGGCGAGGAAGGCGAGGACCATCAGCTCCCAGTAGGGGGCGGTCGGTGCCTGCACGCGCACCCCCCAGCCGAGGGTGGAGGCGATCAGCAGCAGCGTGGTGAGGCTGACCATCTTACGGGTGCCCAGCATCGGGGGCAGCACCATCCACACCAGGCGGAACAGTCCGGCGGACAGGCCGGGCATGGCAGCCATCCAGTAGAGCTGGCTCTTGGTGAACTCGTAGCCCAGCGCGTTGAGCTTGGGGATGATCGCGCTCGGCAGGAACCACGCCACGAAGGCGAGGGTCAGGCAGAAGGTGGTGATCCACAGGGTCCGCCAGGCCAGACCCTTGTCCCAGGTCTGCTCGTTCTCCGGGTCCCAGGACTGCAGCCACTCCCCTCCGGTGCGGTGGTTGTCGACGGTGCTCATGCGCGGGTCTCCTCGAGGGTCGTGCTGTGGGTGGAGCCGGCTGGGATGCCGGCAGGTGCGGGCTCGGTGGTGTGCGTCGGGACCTCGATGTCGGCGGACACCTCGGGCGAGCGCTCGTGCAGCATCCGCACGACCGTCAGGTGCATCCACACCAGGCAGAGGGCGGTGAGCAGGAAGATGACGAAGAAGGTGGACGTGGGGAAGCCGGACCAGGCCGTGGTGTAGGCGAACAGTGGCGGCAGGAAGAAGCCGCCCAGGCCGCCGAGCATGCCCACCAGGCCGCCGACCGGGCCGACGTTGCCGGGGAAGTACTCGGGGATGTGCTTGTAGACCGCGGCCTTGCCCACGCCCATGGCGCAGCCGAGCAGGAACAGCAGGATGGTGAAGGGCACGATGTGCATCGCGTAGCCCAGGTGCTCCGACTGCGTCCCGTCCGCGTGGTTGATGACGACGTGGCCATTGGGCATCATGAGGACGCCTGAGGTGGCCAGCATGACGAAGAAGGTGCCGTACATCGCCCGGCGTGCGCCCCAGCGGTCGGAGAACCAGCCGCCCACGGGCCGCAGCAGCGAGGCGGGGAAGATGAACACCGCGGTGAGCAGGCCGGCTGCGGCCAGGGAGACCCCGAAGTTGTTCATGTAGTAGAGCGGCATCCAGGCGGACAGCGCGACGTAGGCGCCGAACACGGCGACGTAGTAGAGGCTGAACCGCCACACCCGCACCTGCGACAGCGGCGCGAGCATCTCGCCCAGGGGCCTGCTGGCCCCGGGCATCCGGTCCTGGGAGGGGGTGAGGACCCACAGTGCTGCCGCCATGACCAGTAGCAGGACGGCGTAGACGACGGGGATGAGCCGCCAGCCGCCCTGCAGGCCCAGGACGACCGTGGTGCCGGCGGTAGCCGCGATGATCGGGGGCCCGATGAACTTGGTCACCGACGCGCCGACGTTGCCGGCGCCGAAGAGCCCGAGAGCGAATCCCTGCCGCTCGCGCGGCGCCCAGGCGGCGTTCCAGGCGATGCCCACGCTGAAGGCGTTGCCGGCGAAGCCGACGAGGAACGCCAGCACCAGCAGCATCGCGTAGCTCTCGGCGAGGCTGACCAGGAACGCTGGCACCGCGGTGATGGCGAGCATCGCGGTCATCACCTTGCGTCCCCCGATCCGGTCCGCGAGCATCCCCGCCGGCAGGCGCCACATCGCCCCGTTGAGCACGGCCAGCGCGCTGACCCAGGAGAGCTGGGTGTCGGTGAGACCGAACTCCTGCTGGATGGGCTTGCCCAGGATCCCGAACATGAGCCACACCGCGAACATCAGCGTGAAGGCCACGGTGGACGTCCACATGACCCGGGTGGCGCCAGAGCGCGAGGCCGACACCGGGCCGGTCGCGGGGGCAGGGGTGCTCATGGCTCTCCTCATTAGAAGGAACAGACTCATCTAAATGATGTCCGCGCTGATCCTACACCCCGTAGGAGGCTACTCCGCATCCGTAGGGTCGTGGCGTACGCGACACCCGAATTCGAGCACGACGGAATGTCGTAATAGTTCGTCTACCTGCGATTTTGTCAGTGGTCACCTCATCGGCGGCCCTGATTGCGCAGGGGGTGACACGTGGCTTAGATTGAGCGGGAAACATCCACTAAAAGGAGTCCTCGATGTCCGGTACCGAGCCCGCCGGGCCGTCCCGTGGGGCAAACTCGTTGATGGCCTCCGCCGTCCGGCGCTCGATCATCGAGCGGCTGCGGGCACTGCCACCACTGGCCGTGTCCGGCCGCCCCACCCGTGACACCGGCCTGACCGCCGCCGAGCTCGGCCAGGAGATGGGGCTGCACAGCACGACGGTGCGCTTCCACCTCGACCAGCTGGTCGACGGCGGCTTGGTGGACACCCACGTCGTGCGTAGCGGTGGCGCGGGCCGTCCAGCCAAACGGTATGTCGCCTCGGCCGTGGCGCAGGCGGCACCGGAGCCCGCGATCGAGGGGCCTTTCCAGGTCCTGGCGACCGTGCTGGCCAGCGCGCTGGACCCCACCCAAGGCGAGAGTCCGACCCCGGAAGAGGCGGGGGCCCAGTGGGTGCGTCGACGCCTGGGTGCCGACGGGACGGAGCCGCTGGCGGAGCCCGCCCGCACCACCGGTGAGTGGGTGGGCAAGGTGGGGGCTGTGGTCGACCTGCTCCAGGAATGGGGTTACACCCCTGACCTCGAGATGTCCGGCCGGCAGGGCGACGTGCGCATCACGCTGCGCGACTGTCCCTTCCTCGACCTGGCCCGGGAGAGCCCGGAGGTCGTGTGCGGCGTGCACCGTGGGCTGCTCAAGGGTGCCCTGGAGGTGGCCGGTGAGGACACGGCGGGCGTCAGCCTGCGTCCGTTCGTGGCCCCCGCCACCTGCCATGCGCTGCTGTTGCGCGGCCGTACCCCGCCGGGCGAGCCCATCGAGCCCGGACCCGCGCGCTGGGGGTCCTCCCAGCACGCCATCCCGGCGGACGACCCCGAGACCCCGACCGACACCCCCGCCACCGCACCAGGAGACCCCGCATGAGCGACATCACCTCTGCCCGCCTCGACGGCCCGCTCAGCGACGCCCTGGTCGGGACCCGCCGGTTCTTCACCCGAGGGCGGGTCTCAGACGACCGGCGGACGCTGAGCCTCGAGGGCGGCCGCAGCGGCGACTCCTTCTACCGAGACCGATGGAGCCACGACAAGGTGGTTCGTTCCACGCACGGCGTCAACTGCACCGGCTCGTGCTCCTGGAAGGTCTACGTCAAGGACGGGATCATCACCTGGGAGGCCCAGCAGACCGACTACCCCTCGACCGGCGCGGACAAGCCGGAGTACGAGCCGCGCGGCTGCCCCCGCGGGGCGGCCTTCTCCTGGTATACCTACAGCCCGACCCGGGTGCGCTACCCCTACGTGCGCGGCACCCTGCTGGAGATGTTCCGAGCCGCCCGCCAGCAGTACGGCGACCCCGTGCTGGCCTGGGCCTCGATCGTCCAGGACGAGGAGAAGGCACGGGCCTACAAGGCGGCGCGCGGCAAGGGCGGCCTGGTGCGGGCCAGCTGGGAGGACGTCGTCGACCTCGTCGCCGCGGCCCACGTCTACACGGTCAAGCGGTTCGGCCCGGACCGCATCGCGGGGTTCTCACCCATCCCGGCCATGTCCCCGGTGTCCTACGCCTCCGGAGCCCGGTTCCACGAGCTCATCGGCGCGCCCATGCTGTCCTTCTACGACTGGTACGCCGACCTGCCCAACGCCTCCCCGCAGATGTTCGGCGACCAGACCGACGTGCCCGAGTCCGGCGACTGGTGGGACGCGGGCTACCTCATCATGTGGGGCTCCAACGTCCCGCTGACCCGCACCCCCGACGCCCACTGGATGGTCGAGGCGCGCTACCGCGGCCAGAAGGTCATCGCGGTCGCGCCGGACTACGCCGACAACGTCAAGTTCGCCGACGAGTGGGTCGCCTCCGCCCCGGGCACCGACGGTGCGCTGGCGATGGGTATGGGGCACGTCGTCATGCGCGAGTTCTTCGTGGACCGCCAGGTCGACTTCTTCACCGACTACAACCAGCGCTTCACCGACCTGCCATACCTGGTGACGCTCGATGACGCCGGTGACGGGAGCTTTCGACCGGGTAAGTTCCTCGTCGCCGGCGACCTGGAGGGCCACCCCGAGGCCGGCAGCGAGAACGCCATGTGGAAGCCGGCGGTCCTCGACGGGGCGACCGGCGAGGTCGCGATCCCGAACGGCTCCATCGGCCACCGCTTCGGCGAGGAGGGTGAGGGCCGGTGGAACCTCGACCTGGGTGACATCCGCCCGGTGCTCTCCCTCTACGGCGACACCGGCGAGGCGGTCGAGGTGGCGCTGCCGCGCTTCGACAACCTCGAGGGCAGCCAGGTGCTGGAGCGCCGGGGCGTGCCGGTCCGCCGGGTCGGCGACCGGCTGGTCACCACGGTCCTGGACCTCATGCTCGCCCAGTACGGCGTGGGCCGCGACGGGCTCCCGGGGGCGTGGCCGTCCGGATACGACGACCCCTCGGCCCCCGCCACCCCCGCCTGGGCGGCGGAGATCACGGGCGTCCCGGTGGAGCAGATCATCCGGATCGGCCGCGAGTGGGCGCAGAACGCGATCGACACCCAGGGCCGCGGCATGATCCTCATGGGCGCCGGCATCAACCACTGGTACCACTCCGACCAGATCTACCGCGCCCTGCTGGTGCTGACCTCGATCACCGGCTGCCAGGGCCGCAACGGCGGTGGCTGGGCGCACTACGTCGGCCAGGAGAAGGTCCGCCCGATCATGGGCTTCCAGCACCTCGCCTTCGCCCTGGACTGGGTGCGGCCGCCGCGGCACATGAACCAGACGTCCTACTGGTACGTCCACACCAGCCAGTACCGCTACGACACCTTCGACGCCGACGCGGTCAACGGCGCGACCGGCGCCTTCACCGGGCGCTCCACGATGGACCTGCTCGCCCAGGCCGTCCGGCTGGGGTGGGTCCCGTCCTACCCGCAGTTCGACCGCAGCTCCCTCCAGGTCGCCGACGAGGCCGCCGAGGCCGGCATGGCCGCCGGGGAGTACGTCGCCAGCCGGCTCAAGGACGGCACCCTGCGCTTCGCGGTCGAGGACCCGGAGCACCCGGACAACTACCCCCGGATCCTGTCGCTGTGGCGCTCCAACCTCCTCGGCTCCTCGGCCAAGGGCAACGAGTACTTCCTCAAGCACCTGCTGGGCACCGACCATGCGGTGAAGGCGACGCAGGCCGCACCGGAGCACCGGCCGCAGGACGTGGCCTGGCCCGAGCAGGCCGGCGAGGGCAAGCTCGACCTGCTGCTGACGCTCGACTTCCGGATGACCAGCTCCACGCTGTTCTCCGACGTCGTGCTCCCGGCCGCGACGTGGTACGAGAAGCACGACATCAACACCACGGACATGCACCCGTTCATCCACTCCTTCAACCCTGCGATCGCCCCGCCGTGGCAGGCCAAGAGCGACTGGGAGGCGTGGAAGGCCATCGCCCGGCGCTTCTCCCAGCTGGCGGTCGACCACCTGGGCACCCGCAAGGACGTCGTGACCAAACCGCTGTGGCACGACACCCCGGAGGCGATGGCGACCGTGCACGGCCGGGTCCAGGACTGGCGCACCGGCGAGGTCGAGCCGGTCCCGGGACGCACCATGCCGGTAGTCGCCGAGGTCGAGCGCGACTACACCACCGTCTACGACAAGATGACCTCCATAGGCCCGCTGCTGGAGAAGGTCGGCATGCTGACCAAGGGCGTCAAGTACGAGGTCGGCCGCGAGGTCGACATCCTGCGCCGACGCAACGGCACCGTCCGCGGCGGTATCGCGGACGGGCAACCGAGGATCGAGACCGACATCCAGGTCGCCGATGCGATCATGCACCTGTCCGGCGTCAGCAACGGCCACCTGGCGACGCAGGGGTTCCGGTTCCTGGAGAAGCGGACCGGCACCCAGCTGCACGACCTGTCGGCCGAGCACGAGGGCAAGCAGATCACCTTCGCCGACACCCAGGCTGCGCCGGTACCGGTCATCACCTCCCCGGAGTGGTCCGGCTCGGAGAGCGGAGGGCGGCGCTACGCACCGTTCACGATCAACATCGAACGCTCCAAACCGTTCCACACCCTGACCGGCCGGCAGCACTTCTACCTCGACCACGACTGGGTGCAGGGGATGGGCGAGTCGCTGCCGACCTACCGGCCGCCGCTGAACATGACCACGCTCTTCGGCGAGGACCCGGTCGGTCAGCAGAGCGACCACGACGGTGCGGTCGCGGTCGCGGTCCGCTACCTGACCCCGCACAGCAAGTGGTCCATCCACAGCGAGTACCAGGACAACCTGTTCATGCTCTCGCTCTCGCGCGGCGGCCAGACCATCTGGATGTCCGACGTGGACGCGGCCAAGATCGGCGTGCGGGACAACGACTGGATCGAGGCGGTCAACCGCAACGGCGTGGTCGCCTGCCGGGCCATCGTCAGCCACCGGATGCCCGAGGGCACGGTCTTCATGCACCACGCCCAGGACCGGCTCATCGACGTGCCGCTGACCGAGACCGACAACAAGCGCGGCGGCATCCACAACAGCCTCACGCGGATCCTGCTCAAGCCGAGCCACATCGTCGGCGGCTACGCCCAGTTCTCCTACTTCTTCAACTACATCGGGCCCATCGGCAGCAACCGTGACGAGGTCACGGTCATCCGCCGGCGCACCGCCCCGGTGACGTACTGAACCACCCGACGCACGACATACCGACCTGAGGAAAAGAGACAACATGCGCGTCATGGCACAGATGGCCATGGTCATGAACCTGGACAAGTGCATCGGGTGCCACACCTGTTCGGTCACCTGCAAGCAGGCGTGGACCAACCGTCAGGGCACCGAGTACGTCTGGTTCAACAACGTCGAGACCCGACCGGGCCTGGGCTACCCCCGGGGATACGAGGACCAGGAGGAGTGGAAGGGCGGCTGGATACGGGCCGACAACGGCCGGCTCAAGCTGCGCGCCGGCGGACGCCTCAACAAGATGCTCAACATCTTCTCCAACCCCAAGATGCCCTCGATCCAGGACTACTACGAGCCCTGGACCTACGACTACGAGACGCTGCTCAACGCCCCGGCGCAGGACACCTTTCCCGTCGCGCGGCCCACGTCGCTCATCTCGGGCAAGCACATCAACATCGAGTGGTCGGCCAACTGGGACGACGACCTCGGCGGTTCCACCGAGCACACCGCCAAGGACCCGATGCTCAAGGGCATCGAGGACAAGGTGAAATTCGAGTTCGAGCAGACGTTCATGTTCTACCTGCCGCGGATCTGCGAGCACTGCCTCAACCCCAGCTGCGCTGCCTCCTGCCCCTCCGGCGCCATCTACAAGCGCGAGGAAGACGGCATCGTGCTGGTCGACCAGGACAAGTGCCGCGGCTGGCGCATGTGCGTCACCGGCTGCCCCTACAAGAAGGTCTACTTCAACCACAAGACCGGCAAGGCCGAGAAGTGCACCTTCTGCTACCCACGCGTGGAGGTCGGCATCCCGACCGTGTGCGCCGAGACCTGCGTGGGCCGGCTGCGCTACATCGGCCTGATGCTCTACGACGCCGACAAGGTGCTCGAGGCCGCCGCGGTCGAGAACGAGCACGACCTCTACGAAGCTCAGCGCAGCGTCTTCCTCGACCCCCGCGACCCGGCGGTCCAGCGCGAGGCCGAGCGCGCGGGCATCCCCGGCGACTGGATCGAGGCGGCGAAGAAGAGCCCCGTCCTCAAGCTCATCACCGACTACAAGGTCGCGCTGCCCCTGCACCCGGAGTACCGCACCATGCCGATGGTCTGGTACATCCCGCCACTGTCGCCGGTCGTCGACGTCATCAAGGACACCGGTTACGACGCCGAGGACAAGGACAACCTCTTCGCAGCCATCGACGCGCTGCGCATCCCGATCGAGTACCTCGCCAACCTCTTCACCGCCGGCGACACCCGGCCGGTCGAGGACGTGCTGCGCCGACTGGCCGCGATGCGGTCCTACATGCGCGACATCAACCTGGGCCGTGACCCCCAGGCGCACATCGCCGAGGCCGTCGGCATGGAGGAGGAGGAGATGTACGAGATGTTCCGCCTCCTGGCGATCGCCAAGTACGGCGACCGCTACGTCATCCCGACCGCCCACGGGGAGCAGGCGCACGCCCTGGAGGAGCTGGCCACGGACTGCCCCGTGAGCTCCTTCGACGACGAGCTGCTCGACTCCTCCGGCCCGTTCGGCGAAGGCTCGGGCCGCGGCGCCGTCACCCCGGTCGCGGTGGAGAACCTCAAGATGCTCCAGGAGCGGGCCCAGTCGGAAACCCTCGTCTCCGGCGGCAGCAAGCGCGGTCGCGTCAACCTGCTCAACTGGGACGGGCGCGGCATGCCCGAGGGTCTCTTCCCCCAGCGCGAGCACAACGTCGAGGCCTCCGCGGGTGGCGGCAGCCCGCACCAGCGCACCGACGACGGGTCCGTGCTCGAGGACGGCCAGGCTCGACCGGACAACGTCGCCGGCGCGGACGAAGGGCAGCAGTGATGATGCCCTGGCGGCGCCACAGGCGCAGCAGTCCCCGGTTCGACGCGCGCGCGCAGGCGGACGCCTGGCAGCTGTGCTCACTGCTGCTGGACTACCCCCGCGAGGACCTGCCCAGGCACCTGGCGGCGCTCCGGGAGGTGGCCGGAAACCTGCCGCCGTCGGCCGGTGAGCCGCTGAGCCGGTTCCTCGAGCACGCGGAGGCCGTCGGCCTGCCCGAGCTGCAGCGCGACTACGTCGACACCTTCGACGTCACCCGCAAGTGCGCCCTGCACCTGACCTACTTCCTGCACGGGGACACCCGCAACCGGGGCGTGGCACTGGTGCAGTTCAAGCAGCTCTACCGCCAGCACGGGGTCGAGCTGGATGACGCCGATGCAGAGCTCCCTGACTACCTGCCCGTCGTCCTGGAGTTCGGCGCGACCGTCGCCCCCGGCACGGGCTGGAAGGTCCTCAACGACCATCGGGTCGGCATCGAGCTCCTCCGGCGGGCCCTGGACCGGCGCGGCTCACCCTGGTTGGACGTGGTCGCGGCCCTTCGGGCCACCCTGCCCGACCTCGACGGCGACGACGAGCAGGCCCTCGCGCGGCTCATCGCCCAAGGACCGCCGCAGGAGACGGTCGGGATCGACGACGCGCCCTACGCCATGGACCCCGACCTCGACGGCCTACGCACACCCCCGGCCGACGGGTGCGCGCCCCCCGGCAGCACACCGCACGCCCCCCAGTCTCTCGGCCCGACCATCCCCGTAGGAGCCCCCCGATGAGCACCTTCCTCTGGGTGATCTTCCCTTACATCTGCCTGGCGACCTTCGTCGTGGGGCACGTCTGGCGCTATCGCTACGACAAGTTCGGGTGGACCACCCGAAGCTCCCAGCTCTACGAGGACAAGCTGCTGCGGATCGGTAGCCCGCTGTTCCACTTCGGCATCCTCTTCGTGGCGGTCGGCCACTTCATGGGGCTGATCGTGCCGCAGAGCTGGACCGAGCGGGCCGGGATGAGCCAGGAGCTGTATCACATCGTGGCGCTGCTCGGCGGGCTGCCGGCGGGCATCGCCTGCCTGGTCGGGCTGGCCATCCTCGTCTACCGGCGCCGTACCGTCGGGCCCGTCTTCCGCGCCACGACGGTCAACGACAAGGCCATGTATGCCGTGCTCGCCGTCGTCATCGTGCTGGGCATGTGGAACACCATCGCGGGCACCCTGCTCAACCTGGGTATCGCGGGCGATCACTACAACTACCGCGACGGTGTCTCGCCGTGGTTCCGGCAGATCTTCTGGTTCCAGCCCGACGCCTCGCTCATGGAGGGCGCGCCGATCGGATTCCAGCTGCACGCCCTGCTCGCCTTCCTGCTCTTCGCGATGTGGCCCTTCACCCGCCTGGTGCACGTCTTCTCCGCACCGATCGGCTACTTCACCCGGCCCTACATCGTCTACCGCAGCCGCGACGAGCGGCCCGGGACGGCGACCGGCACCCGGGCGCAGAAGCGCGGCTGGGAGCGGGTCCAGTGAACGAGCCCCCCGTGCTCGACGAGCCTGGCCAGTCCCGCGCGCAGGGCGCCTCGGCGGTCGTCGACCTGCGCGCGCAGGGTGAGACGCTCGTGGAGGAGGCACGCTCCACGGGTCGCGGCCGGGCGGTGCGCGCGGTACTGCGCCAGCCCGGTCAGAACCTGGTCCTGCTCGGCCTGCCCGCCGGTGGCGGCCTGCCCGAGCACGACGCGCCCGGCCCGGCCTCCCTGCTCTGCCTCTCCGGCCGGGTGACGTTGTCCAGCGAAGGGTCGTCGCACACCATGCCCGCGGGTACGGCGTGCGTCATACCGTCGGAGCGGCACGAGGTCACCGCCGCCGTGGACAGCGTCTGCCTGCTCACGCTCTCGCTCCCGGACTCCTGACCGTGCCCGGACAGGTCGTGGACCTCCTGGTCCTGGCCGGCGGCCGCGGCACGCGGCTCGGGGGCCGGGACAAGGCGGCGCTGGAGGTGGGCGGCCGGTCGCTGCTGGCACGGGTGCTCGACGCTCAGCCGCTGCTCGGGGGCCGGGTGGTGGTCGTGGGCGATACTCCTGTGCCAGCGGGTGTGCTCCGGACGGTGGAGGAGCCCCCCGACGGGGGCCCGGTCGCGGGCATCGCCGCGGGACTGGCGGCGCTGGGCGCCGGCGCTGAGGGCGACGCGGGCGTCCACCGCCCTAGCGGAGGACAGGCCGGTGCCCGGTCAGCCGACTGGGCGGCAGTCGTGGCGGTCGACCAGCCCGGCGCTGCGGTCGCGCTGGCCGCGCTGCGCGCCTCGGTGGACGGCGCGGCGGAGCACGTGGACGCCGTCGGTCACCAGGACGCTCAGGGTCACCGCCAGTGGCTGCTGGCCCTCTACCGCCTGGTCTCGCTCGAGAGGGCGTTGGGACGGCTGGGGGAGGTCCGTGACGTCTCGGTCCGCCGCCTTGTCGCCGACCTGCGCTGGCAGGACGAGGAGTCCGGGCGGGAGCACCTCGGGGACATAGACACCTGGGCCGACGCCCGGCACTGGGAACATCGCCTGCGGCGGGAGCCGGCGATGACGGACGAACCACACACGAAGGGATAGACGATGGCGACCGTGAGGTACTTCGCTGCCGCCGCAGAAGCGGCAGGCACCGAGACCGAGCAGGTGCCCGCCGAGGACCTGGGCCGCCTGCTCGACCAGCTCGCCGAGCTCCACGGCGCCGAGCTCGCCCGCGTGCTCTCCTGCAGCTCGGTGCTGCACGAAGGTCGCTACGTCAGCGACCGGTCCCTACCCCTGGCCCAGGACGCCGTACTCGACGTGCTGCCGCCCTTCGCCGGGGGCTGACCGGTCTCAGCCGCCGATGGCGCTCATGGGCCGGGGCGGCTGCAGGAAGTCGGGTTGGTTGATGCCGTGCCCGGGCAGCTTGGCGGTGATCGAGGCCCGGAGCAGCGCGGCCAGCTTGTCGTCCGGGGCGCCCTCGCGCAGGGGGGTCCGCAAGTCGGTCTCCCCCGGCGGCGAAGAGGCAGTGGCGGATCATGCCGTCGGCAGTGAGCCGCACCCGGTCGCAGCTGCCGCAGAACGGCATGGTCACCGAGGCGATGGCGCCGACCGTGCCCAGCGGCTCGACCTCGGGGCCGGCCCCCCACGGCCGCACGTCGAAGAGCTCGGCCGGTGCGCTGCCGCGCGCCTCGTCCGGCTGAGGGGTGAGGTCGTAGCCGGTGCGCAGCTTCGCGAGGATCTCCTCGCCGGTGATCATCTGCGAGCGGTCCCAGCCGTGCTGGGCGTCCAGCGGCATCTGCTCGATGAAGCGCAGCTCGTAGCCGTGCTCCAGGGCGAAGGTCAGCAGCCCGACCACGTCCTCGGCGTCGTCGTTGACCCCCCGCATGAGCACGGTGTTGATCTTGACCGGCACCAGCCCGGCCTCCGCAGCGGCGCGCACGCCGTCGAGGGTGTCCTTGAGCCGGTCGCGCTTCGCGAGCTCGATGAAGACGTCGCGCCGCAGCGTGTCCAGGCTGACGTTGACCCGGGTGAGGCCGGCCTCGCGCAGCGCCGAGGCGTTCTTGGCCAGCCCGACCGCGTTGGTCGTCATGCTGATCTCGGGCGCCGGGTCCAGCGAGGCCAGCCCGGCGACGACGTCCACGAGGTCGCGGCGCAGCAGCGGCTCGCCGCCGGTGAGCCGGATCTCCTCGATCCCCATCGAGACGGCGACGTCGGCGAGGCGCACGACCTCCTCGGTGGTGAGCATGGTCGCCCGGGGCAACCAGGGCACGCCGTCCTCGGGCATGCAGTAGGTGCAGCGCAGCGAGCACCGGTCGGTCACGGAGATGCGCAGGTCCCGGTGGACCCGGCCGTAGCCGTCCACCAGCGGCTCGCGGATCATCATCAGTGGTCGCCCCCCACTACTTGATCGACCAGATGGCCGAGCAGCGGCCCGATGATGTCCATCCCCTCGGTTACGGCCGCGGGGCGGCCGGGCAGGTTGATGACGAGGGTGCCGCCGACGCCGCGCTCCTGCGGCCAGTCGACGACGCCGACGACGCCCCGGGAGACTGCGGCGTAGGGGGTCTGCCGGGAGCCCTCCCGGCGGATGAGCTCGGCGAGGCCGGGGTTCTCCCGCGTGATGACCTGCCTGGTGCCCTCGGGCGTGAGGTCGCGCGGACCCATCCCCGTGCCGCCGGTGGTCACGACGAGGCGGGCTCCGTCCTCGACGGCGTCGCGCAGCGCCCTCGCGACCGACTCGACACCGTCCGGGACGACCATCGGGGACTCGACGGCATACCCCAACTCCCGGAGAGCCACCGTGAGGCGGCGGCCCGACTCATCCTCGCGAAGCCCGTCGGAGGACCGTCCCGACACCGTAATCACTGCTGCCGTCCTACTGGCTTGCGACGCGTCGTGTGAGCACACTCCTCGACCTTAACGGGCTCCGACATCGGACTCCTGAGCGCCTCTATCGATACGTGAGTGGCCGCTGCGCCATCACTCGACGAACACACTTGGGCGTTGCGCACTTCCAGCATTGACGGCCGGGTAGGCACGATGGCCGTCCTGTCGAGTGGTCCGAGGTGCGGTCCTGTCGAGTGGTCCAAGGTGTGAAGGCGCCGTGACCGGCCACGGCCCAAATATCTGCCGCTCACCTCGGTCGGGATGAGCGTCCAGCGCCCATACCGTCGTGGTGCCGGTGCTAGTAGCTGCTGACCTGTCGGCCCGGCCCTTCTGGGAAGCCCTCGAGGGGTGGCTCGACGGTGTAGCCGAGTCCGGCCAACGTGTCGGCGGCGTGCTTCTGGTTGTCGCGTATTGCGGCGGCAAGTTGGTGATGGCGCCAGTCTTGACGACCCTGGGCTAGGTGCGACTCCCACTGGTCGGCTGCATCGATGCCGAACTCGTCGACGAGCATTTGGAGGACGTCCTCCAGCGCGGAGCGGAAGCGAGCACCGCCAAGAGGGAAGTGAAGGTCCTCGACTGGACGGGAAGAAGCTGCCCTGGCGCAGCTTGGGCAGCGCGACCGTGACGTCACCGCCCTTGGTCGTCAACAGCTTCGGACGGCTCCCGTTACGCTCCGTGGTCCGCGAGGCAGTCCGTTCGTACCCGGGGCAGTCCCGGTCAGCCCGTTTAGCACGGGTGTCTTGTCAACAGATGCGTGAACCTCTTGGCCTCGGCGACCAGCGTGGGGTCCGGTCAAGCCCAGTGGAGTGGTGTAGCGCTGTGATCCCTCGTTTGGGTTCAGGTGGTGAGGGCGGGTAGGTGATCAGC
>NZ_VSLG01000037.1 GCF_008919445.1 Serinicoccus kebangsaanensis | reverse complement strand
GTGGCCGCGTCCGCGCCCGACGTACACGCCGGGAACGATCACGGTGACCGCGCTACACCACTATGCGGGACTCAACTAAAGCCGCGGCCGTCGTCCCCTTCCAAGTAGCAGTCCGTGAGGGAGACGGACGGGTGCGTAACGGCGCTCAGCATTCTGTAGAACGCATAGAAGTCTTTGGCGCCAAGTCTCTCCAGCAACCTGTTGAACCGCCTCGCCTCTTCTGTCGCCGAGGTCGGCTTTAGATCGTCTTCGGCATGCGCAACTTGGTCGGCATGTGCCGCGAACCACGGAGTTTCGCGCATGGTGTTCTGGAGATTGTTCCTCTGACGAATCTCTTCGTTCAAGAAGGCGGCGGCGGCGTCCTCCACCTTGTCGACCCACAGAACCGTCATCGCCGACTCCAGGATGGCGCGAACGATCGGCATCTGCACTGGACTCAGTTCGGTGGGGAGATGGGGTCGCAGGAACTTGGCGCACTCGTACACGTGCGAGGTCAGCGCGAGCACAACCGCAGCCTGAGGGAGCGTCTTGCGCTGTCGCGATCGGAGTTTGTGTTCACCGGTCTCGACGTGGGCCTCCCAACTGCTGAGCAGCTCATCCACTACGGCCATGACCGTCTCCGTGGAAGGGCCGGGGCTTTGGGTCCCTTGTTGCATAGCACGCAGGGTAGCCACGTGGTCTGACTCACCACGCCGCGCGCACCGGCTTCTTACGCTGCAGCGCACGCGGCATGAGGGTGACGTCATTTACATCTACGATTCGCTCATGCGCGGCGACGAGGAGCGGGTCATTCAGGCGTTCTGTGACTTCATGAGCGCAGGGGGGTGGTCTGTCACGCGGGAGGTCGACCACGTCGATGTGGTGGCGGAGAAGGACGGATTGAAGGTGCTGGCGGAGGCGAAGGGGCGCACGGCAGCGATCGGCTTGGACGTAGACACGATGTTCGGTCAGCTACTGCGGCGCATGCCGGCGACAGGGGCTAGCGAAGGAACGCGGTTTGCGGTCGTCGTGCCGACAGCCGCTGTGAGTGCAGTCCGGCGCGTCCCCGCTTGGGTGCTTGAGGAGCTACAGATCGACATCTACGTGGTGGGTGACGACGGGTCAGTCACAGCTGTCAACGGCAGGCCAAATCTGACCCCCTGACGGCAGGTGAAAGCTGACCCCCTGCATGTCAGTTCTCTTCCTG
>NZ_VSLG01000036.1 GCF_008919445.1 Serinicoccus kebangsaanensis | reverse complement strand
GCGTTTCTCCTATGTCAAGCCGCGGCTGGTTGGCGCATCGGCTGGACGGTGTTGTGGTGATGGGCGTCGGTGGTGAGCTGGTTGTAGACGACGCGGGCGAGGCGGCGTTTGAGGCAGCGCAGGGCTTCGGGAGTGGACATGCCTTCGGTCTTCTTCTTCTCGTAGTACGTGCGGCCTAGGCCATCGAGCCGGATCTGGGTGAGGGCGATGCGGTGGATGGCGGCGTTGAGCTGTCGGTTGCCTGACCGGGTCAGCCGGACACGACCCCGGGTGTTGCCCGACCACACCGGGATCGGTGCGATCCCGGCGTGCCGGGCGAAAGCGGCCTCGGAGGTGAACCGGGTGATGCCCGCGGCCTCACCGACGAGCTTGGCCGCGGTCAACGCACCGGCCCCGGGCAGGGCCAGCAACGTGGGAGCCGCGCGCTCGACCAGGCCGGCGATACGACGGCCCAGCTCGTTGATCCGCGTCGTCAGGTCGGTGACGTCATCGAGCTCGTCGCGAGCCAGCTCGGCCACGACGCCGGCTACACCATCGAGCCTGTCGGCGAGGATCCTCCGGTGCTTGGCCAGGTCCAGCGACCGCGCCTTCGGCGCCCACGCAGGATCCAGCTCGTGCACCCGCCACAACAGCCGGTTGATCGTCGCGGTCCGGTGTTTGACCAGGTCATCGCGCCGGTCCACCAGCAGTTTCAGCTCCCGCGACTGCGCATCATGGGAGGCGACCGGCAGGTCCGGTTCGCGTAGCGCAGCACGGGCGACCGCGGCCGCGTCGATCGGGTCCGACTTGCCCCGGGTCCGCGCGATCCGCCGCTGCTCGGCCATCATCTTCGGCGGCACCCGCACCACCGCCTGGCCTGCCGTGAGCAGATCCCGCTCCAACCGTGCCGACAGGTGGCGGCAGTCCTCGATGGCCCACACCACCTCGGTCCCGAACTGCTCCCGGACCCATGCCACGGCCCGCTGATGACCGACCGTGACCGCGTCGAACGTGCGGTGACCGACCTCTCGGCCGGCCTGGTCGACCGCGACGAAAGTGTGCGTCCGCTTGTGTACGTCAGCTCCAACAACAACCATGGTGGTTGCCTCCTTCACTCAGATGCGAGGAACAGTTGGGCCGGTCGGCGGACACATCTCAGTCGGGGCGAAGCCACGCTCCTATCAAGTCACGCCGGCCGGTCCTTCACACCCGGTGCCGGCAAAACGCATGCGCATCAACCCCGAAGGGGCGACAACGACCCTATGAGCCAGACACCAGGTGCTCAGGATCCAACCAGCCGCC
>NZ_VSLG01000005.1 GCF_008919445.1 Serinicoccus kebangsaanensis | reverse complement strand
CTCACCACCGACGCCCATCACCACAACACCGTCCAGCCGATGCGCCAACCAGCCGCGGCTTGACATAGGAGAAACGCATGGGCCAGCGCGAGGACAGACCCCGTGGCGTGCAGTCGGTCGACCGCGCGCTCGACATCGTGGAGCTGCTGGCGGCCGCCCCCGCGCCGATCGGGGTCACCGAGATCGCCCGCGAGCTGGGTCTGGCCCAGGGCACCGCGCACCGGCTGGTCTCGGGCCTCGTCGCCCGTGGCTGGGTGCGGCAGGACACGGACCGGAGGTATGCCGTGGGTCCCGCCGCGATGCGCGTCGGGGACGCCTCCTACCGCACGCTCGGAGCCTCTGCGGCGCCGGCGCTGCGGGAGGCGGTGGCGGCGACCGGGGAGACGGCGAACCTGGCCCTGCTCGAGGGACGGGTGATGGTCTACGTCGCCCAGGCCCCCTCGCCGCACACCCTGCGCATCTTCGCCGAGGTCGGCCGGCGGGTGCCGCTGCACTCCACCGCCGTCGGCAAGGTGGCGCTCGCGACCCGGCCCCGCGCCGCCTGGGCCGAGCTGCTCGGCGACGCGCCGTTGGAGCCGCGCACCCCGCATACCGTCACCGACGTCGCGCGCCTCGTGGAGGAGCTGGAGCAGGTGCGGAGGCAGGGGTTCGCCCTCGACGACGAGGAGCAGGAGCTGGGGGTGCGCTGCGTGGCCGTCCCGGTGCAGGTGGCGGGGCTCGAGGTGGCGATGTCGGTGAGCGGCCCGACGGAGCGGATGACCCGGGAGCGGGCGCAGCAGGTGGTGCCCGAGCTGCGACGCATCGCCGCGGCGCTGGCGGGAGGAACATCGTGATGGACGCACGACGACTGGTGCGGGTGGCCCTGCGCGCGGCCCGTGTGATGAGACGCACGGCGGCGACGCGGCAGTCGTCCGCGAGGCCTGACGCGGGGTCCGCGCAGCCCTCCTCGGAGGCGACGCTGGGGTATGCCCCGGTCGACGACGACAAGGCGGACCCGGGCGAGGTGGTCTGGGCCTGGGTGCCCTACGAGGAGGACGCCAGCCAGGGCAAGGACCGCCCCGTCCTCGTCGTCGGCCGCGAGGGACCCGCCCTGCTGGCCCTCCAGCTCACCAGTCAGGACCACGACCGGGATGCCGAGCAGGAGGCCGCAGCCGGGCGCTACTGGATGGACGTCGGGGCCGGCGACTGGGACCATCGCCGCCGCCCCAGCGAGGCGCGCGTCAACCGGCTGCTCCGGTTGGACCGGGACACGGTGCGTCGCACCGGTGCACGGCTGGACCAGGCCGTCTTCGAGCGGGTGGTCGCTGCCGTGCGGGAGCACCAGCCCGGGCTCTGAGCCGCGCTCGTCTCACCCGGCGGCGCGCCGCCGCCGGTCGATCCGTCCGACCCGGTGGGCCACCCAGCCGCTCCCCAGCAGGCAGGCGACGCCGGCCACCACGCAGGCGATGCCGAGCGGGGCGACGAAGGTGAGACCGGAGAGGAGCAGCGGCGTCCCCGAGCCTCCGACGTCACCCGCCAGCCGGAAGCCGCCCAGGTACTGCGCCCGGTCGAGCGTCGGCGCGGTGTCCGCCCCCAAGGTCATGACGATGCCCGACCCCATGCCGTTGCCGACCGCCATGAGCAGGGCGAGCCCGGTGAAGACGGAGAGCCCGGTGCTCAGCGGCAGGCAGAGCACACCGATCCCGATGAGCAGCACGACGGTGACCGCCACCACGGTGCGGCCGAAGCGGTCCATCACCCAGCCCGCAGGGTAGAAGAGAAGGATCTCCAGCAGGGCCGCGGCCCCGAAGACCAGGGACGTCGTCGCGGCCGAGATCCCGATGTGCTCGGCCCACAGCGGCAGCAGGGTGATCCTGAGGCTGCGGGCGCCGGAGATCACGACGACGGCGCTGCCGACCGAGGCCAGGGTGCGCCAGTGACGGCGCAGCACCGCCAGCACTCCGCTGGGTGCGGTCGGCCCCGTCCGCGCGGCACGGTCGTGCTCCGTGGTGAGGTCGGGTGCCAGGCGGACCACCAGGGCCGCCAGCAGGGCCATCACCGCCGCCAGCCAGAAGACGGACGCCACCTCCCCCGAGGCGGCGATCAGCGCGCCACCCAGCACCGGCCCGACGAAGCCCCCGATCCGGTGGCTCCCTCCGAGCGTGGACATGGCGCGGGCCCGCAGGTGCACCGGCGCCACGACGATGAGGAACCCCTGGCGCGCCAGCAGGAAGACGCTCCACGCCATACCGCTCACGACCACGGCCAGCGCGAGCAGCACCAGCGACGGGGCCAGCGCGGCGACGACCATCGCCGCCGCGTCCACCAGGCCTGCCAGGATGAGCGCCCGACGCTCCCCGATCCTGGCCACCAGGGCGCCGGCCGGCAACGAGCCGAGCAGGCTGCCCAGCCCCAGGACGGCCACGACGAGGGCGGCCTGCCCGACGCTGGCACCCAGGTCCCGCGCGTGCAGCGCCAGGACCGGTGTGACGGCACTCAGGCCGACGGCGTTGACGATGCTCGGGGCGAAGGCGGGCAGGGCGATGTCGCGGAGGCGGAAGGTGCTCTCGTGCTGACCCACCGACCCCTCCTCTCATGACGACGGGCCGGCCACCCGAAGGTGGTCCGGCCCGCTCATCCGGTGGAGCTGAGGGGATTCGAACCCCTGACCCCCTCCATGCCATGGAGGTGCGCTACCAACTGCGCCACAGCCCCGGGAAGGTCCCGTGAGGACTGGACTACTTTACCCAGCGGCCCGAGCAAACACCAAATCCCTGGTCAGGGCGCGGTGAGCCTCCCGGCGCCGGTCCGGGCTGGCCCGCCGACCCCGGCGTTCCACGTCTCCAGGCGCCATCCGGAGGGATGCTCGACCAGCTCGGCCCAGTGGCAGTTGCGCAGCCCGACGAGTGCCTGCGCGCACTCCCGCAGGTCCAGCCCGACCACCGCCGACACGAGCGCGCGGGACGCCACGCCGTGCGAGGCGAGCACCGCGACCCCGTGCTCGGGCAGCTGTGCCGTCACGTCGTCGAAGGCCCGCCGGGTCCGCTCCGCGACGTCCGCCATCCGCTCCCCCGTCTCCCCGCGCAGCACGTCCTCACCACGTTGCAGCGCGGCCTGGGTCTCGGGATACCGGGCCTTCACCTCGGCGCGGGTCAGCCCCTCCCACCGACCGACGTGGATCTCCCGCAGCCGCTCGTCGGGCTCGACCTCCAGCCCGGTGAGGTCGGCCAGCGCTCCCGCCGTCTGCGCGGCCCGGCGCAGGTCCGAGGCCACCAGCCGACCCACGCCCAGCTCGGCGAGCACCGCCGAGGCCTCCCTCGCCTGCCGCACCCCGTGCTCGGAGAGCTCGGTGTCCAGGTGCCCCTGGAAGATGCCCCCCGCGTTGTGCTCGGTCTCGCCGTGCCGCCAGACGATGACCCGACGCATACCCCTCAGGCCTCGTCCCGGGCGGACCCGGTCGACGGCAGCAGCACCTGCGGACAGTCCTTCCACAGCCGTTCCAGGTCGTAGAACTCGCGGTCCTCGCTGTGCATGACGTGCACGACGATGTCGCTGAAGTCGAGCAGCACCCACCGCCCCTCGTGCTGTCCCTCGCGGCGCAGCGGCTTGGCGCCCAGCTGCAGCAGGCGCTCCTCGACCGCGTCGACGATCGCGCTCACCTGGCGCTCGTTGGGGGCCGAGGCGATGACGAAGACGTCGGTCAGGGCGAGCTGACCCGACACGTCCAGCCCGACCACGTCCTGCGCCAGCTTCTCCTGCGCCGCCGCCGCGGCGGCCTGGGCGAGCTCGACGGCGCGTTGGGTGGCTCTCACTCAGGCGTCCTTCCGGTAGAGGTCGTACTTGCCGATGTACTGGACGACGCCGTCGGGCACGAGGTACCACACCGGCTCTCCCTCGCCGGTGCGCTCCCGGCAGCCGGTCGAGCTGATCGCCATGGCGGGCACCTCCAGCAGCGTCACCTTGTCCTCGGGCAGACCGGCGTCGGTCAGCACGTGTCCGGGCCTGGTCACACCGACGAAGTGCGCGAGGTCCCAGAGCTCGTCCACGCCCTTCCAGGACAGGATCTGGGCCAGCGCGTCGGCGCCGGTGATGAAGAACAGCTCGTCGTCCGGCCGCTCCGCGCGCAGGTCGCGCAGGGTGTCCAGGGTGTAGGTGGGCCCTTCGCGGTCCACGTCGACCCGGCTCACGGTGAAGCGGGGGTTGGACGCGGTCGCGATCACCGTCATCAGGTAGCGGTGCTCGGCATCGGTGACCTCGCTGGCGTCCTTGCGGTAGGGCTGCCCGGTGGGCACGAAGACGACCTCGTCCAGCCCCAGCAGGTGTGCTGCCTCGCTCGCGGCCACGAGGTGGCCGTGGTGGATGGGATCGAAGGTCCCACCCATCACTCCCAGGCGCATCAGTGCTGGCTTCGGCCCACGTCAGGGTCGTGGTGCGCGTCGGCGACCCCGTGCGGGTCGAGGGCCAGGGTGTTGCGGAACGCCCACAGGAAGCCCAGCAGCAGGACGAACGCCCCGATGGCGAAGACGCCGAAGATGATCGGCGGGAACGGGAGCTCGTTGACGATGTGGTGGCCGCCTTCCTCGGCGGCCGCGACGACGATCTGGGCGGGCGACATGCGGGACACTCTACCTGTCGGTCACGTCCGGGTCGGCAGACTCAGCGGACCTGGCCGTCACCCTCCACGACCCACTTGGTCGTGGTGAGCTCGGGCAGCGCCATCGGGCCCCGTGCGTGCAGCTTCTGGGTGGAGATCCCGATCTCCGCGCCGAAGCCGAACTCGCCGCCGTCGGTGAACCGGGTCGAGGCGTTGACCAGCACCGCGGCGGCGTCGATCTCGGTGGTGAACCGCCGCGCGGCCGCCCGGTCCGCGGTCACGATCGCCTCGGTGTGCCCGCTGGTGTGCTCCTGGATGTGCGCCAGGGCGGCGTCCAGGTCGTCCACCACCCGCGCCGAGATGTCCAGGGAGAGGAACTCGGTGTCGTCGTCGGCGTCGGTGACCGGCTGGTATGCCGCGCCCGCCGCCTCGGCATACCCCCGCATCCGGTCATCGCCCCGGACGGTGACCCCGGCGGCCGCGAGCTCCGCCATGATGCCCGGCAGCACCCGCGCAGCAGCGTCCTGGTGCACGAGCAGTGACTCGGCCGCGTTGCAGACCGAGGTGCGGTGCGTCTTGGAGTTGGTCACGATGGCCGTGGCCATCTCGGTGTCCGCGCTCGCGTCGACGTAGACGTGGCAGTTGCCGACGCCGGTCTCGATGACCGGGACGGTGGACTCGGTGACGACCGTCTGGATCAGGCTGGCGCCGCCCCTGGGGATGACCAGGTCGACGAGGCCGCGGGCGGTCATCAGCGCACGGGCCGCGTCCCGGCCGCCATCGGAGAGCAGGTTGACGGCGTCCGGGTTGATCCCCTGCTGCTCCAGCGCGTCGCGCATGATCGTCACCAGCGCGGCGTTGCTCGAGCCGGCCGCCGACCCGCCGCGCAGGATCACCGCGTTGCCGCTCTTGAGACCCAGCCCGGCGGCGTCCACGGTGACGTTCGGCCGGGCCTCGTAGATCATCCCGACGACCCCCATCGGCACCCGGAGCTGGCGGATCTGCAGACCGTTCGCCAGGGTGGACCCCCGCACCACCTCACCCACGGGGTCCGGCAGACCGGCGACCTGCCGGAGCGCCTCGGCCACCGCGTGCACCCGCTCCACGTCGAGCGCGAGCCGGTCCAGCAGGTTCTCCGGCAGCCCTTCTGTCCGACCGCGCTCCAGGTCCTCCACGTTCGCGGCGACCACCTGGTCGGCGCCCGCGTCGAGCGCATCGGCGAGCGCGCCCAGGGCGGCGTCCTTCTGGGCCCGGGTGAGGAGCGCGAGCTCGCGGGCGGCCGTGCGGGCGCCGCGGGCCACGGCAGCGACGTGCTCGGCGATGTCGGGGGCGATGGTTGCGGTCATCGGTGCTCCTGCGCAGGTGTGGGTGTCAGAGGACGACGAGGTCGTCCCGGCGGACGACGGGTCGGGGGGCCGGTGCGCCGGAGCGCATCGCCGAGTCACGCACCAGCCGGCGGCCGACCAAGGGCCCCAGCTCGTCCGCGTCGTAGCCGACCAGCCCCCGGGCCACGACCAGGCCGTGCTGGTTGCACAGGTCGACCGTGTCCCCCGCGCTGAAGCGGCCCTCGACGCGGGTGATCCCGACGGGCAGCAGCGAGGTCTGCCGCCGGACGACGGCCTCGACCGCGCCGTCGTCGAGGACGACGCGGCCGGTGACGCTGCTGGCGTGCGCGAGCCACCGCCGCCGGGCCGGGCTCTTCCTGCCGACCGGGGTGAACAGCGTGCCCACGTCCTCCCCGAGCAGGGCCTGGTGCACCTGGTCGGCGCTGGTCAGCAGCACCGGTATGCCCTCGGCGACGGCCATCTGTGCGGCGTCCACCTTGGTCTGCATGCCGCCGGTGCCGACGGCCGAGCCCGCGCGGGAGACGTCCACCTCGGCGAGCGCCTCGACCCCGGACACGAGCGGGATGCGGCGGGAGTCGGGGCGGGCCGGGTGGCCGGTGTAGAGGGCGTCCACGTCCGAGAGCAGGACGAGGGCGTCGGCGTCCACGAGGTGGGCGACCAGGGCGGCCAGACGGTCGTTGTCGCCGAAGCGGATCTCGTCGGTGGCGACGGTGTCGTTCTCGTTGATGATCGGCACGACCTCCAGCTCGAGGAGCCGCTCCAGGGTGCGCGAGGCGTTGACGTAGTGGCTGCGCTTGTGCATGTCGTCGGCCGTGAGCAGCACCTGTCCGACCTGCACGCCGTGCATGGTGAAGGCCTGGGTGTAGGCGGACATCAGGGCGCCCTGCCCGGCGCTGGCCGCCGCCTGCTGGGTGGCCAGGTCCTTGGGTCGACGGTCCAGGCCCAGGGGCACCATGCCGGCCGCGATGGCACCGGAGGAGACGAGGACCACCTGCGTCCCACCCATGGCCTTCTTGGCCAGCGAGGTGGCCAGGGCCTGGAGCCGGAACCCGTCCAGCCCGCCCTCCGGGCCGGTGAGCGAGGACGAGCCGACCTTGACCACCATGCGGTGCGCGTCCCGGATGACGCTGCGGTCGACGCTCGAACCCATACGACGAATACTATTCCACTCCGACGCATACTCATGCATCCACGGGCGGGCGTGGGCGACTGGCGCCGAGCAGCCCACCGCCGACCGACCACGGGATAGCACAACCTTCATCGGGAAGTTCGCCGATGAAGGTTGTGCTATGCCGTGGTCACTCCCTCGTGGGAGGGGAGGGGAGGGGACGCGGAGCCGCCACGCACGGGGGCGCCAGCGGCGGGTCGGCGGTCAGTCCTCGTCGGTCCAGTAGCCGGCGCGGCGCTCGGCCTCCAGCTCCTCGCGGGCGGCGGTGGCGGCGTCCTTGCGGTCGTGGAAGGCCTCCCGCTTCTCCGCACGGGTGGGCCGGGCGCGGTCCTCCAGGCGGAGGTCGGTGCCCCGGCTGCCGAGGAGCTCGGCCCCGCCGGCCATCGTCGGCTCCCAGTCGAAGACGACCGCGTCCTCCTCGGGCCCGATGAGCACGGTGGAGCCGGCGACGGCGCCGGCCTTGAGCAGCTCCTCCTCGACCCCCAGCCTGCTGAGCCGATCAGCCAGGTAGCCGACCGCCTCGTCGTTGGCGAAGTCGGTCTGCCGGACCCAGCGGGTCGGTCGCTCACCCAGGACGCGGAAGATCTCGCCGTCCGCGGTGTTCTCCCGCCGGACGGTGAACCCCTGGTCGTCGAGGGCCCTGGGCCGGATGACGACGCGCTGCGGCTCCACGTCGACGTGCTCGGCGCGCTGCCGGGCCACGTGACCGGCCAGCGCGAAGGTCAGCTCGCGCAAGCCCTGGTGGGCGACGGCGGAGACGACGTGCACCTCGTATCCCTGCTCCTCCAGGTCCGGGCGCACCATCTCCGCCAGCTCCCGCGCCTCCGGCACGTCCGCCTTGTTGAGCACGACGACACGGACGCGCTCGGCCAGCGGGACACCGCCCAGCTCACCGTGCGGCACGTAGGCCGCGAGCTCGGCCTCGATCACGTCCAGGTCGGTCAACGGGTCGCGGCCGGGCTCGAGGGTGGCGCAGTCGATGACGTGGGCCAGCACGTGGCAGCGCTCCACGTGGCGCAGGAACTGCAGGCCCAGCCCCTTGCCCTCGCTCGCGCCCGGGATGAGACCCGGCACGTCGGCGATGGTGAAACGCTCGCCGCCCGCCGCCACCACGCCGAGGTTGGGGATCAGCGTGGTGAACGGGTAGTCGGCGATCTTGGGCTTCGCCGCCGACAGCACGCTCACCAGCGACGACTTGCCCGCCGACGGGAAGCCGATGAGCGCGACGTCCGCGAGCGTCTTCAGCTCGAGGATCACCTCCGCCTCCTCGCCGGGCTCCCCCAGCAGGGCGAAGCCCGGAGCCTTGCGCCGCGGCGACGCCAGGGCCTTGTTGCCCAGTCCCCCGCGACCGCCCCGCGCGGCGACGAACTCGGTGCCGTCGCCGACCAGGTCGGCCAGCACCTCCCCGCCCCGCGTGGTCACGACGGTCCCCGAGGGGACCGGGAGCACCAGGTCCTCCCCCTGGGCGCCGTTGCGCTCGTCACCCTCGCCCGGCCTGCCGTTGGGGGCGCTGCGGTGCGGGCCGTGGTGGTAGTCGATCAACGTGGTCACCTGGGCGTCGACCCGCAGCACGATGTCGCCTCCCCGGCCGCCGTTGCCGCCGTCCGGGCCCCCGAGCGGCTTGAACTTCTCCCGGTGCACCGAGGCTACGCCGTGGCCACCCTTCCCCGCGCGCAGGTGCAGCACGACGCGGTCGACGAAGTTGGCCATGCCGTTGATCCTCTCAACTGGTGCAGACAGCGCGACGCCGGTGGGTCCGATCCGACCCACCGGCGTCGTGCCGATCGCCGGGGCGTCCCGGCTCTGCAGTATGCGGTGTCGCGCCTCAGGCGTCGACGGTCGCGCCCTGGTCGACGACGTTGACCGTCTTGCGACCGCGCTTGGCGCCGAACTCGACGACCCCGGGCACCAGCGCGAACAAGGTGTCGTCGCCCCCGCGGCCCACACCCTCGCCGGGGTGGAAGTGGGTCCCGCGCTGCCGGACGATGATCTCGCCGGCTCCGACGACCTGGCCGCCGAAGCGCTTCACACCCAGGCGCTGGGCGTTCGAGTCACGACCGTTGCGGGTCGAGGACGCACCCTTCTTGTGTGCCATCTGCTGACTCCTCCTTGGCTCGGTGCGACGCTCAGGCGTCGATCGCGGTGATCTTGACCTGGGTGAGCGGCTGGCGGTGGCCCTGGCGCTTCTTGTACCCGGTCTTGTTCTTGTACTTCTGGATGACGATCTTGGGGCCCTTGACCGCACCCATGATCTCGGCGGTGACGGTGGCCTTGCCGAGCGCGTCGGCGTCGGTGGTCACGGTCTCGCCGTCCACCAGGAGCACGGGGGCGAGCTCGACGGTGTCGCCGGCCGCGGCGTCGCCGCGGACCTTGTCGATGGTCAGGACGTCACCGACGGAGACCTTCTCCTGGCGGCCGCCTGCACGGACGATCGCGTACACGTTGAACTCGCTTTCTCACTTCTGGTCGCAGTGGGCTCGGACGCGCACCTGGGACCCGGAAGGACACGGTCGAGCCGACATCGGTATGTCGTCTGCGAGACCGGTCCGGCGACCCAGGGCGAACCGACGCACCAGACTACCGTGCCGACCGGCTCGGCTCCAAACTCGCGTCGCCGTCCTCGACGGCCGGGGCGGAGGCGTCCGGGGTGACCTCGGAGGGGTCGGGCGCGGGGGTTGACGTCTCGGCGTCCGGCTCACCGACCGGTGGCCCGGCGGGGGCCACCACCCGACCGCGGCGCCGGCGCTTGGGCGGCGCGGCGACCGGCTCCTCCACCGGCGCGGGCGCGTCGGTGGCGCCCGAGGGCGAGCTGTCGGCGACCTCGGCCGCAGGCGCCGCGTCGGCCACCTCGGCGGCGGTCGCCGTGTCAGTCACCTCGGCCGCAGGCGGGCTGTCAGCGGCCTCGTCGGAGACCTCGCCGGCCGCTGCCACGGCGGCGGCGTCCGCCGCCTCCGACGACGCACCGGCCGTCAGTGCGGCCGCATGCGCCGCGGCGGCGATCTGGGCCGGCGTGGGGCCGTTTGGGTTGGGGGTCGGCAGCACGTTCTTCGGCTCGGACGAGCCTCCCTGGCTCCCGCCGCCGTTGCCGCCGCGACCCTTGCCGCGTCGCTTCCCGCCACCGCCGTTGCCGCCCTCGTCGCCCCCGCGGACGACCGGCTCGGTCTGCACGACGATGCCACGACCCGAGCAGTGCGTGCACGACTCGGAGAAGACCTCGATCAGCCCGGAGCCGACCCGCTTGCGGGTCATCTGCACCAGCCCGAGGGAGGTCACCTCGGCCACCTGGTGCTTGGTGCGGTCCCGTCCGAGGCACTCGAGGAGGCGTCGGACGACGAGGTCCCGGTTGCTCTCCAGCACCATGTCGATGAAGTCGACGACGATGATGCCGCCGATGTCACGCAGCCGCAGCTGGCGGACGATCTCCTCGGCCGCCTCGATGTTGTTCTTGGTGACCGTCTCCTCCAGGTTGCCGCCGGAGCCGGTGAACTTGCCGGTGTTGACGTCGACGACGGTCATCGCCTCGGTGCGGTCGATGACGAGCGAGCCACCGGACGGCAACCACACCTTGCGGTCCATCGCCTTGGCGATCGCCTCGTGCACCCGGTGCGTCGTGAAGACGTCGGTCGTGCCGGTGTGCTTCTCCACCCGTGCGGCCAGGTCCGGCGCGACCTCGTCGATGTAGCGCTTGACCTCGCCCCAGGCCTTCTCGCCGGAGACCACGAGCTTGGCGAAGTCCTCGTTGAAGACATCGCGGATGACGCGGACCGTCATGTCCGGCTCCCCGTGCAGGAGGGCCGGGGCGTTGGCGGTCTTGGCCTTGCTCTCGATCCGCTCCCACATCGAGGTCAGCCGTTCCACGTCGGCGCGCAGCTCCGTCTCCGAGGCACCCTCGGCCGCGGTCCGGACGATCACCCCGGCGTCGCTCGGGACGACCTCCTTGAGGATCTTCTTCAGCCGCGAGCGCTCGGTGTCCGGCAGCTTGCGGGAGATGCCGGTCATCGAGTTGCCCGGCACGTAGACGAGGTACCGCCCCGGCAGGGAGACCTGCGAGGTCAACCTCGCCCCCTTGTGCCCGATGGGGTCCTTGGTCACCTGGACCAGCACGGACTCCCCCGAGCTCAGGGCGTTCTCGATGCGCTTGGGCTGGTTCCCCTCCAGGCCGGCGGCGTCCCAGTTGACCTCACCGGCATACAGGACCGCGTTGCGCCCCTTGCCGATGTCGACGAAGGCCGCCTCCATGCTCGGCAGGACGTTCTGCACCCGGCCGAGGTAGACGTTGCCCACCATCGTCGACTGTGCCGACCGGGAGACGTAGTGCTCGACGGGGACGCCGTCCTCGAGCACCGCGATCTGGGTGCGGTCCTCGAGCCCTCGCACGACCATCACCCGCTCGACGCTCTCCCGGCGGGCCAGGAACTCGGCCTCGGTGATGATCGTCCGGCGGCGGCCGGCCTCCCGGCCCTCCCGCCGACGCTGCCGCTTGGCCTCGAGCCGGGTCGAGCCCTTGACCGAGGTGACCTCGTCCTTGGCCGAGCGCTCGCTGCCGCTGCGCGACCGACGGCGACGTCGCTTCGTGCCGCCACCCGACTCGCCGTCGGACCCACCGTCGGCAGCCTGGTCCGACGAGGAGTCGGTGGCGCCGCCACCCTTCTGCTTCCCCGAGGACTGGTCCTCGCCCTTGCTCTGGCCGGACTCCTTGCCGCCCCCGCCGCCGGAGCCCCGACGCCGGCGGCCGCCCCCGGACTGCTGCTCCTCGCCCGCGCCGTCGTCCGAGGACTGCTCGCCGCCCCCGTCGTCGCCCGAGCGGGAGCGGCGACCCTTGCCGCCGCGGCGGCGACGGCGTCGGCCCCGGGAGGACTGCTCGTCCTCGGCGTCACCGCTGTCGTCCGTGTCGTCCCGCTGGTCCTCGCCCGCCGACGCCTGGTCCTCGTCCTGGGACTGCTCGGCAGGAGCAGGCGCCGTGGAGGCCGAGGTCGCACGCCGGGAACGCCGCTTGGGCAGGTCGGTGAGGTCCGGTGCTTGGAAGACCAGCCCGAACGAGGCGGTGGGCGACTCGGACCCGCCGTCGTCCGACTCTGCCTCCGGCTCGGCGCCCTGCTCTGCCTCCGGCTCCGACTCGGCGTCCTGCTCCGGCTGCGGGTCGGCCCCGCTGCCGTCCTCGACCGGGGACGCGACGTCGCCGTCGTCGGGAGCAGACTGCTCCTGCACCGTCTCCGGCTGGGCCTGCGCGTCGGTGCCCTCCGCGGCGTCGTTCTGGGTCTCGTCGGCCTCTGCGACGGGGGATTCGGTGGTGTTCTCGTCAGACACGAGGTGTCCTTCCAGGCCGCGCGGTGCCAGTCCACACACCCGGGCCGGTTCCAGGCCCACTGCCCGCGCGGCGCGGGTGCCGTGTCGTCCTGGCCGGTCGGCCACGACGGAAGTCTTCCGTAGTCGTCGCAGGCGGCTCGCGCGGTCGCGCGGCACCGACTCCGGCGCGGTGCGGGCTGTCGTCGACTCCCTGTCGCGCCTCGCGTGACGCCGACCCTGAGGGCCGCGCCGCGAGGGACTCGCACCGGGTCTCGCGGCGGTGTGGGACGTCGCGGGACCGCTATGCAGTATCGCACACGGGCGACTCCGGGACCGCGACCACCGGCGGGTCGGCGCAGCGGCGCGACGCCGCTGCCCGCACCACGGGCCGGGGCCGGACCAGCCTCCCCTTGACGGTACGGTAGGTGCCCGTGCGCGTCTTCAACTTCTCCCCCGGTCCCGCCACCATGCCGCTCGAGGTTCTCGAGCGTGCGCAGTCCGAGCTGACCGACTGGCGCGGGTCCGGGATGTCCGTCATGGAGATGTCCCACCGCAGCCCCGAGTTCGTCTCCATCGCCGCCGAGGCGGAGCAACGGCTGCGCTCGCTGCTGGCCGTCCCCGACGACTACGCCGTGCTCTTCCTCCAGGGCGGCGCGACCGGACAGTTCTCCGCCGTCCCGCTCAACCTCTCCGCTCCCGGCCAGGTGGCGGCATACCTCAACACGGGGTCGTGGTCGAAGAAGGCGATCACCGAGGCGAAGAAGTATGCCGACGTCCAGGTCCTGGCGGACGAGTCGGCGTCGAACTACTCGACGGTCCCCGAGCCGGGGTCGTTCCAGGTCCCCGGCGACGCGGCCTACCTCCACCTCACCCTCAACGAGACGATCGGCGGGGTGGAGTTCCCCTCGCTGCCCGACGCCGGCGGGGTCCCGCTGGTCACCGATGCCAGCTCGACGATCCTGTCCCGGCCGCTGGACGTCTCCCGGTTCGGCGTGATCTACGCGGGGGCGCAGAAGAACCTCGGGCCCTCCGGCCTGTGCGTCGTCATCGTCCGCCGCGACCTGCTCGAGCGGGCCCGTCCCGACGTGCCCGCGGCGCTGGACTGGAAGGCCATGGCCGACGCCGACTCGATGCTCAACACCCCACCCACGCTGGCGTGGTACCTCGTCGGTCTGGTCCTGGAGTGGGTGGAGCAGCAGGGTGGGCTCGAGGAGATGGCCCGGCGCAACCAGGCCAAGGCCGACCTGCTCTACGGCGTGATCGACACCTCGGACTTCTACTCCAACCCGGTGCAGGTCCAGGCCCGCTCCTGGATGAACGTCCCCTTCCTGGTGCCGGACAGCGCCCTGGAGAAGCCGTTCGTCACGGCCGCGGCCGAGGCGGGCCTGTCCGGGCTGGCCGGGCACCGCAGCGTCGGCGGCATGCGTGCCAGCATCTACAACGCCATGCCGATCGAGGGCGTCCAGGCCCTCGTCGACTTCATGACCGACTTCGAGCAGCAGAACGGCTGAGAACACCACCGCCATGACCCAGACCTTCGCCATCCAGACCCTCAACGCCATCTCGCCCGTCGGCCTGCAGCGTCTCGACCGGGACGTCTTCGACATCGGCACCGACATCCCCGAGCCGCGCGGCATCCTGCTCCGGTCCGCGGACCTGCACTCGGCCACGATCCCGGACTCCGTCTATGCCGTCGCCCGCGCCGGGGCGGGGACCAACAACATCCCGGTGGACGCCATGGCGGCCCGCGGCATACCCGTCTTCAACACACCGGGCGCGAACGCCAACGCGGTCAAGGAGCTGGTGATCGCCGGCATGCTGCTGGCCGCCCGCAACCTCTACCACGCGGCCGACTACACCCGCGGCCTGGTCGCGGACCGCTCGCTCACCGGCAAGGACCTGGACACGCAGGTCGAGGCCGGCAAGAAGCAGTTCGCCGGCTACGAGCTGCCGGGCAAGACGCTGGGCGTCATCGGCCTGGGCGCCATCGGTGTGCTCGTCGCCAACGCCGCCCAGTCCCTGGGCCTGAAGGTGCTGGGCTACGACCCCGCCATCACGGTGGAGCGGGCCTGGCAGCTGTCCCCCAACGTCGAGCAGGTCACCAGCGTCGAGGAGCTCTTCGCCCGCTCGGACATGATCACCCTGCACGTGCCGCTGATCGAGGCCACGAAGGGCCTGGTCGACGCGGAGCGGATCGCGACGATGCCGGCCGGTGGCGTGGTGCTCAACTTCGCCCGCGGCGGGGTGGTCGACGAGCAGGCGGTCCTCGACGCCCTCGACAGCGGGCACCTGCACGCCTACGTGAACGACTTCCCCTCTGAGGTCGGGTCGGTCCACCCCAAGGTCATCGCCCTGCCCCACCTCGGCGCGTCGACCGGTGAGGCGGAGGACAACTGCGCCGTCATGGCGGCGGACCAGCTGTCCGACTACCTGCTGCACGGCAACATCCGCAACTCGGTGAACTTCCCCGAGGTGGTCATGGCGCGGACGCCCGGCACGACCCGTCTGGGGATCTTCAACCAGAACAAGCCCAACATGATCGGCCAGATCACCGCGGCGCTCGCCGAGGCGGGTCTGAACGTCGCCGAGTTCACCAACAAGTCCAAGGGCGAGGTGGCCTACACCCTCGTCGACGTCGAGGGTGAGGTGCGGGACGAGCTCAAGGAGTCGATCCTGGCGATCGACGGCGTCATCCGCGCCCGCAAGATCGACTGACGCCGCCCCACGCCGGGGAGGCTAGGGTGGCCGGATGAGCCGAGCGTCGTTCCCCTCCGGAGAGGGTTGAGTCACCCTGCAGACCCGCGCGATCGCCTATCGCGCCAGCCATGAGGCGATCCCGCTCTTCGGGATCTATGCCCTGCTCTTCCGCGACAGCGGCCTGTCGAGCACGCAGATCTCGGTGCTGCTCGTCGTCTGGTCCGTCAGCGCCTTCCTGCTCGAGGTGCCGTCCGGTGCCTGGGCCGACCTGGTCGACCGCAGGCGTCTGCTCGTCGCCTCCGGGGTCGTCTACGTCGCGGCCTTCCTGACCTGGTTGACCTGGCCCTCCTTCTGGGGGTTCCTCCTCGGCTTCGTCCTCTGGTCGGTCTCGGACGCCATGCACTCCGGCACGTGGGAGGCCTACCTCTTCGACCAGCTGGCCGACCACGGCGCCAGCGCGTCCTACGGCCGCATCCGGGCGCGGGCCGAGAGCGTGGCCCTGGTCGTCATGGCCGCGGCCATCGCGGTGGCGGCGCCGCTGCACCAGCTCGGCGGCTACCCCCTCGTGGGGTGGGCCAGCGCCGCGGTCGCCGTGGTCCACGTCGGCGTCACGCTGTCCCTGCCCAGGGCGGGGCAGGGTCGGCACCGCGCCGAGCCGGACGACCCCGTCCCGGACCGCACCACGCCACGCGCGGTGGCGCCGACGCCCGAGACCTCCGGCGGGCCGGACACCTGGCGGGGCACGCTCGCCGCCGGCCTGCGGCACGCCCGGGGCTCGCAGCCGGTGCGCCGCATCCTGCTCGGGTATGCCGCGATCGTGGCCCTCGTCGGGTTCGACGAGTTCCTGCCGCTGGTGCTGGCGGCGGACGGCATCACGGTCGGCGGGGTGGCCCTGGTGATGGCGGCGATCGTGCTGCTGGAGGCGGTGGCCACCTGGCTCGCGGACCGGGTCGCGCTGCTGCGCGGCGCCCGGCACGCTGCTCTCGTCGGGGTGGCCGGGCTGCTGCTGGCGGGCGGGGCCTGGTGGTCCGGCTGGGTGGCCGCGGCCGCGCTGGCGTGCGGATACGCCCTGGCCAGCAGTGCCTACGTCGCCGGTGACGTGCGACTGCAGCACGCGCTCGAGGAGTCAGCCCCTCGGGCGACCGTGACCTCCGTCGCGAGCGTCGTGGCGGAGCTCGGCTTCCTCGTGACCCTGGCCTGCGTGGGGCTGGCCACGCTCGTGCTCGACCTCACGACGGTGGTGGCGGCCACCGCCCTGGTGCTCACCCTGCCCGCGGTCCTCGCCGCCTGGCGGATGCCCGCGGGACGGGCGTGACCGGACCGGTGGTGCGGGCTAGGCCAGCAGCGCCTCGGCGGTGTCGTGGGTGGTGACCAGGCCGTTCACCAGGCCGCTGGTCATCGCGGCCTGCAGCGCCTGCACCTTGCCCATGCCGTAGGCCACGGCGATGACCTGGTCGATGCCTCCCAGCTGGGCCGGTGACAGGGCGATCAGGCGTCGTGACAGGCAGGTCGTCACGAGCTGGCCCTGGCCGTCGAAGCACGCACCCACGGACTCGCCCACCACCCCGGCCTCCCTCACCTGCCGACGGCAGTCCTCGTCGACGGCGTCGTAGATCGTGGACTCCCCCGGTGCCCAGGCACCGACACCGACCATCGCCACGCTCACCCGGTCGGCGGCGGCGAGGGTCTCGCTGACCGCCGGGTCGCGCCGCACCGCGTCGGCGGCGGCGTCGTCCGGCATCACGAGCGGGGCGAAGAAGACCCGCCTGCCGCCGCCCGAGATCCGCCCCGCCCGGCGCACCAGGTCGACCGCGCTGGAGTCCTCCCGCGTGGTGGCCAGGGCGCCGCTCAGCTGCACGATCGGCACCCGGGGCAGCGTCTCCAGGGCATACACCATGTCGTGCACCGACCTGCTCCACGGCAGCCCCAGGACGTCGCCCGGCCGGAGCGCCTCCCCCAGCAGCCTCGCCGCCGACCGCCCGACCTCGGCCCGGACCTCGGGCGCCGTGGACGACATCGGGACCACGCTGCAGCAGGCGAGGTCGAAGGTGGACTGCAGCTCGCGCGCGAGCCCACCACCCCGTGCATCGGGCTCGACGATCTCGATCCGCACGACACCCTTCTCGTGGGCTAGGTCGAGCAGCCTGGCCACCTTGAACCGGCTGATCCCCAGGGCCTCGGCGATGTCCGTCTTGGCCTGTCCCTGCTCGTAGTGTCGGCGCGCGACAGCGACCGCCAGGACGAGGTCACGCTCGTCTCTCGCTGGCACCAGAACCTCCTGCCTCCGCCACGACCTGTGTCATCCGGCCGGGCCATTGTCCCGACCCCCGAGGCCGTCGTCCAGATCCCTGGGCGATCCCTTGACAACGACGGCTCGGACGGATTCACTGAGCATACTCATATGTGCACATCTGTGCGCTCTGATGAGCACCAGAGGTCGGGAGGCCCGGTTTGCCCAACAACACCAGAAGAGCACGGTCGATCGCCGTGATCGCTACGTCCGGGGTGGCTCTGGTCGCCACCGGCTGCGCCGGTTGGGGAGGGGGCGGCGTCGGCGGCGGTGGCCCCGACTCGATCGACGTCCTCATGGTCAACAACCCGCAGATGGTCGACCTGCAGAGCCTCACCGCCGAGCACTTCACCGCCGAGACCGGCATCCGGGTGAACTTCACCGTCCTCCCGGAGAACGACGTCCGCGACAAGATCAGCCAGGAGTTCACCAGCCAGGCCGGGCAGTACGACGTGGCCACGCTGAGCAACTTCGAGATCCCGATCTACGCCCGCGCCGGCTGGGTCGCACCGCTGGACGACTTCATCGCCGAGGACGAGGAGTTCGCCTACGACGACATCCTCGAGCCCATGCGCACCTCGCTGTCGGTGGACGACGTCGCCTACGGCATCCCCTTCTACGGCGAGTCCTCCTTCCTCATGTACCGCCAGGACGTCCTCGAGGCCGAGGGGATCGAGATGCCCGAGCAGCCGACCTGGCCGGAGGTCGCCGAGATCGCGGCCCAGGTCGACGGCGCCGAGCCGGGGATGAGCGGCATCTGCCTGCGCGGCCAGCCGGGCTGGGGCCAGGTGATGGCGCCGCTGACCACGGTGGTCAACACCTTCGGCGGCACCTGGTTCGAGCAGGACATGACACCCAAGGTCAACGCGCCCGAGTTCACCGACGCGGTGAACTTCTACGTCGACCTGGTGCGTGAGCACGGTCAGAACGGCGCGCCCGCGTCCGGCTTCGTCGAGTGCCTGAACAACCTGCAGCAGGGCAACTCGGCGATGTGGTACGACGCCACCTCGGCGGCCGGGTCGCTCGAGGCACCGGGCTCACCGGTCCAGGGCAAGATCGGGTACGCCCCCGCCCCGGTGATGGAGACCGACAGCGCCGGCTGGCTGTATGCCTGGTCCTGGTCGATCCAGAACGCGAGCGAGAAGCAGCAGAACGCCTGGGAGTTCGTGTCCTGGGCCTCCAGTGCCGAGTACGAGGAGCTCGTCGGCACCGAGCTCGGCTGGTCCCGCGTGCCCGCCGGCAAGCGGTCCTCGACCTACGACAACCAGGACTACCTGGAGGAGGCCGGCCCGTTCGCGGAGGCGACCCGGGCCGCCATCGAGTCCGCCGACCCGGAGGATCCGGGCGTGCAACCACGTCCGGCCATCGGCGTCCAGTTCGTCGGCATACCCGAGTTCCCCGACCTGGGCACCCAGGTCAGCCAGGACATCAGCGCGGCCATCGCCGGCCGGATGAGCGTGGAGGAGGCCCTGGACCGCGGACAGCGTGTGGCCGAGGACATCTCCGAGCGGTACGAGGAGAGGGCGGCACAGCAATGAGCAGCACCGACACGGCCTCCGTCGGCACCAACCCGGAGCAGGGCAGGTCGGGCGCCACCCCACCGGCGCGGCGTCGACAGACCCGCTCCGACTCCTGGCAGCGACGCATCCCCCTGCTGCCGGCGCTGATCTTCGTCATCGTCATGACCCAGCTGCCGTTCCTGGGCACGATCATCATCTCGTTCATGAACTGGAACGCCTACTACCCCGACGAGCGCGGGTTCGCCGGCTTCTCCAACTTCGCGCGGGTGTTCACCGACGTCAACGCCCGCTCGGCCGTCTTCGTGACGATCCTCATCACCGTCGCGACGGTCCTCATCAGCCTGCTGCTGGGCCTGGCCATCGCGCTGCTGCTGGACCGCAAGTTCCGCGGGCAGGGCATCGTCCGGACGATGATGATCGCGCCCTTCCTGGTCGTCCCCGTCGCGGCCGCGCTGCTGTGGAAGCACGCGCTCTACAACCCCGAGTACGGCCTCTTCAACGGACTCCTGACCCTGGTCCTGGGAGAGAACGCACCCCAGCCCGACTGGGTCGGCACCATGCCGCTGCCGGCCCTCATCGCCGCCCTGGTGTGGCAGTGGACGCCGTTCATGATGCTCATCCTGCTGGCCGGGCTGCAGAGCCGGCCGCTGGACGTGGTCGAGGCCGCACGCATCGACGGCGCGTCCGAGTTCCGGATCTTCACCAGCATGACGCTCCCCCACCTGAGGCAGTACATCGAGCTGAGCACGCTGCTGGGGACGATCTACGTGGTCCAGAACTTCGACCACGTCTTCACCATCACGGCCGGCGCCACCGGCACCGCCAACCTGCCCTACTTCATCTATCAGACCTTCTACACCGCCCAGGACTACGGCCGGGCCTCGGCAGCGGGCGTGGTGACGGTGCTCGGCACCCTCATCGTGGCCATGTTCGCGCTGCGCACGGCGTTCGCCATCTTCAAGGAGGAGGGCCGATGAGCACCCAGGCCGAGAGCGGCACCACGGGCAGCACCGCGACCCGGACCGCGTCCGGAGGTCGCACCTTCCAGCAGGCCAGGCCGCCCCGCAGCGGGCTGTTCCTCACCGTCCTGGCCTGGGCGGTCGGCCTGCTCTTCTTCTTCCCCGTGCTGTGGATGGTGCTCGTGTCCTTCCGGGCCGAGACCGACGCGGCGAGCAACCCGCCGGACCTGTTCGCCCCGGTGAGCCTGGAGGGCTACCGCACCTTCTTCGAGGCCGGGCCCTGGCCGCCGCTGCTGAACTCGATGACCGCCAGCGTGGTGTCCACCGTCCTGGTCATCCTGCTGGCCTTCCCGGCGGCCTACGCGCTGTCCATCCGTCCGGTGAAGAAGTGGACCGACGTGCTCTTCTTCTTCCTGTCGACCAAGATGCTGCCCATCGTCGCCGGCATCCTGCCGATCTACCTCTTCGCCCAGGCGACCAACCTGCTCGACAACATCTGGCTGCTCATCATCCTCTACACCTCGATGAACATGCCGATCGCCGTGTGGATGCTGCAGTCGTTCCTGGCCGAGGTGCCGGTCGAGATGCTCGAGGCCGCCCAGGTCGACGGCGCCAGCCTGATGACCACCCTGAGACAGGTGGTGGCACCGGTCGTCATGCCCGGCATCGCGTCGGCGGCGCTCATCTGCTTCATCTTCAGCTGGAACGAGCTGCTGCTCGCCCGGGTCCTCACCAGCACCGTGGCCAGCACCGCCCCCGTCTTCCTCACCAGCTTCGTCACCAGCCAGGGCCTCTTCCTGGCCAAGGTCTGCGCGGCGTCCTTCGTCGTGTCCCTGCCGGTGCTGGCGGCCGGCTTCGCCGCCCAGGACAAGCTGGTCCAGGGCCTGTCGATGGGAGCGGTCAAGTGAGCACCCCCAGCAGCGGACGGGTCGCGCTGAGCCAGGAGACGCTGGCGGCCCTGCCGGACGAGGTGGCGCGGCCGACCTACGACCGGTCGGCGCTGCGCCCCGGCATCGTCCACTTCGGGGTGGGTGGCTTCCACCGTGCGCACCAGGCGATGTACCTCGACACGCTGATGAGCGAGCGGCCCGAGGACACGCTCGACTGGTCGATCGTGGGCGTGGGGACGATGCCCGGTGACGCCCGGATGCGAGATGCCATGGCAGCGCAGGACTGCCTGTTCACGATGGTCGTCAAGCACCCCGACGGTCGCCTCGAGCCCCGGGTCCTCGGAGCGATGTCGGCCTACCTCTTCGCCCCCGACGACCCGGAGGCGGTGCTGACCCAGCTCACCGACGAGGGGGTGCGGATCGTCAGCCTGACCATCACCGAGGGTGGCTACCACGTCAACCAGGTCACCGGCGAGTTCGACCCCAGCGACGAGGCGCTGCAGGCCGACATCGCCAGCCAGCCGGGTGAGGCGCCGCGCAGCGCGTTCGGGTTCATCACCGAGGCGCTGCGTCGACGGCGGGAGGCCGGCACCGAGCCGTTCACGGTGATGTCGTGCGACAACCTCCCCGGCAACGGCGACGTCGCGGGCAAGATGCTGACGTCCTTCGCCCGGATGCAGGACGAGAAGCGCCCGGACGCCGAGCCCCTCGCGGACTGGATGGGCGAGCACGTGCAGTTCCCCAACTCCATGGTCGACCGGATCACGCCGGTGACCACCCAGGAGGACATCGACGCCCTCGCGGAGCGGTTCGGCATCGACGACGCCTGGCCGGTGGTCTGCGAGCCGTTCACCCAGTGGGTGCTCGAGGACCACTTCACCGCCGGGCGCCCCGAGGTGGAGGCGGTGGGCGTCCAGGTCGTCGACGACGTCGTCCCCTACGAGCTGATGAAGCTGCGGCTGCTCAACGCCAGCCACCAGGCGCTGTGCTACCTCGGCTACCTCGCCGGGTACCGCTACGCCCACGAGGTCGCGCAGGACCCGCTGTTCGTCGACTTCCTGCTCGGCTACATGGAGCACGAGGGCTCGCCCACGCTGCCCGAGGTCCCCGACGTCGACCTGGCGGACTACCGCACCACGCTCATCGAGCGGTTCGCCAACCCCGAGGTGCGGGACACCCTGGCGCGGCTGTGCGCGGAGAGCAGCGACCGCATACCCAAGTGGCTGGTGCCGGTGATCCGGCACAACCTCGAGCACGACGGTCAGATCGAGCGCTCCGCCCTCGTGGTCGCCTCCTGGGCGCGGTATGCCGAGGGCGTGGACGAGGAGGGCGAGCCGATCGAGGTCGTGGACCGCTACAAGGACAAGGTGATGGCTGCGGCCGCCCGCCAGGACGAGGAACCGCTGGCCTTCCTCGAGGACGAGACGTTCTTCGGGGACCTGCGCGAGCAGGAGAGGTTCACCACCGCCTACCGCCACTTCCTCCAGCGGTTGCACGAGGTCGGATCCCGGGCCACGCTTGAGGGTCATGACTGGAGCTGATGCCACGCTGGTTGCCGGGGTCGACACCTCGACCCAGTCCTGCAAGGTCCTCGTGTGCGACGCGGACACCGGCGAGATCGTGCGCCACGGACGGGGTTCCCACCCGAACGGCACCGAGGTCGACCCCGAGCACTGGTGGACCGCCTTCGAGGAGGCGACCCAGGACGGGCTGCTGGACGGGGTGCAGGCGCTCGCCGTGGGTGGCCAGCAGCACGGGATGGTGCTGCTGGACGAGCACGACGACGTCGTGCGACCGGCCCTGCTGTGGAACGACACCCGGTCCGCGGGGTCGGCCCGGGAGCTGGTCGACGAGCTCGGGGGCGCGCAGGTCTGGGCCGACCGGGTCGGCGTCGTGCCGCTCGCGGCCATCACCGTCAGCAAGCTGCGCTGGGTCGCCGAGCACGAGCCGGAGAACCTGCGTCGCAGCGCGACCTGCGTCCTCCCGCACGACTGGTTGACCGGCCAGATCCTGCGCCGGCTCGGAGGTGCGGGCGAGGGCTGGGCGACGGACCGCGGTGACGCGTCCGGGACCGGCTACTTCAGCGCCGCGACGGGCGGGTACGACCACGAGCTGCTGCGGCTGGCCACCGGTGGTGACGTCGACCTCACCCTTCCGCGCGTGCTCGGCCCCGACGAGACCGCGGGCCGCGCCCGGCTCGGGACCGGAGAGCTGCTCCTCGGCCCGGGGACCGGTGACAACGCCGCCGCCGCGCTCGGCCTCGGGCTGTCCGCCGGCGAGGTGGTGATGTCGTTCGGGACGAGCGGCACCGCCTTCGCCCGTCACTCCTCCCCCACCGCGGACGCCTCCGGCGAGGTCGCGTCGTATGCCGATGCGTCCGGCGAGTTCCTGCCCCTGGTCTGCACCCTCAACGCCGCCCGCGTGCTCACCGCCGGGGCACAGGTCCTCGGCACCGACCTGGCCGGGTTGGAGGAGCTCGCCCTGCGTGCGCCGATCGGGGCGGGTGGCCTCACGCTGCTCCCCTACCTCGACGGCGAGCGGACCCCGAACCTCCCGGACGCCACCGGCACCCTGTCCGGGATCACCCGCGACAACCTCACGCCGGAGAACCTCGCCCGGGCCGTGGTGGAGGGGATGATCCTGGGCGTGGGCGCGGGCGTGGAGTCGCTGCGCCGCGAGCAGGTCCCCTTCGAGCGGGTCCAGCTCATCGGCGGAGCGGTCGCCTCCCGGGCCGTCCGCGAGATCGCCGCCGACCTGCTCGGCGTGCCGGTGCTCGTCCCGGAGGCCGGTGAGTACGTCGCGCTCGGGGCGGCACGGCAGGCAGCCTGGACGCTGCGGGGCGGGGAGGTCCCGCGCTGGCAGGTCCGCACCGCGGAGCAGCTGGACGCCCGGCCGTCCGACGCCGGCGAGGACGTGCGCACCCGCTACCGGCAGCTGGTCGCGACGGTGCACGGCGGCTGACGGCCACCCCGCCCGACACCGGACGGGGCTGCAGGAGGCCCGCCGGAGGCTCAGCCGACGTAGAAGCGGTCCAGCTCGTCCTTGTACTTCGCCGTGACGGCCCGCCGCTTGAGCTTCATGCTGGGGGTGAGGTCGCCGTCCTCGATGGACAGGTCGTGGTCCAGGATGTGGAACTGCTTGATCTGCTCGTGCCGGGCCAGCTGCTGGTTCAGTTGGTCGACATAGCCCTGCACCATCTCCCGGGCGGCGGGCGAGGTGACGATCTGGGCATACGAGTCACCGGCCATGTCGTTCTTGGCCCCCCACGCCGTGACGGCGTCCGGGTCGAGCGTGATGAGGGCCGACACGAAGTTGCGTCCGTCACCCTCCACGATGAGCTGGCTCGCGTAGGGGCAGATGCCCTTGAAGAGGGACTCGATGCGGGAGGGGGCGACGTACTTGCCCCCGGAGGTCTTGAACAGGTCCTTCTTGCGGTCGGTGATCCGGACGTAGCCGTCCTCGTCGATCTCGGCGATGTCGCCCGTGGCCAGCCACCCGTCCACCAGCGCCTCGGAGGTCGCGTCGTCGTTCTGGTGGTAGCCGGTCATGACGCCCGGCCCGCGCATCATCAGCTCCCCGTCGTCCGCGACCCGCACCTCGGTCCCGGGCAGCGGCCATCCCACGGTGCCGATCCTGTTGACGCCGTCGCGCGGTCGGTTCACGATCGAGGCCGCGCTGGACTCGGTGAGGCCATACCCCTCGATGATCATCAGGCCCATGGCGTCGAACCACCGGGCGATGTCGTGGTTCAGCGCGGCGGACCCGGAGATGAAGAAGCGGATGCGACCGCCGAAGCGCTCGCGGATCTTGGACAGCACCAGCTTGTCCGCCACGCCGTGCTTGGCCTTGAGCAGACCGCCCGGCTCGCCGCCGGCGGCACGGATCTCCGCCACCTGCTTGCCCACCCCGCTGGCCCAGCCGAAGAGCTTCTCCTTGACCCCTCCCTCGTCGGCCATCATCGTGGTGATCCGACCGTAGGCCTTCTCGAAGATGCGCGGAGCCGCTCCCATGAACGTCGGCTTGACGACGGCGAGGTTCTCGACGATCTTGTCCACCCGTCCGTCGACCGCCGTCGGGAAGCCCATCTGCAGCGGCAGCACCAGCAGGCACTTGCCGAAGACGTGCGCCAACGGGAGCCAGAGATACTGCAGGTCGTCCGGCCCCAGCAGGTCCACCGCGTCGACGCCGGCGCCCTCGTAGGTCCACGCCGAGTGCGGCAGCCGCACGCCCTTGGGTCGCCCGGTGGTGCCGGAGGTGTAGATGATGGTGGCGAGGTGCTCCGGCGTCAGACCGTCGATCCTGGCGTCGACCACGCCGGGCTCCGCCTCCAGCCGGGCCCGGCCCAGCTCCTCCAGCTCCGCCAGCGTGATCACGTCGCCGCCGTCGCCCGTGCCGTCGATGACGACGATCTTCAGGACCTCGCCCAGCTGGGCGCGGTGCTCCAGCACCTTGGCGACCTGCTCGTCGTCCTCGGCCACGACGACGCGGCTGCCCGAGTCGGTGATGATGAAGGCGACGTCCTCGGAGAGGGTCGTGGGGTAGATCGTCGTGGTCGCCGCGCCGGCGCACATCACCGCCAGGTCCACGATCACCCACTCGATGCGGGTGGAGCACGCCAGGGCGACCCGCTCCTCCGGCTGCACCCCGAGCTCCACCAGCCCGGCCGCCAGCGCGTAGGCGCGCTCCCCCGTCTGCGCCCAGGTGAGCGTCGGCCAGCTCTCGCCCTCGGGGTAGAGGAAGGCGTCCGTGTCCGGGGTTGCGGCGACCCGGTCCCGGAAGAGGTGGCCCACGCTCGGGACACGGTTCTCGATCAGGGCGAGATCTGGCTTCTCATCGGTGAGACGAGCCACGGCAACTCCTCAAGTCGTATGGGCCTGCGGATGCTCATCTTGGCAGGTCCACCGGCACCGGCCAAGAGGAACCCCTGGACCGCTCGCGCCCGCTGGCGCAGGCCAGCAGCCCGAGGGCGAGCCAGCAGGCCAGCATCGAGGACCCGCCGTAGGACAGGAAGGGCAGCGGCAGCCCGGTCACCGGCATCAGGCCGAGGTTCATCCCGACGTTCTGGAAGGTCTGGAAGGCGAACCACGAGGCCACCCCCACCGCGAGCAGCCGGCCGAAGGGGTCCTCGCACCGCAGCGCGACCACCAGGGCACGGACGACGAGGAAGCCCAGGAGCAGCAGGAGGCCGAGAGCACCGAGGAAGCCCAGCTCCTCCCCGGCGACCGAGAAGATGAAGTCGGTGTACTGGAACGGGATGAACCCGCCCTGGGTCTGCGGCCCCTCACCCAGGCCGGTCCCGGACCACCCACCGGAACCGATGGCGAGCCGGGCCTGCCTGGTCTGGTAGCCGATGCCCTCCGGGTCGAGAGCCGGGTCGCGGAAGGCCAGGAGCCGGTCCACCTGGTAGGGGTCGAGCAGGGGGACCCTGATCGCCGCGACCACGGCGGTGGCTGCTCCGCCGAGTGCAGCGGCGGTCCAGCCCCAGGGCGCCCCCGAGGCGGCCACCACCCCGATGGTGAGCACACCCAGCACCAGCGCGCTGCCCAGGTCCGGCTGCAGCATGATCAGCCCGATCGGGACCGCGGCCAGCACCCAGGCCGGCAGGACCTCGCGCCAGCCCGGCCGGGCATACGCCTCCCGGCCCTCGGCCAGGATCATGGCGAGCCCGATCACCAGCCCGATCTTGGCCAGCTCGGCCGGCTGCAGCGAGAATCCGCCGGGCAGGAACAGCCAGGACCGCGAGCCGTTCACCGTCTGGCCCAGGGGGCTCAGCACCGAGGCCAGGCCCAGCAGCCCGGCGAGGTAGATCCAGGGAGCGGTCGCGCGCAGCCACCGCACGTCCACCCCGATGAGCGCGAGCGCCAGCACCACGCCCACCCCGGTGTTGACCAGGTGCCGCACCGCCAGCGCGGGTCCCGCCCAGGTATGCGTCGCCGACCAGACCAGCAGCGCCCCGACCAGGCTCAGCCCGAGCCCCGCCACGAAGGGAGCCCAGTCGGTCCGCAGGTAGCGCTCCCGCACCGACCGCTATCCCCCGCTCAGCAGCGCACGGCTGCGGTCCACGTCGTCGGCCATCTGCGCGGTGAGCTCGTCCACGGACCCGAAGCGCACGTTGCCACGGAGCCGACTGACGAAGTCGACCCAGACGGTCTCGCCGTAGAGGTCGAGGTCGGTCCGGTCCAGCACGTAGGCCTCGACGCTGCGCTCCAGCACGTCGTCGAAGGTGGGGTTGGTGCCGACCGAGATCGCTGCGGGGAGGCGGCGGTCCGGGTCGGACGGGGGACGTCCGGGACGCTCGAGCCACCCGGCGTAGACACCGTCCGCCGGCACCATGCCCACGCGGTCGGGGCCGAGGTTGGCGGTGGGATATCCGAGCTCACGGCCCCGGTGATGACCGTGCACCACGGTGCCGGACACCCGGTGGAGCCGGTCGAGGATCCTCGACGCCTCGGTCATGTCACCGTCCGCGATCGCCTGGCGCAAGGAGGTGGAGGACCAGGTGCGCTGACCGTGGGCGAGCGCACCGGCGGTGTGCTGCACCACCACGTCGAAACCGTGCATCTCCCCCAGCTCACGCATGGTGCCGACGTCTCCGGAGTTGCCGAGCCCGAAGCGGGTGTCCTGGCCGACGACCACGGCATCGGCGTGCAGCGCGTCGACGAAGGTCTCGACGACGAAGTCCTCCGGCGAGAGGCGGGCATACTCCACGGTGAACTCGATGACCACGACCCCGTCCAGTCCGGCCTCCTCCAGCAGGTCGAGACGGTGCTCCAGGCCGGCGATCTCCTTGGGGGCGCGGTCCGGGTGCAGCACGGCGACGGGGTGGGGCTCGAAGGTGACGGCCACGGCCGCCAGTCCGCGCTCGCGGGCCAGGGTGGTCACCGTCTCCAGCACCGCGCGGTGCCCGCGGTGGACACCGTCGAAGTTGCCGAGGGTGGCGACCGTCGGCCCGAGGTCTGCCGGCACGTCCTGCAGGCTGGTCCAACGATGCACGGGCGTCACTCTAACTCTCGCCGGCCGGGGCGAGGACCACGTGGGCACGCGCCCGCTCGGCGGTCTCGTCCAGGATCGCGACCAGCCGTCCGTCCGGGCCGAAGGCGGCGACCGGGTCGGGTCGACCGGGCCGCTCGGACCGGACGCGCTGGCCGTAGCCCAGCGCGCGCGCCTCGGCCTCGTCGAGCTCGCGAGCCACCAGCGAGGCCCGGGCCGCGGCGGCGAGCGGGACCAGGTGCGCCGCCGCACCGTCCGCCTCGAGCCGGGGCAGGGGAACCGCCAGGTCCAGACCCAGACCACCCACCCTCGACCGCCTCAGCTGCGTCAGGTGCCCGCCGACACCCAACGCCTCCCCGAGGTCCCGCGCCAGGGCGCGCACGTACGTGCCGGACGACACCTCCACCTCGACGTCCACGTCCAGGTGCGGACCCACCCGGCGGGCGCCCAGCACGTCGAAGCGGCGCACCGCCACCGGCCTGGCCCGCAGCTGCACGTCCTCCCCCGACCGCACCCGGGCGTAGGACCGCACCCCGTCGACCTTGATCGCGCTCACCGCGCTCGGGACCTGCTGGATGTCGCCGGTCAGGGCGCCGACCGCCGCCCGGAGGTCCTCGGTGCTCACCCCGGAGGCATCGGCGCCGGCCACGACCTCCCCCTCGGCGTCGTCGGTGAGGGTGCTCTGCCCCAGCCGGATCGTGGCGGCATAGGCCTTGTCGTGGCCGACCAGGAAGGTCAGCAGCTTGGTGCCGCGACCGACGCCGAGCACGAGGACACCGGTCGCCATGGGGTCCAGCGTGCCGGCGTGGCCCACCCTGCGGGTGCGGCACAGCCGTCGCGCCCGCGCGACCACGTCGTGGCTGGTCCACCCGCCCGGTTTGTCGACGACCAGCAGGCCGTCACCCACCGGCGGCAGGCCGGCACCGCTCATCGCGCTCCGGCGACGTCCGGCCCGTCGTCGGCCTCGTCGTCGTCGACGCGGGGCTTGCGGTAGGGGTCGGCCTCCCCGGCGTAGGTCGAGGCGCCACGGGTCGCCGCCAGCTCGGCGTCGCGGGCGGCGACGCGGCGCAGCAGGTCATCCATGTGCTGGGCGTCCTCCGGCAGCGCGTCGAGGATGAACTCGAGGGTGGGTGTCAGCCGGATGCCCAGGCCCTTGCCGACGAACGACCGCAGCCGTCCGCGGTAGTTCTCCAGGATCTCGGCCGCCGTCTCCCGGTCCTCGTCGCCGCCCAGCACCGTGTAGAACACACTGGCGTGCTGCAGGTCTCCGGTGACCCTGACGTCGGTGATGGTGACGAAGCCGACCCGCTCGTCCTTGACGACCTGGGACAGGCCCTGCGTCACCAGCTGCTTGGTGCGCTCGGCGATGCGTCGGGCGCGTGCCTGGTCAACCATGACTCCTCCTGGCTTCGGTCCGGCGAGCCAGACCAGTGTAGGAACGGACGCGGCCCGATCCGTCGGGGACCGGGCCGCGTCGATGTCGCCACCTCAGGTGCGGGGGATCTCCCGCATCTCGTAGGTGGTGATGAGGTCATCGCCCTGGATGTCGTTGAACGACCCGAGGTTGACACCGCACTCGAAGCCCTCGCGGACCTCGGTGACGTCGTCCTTGAACCGCCGCAGGCCGGCGATCTGCAGGCCCTCGGTGATCACGACGCCGTCACGCGTGATCCGCGCCTTCGCGCCGCGCCGGATCTCGCCGCTGCGGACCATGCAGCCCGCGACGTTGCCGAACTTCGAGCTGCGGAAGATCTCCCGGACCTCCGCGGTGCCGGTCTCGACCTCCTCGTACTCGGGCTTGAGCATGCCCTTCAGGGCGTTCTCGATGTCCTCGATGGCCTGGTAGATCACCGAGTAGTAGCGGATCTCCACGCCTTCCTTGTCCGCGTAGTCGGCGTTCTGCCCCTCCGCGCGGACGTTGAAGCCCAGGATGATGGCGTCCGAGGCGACGGCGAGGTTGATGTTGTTCATCGTGATCGCGCCGACACCACGGTCGATGATCCGCAGGTCCACCTCGTCGCCGACGTCGATCTGCAGCAGCGCGTCCTCCAGCGCCTCCACCGAACCGGACACGTCGCCCTTGAGGATGAGGTTGAGCGTCTCGACCTTGCCCTGCGCCAACGCCTGGTTGAGGTCCTCCAGGCTGATCCGCTTGCGGGACTTGGCGAGCGCGGCCTGCCGGTCGGCGGCCTCCCGCTTCTCGGCGATCTGACGCGCGGTCCGGTCGTCCGGCGGCACCACGAAGGTGTCGCCGGCGCGGGCCACGGTGTCCAGACCGAGCACCTGCACCGGTCGGGACGGGGTGGCCTCCGACACGTTGTTGCCGTGCTCGTCGAGCATGGCCCGCACGCGTCCGTGGCTGGCACCGGTGACGATGGCGTCACCGACGCGCAGCGTGCCCTGCTGCACCAGCACGGTCGCGACCGCGCCACGGCCCTTGTCGAGGTTGGCCTCGATGGCGACGCCGCGGGCGTCCTTGTCCGGGTTGGCACGCAGGTCGAGCGCCGCATCGGCCGTCAGCAGCACGGCGTCGAGCAGCTCGTCGATGTTGAGCTGGTTCTTCGCCGAGACGTCCACGAACATCGTCTCGCCGCCGTACTCCTCGGCGATGAGGTTGTACTCCGTCAGCTGCCCGCGCACCTTGGCCGCATCTGCGCCGTCGACGTCGATCTTGTTGACCGCGACCACGATCGGCACGTCCGCCGCCTGGGCGTGGTTGAGCGCCTCGATGGTCTGCGGCATGACGCCGTCGTCGGCGGCGACGACGAGGATCGCGATGTCGGTGACCTTCGCACCTCGGGCACGCATGGCGGTGAACGCCTCGTGACCCGGGGTGTCGATGAAGGTGATCGCGCGGTCCTCGCCCTCGTGCTCGGTGTGCACCTGGTAGGCACCGATGTGCTGGGTGATGCCACCCGCCTCGTCGGCACCCACGTCCGCCTGCCGGATGGCGTCCAGCAGACGGGTCTTGCCGTGGTCGACGTGACCCATGACGGTCACGACCGGCGGGCGCGCCTCGAGGTCCTCGTCGGACTCGGCGTCCGCCTCGGCCTCGAGGTCGATGTTGAAGGAGCTGAGCAGCTCACGCTCCTCCTCCTCGGGCGAGACCACACGGATGGTGTAGTCCAGCTCGGCGCCGAGGACGCCGAAGGTGTCCTCGTCCAGGGACTGGGTGGCGGTCGCCATCTCGCCGAGGTGGAAGAGCACGGTCACCAGCGATGCCGGGTCGACGTTGATCTTGTCGGCGAAGTCGGTGAGCGAGGCGCCACGACGCACGGTGATGGTCGCGCCGTTGCCGCGCGGGATGCTGACGCCGCCGATGGCGGGCGCCTGCATCTGCTCGAACTCCTGGCGCTTGGCCCGCTTCGACTTGCGTCCCCGGACCTTGCCGCCACCGCGGCCGAAGGCACCCTGGGTGCCGCCGCGACCCCGGGGGCCGCCGCCACGTCCGCCGCCGGGCCCGCGGAAGCCACCGCCGGGGGGGCCACCGCCGGGGCCGCCGCCGCCCGGTCGACCGCGGCCTCCGCCGCGGGTCGGCCGCTCACCCGGACGAGGTACCGCGGCACGCTCGGGCATCATGCCCGGGTTCGGGCGCGGACCGCCCGGACGCGGACCGGCCGCGCCGGCACCCTGCCGGCCACCGGGACGCTCGGCGCCCCGGCTGCCGCCGGGTCGCGGCATACCCTGGCTGGTCGCGAACGGGTTGTTGCCCGGACGCGGGGCGCCGGAACGATCTCCCGAGCCACCGCGGCGTCCGCGGGACTGACCCATGCCCTGGTTCGAGCTGAACGGGTTGTTGCCCGGCCGGGGACCGGGCTTGGCACCGGGTCGGGGGCCCTTCGGGGTGGCCTCCGCCGCCGGGGTCTCAGGGGTCGGCTCCTCGGGCTTCTGCGTGGTGGGCTGCGGCGTGGCGGGCTCCGACGGGGCCTGCTCGGGAGCTCCGGCGCTCGTGTCCGGGGCGGCCGGGGTCGGCGTCGCGGCCGGACCCGGCTTCGGCGCGGCCGGCTTCTTCGGCGCGCTGCTGGCGGGAGTCTTCGGCGCCGCTGCCTTCGGCTTCGAGGCGGCAGCGGGCGGGTTCTCCCGGATCTTGCGGATGACCGGGGGCTCGATGGTCGACGAGGCCGACCTCACGAACTCTCCCTGGTCCTTCAGGTGGGCGAGCAGCTCCTTGCTCTCGACCCCGAGCTCCTTGGCGAGCTCGTAAACCCTGAGCTTTGGCACGGTGTGGTGTCTCCTTGGTGTTGGCGCCACGACCGTGACCCGCTCAGGGGCGGTCGTGACTACTGCTGGTGGGTGCTCATTGCTGAGTACTCATCGGGTGCTCATCAGCGTCAAACCCGCTTCCGGTTTCCTCGATGGCAGACCGGACGGCCTGCCTGTCGTGCTCCTCCCGGACCGGTTGGCCCAGGACATACCTCAACCCTGTTGCCGCGGGCGCCATTCCCGCACCTCGCTGACGTCGATCGCACCCGGTGCGCCGAGGCGCAGGGCGCGGGCGAAAGCCCGACGAGCGACCGCCAGCTCCATGCATCCCGGATCCGGGTGCACATAGGCACCACGCCCCGGGAGGCGACGCCGCTCGTCCAGCACGATGCGCCACGATGAGTCGGCGCGATCCTGTCGAGCGACGAACCGCAGCAACGCGGACTGGTCGGCCCGGTTCCGGCACCCCACGCACGTGCGCACGGGTGTCCGTGCTTCGTGTGCAGGGGCGACCGCTCCGGTCCGAGGGTCCACTTTACACGCCGGAGTCGGTGCCGAGGGCCTCGGCCTCGCCCTCGACCTGCTCCTCCGTGTCGGCCCGGATGTCGATCTTCCACCCGGTCAGCCGGTTGGCCAGGCGGGCGTTCTGCCCCTCCCGTCCGATCGCCAGGGAGAGCTGGTAGTCGGGGACCACCACGCGCACCTGCTTCGCCCGGGTGTCCACGACCCGGGCGGAGGAGACACGTGCCGGCGACAGGGCTGCCGCGACGAACTGGGCCGGGTCCTCCGCGTAGTCGACGATGTCGATCTTCTCGCCCTGCAGCTCGGCCATGACGGCGCGCACCCGCTGCCCCATCGGCCCGATGCAGGCGCCCTTGGCGTTCACGCCGGGGACCGTCGAGTGGACGGCGATCTTGGTGCGGTGTCCGGCCTCCCGCGCGATGGCATGGATCTGCACGGTGCCGTCGGCGATCTCGGGCACCTCCAGCGCGAAGAGGCGTCGCACCAGGTTCGGGTGGGTGCGCGAGAGCAGGATCTGCGGGCCGCGCATACCCCGCTTGGCACTCACCACGAAGCAGCGCAGCCGCTGGCCGTGCTCGTAGGCCTCGCCCGGGACCTGCTCGGAGACCGGGAGCTCGCCCTCCACGGTCCCGAAGTCGACCAGGATCCGTCGCGGGTCGTTCGACTGCTGGATGATCCCGGACACGATGTCGCCCTCACGTCCACGGAAGTCGCCGAGGACGGCGTCGTCCTCCAGGTCGCGCATCCGCTGGGCGATCACCTGCCGCCCGGTGGCGGCGGCCACCCGCCCGAAGCCCTCGGGCGTGTCGTCGTACTCCGGGCCGGGCTCCCCGCGGGTCCCGTCCTCGAGCACCGGGGCGTCCTCCCGCGCCCACACCGTGACGTGACCGGACTTGCGGTCCAGCTCCACCCGGGCCTCGCGGGCGTGCCCGTCGACCCTCTGGTATGCCGAGAGCAGCGCCTGCTCGATCGCCTCGACGATGACGTCCATCGGGATCTCACGCTCGCGCTCGAGCATCCTCAGCGCGGCCATGTCGATGTCCATCATGCGTCCTTTCCGTCGGGTCGGGTGAACTCCACCTGCACCTGCGCCTTCGCCACGTCGTCCACGGCGATGGGCTCGGGCTGGTCCTCGAGCCGGAGGTGGTCGGGGCCCGCCTCGAGGAGACGGGCCGTCACAGCGCTGCCGTCCTCGCGGGTCAGCCTCACCAGCCGCCCGACGTTGCGCCGGAACTGGTCGGGCGTGGTCAGGGGCCGGTCCAGACCGGCCGAGCTGACCTCGAGGGTGTAGGACCGCTCCCCCATGACGTCGGAGCCGTCGAGGGCCTCGGAGACCGCGCGGGTGGCGGCGGAGACCTCGTCCAGGCTCAGCGGCGCCACCGGGGAGGTGGTGTCGTCCGGGGCCAGCCCGGACACGTCGCGGGCGAGGAGCACCCGGACCAGCCGGCGTCGGCCGGCCTCCTGCACGGTCACGGCATCGACGACGACATCGAGGTCGGTGTCCAGGAGTGCCGCTGAGGTGTGCTGCGTGATCGTCGCGGCCGCTGCGCGGGCGTCCATGCGGTGCTCCTCATCTTCTGCTGTCGACGTCGGCCCTGGGCACCTCAAGGTGCCCGTGACGGTGCCGCCCGGGGCCACACACCCTACCGTCTGGGAAGATGACCGTCATGCCCTCCGGTCCCCCCTCCCGCCGCGCCCTCGTGCGGGCCGGGCTGTGGGTCACGGTGGCCGGCGCGCTCACCGGCTGCAGCGGCGACCGGCTGCGGACCCCGTGGTCCCCCGACCCTGGTGAGGAGGAACGGTCCGGCCCGCAGCCGCCCGACCTGGCGCTGATCCGGTCCGCGCGGGAGCGGTTGCGCACCTACTCCGGCGCCCTGGAGCAGGTCCGGCCCACCGACCACCAGGAGTCGCTGGTGCGTTCGCTGGGCGACCTCTGGTCGGTGCAGGCCGAGCGGCTGGACGCCCTGCTGGTGGCCCTGGGGTCCCCTGCGACGCAGACGTCCGACCCCACCTCCGGGACAGCAGGACCGGACGCGGCGAGCAGCACGACCGGAGCCGCCCTGGACGCACTGGAGGTGGGACGCCTGCTCCGGGGAGACCGTGAGGCGGTGGTCGCGGACCTCGCCGGGTCGACCGCGACGAACCGGGCCGTGCTGATGTCGCTGGCCGCCCAGCACCTGCTCAGCGCCGACCGGCTCGGCGCCGGCAGCACGTGGCCCGCGCTCAGCGGCCCGACCGGGACCGCCGCGGTCCCCGTCCTGTCCGCCACGCGTCCCGCGGTCTTCGCGCTCGAGGTGGTGGCGGCACGGTCCGGGGGCGAGGAGCGGGAGAGCTACGAATCCGTCCTCGCACCGCTGCGCGGGGTGACTCGCTCGCTGACCACCCTGGCCGGTGACGCCGCACCCGTGCCACCCCTGGGCTACGACCTGCCGGAGCCGCTGGCGAGCCGCGAGGACCGGCGTGCGCTGGCCCGGTCGGTGGTCCTGGACATCGCCCCGGCGGTGCTCCGCGTGGTGGACCGGGCCGGGGCGGCACCGGAGCAGGTGGACTCCTACCTCCGGCTGACGGTGGAAGCGACCTCCTGGAGCCTGGAGCTGGGCGCGGACGAGGCGCCCTTCCCCGGCATGACGCTGCCCTGAGCATCAGCGGGGCGATGCTCCGCGCACGGTCGAGGTCGAGAGCCGTGGCCTGCCGTTGCACACTGGCAGGCATGCCGAACCGCCTGGCCGCCACGACGTCCCCCTATCTGCTCCAGCACGCGGACAACCCGGTGGACTGGTGGGAGTGGGGCGAGGACGCCTTCGCCGAGGCCGACCGGCGTGGGGTCCCGGTCCTGCTCAGCGTGGGGTATGCCGCCTGCCACTGGTGCCACGTGATGGCGCACGAGTCCTTCGAGGACGACGAGGTCGCCCAGGTGCTGGCCGACGGGTACGTCGCGGTCAAGGTGGACCGGGAGGAGCGCCCGGACGTCGATGCCGCCTACATGGGGGCCCTGACCGCGCTCACCGGCCACGGCGGCTGGCCGATGACCTGCCTGCTGACGCCCGACGGGGCCCCGTTCTGGGCCGGGACCTACCTGCCGCGCGAGCAGTTCCTCGCCCTGCTGCGCGCCGCCGCGCAGCAGTGGGCGGCGGACCGGGAGCGGATGGAGCAGGGCGGGCAGGAGATCGTGGCCCGGCTCTCGGCCGCCCAGGCCTCGGCGCGGGCTGCGCGGGGCGGCGCGGAGATCGACCTGGACGCGGCGGTGCGCACCCTGGACGGGGAGTTCGACCCCCAGTGGGGCGGCTTCGGCGGCGCACCGAAGTTCCCGCCGTCGATGGTCCTCGCGTTCCTCCTCCGGCACCACGGCCGGACCCGCGACGCACGGTCGGTGGAGATGGTGCGGCACACCTGCGAGCAGCTGGCGCGGTCGGGGACCTACGACCAGGTCGGCGGCGGCTTCGCCCGGTATGCCGTGGACCGCGCGTGGGTGGTGCCGCACTTCGAGAAGATGCTCTACGACAACGCCCTGCTGCTCGGGGTCTACACCGACCTCGCCCGCACCGACACCGGGTCCCGGCCCTGGGCCGAGCGCGTCGTCCGGGAGACGGTGGAGTGGCTGGTCCGGGAGATGTGGACCGAGCAGGAGGCCTTCGCCAGCTCGCTGGACGCCGACTCCGACGGGGTGGAGGGTGCCACCTACGTCTGGACCCGCGAGGAGCTCGGGCGGACCCTCGGCCCCGAGGACGGAGAACGGGCGGCGGACCTGCTCGGGGTCACCTCCGCGGGCACCTTCGAGCACGGCACCTCGACCCTCCAGCTGCGTCAGGACCCGGAGGATCCCGCCTGGTGGTCGCGGGTCCGGCAGCGTCTGGACGTGGCCCGGAGCCTGCGGCCCCAGCCCGGCCGGGACGACAAGGTCGTCACCGCCTGGAACGGTCTGCTCATCGGCTCCCTGGCACACGCCGGGTGGGTCTTCGACGAGGAGGACTGGGTCGACCTGGCGGCCCGGTGCGCGCGCTTCCTCCTGGGCACGCACGTCGTCGACGGGCGGCTGCGCCGCTGCTCGCGGGACGGCACCGTCGGCGCCGCCCCCGCCGTGGCCGAGGACTACGGCAACCTCGCCGACGGGCTGCTCGCGCTGCACCGCGCCACCGGCGACCGGGTCTGGCTGGACGAGGCCGGCACCCTGCTGCAGCGCGCCGTCGACCTGTTCCACGACGACCAGGGCGGCGTCTCCGCCACCGGCCGGGACGCCGAGCCGCTCGTGCTGCGCCCGGACCCCACGGGGGACAACGCCGAGCCTGGTGGCCTGTCGTCGTTGGCGGTGGCGCTGGCGCGGCACGGCGCCCAGGCCGGGCGCGCCGAGCACCTCGAGCTCGCGGCGGGTGCGCTCGACCAGGTCTCCCGGCTGGCGCACGACGCTCCGCGGTTCGCCGGATGGGCGCTGGTCGCGGCGGGGGAGCTGGCCACCGGCCCCTCGCTCGTCCGCCTGTCCGAGCAGCCCGCGTCGGCAGCCGAGGACCCGCTGGTCGAGGCGCTGCGTCGCGGGCCGGTCGGGACGTTGGTGGTGGACGGCGACCCGGAGGTCCCGCAGCGCGAAGGTCGTCGCTCCGCGGTGCTCTGCCGGGGGACGGTGTGCGGTCTCCCGACGACAGACCCGGACTCCCTCCCGAGATGAGGGTGCGGAGTGCGACAGGATGAGCCCATGAGGACGCGTGCACCCCTCTTCCCCTCCGTCACGGCGACGGTGCTCGCGGCGACCCTCGCGCTGGGTGGGTGCCAGGGGGACCCGGCGGGTCCGAGCGACGAGGCCGCCACGTCCTCGGCCGCCGTCGCCCCGACGGGAGACCGGGAGGCAGAGACGGAGGACTCCGGCGGGACGACCACCACCGACACCGAGGAGACGACGTCCGGCGACCCGGCCGCGGACCAGACCTCGGGCGGGGAGAGCGCCGAGGCCGCCGAGCAGACCACCTCGGGACCGTCGGCGGACGGTGCCGAGGAGTCCACCTCGGCGCCGAGCGACACCGAGGAGGCGGCGCCGCTGGGCGACGGGCCGGTCAACGTGCTCGTGATCGGGACCGACTCGCGCGAGCCGGGATCCTTCGGCGGGCTGTCGGACTCGATCATGGTGCTCCACCTGCCGGCGGACCGGGAGGACGTCGCCCTCGTCTCCTTCACGCGTGACATGTACGTCGACATCCCGGGCGTGGGCTACAACAAGATCAACGCCGCCTTCGTCAGCGGTGGGACCGACCTGCTGACGCGCACCGTGTCGGACACCCTGGGCGGACTACGGATCGACTACACCGTCCAGGCGAACTTCGGCGCCTTCGACCAGCTCATCGGCTACCTGGGCGGGATCCAGGTCGACAACCGCTACGCCTCGACCGTCCGGGGGTTCTCCTTCCCGGCCGGCGAGATCTGGCTGGACGAGAGCTCCGCCCTGACCTATGCCCGGCAGCGCAAGGGCCTGCCGCTCGGTGACCTGGACCGGGCCGAGCGTCACCGGGCGGTGCTCATCGGGGTGATGGAGCGGCTCCAGGAGCGCCTGCGCGAGCAGCCGCAGGACTTCCCCGAGCTCGTGCGCCGCCTGCACGGCACCGTCCGGGTCACCGGCGGTCTGGACCCTCGCGACGCCGCCGCCCTCGCACCCGTCCTGCGCGACCTGGACCCGGACGAGGTGGTCTCCCTCATGGCGCCGCTCACCGGATTCGACATCATCAACGGCGCCTGGGTGAACCTCGTCGACGAGCAGCAGACCGCGGCCCTGGGCCGGGCCCTGCGCGAGGACCGGGTCGGCGCCTACGTGGAGGAGTGGGGCACCGGGTATGCGCCCTAGGGTCCCGGTCACCATGCTGACCGCCGCCACCCTGCTCCTGGCGGCCTGCCAGCCCACCGACGCGCCCGGAGACGGGACCTCGCCCGCACCCACCCCCTCGGCCACGGCGACCGCCACGGCCGGCGACCGGCCCGCGGACACCTCGGCAGAGGTCACGGCCACGGCCAGCCCCGTCCCGACCACCGCAGCGGGTGAGGAGGAGCTCGAGATCACCATCGCGGCCGGCGGCGACATCCTCCCGCACAGCAGCGTGAACGTCTCGGCCGCCGGCTACGCGGGCACCGGCGCCGACTACGACTTCTCCCCCATGTTCGCCGACGTGGCACCGCTGCTGCGCGAGGCGGACCTCGCCCTGTGCCACCTCGAGACACCCCTGTCCGCGGACAACACGGCGCTGACGGTCCCTCGGGTGCTGACCTTCAACACGCCGTACCAGATCGCGGACGCCCTCGCCGACGCCGGCTTCGACGGCTGCGACTTCGCCAGCAACCACACGCTCGACCGGGGGCTGGCAGGCATCGAGAGCACCGAGCAGGTGCTGGCGGACGCCGGTCTGGAGTATGCCGGGCCGCGGTCCTCGCCGCAGACCGCCGGGGACCCGACCTGGTACGACGTCGCCACGCCCGACGGGCGACGTGTCGAGGTCGCCCAGCTCGCCCTGGGCTACACCATCGCCAACTACGGCCACAGCAACACCGAGGTGCCGCCCGACCTGCCCTGGCTGGGTCAGGCCTCCTGGCCGGTGACGGGTGCCGAGGGCATCCTGGACCGCGCCCGCGAGGCTCGGGAGGCGGGGGCGGACTTCGTCGTCGTCACCCTCCACTGGGGCCAGGAGTACCAGAGCGCCCCGCTGCCGGAGCAGACCGAGCTCGCGCAGGAGCTGCTGTCCAGCGACGAGGTCGACCTCATCCTGGGCAGCCACGTCCACGTCATCCAGCCCTGCGAGCGGATCGACGGCAAGCACGTCCTCTACGGGATGGGGAACTTTCTCTCCAACCAGAGCCCGCAGGTCAACGCGAACCTCCTGCCCGGCACGCAGGAGGGCATGGTCGCCCTCGTCACCCTGACGCGCGCCGCCGACGGAGAGGTCAGCACCGAGCTGCGCTACCAGCCCACCCGGGTCGAGATCGATCCGCAGGGCGGACCCAGCCACGTCATCCGACGCGTCTCGCCCGAGACCTACCCGGAGACGTGGCAGCGGACCACCACGACGGTCGACTCCCTCGGTGGGTGCGGGGCCGAGCCGATCACCGCCGGGGACTGATCCGGCGAGGTTCAGGCCGTGGCCAGCTGGACCCAGACGTCGTAGCCGATCTTGAGGATGAAGGCGACCACGATGACCACGAAGACGACCCGGACGAAGCCGCTACCACGGGAGACCGCGACCCGGGCGCCGAGGTAGCCGCCCAGCACGTTGGTGGCGCCGAGGACCAGCCCGACCGACCAGATGACCGCCCCCTGCGGGACGAAGACGACGAGCGCCGCGAGGTTGGTGGCGAGGTTGGCGATCTTGGCCTTCGCGCTCGCCTCGAGGAAGCCATACCCGAGCGCGCTGACCAGGGCGAAGACGAAGAAGGAGCCGGTCCCGGGCCCGAGCGCCCCGTCGTAGGCCCCGACGACGAGCCCGATGACGACGGCCGTGCCCAGGTGCTTGCGCCGAGCCTGGCCGAAGCGCAGCGCCTGCATCCGACCCATCGACGGCTTGAGCAGGGTGTAGGCCCCGACCGCCACCAGCACCACCAGGATGATGGGGTTGAAGGCCTCCTTGCTGATGAGGAAGGCCAGTGCCGCACCCCCGGCGCTCCCGGCGAAGGCCGCCAGGGCGAACGGGACGGCGGTGCGCACATCCGGGCGGATGCGCCGGAAGTAGGTCACCGAGCTGACCGTCGTGCCGCAGATGGAGCCCAGCTTGTTGGTGGCGAGCAGCTGCACCGGCGTCGCGCCCGGCAGGCCCACGAGCAGCGCCGGCAGCTGCACGAGGCCACCCCCACCCACGACCGCGTCGATGAACCCGGCCGCGAAGCCGGCCAGGGCGAGGAAGACGACGACCCGTGGCTCCAGGTCCAGGCTCTCCAGCACGGCCGGGTATGCCGTCAGGCGCCGGCGGGAGGTGCTGCGTCGCGCGGTCCGCCGCGCACCTCCGCCAGCACGGCCGCCGCGGCGTCGTCGGCGGGGACCTCCTGCCGCGTGCCGGTCGCCCGGTCCTTGACCTCGACCACCCCGTCGGCCAACCCCTTGCCGACGACGACGATGGTGGGCACGCCCAGCAGCTCGGCGTCCTTGAACTTCACACCGGGGCTGACCTTGGGCCGGTCGTCGTAGATCACCTCCACGCCCTGGGCGGCGAGCTGCTCGACGAGCCCGTCGGCGTGGTCGAAGACCGCCTGGTCCTTGCCGGTGGCGACCACGTGCACGTCCGCCGGCGCCAGCTCCCGCGGCCAGACCAGCCCCAGCTCGTCGTGGGTGGCCTCGGCCACGGCCGCCACGGCGCGGGAGACCCCGACGCCGTAGGAGCCCATGGTCACCGTGACCAGCTTGCCGTTCTCGTCCAGCACCGTGAGGTCGAGAGCCTCGGCATACCTGCGCCCGAGCTGGAAGATGTGGCCCATCTCGATGCCTCGCGCCAGGGTGAGCGGGCCGGCGCCGTCCGGGCTGGGGTCGCCCTCGCGGATCTCGCCCGCCTGGATCGTCCCGTCGGCGGTGAAGTCGCGGCCCAGGACGAGGTCGAAGACGTGCTTGCCGTGCTCGTCGGCCCCGGTCACCCAGGCCGAGCCGTGCGCGACCGAGGGGTCGAGCAGGTATCTGATGCCGCTGCTGCGCTCCTCCCCCAGCACGCCCGGCCCGATGTAGCCCTTGGCGAGCATCGGGTAGGCGGCGAAGTCGGCCTCCTCGAAGGGGCGCCAGTCGGCCGGGGCGACCTGTGCCTCGAGCCGCTTGGCGTCGACGTCCCGGTCGCCGGGCAGCCCGATCGCCAGCGGCTCGGTGCTGCCGTCCGGGTGGGTCAGCATGACGACGACGTTCTTGAGCGTGTCGCCGGCGGTCCATCCCCGCCCGTCGGTGCGCGGGTGCAGCGCGTCGGCCTGGGCGACGAGGGTCGCGATGGTGGGGCTGTCCGGGGTGTCCTCGACGTGCGCCGCGGGCGTGCCTGCCACCGTGGCCTCGTCGACGGGCTCCGCCTGCGGCACCACGACCGCCTCGACGTTGGCGGCATACCCGGACGCCTCGCAGCGGACGAAGGTGTCCTCCCCCACCGGGCTGACGGCGAGGAACTCCTCGCTGGCGGAGCCGCCCATCGCGCCGGAGTCGGCGTAGACGACGACGTAGTCGAAGCCGAGCCGGTCGAAGATCCTGACGTAGGCCTCGCGATGGCGGGCGTAGGCCTCCTCGAGACCTGCGTCGCCGACGTCGAAGGAGTAGGAGTCCTTCATGATGAACTCGCGGCCGCGCAGCAAACCGGCGCGGGGACGCGACTCGTCGCGGTACTTCGTCTGGATCTGGTAGAGCGTGAGCGGCAGCTCCTTGTAGGAGCTGAACATGTCCTTGACCGCGAGGGTGAACATCTCCTCGTGCGTGGGCCCGAGCAGCATGTCGACGCCCTTGCGGTCCTGCAGGCGGAACAGGTTGGGTCCGTACTCGGTCCAGCGGCCGGTCGCCTCGTACGGCTCGCGCGGCAGCAGCGCGGGGAAGCTCAGCTCCTGCCCACCGATGGCGTCCATCTCCTCCCGGACGATGCGCTCCACCTTGCGCAGCACCCGCAGACCCAACGGCATCCAGGAATAGACACCGGGCGCGGCACGTCGGATGTAGCCGGCGCGCACCAGCAGCTTGTGGCCGGGCAGCTCGGCGTCGGCAGGGTCCTCGCGCAGGGTCCGCAGGAACAGGGTCGACAGGCGCAGGGGGCGCGTCACGTGGGTGGTCTCCTCGGGTGGGTCGCGGGTCGGGCGTGGCGGGTATGCCGCGCGCCGCTCGGCGCTACGAGGGTACCTGCCGGCCACGGCGCGGCTCGACGGGTTTGTGCTGCGCACCCGCCCGCATGAGCAAGGAAGCCCGACGTGATGCAGGGAGATGTCGCTGCATCACGTCCGGCTTCCTTGCTCATGTGGTCAGCCCATCGGGGGGACGACCTGTCGGACGCCCTCGACGAGCCGGTCGACCTCCTCCGCCGTGGTGTAGGGCGCGATGCCGATCCGCACGCCCCCGGCAGCACCCAGGCCGAGCCGGTGCGAGAGCTCCCAGGCGTAGAAGTGCGAGGCCGGGGCGTTGACGTCCAGGGTCGCGAGGTGCCGGTGGATCCCGGCCGGGTCCAGACCGTCGACGGTGAAGAGCAGCGTCGGGGTGCGGTGCGCCGCACGCGAGTGGAGGGTCAGGCCCGGGACCTGCGCGAGCCCCTCCTCCGCCCGGCGACGCAGCGCGTCCTCGTGCTCCTCGATGGCGGCGAAGGCGGCGGTGAGGCGCTCGGTCCGGCCCGCCCCATCGCCCAGCGAGGCGATGAAGTCCACGGCGGCGGTGCTCCCGGCCAGCAGCTCGTAGGGCAGCGTGCCGAGCTCGAAGCGCTCGGGCACCGCGTCGGAGGACGGCAGGAGCTTGTCCGGCCGCAGCTGCTCGAGCAGCTCGGCCCGCCCGGTCTGCACCCCGAGGTGCGGCCCGAAGAACTTGTAGGGCGAGCACGAGAGCAGGTCGGCCCCGGTGGCCGCGAGGTCGATCCGGTCGTGGGCGGCCAGGTGGACCGCGTCGAGGTGGACGAGCGCGCCGGCCTCGTGCGCCGCCGCGGCGATCCCCGCGACGTCGGGACGGGTGCCGATGAGGTTGGCCGCCCCGGTGACCGCGACCACGCGGGTCCGTGCGGACAGGACGGAGGTGACGGCCTCCAGCGGGAGCTCTCCGGTCTCCGGGTCGACCTCGGCCCAGCGCACCGTCGCCCCGGCGGCGAGGGCCGCGTTGACCCACGGCCGGATGTTGCCGTCGTGGTCGAGGCTGGTCACCACCACCTCGTCGCCGCGACCCCACCCCTGGTCGCGCGCGAGCGTGCGGGCCAGGTCCATCGTCAGGGCCGTCATGCTCCGGCCGAAGATGACGGTCGCCGGGTCGACGCCGAGGAGGTCGCCCATCGCGGCCCTGGCGCCCAGCACCGTGTCCTCGGCCCGCCGCTCCGAGCCGGTCACGGTGCCCCGGTTCGAGATCGAGCTCAGGAGCGTGCCCGCCACGGCGTCCGCCACGACCCGCGGGGTCTGCGACCCTCCCGGGCCGTCGAAGTGGGCCACCCCTGACTCGAGGGCGGGGAACTGAGCGCGGACTGCGGCGACGTCGAGCGGCATACCTCCAGGCTAGGCACGAACTCGGGCGCCTGCAGCGACGGCGCACCCGTGTGATGGCATGGCCCCATGACCGACACCTCCTCGCCCGACGACCCGCACCGCTGGCTGGAGGAGGTCGAGTCCACGGAGGCACTGGCCTGGGTCCGCGAGCGCAGCACCGCGAGCGAGCAGTCGCTCCAGGCGCACCCGCTCTACGGCACCCTGCACCGGGACATCTGGGACGCGCTCGAGGCGAGCGACCGGATCCCGCTGGTCGCCCAGGTGGGTGACCACCTCTACAACTTCTGGACCGACGCCGACCACCCGCGCGGGGTCTGGCGACGCACCGGCTGGGAGTCCTACCGCTCGGCGGACCCCGAGTGGGAGGTGCTCCTCGACGTCGACGCCCTGGGGCAGCAGGAGGACGTGCCCTGGGTGTGGCAGGGCGCGAGCCTGCTGCGGCCGACCTGCGACCGCGCCCTGGTGCACCTGTCCCGGGGCGGTTCGGACGCGGGCACCACGCGGGAGCTGGACCTCGTCACCGGGGAGTTCGTGCCCGCTCCCGAGGGTTTCGCCAAGCCCGAGGCCAAGGGCAGGCTCACCTGGCGGGACCGGGACCACGTCTTTCTCGCGACCGCCGACGACCCGACGGGAGCGACCCGCTCCGGCTATCCCCGCACCGTCCGCCTCTGGCGCCGCGGCACCCCGGTCGAGACGGCGGAGGTCGTCCACACCATCGCCGAGGAGGATCTCGGCCTGTTCGTCGCGCACGACCAGGAGCGGGACCAGACCGTGCTGCACCACGGGCTGGCCTTCTACCGCGGGCACACGCTCGTCGTCACCGACGACGGCGTGCAGCAGCTGGACCTTCCGGAGAGCGCCGAGGTCTCGGTGCACGGCGAGCACGTGGCCGTGCGGCTCCGGCACGACTGGCGGCCCACCGGTGAGGGCGGGTTCGCCGCCGGGTCGCTGCTGGTGGCCCCGCTCGCAGAGGTGCTCACGGACCCGGCCTCCGCCGGGTGGTCGGCACTCTTCGCCCCCGACGAGAGCACCGCGCTGGTGGACCTGGCCTGGACCGCCGGGCAGCTCGTCACCACCGCGCTCCGGGACGTGCGGCATACCGTCCGGTCGCACCGGCACACCGACCAGGGGTGGACGACGACCGACCTGACCGACTCGCTGGACATCGGTCTGCGCACGGTCAGCATCTCCGCCGTGGACGACGCCCGCAGCGACGACCTGTGGCTGGTGAGCACCGGTTTCGTCGAGCCGATGACCCTCTCGCTGGCCACGGTGTCCCCGGCCGGGGACGAGACGCCGGTGCAGCTCGAGGTGCTCCGGTCCGCCCCGGAGAGGTTCGACGCCACCGGCCTGAGCGTCACCCAGGAGTGGGCCACCTCCGCCGACGGGACCCGCGTCCCCTACTGGCAGGTCGGACCGTCCGACCTCCCGATGGACGGCTCGACACCGACGGTGCTCCACGGCTATGGCGGCTTCGAGCACGCGCTCACCCCCGCCTACGACCCGATCGTCGGTCGCTCCTGGCTGGCCCATGGCTTCGTGCACGTCGTGGCCGGGATCAGGGGCGGCGGCGAGTTCGGTCCCCGGTGGCACCAGGCGGCGCTGCGCGACCAGCGCCACCGGGCCTACGAGGACTTCGTCGCCGTGGCGCGGGACCTGGTCGCCCGCGGCGTGACCTCCGTGCCCCACCTCGGCACGACGGGTCGGAGCAACGGCGGCCTGCTGGTCGGCAACATGCTCACCGGCTATCCCGAGGACTTCGGCGCCATCGTCTGCCAGGTTCCCCTGCTCGACATGGCCCGCTACCACGAGCTGCTCGCCGGTGCCTCGTGGATCGCGGAGTACGGCGACCCGGAGCAGCCCGCCGACTGGGAGTGGCTCCGCACCTTCTCGCCCTACCAGCGGTTCGAGCCCGACCGCCCCACCCCGCCGGTCTACCTGGCCACGTCGACGCGCGACGACCGGGTGCACCCCGGCCACGCCCGGAAGATGACCGCGCTGCTGGAGCAGCACGGCAAGGACGTGACCTACTGGGAGAACACCGAGGGTGGGCACGGTGGGGCCAGCACGGCGGAGCAGTGGGCGACCTGGCACGCCCTGGCGTGGGCCTTCCTGCACGGTCGGCTGAGCGGCTGAGACGCACGCCGGTGCTCGGTCAGAGCAGGACCGTCGCGAAGGTGCCCGTCTGGACGAAGCCGACCCGGCGGTAGGTCGCCACCGCCGGGGTGTTGAAGTCGTTGACGTAGAGCGTGACGACCGGCACCACCTGCCGGATGGTGTGCTCCACCACCGCGGCCATCGCCGGAGCGGCCATCCCCCGGCCCCGCCAGTCGGGGTGGACCCAGACACCCTGGACCTGCGCGCACCCCAGCGCCACCGACCCGAGGTCGGCCTTGAAGACGACCTGCCCGTCCTCGACCCGCACCAGGGTGTGGCCCTGCTCGATCAGCCCGGCGACCGCCCGCCGGTAGGCGTTGCTGCTGCCGTGGTAGGGCGGGTAGCCGATCTCCTCGGTGAACATGGCGGCCGCGGCCGGCACCACCAGGTCCAGCTCCTCGGGCCGGGCCACCCGCACCCGCTCGTCGATGTCCACGCCCAGCGTCGAGGGGAGCTCCTGCATGGTCAGCACCAGCTGGTTCTCCCGCACCTCGCGCGGGGTGCCCCAGCGCGGCTCCAGCCGACTCCACAGGTCGAGCACCTGGTCGGCCGGACCGAAGATCGAGCTGGCGGTGGCACGGCGCCTGACCACCTTGCCGGCGAGCGCGCCGATGGCCCGAGGACTGGCCGCGACGGGCACGACGTTCGCGGCGCACCAGCACAACGCGTGCTCGCTCCCCGACTCGTAGCCGAACAGCGGTCCGCGGGTGCCGATCAGGCCGCTCTCCTTGATCCGCGCCGCCACGAAGACGTTGGTCACCGGGTCCTGCGCGCACACGTCCAGCGCCCGACGCACGTCCTGGAGTCCGTACGCCCGCACGCTCCCCATACCGGAGCCCAGTGTGCGCAGCATGACCCCAGCCTGCCGCACCGTCGCCGCCATGGCGACACCGGAGGGTGCGCTGTTGCGTGGTCGGTCACCGCAGGGCAGGATCGGGGTCGCGCAGGATCACCACGGACACGGGAGGCGACACATGCAGCCACGCGCACTCAGCCCCGCCAGCCGAGACGAGGCGCTGCAGGCCCTGCGCGACTCCGGTGACGGGGGCGAACCGCTCGACGTGCTCGTGATCGGCGGCGGCGTGACCGGGGCCGGGGCGGCGCTGGACGCCACCACCCGCGGGTTGTCGACCGTGATCGTGGAGGCGCAGGACTGGGCCTCGGGGACGTCCCAGTGGTCCACCAAGCTGGTGCACGGCGGGTTGCGCTACCTGCAGATGCTCGACTTCAAGCTGGTGCACGAGGCGCTCACCGAGCGCGGGCTGCTGCTCAAGACGCTCGCGCCCCACCTGGTCAAGCCGATGCCCTTCCTCATCCCCCTGGAGCACCGGGTATGGCAGCGGGCCTACTACGGCGCCGGCGTCACCCTCTACGACGTGCTGGCCAACATCATGCCCGGGCGACGGGCGCTGCCGATCCACCAGCACACCACGCGCGGCGGGTTGAGCAAGCAGTTCCCCGACCTGCGGCACGACACCGCCATCGGCGCGGTCAAGTACTACGACGCGACCGTCGACGACGCCCGCCTCGTCTCCACCCTGGTCCGGACGGCGCACACCTACGGCGCCCACGCCGCCAGCCGCACCGAGGTGGTGCGGATCGTCAAGGACGAGCACGGGACGGCGGTCGGCGCCGAGCTGGCGGACCTCGAGACCGGCGAGCGGTTCGAGGCCCGCGCCCGGCACATCATCAACTGCACGGGCGTGTGGACCGACGACGTCTCCGAGCTCGCCGACACCGACGGCGGGCTCAACGTCCTCGCGTCCAAGGGCATCCACCTGGTCATCCCCCGCGAGCGAATCCAGGGCACCTCGGGCCTGTTCCTGCAGACCGAGAAGTCGGTGCTGTTCTTCATCCCCTGGTCGCGCTACTGGATCCTCGGGACCACCGACACCCCCTGGGAGCTGGACCGGCAGAACCCGGTCGCCACGGCCGCCGACATCGACTACGTGCTCGAGCACGCCAACGCGGTCCTCAAGACGACGCTCACGAGGGACGACGTCGTGGGGTGGTATGCCGGCCTGCGTCCGCTGTTGCAGCCCGGGACCAAGGAGGGCACGGACTCGGCCAAGGTCAGCCGGGAGCACACGGTCGCCAGCCCGGTGCCCGGGCTCACCGTGATCGGCGGTGGCAAGCTGACGACCTACCGGGTCATGGCCAAGGACGCCGTGGACTTCGCGCTCGGGGGCCGGGCCGAGGAGCTGCCCTGCATCACCGACCAGATCCCGCTGCTGGGTGCGGTCGGCGAGGCGGCGATGCGCCGTCGGATGCCCGCGCTGCGGGAGCAGTTCGGCTGGTCCGAGCAGCTCACCGACCACCTCCTGCACCGCTACGGCTCGCTGGTCGAGGAGCTGCTGGCGATGATCGACGAGGACCCGTCCCTGGCCAGCACGTTGCAGGAGTCGACCGCCTATCTCCGTGCCGAGGTCGCCTACGCCTGCCGGACCGAGGGGGTCCTGCACCTGGAGGACCTGATGATGCGCCGCACCCGGCTCATCTACGAGGCACCGGACAAGGGGCTGCACACCGTGCCGGAGATCGCCGAGATCGCCGCCGCGGAGCTCGGGTGGGACGACGCCACCACACAGGCCGAGATCGAGGCATACACCGCCCGCGCCGAGGCGGAGATCGCCGCCGCGGCCGAGCCGGACGACCAGAGCGCCGCCCGTGTGCGCGACCACCTCGGCGAGGTGGCGCCACTGCAGGCGATGGGGTCGGGCGCGGACTCGCCCGACTGACAAGGACCGGGCGCCCGCCCGGTCCTCCTCACGACAAAGGAGTCATTCGTGGGAGCTGTTTTCTTCTCCGAGGTGCTCGGCACCATGATGCTGCTGCTCTTCGGGTGCGGCGTGGTGGCCAACGCCATCCTGCCCAAGACGAAGGGCACGGGAGGCGGCGCCAGCGCCGCCTGGCTGCTCATCAACTTCGGCTGGGGACTGGGCGTCTTCGCCGGAGTCTTCACCGCCTACAAGTCCGGTGCCCACATCAACCCCGCGGTCACCATCGGACTCATGGCCAACGGCGCCGACGAGTTCGCCCCCGGTGTCGCCGCGAGCGCCGGCAACGCCGTGATCTACATCCTGGCCCAGATGCTCGGCGCCTTCCTCGGAGCCGTGCTGTGCTGGGTGGCCTACAAGCAGCACTTCGACGCGGACGGCGACCCTGCGGCCAAGCTGGGCGTCTTCTCCACCGGCCCGGAGATCCGCAACTACGGCTGGAACCTCGCCACGGAGATCATCGGCACCTTCGTCCTGGTCTTCGTCGTCATCATGTTCGGCAACACACCGGACCGGCTCGGGCCGCTGGCCGTCGCGCTGCTCGTCGTCGGCATCGGTGCCAGCCTCGGTGGCCCCACCGGGTATGCCATCAACCCCGCCCGTGACCTCGGCCCCCGCATCGCGCACGCCGTCCTGCCGATCCCCGGCAAGGGCAGCAGCGACTGGAGCTACTCCTGGGTCCCCGTCGTCGGTCCGATCATCGGCGGCATCCTCGCGGGTCTGCTCGCGACGATCTACGGCTGACCCGACCTTTCGACCATGCACAACGACGTGAAGGAGCAAGTCCATGGCTGACTACGTCCTGGCCATCGACCAGGGAACGACCAGCACCCGAGCCATCGTGTTCACCAAGAGCGGCGAGATCCACTCGGTCGGGCAGAAGGAGCACGAGCAGATCTTTCCGAAGGCGGGGTGGGTCGAGCACGACCCCGCCGAGATCTGGGAGAACACCAAGGAGGTCATCGGCACGGCCCTCGGCAAGGGCGGCCTCGGCAACGACGACCTCGCCGCCATCGGGATCACCAACCAGCGCGAGACCGCGGTGGTGTGGGACAAGAACACCGGTGAGGCGGTCTACAACGCGATCGTCTGGCAGGACACCCGCACCGACAAGATCGTGGCCGAGCTCGGCGGCGACGCCGGCGCGGACCGGTACAAGGACATCTGCGGGCTGCCGCTCGCGACGTACTTCTCCGGGCCCAAGGTCAAGTGGATCCTGGACAACGTCGACGGCGCCCGGGAGAAGGCCGAGGCCGGCGACCTGCTGTTCGGCAACACCGACAGCTGGGTGGTGTGGAACCTCACCGGCGGGACCGACGGCGGCGTGCACGTCACCGACGTGACCAACGCCTCGCGGACCATGCTCATGGACCTGAAGTCGCTGTCCTGGTCCGAGCAGGTCGCCTCGGACATGGGCATACCGACCTCGATGCTGCCGGAGATCAAGTCCTCGGCCGAGGTCTACGGCGAGAGCACCAAGCTCAAGGTGCCGATCGCGGGCATCCTCGGCGACCAGCAGGCGGCCACCTTCGGCCAGGCCTGCTTCGAGAAGGGGATGAGCAAGAACACCTACGGCACGGGCAACTTCATGCTGCTCAACACCGGCACCGAGATCGTCCCGAGCGAGAACGGCCTGCTCACCACGGTCTGCTACAAGATCGGCGAGCAGGACGCGGTGTATGCCCTGGAGGGCTCGATCGCGGTCACCGGCTCGCTGGTGCAGTGGCTCCGGGACAACATCGGGCTGATCAAGGACGCCCCGGAGATCGAGACGCTGGCGACCGAGGTCGACGACAACGGCGGGTGCTACATCGTCCCGGCGTTCTCCGGGCTCTTCGCGCCGTACTGGAAGGACGACGCGCGCGGTGCGATCGTCGGCCTGACCCGCTACGTCAACAAGAACCACATCGCCCGGGCGGCGCTGGAGTCGACCGCCTTCCAGACGCGGGAGGTCTCGGACGCGATGAACGCCGACTCCGGCGTCGACCTGACCGAGCTGCGCGTCGACGGCGGCATGGTCGCCAACGAGACGCTGATGCAGTTCCAGGCGGACATCCTGGGTGTCGACGTGGTCCGGCCCAAGGTCGCGGAGACCACGGCGCTCGGCGCTGCGTATGCCGCCGGCATCGCGGTCGGCTTCTTCAGCGGCGAGCAGGACGTCATCGACAACTGGGAGGAGGGTCAGCGCTGGAGCCCGCAGATGAAGGACGCCGAGCGGGACCGGCTCTACCGCCAGTGGAAGAAGGCCGTGACCAAGACCTTCGACTGGGTCGACGAGGACGCCGAGGCCGCTGAGGAGGCCGCCGAGGAGGCGGACGCCTGACCCGGCATCGTTTCGGTCACGATCCGGCCCGGGTGAGTGCTCTCGCCCGGGCCGGACGTATGGTTCGCCCATGAAGAACTCGATCCTTCCCGTGCTCGCGGCCAGCGCCCTGGCCTTCTCCCTCACCGCCTGCGGCTCCGAGGACGGGGGTGCGGACGCCGGCTCCGGTGGAGAGGCCGCCGGCTCCGACCTCGACCTCATCACCGAGGGCACCCTGACGGTCTGCTCTGACGTCCCCTACCCGCCCTTCGAGGACTTCGACGAGTCCTCCGAGTCCGGCTTCACCGGCTTCGATGTCGACATCGTCAGCGCCGTGGCCGAGGGGCTCGAGCTGGAGATCGAGATCAAGGACTCCTCCTTCGACGCCCTGCAGTCCGGGCTGGCGCTCAACTCCGGCGACTGCGACCTCGCCGCCTCGGCGATGACGATCACCGAGGACCGGCAGGAGAGTCTCGCCTTCTCCGACGGCTACTACGAATCCAAGCAGTCCTTGCTCGTCCCCGCCGGGTCCGACATCACGGGTATCGGCGACCTGGCCGGACGGCCCGTCGGCGTCCAGCAGGGGACCACTGGCGAGTCCTATACGCAGGACAACGCGCCGGAGGCCACGATCACCGCCTTCCCGAGCAACGCCGAGATGTTTCAGGCCATCCAGGCCGGGCAGGTCGACGCGTTGCTCCAGGACCTCCCGGTCAACGTGGACAACTCGACCAAGGGTGACTTCGAGGTGGTCGAGGAGTACGACACCGACGAGACCTACGGGCTGGCGATGCAGAAGGACAACACGGCTCTCGTGGACGCCGTCAACGAGCAGCTGACCGCGCTGCGGGACAGCGGTGAGTACGACGAGCTCTACGACACCTACTTCACCACCGAGGGCGCCGAGGACTCCTCGGCCACCTCCGAGGGCTGAGCCACCGGAACGACAGCACCCCTCCCGTGACCCGTACCCAGCGGCAGCGCGCCGTCCGGTTGGCGCTCTACGCCCTCTTCGTCCTCCTCGCCGTGGTCTTCGTGCTCGTCGCGGACTGGGAGGCGATCTCGACCAGCTTCTTCGTGCCTGAGGGGTTCACCGAGACCTGGCAGGACTTCGTCCTCATCGGCGCGAGGAACACCATCCTCTACACGGTCATCGCCTTCGCCGGCGGCTTCGTGCTCGCGCTGGTGCTGGTGCTGATGAAGCTCGCCCCGGTCGCCCCGTTCCGCTGGGTGGCCACGGCCTACATCGAGCTCTTCCGCGGGCTTCCCGCCCTCGTTGTCATCCTCTTCATGGCGCTGGGCGTGCCGATCGCCTTCGACGGATGGCGGCCGCCTGGGGGCACCATCGGCGCCGGCCTGGTCGGGCTCATGCTGGTCGCCGGCGCCTACATGGCCGAGACCATCCGGGCCGGGATCGAGGCGGTGCCCAAGGGACAGACCGAGGCGGCGCGCTCCTTGGGCATGAACGGCGGCTGGACCATGGCCACGGTGGTTATGCCCCAGGCGCTGCGCATCGTCATCCCGCCGCTCACCAACGAGCTGGTCATCCTCATCAAGGACACCTCGCTGCTCTTCGTGGTCGGGATGGCGGCCAACGAACGGGAGCTGACCACGCTGGCCCGGGACTTCATGGCCAGCGGTCCCTCCGCCGGCACCGCGACGTCGCTGATCTTCGTGAGCGTGCTCTACCTCGCCATCACGCTCCCGCTCACCCGCGTGGTCGCGTGGCTGGAGCGCCGACAGAGGAGGTCCCGCTGATGTCAACCCAGCTCCACCCCACCCAGCAGGTCGACCCGGGCGCGCCCGCGATCGAGGTCCGCGACCTGCACAAGTCCTTCGGCGACAACCACGTCCTCACCGGGATCGACTTCCACGTCGACGCGGGCCAGGTCGTGTGCGTCATCGGGCCGTCCGGCTCCGGCAAGTCGACGCTGCTGCGCTGCGTCAACCGGCTGGAGGAGCCCACCGCCGGGCAGGTGCTCATCGAGGGCATCGACATCACCGACCCGGAGACCGAGCTGGACGCCGTACGCTCCCGGATCGGCATGGTGTTCCAGCAGTTCAACCTGTTCAGCCACATGACGGTGCTGCGCAACCTCACCATCGCCCAGCAGCGGGTGAAGAAGCGGGGCCGCAGGGAGGCCGAGGAGGTCGCCCGCGCCAACCTGGAGCGGGTCGGGCTGTCCGAGAAGGTCGACGCCTACCCCGCCCACCTGTCCGGCGGCCAGCAGCAGCGGGTCGCGATCGCGCGGGCGCTGTCGATGAACCCCGACATGATGCTCTTCGACGAGCCCACCTCCGCGCTCGACCCCGAGCTGGTGGGCGACGTGCTCGACGTGATGAAGACGCTGGCGTCCGAGGGCATGACGATGATGGTCGTCACGCACGAGATGGGCTTCGCCCGCGAGGTCGGCGACAAGCTCGTCTTCATGGCCGACGGCGTCATCGTGGAGGAAGGCGACCCCCGCACGGTGCTCGGCAACCCTCGCGAGGCCCGCACCCAGGAGTTCCTCTCCAAGGTCCTCTGAGCCACCCCGCCGCGGCCTCACCCACTCCCCCCTCCCCCCGCGTCGTCACGCTCCCGTCGCCGGATTTCGACTGCTGGATTGTTTGCCATGGCGAACAATCCAGCAGTCGAATTCCGGCAGAGGGCGGTGCGGGGCAACCACGAGCGACGCCCGGTCAGTCCCAGGGCAACCACGGGCGACGCCCGGTCAGTACCAGGGCAACCACGAGCGACGCCCGGTCAGTCCCAGGGCAACCACGAGCGACGCCCGGTCCGTCCCAGGGCAACCACGGGCGACGCCCGGTCGGTCCCAGGGCAACCACGAGCGACGCCCGGTCAGGTGGGTTGGATGAGCTCCTTGAGCTGGGCCAGCCCCTTCTCGAAGTCCTTACCGACCAGCTTGTCCATGGACATCACCCGGCCGAGCACCCGCATCAGGCCGGTGTGCTCGCCGCTCATCGTCCAGGTGACCATGGTGGCCGCTCCCCCGTCCTCGGCATCGAGATCGAATCGGATGTCGTTGTCCGCCGGGAAGGGCTTGTCGAACCGGAGGTCGATGTCCACCCGGCGCGGTCGCTCGGCCCCGGTGATCGACATCGACCCGGCACCGGCCGCCTTGTTGCCGTCCCAGGTATACCCGGAGCCGACGCCCGACTTCGGTCCGGTGTAGGAGCGGTTCATCTCGGGGTCCACCCCCTCCCAGGGCGACCAGTCCCGCCACCGGCGGAAGTCGACCAGCTCGGTGAAGATCCGCTCGGGCGGCGCCTCGATCCGGATGGTCCGGGAGACGCGGTAGGGAACGGGTGCGAAGGGCATACGAACCACTCCTGTCACTGCTCGAACCACTGCGGTTCGTCGGGGTCGGGCCAGACCAGCTCCGGACGCTGGAGGTCGGTGTTGTCGAGGATCCAGTCGGGCGGCCAGCCGCGGGACTTCAGCCGGTAGATCTCCTGGGCCTCGACATAGCGCGCGTTCGCCGCATGACGCGGGTCGTCCGCACCGGCCAGGTGGGGGAAGCGGGCGTTGCCGCGCCGCACCGTCACCCGGGCCGGAGCCGTCACCAGGCAGGTGGCGTCCCACGCCTGCCGGAGCTCCGGCCGGCGCAGGAAGACTCCCTCGACGAGCAGCACCGCATCGTCGGGCAGCCCGACCGGGGCGGCGTCCACCGGCTGGTCCGCGGCGACGTCGAAGACGGCGGGGACGATGTCCCGACCGTCCCGGTAGGGCCAGAGCACCGCGCGCCGCAACGAGTCGTAGTCGAAGGAGTCCTCGTAGCAGGTGGTGCCGGTGCGACCCCGGGCATACCGGTGCTCCTGCGGATGGTGGAAGCCGTCGATCGACACGGCGTGCACGGTGCGCCCGGCGACGTGCGCGGACAGGGCCACCAGCTCGGCGGCGAGGTGGCTCTTGCCGACCCCGTCCGGGCCGTCGATGGCGACGACGGCCCGCTCTCCAGGCCGGACCGCCAGGATCAACCCCAGCAGGTCGACGAGGACCAGCTGGCGCAGGGGCAGGAATCCGGGCGCGCTCACCGCATCAGGGTAGGCGGTGGGTGTCGCCCCACTCCATGTAGACACCGTTCTCGAGCAGGGTGGCGTCCGCCGGCGCCGCCTTCTCCACGAAGCCGAAGGTGCGGTAGAGCGAGCGGGCGCGCGTGTTGTCGGCGCTGACGTCCAACCAGACCCGGTGCACCCGGGGGTTGGCCAGCGCGTGCTCGAGCAGCTGGCGCAGCAGCAGACGGCCCAGGCCCTGACCGCGTCCCTCGGGGGCGACCACCATCCGGCGGATCTCCACCACGTCGCCACCGCCGACGCCCACCAGGACGCCGAAGGCGATGACCCGGTCGAGCCGGTCCACCAGCACCCAGTGCTCGAGATCGGGATCGGTGAGCGCCGCCGTGTGCCACTGCAGCCCGCCCTGGCCCAGGAACGGGCTGGTGTCCATGGCCTCCTCGAAGCGCACCACCGTCGACAGGTCCCGGTCGCGGGTGTGCCGCAGGTGCGAACCGACGACCAGCCCGCCCCGGTCCCGACCGAGCGGCTGCTCCCGCACGTGCGGGGTCCCGCTCGCGCGCGGGGTGGTCACGACGATCATCTCCAGGTCGGCCTCCGCGTCGTTGCGCATGTAGTGATGGGTGCGCGGAGGCACCTCGATCCCCGACTCGGCCTGGACCTGCACCTCACGCTTCCCCAGCGTCATCGTGCCGGTCCCGGAGAGGACGTAGAAGAACTGGCGGGAGCGGGTGTGGCTGTGCGGCTCCGCCGACGTCCCCGGAGGCATGTGCTCGTGCACCACGGTCAGGTCGGCGCGCTCCACGAAGTGGAAGGCCTGGCACACCTCGTGCCACGTCGACTGGCGGGCGGTCTGCCTGCTGATCGGGTCCGGTGCCATGACCAGACGTTACCGGGCCGGCGGGGCCGGTGGGTCAGCCGACCGTGACCGTCGGCGCAGCGGCCTGGCCGTCGGTGTCGATCTCACCCATCTCCTCGGCGATCCGCATGGCCTCCTCGATCAGGGTCTCGACGATCTGGCTCTCGGGCACGGTCTTGATCACCTCGCCCTTGACGAAGATCTGCCCCTTGCCGTTGCCCGAGGCCACGCCCAGGTCCGCCTCCCGCGCCTCGCCCGGGCCGTTGACGACGCAGCCCATCACGGCCACGCGCAGCGGCACCTCCATGCCCTCCAGGCCCGCGGTGACCTCGTCGGCCAGGGTGTAGACGTCGACCTGGGCGCGCCCGCAGGAGGGGCAGGAGACGATCTCCAGCTTGCGTGGCTTGAGGTTGAGGCTCTGCAGGATCTGGTTGCCGACCTTGACCTCCTCCACCGGCGGGGCGGAGAGCGAGACACGGATCGTGTCGCCGATCCCCTGCGAGAGCAGGGCCCCGAAGGCCACCGACGACTTGATCGTGCCCTGGAAGGCCGGCCCCGCCTCGGTGACACCGAGGTGCAGCGGCCAGTCGCCGCGCTCGGCCAGCATCTCGTAGGCACGCACCATGACGACCGGGTCGTTGTGCTTCACCGAGATCTTGAAGTCGTGGAAGTCGTGCTCCTCGAACAGGCTGGCCTCCCACACCGCGGACTCGACCAGTGCCTCGGCCGTCGGCTTGCCGTACTTCTCCAGCAGACGCTTGTCCAGGGAGCCGGCGTTCACCCCGATCCGGAGGGAGACCCCGGCGTCCTTGGCGGCCTGCGAGATCTCCTTGACCTGGTCGTCGAACTTGCGGATGTTGCCCGGGTTGACCCGGACCGCGGCGCAGCCGGCGTCGATCGCGGCGAAGACGTACTTCGGCTGGAAGTGGATGTCGGCGATGACCGGGATCTGCGACTTCCTCGCGATGGCCGGCAGGGCCTCGGCATCGTCCTGCGTGGGGCAGGCGACGCGGACGATGTCGCAGCCGGTCGCGGTGAGCTCGGCGATCTGCTGCAGCGTGGCGTTGATGTCCGTGGTCGGGGTAGTGGTCATCGACTGCACCGAGACGGGGGCGTCTCCCCCGACCTCGACCTTGCCGACCTTGATCTTGCGGGTCTTCCTCCGGGGCGCCAGCACCGGGGCCGGGGCGGAGGGCATACCGAGGGAGATGGGGACACCAGCAGTCATGGACCCATTGTCGCACCCGGTGCTGGTGGCATCCTGAACGGTCGCTGAGGACGCTCAGCCCAGCTGCACCGGCCGCACGATGTCGGCGTAGATGAGCAGTGCCGTCATCCCGAGCAGCCCGATCGCCACGGCATACGCGACCGGCAGTGCCGCGGCGGTGTCCACCGGACCGGGGTCGGGTCGGCGGAAGACCCTCGCCCAGGCCTTCTTCACGCTCTCCCACAGGGCTCCGGCGATGTGGCCGCCGTCCAGCGGGAGCAGCGGGATGAGGTTGAAGACGAACAGCGCCATGTTCAGCGAGGCGAGGACGGAGACGAGCAGCCAGAACCGCTCCTCCGCGCTCTCGACCAGGCCCTCGATGCCGTTCTGCGTGACGTCACCCGCGATCCGGCCCACGCCCACCACAGACATCGGCCCGTTGGGGTCACGCTCCTCGATGCCGAAGGCGGCCTGCGAGACGTCGACCAGGCGCTGCGGCAGGGTGAGGACGATGCCCGCGGTCTCGGTGAACATCCCCCCGACCATGCCCGGGACCGCGGTGATCGGTTGCGGGTCGTGGTCCAGCGTCGGCGAGGCCCCGAGGAAGCTCGCCTGCCCGTAGACCCGCTCGCCCTCCTCGTCCACGACCGGCATGCCGTCGGCCCCCATCAGCGCCAGCTCGCGCTGCACCAGGTCCGCCGTGAGCTCCTGCCGAGCCCCGTCCCGCTCGATGACGAAGGTGGCCTGCTCCCCGGCGTTCTGGATCGCGTAGGTGGTGGCGGCCCAGTCGTCCACCGGCACACCGTCGACGGCGAGGATGGTGTCACCGACCTCGAACCCGGCGGCGGCCGCGGGCGAGGCCTCCTGACCGGCGCAGTCGTCGTCGGAGACGTCGGTGTTGGCGCACGCGGCGACCTGGCTGACCTGGGACGTCACCACGGGCAGGCCCTGCATGGTCATGAGCAGCGTGATGAGCACCGCGCTGATCGCGAGGTTCATCAGCGGCCCTCCGGCCATGACGACGACCCGCTTCCACACCGGCAGCCGGTAGAACACCCGGTCCTCGTCGCCGGGACCGATCTCCTCGAGGGAGTCCTGGCGCGCCTGCTCGACCATGAGGTGCATGGGGTTGGAGCTGCTGGCTCGGACCTTGCCGCCGTCACCGGGACGGGGCGGGAACATGCCGATCATCCGCACGTAGCCGCCGAGCGGGATCGCCTTCAGGCCGTACTCCGTCTCGCCGCGTCGCCTCGACCACAGGGTCGGGCCGAAGCCCACCATGTACTGCGTGCACCGGACCCGGAACAGCTTCGCCGGGACGAGGTGCCCGATCTCGTGCAGCGCGATCGACGCGGCGATGCCGACGAAGATCACGACCACACCGAGCAGGTAGAGCATGAGAGCGGACTCCTTGGTCAGTCCCGGGAACGGGTCTCGATTCTACGCGCGGCGGCACCCCTGGCCCAGCCGTCGGCAGCCAGCACGTCGTCCACCCCCAGATCAACATCCGAGCCGCCCCCGAGGTTCCCGACGTGCTGGTCCACCACCTCCCCGACCACGTCGACGATGCCCAGGAAGGGCAGCTCACCACGGTGGAAGGCAGCCACACAGACCTCGTTGGCCGCGTTGTAGACCGCCGGTGCCGTGCCTCCGGCACGACCGACCTGCTCGGCCAGCCGCACCGCGGGGAACGCCTCGTCGTCCAGCGGCAGGAAGTCCCACGACGTCGCGCGGGTCCAGTCGCAGGCCGGTGCCACGTCGGGGAGCCGGTCCGGCCAGGCCAGACCCAGGGCGATGGGGATGTGCATCGTCGGCGGTGAGGCCTGGGCGATGGTCGACCCGTCGACGAACTCGACCATGGAGTGCACCACGGACTGCGGGTGGACCACGACCTCGATCGCGTCGAAGGGCACGTCGAAGAGCAGGTGGGCCTCGATCAGCTCCAGGCCCTTGTTCACCAGGGTGGCCGAGTTGGTCGTCACCACCAGGCCCATGTCCCAGGTCGGGTGCGCCAGCGCTTGCTCCGGGGTGACGTCGGCCAGCTCCGCACGAGACCTGCCGCGGAACGGCCCACCGCTGGCGGTCAGCACCAGCTTGCGCACCTCGCGCTCGCGACCGGAGCGCAGCGACTGGGCGATGGCGCTGTGCTCGGAGTCGACCGGGACGATCTGCCCGGGAGCCGCGGCCTGCGTCACCAGCCGGCCGCCGACGATGAGCGACTCCTTGTTGGCGAGCGCCAGGGTGCTCCCGGCTTCCAGCGCGGCGAGGGTGGGTCGCAACCCGATGCTCCCGGTGATGCCGTTGAGCACAACATCGGCGCCGTTGCCGGCGACGTGCTCCGCGGCCCGGGGACCCGTGAGCACCTCCGGCCGGTATGCCGCGAGCCCGGCCGCCCGTGCCGCCTCCTCGACGGCGGCGGTGAGCTCGGCGTGCGCCCGGTCGTCGTCGCGGGCGACGGCCACCTGCTCCACCTGCAGCTCGACCGCCTGCCGGGCCAGGGCCCCGAGGTCCCGCCCACCGGCGGACACGGCCCGCACCCGGAACCGGTCCGGGTTCGCACGGATCACGTCGACGGCCTGGGTGCCGATCGACCCGGTCGACCCGAGCAGGGTCAGGCTGCGCGAACTCACCCGGTCATTGTGCCCCGCGCCGTCGCCAGGTCGAGGCAGGCCGGGACAGGGGCAGGGCGAGTGCCGAGCCGATGAGCAGACCGAGCGCGATCGAGGCCACGATCCCCACCGCGCCGAGCAGCGTGGCCGCCCCGCCGCTGCCGACGCCCACCTGGCTGACACCCATGAGGCCGACGGTGCCGGGCACGAGCAGCCAGAAGGAGGGCAGGAAGGCCACGAGTCGCGGCACGTCCTCCCGCACCCGGCTGAGCAACGAGGGGACGAAGGAGGCGACGACGGCGCCGGTGAACCCGCCGATGGGCAGGGACGACGCGCTCTGCTGACCCGCGAGCTGGGCCGCGAAGGTGAGCACGAGCACCAGCCCGGACCACCGCAGCAGGGACCACGGCAGGGCCTCGGCCAGGGTGAGCCCGAGCGTGATGAGCACGAGGCCGAGGGGGGCGACCCAGATCCCCGGCCCCGCCACCCGCACGTTGGCGAAGGCGCCCTCGTCGACCCCGAGCACCATGGAGGCACCGACCACGCCGAGGGAGAAGAGCCCGAGCTGCACCATGCCGTAGAACACCCGTGAGGCTCCTGCGACCATCGCCCCCTGGGCCAGCTCGCTGACCCCGGTCACCAGCAGCGCTCCGGGGAGCAGGACGGCGAGCGGGCAGATGAGGGTGCGCAGCGGACCGTCCAGCAGGTCGAGCTGGTAGGCGCCGAAGGCGAGCAGGGCGGCGGTGAACGCCGCGAGCGAGGGCAGCAGCGAGCCGAGCACGGTATGCCGGCCCGCCTGCGTCATGAGCAGGCTGACGAGGACCGATCCGAGCGCGGCGACCGCGACGTTGGGCAGACCGGGCTGCAGGATGAGGGACAGCCCGACGGAGACGCCCATCAGGCCCAGGTGGCGCACCCAGCCCGGATAGGGGTGCGGCAGCGCACGGATGGCATCCAGCTCCTGGTCCGCCTGGGCGAGGGTGAGACGTCCGGTGTCCAGGAAGTGCCGGACGGCGTGGACCGCGGCGCACTGGTCCAGGCGGAGCGGCCCCCGCACCGGCGCGATGGATGCCGCGGAGCCGGCGCTCAGGCTGAGGAAGACGGCGGTCGGGCTGGTGGCGACCTGGACGTCGGGGTATCCCGCTCCCCGGCCCAGCGAGCGCACCGCACGCTCGACGTCGACCACCGGCTCGCCCGAGGCCGCCAGCTCGCCGGCCATCCGCAGCAGCACCGTGCGGGTCAGCTGCGAGCCCTCGGGGTCGGGGTGCGGGTGGGTCACCGGACCAGGGTAGGCCCGTCCGGATCGGCGGGGGTCACGACGCGGCGCACCCAGCCCCGCACCAGCTCGCGCACCGTGTCGGGCGCGACCGGCGTGAAGACCAGTGCCCCGCTCCCGCGTCGCGTCGCCTCGTCCAGATCCTCCCGGTGGGCCAGGTGGCACCCCCTCTCCCCGACCGCCAGCAGGACCGATGCCTCGGGCCTGCCGTCGGGTCGCACCAGGGTGAGCTCGGCCAGGACGGAGGCCGAGAGCCGGGCGGTCGACGGGTCGGGGTCACCCGTGTCGAGGGTGATCGGCTCCCCGCCGCCCGGGGCCGCGTCCGGCGGCAGCATCGGCTCGAGCGCCCGGTCCGCCAGCTCGGCCGGCTCGAGGCACAGGTCCAGCGCGTGCCACCCCTGGGGGTGCAGGTCCTCGACCACGCCGCCGGACTCGACCAGGTGCAGCAGCCGCAGGTCCGCCTGGTGCTCCGATCCCGCCAGCCGTCGCTCGACCACGAGCAGGGCCTGCGCCGAGACCCGCACGTCGAGCAGGACCAGCACGAGGTCGGCCACGGCGCTGCCGGCGACCAGCCGGGCCTGCGCGTCCAGCACACCGCGGCCCTGGAGCGACCGGAGCGCCTCGGTCCGTCCGGCCCGGCCCCGTGCGGGCGGGCGTCCCTGGCCCTGACCGTCAGCGGGGCCGCCCGCAGGGCCCTCCAGACCGAGGTGGGCCGCGTGCGCGTCCTCCAGCAGCTCGAGCTCGGCCGGGGTCACCACCAGCAGCGGGCCGGGACCCTCGGCCCCGTCGTCCGGTTCTCGCTCCTCGGACCCGCCGGTCAGGGCCACCACCGCCCCAGCCGGACCGGACCCCCCAGCCCGGGTGGCAGCGGGACGACCGGCATGAGGATCGGGTCCCCCGCCTGCCGCCACCAGTGCCGCAGCGGCCCGACGTCCGGGAGCCTGCCCAGCACCCGGTCGACGACCTCCCGGGTGGGCAGGCGCACCGGCCCTCCCGGTGGGAGCCCGACGACGCGGTGCACGGGGTCGTCGAGGCGCTCCAGCACCGGGGCCGTCGCGTCCCGCACCTGCGTCATCCGGCGACCGGCCTCCAGCGCCAGCGCCACGCGTGCGAGGCGCACCGTGTCGCGGGCGGAACGGAGCCGTCCCACGGCACGACGGTGCGCCAGCAGGGTCGCCTGGCCCAGGTCGCGCAGGCGCGGGACGGCATACCGTCGCAGGTAGCGCAGCGCGACCACCGCCCCGTCGTAGGCGGCGTTGCCCGCCGACCACGCCTGGTAGAGGGTGAGCAGGCCCACTCCGGCGGCGCCGAGGAGGGGGAACGCCGGTGTGGTGAGGACCATCACCCCGCCAGCCAAGCCGAGACCGGCCAGGACGCGGGTGGTGCCGCCCCGCCACCCCGCATAACCCCCGCCGTCCCGCAGGTCGGACCAGGCGGTGAACCACGCCGCCACCATGCCGACCGGCCCGGGCACCAGCCGGATCCTCGAGAACAGCCTCGGGGCATGACGCCACCGGCCGAGAGCGCCGAGCCGGGCCAAGGCCTGCTGGGCGCGATGCAGCGCCTGGAGGCGCACGGCCGTGGCGCGGGCCCAGCGGGCGCGGGCCAGCTGCACCACTACCTGCGTGGTGCGGATCCCCCGCTCGACGGTGCTCCAGGCATACCCCGCCGCCTGCAGGGCGTTCGAGGGGATGTCCCGGATCGAGCGCAGGTCCTGGATGACCTCCCACGCGGTGCGCACCCGTCGGGCGGCCGTCTCCTGGGCGGACCGGAAGTCGTCCTCCGCGGCGTCCACCCGCCGCCGGGCGGTGTCGATCTCGTGCTGCAGCTGCTCGAGCCGTCGTCGCCAGAGCGCCTCCAGGGCGGGCTCCGGGGGCGGCCCCGGTGCCCGCAGCGCGACCGACTCCGCCAGCCTGCGCTCCCCCACGCGGTGCCACCGGCGCACCTGCTCCCCTGCGCTGCGGGCGACCCCGGCGCACTGCTGCACCGCCGCCGCGGCCTCCTGCGGTGGACCGGCCGCCGACCGGGTCACCCGGTGCAGGGCCTGCACCCGCGCGCTCGCCTGCAGGGCGGCCAACCCGGCCCAACCGTCCGGCGTGGGGCTGCTGGACAGCAGGCGCCCCGCGACGGCCTCGATCTCCGAGCCTGCCTCACGCAGCAGTCTGGCGGTGCGCTCCAGCTCGTCCGGCGAGCACGCCAGGACCGAGCTGCTCACGGCATCCACCTGAGGCCCGGACGCCACTGCTCGGTCAGCAGCTGCTCCACCCCCGCGTAGTCCGCGCGCGCCTGGCGGTGGCCCGGGCGAGAGCGTGCCCCTGCTCCGCCACCAGGTGCAGGCCAGCACGCCACTGCCCCGCCACCGTGCGCGCCGCGTCGGCGAGGCTGCCACCGCCGCTGCCCTCCGCGACCATCCCGAGCAGCCGGGCGACCCCCTCGGCCAGGTCGTCCAGCGCAGCTCCCGCCGCCGCCTGCTCCTGCGCCATCGCCGCCAGCCGGTCGCCGTCCACCTGCACGACCTGTCCCACCTGCGCACCCCCTCGCTCCGGGCCGGATCCGCATCGCCCGGCTCGCTCCGAGGCTAGGCAGGACGGCGCCTCCGCCGCAGAACTTGTCCACAGGGCCGGGGGCGGGGACGTCTCCGCCCGGGTCGGGACGCTGCCGAGCTACCCCTGCAGCACCGGCCGCAGGGCGTCGAGCACGGCGACGTCCTCGATGGTGGAGGGGACCATCGGGGTCTCACCGTCGGCGAGCTGGCGCATGGTCCGGCGCAGGATCTTGCCCGAGCGGGTCTTGGGCAGCCCGTCCACGACGTCGACCCGGCGCAGCGAGGCGACCGCACCCACCTCGGAGCGCACCCGGGCCACCAGCTCCTCCTGCAGCCGGGCCACGCCCGCGTCGTCCAGGTCCACGCCGGACTTGAGCACGACGAGCGCGCGCGGCACCTGGCCCTTGAGCTGGTCCGCGACGCCGATCACGGCGCACTCGGCGACCGCCGGGTGCCCTGCGAGGGCCTCCTCCAGGGACCCGGTGGACAGCCGGTGCCCGGCCACGTTGAGCACGTCGTCGGTGCGGCCCATGACGAAGACGTAGCCGCGCTCGTCCACATGGCCCCCGTCGCCGGACAGGTAGTAGCCGTCGTAGGCGGACAGGTAGGAGGAGACGTAGCGCTCGTCGTCCTGCCACAGCGTCGGCAGCGTGCCCGGTGGCAGCGGCAGCCGCAGGCAGATGGCGCCGTCGACCCCGGGCGGGACCTCCGCGCCGCGCTCGTCCAGCACGCGCACGTCGTAGCCGACGGTGGGCACCGTCGGGCTGCCGGGCGTGATCTCGAAGAGCGCACCCTCCGGCCCGACCGGGTTGATCGCGATCGGCCAGCCGGTCTCGGTCTGCCACCAGTTGTCGATCACCGGCACGCCCAGGTGCTCGGTGGCCCACTCCCAGGTGTCCGGGTCGAGCCGCTCCCCCGCCAGGAAGAGCGCCCGCAGCGAGGACAGGTCGTGCTGGCCGATCTGCTCGGCCGACGGGTCCTGCTTCGTGATCGCCCGGATCGCGGTCGGTGCGGTGAAGGCCGCCACGGCGCCGTGCTCGGCGATCAGCCGCCAGTATGCGCCCGCGTCCGGCGTGCCCACCGGCTTGCCCTCGTAAAGGATCGTCGTGGCGCCGGTCAGCAGCGGCGCGTAGACGATGTAGGAGTGGCCGACCACCCACCCGACGTCGGAGGCGCACAGCCAGGTCTCCCCGGGCTGCACGCCGTAGAGGTGGGTCATCGACCAGCGCAGCGCGACGGCATACCCGCCGCTGTCCCGCACGATCCCCTTGGGCCGCCCGGTCGTGCCCGAGGTGTAGAGGACGTAGAGCGGGTCCGTGGCGGCGACCGGGACGCACGCCGCCGGCGCGACGGCGTCCGGGTGCATCAGCGTGGCCCAGTCCAGGTCCCGGTCACCCAGCTCGCACCGGTGCTGCTCACGCTGCAGGATCACGCAGTGGTCGGGGGTGTGCGCGGAGCGCTCGATCGCCGCGTCCAGCATCGGCTTGTAGGCGACGACGCCGGACGGCTCGATCCCGCACGAGGCGGACACCACCACCTTGGGCTGCGCGTCCTCGATCCGCGCGGCCAGCTCGGCCGGGGCGAAGCCACCGAAGACCACCGAGTGCACGGCACCGATCCGGGCACAGGCCAGCATGGTGACGACCGCCTCGGGCACCATCGGCAGGTAGACGACGACCCGGTCGCCCTTGCCGACGCCCAGGTCGCGCAGCACCCCCGCGAACCGGGCCACCAGGTCCAGCAGCTCGGCGTAGGTGAACCGCTGCACCGTCCCGGTCACCGGGCTGTCGTGGATGAGTGCGGTCTGGTCGGCACGACCGTGGACGACGTGCCGGTCCAGGGCGTTGTAGCAGACGTTCAGCCGGCCGTCCGCGAACCAGCGGTAGAAGGGCGGCTCGGCGTCGTCGAGCACCTGCGTCGGTCGGTGGATCCAGTCGACCAGCCGGGCCGCCTCCGCCCAGAACCCCTCCGGGTGGGACAGGCTCTGGGCCACCAGGTCCCGGTAGGTCTGCCGGTCGGTCACGTCGTGGCTCATGCCCCCATCACACACCCGCAGCGACCTGGGCGCCAGGGAAGGCCGGGCGGCGGTGCCCGGCACCGGCGCGGGTCGGCACGGCTAGGGTCACGAGGTATGCAGCGACGCAGCCGACCGGTGAGCGAGGACGTCTCCGACCTCCGGGTGGGTGCCGGCCCGGGTGCGGAGGTCCGCTACCGCCGGGTCGAGCCGCAGGCGGCGGTCCCCGGGCGCGAGGTCGAGGACCAGACCACCTGGCGGCGGTGGCTCCGCACGGAGGACGCGCTGCCCCCCTTGCGCGTGCAGGGGCTGGACCTGACGGCCGACCGCGACCTGCTCCTGGCCCGGGACGACCTCGCCGACCTCGTGGTGCTCGGGGGCCGGCTGGACACCGAGATCGAGGCGCACCTGCGGGAGGCGGGCGCGCTGGTCTTCCCGTCGGCGCCGCACGCCCCGGTCGATCCCTACCGGGCCCACCTCTACACCGCCGAGGAGCTCTACGCCGGGCTGGCGGACGAGGGGTACGCCACCACCCTCGACGCGCGCGCCTACCGGTGGTTCGAGGACGCGACCCTGCGGCACGACGCCTACGTGACGGCGCTCCGGGCCATCCACGACGACGCGATGTCGGACGCCCTCGCCGCCGCCCTGGACGGCCGGCGGGCGGTCGGCGTCATGGGCGGGCACGCACTGAGGCGGGGCACGCCCGAGTTCGCGGCGGCCTCCCTGCTCGGCCACCGCCTCGCCGAGGACGGCGCGGTCGTGCTCACCGGCGGCGGGCCCGGGGCGATGGAGGCCGCCAACCTCGGGGCCTGGGCCGCGGACGAGTCCCTGCTCCAGGACGCATTGGAGGCCTTGGCACGGGTGCCGGAGTTTGCCGCCGACATCGGCGCCTGGGCCGAGCCGGCGCTGCGGTTGCGCGCGGAGGCGGGGGCAGGGGCGCCGCGTCGGCTGCGCAGCGTCGGCATCCCGACGTGGTACTACGGCCACGAGCCCCCCAACGCCTTCGGACAGCTCATCGCCAAGTTCTTCAGCAACGCGCTGCGCGAGGACCTGCTGCTGGCGCACTCCCGGGCCGGCCTCGTCGTGCTGCCCGGCGCGGCCGGGACCGTGCAGGAGATCTTCCAGATGGCCACCCGGCTCTACTACCAGGTCGACGTCGACGACGGCCTGGCGCCGCTGGTGCTGGTCGGGCGCGAGCACTGGACCGCGCAGCTCCCCGTGTGGCCGCTGCTGCAGGCGCTGGGCCAGAGTCGGCCGATGGGGGCCACGCTGCACCTGGTGGACACCGTGGAGGACGCCGCCGCGATCCTGGCGGACCGCTGACCTTCCCGCCCCGCGCAGCTCGCTACACGGTGGCCGCGAGCTGGCCGCACGCGCCGTCGATGTCCGAGCCACGCGTGTCGCGCACCGTGGTGGGGATCCCGTGGGCGAGCAGCCGCTCGACGAACTGCTGCTCGACACCACGCCGCGAGGCGGTCCACCTGCTGCCCGGGGTGGGGTTGAGCGGGATCGGGTTGACGTGCACCCAGCCGCGCCCGCGCGCGTTGAGCTTCTCCCCCAGCAGGTCGGCGCGCCAGGCCTGGTCGTTGATGTCGCGGATGAGGGCATACTCGATCGACACCCGCCGGCCGGTCACCTCGAAGTAGCGCCGGGCGGCGTCCAGCGCCTCGTCGACCTTCCACCTCGTGTTGATCGGCACGAGCTCGTCGCGCAGCTCGTCGTCTGGCGCGTGCAGCGACAGCGCGAGCGTGACGGGTATGCCCTCCCCCGCCAGCCGGTCGATCCCGGGCACCAGTCCGACCGTCGACATGGTGACACCGCGCGCCGACATCCCCAGGCCCTCCGGCGCGTCGTCGACCAGCCGGTGGATGGCGCCGAGGGAGGCCTTGTAGTTGGCCAACGCCTCACCCATCCCCATGAAGACGACGTTGGAGACCCGCAGCGCCTCCTGCGCGTCCTGGGTCCCCTCCTCACCCCCGTGCAGGTCACCGTGCCGCAGCGCACGGGCCGCCGCGACCACCTGCTCGACGATCTCGGCCGTGGACAGGTTGCGGGTGAGCCCGGCCTGACCGGTCGCGCAGAACGGGCAGTTCATGCCGCACCCGGCCTGGCTGGAGATGCACATCGTGACCCGTCCGGGGTAGCGCATGAGGACGGACTCCACCATCGCGCCGTCGTGCAACCGGTGCACCTGCTTGAGCGTGGCACCGTCGTCGGCCGAGAGCGTGCGCACCGGGGTCAGCAGCGGCGGGAGCAGGCCCGCCACCAGCTCCTCCCGTCCCACCTTCGGCAGGTCCGTCATCTGGTGGGGGTCGGTCACCAGGCGCTCGAAGTAGTGCCTGCTGACCTGGTCTGCGCGGAACCCGGGGATCCCGAGCTCGGTGGCCCACGCCTTCCGCGCGGCGAGGTCGTGATCGGCCAGGTGCGTCGGTGCCTTGCCCCGGCGTGGGGCGCGGAAGGTCAGCTGCCCGGGGGCGGGACGGTCGGTGGTCGGGGTCGGCAGGTCGGTGCTCATGTCCCTCCCAGTGTCTCAGGGATCTAGACGAACAGGCGCAGCAGCGCCCAGCAGACCGGGGCGGTGACCACCAGCGAGTCCAGCCGGTCCATCACCCCACCGTGCCCGGGCAGGATGCTGCCCATGTCCTTGATCCCGAGGTCGCGCTTGATGGCCGACTCGGCGAGGTCCCCCACGGTGGCGAAGGCCGCGGCCACGGCACCGACGAGCGCCCCGGCCCACCACGCCCCGTCGAGCAGCAGCACCACGCAGAGCACGCCGACCAGGGCGCTGGTCGCGACCGACCCGGCGAAGCCCTCCCACGACTTCTTCGGCGACAGCGAGGGCGCCATCGGGGTGCGTCCCCGCAGCACGCCGACGGCATACCCTCCGGTGTCCGAGGCCACGGTGACCAGGATGAAGGTGATGATCCGCCCGGCCCCGTCCGGCTGGGCGAGCATGAGCGAGCTGATCGCAGCCAGCAGCGGCACGTAGGCCACGATGAAGACGCCACCGGCGACGTCCCGCGCGGCGTCCTGCGCGAAGCCGAAGCTGCGCCACAGCAGCACCAGGGCGGCCGCCGCCGCGAAGCCGACGGCGAGCGCGTCGGCACCGCCGTAGTAGGCCAGCGGGACCAGGCCGACCGAGGCCAGGACGGGGGGCAGCGGAGCGTCCACCCGGCCGCTGCGCAGACCCTCCGCGAGCTCCCACACCCCCACCACCGCGGCAGCGGTGACGAGGTAGACGAAGGCGGGCTTCCAGAAGACGAGGCTGGCGAGGATCAGCGCGACCAGGAAGACCCCCACCCCGATGGCTGCGGGCAGGTTCCGCCCGGCGCGCGGCGTGCGCCCCGGGTCGGACGCCCGTGCGGCCCGCCGGGCGGCACGCGCCGCCCGGCGGGTCAGCGGCTGCTCGGGTGCCGGCGTCCCGGTCGTGGGCTCGGTCATCGGGGTGGCTCCCAGCGGACGGCTGCTCAGACCTCGAGCAGCTCGGCCTCCTTGTGCTTGAGGATGTCGTCGACGGCGTCGACGTGCCGCTTGGTGAGGCCCTCCAGCTCCTTCTCGCCGCGGGACCCGTCGTCCTCCCCGATCTCGCCGTCCTTGACGGCCTTGTCGATGAGGTCCTTGGCGTGCCGACGCACGTGCCGCACGGACACCTTGGCCTCCTCGCCCTTGGCGTGGGCGAGCTTGATGTACTCCCGCCGCCGCTCCTCGGTGAGCTGCGGCATGACGATGCGGATGGCGTTGCCGTCGTTGCTGGGGTTGGCCCCCAGGTCGGCGTCCCGGAGCGACTTCTCGATGTCCTTCATCGCCCCCTTGTCGTAGGGGGTGATGAGCACGGTGCGTGCGTCCTGGATGCTGAAGCTGGCCAGCTGCTGCAGCGGGGTCGGCGCACCGTAGTAGTCCACCTCGAGCTTGCTGAACATGCCCGGGTGCGCCCGTCCGGTGCGGATGGAGGCCATGTCCTCACGGGCCACCTCCAGGGCCTTGTCCATCTTCTCCTCGGCCTCCATGAGGGCCATCTCGACGACCTCGGACATGATGTCGTGCTCCTTCGGTGGTGTGTCGTTCGGCGACTGGTCGGTGCGGTGCCGGGGGTCACCCCGCGGTCACGAGTGTCCCGATCCTCTCACCCTTGATCGCGCGGGTGATGGAGTCCTCGCCGTCCATGCCGAAGACCAGCATCGGGAGCGCGTTGTCCATGCAGAGGCTGAAGGCGGCGGCGTCGACGACCCTGAGGTTGCCGCTGAGCGCCTCGGAGAAGGTCAGCCGGTCCAGCTTGCGGGCGGCCGCGTCGCGCCGCGGGTCCGCGGTGTAGACACCGTCCACGCCGTGCTTGCTCATGAGGACCTGGTCGCACTTGATCTCCAGCGCCCGCTGCGCCGACACCGTGTCGGTGCTGAAGTACGGCATCCCCGCGCCCGCGCCGAAGATGACCACGCGGCCCTTCTCCAGGTGGCGCATGGCGCGCCGCGGGATGTAGGGCTCGGCCACCTGCCCCATGGTGATCGCGGTCTGCACGCGGGTGTCCACGCCCTCCTTCTCCAAGAAGTCCTGCAGGGCGAGGCAGTTCATGACGGTGCCCAGCATCCCCATGTAGTCCGCCCGCGCCCGCTCCATGCCCCGCTGCTGCAGCTCGGCCCCCCGGAAGAAGTTGCCCCCACCGATCACCACCGCGATCTCCACCCCGGCCCGGTGCGCGTCCGCGATCTGGTGCGCGATCCCCTTGACCACGTCCGGGTCCACCCCCACGTTGCCGCCCCCGAAGGCCTCCCCCGACAGCTTGAGCAGGACCCGGCGCGGCCCTCCGGCGGACTCGGGACTGGCCTGGGTGTCGTGCTCGGACACGGTCGTGGTCATGCGGATCCTCCTGGATCGTGCTGGGCGGTCGCTCGATCCTGCCACACGGTGCTGGGTGCGGCGATCCGCGCCGACCCCTGCGTGGGTGCACGGCGAGGCGACTGAGCACTCGTATGCGGAAACTGTTCCTCTGCGCTGATGCATCACGGCAGACGAACACTTTCTGCGTAGGAGTCGGAAGGCGGGTCGCCGGCCGGGCCTCAGCGGACCGACGGCAGCTTGGTGCCCGCGACGTGGCGCTCGTCCAGCACGTCGCGGCGGAAGCGGTAGAGCCTGGCCGGCCGGCCCCCGGTCTGGCTCGAGCTCGACCCCGTCTCCTCGACCAGCTCCTGACCGGTCACGAGCCGTCGGAAGTTCTGCTTGTGCAGCGGCTGTCCCGCGAGCGCCTCGACCGTGCGCTGCAGCTGGCCCAGGGTGAAGGAGTCCGGCACCAGCTCGAAGACCACGGGTCGGTACTGGATCTTGGCCCGCAGCCGGGACAGCGCCGTCGCGAGGATGCGGCGGTGGTCGGACTGCATCGCCTGACCGGGCACGGTGGGTCCACCGGTGCCCGCCTCGGGGATGGCCCCCGACTCGTAGAGCAGCTCGTAGCGCTGCAGCGCCAGCTCGGGCGACCAGTGGCGGCCCCCCAGCCCGAAGCAGATGTCGGCCCGGCGGCGACGCCGGTCCCGCTCGTCGGTCGTGCCGGCAGCGACCCACGCGTCGAGCGCCGGTCGCACCAGGTCGTCGACCATGGCCGCAGCCGCTGGGACCACACCCGACGGTGCGCGTCGGTCCTCCCACGGGAAGTAGGCATACCAGTCCTGCCACCCGGGTCCGTCCGTGGTGCGGGTCAGCCCGAGGTAGGACACCGAGATCGCGCGGCGCTCGTCCCGGCCCGAGTCGGCGAAGGTGTAGAGCTGCTCGACGTAGCCCAGCCGGTGCCCCGTCTGCTGCTCCACCCAGGCGCTCAGCCCGGACTGCATCGACCGGTGGTCCGAGCGCAACGGGCCGGCAGGGAGCCGCTCCGGCTCGCCCGCGGTGAGCAGCACGGGCACGTCTGCGTCGACGGCGGTCACCACCGCCACCAGCTCCGCGCTCAGGTCAGGCACCAGGTCATCCTGCCCGTCCCGCTGCACGAGGACCACCTCCGACACTCCGGATTGACTTATGCTCACCTCCAGCATATATACTCGTCCCGTCTAATGCTCACACTCAGCATAAGGGTCCCGCCCGGCCCGTGGAGGAGACACGATGACCACCCTGAGCACGGCACCGTCGGAGGCCGCCGCCGCAGCCGCCCGCACCGCCCACGTCTACGAGCGGGTCCGGCACGTCATCCCCGAGGTCGAGTGGCCGGCGTTCGCCGAGGACGTCGAGGCGATCGGTCGGCTGAAGCGGGAGCGCAACGCCGTCGTGCTGGCGCACAACTACCAGACCCCGGAGATCTTCCACTGCGTCGCCGACATCGTCGGTGACTCCCTGGCCCTGGCCCGCGAGGCCGAGCGCGTGGACGCCGACGTGATCGTGCTCGCCGGGGTCCACTTCATGGCCGAGACGGCCAAGCTGCTCAACCCGGGCAAGACGGTGCTCATCCCCGACCTGCGGGCCGGCTGCTCGCTGGCCGAGTCGATCACCGCCGCGGACGTGCGCACGTTGCGCGAGCAGCACCCGGGCGTGCCGGTCGTGACCTATGTCAACACCTCGGCGGACGTCAAGGCCGAGAGCGACATCTGCTGCACCTCCGGCAACGCCGTGCAGGTCATCGAGTCGCTCGGGGTCGACAAGGTCATCATGATCCCGGACGAGTTCCTCGCGAAGAACATCGCGGCGCAGACCGGGGTCGAGGTGGTCACCTGGGCGGGGCACTGCGAGGTGCACGAGAGGTTCTCCCCCGCCGACGTGCGCCAGCTGCGCCGGGAGCATCCCGACGCGGTCGTGCTGGCCCACCCGGAGTGCCCTCCCGACGTGGTGGCCGAGGCCGACCACTCCGGGTCGACCGCCCAGATGCTCGACTTCGTGGTCACGCGCCGACCCAGCCAGGTGGCCCTCATCACCGAGTGCTCGATGAGCGACAACGTGGCGGCCGAGCACCCGGACATCGACTTCGTGCGGCCCTGCAACATCTGCCCGCACATGCGCCGCAGCACGTTGTCCACGATCCGACGCTCGCTGGAGACCATGAGCCACGAGGTGCGCATCGAGGACCAGGTGGCGCACCGCGCGCGGCGGGCGGTCGAGCGGATGCTGGCGGTATGACCCGGGTCCCGGTGGTGGTGGGCGCCGGCCTCGCCGGTCTCACGACGGCGCTGCACCTGGCACCCGAGCCGTGCGTCGTGCTCTGCGCCGGCCGGCTCGGCAGCGGCGCCGCGAGCGGCTGGGCCCAGGGTGGGATCGCCGCCGCGGTCGACCCGGACGACTCGGCCGCCCAGCACCTCGGCGACACCCTGGCGGCGGGTGCCGGCCTGTGCGACGCCGAGGTCGTCCGGTCCGTCGTCGAGGCCGCTCCCGGTGCGGTGGCCTGGCTGGACGGGCTCGGGGTCGCCTTCGACCGGGAGCCGGACGGGTCCTACGCCCTGGGCCTGGAGGGTGCCCACGGCCGGCGCCGGATCGTCCACGTGGGCGGCGACGGCAGCGGCGCCGAGATCATGCGGGCGGTCGTCGCCGCGGTCCGCGCGACCCCGTCGATCACCGTCGTCGAGCAGGCGCGCGCCCGCAGACTGGTCCTCGGAGCGGACGGCGAGGTGCGCGGGGTCGAGGTGGAGGTCGGGCCCGACCGCGAGCTCAGCGTCCTGGAGTCACCCACGGTCGTCCTGGCCACCGGCGGCACCGGAGCCCTGTGGCAGCACACCACCAACCCTCGTGGCGCGACCGGCAGCGGGCTGGCCCTGGCCGCCCGGGCCGGGGCGGTGCTCCGTGACCTGGAGATGGTGCAGTTCCACCCCACCGCCCTGGACGTGGGTCGCGACCCCATGCCCCTGGTCAGCGAGGCGGTCCGGGGTGAGGGCGCCGTCCTGGTCGACGGGTCCGGCAGACGGCTGCTCGACGCCTCGGCCGGCGGGGCGGGTGACCTCGCCGCGCGCGACGTCGTCGCGCGGGCGGTGGCATCCGAGCTGCGGCGCGGGGGTCGGGTCGGGCTGGACGCCCGCTCGGCGCCGGGTGCCAGGCTGGCCTCGCACTTCCCGGCCGTCTGGGAGGCCTGCCGTCGTGCAGGCGTCGATCCCGGGTCGGTGGCCATCCCGGTGCGGCCCGCCGCGCACTACCACTGCGGGGGCGTGCTGGTGGACCCGGCGGGGCGCACCACCGTCCCCGGCCTGTGGGCCGTCGGCGAGGTCGCCTCGACCGGGCTGCACGGCGCCAACAGACTCGCCAGCAACTCGCTGCTGGAGGCCGTGGTCTGCGGTGCACGCGTCGCCGCCGGGGTGCGCCAGGTCGACCGAGGGTCGGCGGCCCCGCGCGCTGCCGAGCCGCCGCACCGCGGTGGGCGACGGCATACCGCGCCAGGGCCGCCCCCCTGGGTGCGCCCGACGATGACCGAGCAGGTGGGGATCGCCCGGGACGGCGCCGGTCTGGCCGCCGCGGTGGAGCGCCTGGCCGTCGAGGTCGACCGGCACGGCGTCGACGGGGTCTCCGACCCCGTGCTGGTCGCCCTGCTCGTCGCCCGGAGCGCGCAGCTGCGCGCGGAGTCTCGCGGTGGCCACCTGCGGCTGGACCACCCGGGTCCGGTCGGACCCGTCCGGCACACCCTCCTCACCCTGGCGGACGTCGTCTCCGCCCCCGTCCCCGCACGGAGGAGCGCATGAGCACCCACGGTCTCCCCGACCTCGTCTGCGAGCCCCTCGTCCGCGCCGCCCTGCACGAGGACCTCGGACGGGCCGGTGACCTCACGACCCAGGCCGTCGTCCCGGCCGCTGCCCGCGCCACCATGTCGGTGACCGCTCGCGAGGCCGGCGTGGTGGCAGGCCTCGACCTGGCCCGGCGTACCTTCTCCCTGGTCGACCCGGAGATCCGGGTCGACGTCTCCGCCCCGGACGGGTCGCGCGTGGAGCCGGGCGACGTCGTGGCCGTGGTCACCGGCCCGGCCCGCGGCATCCTCACCGGCGAACGGGTGGCGCTCAACTTCCTCGGGCACCTCTCCGGGGTGGCCACCGCCACCGCGCAGGTCGCCGACGCCATCGGGCACACCCGGACCCGCGTCTGCTGCACCCGCAAGACGACACCCGGCCTGAGGACGGTGGAGAAGTATGCCGTCCGCGTCGGCGGCGGGGTCAACCACCGGTTCGGGCTGGACGACGCCGTGCTGGTCAAGGACAACCACATCGCCGTGGCGGGTTCGGTGACCGAGGCGGTGCGACGGGCGCAGCAGGGTGTCGGTCACCTGGTGAGCATCGAGGTCGAGGTCGACACCCTGGACCAGCTCCGGGAGCTGCTGGCCTGCGAGCGCCCGGTCGACGCGGTGCTGCTCGACAACATGTCACCGCGGGAGCTCGCGGAGGCGGTGGCCCTCGTCGACGGGCGGCTCACCACCGAGGCGTCCGGTCGGGTCACCGCTGAGACCGGGCCGGCGCTGGCCGCGACGGGGGTGGACCTGGTGTCGGTCGGCTGGATCACGCACAGCGCTCCCGTCCTCGACCTCGGCCTGGACGACCTCGGCCGACCCTGAGGGCCCCAGGGACCCCCTCCCTCTTCCCGGCCGGGTGGGGCCTGACACGACGCAGGCCGGGCTCCCGAACGGGAACCCGGCCTGCGGCTGCCTCGTCGGCAGGTGGCGTCTGCCTCAGACACCGACCTTGAAGCGGGCGAAGCCGGTCACCTCGGCGCCCGCCTCCTCGGCGACCTTGGCGACGGTCTTCTTGTTGTCCTTGGCGAAAGGCTGGTCGAGGAGGACGTTCTCCTTGTAGTAGCCGTTCACCCGGCCCTCGATGATCTTGGGCAGGGCCTGCTCCGGCTTGCCCTCCTCACGGGCGGTCTGCTCGGCGATGCGGCGCTCGTTCTCCACCGTCTCGCCGTCGATCTCCGCGCGGGTCAGCACCGACGGGGAGAACGCCGCGACGTGCATCGCGATGTCGCGGGCGACCTGCTGGTCGCCACCGGAGGTGGCCACCAGCACGCCGATCTGCGGAGGCAGGTCGGGCATCGTCTTGTGCAGGTAGGACACGACCTGGTCGCCCTCGACCCGGGCGACCCGGCGGACCTCGATCTTCTCGCCGATGGTGGCGTTCGCGTCGTCGAGGACCTCCTTGACGGTCTTGCCGTCCAGCTCCGAGGCCAGGAGGGCGTCCGCGTCGCCGGCCTCGACGGCCACGGCCTGGGCCAGGACCCGGTCGGCCAGCTCGGCGAAGGTCGGGCCCTTGGCCACGAAGTCGGTCTCGCAGTTGACCTCGACCAGCGTGCCGACGCCTCCGTCGACCTGCGCGCGCACCAGCCCGTTGGTGGCCGAGCGGCCCTCGCGCTTGGTGACGCCCTTCAGGCCCTTGACCCGCAGGATCTCGGTCGCCTTGGTGGTGTCGCCGTCGGCCTCGTCGAGGGCCTTCTTGACGTCCATCATCCCGGCGCCGGTGGACTCGCGCAGCGCCTTGATGTCAGCGGCGGTGTAGTTCGCCATGAGTGCTTCTGTGCTCCTTCAGGTGCGTCAGGACTGGGTGGGCTGGGCGTCGGCCTCGGCCTCGGTGGCCTCGGCCGTCTCCGCGGCGGCCTCGGTCGCCTGGGCCTCGTCGGCGACGGCGGTGGTCTCCGTGGTGGCGGCCGCAGCGTCGGCGGTCTCGGGCTCGGCGGCCGGTGCGCTCTGCGCCTCGTCGGCGGCCGGCGCGGCCTGCGCCTCCTCGGCGCCGGCGAGGAGCTCGCGCTCCCACTCGGCCATCGGCTCGTTCTCCGCACCCTCGGTCTCGGCACCGGCCTCGCTGCCACCACCGGAGCGGGCGATCAGCCCGTCGGCGACGGCGTCGGCGACCACGCGGGTCAGCAGGGTGACGGAGCGGATCGCGTCGTCGTTGCCCGGGATCTTGTAGTCGACCTCGTCCGGGTCGCAGTTGGTGTCCAGGATCGCGATGACCGGCAGGCCGAGCTTGCGGGCCTCGGTGACGGCCAGGTGCTCCTTCTTGGTGTCGACGACCCAGACCGCCGAGGGCACCTTCTGCATGTCGCGGATGCCGCCCAGGGTCTTCGCGAGCTTGTCGTACTCGCGGCTCATCATGAGCAGCTCCTTCTTCGTGCGGCCGCTGCCGGCCACATCGTCGAAGTCGATCTCCTCGAGCTCCTTCATGCGGGTCAACCGCTTGGAGACGGTCTGGAAGTTGGTGAGCATGCCGCCCAGCCAGCGGTGGTTGACGTAGGGCATCCCCACGCGGGTGGCCTGCTCGGCGATCGACTCCTGCGCCTGCTTCTTGGTGCCGACGAACAGGATCGACCCGCCGTGCGCGACGGTCTGCTTGACGAAGTCGTAGGCCTCGTTGAGGTAGGTCAGCGACTGCTGCAGGTCGATGATGTAGATGCCGTTGCGCTCGGTCATGATGAAGCGCTTCATCTTGGGGTTCCAACGACGGGTCTGGTGCCCGAAGTGGACGCCGCTCTCCAGGAGCTGGCGCATGGTGACGACGGCCATGCCGTGGTCTCGCTTTCTTCTCGGTTGCAGTTGTGTCCTGGCCCGGGGACGCTCCCCACCCGCCTGCTCACCAGGGTGAGACTCGGCGGGACCGCGGGGTGCGCCACCGGCCACTGGCCGATACCTGCGAGAGGTATGCGGTGCGGTCCGGTCGCGCCCGGGCGCGAATTCGCGCGGCTCACCCGCCCGAGGGCAGCACGAGACGCACGTGCCACCGATGATACGGCACCGGGCCGCCCGCTCCGAATCGTTACGGTGGCGGCATGAGCGATTCCCTCGTCCAGCGTCTGCGACCGTTCGGCACCAGCGTCTTCGCCGAGATGACCCAACGGGCGCTGCAGTTCGACGCCGTCAACCTGGGCCAGGGGTTCCCGGACACCGACGGCCCCGAGGAGATGCGGGAGATCGCGGCGGAAGGCCTGCGAGAGGGCCTGAACCAGTACGCCCCGGCCCGCGGCCTCCCCGCGCTGCGCGAGGCGGTGGCGGCGCACCAGGACCACTGGTACGGCATACCGCTCGACCCCCAGTCCCAGGTGCTCATCACCGTCGGCGCCACCGAGGCGATCGCCGCCTCGCTCATCGCCCTGGTCGAGCCCGGCGAGGAGGTCGTGCTCGTCGAGCCGTCCTACGACTCCTACGGCGCCGCGGTCGCGATGGCCGGCGGGCTGCGCCGGACGGTGCAGCTGCGCTTCCCCGACCTCCGCCTCGACCTCGACGAGCTGCGTGCCGCCGTCAACGACCGCACCCGGGTGCTGGTGCTGAACACGCCGCACAACCCGACCGGCAAGGTGTTCTCGGCGCAGGAGCTGGAGGGGATCGCCGAGATCGCCCGGGAGCGTGACCTGGTGGTGATCGCGGACGAGGTCTACGAGCACCTGGTCTTCGACGGGCTGCGGCACACCCCGATCGCGACGTTGCCGGGCATGTTCGACCGCACCCTCACCATCTCCTCGGTCGGCAAGACCTTCTCGCTGACCGGGTGGAAGACCGGCTGGGTCAGCGGCCCTGCGCACCTGGTGGACGCGGTGGCGGCGGTCAAGCAGTTCCTCACCTTCGTCGGGGTGACGCACGTGCAGCCCGCCGTCGCGCACGGCCTGCGGATGCCCGACGAGTTCTTCACCGGCTTCGCCGCCACGCTGCAGGCCAAGCGGGACCTGCTGGTGAGCGCCCTCACCGAGGTGGACGTGCCGGTCAGCCCGTGCCAGGGCAGCTACTTCGTCATCGCGGACCTGGCCGGTCACGGGGTGGACGACGCGGTCGAGTTCTGCCGGCGGATGCCGGAGGACCTGGGTCTCGTCGGCGTCCCGGTGTCGGTCTTCTGCGACGACCCCGAGCCGGTGCGGAGCCTGGTCCGCTTCGCCTTCTGCAAGCAGGACGAGGTGCTCCGCGAGGCGGCGCGCCGCCTGCACCGGCTGGCCGGGGCCTGACAGGCTGGGGAGTATGCCTGCCACCAGGGCTGCCGACGGTGACACCCCGTTCTCGGGCGAGGTGCTCGCGGCCTTCACCCAGCACCTCGAGGTCGAGAGGGGCCGCTCGGCGCACACCGTGCGCGCCTACCTGGGCGACCTCGCCGCCCTCGGAGCCTTCCTGGTCGAGCGCGAGGTCGTCGGGCTCGGGTCGGTGCGCCTGGCCGACCTGCGCTCCTGGCTGGGGCGGGCCGGTGCCGAGGGCGCGTCCCGATCGACGGTGTCCCGCCGGGCGGCGGCGGCCAAGACCTTCTTCCGTTGGGCGCAGCGCACCGGACGACTGGAGGTGGACCCCTCGCTGCGGCTCGTGGCTCCCGGGAAGGACACGCACCTCCCCGGCGTGCTCAAGGCAGGTCAGGCCACCGAGCTGATGGATCTCGCGGCGCTGGCTGCCGATGACGAGGACCCGGTGCACCAGCGCAACCGCGCGATGCTCGAGCTGCTCTACGCCTCGGGTATGCGCGTGGGCGAGCTGACCGGGCTCGACGTCGACGACGTCGACCTGGCGCAGGGCACCGCCCGGGTCCTGGGCAAGGGCGACAAGGAGCGGATCGTGCCCTTCGGGGCACCCGCCGCCGAGGCGGTCACCTCCTGGTTGTCGACCGGGCGGCCCCGGCTGGTGACCGAGCACTCCGGGCCCGCGCTGTTCCTCGGACGGCGGGGTGGGCGGATCGGGCAGCGCCAGGTCCGGTCCACGCTGCACGAGCTGCTGCAGCACCTCCCGGACGCCCCCGACCTGGGGCCGCACGGACTCCGGCACAGCGCCGCGACCCACCTGCTGGAGGGTGGTGCCGACCTGCGCACGGTGCAGGAGCTGCTCGGCCACGCCAGCCTCGCGACGACCCAGATCTACACCCACGTCTCGGTCGACCGGCTCCGGACGGCATACCAGCAGGCGCACCCACGCGCCTGAGTGACGGACGCGGTCCGGTCGAGGACAATCGGGGGATGCCCGAGGACCCCACCGCACCGGCGACACCGGCCGCAGCACCGCGCAGCACGCAGGCTGCGGCGCCTGACACCGGTGCCAGCCGGCACCTGGCCCGGGTCATGGACGACCTGGTCACCATCCCCGGCACCAGGATCGGGCTGGGCATCGATGCGCTGCTGGGACTGCTGCCCGGTGCCGGTGACATCATCGGGTCCGGACTCTCGGCCGCGATCATGGTGGACGCGGCACGACGTCGCGTCCCGGTCTGGGTGCTGGCCCGGATGGCGTGGAACGTCCTGCTGGACGCGGCCCTCGGGCTCCTGCCCGTCGTCGGGGACGCCGCCGACGTGGCGCACCGGTCGAACCGGAAGAACTACCGGCTGCTGCAGGCCACCCTGGCCGAGGGCCGTCGCTCGGACCGGCCGGCCGTCCTCTACCTCCTCTGTGCCGTGGTGCTCATCGTGCTCCCCGCCGTCATCGCGATCGCCGTCGGCGTGCTCGTCCTCGTGGGCCTGTGGACCCTGATCACCTGAGCGCCCGGCGCAGCCGGCTCAGGGCTCCACCGGCAGCAGGGTGAGCTCTACGCCGAGGAGCAGCGGGGTCGGGTCGACGTAGCCGTCCCGACCGCGGAGGGCACCCAGGTGCAGACAGGCTCGCAGCCGGCAGTGGCCACCCTCGTCGAGACGCCCGAGCTGGTCGCCACGCGCGACCCGCGTCCCCCGCGGGATCCGGTCCGCCACCGGTTGGTAGGTGCTGCGCAGACCGCTCGCGTGGGTGACGCTGACCACGCCCACCCCGGCGATCTTCCCGCTGTGGGTGACCACGCCGGCCTCCACCGCACGCACCGACTCCCCCTGGATCCCGGCCAGGTCGATCCCCCGGTGGCCCGCTCCCCAGCGCACGGCGGGCGGGTCGTAGCCGTGGACCACGGTCGGCGTCCCGGCCAGCGGCCACGCCCAGAGGGCGGTCCGGCTCCGGTCCCGACGCTGCTCCGGGTCTGCTCGCGCACCCACCACGGCGGAGGCGGTGGCACCCGCGACGGCCGCTGCCGGGCGGGTCGCCTCCGTGGACCGGCCGCCCCGGGTCTCCTCCCGCGCGGGTGAGGTCACCATCGGGTCGGCCACCGCTCCGTCCGCGCCCTGGCCCGGCGTGACGACGATGATCCCGAGAGCCACCATCACCACCGCGCGCACGCCGCGGCTGCGGAGGCGCGCCATCACCGGGACCCCGCGGGCCGTCGCTGCCAGCCGTCCAGCAGCTCCTCGGCCAGGCCCTCGCGCTCGAGCTCGCGGAGCACACCGAGGGTCTCCGCCAGGGTGAGCCCGGAGCGCAGCATCACCTCGTCGACCCCGCTGGACGAGCGTGGGCGCAGCCACTGCCAGACCCGGCGGAGCTCGTCGCTCAGCTGGTCCTCGACCCGCACCCGGCCCTGCTTCGCCGGGGCGAGGTCCTCCCCCATGCGCCCGACCAGCTCGGCCACCTCGGCGCCGTCCGTCACCAGCTCCGCGCCCATCCGGATCTCGGCATGGGCTCCCTGCGACATGAGGCTCTCGACCGAGCCGGGCACGGCCATGACGTGCCGACCCAGCTCTCGGGCGTGCTTGACCGTCGACCGCGCGCCGGAGCGCAGGCCCGCCTCCACGACGACCACGCCGAGGCTCAGCCCGGCGATGATGCGGTTGCGGGCCAGGAAGCGCATCCGGGCCGGAGCGCCTCCTGGAGGGGTCTCGCTCACCACCAGCCCGGTCTCCCGGATCTGGTGCAGGAGCGAGGCGTTGGCGCGCGGGTAGTCGACGTCGACCCCTCCGGCCAGCACCGCGACAGTCGATCCGTCGACCGAGAGCGTGGCCCGGTGCGCGGCCGCGTCGATCCCGAAGGCGGCTCCGGAGACGACGGTGAACTCCCGTCCGACCAGGTCGACGCAGAGTCCAGCCGTGACGTGGTCGCCGTAGGCGGTGCTGGCCCGCGAGCCGACGACCGCCACGCTGCGGTCCGCCAGCTGGTCCAACCGGCCCGGACCCGACACCCACAGGCACCACGGCGGGTGCTCGAGCGCATCGAGGCCGGACGGCCACTCGGCATCACCGGGCACGAGCACCCTGGCCCCGACGAGGCGGGCCACGTGCGCGTCGTCGACCCCGGTCGCCCGGTCGGCCCGGGCGCTCAGCCGGCGCAGCTCGGGCGCGGACGGCAACCGCGTGCCCCGCAGCGCCTGACCCACCACCGCCTCGACCCCGTGCTCGGCGACCAGCCCCTGCACCTGCGCGTCGTAGGGCTCGGCCAGCCGGGACAACAGGATCCGCGCCCGACGCTCGGACTGACTCATCCCGGTCATGCCACCTTCACCCCCGTCGGGGTGCGCAGGTCGAGCGCCAGGCCGACGTCGTCCAGCTCGGGGCGTGGCGCACCGCGCAGGTCCGCCAGGGTCCAGGCCACCCGCAGCGTCCGGTCCAGCCCCCGCAGGGTGAGGGCTCCCCGGTCCATCGCCGTCTCGAGCGGTCGCCGCTCCCGGCTGCCGAGCCGCCACGGCGCTCCACGCAGCAGGGCTCCCGGGACCTGGCTGTTGAGGCGGAAGGGCAGGCCGCCCCACCGCTCCTGCTGACGTCGCCGTGCCAGCGCGACGCGGGCCGCGACCACGGCGGAGGGCTCTCCGGGCGGCAGCGCGAGATCTCCCCGCGTCACCGCGTTCACGCCCAGCTTCAGGTCCACCCGGTCCAGCAGCGGGCCGGAGAGGCGAGCGAGATAGCCGTTGCGCCGGAACGGCGTGCACACGCACTGCCCACCGGAGCTGCCGCACGGGCACGGGTTCGCGGCGAGCACCAGCTGGAAGCGGGCCGGCAGCCGCACGTGCCGGTCGGCGCGGGCGATCACCACCTCGCCAGACTCCAGCGGTTGACGCAGGCCGTCCAGGACGTCCCGGCGGAACTCCGGTGACTCGTCCATGAAGAGCACCCCGTGATGCGCTCGCGACACCGCCCCCGGGTGCACGGCCCGGGAGCCGCCGCCGATGACCGCCGCGGTCGAGGCGGTGTGGTGCGGCGCCACGAACGGCGGCCGGCACACCATCCGGTCGTCCGCCTCCAGCGCGCCGAGCACCGAGTGGATGGCGGTCACCGCCAGGGCGTCGTCGCCGCCGAGCTCCGGAAGCAGGCCGGGAAGCCGCTCGGCCAGCATGGTCTTGCCCGCCCCGGGCGGCCCGACGAGCAGCAGGTGGTGGCCGCCGGCCGCCGCGATCTCCAGCGCCTGCCGGGCCACCGCCTGACCCACCACGTCGCCGAGGTCCGGGACAGCCGGGGTGGGCTCCGGCGCCGCCGGTGGCATCGCCAGGTCGAAGCCCGAGCCCTCGGCCCTGGCCAGGAAGAAGGACCGGACCTCGGTCAGGGTGCGCACCGGGTGCACCCTGACCCCGTCCACGAGCGCGGCCTCGCGGGCCACGTCGGCGGCGACGAGCACCTCCTCCACACCACCGGCGACCGCCGCCACCACCATCGGCAGCACCCCGGGGACGCGCCGCACGTCCCCGGCCAGCCCCACCTCACCGATGTGCGCCACACCGGCGACGGCGGACGCAGGCACGTGCCCCTCCGCCGCCATCATCGCCACCGCGATCGACAGGTCGAGGCCGCTCCCGGTCTTGGGGACCCCGGCCGGGGACAGGTTGATCGTCCACCGGCGGGGAGGCACGGGCATACCGCAGTTGCGCAGTGCCGGTCGCACCCGGTCCGGCGCCTGCCGGCAGGCGCTGTCGGCGAGCCCGGTCATCACCGTGGCCGGGAGCCCGTCGGCACCCTGGGCCTCCACCGTCACCAGCCGTCCCTCGACACCGCTGAGGGTCACCGCGTGCGTCCGCGCCAGCCCCATCAGGCCACCGCCCGCAGGTGGGTGAGCAAGGGCGCGTCGTCGCGCCGTCGCAGCACTCCGACCAGATCGATCCGGAAGGCCGCGCCGCGATGCCCGTGCGCGTCCAGCCAGGCCCAGGCCAGCGTCCGGAGGCGGCGGGCCTTGTCCTGGCCGACCGCCTCCACCGGCTCCCCGAAGCGCACCGAGCGTCGCGTCTTGACCTCGCAGAAGACGAACATCTCGCCCTCGCACGCGACGATGTCGATCTCTCCCTCGGCGCACCTCCAGTTGCGGTCGACGACCCGCCACCCCTGCTGCTCCAGGTGCGCGCACACCAGCTCCTCACCCTCGTCGCCGACCTCCCGGGCCCGCGCCCAGGGCATACCCCCACCAGCCATGTCCCCTCCTCGACCGCACTGTCGTGCGACCTCCAGACAAGGGCACGCCCGGCCCGGCCACAACCCCACCCGGACGTCCGGCCGACCATCTGTGGACGGTCGCTCCAGGCGCCCCAGGATGTGGACGACACCCAGATGAGACACCTCTCACCCTGACCTCACGGCACCCTCATGGCGGTGCCCCACTGTGGGTCCCGAGCGTGGTTCCGCCCGGAACCCGCCACCACCGAAAGGTCGAGATCATGCGACGCACGCTCGTTTCCCTCACCACCATCACCATGCTGACGCTCGGGGCGCTGGTGTCCGCCGCCCCGGCCCACGCCGACGACCGCACCTGCCGCGGCAGCATCGGCCGGGTCGTCGTCGACGGCAACGTCATCGTGCCCAAGGGCGCCTCGTGCACCCTGAACCGCACCACGGTCAAGGGCAACGTCCTGGTCCGCGCCAACGCCACGGTCGTGGTCAACGACGGCCTGGTGGACGGCAACGTCCAGGCCGACGGCCACCGCCGGGTCACGGTCCGCTCGACCGCGGTCGTCAAGGGTGACGTCCAGGTCGAGGACGGCCGCTACCTCACCGTCGCCGACTCCCGCGTCGACGGCAACATCCAGAGCAAGCGCAACCGTGCGGCGCAGGTCGTGCGGGACAACCGGGTCAACGGCGACATCCAGTTCTTCAGCAACCGGGCCGGCGCCAAGACCATCAGCCGCAACGTCGTGGACGGCAACCTGCAGTGCAAGTCCAACACCCCCGCACCCCGGGGCAGCCAGAACCGCGTCGACGGCAACAAGGAGGACCAGTGCCGCAACCTGTGAGCGGCCCGCGCGGGTGACCCGGCCACCGTGCCGGGTCACCCGTGCATCAGCTGCTCTCGGTGAAGCCCTTGACGTCGAGGTCGGACTTGGCCAGCTCCTCGACGTTGACGTCCTTGAAGGTGATCACCCGGGCCTTCTTGACGAAGCGCGCCGGCCGGTAGACGTCCCAGACCCAGGCGTCCGTGAGGGTGACCTCGAACCACGTCTCCCCGTCCCCGCTGCGCACCTGCACGTCCACCTCGTTGGCGAGGTAGAACCGCCGCTCCGTCTCGACCACGTGCGTGAACAGCCCGACCACGTCGCGGTACTCGCGGTACAACGCCAGCTCGGCGTCGGTCTCGTACTTCTCCAGGTCCTCCGCGCTCACTGCGCCATCCCTTCCTCGCACGCCGCGACCGTGCCCGCCGCGGCGATGTTCCAGCTCCGCCGGTGCCACTCGCAGGGCCCCAGACGCCGCAACGCGTCCTGGTGCTCGGGCGCGGCATACCCCTTGTTCTGCTCCCACAGATAGGGCGTATGCCGTTCCTCCCGCGAGGCCTGCACCATCAGCCCGTCCCGCTCGACCTTCGCCAGGACCGACGCCGCCGCCACCGAGGAGCAGCGCAGGTCGGCCTTGATCATCGTGCGCACCAGCGGCGGCGCGGGTCCGTCGACCAGCCCGAGCAGCCCCACCCGGTGCGGGTCGGTCAGCCAGTCGTGGTTGCCGTCGAGCAGGACCAGGTCGGGGCGCACCTGCCCCAGCTGGTCCAGGGCCCGCTCGCCGGCCAGCCGCAGCGCGGCCATGATGCCGATGGCGTCGATCTCCTCGGGCCAGGCGTGCCCGACGCCGTGGCCCATCGCCCACCGCCGGATCCGCGGGACGAGCCGCTCGCGCGCGGCGGCGGTGAGCAGCTTGGAGTCCTTGACGCCCTGGGGTGCGCTGCGGCAGGTGCCGTCGATCGCGACCACCCCGACGCTCACCGGCCCGGCGAGCGCGCCCCGGCCGACCTCGTCCATCCCCACGAGGACGTCGTAGCCCTCCCGCTGCAGCGTCCGCTCGACCCGCAGGCTGGGCCGGCGGGTGGTGGTCCGTCGCGTGGTGGCGGTCATGGCGCCCCCGGCACGTCGGCGTAGGTGTCCGGGATGCTGAACCAGTCGAAGTGGTCGAACGGGTAGATGAGGACCACCGCCTGACCCACGACGTCCTCCAGCGGCACCGACCCCTGCTCGCCCGTGCCGTCGTCGTTGGCGCGCGAGTCGCGCGAGTTGGACCGGTGGTCGCCCATCAGCCAGATGCGTCCCTCCGGCACGGTGATCTCGAAGTCCGCGGTGCTCGGGACGTCCCCGGGGAAGAGGTAGTCCTCCTCCAGCGGCTCCCCGTTGACGGTGAGACGACCCTGCTCGTCGCAGCACGCCACGGTGTCGCCTGGGAGCCCGACGACCCGCTTGATGAGGTGGTTGCCCTGGGAGGAGGGAGCCACGCCCACGAACTCCAGCGCCCGCAGCGCCGAGTTGAGCACCGGCCCGCGATCCACCCGCTCGACCGGGGGCAGCCACCCGCCCGGGTCCTCGAAGACGACGATGTCGCCACGGTCGACGCCCAGCGAGCCGAGCTGCACCTTGCTCACCATGACCCGGTCGCCGTAGACCAGGGTCTGCTCCATGCTCCCGGACGGGATCCAGAACGCCTGGGCGAGGAAGGTCTTGATGAGGAAGGACAGGACCACCGCGGTCGCGGCGATCGCCGCGATCTCCTTGAGGGCCGCCAGGAAGCCTCCGCGAGGGCGCGGCTCCGCCTGGTCCTCGCCGCCAGGACGGTCCGGCCCGACGTCGTCGTGCTCACCCTCCGCCCGGGTGTCCCGCGTGGGGTCGCTCACCAGCTGCCGTCCTTGCGTCGATTCGAGGTCGCCCCGACCCTAACCCGGGACGCTGGAAACAGACCGATCCCCCGCCGGAGGCCGGCGAGGGATCGTCAGGGTCCGTGGAGGACCAGGGTCTCAGTCCTGCTGGGCCGGCGCCTCGGCGGCCGGGGCCCCGCCCTTCATCGAGGGGACGCTGTCACGGCGCTCGCGGATCTTGGCCGCCTTGCCGCGCAGGTCGCGCAGGTAGTAGAGCTTGGCACGCCGGACGTCACCGCGGCTGACGACCTCGATCTTCTCGATGTTCGGGGAGTGCAGCGGGAAGGTGCGCTCGACGCCGACGCCGAAGGACACCTTGCGGACGGTGTAGGTCTCGCCGAGGCCCCCACCGTGGCGGCGGATGACGACGCCCTTGAAGACCTGGACACGGGAGCGGTTGCCCTCGATGACCTTGACGTGGACGTTGACGGTGTCGCCGGCCCGGAAGTCCGGGATGTCGCTGCGGAGGCTGGCGGCGTCGAGGTCGGCAAGCTTGTGCATGAGTGTCTCCTGCTCGGGTGCCACAGGTCACCCGCGGCGGTCGGTGCTCGTCGCAGCCGGACGGCTGCGCGGCACGTGTCGTCGTGGTGTCGTCGTCGGCGGGTGCCACCCGCACTCTCCCCCTGTGGCAGGGGCACGGGCTGGTCGGCACGGATGCCGGGACGCAAGGATCCAGTCTGCCAGAGGTGCCCTCCGGCGTCCAAGTCGCAGCCCACCGCGGTGACCCGCGGCAACCGCGGCACGGGCGTTCGGACGGGGTGTCGGCGCATACCATCGGCGGGTGCCCGTGCTGACCCTGCTGTGCAACCCTGCCTCCCCCGAGCTGACCGACGCGGCGGTGCGCGAGGCGGGGGCCGGGCTCGCGACGTCGGCACCCCGGTGGCTGCGCCGCGGCGCCGCCGTCGAGGTGGAGGTCGCGGACGGGTGGGCGATGGAGCCGCACGACCAGGACTCCTGGCGGGCGCGGGGGGTGGACGTGGTCGTGCAGCCGGACGGTCCGCGGCGCAGGAGGGTGCTGCTCGCCGACATGGACTCCACGATGATCCAGCAGGAGTGCATCGACGAGCTCGCGGCCGAGGTCGGCGTGGGTGAGCGGGTCGCCGCCATCACCGCCCGCGCGATGAACGGGGAGCTGGACTTCGCCGAGGCCCTGGCCGAGCGGGTGGGGCTGCTGCGAGGGCTGCCGCTGCAGGTCGTGCGCGGCGTCCTGGACGAGCGCATCACGCTGGCGCCGGGTGGTCCGGAGCTGCTGGCCACGACCGCTGCGCACGGTGGGTATGCCGCGCTCGTCTCCGGCGGGTTCACCCACTTCACCGAGCAGGTGGCGGCGCGGCTCGGGTTCGACGAGCACCGGGCGAACACCCTGGAGGTGGAGGACGGCCGGCTCACCGGCCGGGTCGTCCCACCGGTCGTGGGGCAGGACGCCAAGGTCGCGGCCCTGCGGGAGATCACCGCGCGGCTGGGGCTGGGACCGGACGACGTGGTCGCCGTCGGCGACGGGGCGAACGATCTGCCGATGCTGCAGCTCGCCGGGCTGGGGGTGGCCCTGCATGCCAAGCCGGCGGTGGCGGATCGAGCGCCCGTGCGGGTCGACCACGGCGACCTCACCGCCCTGCTCTTCCTCCAGGGCTACTCCGACGACGAGATCGTCCGGTAGCGCTCCATCAGGTCGGGTCGGCGCTCCCGGGTGCGGGCCAGCCGTTGCTCGTGCCGCCAGGCGGCGATCTGCCCGTGGTGACCGGAGAGCAGCACGTCCGGCACGTCGTGGCCGCGCCAGCTCGCCGGCTTGGTGTAGACGGGGTACTCCAGCAGCCCGCCGGTGTGCGACTCCTCCGCCAGCGACGCCTCGTTGCCGACCATGCCGGGCAGCAGCCGCGCGATGGCCTCGGTCATGACCAGCACGGCCACCTCGCCGCCGTTCAGGACGTAGTCGCCCAGGCTGAGCACGGACAGCGGGTAGCGCGCGGCGAACTCGTCGTAGACCCGCTCGTCGATGCCCTCGTAGCGCCCGCAGACGAAGACCAGCCAGTCGTCCTGGGCGGCCATCCGGGCCGCCGTGCTCTGGGTGAAGACCTCCCCGCCGGGGCCGGGCACGACGACGTGCGGCGTGCGGCCGGGCAGGGCGGAGCAGATCTCGTCCAGCGCCTCTCCCCAGGGCTCGGGACGCATCACCATGCCCGCTCCGCCACCGTAGGGCGTGTCGTCGACGGTCCGGTGCCGGTCGTGGGTCCACCGGCGCAGGTCGTGCACGTGCACCTCGAGCAACCCCTCGCGGCGTGCCCGCCCGAGCAACGACAGGTCCAGCGGGGCGAGGTAGTCGGGGAAGATGGTCACCACGTCGAGCCGCAGCGGCATACCGGTCACTCCCCCAGCTCCAGCAGGCCCGGCGGCGGATCGACCACGACCCGGCGAGCATCCTCGTCCACCTCGGGGACGAGCTCCTCGACGAAGGGCACCAGCACCTGACCCCGGGTGGTCCGCACCTCCAGCAGGTCCTGGGCCGGGCGGACGTGCAGCGCGCTGACCTCGCCGAGGTGGCTGCCGTCGGGCAGGCTCACCGCGAACCCCACCAGGTCCTCCTCGCGCCAGTCGTCGCCGGGCTCGCTCTCGCCCTCGTCGTCCACCAGCAGGCGGGTGCCGCGCAGCTCCTCGGCGGCGTCCCGGTCGGTATGCCCCTCGAAGGACAGCAGGTACACCCCCTGGTGGCGGCGCACGCCGGTCAGGAGGAGCGGACCCCGTGGCGCGGGGTCGGTCGCGAAGCTCGCGCCGGGGACGAACCGGGCGGCGGGGTCGTCGGTGTGCACCTGCACGGTGACCTCACCGCGCAGACCGTGCGGCTTGCCGACGCGGGCGACGACATAGCTCTGGCTCATGCCTACCTCCGGTGGCGGAACGGGCGACCCGCCCGGCGCCGGAGCGCGCGGGCGGGTCGGCCGGTCGTCGTGGGGTGGTCGGTCGCTCAGCGGGACCGGTCCGTGTCGACGATGTCGACGCGGATCTTCTCGCCGCCGGCCAGGGCGCCGACGACGGTCCGCAGCGCGCTGGCGGTGCGACCCCGTCGACCGATCACGCGGCCGAGGTCCTCGGGGTGGACCCGGACCTCGAGGATGTCGCCGTGCCGGGCGTGCTTGGTGCGGACGACCACGTCACCGTCGTGATCGACGATGCCCTTGACCAGATGCTCCAGGGCTTCTTCGAGCACGCTCAGGCCTCGTCGGTCTGCTCGCTGCCCTCGGCAGCCTCGGTGCCGGTGGCGGAGTCCTCGGTGGCGCCCTCACCGGTGCTGGCCGCGGCCGAGCCCTCGGTGTCGGCCGCCGGGGCGGTCTCCTGCGCGGTGGGCTCCTCGGCGGCCGGCTCCTCGGTCGCCGCGGGGGCCTCGGCGGCCTCTGCCTTCTCCGGCTTGTCGGCCTTCTTGCGACGCTGGGTGGTGGCACCCGAGGTGTCCTCACCGTCGGAAGCCGCGAGGGCGGCCTCGTAGAGCGCCTTCTTGTCGGCCTTCGGCTCGCGGGTCTTCAGGGTGCCCTCTGCACCCTCCTCACCCTTGAACTTCTGCCAGTCACCGGTGACCCTCAGCAGCGCGGCGACCTGCTCGGTCGGCTGCGCGCCGACACCGAGCCAGTACTGCGCCCGCTCGGAGTTGATGTCGATGAGCGAGGGCTCCTCGGTGGGGTGGTACTTGCCGATCTCCTCGATCGCCCGGCCGTCGCGCTTGGTGCGCGAGTCCATGACGACGACGCGGTAGTACGGTGCACGGATCTTGCCCATGCGCTTCAGGCGAATCTTGACAGCCACGTGTGCGGTGTCTCCTCATTGTTGTCTGTGGTGGGCATCCTGGTGTCCGCGTGGGGAACACACGCACGGCACCGAGGCTGCGATGGACGCGTCCGGGCAGGGTGAGAGGGACCGGCCACAGATGCGTACGCCCTCATTGTGCCACATCCTCCGGGGCCTGCTCCTCCTGCTCGTCGCCGGTGGGCCGGCTCCCCGGCTCCGGGGCGTGCCCCGCCACGAAGCGCAGCACCTCGGTGTCGTCCACGCCGGGAAAGACGCCGGGGGGCATCACGGCCAGCAGGTGCGAGTGCGCGCGGGCGCTGGGCCACACCTGGCCGTCCCACGCCTGCGCCAGCTCGGCCGGCGGGCGGGTGCAGCAGCGGGGGTCGGGGCAGCGGGAGACGCGGCGCTCGCGGGTATGCCGTCCGCGCATCCAGCGCACCTGCTCGAAGGGCACCCCCAGGCTGATCGAGAACAGTCCGGCGGCGGTCTGCTCGGCCACCGCGGTGCACCAGTAGGTGCCGGCCCCGGTGTCGGTGTACTGGTGGTAGACCGACCCCCTGGGCTGGTCGAAGACGACGCGAGCGGTCCACGCGCGGCAGACCCGCGCCCCCTCGATCGCTCCCGAGGCGTCCATCGGGAACCGCACGCCGTCGTTCTCGTAGGCCTTGTAGATCACCCCGTCGGCGCTGGTGCGCATGAAGTGGACCTGGAGGTCGAGGTGCTCGGTCGCCAGGTTGCAGAACCGGTGCGCCGCCGTCTCGTAGGACACGGCATAGGCGTCCCGCAGGTCCTCCAGCGCGATGTCGCGCTCGGCCTTGGCCCGGCGCAGGAACGGCACCGCACTGCTCTCCGGCAGCAGCACGGCCGCCGCGAAGTAGTTGATCTCCACCCGTTGGGCGAGGAACTCCGCGTAGTCGCGCGGTGGCAGGTGGTCCAGGACGACGTGGCCGAGCGCCTGGAGCGCGGCGGCGCGCGGGTCGTGGCCACCGCCGGCCGGCAGGTAGATGCGTCGGTGCGCCAGGTCGGTCACCGTGCGGGTCGAGGCGGGCACGTCGGGCACGGGGACGATCTCGAAGCCCACGTGGCGCGCGATCCGGTTGACCGACTCCCGGGACAGCGGCCCCTGGGTATGCCCGACCTGCTCGACGAGGGCGGCAGCGGCGGACTCGATCTCGGCGAAGTAGTTGCCCGCGTCGCGCATCCTGCCGCGCAGCTCGGCGTTGGCGAGCCGGGCGAACTCCGGTGTCGCGGCCCGTTGCTGCTGCAGCCCCACCACGCTCTCGTAGAGACCCACGAGCGCCTCCAGCGCGTCGTCCGGCAGCCCGGGACCGACACGCACCGGGGGGATCCCCAGGGTCTGGAAGCCCTCCGCCCGCTGGGCCCGCTCCCACCGCACCTCGAGGGCCGCCCGCCGGCTCGGCGCGCCGCCCGTGAGCAGGGCCCCGAGGTCGAGACCCAGGGCACCCGCGATCCGCTCCAGGGTGGAGGCCCGGGCCTCTCGGCGACCGTTCTCGATGAGCGACAGGGCAGACGTGGACAGCTCCACCCGGGCGGCGACGTCGGCCAGGGTCAGTCCCGCCGCCCGCCGGTGGTGGCGGATCCGGCGACCGACCGCGACCGGGTCGGCAGCGCCGCCGGGCGACAGCTCGGTGCTGTCCAGGCGCTCTGCGGGTCGGAACGGCAGCACTCGACCGTGAGACAACGTCATACCGCCACCATAGCGAAACTTTCGCAGAACTTGACAGCAAGAATCGGGTGCAGCGGCCTCTGCCCCCGGCACTGTGGTGTCACACCCGCAGCCGCCACACCCAGAAAGGCTCGACGATGACCACCACCACCACAGAGCAGACCACCCTCGCTCCGGCCGCGCAGCAGGCCCTGGAGATCGAGCAGGACTGGCAGACCAACCCCCGCTGGAGCGGGGTGGAGCGCCGCTACTCCGCGGAGGACGTGGTGCGCCTGCGCGGGTCCGTCGTCGAGGAGCACACCCTCGCCCGCCGTGGCGCCGAGAAGCTCTGGGAGGCCCTGGAGACCAAGCCCTTCACCCGCGCCCTCGGCGCCCTCACCGGCAACCAGGCGGTGCAGATGGTCAAGGGAGGGCTCGAGGCGATCTACCTCTCCGGCTGGCAGGTCGCGGCTGACGCCAACCTGGCCGGACAGACCTACCCCGACCAGAGCCTCTACCCCGCCAACTCGGTCCCGGCGGTGGTGCGTCGGATCAACAACGCGCTGCAGCGCGCGGACCAGATCGCCTGGATGAACGGCGACACCTCCACCGACTTCTTCGCGCCCATCGTCGCCGACGCCGAGGCCGGCTTCGGCGGTCCGCTCAACGTCTTCGAGCTGATGAAGTCGATGATCTCCGCCGGTGCGGCAGGGGTCCACTGGGAGGACCAGCTGGCCTCGGAGAAGAAGTGCGGTCACCTCGGCGGCAAGGTCCTCATCCCCACCGGCCAGCACGTCCGCACCCTGAGCTCGGCGCGGCTCGCGGCCGACGTGCTCGGCGTCCCGAGCGTGGTCATCGCCCGCACCGACGCCCTCGCTGCCGACCTGCTCACCAGCGACGTGGACGAGATCGACCAGGAGTTCATCACCGGCGAGCGCACGGCCGAGGGGTTCTTCCGGGTGCGCAACGGCATCGAGCCCGTGCTGGCCCGGGCCAAGGCCTACGCGCCCTTCGCCGACCTCATCTGGGTGGAGACCGGGACGCCCGACCTCGGGCTGGCCCGCGAGTTCGCCACCGAGCTGCACAAAGAGTTCCCGGGGCAGAAGCTGGCCTACAACTGCAGCCCGTCCTTCAACTGGAGGTCCGCGCTGTCGGACAGCGAGATCGCGGCCTTCCAGGACGAGCTGGGCGACCTCGGCTACGCCTTCCAGTTCATCACGCTGGCCGGCTTCCACGCGCTGAACCACTCGATGTTCCAGCTGGCGCAGGGGTATGCCCGCACCGGGATGAGCGCCTACGTCGAGCTGCAGGAGGCGGAGTTCGCGGCGGCCTCCTCCGGCTACACCGCGGTGCGGCACCAGGCCGAGGTGGGCACCGGGTACTTTGACGCGGTGAGCACCGCGGTGAACCCGGAGTCGTCCACCACGGCACTGTCCGGCTCGACCGAGTCCGAGCAGTTCCACTGATCGACCCACCCGCCGGGCGGGGAGACCCCGCCCTGCGGCCCGGACCCCGAGGATGAGGACGTCATGGAGACCTATCCCGACGCACTGCTCGACGAGCAGCAGCAGGTGATGCTGGCCGACCTCGAGCGGACGCTGCGCGTCTCCCGTGCCGAGCTGCTGGCCGGTCGCAAGGAGCAGTCCCGCGCAGTCCGTGCCGGGGCCGAGCTGCAGGCCCGGTCGGAGGGTGCGCAGGTCCGCGCGGACGGCGGCTGGCAGGTGCGCCGGCCGCCCGCCGACCTGACCCACCGACGGGTCGAGCTGGCGACCGCCGCGACCGCCGAGCAGGCCAAGGGCGCGCTGGCCTCGGGCGCCGACGTCTGGGTGGCGGACCTGGAGGACATGCTGGTCCCCACCTCGCGGCGCCTCGTCGCTGCGCAGGAGGTCATCCTGGAGGTCGCCGGGACCCGGACCGGCGACCCCGACCCCGGGGTCCCGACGCTCATGGTGCGGCCGCGCGGGCTGCACCTGGACGAGGCGCACCTGAGCGTCGACGACCGGCCCGCCGGCGCCTCGCTCGTGGACACGGTGACCTTCCTGGCCCGGTGCGGGCAGCTGCTGCTGGACCGCGGCACCGGCCCCTACCTCTACCTGCCGAAGGTCGAGTCCGCGGCCGAGGCACTCTGGTGGGACCGGATGCTGACCGCGGCCGAGGAGTCTCTCGGGCTGCCGCCGGGCTGCACCCGGGTCAGCGTGCTCGTCGAGACCGTGCAGGCGGCATACGAGCTGGACGAGATCGTCCACGCGCTGCGCGAGCGGGTCACCGGCCTCGCGGCCGGCCGGTGGGACTACATCTTCTCCCACCTGCGCACCTACGGCGACCGGCCCGACCACGTGCTGCCCGACCGGGACGCCTTCACGATGAACACCCGGTTCCTGCGCACCTACACCGACCTGATCGTGCGGACCTGCCAGCGACGGGGCGTGCAGGCGATCGGTGGCCCGATCGCGCTCGCGGCCAGCGGCCCCTTCGACGACTCGGTCGCGATGACGCACGCGCGGGTGCACCGGGACAAGGCCCGGGAGGCCAAGCAGGGCTTCGACGGCGCCTGGGTGCTGCACCCTGCCCTGGTGCCCGTGGCGAGGCAGCCGTTCGAGGAGCGGGACCGGCGGCGGGCCCAGGGTCGTGGCCCTGCCTCCGCGCCGGCCGCCACGACCTCGACCGGCGCGGGCGACGGCCCCCAGCCGGACGCCGTGGCGCTGCGTGACGTGAGCGCGATCCCGGGGGCGTCGACGCTGACCGGGGTGCGCACGGCGATGCGCTCGTCGCTGACCTATCTCACCGGCTGGCTGGCCGGTGAGGGCACGGCGACGCTCGCCGGGCACGTCGAGGACTTCGGCACGGTGGAGCTCGCCCGGATGCAGCTGTGGCAGTGGTTGACCCACGGCACCCGGCTGGCCGAGGGGCCCACGATGTCGACGCTGCTGCTGGACCGGATGCTGGAGGACGAGGTGGCGCTGCTCCGGCGCCGGGGTGCACGGGAGGACCTGCTGGAGCACGCCGTCCGGCTGCTGCGTGACTCCGTGGTGGCGGAGGAGCCGCCCGCCTTCCTCTCGCAGCGCGCCTACGACGTGCTGCTGGGCATCGGCGAGCCCGAGCCGGAGACGGAGAGCGAGCAGCAGGCCTCCGGCGCGGCCTGACCGCGGTGGGTTCAGGCGGCCCGGGCGACACGTTGCCACCGCGGTGGGTCGAGGCCGCCCGAGCAGCAGAAGGCCACCGCGGTCGGTCCCGGCGGCCCGGACGACACGTTGCCACCGCGGTGGGTCCATGTGGCCAGGGCAGCAGAAAGCCACCGCGGTGGGTCAGCCGGGCGCCCCGGAGTGGGTATGCCGGTGGCCGCGCAGGATGACGTGCGCCGGGTCCGCGAGGACCCGGACGTCCTCCCGCGGGTCTGCGGCGTAGACCACGAGGTCGGCCGACTCGCCCTCGGCGATGCCCGGACGACCCAGCCACTCCCGTGCCGACCAGGTGGCGGCACCGAGTGCCTCCGAGGCGGTCAGTCCGGCCCTGGTCAGGGCCTGCACCTCCTGGGCCACGAGACCGTGCGGCAGCTGACCACCGGCGTCGGTCCCGACGTAGATCGGGATGCCCGCCTCGTGCGCCTTGGCGACGGTCTCGTGGCGCCGGGCATACAGGTCCATCATGTGGTCGGCGTAGGTGGGGAACTTGCCGCGCCCGGCCTCGGCGAACCCGGGGAAGTTGTCGATGTTGACCAGCGTCGGGACGATCGCGATGCCCTGCGTGGCGAAGGTGTCGATCGTGTCGTCGACCAGCCCGGTCGCGTGCTCGATGCAGTCCGTCCCGGCGGCGGCGAAGTCCACCAGCGACTGCTCCCCGAAGCAGTGTGCGGTCACCCGGGCCCCCTCCTCGTGCGCTGCCGTGATCGCCTCGGTCAGCACGTCCACCGGCCAGCAGGTCCCCAGGTCACCGGTCTCCCGGTCGATCCAGTCCCCCACCAGCTTCACCCACCCGTCGCCGGCACGCGCCTCCTGGCGCACGTAGGCGACGAGGTCCTCGGGCTCGACCTCCCAGGCGAAGTTCCTGATGTAGCGGCGGGTGCGCGCGATGTGCCGACCGGCGCGGATCAGCCGCGGCAGGTCGTCGCGGTCCTGCACCCACCGGGTGTCGGCCGGGCTGCCCGCGTCCCGCAGCAGCAACGCCCCGGCGTCGCGCTCGGCGAGGGCGTGCTCCTCGGTCCGCGCGTGGTCGACCGCTCCCTGCGCCTCCAGACCCACGTGGCAGTGCGCGTCGACCAGGCCGGGCAGCACGTACCCGTGCACCGTCTCGACGTCCCCTCCGGTCGGCGCGGTGAGGCTGACCCGACCGTCCATCACCCAGATCTCGTCGAGCACCTCCTCGGGACCGACCAGGATCTGGCCGGTGATGTGCAGCACCGGTGCGCTCATCTCGTCTCGCTTCCTCGCTCGTCCGCCCTCACCGTATCGGTGCGCTGCGGCTGCCGCCGTAGACTGCGCTGCCGTGTCCGATCCAGCAGGTATGCCTTCCCGCGAGCCGCTCCGGGTGCCTCGCGTCGACCTCGGCTCACTGCTGCGAGGGACGGTCGACGGCCGGTTCCCGGAAGCGGACGGGCTCTTCTCGCGCGCCGCCCCGTGGCGGGACGGGGTCGAGGGCGCGCTCGCCTTCACCGGTCACGCGGTGATGGTCGTGGGCGAGGACGTCACCGACGGGGAGCTCGCCGGGCTCGGGGTGCACGGGTTCGGCGGCGCGCACGACCCACGCGTCGCGACGATCCTCGCCGGCGAGGGCCCGATCGGCGCGCTGGACGCGCTCCTGGTCCGTCGCGGCACCGGCTCGGGCGGCCCGCTCGTCCCCCGGCCCGACCTCGCCGTGACCGACCGCGCCGCCCATGCCGGGGAGTGGCGGACCGAGGTGGACGTCTACGGCCTGCCGGATCGTGCGATCACCTCGTTGGCGACCCTGTCGCGCGGCATCGGGGGCCTGCCGGAGGTCGGGATCCAGGCTGACGACGGTCACGGCGACACGTTGCTGGACGGCATCCTGGGTCGACTCCCCACCACGGAGATCGTCCTCGCCTCGGTCACGCCCGGCAACGCCCGCTCACTGCGCTTCTTCCTCCGGCACGGCTTCGTCCCCGTCGCCAGCGAGCAGCTCTGGAAGCCACGGCGCGTGCGAGCGTCCTGAGCACGTGGCGCACCGCCCACCGCGATCGGCATGACCCGACAGCGGTAGCCAGAACTCTTCACGACGTTCCGTCCGCCGCACCAGGACGACTGTCAGATCGAGATCCCCGCCTCAGTCCGCGAAGGATCATCACCGTGGCGACAACCAGGAGTACACCACTCCCGGCGAGGAGGACGACGTCTCCGATGCGATAGCCATGGGCGCCGTACACCACCGCCATGGCAACGGCCAACCACGCGACCGTCAACTCCCGCCGTGATGACGGGCGTGACCGCGCTCCCTCGGGGCTCCCTGCCACGCGTCGGGACCCTACACCAGCCCTACGAGGCATGACCTCGTGCCGACTGGCTGCCGCAGTCGGCGGGGGTGCGACGCTCACGTCCAGGCAAGCCTCAAGCGATCGTTGGTGCCAGCCGGTCACAGCAGGCCCGCAGCGCGGGCCGGCTCGGCGTAGGCACGGGCGAGCGACTCGACCGTCTCGTGGGCGTTGAGGCCGCTGGGGTTGGGCACGACCCACAGCTGGGCACCCTCGATCCCTTCCGGCTGGCGCCCCGGGGTGGCTCCCCGCACCCCGAAGGCGCCGCGGTATGCCGTGATCCCGGCGATCGCGACCACGGCCGGACGCACCCGGCGGACCGTCGCGCGCAGACGCTCGGCGCCGGCGCGCAGCTCCTGCGCCGTGAGCTCGTCGGCCCGTGCGGTCGCCCGGGCGACCAGGTTGGTGATGCCGATGCCCCGGCCGAGCAGGTGCTCGCGGTCGCCGTCGTCCATCCCGGCGGCCGGGTCGATCCGGCGCCCGCTCACCCCGGAGCGCTCCAGCGCGGGGTAGAACCGGTTGACCGGGTGCGCGAAGTGGGTCTGCGTCGCCGCCGTCCACAGGCCGGGGTTGATGCCGACGAAGAGCAACCGCACGGCGCGGTCGTCGCCGGGCGCCGGGAGCAGGTCCGGGACGACCTGGTCGCGGAAGGACTCCAGCTCCTCCCTGCTGCACCGGGGCGTCACGAGACCTCGATGCCGACCCCGTCCCACGCCCCGAGCAGGGCCTCGACGACCTCCGGAGCGTCGGCATACCGCTCGCGTGCCGACACCAGTGTGGCTGCGGCGAAGGTCGCGAAGTCCACGTCCCGGGCCAGGCGCCCGCGGGTGGCGAGGGTGTCGTACCAGACCTGACCCGCACGCTCCCAGGCCGGGCCACCCAGCGCGGTCGCGAAGAGGTGGAAGGCCTTGTTGGGGATGCCGGAGTTGATGTGCACCCCACCGTTGTCGTTGTCCGCGTCGTGCGGCAGGTCGACGTAGTCGTCCATGTGGGCCGGCTGCGGGTCGGTCCCGAGCGCCGGGTCGTCGTAGGCGGTGCCGGGCGCCGACATCGAGCGCAGCGCCACCCCCTGCACCCGGTCGGTGAGCAGGTCGGCCCCGATCAACCAGTCCGCCGCCTCCGCGCTCTGGCCGAGCACGCGCTGCCGCACGAGCGAGCCGATGACGTCGCACACCGACTCGTTGAGCGCGCCCGGCTGACCGACGTAGGTCAGGCCGGAGGTGTACTGCACCAGGCCGTGGCCCAGCTCGTGGGCGATGACGTCCAGGCTCGCGGTGAACCGGGTGAAGTAGACCCCGTCCCCGTCGCCGAAGACCATCTGCCGCCCGTCCCAGAAGGCGTTGTCGTAGTCTCGCCCATAGTGGACCGTGGCCGCGAGCACCATCCCCTGCCCGTCCAGCGAGTCCCGGTCGTAGGACCGCGCCAGCAGCTCCCACGTCGCGCCCAGCCCGTCGTAGGCCTCGGTGGCCGCGATGTCGTCCGTCGCCGGATCGCCCTCCCCACGCACCAGTCTCCCCGGCAACGTGGTCGCGCCGTCCGCGTCATAGACGCTGCGGCGGGGCCCGGCCTCCTCCGGCACCACGGACGGCGCCGGGCGCGGCGCCTCCGTCCCCGCCGCCTCGCGGTGCAGCGGCATCGTCGAGGGCAGGAACCCGCCCTGCTCCGGCGGGTGCCCCCCGGGCCAGCGGGTGGCCAGCATCTCGCGTCGGCCCCGGGTCTGGGCGCTGTCCTGCAGCGTGAACTCGACCGCGGTGGCCAGCTCCGGCTCGGCCTCGGCGATCCGGGCGAGCAGGTAGCCCGGGATGATCGTGCAGCGTGTCCCCGTCATGACCACACTCTGCCACCCGGCACCGACACCCTTCCCAGCAGCAGCACCGCTGGCTAGGGTGACGCGTATGGCGCGCCCGCCCAGGAGAACCGTGACACTTCCTGCTCGCACCGCCGCGGCGACCCTCATCGTGGCTTCGCTCCTCGCCGCCTGCGGGGGCGAGCCGGAGGTGCCGGCCGAGTCACCCGAGGGTGCGGTCGACGCCGAGGTGAGTGCCGGCGGAGCGGCGCCCGAGGACACAGCCGACGATGTCGCGGTAAGCGCGCCGGCGTCCGACGCATCCGACGACGACGCGCTCGCCGGGCTCGCCGACGTGGATCTCGGCGAGACCGTGTGGATCTTCCGGCCCGGCGCCAACCTTCCCGAGTCCGTCCAGGTGCCCCTCTCCGGCGGTTCGGCCCAGGTGGACGGCGTGAGCTACACCCTGGGCGAGGTCCTCACTCTCGACCTCTCCGGCGACGGCGTCGAGGACGCCGCCGCCCAGCTGACCAGGCTGGACGGCAACGCGGTGGACGACCAGTGGTACCTCTGGATCGCCACCGACGACGGCCCGGTGCAGGTGACCCTGCCAGTGGCCCGCACCGCTGGCTGCGGCACCGTCACGGAGTCGGTCACCGTCGTGGACGAGGGGCTGCAGATCCACGAGTACCGCCGCGGGCCCGGCGAGGACGGCCTGGCCTGCTCCGAGAGGGGGAGCGACGAGCGCACCCGCGTCATCGCCGCGGTCGAGGCGCGCAACGCGGGTGAGTGGTGGCCGGTGCAGGTCGCCCCCGAGGGCGGCTTCGGCGGGCTCTGCCCGACCGCGACCGACCTCGACGGCTTCCCGCACGACGGCGCCCTGTATGCCGCGCCCGACACCTCCGCCCCGGAGATCACCGGGGGTGAGCCGGTCGGCGTGGCCTCGGTCGAGGCCTGGCCGGTCTACGGCGAGCCCTTCGGCGCGTGGCTCCTCCTGGCCGTCATGGACATCGAGGGCGGCAACCTGCGCTGCGCGTGGAGCGAGGTGTCCGGCTAGACCCGGACAGGCTCGGGCCGGTCGGCGACCTGCGTCAGCCCTTGCCGCCGTCGAGGTACTTCTCGAAGCCCTTCGGCAGCTTCAGACCCGACAGGTCCTGCCCGGCCTCCTCCTGCTCGCCGGCGCCGAGCGCACCGCCGCCGAAGGCGCTCTCCAGCGACCGCTCCCGTGCGGCCTGCTCCTTCGCCGCCGCGTCCCGCTCCTGCTGCGCCCGCTTGGCCGGGTTGCCGGACTTGCCCTTCTTGCGCTGCGGCTGCTTGCCCTTCTTGCCGCCGCCACCGCCGCCCATGCCGGGCATACCTGGCATCCCCGGCATACCGGGCATGCCGCCGCCCTTCTTCAGCTGGCGCATCATCTTCTGCGCGTCGCCGAACCGCTCGAGCAGCTGGTTGACCTCCGTGGTCGACACCCCGGAGCCGCGCGCGATTCGTGCCCGGCGGGAGCCGTTGATCTGCTTCGGGTGGTTGCGCTCGAAGGGCGTCATCGAGCGGACCATGGCCTCCACCCGGTCGAACTCCCGCTCGTCGAGAGAGTCCAGCTGGGCCTTCATCCCCTGCATCCCGGGCATCATGCCGAGCATCTGCTTCAGCGAGCCCATCCGCTTGATGGCGGACAGCTGGTCGAGGAAGTCGTCGAAGGTGAAGTCCTCGTCCGCCAGGAACTTGCGGGTCATCTCCCGCGCCTGGGCCTGGTCGAAGGCCTTCTCCGCCTGCTCGATCAGGGTCAGCACGTCACCCATGTCCAGGATGCGCGAGGCCATCCGGTCGGGGTGGAAGAGCTCGATGTCCTTCACGCCCTCGCCCGTGGAGGCGAAGAGGATCGGTTGCCCGGTGACGGTGGCGACCGACAGCGCGGCACCACCTCGGGCGTCGCCATCCAGCTTGGACAGCACCGAGCCGGTGATCCCGACGCCGTCGGCGAAGGCCTTGGCCGTGTCAACGGCGGCCTGACCGATCATCGCGTCAATGACGAAGAGCACCTCGTGCGCACTGGTCTCGACCCGGATGTCGTGGGCCTGCCGCATCAGGTCCACGTCCACCGCGAGCCGACCCGCGGTGTCGATGATCACCACGTCGTGGCTCTTGCGCCGCGCCTCCTCGACCCCGTCCACGGCCACGTCCACCGGGTCGCCGAAGGACCGGGTCCCCTCCCCCGACTCCAGGCTCGCGTCGTGCCCGTGGATGTTGCCCCGCTCCGGGGCGAAGACCGGCACACCCGCCCGTTCACCGACGACCTCCAGCTGGGTGACGGCGTTCGGGCGCTGGAGGTCGGCGGCCACGAGCAGGGGCGTGTGCCCCTGGTCGGACAGCCACTTGCCCAGCTTGCCGGCGAAGGTCGTCTTGCCCGAACCCTGCAGGCCGGCGAGCATGATGACCGTCGGCGGCGTCTTGGCCAGGTTGAGCCGTCGGGTCTGCCCGCCGAGGATCGAGACGAGCTCCTCGTTGACGATCTTGACGATCTGCTGGGCCGGGTTCAGCGCCTGGTGCACCTCGGCGCCCAGGCCGCGCTCACGGATCCGCCCGGTGAACTCCTTGACCACCGGCAGCGCCACATCGGCGTCGAGCAGCGCCATCCGGATGTCGCGGATGGTCGCGTTGAGGTCGGACTCGGTGACGGTGCCCTTGCGCTTGAGGTTGCGGAAGGTCTGCGTCAGACGGTCGGAAAGGCTGGTGAACACCCGCCCAAGGATACGTGCCACGCGCCGCGGCCACCTCCGCCGCCCGTACGCCGCGCGCCGCGGCGGGGGCGTACGCATACTGGACAGATGCCCGCCACCCGCCTCACCCAGCGAGCGCGGGTCCGTCTGTCCACGGCGCTGCGCGACCGCGTCGCCGGTCCGGAGGCCGAGGCGAGGGCGCGCGCGATCTGGCTGGCGCCGGGCGAGCGCCGCTTCGCTCCCGGGGACCCGATCTGCCGCGTCCACGGGCATGCCGGCATGTATGCAGGGGGCATCCGGGCGCTGCTGCTCCAGTCGCTGCACCCGCTGGCGATGGCCGGCGTGGGCGAGCACTCCGGCTACCGCGGCGACCCGTGGGGGCGGTTGCAGCGCACCAGCGAGTTCATCGCGATGACGACCTACGGGCCGAAGGAGTCGGCGCAGCGGGTCATCGACCGCATCAACCGGGTGCACCGGACAGTGCGGGGCACCGCACGCGACGGGCGGCCCTACTCCGCCACCGACCCGCACCTGCTCCGGTGGGTCCACGTCGCCGAGATCGACAGCTTCCTCGTCGCGCACCAGCACTACGCGCGGACACCGCTCACCCCGGCGGAGGCGGACGGCTACGTCGCCCAGGCGTCCTGGGCCGCGGACCAGCTCGGGGTCGTGGACCCACCGCGCTCGGTGGCGGACCTGGAGGCCGCGCTCACGGCATACCGACCGGAGCTGGAGGCGAGCGAGGGCGCGCGTGACGTCGCCCGGTTCCTCCTGGCCGAGCCGCCTCTGCCGTGGGCGGCGCGTCCGGGCTTCTGGTTGCTCGCCGCGGGCGCGGTCAGGCTGCTGCCCGGGTATGCCCGTGAGCTGCTGGGACTGCAGCTCCCCGGCCGGGCGCAGGCGCTGGACCGGCCCGCGCTCGCCGCGCTGGACCCGCTGGGGCGGCTGGGCACGGCGGCGGTCGGGTGGGCGCTGAGCAGTCCGGAGGACCCGCGCAACCACCCCGACAGCTCAGCGGTGCGGACGATGGACAGGGGCGCTTGACCCCAGAGCCTCGGTCCGCGCCGGCCTCCCGCCCGAGTTCGCGCAGCCGGGCCCGCCGGAATTCGACCGCTGGTTTCGTCGCCATGGCGACGATTCCAGAGGTCGAATTCCAGAGGTCAGCCCACGATCGCCGAGACGAAGGCCTCCGGGTCGAACGGCGCGAGGTCGTCCGGACCCTCACCCAGGCCGATCAGCTTCACCGGGACGCCCAGCTTGCGCTGCACGTTGACGACGATGCCGCCCTTGGCGGTGCCGTCCATCTTGGTGAGCACGATGCCAGTGATCGCGACCTCCTTGGCGAACTCCTCCGCCTGCCGCATGCCGTTCTGCCCGGTGGTGGCGTCGAGCACGAGGAGCACCTCGCCGACCGGCGCCACCTTCTCCACGACGCGCTTGATCTTGCCCAGCTCGTCCATCAGCCCCCGCTTGGTGTGCAGCCGGCCCGCGGTGTCGACCAGCACCACGTCGACCTCGGCGTCGACCCCGGACCTGACCGCGTCGTAGGCCACCGAGGCGGGGTCGGCCCCCTCCGTGTGCGACCGGACGGTCGGCACGCCGACCCTCTCCCCCCACGTCTGCAGCTGGTCGGCCGCGGCCGCACGGAAGGTGTCGGCGGCCCCGAAGAGCACGTCCTTGTCCTCGGCGACGAGCACCCGGCCGAGCTTGCCGACGGTGGTCGTCTTGCCGGTGCCGTTCACCCCCACGACGAGGATCACCGCCGGGTGCTCTCCGGTGCGGCTGGCCTCGATCCGCCGGTCCAGCGTCGGGTCCACGAGGCGGAGCAGGTCGTCGTGCAGCCACTGCTGGACCTGCGCCGCGTCGGTGGTGCCGTCCACCTTCACCTGGGTCCGCAGCGAGTCGACCAGCTCCTGGGTCGCCTCGACGCCGAGGTCCGAGGCCAGCAGGGTGTCCTCGACCTCCTCCCAGTCCTGCTCGCTCAGCCCGCCGCGCGACAGCAGGGCCAGGAGCGCGTGCCCGATGGCGTTGTTGGACCGGGCGAGCCGGGCGCGGAGCCGCTGCAGCCGCCCTCGGGCCGAGTCCGGCCGCTCCAGGGTCGGCGTCGGGGCCTCGCGCTCCTCGACCGCGACACCGCCCCCGCGGTTCTCCACCTCGCCCGATGGTGCGGATGTCTCGTCGGTGCCGCGCTCGTCGCCGGCCGGCCGGTCGGTCCGCGGCAGGGTCGCGCTGTCGCGACCACGGCCGCGCACCAGGGCCACGAGGAGCCCGAGGCCACCCAGCACGACGACGCTGATCAGCGTCAGGATCTCCCACAACTCATTGATCGGTCCCACGGCCCCAGTCTCTCAGACCCAGGAGACGCCGAGGTGTCGGCGGCAGCGCCTACGGTGCCGGTATGCCCTCCGCCGAGCAGCCGACCTTCGACCCGGTCCCCGTGCGTCGGGTCGAGCGTGACCCGGAGGCAGCACTGCCCGACCCCGAGGCGTGGCCGCGCGACATCCCCGCCGTCGACCAGCTGCTGCGCGAAGGCTTGGACCTGGCCCCGTGCATGGTCCTGGTCGGTCCGAACGGCTCGGGCAAGTCCACCATTCTCGAGGGCATAGCGATGGCCTTCGGACTCAACGCCGAGGGCGGATCCACCGGAGCGATGCACAGGACCAGCCACAGTGAGTCACCGCTGGCCGACTGGCTGCGGGTCGTCCGAGGTCCGGGTGGGTCCCGGTGGGGATATTTCGTCCGAGCAGAGACCATGCACGGGCTGTTCAGCTACCTGCAGGAGACGACCTACGAGCACTTCCATGCGCGGTCGCACGGCGAGGCCTTCCTGGACCTGCTGGGGACCAAGCGCTACGACGGAGACGGTCTCTTCGTGTGGGACGAGCCAGAGGCCGGTTTGGCCTTCGAGGCTCAGCTGCACCTGTTGGCCGACATCGCCGTCATCGCCGCCCGACCTGGGGCGCAGGTGCTGCTGGCGACCCACTCACCCATCCTCGCCGCGATCCCCGGTGCACGGATCGTGCAGTGCTCGGAGTCGGGCATGGCGCCCGCCACCTGGGACCGGCTCGACGTCGTGGACCACTACCGCCGGTTCCTCGACGCACCGGAGCGCTACCTCCGGCACCTGCTGGAGTGAGTCAGCTCGCGGCGCGGTAGGTGTCGTCCTCCGCCGGCCGCGGGGCGTCGTCACGAGTGCGCTCCGGGCGCCTCTCGCGCAGCGCCTGGGTGCGCTGCGCGGCGGACCGACCCAGCTGCTCACCCCGGCTGCGCACCTGCTCACTGCGGCGGCGCGCCCCGGCGATGAGCTCCTCCCCCTCCGGGGTCCAGAACTCGCCTCGACCCTCACGACGCGCCTCGATCATGACGTATCCCACGACCCCCACGCCCAGGGCGACACACAGGAGCATGGCCAGGACAAGTGCAAGCATGTGACCAGTGTGCCGCCAGGAGGGCGCCCCGACCGATCTGGCGACCGGCGTGTCGTGGGCGTGTCGCCCAGGAGGTGAGCAGGATCACAGCCGGCCGGTCGACACAGACCGTGCGGCCGGTCGACACAGACCGTGCGGCCGGTCGACACAAACCGTGCGGCCGGTCAACGCAGACCGTGCGGCCGGTCGACGCAAACCGTGCGGCCGGTCGGATCAGTCCCGGAGATCGAGCTCTCGCTCGATGCGTGCCAGCGTCTGGCGGGTCGAGGCGATCAGCCCGGCGTCGCCGGCACCCTCCCGCAGCGTCAGGGCAGCCCGCGCACTGTCACGGGCCTGCTCCGGGCGACCCTCGTCGAAACAGACCTTGGCCCGGTGCTGCAGCACGAAGGCCGTGCGCGCGTCGTCCCCGGCGAAGACCTGCTGCGCCGCGTCCAGCAGCTCGTGCGCCTCGGCATACTCCCCCCGCCAGTGGTGCACGTGGGCGAGCCGGACCGCGGCGGTGGCCCAGGCAGGTGTCCCCGGGTCCTGCTCGTGCAGCCGGTCCTGCCCGGCGGTCAGCGCCCGCTCGAGCTCGCCCAGCATGCGCAGCAGCGCGACCGCGTGCGGGTCGTCGGGCGTCTCCTCCACCCACTCGCGGGTCTCGTCCTCGTCCAGCAGCTCCTCGCGCAGCGTCTCGTCGTCGATGACGTAGGCGGGGAACTCCGCCCCGCCGAAGACGACGGTCATGCCGGTGCCGGCTCCGGCTCGGGCGCCGCGGAGCGCGTGGGCTGCTCCACCCCGTCGGCCGCGACGTCCTTGATCCGCTGGCTGACGACCGTCGTGACGCCGTCCCCCCGCATGGACACGCCGTAGAGAGCGTCCGCGATCTCCATCGTGCGCTTCTGGTGGGTGATGACGATGAGCTGGCTGGAGTCGCGCAGCTCCTCGAAGAGGGTGATCAGGCGACCCAGGTTGGTGTCGTCCAGCGCCGCCTCGACCTCGTCCATGATGTAGAACGGGCTGGGCCGCGCCTTGAAGATCGCGACGAGCAGCGCCACCGCGGTCAGCGACCGCTCACCGCCGGAGAGCAGCGAGAGCCGCTTGATCTTCTTGCCCGGCGGCCGCGCCTCCACCTCGATGCCGGTGGTCAGCATGTTGTCCGGGTCGGTCAGGGTGATCCGCCCCTCACCGCCGGGGAAGAGCCGGGCGAAGACGCGCTCGAACTGCTCGGCCGTGTCGTGGAACGCCTCGGTGAAGACCCGCTCGACGCGCTCGTCGACCGAGCGCACGATCTCCAGCAGGTCCTCCTTGCTGCGGCGCAGGTCCTCCACCTGCTCGGTGAGGAAGGTATGCCGTTCCTCCAGGGCGGCGAACTCCTCCAGCGCCAGCGGGTTCACCTTGCCGAGCTGGGTCAGGGCGCGCTCCGCCTTGCGCAGCCGCTTGTCCTGCACGTCCCGGACGAAGGGCTGCTCCTGCGGCGTCTGGGCGGCGGGGTCCTCTGGGTCCGGGTCGTCCGGGCCGGGGATGTGCGGCACCGGCAGGTGCGGGCCGTACTCCTCCACCAGGGTCTGCGGGTCCACGCCCAGCTCCTCGACGGCCCGCGCCTGGAGCGCCTCGATGCGCAGCCGCTGCTCGGCCCGGGCGATCTCGTCCGCGTGCACGGAGTCGGTCAGCTCGCGCAGGTCGTCGGCGAGCTCCCGGGCGCGCTGCCGCGCCCCGGCGAGGGCCTGGTCCCGCTCGGCCTGCTCGGCCTGACCGCGCGACCGCTCCTGCGCCGCCTCGGCGAGCACCTGCTCGGTGCGCCGCAGAAGGTAGGCGGCACCGACGCCGACGGCCTGCGCCGTGGCCCGCTCCCGGGCACGGCGCTCCCGCCGCTCGGCGGCCTGGCGCCGGGCGGCGAGCTCTCCGGCCGCGGCAGACTCCAGGCTGTCGGCACGGCCGGCGAGCGCGGTCGCCCGCTCCTCCTGCGTCCGCAGCGCCAGTCGGGCCTCGGTCTCCGCGCTGCGGGCGCGGGCCGCCGCCTCGGCGAGCCGCTCCCGCTCCGCGGTGTCGGGGTCGTCGGTGCCCTCCTGGGTCGCCAGCTCCTCGGCGTCCGCCAGTCGTTGCTCCAGCTCGGCCAGCTCCTGCCGGGTGGCGGCGAGGGACTCCTCGGCGGTGCTGATCGAGGTCGTGGCCCGCTCGTGCTCGGCGCGCGCCGTGCGCATGGTCTGGCCGAGCTGGGAGAGCTGCTCGGCCACGGCGGTCATGCGGGCGTCCGAGTCGTGCAGGGCGTCCAGCGCCTCGTCGCAGGCCTGCTGCGCGTCCTCCAGATCCTCCCGTGCGGACCCCAGCGCGAAGGTCGCGCGCTCGGCCCGGGCGGTCGCCTCGGCGACCCCGGCCTGCGCCTCGTCGAGGGCGGAGGTGAGCTCGAGCAGGCTCGGCGCGGCCGACGACCCGCCCCGCACCCAGCCGGGGCCGTAGACGTCCCCGGCGGCGGTCACGACCGTCACTCCCGGCAGGGCCCGGACGAGGAGCGCGGCGTCGTCCGCGTCGTCCACCAGCGCGACCCGCTCCAGCAGCCCGGTCACCGCACGACGCAGCGGCTCGTCCCCGTCCCTGGCGTGCACCATGTCCGCGGCCCAGACGGCATACCCGGGCAGGTCCGGCCACCCCGAGCGCGCCTGCGTCCCGGCGTCCCCGGCCACCAGCTCGGGCACCATGAGCCCCGCCTGACCCTGGTCCTGGTCCCGCAGCCACTCCAGCGCCTGCTGCGCCGGGGCCAGCCCGTCGGCGACCAGGGCCTCCCCGGCCCAGCCGAGCGCGGCGGCGAGCGCCGTCTCGCGGCCCGGCTCCACCTGCAGCTGGTCGGTCACGGTGCCGCGGACACCGCTGACCCCCTCGGCCGACAGCAAAGCGCTCGCGCCGTCGGTGCGGCGCAGGCTCAGCGAGAGCGCCTCCACCCGGGCCTCCCACCGGGCCTGCTCGGCCTGGGCGTCGCGCAGCTCCTCGGTCAGCCTCTCGACCTCCTCGTGGGCCTCGTCGCGACGGTGCTCCGCCGCCTCGTAGTGCTGGTCGAGCCCTTCCTCCCCCTGCTCGACGTCGAGCACCGTGCCCTCGAGACCGGCGAAGTCCTGCTCCGCCTTCTCGGCGCGGGTGACGACGGCGGCCGCGACCTCTTGCAGCCGGGCGACCTCACCCTCCCCGGCCTCCAGCCGGGAGCGGCGGGCGGAGACCTGCCCGGCCAGCCGGGCCAGCCCCTCACGCCGGTCGGAGGCCGCACGGGCCAGCCGGTGCAGCCGCGCCTGCTCCTGGGCGTGCTCGTCCTCGGCACCTACGCGGGCCTGCTCCGCCTCGGCGAGCGCGGCGGCCAGCTCCTGCACCCTGGACTGCAGCTCGGCCTCCTCCTGGCGCACCCGGGCCGCCTGGGCACGCAACTCCTCCGGATCACGGCCACGGCGGGACCGGCCGCTCTCCTCCGCGGCCAGGTCCTCGGCCTCGGCGCCGAGCAGCCGGACCCGCTCCGCGGCGAGGTCGCCCATTGCGCGCACCCGCTCGACCAGCGAGGAGAGGGCATACCACCGGTCCTGCACGGCGGTCAGCAGCGGGGCCGACGCGGCCCGCTGCTGCTCCAGCTCGGCGACCCGGCCCTCGGCCACACGGGCGTCCTCCTGCACGCGGGTGCGCCGCTCGACGAGGGCGCGCTCGTCGGCCATCTCCTGCTCCAGCGCGCTGGTCAGCTGGACCAGGTCGTCGGCGAGGATCCGCAGCCGGGCGTCGCGCACCTCGGCCTGGATGGTCGCGGCCCGGCGCGCGGTCTCCGCCTGCCGTCCCAGGGGACCGAGCTGGCGCCGGATCTCCGTGGTCAGGTCGCTGAGCCGGGTGAGGTTGCCCTCCATCGTCTCCAGCTTGCGCAGCGCCCGCTCCTTGCGCTTGCGGTGCTTCAGGACCCCCGCGGCCTCCTCGATGAAGCCCCGCCGCTCCTCGGGCGTGGCGCGCAGCACCTGGTCGAGCTGGCCCTGCCCGACGATGACGTGCATCTCCCGACCGATGCCGGAGTCGGACAGCAGCTCCTGCACGTCGAGCAGGCGGCAGGAGGTGCCGTTGATGGCATACTCCGACCCCCCGGTGCGGAACATGGTGCGGGTGATCGTCACCTCGCTGTAGTCGATCGGCAGGGCCCCGTCGGTGTTGTCGATGGTGAGCGAGACCTCGGCCCGACCGAGCGGCTGCCGCCCGGACGTGCCGGCGAAGATGACGTCCTCCATCTTGCCGCCGCGCAGGCTCTTGGCGCCCTGCTCCCCCATGACCCAGGCGAGGGCGTCGACGACGTTGGACTTGCCGGAGCCGTTCGGGCCGACGATGCAGGTGATCCCCGGCTCCAGGCGCATCGTCGTCGCGGAGGCGAACGACTTGAAGCCCTTGAGGGTCAGGCTCTTCACATACATCTGGCGCTCTTCCGCGGTCGGGTCGGGTCGGGCTCGTCGGCTCCCGGTCACCATACTGGCGAGGTATGCCGGAGCCGCGCCGCCGCGCGCCGGTCGGTGCAAACCGCGCGGTCGGTCGACGCAAACCGTGCGGCCGGTCGACGCACACCGTGCGGCCGGTCAGCGCTCGACGAAGCCCGTCAGCCCCTCGCGCACCTCGTGCCACTGCGTCACCACGGCGTCCACCCGGCCCGGCCGGCTGTGCGTGGACGGGTCCTCGCGCAGCAGCTCCAGCAACGCGTCGATCCCGGCGCGTTCCCCCTGTGCGTTGACCTCCACCCGCCCGTCCGGCAGGTTCAGCGCGTGCCCGACCAGGCCCAGCTCCAGCGCCCGCGCCCGGGTCCACCAGCGGAAGCCGACACCCTGGACGCGACCGCGCACGAAGATCACCGCACGTTCCATCCCGTGAGACTACGGTGGGTCCATGGAGCAAGCCACGCCGAGCGGACCGACCTATACCCCCATCAGCGGCCGTCCCGTCCGGTGGGGACTGCTGGCCGCGGGCGGCATCGCGCGGTCCCTGGCCGAGGCGATCGCCGCCGTCGACGGCGGCGAGGTGGTGGCCGTGGCGGCTCGCGACGGCGGACGGGCGCGGACGTTCGCCGACGAGTTCGGCATCCCGCGCTCCTACGGCAGCTACGCCGAGCTCATCGCCGACCCCGAGGTCGACGCGATCTACATCTCCTCCACCCACCCCTTCCACCGGGACCAGGCCCTGGCCTGCATCGAGGCCGGCAAGCACGTGCTGGTGGAGAAGCCCACCACGCTCACGGTGCACGACACCGAGGCGGTCCTGGACGAGGGCCGGGCCCGCGGGGTGCTGGTGATGGAGGCGATGTGGACCCGCTTCCAGCCGGTGGTCCTGGACGCGCTGGCCCGCGTGCGGGATGGCCGGATCGGCACCGTGCGCAGCTTCCACGCCGCCTTCCCCATCCCGGTCGACTACGACGAGTCGCACCGGCTCTTCGACCTCGACAACGGCGGCGGCGCCCTGCTCGACCTAGGCATCTATCCCGTGACCCTGGCGCACCTCGTCGTGGGTCACCCCACGCACGTGCACGTGCTCGGGTCACGGGTCGCGACCGGAGCCGACTCGCTGGCCGCCCTGCAGTGGATGACCACGGACGGCGCGGTGGTCCAGGTGCTCACCGACTCGCTCTCCCACGGCAGCACCGAGACGATCGTGCGGGGGACCGAGGGATCGATCCACCTGCACGGCCCGGTCAACAACCCGACCTCCTTCACGGTGCGCCGGGGCGACGAGGAGGAGCTGGTGGAGGGCGGCGACCGCCGCGGCTACCAGCACCAGGTGGAGGAGTTCCACCGGTGCCTGGCAGAGGGGTTGCTGGAGTCCCCGCTGGCGCCGCACGCCGACACCGTGGCGATCATGACGATCCTGGAGAGCGCGCGTCGCGAGCTGGGCGTGCGCTACCCCCAGGAGGACGCCCCGCTGCACACCTGAGGCAGGATGGGGACCCCATGGTCGAGCTCGCCGTCTTCGCCCTCATCGTCGTGCTGCTGCTCGCCCTCCTCGGGCGGGCCGCGACTCCGCGCCGGGACCGGCTGCCGCTGCGCCAGTGGACACCGGTCCACATCACCGACCTCGTGGGTCGGGGGTTGCGCGTCTTCGGCGACGCCGGCAAGGAGCGGGCGCGCCGGCAGGAGCAGGCCAGGGAGTCGGTCGACGGTCGCCGGCCGGAGAAGCCCGAGCGCGGTCCGCTCCCGCCCCCTCCGCCGAACCCGGAGGACGACTAGACCAGCTGTCTCGGGACCCGGCGCACCCTCGGCGGCACCTGGCAGCGCGGGCAGAAGTGCGAGCTGCGGTTCATGAACTCCTCGCGCCGGATCGCGGTGCCGCACCGGGGGCACGGGCGGCCGCCCTGGCCGTAGGCCGCGAGCGAGCGGTCGAAGTAGCCGCTGGCGCCGTTGACGTTGACGTAGAGCGCGTCGAAGCTCGTCCCGCCCTGGACCAGCGCGTCCCGCATGACGTCGGCGGCGTGGTCCAGCACCCGCCCGAGCGCGGGCTTGGTGAGGGCCGAGGCCGGCCGTCGACCGTGCACCTGCGCGCGCCACAGCGCCTCGTCGGCGTAGATGTTGCCGATGCCGCTGACGACGGACTGGTCCAGCAGGACGCGCTTCAGCGCCACGTCCTTCGCCTTCATCCGGCGCGCCACCGCGGCCCGGTCGAAGGCCTGCTCGAGGGGGTCAGGAGCGATGTGCAGCACCGGCTCGGGTATGCCGTGCACGTGCTCGCCCGGCCCGGGCGCGCCGGCGCTCGGGTCGGGGTGGAGGGGGGCCAGGGCCAGACCGCCGAAGGTGCGCTGGTCGACGAAGCGCAGCTGCGGGCCGGCGTCGTCGAAGTCCACGGTGGCGTGCAGGTGCTTCTGCGGTGCGGCTCCCGCCCCCGAGACCAGCAGCTGCCCGCTCATGCCGAGGTGCACGACCAGGGCCTGCGGGTCGTCGCCAGGTGGCTGCAGCACGAGCCAGAGATACTTCCCCCGGCGGTCGGCGTCGAGCACCAGCGCGTCCTCCACCCTCGCAGCCAGGTCGGCGGGTCCGGCCGCGTGCCTGCGCGCCACCCGCGCACCCGTGAGGACGGCGTGGGAGATGCGGCGGCCGACCACGTGGGTCGCCAGCCCCCGTCGCACGACCTCGACCTCGGGAAGCTCCGGCACGAGGAGGTCAGCCGGTGGAGGGGCGGGCCGAGGTGCCGGCCGTGGGCTCGGTCGCCACGACCTGCGCCGCTCGCTCGGTCAGCAGCTGCCAGCCCTGCTCGGCGGCCTGCTGCTCGGCCAGCTTCTTGGACCTGCCCACGCCGGTGCCCACGACCTCCTCCGCCACGACCGCGCGCGCGGTGAAGGTCTTGCTGTGGTCCGGCCCCTCGGCGTCCACGAGGTACTGCGGCTGTCCCAGCTCGGCCGCGGAGGCCACCTCCTGCAGGCTGGTCTTCCAGTCCAGGGCAGCACCCAGGTCGGCACTGCGGCGCAGCAGTGGGTCCAGCAGGTGGTGCACGAAGGCATCGGCCGCGGGCAGCCCCGCCGAGAGGTAGAGGCACCCGATGACCGCCTCCGTCGTGTCCGCGAGGATCGAGTCCTTGTCGCGGCCCCCCGTGGCTTCCTCTCCCTTGCCGAGCAGCACGAAGGAGCCCAGGTCGACCACCCTGCCCACCTCCGCCAGGGCGCGCGAGTTGACCACCGCGGCGCGCAGCTTGGCCAGCTGCCCCTCGGTCAGGTCGGGATGGGTGCGGTAGAGCGTGTCGGTGACCACGACCCCCAGCACGGAGTCACCGAGGAACTCCAGCCGCTCGTTGTGCGGCTGGCCGTCGTGCTCGTAGGAGTACGAGCGATGCGTCAGGGCACGCAGCAGCAGCGCCTCGTCGCACGACTCCCCGACCACCTCGAGCAGGTAGTCGTTGAACTCGGAGACGGGACGCACGCCGCGGGCCCCGGGATCAGCCCTGGTGCTCGGTGCGCTCGGCGGCGGCGTAGTGACGGCCACCGTAGGTGCCGCAGCTCGGGCACGCCTGGTGCGGCGTGGCCACGGCCTGGCACTGCGGGCAGGTGGTCAGCGCGATCGGCGCGGCCTTCCACTGGGAGCGGCGGTGCCGGGTGTTGGAACGGGACATCTTCCGCTTGGGAACGGCCACGTCAGGTCCTCTCGTCGTCGTCGGTCGGCGTGGCCATCGCGGCCAGCGCCGACCACCGGGGGTCGATCACGTCGTGCTGGTGCTCCGGGTCGTCCGCCAGGCGTGCCCCGCACTCGGAGCACAGGCCCGGACAGTCGTCCCGGCACACCGGTTGGAAGGGCAGCGCGGTCACCACGGCGTCCCGGACGACCTCTTCGAGGTCCATCAGGTCTCCGTCGAGCGTGCGCTGCTCGTCCTCGTCGCTCGTGTCCTTCTCGGCGCCCGACCGGCTCCCCACCTGCTGGTGGTGCGCCGCGCGGTCGGGATAGGCATACAGCTCCTGGAAGGTGACCTCGACATCCTCGAGGACCTCGTCCAGGCAGCGCACGCACTCCCCCGTCGCCGCGGCCTGGGCCGAACCCGTCGCCAGGATGCCCTCGACCACCGACTCCATCCGCAAGCCCACCTGCACCGGGTGACCGGCCGGGATCGCGATGACGTCGGTGCCCATCGGCTCCGTCGTGGTCACCTCGCGCGACACCTCTCGCATGGTCCCGGGCCGGCGGACCAGCTCCCGGGTGTCGAACACCCAGTCGCGCTCCGTCTGCTGGGCAGCCATGTCGAAAGTCCCTCACGTTTGGTCTGACCTGCTGATCGGGTTCGGGTCCTCGTCCACGGCGAGCACGGAGAGGGACACAAACCGACGCACCAGACTACCGGAGCCGGGCGGTCCCGCTCAAATCTGGGCCAGCGCCTCCAGCACCGCCCCGGGCACCAGGTCGGAGACGTCTCCGCCGAGCCGGTGCACCTCCTTGACCAGCGAGCTCGAGACGTGCTCCAGGGCCGGGTCGCCGGGCAGGAAGACGGTCTCGACCCCGGTGAGGTGCCTGTTCATCAGCGCCATCGGCAGCTCGTAGGCGAAGTCGGTGCCACCACGCAGGCCCTTGACGACGGCCTCGGCACCGACGTCCCGGCAGACGTCGACCAGCAGCCGCTCGGCGAACGCCTCCACGCGGACCCGCTCGCTGACCTCGGCCGGCAGGGACGCGCGCACCAGGTCCATCCGCCGGGAGACCTCGAAGGTGCCCTGCTTGGCGGGGTTGTGCAGCACGGCGACGACGACCTCGTCGTAGAGGGCGGCCGCGCGGCTGACGATGTCGACGTGGCCCAGGGTCACCGGGTCGAAGGAGCCGGGGCAGACGCAGCGGCGGGTCGTCATGGCTGCGAGCCTACTGCGGGCTCGGCGAGGTGCAGCGCGGTCTCGCCGTAGCGACGGGTGTCCAGGTGGGTCAGGGCCGGTGGCCAGGCCGGCCGGGGCGAGCGCGCACCGCGCTCGACGACCACCAGGGCGTCGGGGTCCAGCCACCCATGCGTGGTCAGGGCCTCGAGCACCTGCGCCAGCTCGGCCTCGGGGAGCGGGTAGGGCGGGTCGAGCAGCACGAGCTGGTAGGTGTGCTGCCCCGGCCCGGCGGCGAGCGCCGAGGCGACCGACGCCGCCACCACCTCGACCCCTTCCAGGCCTAGCTGGGCCGCGTTGCGCTCGATCAGCCGTGCGGTCGCGCGGTGCCGCTCCACGGCGAGCGCCCGCGCCGCACCCCTGGACACCGCCTCCAGCCCGAGCGCGCCGGACCCGGCATACAGGTCCAGCACGGAGCACCCCTCGAGGTCGAGCAACGACTCCACGCGGGAGAACAACGCCTCCCGCACCCGGTCGGTGGTGGGGCGGGTGTCGGCCCCGCGAGGAGAGTGCAGGGTGCGTCCGCCCGCGCGGCCGGCGATGATCCGCGGCATCGGCTCAGCCCCGCTCCAGGAAGGCCGCGCTGGTGGCGTCCAGGCGGGTCAGGGCGTCGGCGAGCTCGGGATGCGACTCCAGGTCGGGGTCGCCCTCGACGGTGCGCCAGGCCGCCTCGTGCGCCTGCACGATGAGCTCCTCGTCCCGGGCCAGGCGGAGGAACCGCAGGCCGCTGCGCCCACCGCTCTGGCTGGCACCGAGCACGTCGCCCTCGCGGCGACCCTCCAGGTCCAGCCGGGCCAGCTCGAAGCCGTCGGTCGTGGCGGCGACCTGCTCCAGCCGCTCGATCGCCGAGGGGTCGACGCCCTCGCCCTGGGTCACCAGCAGGGCCAGCCCGGGCCTGCCGCCGCGACCGACCCGGCCGCGCAGCTGGTGCAGCTGGGAGATGCCGAAGCGGTCCGCGTCCAGCAGCACCATGGTGGTGGCGTCCGGCACGTCGACGCCCACCTCGATGACGGTGGTGGAGACCAGGACGTCGACCCTGCCGGCGGCGAAGGCCTGCATGACGGCGTCCTTGGCGTCGGCGGGCATGCGCCCGTGCAGCACCTCGATCCGCAGGTCGCGGGTCGCCGGCAGCCCGCGCAGACACCGCGCCACCTGGTGGACGCCGTGCAGCCCGGGCAGGGCCGCTGCCTCCGACCCGTCCGCGGCCGCGGGGCCGGTGAGCAGGTCCGCGCCGTCCTCCCCGCCCCCGGTGCCCGCCCCGGTGCCGATCGGCACCCCCGGTCCGTCGCCGTCACTGCCCGGCAGGTCCGGGTCGTCAGGGTCCCCGATCCGGGGACAGACGACGTAGACCTGACCTCCGCCCCGGACCTCCTCGGCCACCCGCTGCCAGGTGCGCCGCACCCAGTCGGGACGCTGCCCGTCGACGACGAAGCTGCTGATCGGGCGGCGACCGCCAGGGAGCTCGCGCAGCGTCGAGATCTCCATGTCGCCGTAGACGGTCATCGCGACGGTGCGCGGGATCGGGGTGGCGGTCATGACCAGCACGTGGGGCGCCGTGCCGCCCTGGGCCTTCGCCCGGAGCGCGTCCCGCTGCTCGACGCCGAAGCGGTGCTGCTCGTCGACCACGACCATCCCGAGGTCGGCGAACTGCACGTGCTCCTGGATCAGGGCGTGCGTGCCGACGACGATGCCGGCCTCTCCCGACGCCGCCGCGAGCAGCGCCTGCCTGCGCTCGGCGGTGGACTGGCTCCCCGTCAGCAGGGCCAGCCGGGTGCCCTCGGCCAGGCCACCCAGCATCCCGGCCTCGGCGATCGGACCGAGCAGGTGGCTCATCGACCGGTGGTGCTGCGCGGCGAGCACCTCGGTCGGTGCCAGCAGTGCGGCCTGACCACCGGAGTCGACGACGGCCAGCATCGCGAGCACCGCCAGGACGGTCTTGCCCGACCCCACCTCGCCCTGGAGCAGGCGGTGCATGGGCACCTCCCGGTCGAGGTCGCCGAGCAGCTCGGCCAGCACCTGCTCCTGCCCGTCGGTCAGCGCGAACGGCAGCCGGGCACGCAGCTGGTCGCCCAGGCCCTCCGGTCGCGGGGCGCGGGCGCGGGCCGGGACCGCGTCGCTGGAGCGCCGCACGCGCGCAAGCTGCGCCTGCACGGTGAAGGCCTCGCCGAACTTGAGCCGCCACCTGCCCCGGCGGTGGTCGGCCTCGGTGCGCGGGCGGTGCACGAGCCGGTAGGCCTCCAGCAGGCCCGGGAGACCCACCTCGGCCCGGACCGGGGCGGGGACGGGGTCGGGCAGCTCCTCCAGCTGGTGGAAGACCAGCTCCAGGCACTGGCCGTGGACGATCGGGGACAGTCCCTTGGTCGCGGTGTAGACCGGCACGAGGCCGTCGAGCAGCCAGTCGGCCGCGCCCGCCCCGTCCTCCCCGACCGTGGCGTAGTCGGGATGGGTGAGCTGAAGGGTGTCGCGGAAGACGCCGACCTGACCGGAGCACACCACGCGCACGCCGGGCCGGAGCCGGTCCTGGTGCCCGTAGGGCTTGAAGAAGGTCAGCTGGATGGTGCCGCCGGACTCGTCCGCGACGTCGACCACCAGGCGGCGGCCCCGGCGGTTGCGCATCTGGTGGGTGGTGGCGGCCCGGACGGTGCCCACCACGACGACGTCCTCCCCGTGCGGCAGGTCGCGGAAGGCGGTCGGCCGGGACGGGTCGAGGTAGGTCCTCGGGACCCAGTCGAGCAGCTGGCCCACGGTCCGGATCCCTCGGGTGCGCTGCAGCGTCTGGGCACTCGACCCGATCAGGTCGCGCAGGCCGAGGTCGAGCGGGTTCCCTTCGGACCCACCGACGGCGTGGAGGTGGCGGCGCGCCATCACTCGACCCCGAGCAGCACGGTATAGGTCGGCTGGCCCCCGTCCAGTGACGTCACCTCGACATCGGTGCCGGCGCACTGCTCCTCGACCGCCCGCGCCAGCAGGCCGCGGACGTCGGGATCGGCGTCACCGCCCAGCAGCACGGTCAGCAGCTCGACGCCGGGGTGCCAGATGGTGTCCAGCACGCTGCGCGCGACCGGATCCAGCTCGTCCGCCACGGCGGTGATGCCGTGGTCCACGATCCCGAGCCACTGGCCGGCCCGGCAGGGCCCGACCGGGGTGTCGGCCGCCCGCTCGGCCCGGGTCAGCGCGCCGCCGTGCACGGCGCCCGCCGCCGCCGTCATCGCGTCGACGACCTGCTCCAACCGGCCCTGCGGGTCGAGGACGGACAGGGCGGCCAGGCCCTCCACGAGGGTGCGGGTGGGGACCACCGCCACCGCCAGCCCCTCGCGCCGGGCCTCGAGCGCCGCCGCGCGGGCGACCATCACCATGTCCTCGTCGTTCGGCAGCACCACGACGGCGGCCGCCTCGCAGGCCCGGACCGCCGCGAGCAGCTGGCCCGCGGCCGCCCGTCGGCGCGGGCCGCTCGGCACCAGGACCGCACCTGCCGAGGCCATCAGCTCGCAGACGCCCTCACCCAGGGCGCAGGCGACCACCCCGAGACCGGTCGGCAGCGACGAGGGCGCGGAGCGGTCGTGGGCGTCCGCGTGGTCGGTGCCACCGGCCAGGGAGGTCTGCCGCACGTCGCTCACGACCCCCGCGAGGCTGCCGGCCTCGATGGCGGCCGCCGGATCCTCCAGGTGGACGTGCACCTGGAACTCCTCGGGGCCGCCCGCCACGACGACGGAGTCGCCGACGTGCGAGAGGTGGGCGCGCAGCCGCTCGGCCCGGTCCGGGTCGCTGCCCGTCAGCAGGAACATCACCTCGACGGCGTCCTCGTCCCCGGCGTCCGTCCCGGCGGGCAGCGGCTGGGTGGACCACCAGTCCGGGACCTCGCCGTCGGCGCCGACCGGGCGTTCGGCCAGGACCGCCTCCAGCGCCTCGATGACCAGCACCAGGCCGGCACCCCCCGCGTCGACCACGCCCGCGTCGCGCAGCTCCGGCAGCTGCGCGGGGGTGCGGGCCAGCGCCTCCCTCGCCTCGTGCAGGGCCGCGTCCACCACGGCCGCCACGCCGTCCGCTCCCACGTCGACCGCCGACCGGGCACCCTGGGCGGCCGCCCGGGCCACCGTGAGGATGGTGCCCTCGACCGGTGCGGCGAGCGCGTCCCAGGCGCTGCGTGCCGCGGACTCGAACGCCGCGGCCACGTCCTGCGGCCCTGCCTCCTCGACCTCGGGCCCCACCGCGTCGGCCAGGCCACGGGTGAGCTGGGCGAGGATCACCCCGGAGTTGCCGCGGGCGGCCAGCAGCATGCCGCGGGCGATGAGCGCCAGGCCCTCGCGGAGCCGGTCGGTGCCGCGGCCGCTCTCGAACTGCACGCGGACGTGCTCCAGCGCGCCGTCCAGCGTGAGATACATGTTGGTGCCCGTGTCGCCGTCGGCGACGGGGAAGACGTTGAGGGCGTCGACCTGGTCCCGCGCCGCGGCCAGCGACATACGTGCCGTGATCGCCCAACGACGGGCGGTCACGAGGTCGAACACGGGTCGTGGCACGCCACCAACCTAGTGCCCGCCACCCCCGCGCCCGCGTCGGGCCGCGGCCGGGTCCGGGATTTGGGTGCCACCGACCGTGTCCGGTACTCTGGACCGGTTGCCTGCGCCCCGACGCCGCGGGCCCGAGACCTTTCACCGGACGACCTTCAGGAGAACACCGTGGCTGCCACTTGCGATGTCTGCGGCAAGGGACCGAGCTTCGGTCACAGCATCTCGCACTCGCACCGCCGCACCAAGCGCCGCTGGAACCCGAACATCCAGCGCGTGCGCACCACCGCGGGCGGGACCTCGAAGCGACTCAACGTCTGCACCTCCTGCCTCAAGGCGGGCAAGGTCACCCGCTGACCGCGTCCCCCTCGCAGGCCTGAGCCGGCGCCGACCCACCCCGGGTCGCGCCGGCTCTGCTGTGTCCCCGGTGAGTAGCGCAGCACGGGTGCTCAGCCGCCGAAGTGGTCCCAGCCGACCTCCGCGCGGTCCAGGATCCGCTCCCCCAGCCGCACCGTCGGTCCGGCACCGGCCGGCGCCACGTGCCCGAGCCTGATCCAGCCGGCCGGGACGCTTCCGGTGGGGAAGGTGGCGAGCAGCTCGTGCTCCTCGCCGCCGCCGAGCACCGCCCGCAGCGCCGCGTCCGAGCCCTCGTCCAGATCGGGGGCCAGCCGGTCGGCCAGCTCGCGGATCACCGCCTCGTCCAGGACGAGGTCCACCCCGCTGGCGCGGGCCAGCCTGTCCCCGTCCCGGCCCAGCCCGTCGGAGACGTCGATCATCGCCGTCGCCCCCGCCCGCGCCGCCGCCGGGCCCTGCCCGAGGTCGACCCAGGGACGCCGGTGGTAGTCGACCCACCGCCCGGTCCGCCGTCCCTCCCGCAGCAGCTCCAGGCCCGCGGCGGAGCGCCCCAGCGGCCCGGAGACGGCCAGCACCTCTCCCGGGCTCGCGCCGTCCCGCAGCACCGGGTGCGGTATGCGCTCGCCCAGCTCCCCGAGCGCGGTCACCGAGACGGCCACGACCCCGGCACCGGCCGCGCTGAGATCCCCGCCGAGCACCGGCACCCCGGCCCGCGCGCAGGCCTCGGCCACTCCCTCGGTCAGCTCGCGCGCCCAGGACAGCGGCAGGTCGGGATCGCAGAGCAGCGTCACCAGCACCCCGGTGCCGTGGCCGCCCATCGCGGCCAGGTCGGCCAGGTTCTGGGTGATCACCTTGACCCCCACGTCGTGCGCGCCCGACCACTCGTCCAGCCAGTCCTGCCCGCGCACCATGGTGTCGGTCGTCGCCAGCACGCCAGCACCGTCCACCCGCAGCAGCGCGGTGTCGTCACCCGGCCCCACCAGCACCCCGGCCCCGCCGCGCTCCCCGAGCACCGCGAAGACCTCGCGCAGGATGCCGCGCTCCCCGACCTCGCCGACCGTCCGCGCGTCACCGTCACCCGTGCTGCCCACCCCCGCACGGTAGCCTCCCCACCAACCGGTCCCGAGCAGGAGGAAGCACGGTGGTCAAGGCATACATGCTCGTCCAGACCGAGGTCGGCGTCTCCGCCCGGGTGACCAGGGCGATCCGGGCGCTGCCGGGGGTCGTCAGCGCCGAGGACGTCGCCGGCCCCTACGACGTCATCGCCTGCGTCGAGGCACCCAGCGTGGCGGACCTGGGGCGCGGCGTCATCGCGCACGTCCTGGAGGTGCCCGGGATCACCCGGACCACCACATGCACCGTGGTCGAGCTCTGAGCGGCCGCCGGGGCGCCGCCGCGACCGCGGTCGCGCTGCTGGCGCTGGCCGGGTGCGGCGAGCGACCGGTGCGGGCGGTGCCCTTCGACGCCTCGGACTCCCTGGTCTGCCAGGAGGTCGCGCAGGTCTGGCCGGAGTCGGTGGGCCCCTACGAGCCCCGTGTGACCGCGGTGCAGTCGGACGGCGTGGCGGCCTGGGGCGACCCGCCCATCGTGGCCCGCTGCGGCAAGGCAGCCCCGGGCCCGACGACGGACCCGTGCATCGACGTGGCCGGGGTCGACTGGGTGGCGACGGTGCTGGACGACGGGGGCACGATGTTCACCACCTACGGTCGCGAGCCCGCGCTGGAGGTGCTGGTCCCTGCCGACTACGACAGCCACCCGCTGCTGCTGCCGCCCTTCGACGACGCCGCGAGGGTGGTGCCGCAGACGTCCGGCGAGTGCTCCTCGCCGGAGGGGTGAGCCGACCCGGCCGGTCGCTCAGCGCAGCCCGAGCGGTCGCTCCAGCGCCAGCGTGATGAGCTCGTCCACCAGCTCCGGGTAGCTGAGCCCGGACGCCGCCCAGGCCTGCGGATACATCGAGTAGGGCGTGAAGCCCGGCATGGTGTTGATCTCGTTGAGCACCACCGAACCGTCCGGTGCCACGAAGACGTCGACCCTCGCCAGCCCCTCGGCGTCGGCCACCTCGAAGGCCGCGGTGGCGATCCTGCGGATCTCCTCCCGGACCTCGTCGGGCAGGTCCGCAGGCGCGGTGATCTGCACGTTCGCCTCGTCGAGGTACTTCGCCTCGAAGTCGTAGAAGTCGTGGCCGGACACGGTGATCTCGCCGCACTCGCTGACCCTCGGCGGCTCCGTGCCCCGACCGCCGAGCACGCCGCACTCGACCTCCCGGCCGGTGATCCCCTGCTCGACCAGCACCTTCGGGTCGTGGTTGCGGGCCTTGTCGACGGCGACCTCCAGGTCCTCGGGCCGGTCCACCTTGACCACCCCGACGGAGGAGCCGGCGCGGGCCGGCTTCACGAAGACCGGGAAGGTCAGCGCCTGGGCACGGGCCAGGGCGGCGGCGCGGTCCCGCTGCCACTGCAGGTCGGTGATCACCGTGTAGGGGCCGACGGGCAGGCCGACGGAGGCGAACAGCACCTTCATCACGTGCTTGTCCATCATGGCCGCCGACGCCAGCACCCCGCACCCGACGTAGCGCAGGTCGGCCAGCTCCAGCAGGCCCTGGATGGTGCCGTCCTCCCCGAACGGTCCGTGCAGCAGCGGGAAGACCACGTCGACCTCACCGAGCGGGTGCACCTGCCCCTCCCCGTCCTTCCAGGCCCACTCGTGCTCGACCCCGCCCAGCGGCACGATGACCTGACGTCCCGTGTCCTCCACCTGGGGCAACCGGCCGTCGCGGATGTCCAGCGCCTCCGGGTCGTCGTCGACGAGCACCCAGTGCCCCTCGCGGGTGATGCCGACCGGCACGACGGCATACCGCTCCCGGTCCAGGGCCCGCAGCACGCTCGCGGCGGTGGCGCAGGAGATGGCGTGCTCGTCCGACCGCCCTCCGAAGACCAGGGCCACGCGGTGTCGGCCGGAGCCGGCGCGGGCGTCGTCAGGGGTGTGAGGTCCGGTGGCAGCGTCCATATCGGGACGAGCCTAACCAGTGGTGCCGGGTGCTGCTCAGTGCCGTTCGTGCTTGCGCGCACGGCTCATCAGCGCGCCGGTCAGCTCCGCCGGTGTGGCCGCCCCCTCGACGACCGCGCTGACCCCTTGGCAGATCGGCAGGTCGACCCCGTGCCGCGCCCCGAGCTCGACCACGCTGCGGCACGACTTGACCCCCTCGGCCGTCTGGTGCGGCACGGCCAGCACCTCCTCGACGCTGCGGCCCTGACCCAGCGCCACACCCACCCGGTGGTTGCGCGACAGCGGGGACATGCAGGTGGCGATGAGGTCACCGACACCCGCGAGACCCATGAGGGTCGCCGGGTCGGCACCCAGCTCCTGCCCGAGCCGGGCGGTCTCGGCGAGCCCGCGGGTGATCAGGCTGGACTTGGTGTTGTCGCCGTAGCCCAGCCCCTCGGCCATCCCGACCGCGAGGGCGATGACGTTCTTCACCGCTCCCCCGATCTCCGCGCCCACCACGTCGGTCTGGGTGTAGGGGCGGAAGTATGCCGTCATCGCCGCCGCGGCGACGCGGTCCGCAGCACCGTGGTCGACCCCGGCGACCACGCTGGCGGCGGGCTGCCGGGCCGCGATCTCCCGGCTGAGGTTCGGTCCGGTGACGACGACGATGCGCGCGACGTCGACTCCGCTGTCCTCGATCACCTGGCTCATCCGCCTGCCGGTGCCGAGCTCGATGCCCTTCATGAGGGACACCACGGGCGTGTCCGGAGGCAGCTCGGAGCCCCAGTCGGTGAGGTTGTCGCGCAGGGTCTGGGACGGCACGGCCAGGACGGTGATCTCGGCGTCGGCCGCCGCCTCCGCGGGGTCGGTGGTGGCGGTGACCACCGGGGGCAGCTCGATCTCGGGGAGGTAGTCGGGGTTGCGGTGCTGGACCCGGATGCCCTCGGCGACCTCCGGGCGCCGCGCCCAGAGCACCACGCGCTCGGCCCCGGCGTCCGCCAGGATCTGGGCGAAGGCGGTGCCCCAGCTGCCGGCGCCGAAGATCGCCGCCCTCGTCATGCGTCGTCCTCACGTCGGCGAGCCGGGTCGAAGGGCTCGGTCGGGGGCTCCTCCCCGCGGATGATCGCCAGCTGCGCGGTGATGGCGGCCATCACGCGGCGGCTCGCCTCGGCGTGCGCGCGGGGGTCGTCGGGCCGGTCGTAGAGGTCCTCGAGGTCCACCGCCGGACCGGCGCTCACGTGCTGCACGGGGCGTTTCAGCAGGTTGCCGGGGCGGCGTGCGTAGTGCCCCAGCACCTCCTGGGCGCCCCACTGCGCGACCGGGACGACCGGTGCCCGGCTGGTCAGGGCGAGCCGGCCCACGCCCGACTTGGCCTTCATCGGCCACAGGTCCGGGTCCCGGGTCAGCGTGCCCTCTGGCATGATCGCGATGCACCGCCCGGCCGCCAGGGCCTCGCGAGCGGCCACCAGGGCGTCGCCGGCGCGCGAGCTCGAGCGGTAGACCGGCACCTGCTCCAGGTGCCGCAGCGCGGCGCCCAGCAGCGGGATCTCGAAGAGCGAGGACTTGGCGAGGAAGAAGGGTGCGCACCCGTGGTCGACCAGGAAGTGCGCCAGCATGACGGGGTCGACCTCGGAGTAGTGGTTGCCGGCCACGATGAAGCCGCGGTCCCTCGGCAGGTGCTCGGCACCGGCCCAGTCGCGGCGGGTCACACCCATGAGCACGGGGCGGAGCGACGCGATGACGGCGTGGTAGGACCAGGGCACGGCCTGGCGCAGGGGCTGGCGTCTCACGCCGGTCATCTTTGCATCTGGCGGCACTGCTGGCGAAGATGCAGCCGTGCCGCCGAACCCGCAAGCCCAGGACGCCGGACCGCGATGGCGTCTGGTGGTGCCGATCCAGGACGCGGACCGGGCCAAGTCGCGTCTGGTCGCGCCGCACGGTGTCCACCGCGCCGACCTGGCCCGGGCGATCGGCATGGACACCGTGGCGGCGGTCTGCGCGGCCCTTCCGCCGGCGTCGGTCACCGTCGTGACGAGTGACCCGGGGGCTGCCGCGTGGGCCGGGCAGCTGGGCGCCCGCGCGGTGCCCGACCCCGGATCGGGGCTGAACGCCGCCATCCGCGCGGGCCTCGAGGACGCCGCCGAGCAAGGGCCGCCCGCCTCGGGCTGGGCGGTGCTGCTGGGCGACCTGCCGTGCCTGCGTCCCGAGGACCTGGGTCGTGCGCTGGCGCGGGCCGGGGCGCACGAGCGTGCCGTCGTGCCGGACGCCGACGGCAGCGGGACGGTGCTGCTCACCTCGACCGCGGGCATACCCGAGCCGCGGTTCGGAGCAGGCTCGGCGGCCAGGCACGGCGTGGACGCCACCGTCCTCGACCTGGACCTGCCCCGGCTGCGTCGCGACGTGGACACGGCCGACGACCTCGCGCTCGCGCTGCGCCTGAGGGTCGGTCCCCGCACCACCGCCGTCCTGCGCGAGGCTGGGGCGATACCGCCCTAGAGTGGCCACATGCAGGCCAGCGTGCACACCTACGACCTCGAGTCCCGCACCGGCGAGGTGCTGCTGGACACGGGTCGCGTCCTGCCCTTCTCCGCGCCGGTCATGGAGGCGAGCGGGCTGCGCCACCTGCGCGTCGGGCAGCGCGTCAGCATCGAGGTCGACGGCGACCCGGAGGCGACGGGCACGCGGCTGGGACGGCTGTGGATCGTCGGCATCGGCGCCGACGAGGTGATCCGCTGAGGTCAGGCGCTCGGCTGGCCCTTCCGCTTCTTGCCCGACTTCTTCTTCCCGGACTTCTTCTTCGACTTCTTGGCGCCCTTGGTGGTCTCGTCGTTCTTCACCCTGGCCAGCTGCGCCTTCTTCGCCGTGATCATCCCGGCGGTGATCTCCTCCCCGCCGGAGAAGGGCGGCCCGCCGCTGCTCGGCTGCTGGCCCTCGCGCTCGGCCACCGGCTCCGGGCGCTCGACCTTCGGCTTGCGCACGGTCGCCGGCGTGCCGGTGGTGACTTCCTGGCGCCGCTCGCGGCTGGCGTCCCGGGCCGCCTGACGTCGCGCCGAGGCGGCGTCGCGGGGTGGGGCGGCGCCGTCGCGGCGCACGGTGCTGGGCGTGCCGGCGGACTCCTGCTCGCGGGCGGCGGGCGAGGCCCCACCGCGCACCCCGGCCATCCCCTGGCTCGGCAGCGTCGTCGGGTCCGCCACCACGTCCTTGAAGTAGCTGCCGGGCCGGAAGCGTGGGGTGCTGGTGCCGTCGATGGGCACGGCCTCGCCGGTGCGGGGGTTGCGGCCGGTCCGCGGTGCCCGGTCCACGCGCTCGAAGGTGCCGAAGCCGGAGATCCCCACGCTGCCGCCCGCGGCCACCTCGCGGAGCACCACGTCGACCAGCGCCTCGACCGCCGCTCCAGCGGCGGCCCGACCACCCACCCTCGGCGCCAGCGCCTCGATCAGGTCCGTCTTGTTCATCAGCCAACTCCTCGCGCGCGTCTGGACCAGCACGCTAGCGCGCGCAGGGGCGGGCGGTCTCGACGGCCCGACGCCGGACGTGCGGGCGGGGAACGCGAACGGCCCTCATCGCTGCTGCGATGAGGGCCGTGTCGACACGGGTAGCCCCGACGGGATTCGAACCCGCGCTACCGCCTTGAGAGGGCGGCGTGCTAGGCCGCTACACAACGGGGCCGTGTGTTCGGCGCGCTCGGCGCCGACGGGAGACATTACCTGATGAGGCAGACCTCCACGAAATCGGAATCGGTGCTCCGACGTCGCGCTGGGGTACCAGGACTCGAACCTAGAACAACTGAACCAGAATCAGCCGTGTTGCCAATTACACCATACCCCAAAGGGCATCCCCGATCCCTTCTCAGGGCGGAGAACCGAGGCACCACTCTACCGTGCCCGGCGACCTCGACCCAAATTGCCGGGCCGCCCGCGGGTCACACGCTGCGACGCAGCCGACCGAGCCGGTCGAGGGTCTCGTGCTTGCCCAGGATCTGCATCGACTCGAACAGCGGCGGGCTGATCCGCTGGCCCGAGACGGCCGTCCGCAGCGGCCCGAAGGCGAACCGGGGCTTGAGCCCCATCCCGTCCACCAGGGCCTCGCGCAGGGCCGCCTCGATGCGGTCGTGCGTCCACTCGACGCCGCCGCCGAGCGGCTGCGGCGCCGCGCCGGAGATCGGCTCGAGGGCGGCGACCGCCGCGTCCAGCACGGCACCGGCGTCCTCCTTGAGCTGCCCGCGCGCGTCGTCGGCGATCTCCAGCTCCTCGCCGCGCTGGAAGAACGGCGCCACCATGGGGACCGCCTCCGACAGCACCTGGATCCTGGTCTGGATGAGGTCGGCGATCACCTCCAGCCGGGCCAGCTCCCCCATCCCGGACTGCTCGCCGAGCACGCCGGCCCCGCGCAGGACCGGCAGCAGCCGCGAGGTGAACTCCGCGAGCGGCAGCCGCCGCAGGTGGTCACCGTTCAGCGACTCCGCCTTCTTCTGGTCCCACCGTGCCGGGTTGGGGTTGACGTCGCGCACGTCGAAGGCCTCGACGAGGTGCTCCGGGTCGAAGATGTCGCGGTCCGGGCCGATCGACCAGCCCAGCAGGGCCAGGTAGTTGATCATCCCCTCGCGGACGAAGCCGCGCTCGCGGTGCAGGAAGAGGTCGGACTGCGGGTCGCGCTTGGACAGCTTCTTGTTGCCCTCCCCCAGCACCAGCGGCAGGTGGGCGAAGGTCGGCACCCGCTCGGCCACCCCGATCTCGATCAGGGCGCGGTAGAGCGCGATCTGCCGCGGCGTCGAGCTGAGCAGGTCTTCCCCCCGGATGACGTGCGTGATGCGCATCAGCGCGTCGTCGACCGGGTTGACGAGGGTGTAGAGCGGCTGCCCGTTGCCCCGCACGATGACGAAGTCGGGGACCGACCCGGCACCGAAGGTCACCTCGCCGCGGACCAGGTCGGTGAAGGTGATGTCCTCGTCCGGCATGCGCAGCCGGAGCACCGGCTCGCGCCCCTCGGCGCGGAAGGCGTCCTTCTGCTCCTGGGTGAGCTCACGGTCGTGGTTGTCGTAGCCGAGCTTGGGGTCCCGCCCTGCGGCCTTGTGCCGCGCCTCGACCTCCTCCGGCGTGCTGAAGGACTCGTAGGCCAGGCCCGCCTCGAGCAGGCGGCGGGCCGCGTCGGCGTGCAGGTCGGCCCGCTCGCTCTGTCGGTAGGGGCCGTACGGCCCGCCGACACCCGGACCCTCGTCGTAGTCCAGCCCGAGCCAGTCAAGCGCGTCGACCAGCTGCGCCACCGACTCCTCGGAGTCGCGCGCGGCGTCGGTGTCCTCGACGCGGAAGACGAGGGTGCCGCCGTGGTGCCGGGCGTAGGCCCAGTTGAACAGCGCCGTCCGGGCGAGCCCCACGTGCGGGGTCCCGGTCGGGCTGGGGCAGAAGCGGACCCGGACGTCGGTGCCGGTGGCCTCCTCCTGCGTCGGGGCGGCGGCGGGGTGCGGGGTCGGGTGCGTCGTCATGATGGGCGCCAGCCTACTTCCCGCGGTCCTGCCCGATTTCGACCGTGCTTTCTGCTGCCATGGCACACCTTCGGAAGGTCGAATTCCGGCAGCGGAGGGTATGCCTCAGCGCGCCATCAGGCCGAGCGTCACCGACTCCTGCATCCAGGACAGGAAGTCGTAGTAGGCCATCTTCTGCGCGAGCGCCGGGTCCAGCTCGACCTCGCCGGCGAGCGCCTGCTCCAGCTCCTCGTGCAGGCGTTCGGAGTCCTCGTCGGTGCGCAGCCCCAGCCGCTCCCCCAGGATGAGACGGGCGTCGGTGAGGGCGACCGCGAGCGCCCGCGCCTGGTCCAGGTCCAGCTCGACGCGGGGCGCCTCCGCGGCCTCCAGCGCGGCGATGGCGGTGGCCAGGGTCGCGGCCTTGCGCTGGCGCAGACCGTGCTCGGTCAACCGGCGGAACTCGACCGCCTGCTCGTCGTCGTCGCGGGAGGCCGGAGGGAGCAGCCGGGCCAGCGCGGGGTCGCTGGGCTCTGTGGGGTCCACCTCGTCCCCCAGGCCGGCGACCAGGTCCAGGAACGGGTCGCCGGAGTCGGGCCGCTCCGGCGCCACGAAGTCCCGCGTCAGCCGCAGCACGTGGGTGACCACGGAGATCTCCTCGGCGTCGAAGGAGCCGACCAGCCGGCCGCCCTTGCGACGGAACGCGCGCGCCATACCCCTAGTCGTCCTTCTGGAAGGTCGCCCAGAGGCCGTAGCCGTGCATCGCCTCGGTGTCGGCCTCCATCTTCTCCCTGGTGCCGGTCGAGACCACCGCGCGGCCCTCGGTGTGGACGTCCATCATGAGCTTCTCCGCCTTGGCCCGGCTGTAGCCGAAGTGCGTCTGGAAGACCCAGGTGACGTAGTTCATCAGGTTGACGGGGTCGTTCCACACGAGGGTGATCCACGGGACGTCCGCCTCGGGCCGGTCCAGGACCGCCACGCCACCCTGCTCCTGCGGACTCGTCTGCGGATCGGCGGGCGGGGCGGGCGGGCTGGGGGTGTCGATCGGCACTCCCCCACCATAGGGTGCCGGGGTGAGCCCGAGCACCGCCCTGCTGACCGACCACTACGAGCTGACGATGATCCAGGCCGCTCTGGCCAGCGGTCACGCGGACCGCCGCTGCGTCTTCGAGGCGTTCGCCCGCCGGCTGCCCGACGGGCGGCGCTACGGCGTCGTGGCCGGCACCGGGCGGGCCCTCGAGGCGCTGCGCGACTTCCGCTTCGGGGAGGAGGAGCTCACCTTCCTCGCCGACCGGCAGGTCGTGGACGGGCGCACCCTGGACTGGCTGGCCGACTACCGCTTCACCGGCGACATCTGGGGGTATGCCGAGGGCGAGATCTACTTCCCCGGCTCGCCGCTGCTCGTGGTCGAGTCCTCCTTCGCCGAGGGGGTGATCCTGGAGACGCTCTTCCTGTCGATCCTCAACCACGACTCGGCCGTGGCCTCGGCCGCGTCCCGGATGACCGCGGTCGCGCACGGCCGCCCGTGCATCGAGATGGGATCGCGCCGCACCCACGAGGCGGCCGCCGTCGGGGCGGCGCGGGCGGCATACCTCGCCGGCTTCGCCTCGACCTCCAACCTGGAGGCGGGTCGCCGCCACGGGCTCCCGACCATGGGCACCGCCGCCCACTCCTACACCCTGCTGCACGACGACGAGCGCTCGGCGTTCGCGACCCAGCTCGCCAGCCTCGGGCTGTCCACCACGCTGCTGGTCGACACCTACGACGTCACCGGGGCGGTGGAGCTGGCGGTCGAGCTCGCCGGCGCCGAGCTGGGAGGCGTGCGCCTGGACTCCGGTGACCTGGTCAGCCAGGCGTTCGAGGTCCGCGCCCAGCTGGACCGGCTCGGCGCGACGGACACCCGGATCGTGGTGACCTCGGACCTGGACGAGTACGCCATCGCCGCGCTCCAGGCGGCCCCGGTCGATGCCTACGGTGTCGGCACCCAGGTCGTCACCGGGTCGGGTCACCCCGCGGCGGGGATGGTCTACAAGCTCGTCAGCCGGGAGAACGGCGCGGGTCAGCTGGAGGGCGTCGCCAAGGCGAGCAAGGACAAGACCAGCGTCGGCGGGCGCAAGTATGCGCTGCGTCGCCGGTCCGCCCTCGGCGTGGCGAGCGCGGAGATCGTGGGCATCAACGAGCACCCGGACGACGACGGCGACGACCGGAGCCTATTGGTCCCGCTCGTCGCCTCGGGCGAGGTGGTCGCCCCGACCGACGTGCAGACCGCCCGGGCGCACCACGAGCAGGCCCGGGCCGAGCTGCCGCTCCCGGCGCTGCGCCTGTCCCACGGCGAGCCGGCCCTGCCGACGACCTACCTCGACGACTGGAGCTGAGCGACCCCGGCGTCTCGCATCTCCTCCAGCGCCGCCTCGGTGCTCTCCGGCGCGACGCCGGCGCACAGGTCCCTGAGCAGGGTCGTCTCCAGGCCCTCGCGCCGGGCGTCCAGGGCGGTGGCGCGCACGCAGTAGTCGGTCGCGAGGCCGCAGACGTCGACGGCGGTGACCCCGCGCTCCCGCAGCCAGTCCGCGAGCGGCACCGACCGACCGTCGACGTCGGCGCTGCCCTCGAAGCCGGAGTAGGCGGCCTCGTGCTCGCCCTTGCGGAAGACCGCGTCCACGAGCTCCAGCGCCGGGGCCAGCTCGGGGCGGAATTCGGCACCCTGGGTGCCGACCTCGCAGTGCACCGGCCAGGAGTGCCGGAAGTCGGGCTCGCCGTCGGTGGCCCAGTGGTCACCGGGGTCGACGTGCCAGTCGGCCGTGGCGACGACGGCGGCATACCGGTCCCGGTGCCGGGTCACGAACTCACCGATCCCGGTGGCGACGGCGATCCCACCCGTCACGGGGAGGGACCCGCCCTCGCAGAAGTCGTGCTGGACGTCGACGATGATCAGCGCGCGGCTCATGGCCACGATGGTGCCAGGAGCGGGGTCGCCGGCGCCCGCCGGCACGGAGGGGTATGCCCGTGGGCGGCTAGCGGGTCCGCACGACGTTGGTGCGCGCGGCCTTGTCGTGCAGGGCCTGCCGCTGGGGGTCCCACAGCGGCCAGAGCACGTCGACCAGGGTGAACAGGCCGAGCAGCGACAGGGCGGGCAGGAGGTAGGAGACCAGGTTGGGGCCCTGGTAGACAGCCGACCGCAGCAGCACCGCGTTCCACGACGGCAGTCCCGGCTGGTCCCTGAGGCGGACCCGCAGGCCGGTGATGAGCTTGCCGACCGTGCCGCCGAAGAACTTCACCATGAGCACCTCGTAGGCCACCCCGACCAGCCCTGAGATCAGCCCGAGCTGCAACAACCAGTCCTCGAGCACCACCGGGACGGCCGAGGTCGGGTCGGGGTTGAGGGCGTAGTCCTCCAGCGCGGCGGTCAGCTCGGGGGTGGCCGTGACCACCACCAGCACGGTCGAGAGCACGAGGGCGAGCAGGCCGTCGATCAGCCGGGCACCGACCCGGTGCCACCAGCCGGCCAGCGGTTGGCCGTCGGGCGTGGTCGGGACGGGCCGCGGCTGGTAGCCGCCCGGCCCTCCCTGCCACTGCTGCTGCGCGGCATAGGGGTTGTCCTGCTGGAGACCCTGCTGACCCCCGCCCGGGCGCCCCCACGGCGACTGCCCCTGGCCGGAGGCCTGCGCACCCGGGGAGTCCTGGGGCTGCTGGCCCGCCTGGGCGAGGTTCGGCTTCTGCTTGGGGGCCGTGTGGTCGCTCCACTGGACGCCGTCCCAGTAGCGCAGCTGGTGCTCGTCCTGAGGGTCGTCGTACCACCCTGCCTGCTGACTCATGGCGCCAGCGTAACGGCGGACGACCCTCAGTCCGGCACGGCTTCGCCGCCGACCCGGCGCGCCAGCTCCTGGGTCACGAGCACCTGGTCGGCGCGGAACTGCGCGGGCGGCACCGGAGGCAGCAGGTCGTCCCAGTGCGACAGGAAGGTGCCCCGCAGCTGGAGCATCCCGGTGGGCCGGGCATACAGCCACCAGTGCAGGTGCTCGGTCCCGTCACCCCACATCGCCACCTGGATCCGCGGGACGGCGAGCACCTGCCGTGCGGCGACGTCCACGGCCGTGAGCAGCTCGCCCTGGCGGGTCGCCTCCTCGGTCGTCAGGTTGCCCAGCTCGGCGTGCCGCCGCGGCATGAGGAACAGCGCGAACGGCAGCCCGCGCCGCTCGTGCGGCAGGCCGAGCAGGAAGAGGTCGTCGTGCCACACGACGGAGCTGGGGTCGAGGGAGGCCGCGTTCGCGCAGACGAAGCAGTCGACGCCCCCGGCTCCCCTGCGCGGCGGCTCGACGTCTGCGGGCGGATCGAGCGGTTTCGGCGCGAGCGCACCGGTCCAGGGCCAGGAGCTCCACTGCTGCAGGTCGCTCTCGCGGTACCCGTCGCGCTCGATCGCCTCGCTGACCCGTGCATACCACTCCTGCGGCGTCTCCGGCATACCCCGACCCTAGAGCGACCGGGTCCGGAGCGCCCGGGCGGTGCGGAGGGGGTCAGCCGGGGGGCGGGCAGACCCGCAGCGGGGCACCGTCGCCGGGGACGTTGGTGATGTTGCGCAGCCGGGTGGGGGCCGGGGAGTCGGCGACGACATCGACGCGGGTGAGCACCTCGCGCAGCACGACCACGCCCTCCATGAGCGCGAACGCGGCGCCGATGCACCGGCGCACTCCCCCGCCGAACGGGATGAACGTGTGCGGCTCCGGCCCCTCGCCGAGGAACCGCTCCGGCCGGAACCTGTCCGGCTCCGGGAAGGCGTCGGGGTCGTGGTGCGCGAGCAGGATCGCCGGGGCTGCGGTCGCCCCGGCCGGCAGGTCGACGCCGCCGATCCGCTGGTCGCTGCGCAGGGTGCGGGCGACGTAGTCGATGATCGGGTGCAGCCGCGTCGCCTCCTTCACGCAGGCCTCCAGGTGCTCCTCGTCACCGGCGTGCGCGGCGCGGCGGGCGTGGGCGCGCACCTGCTCGTCGCGGCCGAGCTCGTGCAGCGTCCACGCCAGGGTGGAGGCCGTGGTCTCGTAGCCGGCGAGCAGCAGGGTCACGACCTGGTCGCGGATCTCGTCGGCGGTGAGGGGCTCCCGGTCGTCGGCCTCGCTGCCGACGGCGAGCAGCTGGGTGAGCAGGTCCGACGAACCGGCGGTGCTGCCGCGTCTGCGGTCCGTCACCTCGGCGTGGATGAGGTCGTCGATCGCCCGCAGGTTGCGGGCGTGGCCGCGCCAGGGCGGCAGGGCGCGCAGCCGGGGGTAGAGCCAGCCCCCGACCACCACGGGGTCGACCTCGACCAGACGCAGCACGCGGGGACGCAGCGCGGCCAACCGCTCGGGGTCGCTCGCGCCGAGCACCACCTGCATCATCACCTCGAGCGTGACCCGGCTCATCCGCTCCAGCGCCACGACCGGGAGGCCCGGGGTCCAGGTGTCGATCTCGGCCGCGGCGGCGCGCTCGACGACGGGGCGGTATGCCCGCACCGCGGCCGGCGAGAAGGCCGGCATGAGGTAGCGCCGGATGGCCCGGTGGGCCTCGCCGTCGTTGAGCATGACCGAGCGGTCCCCCATCGCCGCCCGCAGCATCTCGTTGCCCTGCGCCCCGCTCAGCTCGACCGGGTCCCCGGCGAAGATCTCCTTGATCGCGTCCGGGTCGCTGAAGAGGACCAGGTGCTGCGGGCCGGGCAGCATCCGCACCGTGAAGGGGTCGCCGTAGCGGGCACGGTGGCGCTCGAAGGTGCTCCGACGGTCGGTGAAGGCCTGGATCGTCTGGAGGGCCGCGGGCGTCCGCGGGCCGGGCGGCAGTCCCCCGCGCGCCGGCTGTCGGGTGCGCATGCGCCCGCACGCTACCGGCCGACGGCATACCCGCGCACGCACCAGCCACCCCTCCCGCCCCTGGGCAAGGTTGTGCACCCGAAGCGCCCTTCTCGGCGCTGCATCCGGTGCGCAACCTTGCCCAGGTGGGTCAACCCCGCTCCCCGGGAGCGTTGTGGCGCTCAGCGACGCCCGACGAACCAGCGGCGGAGGGTGTCGATCCGGGTGCGCACCTGCTCCGAGGTGGCCGTGGCCAGCTCCGGCCCGCCGGAGGCGCGGCGCAGCTCCGCGTGCACCACCGCGTGCGGCTGACCCTTCTTCTGGGCGTAGGCCGACACCAGCTTGTTGAGCTCCTTGCGGTGCTCGGCCAGGGCGCGGTGCGCCGACACGGCCTCGGCCCGCTCGCGACCGCCGTCCCGACCGACCTGCTGCTTCTGCCGCTCGCGCAGCAGGGTGGCCACCTGGTCCGGCTCCAGCAGGCCCGGCAGCCCGAGGAACTCGTCCTCGTCCTCGGACCCCGGCATCCCCCCGAGCCCGTACTGCTCCGCATCGAAGAGGACGTGGTCGAACTCCGCGTCCGACCCGATCGCCTCGTAGCTGCCCTCCAGCTCGTCAGAGGCACCCTCGGCCTGGGCGGCGGCGACCAGCCCGTCCTCCTCGGACCACAGCTGCTCCTCCTCGCTCTCCCTGCGGTTCAGCGCGTGGTCCCGCTCCACCTCCATCGTGCCCGCGTGGGTCAGCAGCAGCGGGACGTTCGGCAGGAAGACCGAGGCGGTCTCCCCCCGCCGCCGCGCGCGGACGAAGCGACCGACCGCCTGGGCGAAGAAGAGCGGGGTCGAGGTGGACGTGGCATACACCCCGACGGCCAGCCGCGGCACGTCGACCCCCTCGGACACCATCCGCACCGCGACCATCCAGCGGGAGTCGCCCGCGGCGAACTCCTCGATCCGGGCGGAGGACCCGGCGTCGTCGGACAGCACCACCGTGGCCGGCTCACCGGTGAGCTCGCGCAGCTGCTTGGCGTAGGCGCGGGCCGAGCGCTGGTCGGAGGCGATGACCAGGCCGCCCGCGTCCTCGACGTGGCGGCGCACCTCGGTGAGCCGCTTGTCCGCCGCCCGCAGGACGGACGGGATCCAGTCGCCGGCCGGGTCGAGCGCCGTCCGCCACGCCTGCTTCGTGACGTCCTGGGTCAGCGGCTCCCCCAGCCGCGCCTCGAGCTCGTCCCCGACCTTCGTGCGCCACCGCATCGTGCCGCCGTAGGACAGGAAGAGGACGGGCCGCACGACGCCGTCCCGCAGCGCATCGGCATACCCGTAGGTGTAGTCGGCGGACGAGCGCAGGATGCCCTCGGCATCCATCTCGTAGCGGACGAACGGGATCGCCGCGGTGTCCGAGCGGAACGGCGTGCCGGTCAGCGCCAGCCGACGGGTCGCCGGCTCGAACGCCTCCCGGACCGCCTCGCCCCAGGACAGCGCGTCGCCACCGTGGTGGATCTCGTCGAGGATGACCAGGGTGCGCGCCGCCTCGGTGCGCGCCCGGTGCAGCAGCGGCTTGCTCGCCACCCCGGCATAGGTCACCGCCACGCCGTCGAAGTCACGGCTGTGCCGCCCGTGCGCGTTGGCGAAGCGCGGGTCGATCCGGATCCCGACCTTGGCGGCCGCCTCCGCCCACTGCGTCTTGAGGTGCTCGGTCGGCGCGACGACGGTGATCCGCTGCACCTCGCCGCGGTCCAGGAGCTCGGTGGCGACCCGCAGCGCGAAGGTCGTCTTGCCGGCGCCCGGCGTGGCGACCGCGAGGAAGTCGCGCGGGCGGTCGGTGAGGTAGGTCTCGAGGGCACCCGCCTGCCAGGCGCGCAGCTTGCCCGCGGTTCCCCAGGCGGCGCGCTCGGGGTAGGCGGGTGGGAGGTGGGAGGCGGCTGACGTGGACATCGGCGACCCAGGATAGGTCGTTCCCGGATCCGACTCACCGTCGCTCCGGTGCCGGTTCCGCGGACCCCGACGTGGTATGCGGCGGCTCCCGCGCGAGAACGGCCGCACCTGCGCGCCTCTAGACTGAGGCCATGAACGCCCGCATGTCCGACCAGCCCCTCGACGCGCCGGAGGCCCCGAGCGCCCCGTCCACGCAGACGGCCGTGCTGGAGCGGGAGGACACCCGCGTCGACCCAGACCTGTCCGAGCCGGGCGACCACGAGCGCTTCTCCCACTACGTCCGCAAGGAGAAGATCATGGAGTCCGCGCTGAGCGGCAATCCCGTGATCGCCCTGTGCGGGAAGGTGTGGGTGCCGGGCCGGGACCCGCAGCGGTTTCCGGTATGCCCGCAGTGCAAAGAGATCTACGAAGGGCTCCGCGAGCCGCAGGACGGCGGCGGCACAGGTCCCGGCGGCGACGAGGGCTGAGGCAACCACACGCGACGCCCGGTGGCCCGTGAGGCAACCACACGCGACGCCCGGTGGCCCGTGAGGCAACCACGGGCGACGCTCGGTCAGTTGTGCTCGGGGTGCTCGGTGAAGGTCACGAGGAACGACGCCGGGTTGCGCTGCCGGAGCAGCACCTCGCGCCAGAGGCCCTCGGTCTGCTCCCGGAAGGGGTCCCGCGGCTCGCGGGGCACGACGTGCCAGGCCCCCTGCCGGATCTCGGAGTCCAGCTGGCCGGCGCCCCAGCCGCTGTAGCCGACGAAGATCCGGAACGCGCCCAGCTCGGGCACGACGAGCGGCGCGGGCGCGTCCAGGTCCACCAGGCCGATCCCGCCGAAGAGCAGCTGCGTCCCCAGCGGCGCGTCGCCCGGCTCGTGCCCCGGCACGCTCACCAGCCCCATCGCGGTGTCGCGCCCGACCGGTCCCCCGCGGAAGAGGACGCTGGGCTGGGTGACGAACGGTTGCCACTCGGGCAGCACCGCGTCGACCGCGGCCTCCATCGGCTGGTTCAGCACGAGCCCGTGCGCGCCGTCCTCGTCGTGGTGCAGCACGAGCACCACCGACTCGGCGAACGGCTCCCCGGTCAGCGGCGTCGCGACGAGCAGCTGACCGACGGCGAGCGCTGCGCTGCCCGCGCTCATGGTGACCTCTGCGACTGGCCTGCCGTGCTGCCCATGCCTTCATCATGGCCCCACCGACGCCGGCACGTCGCGGCGATCCAGACCCCGAGCGCGATCCCCACCAGGTCGGCGGCCGCGTCCAGCGGGTCCGCCTCGCGGGTGCCGACGAGCAGGTGCTGGACCGGCTCGCTGACCAGCGCGTGCAGGATGAGCACCGGCACCAGCCAACGCGCACCCAGCAGCCAGGCGAGCAGGGCGGGGACCCCGAACATCAGCAGGTGGCCCAGCTTGTCCAGCCCGGGTATGCCCTCGGGGCCGGGCGCCTGCGCGGCATACAGCCCGAACCCCTGGATGAGCAACGAGACGACCAGACCCACCCATCCGAAGAGGACGACGGGCTCGAGCCCGGAGGGGCGACGCGGCGGCGCAGGTGTCAGCTCGACCCCTTCAGACGTGCCTCGGCCGCCTCCTGCACCGCCTGGGCGACGGCCTTGGTCGCCTTGGGGTTGAACACGCTGGGGATGATGTAGGTGGGGTTGAGCTCGTCGGGCGAGACGACGTCCGCGAGGGCGGTGGCGGCCGCGAGCAGCATCTCGTCGTCGATGTGGTCGCTCTGCGCGTCCAGCAGACCGCGGAAGACGCCGGGGAAGACGAGGACGTTGTTGATCTGGTTGGCGAAGTCGCTGCGCCCCGTCGCGACCACGGTCGCGTGCCGGCCGGCCTCGACCGGGTCCACCTCGGGGACCGGGTTGGCCATGGCGAAGACGACGGCGTCGTCGTTCATCTGCGCGATGTCGTCCCCGGTGAGGATGCCGCCGGCCGAGACGCCGATGAAGACGTCCGCGCCGACGAGCGCGTCCTTGAGGGTCCCGGTCTCGTTGGCCTGGTTGGTCTGGCTGGCGATCCAGGCGAGGTTGCCGTTGTCGCCGCGCATGACGTCGGCCCGGCGCGGGTGGATGACCCCGTCGACATCGGTGACCAGCAGGTCCGTGGCACCGGCCCGGAGCAGGAGCCGCATGATCGCCGACCCGGCCGCGCCGGCGCCGGACATGACGATCTTGACGTCCTTCATCTCCTTGTTGACGACGCGGAGCGCGTTGGTCAGCGCGGCCAGGGCCACGATGGCGGTCCCGTGCTGGTCGTCGTGGAAGACGGGGATGTCCAGCTCCTTGCGCAGCCGCGCCTCGATGGCGAAGCAGCGCGGCGCCGAGATGTCCTCCAGGTTGATGCCGGCGAAGCCCGGCGCCAGCGCCTTGACGATGCGGACGATCTCGTCCGCGTCGCTCGCGTCCAGGCAGATCGGGAAGGCGTCGATGTCGGCGAACCGCTTGAACAGCGCCGCCTTGCCCTCCATCACCGGCATCGCGGCCAGCGGCCCGATGTCGCCCAGGCCCAGCACGGCGGAGCCGTCGGTGACCACCGCGACCGTGTTGCGCTTGATGGTCAGGCTGCGCGCGTCCTCCGGCTTCTCGGCGATCGCCTGGCAGATCTTGGCGACCCCGGGGGTGTAGACGAGGGACAGGTCGTCGCGGTTGCGGATCGGCAGCTTGGAGTTGACCTCGAGCTTGCCGCCCAGGTGCGCCAGGAAGGTGCGGTCGCTGACCCGCCCGATCTCGACGCCGTCGACGGCGCTGACGGCCTCGACGACCTCGGCGGCGTGGTCGGTGCCGTAGGTGGCGATCGTCAGGTCGGCCTGGAGCCGCTCGGTGCCGGAGTCGCTGATGTCGACCGCGGTGACCATCCCGCCCACGTCCGCGACGGCGGTCGTGATCTCCGAGACGGCGGTGACCCGGGCCGGCAGCTCCAGCCGGACGGTGATGGAGTTGGACACGGACGGAACGGGGCTCATGGCCCCATTGTTGCCTACCAGGTGACCACCGTGTCGGACCACCTGCGGAGCAGTTCCTCGTCGTGCGAGGCGACCAGGACGCCGCAGCCGGAGCGGTGCTGGTGCTCGTGGACCACCCGCACCAGGTCGGCGGCGGTGGCACCGTCGACCATCGAGGTGGGCTCGTCCAGCAGCAGGTAGTCCGCGTCCAGGGCCAGCGCCCGCGCGAGCACCACGCGCTGCAGCTGCCCGCCGGAGACCTGGTCGGCCCTCCGCCCGGCCAGCGAGGGGTCGAGTCCCACCCGCTCCAGCAGGCCGGCGACGACCGACCGGTCGTGCGGGAGACCGGCGAGCGCGAGCGGCTCGACGACCACGCGGCCCAGCGCCCAGCGTGGGTCGACGGACTGCCGCGGGTCCTGGGGCAGGTAGGCGATGCGGCGGCGCACCGGCGCGGGGACCTCGTGGCCGACACCGTGGACGACCGTGCCGTCGAGCAGCACGTGCCCGGCCGACGGCGGGTGCAGGAGGGCCAGGGTGCGCAGCAGGGTGGTCTTGCCCGCCCCGGAGGGCGCCATCAGGCCGGTGACCTGGTCCGCCCGGACCTCCAGGGTCACGCCCTCCTTGACCAGGGTGCCCCTGCCTCGCCGCAGGGTGAGGCCGACCCCCGTGAGGGCGTGGCCCTCCGCCCTCGGCGACGTCGCCCGGCGGCCCGCGTCGTGGTGCCGGGCCTGGCGCACCCGGGCCACGACATCCTCCGGCGGCCCGGGCGGGCCGGTGCGGCCGGCGTCGATCTCGACGACCCGGTCGGCCACCTGCTCGGCCAGCTCCAGGTCGTGGGTCACGACGAGCACCGCCCGGCCCTCCTCCCGCGCGAGCCGGACGAGGCCGTCTCCGACGGCCCGTGCGCGCGGCCGGTCCAGCCCGGTGCTGGGCTCGTCCGCCAGCACCAGGCTCGGGTCACCCATGAGGGCCAGCGCGTTGGACACGCGTTGCGCCTGCCCTCCGGAGAGCTGCGAGGGCAGCCGCGGGGCCCACTGCGGCTCGACGTCGTGCCGCGCCATCGCGGCAGCGACGACGTCACGCGCCCGGTGGGCGGACGCGTGCACCTGGGCCTTCTCGACGAGGTGGTGGCGCACGGTGAGCACCGGCGTCATCGAGCCGACCGGTGCCTGCGGCAGCCAGGCGACCAGACGGCCCCGGACCCGCTCCCGCACCGCGGGGCCGGGGTCGAGCAGGTCCACCGCCCCTGCCCCGGCGCGACCTCCGCGCCGTCCCGTCGGCAGCGGTCCGTCCCAGCAGGCCTGACCCCGCACCAGCGCCCCCGGGGGCAGCAGCCCGAGCAGCGCCGCCACCAGGGTGGACTTCCCCGCCCCGCTGGGCCCGAGCAGCACCACAACCTCGCCGGCCTCGACCTCGAGGTCCACCTCGTCGAGGATCACCTGCTCACCACCGGAGCCGTCGGGCAGCGCCACGCCCAGGCCCGCGACCCGAAGTCCGGCGCCCGGCCCGGGTCCGTCGACCGGGTGCCGGCTCCCCGTCCTGTCGGCCGTGCTCATGCCCGCCCCCGGGACTCGGGACGCAGCCGCTCGGCCACCGTGAAGACGAGCAGGCTGAGCGCCACCAGCAGCAGCCCGGGCAGCACCGCCGGCCACCAGTGGCCGGCCAGCACGGCGGAGCGCGACTGCTCGATGATGGTGCCGAGCGAGGCCCGGTCGTCCGGCAGCCCCAGGCCGAGGAAGCTCAGCGCCGACTCGTGCATGATCGCGTGCGGGACCATCAGCACGCTGGCGAGCAGCACCCGGCCGAGGACGTGCGCGAGCAGGTGCTGCCGCAGCACCCACCACCGGTTCGCGCCGGCCCCGACGGCCGCCTCGACGAAGCCGGCCCGCTCCAGCGCCAGCAGCTCGGCACGCACCAGCCGCGCCGTCGTGGTCCAGTGCGTGAGCGCAACGCTGATGACGACGCTGGACAGGGACGGGCCGAGCAGCGCGACGATGACGATGCCGAGCACCAGGTGGGGCAGCGCGTTGACGGCATCGACCAGCCGCATCAGAGCGGCGTCCAGCCAGCCCCCGCCGCGACCGGCCGCCATGCCAGCCACTGCACCGACGACGACACCCACGATGCTGGACACCGCGGCCGCGACGAGGCCGACGAGCAGCGACACGCGCGCGCCGGACAGCGAGCGGCCCAGCAGGTCGCGGCCGGCGTGGTCGGTGCCGAACGGGTGGTCCAGCGACGGCGGGAGGTATGCCCGCCCGAAGTCGGCGCGCTCGCCCGCCTGGCCCAGGTCGAGCACGAGGACGAGCAGCACGAGCAGGCATACCGCCAGCACCCATCTCCACGCCCCTCGCCGGGTGGAGGGGCCGCGCCCGAGCCAGGGTCGGGAGCGCAGCTCGCCCCGACCCGCGCCGACCGTCCGCCAGGCCTCAGCCATCGCGCTGCCCCACCCGCGGGTCGACCAGGCGGTAGGCGAGGTCGGCGGCCAGGTTGCCGAGCACCACGAGCACGGTGGTGAGCACGGTCAGCGCGGCGAGCAGCGCGAAGTCCAGCCGGAGCGCCGAGTCGACGGTGGCGCTCGCGATCCCCGGCCAGGAGAAGACGGTCTCGACCAGCACCGCCCCGGTGATCAGCTCGGGCACCCGCACCCCGAGCACGGTGACCAGCGGCAGCAGCGCCGGGCGGACGGCGTGCGAGCGCAGCAGCCGCCGCCGGGGTATGCCCCGTGCCCAGGCCGCGTGCACCGGGGCTCCCGCGAGCGCGTCCCGGGTGGCGTCACGCACGACGAGCACGAACCACGGCAGGTGGGCCAGGGCGAGCACGAGGACCGGCAGGACGGCATGACGCAGCACGTCGAGCAGCTCCACCCCGCTGGCCTGCGGCGAGGTCGCGCCCCCCGTGGGCAGCCACCCGAGCGTCACGGCGAAGACCCACACGGCCACCAGCCCCAGCCAGAACGGCGGCGCCGCCTGCACGGACAGCATCCCCGGGCCGATGACCCGGTCGACCAGTGACCCGGGGTGCGTCCCTGCCCACCCGCCGAGCGCCACGCCGAGCGGGATCGAGACCAGCAGCGAAGCGCTCACGAGCCCGATCGTCCAGGGCAGCCGTTGCGCCAGGACGGTCCCCACGGAGGTGCGCTGGCTGGTCGAGTAGCCCAGATCCCCGGTGAGCGCGTTGCCCCACCAGGTGAGCCACTGCTGCACGGCGGAGGTGTCCTCCAGCCGGGCACGCATCGCCTCCAGCGTCGGGCCGTCCAGGGTGAGCGCCCGCTCCCCCAGCACCGCGAGCACCGGGTCGAAGGGCGAGCGCTGGGCGAGGAGGAACATCACCAGCGTGACGACGCCGGCGAGCACCGGGAGCAGCACCAGCCGACGGGCCACCAGCGCCCCCGGCCCGCCCGTGCGGATGGGGACGCTCCGGCGCCGCCGGGTCAGTCCGAGGGCGCCGTCGTGGTCCACGCCGGGAGGTTCCACCACGGGCCGCCCTGCAGCCCGTGCTCGTGCGGCTCGACGAGGGGCACATCGTAGCCGGACCAGGCGTCGGCCCGGATGACGTAGTCGTGCCCGACGTAGGCGAGGAAGACCCACGGCAGGTCGTCGGCCAGCTCCTCCTGCACCTGCCGGTATGCCTGCACCCGCTCCCCCTCGTCCATGGCGGAGCGCCCCTGCTCGAGCGCGGCGTCCATGGCGTCCGAGGCATACCCTCCCGGGTTGTCGAAGCCCTGGAAGGCGCGGGAGGAGTGGAAGAGGGGGTAGGTCGACAGGTCAGCGTTGTAGGGGTTGCCGCTGCCGTAGACCAGGGCATCCTCGCGCATGCGGGGCTCGATGGCCTCCCAGCTCAGCGCTTCCGGCTCGACCTCGATGCCGAGCTCGGCCGCCTGGGACTGCACGGCGAGCGCGATGTTCTGCCGCAGCGTGTCACCGGCGGGATACATGAGGGTGAACCTGGCTGCCTGCCCGTCCCTGGCGCGGGTCCCGTCCGCCTGCTCCGCCCAGCCGGCCTCGTCCAGGACCTGGGCGGCGGCGCCGGCGTCGGTCTCGACCTCGACGGCCTCGGAGTATTCAGTCGCCTCGGGCGGGATCGGGCCGAAGGCGGGGCGGCCCGCGCCGGCGAGGGCACCGTCGACGAGCGCCTGACGGTCCAGCCCCCGGTTGAGCGCCTCCCGGATCGCGGCGTCGCCGGCGACGGGGTGCGACTCGGGCAGGACGAGCGCCCGGAAGTCGGCGCTGTCGCGGCGGACGACCTCGTAGTCGCCGCCCTCCTCCACGCGGCCGAGGGCCTGCGCGGGGAGCAGGGCGCCGTCGACCTCCCCCGAGGCGACGCGGGCGGCGCGGGCGGCGTCGTCCTCCACGAAGACGAACGTGGCGCGCTGCACCTGCGGCTGCTCGCCCCAGTAGTCGTCGTAACCCTCGAGCACGACCCGGTCCCCCGACCGGTAGTCGGCCAGGGCGTAGGGCCCGGTCCCCACCACGTCACCCGACGCGGCGGGCTCGGGGTCGAGCGACTCCGACGGCACGATCCCCAGGACCGTGGCGGTGACGAAGGAGGACTGCGGCTCGCTGAGGGTGAACTCCACCGTGCTCTCGTCGACCGCCTCCACGTCCTCGAGCGCGGTGAGGTCCGCGGCGACGGGCGAGGCGAGCTCGGGGTCGATCGCGGCCTCGTAGGTCGCGACGACGTCCTGCGCGTCCAGGCTGCTGCCGTCGTGGAAGGTGACGCCGTCGCGCAGCGAGAAGGTATACGTGAGCCCGTCCGCGGACACCTCCGGCATCCCGGTCGCGAGCAGCGGCTCCGGCTCGAGGTCGGCGGTGAGCCGCACCAGTCCCTCGACCAGCTTGCCGTCGCCCCACCGGGCATACCCGAGCACGGGGTTGAAGCTGTCCGGCTCGCCGCCGGTGGCGATGACGACCTCGCTCCCGGCCTCGCTGCCCGACGGTCCACCCTGGGTCGCGGAGCCCCCCTCGGTGGAGCCGCCGGAACCCGGCTGGGTCGGATCGGTGCACGCGGTGGCGGCGAGGACCACGCCGAGTCCGAGGGTGAGGTGACGCAGGCGCTTGTCGCGAGTGATTCGCATGTCACTGGACGCTAGCAGGCGGCGACGTCGCACCCAGGAATCAGGTGGCGGGAGGTGTTGTTGGACCCGGTATGAGCACCGTAGACCTGACCGCCGACACCTTCGAGCAGACCGTCACCGGCAACGACATCGTGCTGGTGGACTGGTGGGCCGAGTGGTGCGGCCCCTGCAAGATGTTCGCGCCGCACTACGAGCAGGCGTCGGACAAGTACGACGACGTCGTCTTCGGCAAGGTCGACACCGAGGACCAGCAGGCGCTGGCCAGCGGCGCCGGGATCAGCTCGATCCCGACGATCATGGCCTTCAAGGAGGGCGTGCTCGTCTTCCGCCAGTCCGGCGCCCTGCCGGCGCGCGACCTGGAGTCCGTCGTCGACCAGGTGCGGGCCCTGGACATGGACGACGTCCGCGCCAAGCTCGCCGAGGCCGAGCAGGAGAACGCCCAGGCCTGACGCGATTCAGCTCCAGGACGCCCCGGCACCGGTCGACCCGGTGCCGGGGCGTTCTGCTGACGCACGCCGGTGAAGGTGCGACGATCGACCTGAGCTCCCGCCCCCTGAAGGAAGGCCGCTGATGCCGGCGTGGCAGAAGAACCCGAACGATCCGCGTGGTCTGGCCGCGCGGGCGCTGCTGCCTGGCGGTGCCGAGCCGGACCCGCGTCTCACCCTGGCCAACGAGCGCACCTTCCTCGCCTGGATCCGCACCAGCCTGGCCCTCATGGCCGGCGGGATCGCGGTCGAGGCCTTCGCCATCGAGATCTTCGAGCCCGCGGTGCGCGAGGGCGTCGCGATCCTGCTGCTGGCCCTGGGCATGCTGCTCAGCGGTGGCGCCTTCGTCCGGTGGGTCGGTGTCGAACGCGCCATGCGCCACCAGGCACCCCTGCCCATCCCCCTCATCGCGCCCCTGCTCGCCGGGGGCGGCGCGGTCTCGGCCGCCATCGTCGCCGCCGTCATCCTCACCCGATGAGCACCGGCCCCGGCCGGTTCGCGCCACGCCACGGCACCGCCGCAGCCGTCGACGCCGGCCTGCAGCCCGAGCGCACCACCCTCAGCTGGAGCCGCACCCTGCTCGCCCTGGTCACCGTCAGCGCCATCTCCCTGCGCTGGACCCCGCTTTACGGCGCCGCCATCCTGCTCGTGCCCGGCGGCGCGCTGCTCGGGGCACTGGTCATCGGCGCGACCCAGCGCCGCGCCACCGCCAGACGGGTCCGGGCCATCCACGAGGAGACCGGCATCACCCGATGGTCCGGCAAGGCCTCCCTCGTCGCCCTCGTCACCTGCCTCGGCCTCGTCCTCATCTGGCTCATCACCCGGTCGTGACCCGACCCCGGGCAGCGGGCGCAGGCTCATCCCGTCGCACCTCGAGCGTGAAGCCCTGTGCGCGCAGCGCCTCCACCAGGTCGTCACCGAGCGCCACCGCCGGCGTCAGCACCCCACCGCCTCGACCCGGGGTCCCCCGCGTCGCGAGCAGCACCAGACCCGCCTGCCCGAGCTCGACGGAGGTGGCGGCATACCCCGGGTCACCCTGCCCGGCCACGGTCGCGGCATACCTCCACCCGGCCTCGGTCGTGGTGATCGTCTCGGTGCGGAAGGACCCGGCCTCCCGGCGCTCCCGGCTCGGTCCCTCCCCCGGTGCGGGCAGGGCACGGTCGACCAGCGCGCGCAGCCCGGGCACCGCCAGCGCGCCCATCAGGCCACCCAGCGCCGCGACCATCGCGTGCGCCTGGAGCGCACCCCGCGCACCACGGCCGGTGCCCACGAGCTCGCGATAGCGGAAGCGCGGGCCGTAGGCGCCGCCGCGCAGGGCGTCGGAGCGCCGGACCACCCGGGTGTTGTAGGAGGCCATGAAGAACGGCACCGCCCACCGGCCGCTGCGCTCCTCGACGAAGGGACGCCAGTGCTCGCGCTGGCCGGATGCTCCCCGCCGCCCGCCGCTGAGCGCGAAGGGGTCGCCCGCCACCCGGCGCAGCGCCGGGTCCTCACGCACACGCTGCAGCTGGACGCGCATCGAGTCGACGGTGCCGCCGCTGACCCCGCCCGACGCCTCGCGCACCCACATCGTGGTGTCGGTGAGCGCGCCGGCGCCGTCCGCCTCGGCCGCGCGGTGCAGCAGGTGGACACCGAGGTCGGAGGGGACCGAGTCGAACCCGCAGGAGACGACGATCCTGGCCCCGCTCTCCCGGGCCTGCTCGTGGAAGCGGTCGATCACCTCGCGGACGAAGAGCACCTCGCCGGTGAGGTCGCAGTAGTCCGTCCCCTCCCTCGCGCACGCCTCGACGAGGGGTATGCCGTGCCGCTGGTAGGGCCCGACGGTGCTGATGACCACGCGCGAGCGCGCGGCGAGCGCCCCCAGGGCCGCAGGGTCGCCGGAGTCGGCGACGACCAGGGGCCAGTCCCTGACCCGGCCGCCGAGCCCGTCGCGCACCTCCCGCAACCGCCGCTCCGACCGGCCGGCCAGGCCGATCACCACGCCGTCGGGAGCAGCCTCGGCGAGGTGCTCGGCGACCAGCCGGCCGACGAAGCCGGTGGCGCCGAAGAGGACGATGTCGATGTCGCGTGCCATGCCCCGATCCTGGCAAATCCTCAGCCGGAAGGATCGCGCGTGTACGTCAGGACGGCCACGCCGCCGGAGGTGACCAGGCTGTCGGTCAGGGTGAACTCGGCACGGTGGGCGTTCTCGTCGAAAATGCGCTTGCCGGCGCCGAGCACCACGGGGAAGAGCAGCAGGCGGTACTCGTCGACCAGGTCATGCCTCGCCAGCCCTCGGACCAGGGTGGCGGATCCGAAGATGACCAGGTCACCCTCGGCGCGGTCCGTCAGCTCGGCGACGGCGAGCGACAGCTCGCCACCGAGCAGGTGCGAGTTCGACCAGGCGAGCTCGCCCGCTGAGGAGGAGACGACATACTTCGGCATCCGGTTCATCGCCGCTACGGCCGGTTCGGAGTCGTCGGCCGTCGACCACGCCTGGCGCAGGATGTCGTAGGACCGCCGCCCGAGCAGCATCCCTTCCGCGCCGACCGTGGCGGCCTGCAATGACGTCGTCGACGGTCCCGTCGCTGTGGGGCGGGACCCATCCGCCGTGCTCGAAGCCGCCCTCACGATCCTCGTCCGGCGAGAGAGGCGACTGGACGACCCCGTCGAGGCTGACGAAGTTCACCACCACGATCCGACCCATGCTCCACCCTCCTGGACGACCCACCGACTCAGCTCGGTGGGCACCACCGGACGCCCGACGGGGCCGGGCGGGCGCTACGACTGAGCTGCAGCGCCCAACTCGTACGACCCACCGCTGCGCACCAGCGCCAGGTCGTTGACGAGCGTGGTCATCCGGAACCCCTGGGAGACCCGTCGTGCTCCCATCTCACCGCCGGTGCAGTGCACCCCGGCCACCACCCCGTGGCGGTCGCAGGCACTCTGGATCTTGGCGACAGCCTCGGCGTGCACGGGGTCCTCGTGCTCGTAGGCAGGGGGAAGTCCGAGCGCCAGGGACAGGTCAGCCGGGCCGACGTAGATGACGTCCACCCCGGGGGTGGCTGCGATCTCGTCCACCCGGTCCAGACCCTCCTGCGTCTCCACCATGACGGCGCAGACGACCTGGTCCAGATCCGCCGGGTCCTTCGACCCGGTGACCGTGCTCGCCCGCACGGGCCCGTACGAGCGGCCGCCGAGCGGGGGGTAACGGCAGGCGGCCACGGCTCGCGCCGCGTCCTCCGGGGTGCTGACCAGCGGGACGACCACGCCGAGGGCACCCGCGTCGAGCACCCGGCCGATCATCGCCGGGTCGTTCGCCGGGACGCGCACGACCGGGGTCGCACCCTGGCCGCTGATGGCCTGCATCATCGGCACCACGTCGGAGTAGTCGGCCACGCCGTGCTGCATGTCCGCGCACACGTAGTCGAAGCCCACCGAGGCCAGGGCCTCGGCGACGACGGCGCTGGGCGAGGCGCACCAGGCGCCCTTCGCGATCTCGCCGCGCTCCCAGATCGCGCGCAGGGGGTTGGTGAAGGTCATGGTGATCAGGCTCCTGTTCGAGAGGGGTGCTTCGGTGAGGGGTCAGGACGGCTCGACGACCGCGCCCGCGAGCTGACGCTCGGCGCCGACCTCGTCGGCGAGGTTCTGCAGGTCTGCGAAGACGGTGCCCGAGACGACGACACCGTCACGGGTCGCACGCTCCAGCGCGCGCTCCTCGACCTCCCCGGGCAGCAGCACCTGGTCGAAGCCATCGGCCGGGGGCAGGCCGTGGACCCGGTGGGCGAACTCCTCGATGTGCTCGAGGAAGGCGGCGCTGCCGACCCAGCCGTCCGGGTTGAGGGTGATGAAGACGTGACCGACACGTTGCGGTCGGGTCCAGTCCTCGTACATGTCGCCGATGCCCTCGCCGCTGACCCCGGCCACCATGCCTCCGGCGAGCAGGTCGATCATCATCGCCAGGCCGGAGCCCTTGGGACCGCCGAACGGTGTGACCGAGCCCGCGAGCGCCGCCGCGGCGTCCGTCGTCGGGCGGCCCTCCGCGTCGACCGCCCACCCCTCGGGGATGTCCTTGCCGAGCTGGTTGGCCAGGATGATCTTGCCCCGTGCGGTGGCGCTGGTGGCCATGTCCACGGTGATGGGTGGGCCGTCGGGACGGGGCAGCGCGATGCTCAGCGGGTTGGTGCCGACGGCGCGGCTGCGCCCCCCGAAGTAGACCATCGTCGTGGGGGCGGTGGAGATCGCGATGGCCGCGACCCCTGCCAGGGCGGCGCGGCGGGTGTAGTACGCCAGGGTGCCGCAGTGGTTGGAGTTGGCGACGCCGACCGCGCCGACGGCACCGGCCTTCGCCCGTTCCACGGCCAGGTCCATCCCGACGTCCGCGCCCACGTGCCCGATCGCGTTCCGGGCATCGAGGTACGCGCTGGCCGCGTCCTCCCGGATGACGACGGGCTCCGCCTGGGCGTCGAGCATCCCTCCGCGCAGCCGCTCGGCGTAGATCCTGGTCCGCGTCACCCCGTGCGAGGAGATCCCTCGGGCCTCCGCGTCGGTCATCGAGTCCGCGACCAGGTCTGCCGGTGCCTGGGCCAACCCCGAGGCACGCAGGACCGCGGAGCAGTGCCCTCGCAGCTCCTCGATCGCCACCCGCCGGGCGGGGGCCGTGTCGCCTGCACCGCGCACGTAGGCGGTCTTCGTGCTCATGTGGTCCTCCGGGTCGGGGCTGTCGGGACGTCCAGCGGCGTCAGCCGCGCTGTCGCAGCTGCTTGATCATGAGTTCCTCCCCGGTCCGCAGGTGGAGGAGCAGCTCGCTGCGGGCCCGGGCGAAGTCGCCCTCGCCGATGGCCCGGGCGACGCCGAGGTGCTCGTCCAGCGTCTCCTCCACGCGTCCCGCGGCAGCTCCCAGCAGGAAGTGTCGGCCCCGGTTGATGTGCCCCTCGATGACGTCGTAGAAGTGCTGGAGCCGGCTGTTGCCGCTGCACGCCACGATCGCTCGGTGGAAGCGCTGGTCCTCGGCGAAGTAGTCGCCGTAGCGGTCCACGTCGATGGGGTGGGCGTAGTCCTCGAAGAAGCGGCTCAGCGCCCGGATCCGAGCTGGGTCGCCGGTGCGCTCCAGCTCCTCCAGCCCCACCGGCTCCAGGACCACCCTGAGCTGAAAGATCTCCCTCACGTCCTTCTCGGTGAAGTGGGCGACGGCCCACCCGGTCCGTCCGCGCGGCTCCACCAGCCCGGCTTCCTTGAGCCGGTGCAACGCCTCCCGGACGGGGGTGCGGCTCACCCCCAAGGACTCGGACAGCTCGCGGTCGCTCAGCGGCGTCCCTCCGGCGAGCTCGCCGGTGATGATCGCAGCCCGGATAGCAGCCATGGTGCGGTCCCCCAGGGGAACCGTCTCGATCCGTCCCAACGATGACGTCATCGTCCCTCTCCTTCACCCTGTTTGGATGTGGTATGCAGCATACCGTCATGACGGATCGGCCCACCTCTCGTTGGGGACGAGCGGATACCAGCCGGGGCGGCGAGGATCCCGGTCGTAGGTGTAGTTGCCCACCTCGCGGAAGTACTCCGCATACTTCTCCATCCGGTCCCGGTCCAGCTCGACACCCAGGCCCGGCCCGGTGGGCACGGCGATGGTCCCGTCCTGGTACTCGAGCTTCCCGCCGACGACCACGTCGTCCATGAGGTGGTGGTAGTGGGTGTCCACCGCGAAGGGCAGGGCGGGGAGCACCGCCCCCAGGTGGAGCATGGTGGCGAGCTGTATGCCCAGCTCACCCGAGGAGTGCATGGCGACCGACAGCTGGAAGGTCTCGCAGACGGCGGCCGCCTTGATGCAGGGCCGGATGCCGCCCCAGAAGGTGGTGTCCAGCAGGATCACGTCCACGGCCGGGTTCAGCACGTTGGCCGCCAGCTGCTCGAAGTTCACCACGACGGTGTTGGTCGCCATGGGGATCCGCACGTTCTCGCGCACGCGTCGCATCCCGTTCAACCCCCAGGTGGGGTCCTCGAAGTAGTCGTTGCGCAGGTGCTCGATCGCGCGACCGAAACGGATCGACTCCTCCACGCTCAGCACGGCGTTCGGGTCGTAGCGCAGCCCGTCCTCGGGGAAGGCCTCGGCCAGCGCCTCGTAGCAGGAACGTTCGTAGTCGGGGTGGAACACCCCACCCTTGAGCTTGTGCGAGGTGAAGCCGTGCTGCTGCTTCAGCTCCGCGGCCTGGGCGACCAGCTGCTCCGGGGTGCGCACCTCACCGTGCCCGTCCTCGTCCGGGTAGCGGAAGAAGAGGTAGGACCCGAAGGCCACCCGGTCCCGCACCCTGCCCCCGAAGAGCTGCGAGGCGGGCAGGTCGAGGTACTTGCCCATGAGGTCGATGCACGCGAACTCGAGCGCCGAGTGCAGGCTCGTCCGGTTGCCGTAGAGGGCAGCGGTCGGGTTGAGGAGCTTGAACCGCATCGCCTCCAGGTCGAACGGGTCGTGCCCGACCAGGTAGGACGTGAGCGCCCGCAGGGCGTCCTCGGTGACGGCCCCGTTGCCCCGCAGCTCGCCGAGGCCGACCAGCCCCTCGTCGGTGTCGACCTCCACGATGGTGCGCACGAACCGGCCCCAGTGGCCGCCGTTGGCGTGCCGGAGCGGCGCCTCCAGCGGTATGGCGACCGTGGTCGCCCGGATGTCGGTGATCCTCATCGTGGCCTCAGCGGTTGTAGTCCGGCGCGCTGCCGCGGAGGTCCTCCCAGACCTCGTCGCAGGCGGTCATGACGTCGTCGCCGAGCGGTGGCCCGTCCAGGGCCTGCAGGTTCGCCTCCAGCTGCTCCTGCCGGGAGGCCCCCAGCAGCATGCCGTCGGACAGCGGCCGCTCCCCGACCCACCGCAGGGCGAGCTCGACGAGCGAGAGGCCTGCCCCGTCGGCGACCTCGCGCAGTCGCTCCACCGCCGCGAACTGGGCGTCGTTCCAGTACCGGTCCCGGTAGATCGGCTTGCTGAAGCGCGTCCCCTGCTCCGGCGCCTGATCCGGGCGGTGCTTCCCGGTCAGCAGACCACCGGCCAGCGGGTTGTAGGTGATGCTGGTCAGCCCGAGCCGCTGCGCACAGGCGGCATACTCCGCCTCCACCCGCCGCCCGAGCAGGTTGTACATCGGCTGGGAGACGCGGATCTCCGGCCACCCGTTGAGCTCGGCGAGGTAGAGCATCTGGGTGATCTGCCACGCGGCGAAGTTGGACTGCCCGACATACCGCACCTTGCCGGAGGCCACGATCTCCTCCAGGGCGGCCAGCGTCTCCTCGATCGGCGTGTTCCAGTCCGGCCGGTGCAGGTAGTAGACGTCGATGTGGTCCACCCCGAGCCGCCGCAGGCTGCCGTCGACCGCATGCAGCAGGGCCTTCCGGCTCAGGCCGGCCAGGGACGGGTCGGCCTGGTCGACGTGACTGCCTCCCTTGGTCGAGATGACGACCTCGTCCCGGAACGGACGCACGATCCGGCCCAGGATCTCCTCCGAGGCGCCACCCGCATAGTTGTTGGACGTGTCGAACATGGTGATGCCGGCGTCCCGGCAGGTCTGGACCATCCGGGTGGCCCCGGCCTCGTCGACCTGCGCGCCGAAGGTCATGGTGCCGAAGACGACCCTTCCGACCGTGAGGTCGGTGCCGGCCAGCTGGATCTGTTCCATCAGTGCTCCTCACGAGCTCGTGTGCGTGTCCGCCGGGACTCGTCGTCGGTCTCGGCGCGGGCCCGACGCCGCTCGCGAGCGGCGTTGACCATGGGCAGGATGAAGAGTGCTGCGGTGACGACGAGCACGGGCAGCCCGACCGGGCTGGTGGCCAGCGTCCCCGCCGAGGCCAGCACGTCGCCGTCGTTCAGCGAGAGCAGACGCCGCAGGTTGCTCTCGAGGATGGGGCCGAGGATGAGCGCCAGCACCAGGGGCGCCTTGGGGATGCCCGCCCGCGAGAAGAGGAAGCCGACCAGCGCCGCCACCAGGGTCACCCCGACGTCGAAGGCACTGCCGTTGAGCGCGTACGCCCCGGCGATGCAGGCCACGACGATGAGCGGGTAGAGCAGGGTGCGCGGGACGTTCAGCACCTTGGCGAAGTGCCTGGCGCCGAGCATGCCGATCAGGAGCAGGCAGACGTTGGCCAGCAGCAGGCTGATGAAGATGGAGGAGACCAGCGCACTCTCGTTCTCGAAGAGCAACGGGCCGGGTTGGACACCTTGGATGATCAGGGCGCCCAGCAGGATCGCGGTCAACGCGTCACCCGGTATGCCCAGGGACAGCGTCGTCAGCAACGAGCCGCCGGTGGCTGCGTTGTTGGCGGTGTCGGAGGCGGAGAGCCCCTCCGGGGCCCCCTTGCCCATCTTCTCGGGATGCTTGGACAGCTGCTTCTGGGTGCCGTAGGAGATGACCGAGGCGATGGTCGGGCCGGCCCCGGGGATCGCACCCACCAGCGTCCCGATCACCGAGGACCGGGCGATCACCCACCTCAGGGGCAGGACGTCCTTGACGGCGGACCAGACCCGCCGGACCTCCTGCGGGCGCTCGGAGAGCCGGTGCTGTCGGGCATACACCTGCTCGATGACCTCCGAGAGGCCGAAGATGCCGACCACGACGGCGATGAAGTCGACGCCGCCGTAGAGCTCCTGCTGGTCGAGCGTGAGGCGTGACTGCCCCGTCATGACGTCCCGGCCGATGCTCCCGACCAGGAGCCCGAGCAGGGCGGAGATGATGCCCTTGAGCATCGAGGACCCGGAGACGAAGGCGATCACCGACAGGCCGAGCAGCGCCACCGCGAAGTACTCGGCGGAGCCGAAGTTGCTGGCGAACGACGCCAGGACCGGCCCGGCGCTGCCGAGCACCAGGACGCTGAAGACACCCCCGAGGAACGAGGAGAGCACGCCGATGCCGATCGCGCGGCCGCCCTCGCCGCGACGGCTCATCGGGTATCCGTCGATGGTCGACATGAGGTCTGCCGGGGTGCCCGGCATGTTGATGAGGATCGCCGGGAGGGTGCCGCCGTACATCGCGCCGAGCCAGACGCCCGTGAGCACGGCGATGGCCTCGGTCGGCGACATGGTGAAGGTCAGCGGCACCAGCACCGCCACGCTCATGTTGGCGGTGAGGCCGGGGATCGCCCCGACCACCATGCCCACCAGGACGGAGACGAGGATGAGCAGCAGGGTGGTCGGCGTGGCGACCAGCGACCATCCCTCGGTGTAGAGGGATCCGCCCGAGGCGGCGAGAACGGTCATGACCCCTCCCTCACGGCAGCGGTGTGTCGGGAGCGCGGACGCTGAGCAGCTCGAAGAACCCGAGGTGGGCGACCGTCGCCACCGCGGCGGCGAAGATGCCGAGGGTGAGCAGGGAGCGTCTGCTCCGGTCACGCCCGAGGATCAGGCTCGCGGCCGACACGAAGGCGAAGGTGGACACGATGAAGCCGAGCTGGAAGGCCGCGACCGCATAGACGGTCACCGCGACGGACAGCCCGCCCACGACCCCCCAGTCCACGGCGGGTGCCTGAGCCTGGGCGGTGCGTCCGGCCTCCCGGGCCTGCTCGGCCTCCTCGGGGAGATCCAGCGGAACGCTGTCGACGTCGTCAGCCGTGACCAGCCCCAGGCGGCGGCGCACCAGGTGCACCACTACGAGGAGGGCGCCGCACCCGATCAGCCCGGCTCCGAGCAGGCGCGGGAGCAGCGCCGGGTCGGACGCCACCGGCGCACTGACCGGGAAGTCCGAGACCGCCCACAGGACCGCGGCCCCGAGAGCCACCGTCGCGGCACCCGAGACGAGATCCGTCGACCGGGCCAACCACGTCACTCGCTCAGCCGCTCCGGCATCGTCGTCATGAAGTCCTCACCCTCGAAGAGCTCGCGGACCAGCTCGTCCTCCTCGGCGATCAGGTCACCGAACTCGCCGGCGGGGATCCACGTGGTCTCGAACCCGACCTCCTCCATCGCGGAGACGTACTCGTCGGAGGTCGCGGCCTGCTCCAGGCGGGCGGCGAGCTCCTCCTGGATGGCCTCGGGCGTCTCGGCGCTGACGACGTAGCCGCGCCAGACGTAGTAGGTGACGTCGATGCCCTCCTCCTGCAGCGTCGGCACGTCCGGCAGCGTCGCCGACCGCTCGTCGCCCAGGACGCCGAGGGTGACGGCGTCGCCGCCGTCGGTGATCGGGCGGGTCTCGGAGGGACCGTTGAGGACGGCATCGATCTCCCCGGCCAGCAGCGCCGCGTTGGACGCGGCCCCACCGTCGTAGGGGACGAAGGAGAACTCCACGCCTGCGGCGTCCTCGAGGAGCAGCCCTGCGGCGTGCCACACGCTGCCCACACCGGAGTGCCCGATCTGGATCTCGCCCGGGTTCTGCTCCGCGTAGTCGATGAACTCCTCGACGCTCTGGTAGGGGGCGTCCGAGCGGACGGTGAGCGAGGACACGTCCTGCACCGTGACCCCGAGCGGGGCGAAGTCCACGACGGGGTCGATCTCCGGCGAGCCGCTGTAGGGGACCGAGGAGATCGAGCGCGACACCACCATCATCGACGTGCCGTCGGTCGGTTGGTCGAGCATCTCGGCGGCCGCGATCGCGCCACTGGCGCCGGTGACGTTGGTGACGACCACGCTCGACCCCAGCGCCTCGGCCATCTGGTCCTGCATGCCGCGGACCATGATGTCGAAGCCGCCACCGGCAGCGGCGGGGACGTAGACGGTCAGGTCACCGTTCCACTCGCCCTCGGCGGGGACATCGGCCTCTCCCCCGCCGTCGGCGTTCCCGCTGCCGCCGTCATCGCCACAGGCGGCCAGGCACAGGAGGAGGGGGACGGAAACTGCGAGTGCTCGGATCGTGCGCATCAGGGCTCCTTTGCTCGTGCCACACGGGGTGGCCTGCGCGTGTCTCGCCGGTGCGACGACGGGATGGCCGCACCGGTCCGAAGTGTTCTGAACTCAATGTTCGGAACGTGGTATACGCAACACCATCCTCCCGATGGCTGTCAAGGGTTCGCGGCACGGCTCGGGGTCTCGCTCGCGTCAGGCCCGGCCACGGGGCGGTTTGACCGCCAGCACGTCGCAGTCCGCCTCGAGGAGGACCCGCTGCGCGGTGCTGCCGAAGAGGAACTTGCCCGTGGCCGAACGTCGGCGCAGGCCGATGACGATCACGTCGACCTCGAGCTGCCGCGCCGTGGCCAGCAGCTCGTCGGCGGGGTTGCCCGGATGGCTCTCGCGCCGGATGGAGTAGGTGGCTCCCGAGCTGTCCAGCACGTCGGTCAGCACGGCGAGCTGGTCGTCGTAGAGCCGTCGGTCCTCCACCACGGCGTCCCCGCTCGAGAAGTTCAGGACCACGAGCTCACCGTCCTGCTCCTGCGCCAGTCGGATGGCCCGCCGGAGTGCCGCTTCGCCCTGAGGGGTGGGGACATAACCCACGAGAATCAAATTCTGCATGTGGTATACCACTATGCCATCCGCAGACCTGTCAAGCGTCCCGTGGACGCAGCACCGTCCCGCGGGACGGACCGAGGAGAGGAAAGGCCATGGACACCGACCACGTCGTGCCGCCCCTGCTCACGGTGGAGCATGCCGGGGCCGTGGCGACCGTCACGCTGCGCAACCCCCCGCTGAACATCCTCACCAGCGAGCTGAAGGACCTCATCACCACCACCTTCCTCGACCTGTCCGCCGACGAGGGGGTGCGCGCCGTGGTGCTGACGGGAGGCGGCGACCGGGCGTTCTCGGCGGGAGCGAACCTCAAGGAGTTCCCGGAGCGCATCCGGCTGGGCAACGCCTACGAGGTGTCCAAGCAGGGGCACCGGGTCTCCGAGGCGGTCCGCCGCTGCCGGTGCCCCGTCGTGGCAGCCGTCGACGGTCTGGCGCTCGGGGGCGGGCTGGAGCTCGCCCTCTTCGCCGACCTGCGGATCGCCGCCCGACGCTCGACCTTCGCCCTGCCGGAGGTGCGGCGCGGGGTCTTCCCCGGCACCAGCGGCTCGCAGCTGCTGCCCCGCATCGTCGGTGCCGCCCAGGCCAAGCGGCTGATGATGTTCGGCGACCCCATCGACGCCGACGAGGCACTGCGCATCGGGCTGGTCGACCTGGTGGTCGACGACGGCACGGCCACGACACAGGCACAGAAGTGGGGAGGCACGCTGGCCGAGCGCCCTGCCGTCGCGGTCCGCCTCATCAAACGGCTGGTGGACACCGGGGCCACGGCCCCGCTCGAGGTCGGCCTGGAGTACGAGTCCCAGCTCTTCGCCCGCGCCTTCGACACCGCCGACGCCGCCGAGGGCGCAGCCGCCTTCCTGGAGCGACGCGAGCCGGACTTCCGGCACGAGTAGGTCCGCGATGACGGGGTCGTGCGAGGGTGCGGGTCACCCGGACTGGAGGACCTCGGACACCCGGGCAGCGGCGTCACGGACCCGCACCCCCAGCTCGTGCATCTGGTCGGCGGACGGAGGTGAGCCCAGGTGAGCCAGGCTGAGGGCCGCCACGACCTGACCGCCGTGACCCCGGACCGGCGCCGCCCACGCGGTCACGGCAGGGTGCAGCTCCTGGTCGTTGACCGCATACCCGAGCCGGTCCTGGGCGGCCAGCTGGGCCCGGAAGGCCTCCGGGTCCCCCACGGTGCTCCCGGTGACCTGGGTGAAGGTATGGGCGTCGACCCAGCGCTCGCGCTCCCCCGGGGGCAGAGCCCCCACCAGCGCCTTGCCCAGGGCGTTGATGTGCGCCGGCACCCTGGTGCCGACCTGGGTCACCACCTGCACCAGGCTGCTCCGGTCCTCCACCTTCTCCAGGTAGACGACGTCGTGACCGTCGAGGACGGCCAGGCTCGCGGTCCCGCGGGTGCTCTCCGACAGCTCCCGCATCGCCGGACGGGCCACGTCGCGCAGGTCCTCGAAGCCCAGGGCCGTGGCAGCCAGCGAGAAGAGCCGGATCGAGATGCGGTAGCGCTGCTCCTCGTCACGACGCACGAGGTCCTGGGCCGCCAGGGTGTGCAGCAGCCCGTGGACGGTGCTCTTCGGGATGTCGAGCTCCTGCGCGATCTCGCCCAGGCGCAGGGGTTGCCGCCTGGCCGACAGGAGCTCGAGCACCGCCGTGACCCGTTCGACCGACCGCACCAGACCGTTGTCGCTGACCACGCTCCGCCTCCTCCACGCCTGACCGGTTGCCAGGACCAGCACACCCTACTAGTGTGAACGGCATTCCTATTTACGAACGGAGCCGTATGTCCGCACACCTCCCCCTCGCCGGCGTGACGGTCCTGGACCTGAGTCATCTCGCCGCCGGCCCCTGGTGCACGATGCTGCTGGCCGACCTCGGGGCCGAGGTGATCAAGATCGAGCGGCCCGGCGCCGGCGACATGGCCCGGCACGCGGGCAGTGTGTATGCCGAGGGCGAGAGCGCGGTCTTCCTCGCCCTCAACCGCAACAAGCGCAGCGTGGTGCTGGACCTGACCCGCCCTGAGGGGCAGGACGTCTTCGGCCGCCTGGTCGCCGGGGCCGACGCCGTCGTGGAGAACCTCCGGCCGGGGAAGGCAGCGGCCCTGGGCGTCGACCGGGCCTCGCTCGAGCACCTCGCCCCCGCGCTGGTCTACGTCTCGATCTCGGCCTTCGGCGCCGACGGACCCTATGCCGGTCTCGCCGGCAACGACCCCATCGTGCAGGCCCTGTCCGGCGCGATGTCCATCACCGGGGAGGAGGACGGGCCGCCGGCCCGCCAGGGGGTGAGCGTGCCCGACTTCGCGGCGGGGATGCTCGCGGCGCAAGCCGTCCTCGCGGGGTTGCTGGGCCGAGCCCGGCACGGCGGTGGTGCCCAGGTGGACCTCAACCTCCTCGATGCCGAGATCTTCGCCCTCGGCCCGCGGGCACAGGAATACCTCATCAACGGTGAGGACCAGCCGCGCCTCGGCAGCGGCCACCCGCAGTTCTGCCCCTACCAGGCGTTCCGGTGCCAGGACGGGAGGTACCTCTACCTGTCGGTCATCAACGACAAATTCTGGCGGCTGCTCTGCGCCGCCCTGGGGCGGTCCGACCTGCTCGAGGACGTCCGGTATGCCTCGAACCGGGACCGTGTGGCCCGCCGGGACGAGCTCGTGCCCACCCTCGCCGCACAGTTCGCCGAGCGCGACGCCGACGCCTGGCTCACCGTCCTGCACGAGGCCGGGGTGCCCTGCGCGCCCGTCAACACCCTCTCCTCGGCGATGACCGACCCTCAGGTCGTCCACAACGAGATCGTGGCCGAGGTCGACCACCCCACCGTCGGGCGGCTCCGCACCCTGGCCGCCCCGATGCGCTTCGACGGTGCCCGGCCTCCGGTGCACACCGCTCCCCCACGCCTGGGCGCCGACACCCGGTCGGTCCTGCAGGAGCACGGTCTGTCCGTGGATGAGGTCGACGCCTTGCTCGCCGCCGGGGTCGTCGCCGAGGACGGCGAGCGCGGATGACCACGGGTCAGCAGCTGCGCGCGTCTGCCGAGCAGGCCCTGCTGGACGTGCGCGCCGGGCTGGATCCGGTGCTGGCGCTGGTCGAGGGCGCACCCCCCGGACACGTCCCGCGCTTCAGCTACAGCACCGGCGGGTACCTACCGGTCGCCCCCTACGACCCCCACCGGTGGGCGACCTTCCAATGGGTCGGCTTCCTCACCGGCCGGTTGTGGCTGGTCTCCGAGCACCTCGGTGACGAGCGGGTCCGCGCGGCCGCCACCAGACTCGCCGACACGGTCGCGAGTGCCCTCGCGGCCGCGCCGCCGCGGTTCTCCGCCGCCGGCAGCGACCTCTTCTACGCCTCCTGCCTGGGGGCCAGGCTGACCGGTGACGAGGAGCTCGCCGGCGCGGCGCTGCGAGCCACGGCACGGTATGCCGAGAACCTCGACCCCGAGCTGCGGATCTTCTTCCAGGTCCTCGGCGTGAACCGCGCGGTGATCGACACCGGACTGAACCTGCTGCCCTTCTACTGGGCCGCGCCCCAGGCTCCCGAGCTGCGCGACGTCGCCGTGGCGCACAACGCCCAACTGCTCGACCACGGGATCATCCGCGAGGACGGCTCCGCCCACCAGGCCATCGAGTTCGACCAGCGCACCGGGGCCGTCGCACGTCGCTACTCCCTGCAGGGGTATGACGACGAGACCACCTGGGCGCGCGGTCAGGCCTGGGCGATGCACAACTACACGAACGCCTACGAGGCCACCGGGAAGGACCGCTTCCTCGACGTGGCCCGCCGCACCTGCCGGTGGTACGTCGAGCACCTCCCGGAGGACGACGTGCCCTTCTACGACTTCCAGGACCCTGCCGCTCCGGCCGTGCCTCGGGACTCCTGCAGCGCGGCCATCGCCGCCAACGCCCTGCTCCGCCTCGCCCGGCTCGACCCCGCATCCGTCGGGTGGGCCGAGGCGGCGGGGGCCCGGATCGCCGGCCGGCTGTTCACCGACCACCTCTCCCCCGGGGGCGTGCTGCTGCACAGCAGCTGGGGGCGGCTCCCGGCCGACAAGGCGGGTGCCGGCTTCTCCCGCTTCCCCCTGGAGGACGTCATGCCCTACGGCAACTACTGGGTGGTCGAGGCTGCCTACCGGCTGCTCCACCCCGGCTCGACGGCGCTGAGCCTGGCCCCGACCGTCGGCACCACCGGATCGGTCGCTCACGCGTCGCCGGCTCCCCACCGATGACCTCTCCGCTGACCGGCGTGCGCGTCCTGGACCTCGCTCACTTCGTGGCCGGGCCCTGGTGCACGCAGATGCTGGCCGACCTCGGCGCCGACGTGATCAAGGTCGAGCCACCCGGCGGCGAGATCGGCCGGTCGATGGGTGCGGTCTACCGCGAGGGCGAGTCGGCCATCTTCCTCGGGTTCAACCGGGGCAAGCAGTCCATCACGCTGGACCTGAAGCGCCCTGAGGATCAGCGCCGGGCCCAGGAACTGGCAGCCACCTGCGACGTGGTGGTCCACAACTTCCGGCCGGGCACGGCGGAGCGGCTCGGCATGGGCGCGGCCCTCCTGCGCAGCACCGATCCGACCCTCGTCCACTGCGCGGTCTCGGCCTTCGGCCCGGACGGACCGGCCGCAGGGCGGCCGGCCAACGACCCGGTCATCCAGGCGCTGAGCGGCGCCCTGGACGAGACCGGTGGAGGTGTGCCGGTGCGGATGGCGGTCAGCCTGCCCGACTTCGCTGCGGCCACGCTGGCAGCGAGCTCCATCCTCGCCGCGCTCCTGCGTCGCGCGTCCACCGGCCGTGGCTGCTCGATCGAGCTCAGCCTACTGGACGCGCAGCTCTACGCACAGAACGACCTCATGACCACGCCGTGCGACGAGTCCATCACCGGCCGGAAGCGCGCCGAGCTCGGCGCATGTTCCTGCCGGGACGGGGTGGTCTGGATCGACTCGGCCGACCACGCTGCCGTGGCCCGCGCGCTGCACGCCCCCGGGCCCGAGCACGTCGAGGCCGTGCTGGAGCACACGTCCCGCGCCGACGCGGTCCGCGAGCTCGTCGCAGCGGGCATCGCCGCCGCTCCCGTGCACGAGCTCCACGAGGTCCTGCCCGGCCCACCCGGACGCACCATGCACGTCGAGCATCCGCGCCTCGGGCGCCTCTCGCAGCTCCCCACGCCGCTCGCCGCGCAGCCACCCTGGCCCCCGGCAAACGCAGCGCCACCGCTGCTGGGTCAGCACGACCCGGGACCGCCCCACGAGGAGGAGACACCATGACCACGCCCTCAGCGCGCGCCGACCACCAGCGCCACGACCACGAGCAGTACGTCCTCACGCCCGAGCAGCGACGGCTCGTCGACCGGGTGCGGGTGCTCGCGGACGGCCCCGTCGCCGCCGGCGCCGCCGAACGCGACCGCACCGGCGACTACCCGCAGGACATGTTCGAGCTGCTGCGCGAGGAGGGCCTGCTGACGCTGCCCTTCGCGGAGGAGCACGGCGGACAGGGTGCCGGCATCCTCACCTGCGCCCTGGTGATCGAGGAGCTGACCCGGGCCTGCTACAACACCTCGTACCTGCTGATGATGACCTGGCAGCCGCTCTTCGCCATCGCGATGGCCGGGAGCGAGGAGCAGCAGGCACGCCTGCTGCCCGGGCTGGCGTCGGGTGACCTGCGGTTCTCCACCGCCAACACCGAGCCCGACGTGGGCTCGGACATGGCCAACCTGCAGACCCGGGCCGAGCGGGTGCCCGGCGGCTACCGGCTCAGCGGCACCAAGGTCTGGGCAGGCAACGCCCCCGTCTCCGACTACTTCGTCACCTTCGCCCGCACCGGCGAGCCGGGGCACAGGGGGCTGAGCAGCTTCGTCGTGCCGACCACCGCCCCGGGCGTGCGCCTCGGGGACGCGATGAACAAGATCGGTGGGCGCGCCATCCCCTCCTGCCGGGTCGACTTCGAGGACGTGATGGTGCCTGAGACCGACCGCCTGGGCGAGGAGGGACGCGGTTTCGCCACGGCGGCGAGCACCTTCACGATGCTGCGCCCGCTCGTCGGCGCCCGCGCGCTGGGTCTGGGCCGTGCGGCCCTGGACCACGCCGTGGCCTACGCCCGCGAGCGACGTGCCTTCGGTCGGGCCATCGGCGACTTCCAAGGGCTGTCCTGGATGCTGGCCGACATGAAGATCGCGCTGGAGGCCTCCCGCCACCTGGTGTACAAGTCCGCTGCCGTCCTCGACGCCGGGACACCACCACGGGAGGCTGCCCCGCTCATCGCCATGGCCAAGGCCTTCGCGACGGACTCCACCATGCGGATCACCGTCGACGCGCTCCAGGTCTTCGGGGCTAACGGCTTCAGCACGGACTACCCCCTGGAGCGCTTCATGCGGGAGGCGAAGGGCCTGCAGATCATCGAGGGCACCAACCAGATCCAGCGCAACATCATCGCCCGCGACCTGCTCGCCACCTAGGGCTCGGCGCACGACGCCGGGGCGACAAGGCTGGCCCGATCTCCGGCCCGCGCGCCGTCACAGCGTCAGCCGCGAGCGGAAGATGGTCTCCCCGTCGAGGCCGACGACGAACAGGTCGATCGTCCCGGGGACCGACGAGACGGCCACGGGCGTGTCGCGCGACTGTCCGGGAAGGCGTTGCCAGCCACTCCATCGGCTGCCGTCATGGAAGTTCATATAGAGCCAGTCGTCGTTGCCGGAGTGGAACGTCGCCAGCTGCCCCGGCCGCGGCGACACCGCACCGGGCGCTCCGCGGAATCTTGCAGCACCGCCCAGCGAGTGCCACCCGCTCCAGTCGTGTCCTTCCTGATGCCAGGCGTGGAAGAACTCGCGCCCGCCGCCGACGCCGAAGACATCGATACGCCCCTCCCCCGAGGAGGCCACTGCGGGACTGGACAGGAAGAATCCGTGGATGCTCACCCCGCCCAGCCATCGCCCGTCCAGCCACGTCCGGTACCAGTAGTCCTCCCCCGTCCACCAGACCAGCTCGAACCGCTTGCTGGCCGGGCGTGCCATGGCGGGTCGGCCCGGGGTGTAGAAGTCGGGGATGGGCGTCCACTCTCCCCAGTTGCTACCTCCGACCGGATAGCCGCGCGTGAAGAAGGTGTCACCTTGCCGGACGAGGAGTTGTTGATTGACACCCGCGCGGAGTCCGACCACGGCAGGGAACCGGGCGGGTGCGTTGGAGAGCGGGTTGGGTCGGCCCAGGTTGGCCCAGCGCAGACCGTCCCAGTGCGGCCCGCTGTCCCACCCGTCGTTGGCCCACATGACGTCCTTGCCGTGGACGTAGAACACGGAGAGGACCTCGGGCAGGGTCGCGGCGATCGCGACCGGCCAGCCATACCTCGACCTCGCCCCGACCTGCTCCCACGGTGACCAGCCCATCGGTGTCAACCTCCTCGAGTCCGCACCGGGCACCGCGTCCGCCGACCCGATCGCCCGCGGCCGTCTGCTGCCCCCGGCTGCACGACGCGACGCTAGGGACCCCAGGGGCACTTCGGAAGCCCACCGTTCCGCTCACCGGAACAGGAAAGCTCGCACGTCGTCTGCGGCCGCAGCCGATATGGTCTGAGGTGGAGCCGGTCGGCGGTCGAGGGATCGTGACGACCTGGCTGCCCTGAGACCCCGAGGGGACAGGCATGGCTCATCTCACGGTGGGTGCCGATGACCGGTCGACGCTCGGTCGCCTGCTGGCTGTGATCGACCTGTGCCTGGCCGCGCAGACCCCGGTGACGCTGACACATGTCGTCGCGGAGACGGGTCTCCCCAAGACCACGGCCTGGCGGATCATGCGCGAGCTGACACGCCGGGGCCTCCTCGACCGGACGCCTGAGGGCCGCTACACGCCAGGGCTCCGCCTCGTCGAGATCGGCAACCAGGCGGCCACCCGTCTGTCACTCCAGACCGTGGTCACCCCGGAGCTGACCGACCTGCATCTGCGGACAGGTGGCGCTGCGGTCTGGGTCGCCGACGTGCGCAACGACGACGAATGGGTCATCGTCAACTCGATCTACAACCGTCGCGCCGCCGAGACGCGTTACGTCGGGACCTGGCAGCACAGCCCGCGCGATCCAGCGGTCCTGGCGTCGTCACTCGGCATCCTGGGCATGGCCGACAGGCCTGGTCGCGCCCAGACCCTCATCCATCGTGTCCCCCGCCTGACCCCCTACACCGAGACCAACCCGGGACGGGTCCAGAAGGCCCTGGTGCGCGCGCACGAGGAGCACCAGGTCGTGGAGCACGAAGCCTTCCGGCTCGGCTGGTCCTGCCTCGCCGTCCCCGTCGTCGACCGCAGGTCCGCGCGCACGGTGGCGGTCGTCGGTGTCGTGGAGCGCTCGCCGAGCTTCGTGCCGAGCAAGTTCCTCCGCCTCGCACACGCCGCCGCCGACTCGATCGGGCTCCAGCTGGCGCAGACCGGCGAGCGCTGAGGCCCGACGGCGGCTGACCTCACGACCTCAGGTGATCGCCTTCTCCCACGCGCCACGCCTCGTGCAGGTAGGACCGGAACGTGCCGTCGATGTCCGCCTCGGAGGTGACGAGGTACTGGTGCACGTAGAGGCGCTGGGTATACGGGGCCACCCTGCGGATGCGCGGATCGTCGTGCAGCGCGCGGGTGAGATCGCGGTAGCCCTGGAACCCGCGACGGGTCGGTCGCGCACCCGCGAAGCCCCGCCGGCGTCCCTTGAAGGTGATGGTCGTCTTCGACACCGAGACGGTGACGCCGTCCAGGCTCAGCAGATGCTTCTCGATCATCCGGTACAGCGCGACGTGCTCGGGCGGTGCGTCACGCAGGTGGTCCTCGACGCTCCACTGCTGATCGGCCTGCCCCATGCCCGCACGATAGCGGGAGGAGGGAGAGCATGCGGCCCTACCAGGGGCTGGGTCGCTGCTGCTCGTCGATGAGGTGGTGGATGGCGCGGGTGATGGAGGGGTTGGTGGTGTGGTGGGTCGTGAGCCAGTCCAGGACGGCCCCTGCGGCAGCCACGTTGTGGGCGTAGCCCGGGGCCATGCGGTGCAGGGGTAGGTCGGTGGGCAGGCGGGCGTGCTCGATGCGGCGGGTGGCCTCGAAACGGTCAGGGTGGTCCAGGTGCGAAGCAGGGTCGAGCCGCACCAGCGCCAGCACCCGGTCCACGGCATACACCTGGATGAAGCGCATCGCCGTCAGCCGCTCCCCCCTGCTCTCGCGGTGAAGTCCGACGAAGAGGTTGGTGAGGGCCTCGTTGAGATGGAAGTCGACGGTGTCGATCGCGGTGGCGGACGGGACGGCCGGGCTGCCCGGCGCGAGCTCGCTCTCGGTGCGTGACCAGACGACGCGCGCGCCGGCGATGGGCACGGCCGCAAGCTGGTCCGGGGTGAAGATCGCGTACTCCACGAACAGCCCGTCGGCGAACAGCGCCTTCCTGCCGTTCGGGTCGTTGACGAAGCTGTGGGCGACCTCGCCACCGAAGCCGACCAGCCAGCTGACGTCCCGGAGGTACTGCTCCTTCGTGGCGGTGTTGTCGACGACGACGAAGAAGTCGATGTCAGAGTGCTCGTCGAAGCGGTGGGTCTCGATCCCCGCCGAACCCAGACCCAGGACTGCCTGGACGTGCTCGTCTGCGGTTAGGTGGGCGGCCAGAGCGTCCAGCCGCAGCAGGGTGGGGTGCAGGCCGCTCACGCCCCGTGCTGGCGACCCGTCATGATGAGCACCCTCGAAGGGTCCAACGGGTCCAGAAGAAGAGAATTGTCGCGACATGACGTCGTCCTTTCGATGAAGGTCGACGTTTCAGCCCGCATGGGTCCGGCCCCACCGAGGTCGCGACACCGCCATGCTAGACCGCTCGTGCGCCGGTCGGCCAGCATCGCCGACCGCGACGCAAGAGTCCACACACAGGAGCTGCACCTTGACCGCGAAGGAAACGACCGATCAACCCTCTCACCCTTCTCTCCTGACCGGGCTGAGCGCCTTCCCACTCACCCCCATCACTGATGAGCGTGAGGACGGTGGCGCCACGGGGGCTCGCGCATCGGGCATCGACGACGACGCCTTCACCGGGCTCATCCAGCGCCTGGCTGCGGCGAACGTGGACTCCATCACCGTCCTGGGGTCCACCGGCAGCTACGCCTACCTCACACGGGCCGAGCGGCGACACGTCGTCGAGCTGGCCGTCGCCGCGGCAGGTGCTGTGCCAGTGCTCGCCGGTATCGGCGCCCCACGAACCCGCGACGTCCTCTACCACGCCCAGGACGCCCAGGCAGCCGGCGCGGCGGGACTGCTGCTGGCGCCGGTGACATACCAGCCGCTGTCGGCCGAGGAGGTCTACCAACTCTTCCACGACGCCGCCGCGGAGGCAGCAGTCCCGTTGGTGGTCTACGACAACCCTGGTACGACACACTTCACCTTCACCGACGACCTCTACGCGAGAGTCGCCCAGTTGGCTCGCGTGTCCTCCATCAAGATCCCACCCATCGTGGGCGGGCCTGACTCGATCCGGACGCGGGTGGCCGCACTCCGCGCCTGCCTGCCGTCCGACGTGACCATCGGCATCAGCGGCGACGGCGTCGCTGCGGATGCCCTGCGTGCCGGCTGCGACACCTGGTACAGCGTCCTGGCCGGCACCCTGCCCCAGGCCTGTCAGACCATCGTCACCGCCGCAGCCGCAGGCGACCACCAACACGCCCAGGAGCTGTCCAACCGCCTCATGCCGCTGTGGGACCTCTTCTCCCGATACGGCAGCTACCGCGTCGTCTCCGCTCTCGCTGAGAACCTTGGTCTGGTGAAGCACCCCAACCTGCCCCGCCCCGTGCTCGCCCTGGACACCGACGCCCGACAACAGCTCGCGGCGGCGATGATCTTGATGCGAGAGAACGGCGTCCCCGGCCTCGACCGACCCGTGTGACCACCGGGACCCACGGCGCACCTCGCCATGATCCTCAGGCCGTAGGACGGAAGGGTCCCTCAACCGGGTCAGCCCATCCGGCACATCGTTGAGCGCCGACTCGAGGCCTCGCGCATGAGTGAAGGCTGAGGCGTGGATCGCCTGCGCAGAGGGGCCAGACCCCTGAGCCCCAGGGGCAGTCTGCGCTTCACCTGGCAACACGGGGTTCGGTGAAGGGCGGTTCTCAGTGCACGTGAGCACTCGTCGCAACCTCGCGGCAGCGATTGATGTGCTCCTGATGCTGGCTCCCTTCACCATGCTCACCAACCCAGCACGGACGTGGCCACCAGGCCTTGCTCGCAAGTCTTGGCCTTGCCGTCGCCGGTCTCTGGCGCGCAATCATCGCCCTGTGGGGGCCGATCATCGCTCTGTTGGCGTCAAGGCCCAGAAGTGTGGTCTTTGCCCTCGGTGTACGAAGTGCGACGGCGGGGTGAGGAGAAGCGCATCGCGGGCGTGGTCAACCGCTCGGCTGGTCCGATCCACGAGTACGCCAGCAGGCACGGAGACTGACGCCCGGTCGTGATCCGATGCTCGTGCCCTGCCTCGTTGAGGATCAGCGAACCCGGGGCGTGCACGGCGACGTCGTTCTCCGACCACTCTCCGGCGATCGCTACGTAGGACTCCTGAATACCCTCATGGTGATGCTGGGGATAGACGGTCTCGGGGGCGAAGAGCACCAGTCCCAGCACGATGCGATCGGTCACCACCGGCCCTCGGGGACCGACCACCTCGCAGTAGCCGTACTTGCGCGACAGGCCCCGCGGGACCTTCTCGTACCCGTGCTCCCACGTCAGCCGGTCCGAGATCCGGCGCAGCGAGTCGCTCAGCGTGCTCAGGTCGCCACGTGACCCCAGGTCCAGCGCTCGACCGAGGTGCTTCACCACCGGCAGGTGAGCAGGCTCGCGGTCGACCACCTCCGGGTCGTCCTCGAGAACATCGGCGATCGTCTCGCGCACCCGGCGCATGTGCGTGCGTATCGGGCGGCTCCCACCGGCCGAGCCGTACCGGTAGAGGGCATCGAAGTCACTGATCGTGTACGTCAGATCGGGATACTCGTTCAGCCGTGACATACCCATCCCCTGAAAGTCCTCACTCCTGAAGATTGACACCGTGCGCCCGCGCACCACCGGCGACTGCCTCGGCGAAGGACCGGATTGCCAGCGTCCGCATCGGTCCGTCTCCTTCCGTCGGGTGCCGCATTCCCCTGCTTGCCAGGGCCTCAGCCGCGTACGTCGCCGACGACGGAGACCAAGAGTGCGTGCAGCGCCTCCGGGCGGGTGAGCATGGGCCAGTGACCGCCACCGAGCACCTGATGGCGCCACCGCTCAGGCCGGTCGTCCAGCTCCGGGGGCAGGTCCGCGTCGGTGTCGGACAGGAACACGACGCGCTGCTGGGTGACCGGTCGCTCCAAGACGACCGTGTCCGGCACGGTCCGGCCGGGATGGGCGACGAACCGCTCGGCGAGCCAGGAGCGCTGGTCGGCGGAGAGGTCGACCTCCCCTTCGAGCAGTTCCGCGGCGGTGCCGCCCAGATCATTCCGTCGTCGAGCACCTGCTGCTTCTCCGCGGCTCGCCCCTCGGCGTCGTCCCCCCAGTCGTCGAGGAGCGAGCGCCCGTCACGTGGCAGGAAGGACCCGACGTGCACCGAGGCCACGACCGTGTCTGGTCGCCGGTCTGCGACCTGGCCCACGACCGTGCCGGAGTAGGAGTGACCCACGAGCACGACCGGTGAGGGTCCCAGCCCATCGAGCAGGGCGAGCACGTCGTCGACGTGGTCGGCCAGGGTGACGGCCGACACCCCCTCGCCGGCTTCCTGCTCGAGCCCGCGCAGCGGCAGGGTCTCGGCCCGGTGCCCCTCGCTGCGCAGCCGCGCGACGGTGTCCTCCCAGATCCATCCGCCCATCCACGCTCCCGGCACCAGGACGAACGTGGGGGGTCGGTCGGTGTGGTCGTCCTTCGGCATGACTGCTCCTTCGCTCCTCATCCGGTATACCGTCCAGCTGATACAGGATCAACAAAGCACCCGGACGTGACAGTTCAATGATCCCCCGACTCGGGGAGCCGACCGACGTCACCCAGTTGCTGCTGTTCCTCACCTCCTCCGACGCATCCTTCATCACCGCGTCGGAGTACGTCATCGACGGCGGACTGCTGCTCGGCCCCGCGCTCCAGACCGAGACCACATGAACCTGGACACGACCGCGCACATCTCAACCAGCTTGGGTTCGACAAGCGTTGGTCCCTGTCGAGCGCAGCAGGTTAGCGTGGGCGAGGGTTCGCCGACCCCCAGATCGAGCGTTTCCGCATCCGGTCCTCAGGAGGACTCAAGACATGGAGTCGATCACGACGGAAGACTGGCACACCGCTGGAGAGCCGTTCCGCATCGCCACGACGGTGACGACGCAAGGATCTACCGTCGCTGAGCGCCGCATCAAGGCGATGTCGGGCGAGCCGGACACCGTGCGCCGGTTCCTGTGCCTCGAACCTCGGGGGCACGACGACATGTACGGCGGATTCATCACCCCGCCGGACGATGAGGGAGCGGACTTCGGCGTCTTGTTCTGGCACAAGGACGGCTTCTCCACCGCGTGTGGTCACGGCACGATGGCCCTCGGGGCTTGGGCCGTCGCCACCGGCCGCGTCCCGGCTCCTGACCACGGAGAAGCGGTCGTGACCATCGACGTCCCGAGCGGCCGTGTGCAGGCGCGCGTGCAGCGCGAGAACGGTCGAACCGTGGGTGTCATCTTCGGGAGCGTGGCATCGCGCGTGCTGGAAACAGGCATCCCCGTGGAAGCCACTCGCGGGCACGTCACGGTCGACCTCATCTACGGCGGCGCCGTCTACGCCACGCTCCGGGCGAATGACGTCGGCCTCACGGTACAACCGGAGAACACGACAGAACTGATCCGCCTCGGGCGCGAGGTCAAGTGGGCGCTGAACGATCATCCCGCCGCGAGACTGAACGACCATCGACTCTCCGGGGTATACGGCACCATCCTGGTCGACGATCTCGGTCGCACGGACACCGGTCCGTGGCAGAGGAACGTCACCATCTTCGCCGACGGCCAGGTCGACCGCTCCCCCTGCGGATCGGGAACGGCCGCGCGGACGGCCCTGTTGGCCGAGACGGGACAGCTGGGCCAAGGCGACTGGCTCACCCACGACTCGATCATCGGCACCAAATTTCTCTCACGCGTCGTCGATCACTCTGCCGATGGAGTAGTCCCGGAGGTCACCGGAACGGCATTCGCTGTCGGTACCACCACCTTCACCGCCACTGAGGGAGATCCCCTCCCACTCGGGTTCAGCCTGCGCTGACAGACCCCGAGCACACCTCGGTAACATTCACCGAGCAGGCCCGACGTCGACAAGGACGGCTTGTGAGCCAGCATGAGGACTGACATCGGACTCCCCCAGCGAAGTGCTTGGCGTGAAGCGCGACAGCCGCACAGCGTGAGACACGTGCGCGGAGGTGGCGGGAACCTCACCACCAGCCCTCTGAACTGCGCCGACACCTCAGGCACCGCGCCTGTGACAGGCCTGTGACCCAGCCCCCCGGGGTGCTCGAGGCACTGGGGAGTGGCCGGTGGCAGTGGTCTCTGGGTACGAGCACCTCCCCTATGGTGCCCGTTCCTAGGCATGCGGCCAGCGGTCCCAGCGCACGGGTGAGCCTGACTCGTGCTGAACGCTGTCCCGGCCGGCATCGCACCGAACGGATGGCGGACCTGACTTCCCCAGCACCCTGCAACGGTTCCTCTACGGCATGCTCAGCGCTGGCAGGTCACGTTGATCGGGGGTGGCGACGGCTCGACCGCGGTAGATCTCGGGCAGAGCCAACGAAAAGCTGACAGGTTCCTGGGCGAGGCTGCCGTAGAAGATCGTCGGCACCGGCCCACCCAACTCCCACAACTGCGCCTCGAGCTGTCGCGCCCGTTGCGGATCTGTCGACCTGAGTCGGTCGAGCCGCGTCTGCGTGGCAGGTGAGGGACCGATGCCGAGGAAGACCACCGGGGGGCCACCATCAGTGCGCGTGTCCAGGACCGGCATCTTGACGCCCGGCGCGACGATGGTGCTGCGATAGGACGTATCCAGCCCCACCTGCACGACCGGAGAGCGACGGTTCACCCCCGTGCTGGCCGGCCCGGCGAGGGTCTGAAAGCCCTCGTCGCGGATGCCCGCACCATTGAGGGGATTGACGCCGAAGAACTGCACCAGCTCGGTGCGGTCGGTCGTGTGGATCCGCGCCCCGTTGGCGGAGGTGCCCGTGACCGTACAGCTGACCTGTAACCCCGCGGCCGGTCGTTGCGCCGCCGCAGCAGGCAACGTCGTCGCGACAAGGGCAGCTACGGCGGCGACGACCGTCACCGATCGCAGCCCAAGGGCTGAGGATGTCTTCATGGCGGGCTCCCGAGGTCGACACGATGCGGATGCTCTGAGGCTAGAACTCACGTGATACCGCAATCATTACGGCTTCGTGAACAGCGCCGGACAGGTCGTCTCAGGCGGTGTGACGAGATCGAGGGTGTGCCCGATGGTGGCTCGACAGAGCGCCGGACCACGCACACGTCGATCAGGCCCCCGGGCGACCGGTGACATATGACCCCGAACCATCGGCTGGTGCCTGCACGGCCAGTTGCCCGGTGAACCGGGGCCGGTCGGCGAACTGTGGTGATCCGACAGAGCAGCAAATCCTGTGCGGAAGCGGAAGAGGGCTTGCCGGCCGGTCGGCCGGGGGGTGCATGGGCTACTGAGTGGTGACCCAGTCGCCGATGTCTCCCCACAGCGCGCAGGCCAGACGGCACGCCTGCAGGCGCACCGTGCACCGCTTCCTGGTCTCTTCGGAGGGGAACAGTCCCAGACAGGCCCGGTATTTGCTGTTGCAACTCACGTAGCAATTCAGACTGCTTCCTCCGCCCGTGCCCGGGTCCTTCGGGGCCAGTTCAGCCTGTTCGCATCCACACCCTCCCGTTGCACCCGGCGCCTGCGGGAGCGTCACGGGCAATTCGAGCTCGGCAGCACGCAGACGGCGAGAGACGCGGGTGGTCAGGACGGCGTCAGGGTCGACATAGAACGAGGACGGCGATTCGTCATCCGGGGGATCGACGAAGTCCAGCACATCCTCCGTCCTGATCTCCAGTCCCAGTCGGCCGTCGGCGTCCAGATACAGGAGGACAGACGTGTCATCAGCGGATGCAACGAAACCTAAGACCTCGGTGCGGTCAGGGTTCGGGTTGTTGGCAATCGTCTCTGCCACCTGATTGATGCGCGGTCTCTCCATTGAGACCACCTCCCTAGGCGGCGAAATTGTACTCCTCTTCGGAGAACCGCACAAGAGGCGGAGGGGTCACCGGCACACCGGACAACGACGTTCCCGTGGCTATGGCCCGCGATGGACCAGCACGCATTGGAGCAGCAGTGGCGCCCGTGGCGCCGAGCCGTCTTGGGCTGCCCGCACGGGTTCAATCCTCACGACCGGGTTCCGCGGCGAGGCATGACGATGACCGCGCTCGAAGCAACCGCGGATGCGGCACGACGCCGGCCTGCTCAGGAGTCGAGCACGACTCCGGCCGCCTCTGCATTGGCGAAGCCCGCGTCCACGTGGACCGGGGAGCCACCGGCACGCTGGATGAGGCTGGCGGCCACGCCGGCGCGGTAGCCCGAGCCGCAGTGCACCCAGACGGTGCCGGTCGGCACCTCGTCCATGCGGGTCAGCAGCTCGTGCAGCGGCACGTTGACCGCGCCCTCGACGTGCGAGGCGGCGAACTCGTCGGTCCGGCGCACGTCGAGCACGGCCTCGTCCGCGCCGCGCTCCTGGAGCATCTGCTCCCAGCCCACGCGGGGGTAGGACGCGGTGGCGGCGTCCGGGGCGAGCTGCGCGGGGTCGGTGCCGAGCGCGGCGTCCGGGGAATCGATGCCGATGCGGGACAGGTCGCGGATGGCGGCCTCGACCTGCTCCCGGCTGCCGGCCAGCGTGATGCGGTCGTTCCACGGCAGCACCCAGCCCAGGAAGGTGGTGAAGCTGGCCCCGTTGCCGTACTCGAAGCTCACCGCGCCCGAGAGGTGGCCATCGGCGAAGGCCACGCGCTCGCGCAGGTCGACGACCCACTCCCCCTGCTCCAGGCGCCGGGTCAGCTCCTCGGCGTCCAGCGGCTCGGGGACGGCCAGGTCGACCGGCTGCGGGCCCTTGAGGTTGGCCGGACCCATGTGGGCGTAGTAGGTCGGGTAGGCGGTGAGGTTGGCGATGAGCTGCTCGACGAAGTGGGCCTCGTCCTGGTCGGTCAGGGCGTGGTTGTGCTCCCGCTGCTCGGCGATCGTCGAGCTCTCGGCGCCCGTCGCCGGCCCGCTGGAGCAGAACGACCCGAAGCCATGGGTGGGGTAGAGCGCGGCGTCGTCCTGGGACTCCCCCACGAGCCGCCGCACGGAGGCATACTGCGCGTGCGTGAGCTCGGTCGTCTTGGCCGCCGCGACGAGGTCGGTGCGCCCGACCGAGCCGAAGAGCAGGCTGCCGCCGGAGAAGACGGCCTGCTCGCCCTCGTGCGTGACGACGTAGGACAGGTGGGTCTCGGTGTGACCCGGCGTGGCGACCGCCTGCACCTGCAGACCGCCGACGGCCACGCTCTCGCCGTCGCTGATCGGGGTGCGGTCGAACTGCACCGGGTCGGCGGCGTTGACGAGGTATGCCGCTCCCGTCGCCCGGGCGAGCTCGAGCCCACCGGTGACGTAGTCGTTGTGGATGTGCGTCTCCGCGACGTGGGTGATCCGCACCCCCGCCTCGTCGGCGGCGGCGGTGACGCGGTCGATGTCGCGCTGCGGGTCCACGACCAGGGCCACCTCGCCGTCGTGCACAAGGTAGGACCGGTCGCCCAGGGCGGAGGTGTCGATGACGGTGACGTCCATGAGGGGTGCTCTCTCTCCTTCGGTTTGGCGGCGTACCTAAATGTACGTACTATTGCTGCCCGGTGCAACAGCGCCACCCCTGCACATCTTCCCCACCACTCGAGGAGCGAACGTGAGCAACACCCCCGCCAGCACGAGCACGACCGTCGACGCCCAGTGGCTCGCCGAGCGCCGCGCCGCCGGAGCCGACCTGCTCGTCCTGGACGTCCGCACCCCCGCCGAGTTCGAGTCGGCCCACATCGAGGGCTCCTACAACGTGCCGCTGGACACGCTCAAGGAGCACCGCGCCGACATCGCCCGGCACCTGGACACCGACGTCGTGCTCGTCTGCCGGTCCGGCGCGCGGGCCGAGCAGGCCGACATCACCCTCAGCGCCGCCGGCAGCGACAACCTCCACGTCCTGCGTGGCGGGATGGGCGCCTGGCAGAGCTCGGGCCAGCGGGTCGTCCGCGGCGCCCAGCGCTGGGAGCTGGAGCGCCAGGTCCGGCTCGTCGCCGGCAGCATCGTCCTCACCAGCATCCTCACCAGCACCGTCGTGCCAGGCGCCAAGTGGGTCGCCGGCGGCATCGGCGCCGGCCTCACCTTCGCCGCGCTGAGCAACACCTGCGCGATGGGGATGCTGCTCTCCAGGCTGCCCTACAACCAGGTCAAGGGGACCGACCCGGCCCAGCTCGTCGCCCAGCTGACGGGTCGCTGACCGTGCTCGTCCTCGTCCTCCTCGCCGCGCTGGTCGGGGTCACCCTCGGCCTGCTCGGCGGCGGCGGCTCGATCCTCATGGTGCCACTGCTCGTCTACGTCGCCGGGATGGAGACGAAGGAGGCGATCGCCACCTCGCTGCTCGTCGTCGGCGTGACCAGCGCCGTGGGTGCGGTCTCGCACGCCAGGGCCGGGCGGGTCCAGTGGCGGACCGGGCTCGTCTTCGGCGTGGCGGGGATGGCGGGGGCGTATGCCGGTGGCCGGCTCGCCGCCTACGTGCCGGGCCACTGGCTGCTCGTCGGCTTCGCGGCCATGATGCTCGCCACGGCCTTCGCCATGCTGCGCGGACGCCGCGACCTTGACCCGCGCAAGGTGCACGACCGCCTCCCTGTGCCCCAGGTCGTCCTGGAAGGTCTGGTCGTCGGTCTGGTCACCGGCCTGGTCGGCGCGGGCGGCGGCTTCCTCGTCGTGCCGGCGCTGGCCCTCCTGGGCGGCCTGCCGATGCCGGTGGCCGTGGGGACCTCGCTCGTCGTCATCGCCCTGAAGTCCGCGGCCGGCCTGGGCGGGTACCTCGCCTCGGTGCACATCGACTGGACCACGGCCGGGGCGGTCACCGCCGCGGCCGTGGTGGGCGCCCTGCTCGGCGGGCCGCTCGCCGACCGCATCAGACCCGATCTGCTGCGCACCATGTTCGGGTGGTTCGTCCTGGTCATGGCGGCGTTCATCATCGTCCAAGAGGTCGTCGTCCCAGCCCTGGCACGGTGACCTCTCCTCGCTAACCTCCCGTGGCTACCCTGGATGAGGTGAGACTCGACCGGACCAGCGCACAGCCGCTCTGGGCACAGCTGCACGCGGATCTGCTGCGGCGCCTCGAGGCGGGCGAGTTCACCCGGGGTTTCCCGGCCGAGGGAGAGCTGCGGGAGGAGTATGCCGTCTCCCGGCATACCGTCCGCGAGGCGCTGCGCCGGATCCGCGCCGCCGGCCTGGTGCGCTCCGGCCGGGGCCGCCGCAGCGAGGTGCTGGCGACCACCATCGAGCAACCGCTGGGGACCCTCTACTCGATGTTCGCCGAGGTCGAGTCCCAAGGACTGGCCCAGACCAGCACCGTGCTGCGCTGCGGCATCACCAAGAACGAACAAGCCGCCACCGCCCTGGGCCTGGCCACCGACACCGACCTCTTCGGCCTGGAACGCGTCCGCCTCGCCGACGGTATGCCCCTGGCACACGACGACGTCTGGATGCCGGCAAGCGTGGCCGCGCCGCTGGTCAGCAGCGACTTCACCCGCACCGCCCTCTACACCGAGCTCGAGAGGCACGGAATGTCCCGACCCGACGGTGGCCGAGAACGCATCACCGCGACTCTCCTCGGCCCCGAACAAGCGCAGCAACTCGGCGTGCGATCCCCCACCGCAGCACTACTCATCGAACGCACCGGCACCCTCGAAGGCCAGCCGGTCGAATGCCGCCGCACCACAGTGCGCGCCGACCGCTACGCGCTCACCATGTCCTTCGGACCCAACGGATACCACGTCGGACGATAAACACCTGGAGCGTTTGCGAACGCTCCTCGCGCTCCTACGACGCCAGCCGGACGCGCAACGGGCCGAAAGAGGCTCTCTCAGCCGGTCCACCAACACAAGACCCCAGATCCGCGTCGTTCTGCGGAAACTAGGGCCGAGCGGCGACGAGCCGCACAGCGTGGGACACAGAGAGGAGGCGCCGGGAACCTCACCATCGGCCTCTTGACCTGCGACGACGCTGCGCATGGCGCGTATGTGACAACGCTGTGGCCACGGCCATGCCAGCAGTCAGACTCCTGCCGGCCCTGGCCCAAGCGGCGACACCTGCTGAGTAGCAATCCGGTCCCTTCGAGTCGACTCAAGAGTCTCCGAGGCTGGGGCCAGAGCTGTCAACGGCAGGCCAAATCTGACCCCCTGACGGCAGGTGAAAGCTGACCCCCTGCATGTCAGTTCTCTTCCTGGTT
>NZ_VSLG01000035.1 GCF_008919445.1 Serinicoccus kebangsaanensis | reverse complement strand
TCCTACGCCATCCATCCGAAAGACCTCGACGTGTCCGACGCTACCCCGCCGGCCGGCTTCGGCCGCCCTGACCTGACAGCCTTCGCTCGACTCGACGGCCTCGGTCTGAGCGTGACCGGACAACGACTTGAACCGGATCGTGCGGTCCTCGCGTGCCGCGTGGTGGAACCAGATCAGTGGTGCCGACGGTGCGGCAGCGAAGGCGCTGCTCGTGACACCGTGATCCGGCGGTTGGCCCACGAGCCGCTGGGCTGGCGACCGACCGTGCTGGAAGTTGTAGTGCGCCGCTACCGCTGTGCCGACTGCGGACACGTGTGGCGCCAAGACACCGGCGCCGCGGCGGAGCCACGCGCGAAGCTCTCGCGCACCGGGCTGCGGTGGGCGCTGGAAGGGATCGTGGTCGCACACCTCACCGTCGCCCGTGTCGCCGAGGGACTCGGGGTCGCGTGGGACACCGCCAACAACGCGCTCCTGGCTGAAGGCAAGCGGCTGCTGATCAACGACCCCACGCGGTTTGAGGGCGTGAAGGTCATTGGCGTCGATGAGCACGTCTGGCGCCACACCAGGCGTGGCGACAAGTACGTCACCGTGATCATCGACCTCACCCGGTCCGCGGTGGCGCCGGCCCAGCAAGGCTGCTGGACATGGTCGAGGGCCGGTCGAAGGCGGCGTTCAAGACCTGGCTCGCCGACCGCGACGACGCCTTCCGTGACGCGGTCGAGGTGGTCGCGATGGACGGCTTCACCGGGTTCAAGACCGCCGCTGCAGAGGAGATCCCGGACGCAGTCACGGTGATGGATCCCTTCCACGTCGTTCGCCTGGCCGGTGACGCCCTCGACAGGTGCCGGCGCCGGGTCCAACTCGCGATCCACGGGCACCGTGGGTTCAGGGACGACCCGCTCTACACGTCGCGGCGCACGCTGCACACCGGCGCGGACCTGCTCACCGACAAGCAGAGCGACAGGCTACGCGCGCTGTTCGTTGATGACGCTCACGTCGAGGTCGAGGCGACCTGGGGTGTCTACCAGCGCATGATCGCCGCCTATCGCCACGAGGACCGGCAACGTGGCCGCGAGCTCATGGAGAAGCTGATCACCGACCTCAGCGCCGGCGTCCCCAAGGTGCTCACCGAGCTCACCACCCTGGGCCGGACCCTGAAGAAGCGAGCCGCTGACGTGCTCGCCTACTTCGAACGACCCGGCACCAGCAACGGGCCGACCGAGTCGCTCAACGGACGGCTCGAACACCTGCGCGGCTCCGCACTCGGGTTCCGCAACCTGACCAACTACATCGCCCGAAGCCTGCTCGAGACC
>NZ_VSLG01000034.1 GCF_008919445.1 Serinicoccus kebangsaanensis | reverse complement strand
GAGGACGCGGCCACCGCGTGATCCTTCGAGTGAACCTCTCACAGCACCCTCGAACGGAGTCACACGATGACCGCTCCCCACATTGTCGACCCTGCCGGCCTGCTTGGCGAAGCCCTGGCCGAGGCGAGTCCGGACCTGATGCGCCACCTGCTGCAGTCGATCATCAACAGCCTGCTGTCCGCGGACGCCGACGCTGTCGTCGGCGCCGAGTACTGCCGCCCCAACCCCGACCGCCTCGCGCAGCGCAACGGCTACCGGCACCGGCCCCTGGACACCCGGGTGGGCACCTTGGACGTGGCCGTCCCCAAGCTGCGCAAGGGCACCTACTTCCCCGAGTGGCTGCTCGAGCGGCGCAAGCGGGCCGAGTCCGCGCTGATCACCGTCGTGGCCGACTGCTACCTGGCCGGGGTCTCAACCAGGCGCATGGACAAGCTGGTCAAGACCCTGGGCATCGACTCGTTGTCCAAGTCCCAGGTCTCCCGGATGGCCGCCGACCTAGACCAGCTCGTCGAAGAGTTCCGCCACCGCCCCCTGGACCAGGCCGGGCCGTTCACGTTCGTGGCCGCCGACGCGCTGACGATGAAGGTGCGCGAGGGCGGGCGCGTCATCAACGCCGTGGTCCTGCTGGCCACCGGAGTCAACGGTGACGGGCACCGCGAGGTCCTCGGCACCCGCGTGGCCACCGCCGAGACCAGTGCGGCGTGGAACGAGTTCTTCGCCGATCTGGTGGCCCGCGGCCTGAGCGGGGTCCGGTTGGTCACCTCCGACGCCCACGCCGGGCTCGTCGAGGCGATCGCGGCCAACCTGCCCGGCGCCTCCTGGCAACGCTGCCGCACCCACTACTCGGCGAACCTAATGTCGGTGACACCCAAGTCCATGTGGCCGGCGGTCAAGGCGATGCTGCACAGCGTGTACGACCAGCCTGACGCCCCGGCCGTCCACGCCCAGTTCGACCGGCTCATCGACTACGTCACCGACAAGCTGCCCGCCGTCGCCGAGCACCTCGCCGGTGCCCGCGAGGACATCCTGGCGTTCACCGCCTTCCCCAAGGACGTGTGGAGCCAGATCTGGTCGAACAACCCTGCCGAGCGCCTCAACAAGGAGATCCGACGCCGCACCGACGCCGTGGGCATCTTCCCCAACCGCGACGCGATCGTCCGCCTCGTCGGCGCCGTGCTGGCCGAGCAGACCGACGAATGGGCCGAAGGACGCCGCTACCTCGGACTCGAGGTCCTGGCCCGCTGCCGCATCAACATCGTGCCCAGCACCGAACCCGAGATCGGAGCTGATGCCCCACCCGCGCTGACCGCCTGACAACCCCTGCCGAAGGAGCACAGCGCTACACCACTACCCGGGACTTGACC
>NZ_VSLG01000033.1 GCF_008919445.1 Serinicoccus kebangsaanensis | reverse complement strand
AGGAGTCACCGCGCAGGTTGATGACCTCGGCGTGGTGGACCAGGCGGTCGATCATCGCGGCAGCCACGACGTCGTCACCGAAGACCTCGCCCCAGCGGCCGAAGGGCTTGTTCGAGGTGACGATGAGCGAGGCGCGTTCGTAGCGGGAGGAGACGAGCTGGAAGAACAGGTTCGCTGCTTCGGGCTCGAAGGGGATGTACCCGACCTCGTCGATGACCAGCAGCGGGTAGCGGCCCAGGCGGCGTAGCTCGTCTTGCAGGGTGCCGGCGTGGTGGGCGGTGGCGAGCCGGTCGACCCATTCGGACGCGGTCGCGAACAGGACCCGGTGCCCGGCCTGACAGGCCCGGATCGCGATACCGGTGCCCAGGTGGGTCTTGCCGGTGCCCGGCGGGCCGAGGAAGATCACGTTCTCCTTCGCGGTGATGAAGTCCAGGGTGCCCAGGTGGGCCACGACCTCGCGTTTGAGGCCGCGGGCGTGGTCGAAGTCGAACTCCTCGATCGCCTTGCGCGCGGGGAACCTCGCGGCCCGGATGCGTCCTTCACCGCCGTGGGACTCCCGGGCGGACACCTCGCGTTGCAGGCACGCGGTGAGGAACTCCTCGAAGGTCCAGGACTGCTCCCGGGCCCGGTCGGCCAGCCGGGGCACGCACTCGCGCAGCGTGGGCGCTTTCAACGCGCGGGTCAGGAACGCCAGCTCGGCGGTGGTGTCCCGAGCTGTGGTCGCCTTCGTGCTCATCCGGCGACCTCCCCGGTGGTGATGTCGAAGGCGACGTCGTAGGCGGACAGGTCTCGCTGTTCCACCTCATCCGCCCCGGGCAGCCCGGTCGCGGCGATGCTCGAGCGGTCCCGGCGCAGGGTCTTGGCGGCGACCAGGTGGGTGAGGTCGCTGACCGTCTGGTGATGGGCCCAGCAGCGTTCGTGCTGGGCGACCAGCGCCCCCTCGCACCAGGCGCGGACCGTGGTGGTGTCGGCGCGGACCTCGATCCGGCGACCGACCGCGGCCGGGTGGATGGAGTAGTCGTTGGAGTCCAGGCGCACGTAGTGGTCCCGGCCCAGCCGGGTCGTGAACGCCCACCCGGCCTGCGGGGCGACCGGGGGCAGGGACAGCATCGCCGCCCGGTCCGCGTCCACACGGTCGGCCGGGGAGCAGCCAAGCACCCGCATGGTGCGCCGGTTCGCGGTCTCGTTCCACTGCGCCAGCTGGGTGTTGAAGTCGGCCGGCGAGGTGAACGTGCGGCCCGGCAGGAAGGACCGCTCGTAGTGGTCGTGGGAGCGTTCGACCAGTCCCTTGGCCTCCGGATCGGCCGGCTTGCACAGGATCACCTTGGTGCCGAGCACGCCCCGGAAGGCCTGGCACTCGGCGGTGAGCTCGACCTTGCGGGAA
>NZ_VSLG01000032.1 GCF_008919445.1 Serinicoccus kebangsaanensis | reverse complement strand
GTCACAGTGGGTTTACAGGTGGGCGTTGATGCGGTCGGGGTAGACGAGGGAGAGCTCTCCCAGGGCGGCTTTCCAGCCCTGGATGACCGAGCCTTCGACGAGTTTGCCGGGGGCCTTGCGGGGCGAGCCTTTGGGTAGGCCGGCTTCCTTGGCGCGTTCTCGGGCGCGTTTGTCCTCGATGTTGCGGATCGCCAGCCACAGCAGCTTGATCGCGGCGGCATCGCCGGGGAAGTGGCCGCGGTTCTTGATGATCTTGCGCAGCTGGTAGTTCAGCGACTCGATCGAGTTCGTCGTGTAGATGACCTTGCGCAGCGCGGGCCCGAACGCCAGGAACGGGGTGAACCGGTCCCAGGCGTTCTCCCACGTCGCGACGGCGGCGGGGTACTTCTTACCCAGGGTCGAGTCGGCGAACGTGGCCAGTGCCATCAGCGCGGCCTCCTCGGTCGGTGCGGTGTAGACCGGGCGCAGCAGGGCCGCGACGGCCTTGCGGTCGGTGTAGGACACGAACCGCATCGAGGCCCGGATCAGGTGCACCACGCAGGTCTGCACCATCGCCTGCGACCAGGTCGCCTCGATCGCCTCGGGGAACCCGGTGAGCCCGTCGCAGCAGACGATCAGCACGTCCTTGACGCCACGGTTGGCCAGCTCGGCGCACACCCCGGCCCAGAACTTCGCGCCCTCGCTGGCCTGGACCCAGATACCCAGGACGTGCTTGATCCCGTCCATGTCGACACCGACCGCGATGTGCGCCGACCGGTTGGCCACGTGCGCGCCGTCGCGGATCTTCACCACGATCGCGTCGAGGTAGATGACCGGATAGAACGCCTCCAGCGGGCGGGTCTGCCAGGCGACCACCTCCTCGGCCACGGCATCGGTGACCTTGCTGATCGTCTCGTGGGACAGCTCGGTGCCCAGCGTCGCGGCCAGGTGATGCTGGATGTCGCGGATCGTCATCCCGCCGGCGTACAGACTGATGATCATGTCCTCCAGGCCGCCCAGGCGGCGGGCGCCCTTGGGCACCAGCGCCGAGGCGAACGTGGAGTTACGGTCCCGAGGCTGGTCCAGGGGCACGTCCCCGACCTCGGTGCCCACCGTCTTCGGGCTGGTGCCGTTACGGGAGTTGCCGGACCCATGCCCGGCCCGGTCACCCTTCTCATACCCCAGGTGGTCGGACAGCTCGGCCTCCATCCCACGCTCGAGGACGGCCTTGATCATCTCGGGCAGGAACCCGCCCTCACCGGTCAGCGACAAACCCCGCTCATCGGTCGCGGCCATCAGCTTGTCGAGCATGTCGTCATCGAACAGCTCCCGACGCAGCCGACGAGCCTCAGGCTCCTGCTCGCCGGCGTCCTTCTTCGGCTCGGTCATGGTCACAGTCAATCTCCTCCAGGTAGGAGACCCCTCCACTTACACAGACCATCTGACACCTCC
>NZ_VSLG01000004.1 GCF_008919445.1 Serinicoccus kebangsaanensis | reverse complement strand
CCGACCACGCAAGACACTCGACTGGGCCACCCCCGCCGAGGCCATGGCCGAGCTACTCTCACTCACACCACCCGGTGTTGCAACCACGCTCTGAGACCGCCACGCCTGGGCCGACCGAGCCGGGCGTGTCATCGGCTGGAGCGTTCACGTGAACGTCTCGGCCGATCGAGCCGGGCGTGTCCGCAGACCCACCCGTCTCGGTGCACGGATGTGCAGCCGGTACGTATGTTCCTCCCCCTCAGTGGGCGAAGGTCTCCAGGGTGGCGCCGAGCCGGGGGAGCGCCGCGACCACGTGCTCCTTCGCCCTGCCGCGGAAGGAGGCATACACCTTGCCCAGGGGGTTGCCCTCGACCCGGGCCGCCGCGGAGTCGGCCACGGCCAGCAGCTCGTCGGCGACCTGCCCGGACCGCGCCGGGTCGGACAGGTAGGTGCCGAAGGCCACGTCCCCCTTGGCGTCGAAGTGGGGATCGAGCGCGCGGGCCACGCCCGGCAGCAGCCGGTCCACGCCCTTGCGCACGTTGCTCTCGCTGGCCTTCCTGGCCCCGCTGAAGGCGGTCTTGAGCATCGTGCCGGAGATGCCCTTCTTGGTCGAGATCTCGGCGTCCGCGAGGACGAGGAGGGCGTCCACCACGCGCGGCCGCGTCGACGGCTCCAGGAGTGCGGTGCTCAGGGTGCTCATGGACCCGAGCATGCCACGGACCGGGGTCTCCCGGTGCCGTGCGATGATGAGCGGCGTGAAGCGCGCATACACCCTCACGTCCGCCGCCGCGCTGGCCACGCTCGCCCTCGCCGGGTGCGGTGGCGTCGGCATGACCGACGGTGTCGTCATCGAGGGCACCGGCTACTCCGTGGACGAGGTGCAGGAGGCGGCCCAGCAGCTCAGCGACGTCTCGCCCGAGCCGGTGACCGTGCCGACGGTCATCTACCAGGCCGGTGTGGCCCCGTTGCTCAGCGGGCTCTTCGACGGCACCAGCTACGAGGTCACCGAGACGGACGTGCGGGGTGTCCTGGCCGACGCCGGGCTCGAGGGGGAGGCGTCCGAGCTCACCGTCCAGGCCGCCACCTTCCAGCAGTACGGCGCCGTCATCAACGACCAGGCCGCGCTCGCCGACGAGGAGCTCGCGCCCGTCGTGGCGGAGCTGCAGACCGTCACCGCCGAGGACATCGGGGCGCTGCCGGTGCAGGTCAACCCCCGCTTCGGGTCGTGGAGCGCGACAGGCGACGGCGTCCTGCCGCAGGTGCCCGAGTGGATCACCGCGCCCGAGAGCTGAGCCTGCTGCTCACCTCCCCCCGGGTGGCGCCGGGGCTGCTGTCCGCTGCCGCGTGGCGGACGGTGCAGTCGGCGGACCACGTGCTCGCCGCCGACCTCGAGGACCCGACCCCGCGGGCGTTGGCCGACGCCGGGGTCGCGGTGCGCGCCGCCGACGAGGGCCTCACGCCGTCACGTCGCGCCGATGAGCTGCTCGCGCTCGAGGGGGCCGTCGTCTGGGTCGGGTCCCGCGACGGCGACCCGGGGCTGGCCGAGGCGCTGGCGGTGCAGCTGCCCGAGGAGGACCCGCCCACGCTCGAGCTGTTGGTCGGCTCGTGGGACACGCCGGGTGCCCGGCTGCTGGACGCGGTCGCGGTCATGGACCGGCTGCGCTCCCCGGGCGGGTGCCCCTGGGACGCCGAGCAGACTCACGCCAGCCTCACCCCGTACCTCGTCGAAGAGGCGCACGAGGCCGTCGAGGCCCTGGACGAGCTGGACGACGCCGTCGGAGAGGCCCGGGAGCACGCGGTCGACGAGCTTGGCGACGTCCTGCTCCAGGTGCTCTTCCACGCCCGCGTCGGGGCGGAGCACGAGGAGGAGCCGTTCGACGTCGACGACGTCGCGGCGGGGCTCGTCGCCAAGCTGGTCCGCCGGCACCCGCACGTCTTCGCCGACACCCAGGTCGAGGGGGCGGCGGATGTCGCCCGCAACTGGGAGCAGATCAAGGCCGAGGAGGTGGCCGCCTCCGGCCGGCCCGCGCGGGAGCACCCGCTGGACGGCATCCCGGCCGGTATGCCCTCGCTCGCCCGCGCGGCCAAGGTCACCTCCCGGCTCGGCAGGGCCGGCCAGGGACCGTGGCTCGAGGGGCGGCTCGCCGAGCTGGAGGCCGAGGGAGACCCGGGTGCGCCGCTGCTGCGCACCGTGCTGGAGCTGCGCTCGCAGGGCGCCGACGCCGACCGTGCCCTCCGGCACACCCTGCGCGCGGTCGAGCAGACGTCCCGCGCCGCAGGGCCACCCCGCTAGGCTGACCGACGACATACCGCCAGTGCTGCCGGTCGACCCAGAAGACGCCCTTCGAAAGGAGCGCACATGGCTGCCATCGATGCCATCATCGCCCGCGAGATCCTCGACTCCCGGGGCAACCCGACCGTGGAGGTGGAGGTCGGTCTGGACGACGGCACCGTCGCCCGCGCCGCGGTGCCCTCCGGCGCGTCCACCGGCGCGTTCGAGGCGGTCGAGCGTCGGGACGGCGACAAGACCCGCTACCTCGGCAGGGGCGTCCAGGATGCTGTGAACGCTGTCCAGGACGACCTCGAGCCCCGCCTCCTGGGCTTCGACGCCTCCGAGCAGCGCCTCGTGGACACCGAGATGCTGGCGGCCGACGGCACCGACAACAAGGGCGAGATCGGCGCCAACGCGATCCTCGGCGTCTCCCTCGCCGTGGCCAAGGCGGCCGCCGACTCGGCCGGGCTGCCGCTGTTCCGCTACGTCGGCGGGCCGAACGCGCACCTGCTGCCGGTGCCGATGATGAACATCCTCAACGGTGGCTCGCACGCCGACTCCAACGTGGACATCCAGGAGTTCATGATCGCCCCGATCGGCGCGCCGAGCTTCCGGGAGGCGCTGCGCTGGGGCACCGAGGTCTACCACGCCCTCAAGGAGGTCCTGAAGTCCCGCAAGCTCGCGACCGGGCTGGGCGACGAGGGCGGCTTCGCGCCCGACCTGGACTCCAACCGGGCCGCGCTCGACCTCATCATGGAGGCCATCACCACGGCGGGCTACACCCCGGGGTCGGACATCGCGCTCGCGCTGGACGTCGCCGCCAGCGAGTTCTTCGACCGGGGGAAGTACACCTTCGAGAAGAAGAAGCGCAAGGCCGCGGAGATGGTCAAGTACTACGCCGAGCTGGTCGACGCCTACCCCCTCGTCTCCATCGAGGACCCGCTCGACGAGGACGACTGGGCCGGCTGGGTGCAGATCACCTCCCAGCTCGGCGAGCGCGTCCAGCTCGTCGGGGACGACCTCTTCGTCACCAACCCGGAGCGGCTGCAGCGCGGGATCACCGAGGGTGCCGGCAACGCGTTGCTGGTCAAGGTCAACCAGATCGGCTCGCTCACCGAGACCCTCGACGCGGTCGCGCTGGCCCAGAGCAACGGCTTCCGCTGCATGATGAGCCACCGCTCCGGCGAGACCGAGGACGTCACGATCGCCGACCTGGCCGTCGCGACCAACTGCGGCCAGATCAAGACCGGCGCCCCGGCGCGCTCGGAGCGGGTCGCGAAGTACAACCAGCTGCTGCGGATCGAGGAGGAGCTGGACGACGCGGCGGTGTATGCCGGCGCCGGCGCCTTCCCGCGCTTCCGCGGCTGACCTGGCACCGGGCACCGTGCACCGGGTCGCGGCCGCGGGCTGGTGAGGGCTGCCGGGACCTCGGCGCGGCGTCCGGCGTGCGAGCGGACGCGGGGCATACCCTGGCCACATCCGTCACACCCATCCCACCCGCACGCCTGAGGAGCGCCCATGAGCACGGCACGTGGTCCGCGCGACCGGCGCACCTCGCGCGCGGGCAGCCGTCCCGCCGGCCCGGCCCGGCGCACGGCGGCGCGTCCGGGCGGCAGGACGCGTCCGGTGGTCGCCCCGTCGGTGCGGCAGGCGCCGGTGCACGTGCGGAGGCTGATCACCCTGGGCGTGCTGCTCGTGCTCATGACCCTCGTGGTCGCTCCCGCCCTGTCCGGCTTCCTGCGGCAGCGCGCCGACATCAGCGCGCTGCGCCAGGAGATCGAGACCGAGCAGCAGGAGATCACCGCCCTCGAGGGTGAGCTGGAGCGCTGGCAGGACGAGGACTACGTCGAGCAGCAGGCGCGCGAGCGGCTGCGTTTCGTCAAGGAGGGCGAGACCACCTTCACGGTCATCGACGACACCGGGAGCGACTACACTGAGACGTTGCCAGGAATGGCCCCGGTGAGCGATGACGTGATTGCCGACAGCCCGTGGTACGGCCAGGTGTGGGAATCCGTGAAGATCGCGAACGAGGGGCTCCCCGAGACCACGGAGCCGTGAACGGCTCTGCAGAGAAGGACATGAGCGAACTCGACCGCACCACGCTGGACGAGACCCCCACCGAGGAGGATCTCGAGGTCATCCGGCGCCAGCTCGGACGTGAGCCCCGCGGGGTCGTCGCCATCGTGCACCGCTGCCCCTGCGGGTGCCCGACCGTGATCCGCACCGAGCCACGCCTGCCCGACGGCACGCCGTTCCCCACCAGCTTCTACGCCACCTGCCCCAAGCTCACCGGCGCCATCTCCACCCTGGAGAGCGAGGGGCTGATGAAGCAGATGTCGCGGCGGCTGGCCGAGGACGAGAGCCTGCGCTGGGAGTATGCCCAGGCGCACGACGACTACCTGCGGCGCCGGGAGGAGCTGGCGCACGTCCCGGAGATCGCCGGGATCAGCGCCGGCGGCATGCCCAACCGGGTCAAGTGCCTGCACGTCCTCGTGGCGCACAGCCTCGGGGCGGGGCCCGGGGTGAACCCCCTGGGCGACGAGGCGATCGCGGCCCTGCCGGTCTGGTGGGAGGGCGGCTGCTGCTCGGGCGTGTCCGCCGTCGACGACGAGCGCTGCGACAGCTGCCCCAAGCACCATCCCCTGCCGGAGCCCGACGAGGGCGACCCGGCGGACGAGCAGCCCGGCGAGGAGTCTCGCGGGCGGCAGGGCGGGTCCGCCGCATGACCCGCGTCGGTGCCGTCGACTGCGGCACCAACTCGATCCGGCTGCTGGTGGCCGACGTGGACGACCGCAACGGCTCGCCCGCGCTGCGCGAGGTGGTCCGCGAGATGCAGATCGTGCGGCTCGGCGAGGGCATCGACGCCACCGGGGCGATCAGCGGGGCGGCGATGCAGCGCACCCTGGCCGCGGCCGAGGGGTATGCCGCGCAGTGCCGCGACGAGGGGTGCGAGCGGGTCCGCTTCGTGGCCACCTCCGCCTCGCGGGACGCCTCCAACGCCGACGCCTTCGTGGCGGGTGTCCAGGACGCCTTCGCCGGCTTCGAGGTCACGCCCGAGGTCGTCAGCGGGGACGAGGAGGCGGCCCTGTCCTTCGCCGGTGCGACCGGTGCCCTCCGGGAGCAGGACGCCCCGGGGCCCTACCTCGTGGTCGACATCGGCGGCGGGTCGACCGAGTTCGTGCTGGGGTCGGACGACAACCTGGCGGTCGCCGCGGCCCGCTCTGTGGACATCGGGTGCGTCCGGATGACCGAACGCCACCTCGCGGACGACCCACCGACCGAGGACCAGGTGTGGGCAGCGCTGTCCGACATCGTGGGGGCCGTCGACGAGGCGGCCGAGACCGTCGACCTGTCGCGGGTCGGGACGCTGGTGGGGCTCGCCGGGTCGGTCACGACGGTGACGGCGCACGCGCTGGACCTGCCGGCATACCAGCGGGACCGGATCCACGGGGCCGAGCTCGCGGCCGACCGGGTGATCGACGCCTGCACCGACCTCCTGCTCAGCCCGCGCTCGCGGCGGCGGGCGCTGCCGTTCATGCACGAGGGGCGGGTGGACGTGATCGGTGCCGGTGCCCTGGTGTGGCGCACCGTGGTGCAGCGGGTGACGCACGACGCCGGCCTGCGGACCGTGCGTGCCTCCGAGACCGACATCCTGGACGGGATCGCCCTCTCCCAGGTCTGAGTTGTCCACAGCAGATGTGGACGAGACGGGGGAGAAGCTGTGCACAACGTGCCCGGACCTGGGGAGGACACGCCGACGCGCACGGACACGCCGACGAACTTCTCCCGACCCCTTGCGCGGCCCCCGTCGAGCGCGTAGAAATCTACCTACGCCGCCCGCAAGGGCAGCGGGATCCGCTCGAAGGAGTGGTCCAACCGGAGGCTTCGGCCTCGGGATCGGTGGCTCTGCCACCGCGTCCGACCCGGTGACGGGGTCGGCGGGACCATCGAGGGCGAGCGGGTCGATCGGGAACGTCACATCTCCCCGATCACTGGTCGGACCCAGGTCTGGCGCTCCGGCGTCGGACGTGGATCTGACACCGGTGGTCCGCCCTCGTGGCGGCTCGCCCGAGGGGTCCTCGGCACTCATACTGCCGAGGGCCCCTCATCCATGTGGTCGACGTATCTGGTCCGGGCGTCGGTCCTCCGCACCGGCGGAGGATGGATCATGCTGGACATCGACGACCGCGCAGGGCTCCTGGAGCACCTGCCCCACGACCTCAGCTGCCTGAGCTGCTCGCACCCGGTGCACACGTACCTGCCGTGCGGCGACGCGTGCGACTGCCCACCGGTGGTCATGCCGGGCAGCCAGCGCACGGTCGCCGCGTGAGCGGCTTCCCGCCGGCCCTCACAGCTGCGCGACGACCTCGTCCAGCATGGGCTCGGTGAGCCGGCCGGTGAAGGTGTTCTGCTGGCTCACGTGGTAGCTGCCCAGCAGTCGCACCTCGCGTCCCGTGCCGGTGACGAGCGTCGCCCGGGCGCCGTGGCCGAACCGCGGCCGGGGTCGTGGCACCTCCCAGCCCGCCGCCCGTGTCGCGGCGAGCACCGCGTCCCAGCCGATGCCGCCGAGGGCCAGGACGGAGCGCAGCGTGGGCTCGACCAGGTCCAGCTCGCGCTGCAACCACACCCCGCAGGTATGCCGCTCCTCGCCACTCGGGGCGTTGCCCGGGGGAGCGCAGTGCACGGCGGCGGTGATCCGGACCGCGCGCAGGCTCATGCCGTCCCCGGCGTGCGTCGAGGTGGGTTGGCTGGCGTAGCCGGCGCGGTGCAGCGCGGCGTAGATCCAGTCGCCCGAGCGGTCGCCGGTGAAGATGCGGCCGGTGCGGTTGGCGCCGTGCGCCGCAGGAGCCAGACCCACGACCAGGACCCGGGGCGCGGGGTCACCGAAGCCGGCGGCGGGGCGGCCCCAGTAGGGCTGGTCCGCGAAGGCGGCGCGGCGGGACTGCGCGACGTCCTCGCGCCAGCGCACCAGTCGCGGACAGGCCGAGCACACGCTGACGCTGGCGTCCAGGCTCGCGAGGTCCGTCGCTCCCGCCGCCATCCGCCGCACGCCGCCCACCGACCGGGCGACGCGCGTCCCCTCCGGCGCCGGGTCCTGCGGCCATCCCGCCCCGGCCGGGACCGGCGAGGGGAAGAGCTCGCCGGTGACGGGGTGCGGGGAGGTGGGCCGGGGCATACCTCCCATCCTGCACGGCTCACGACCCACCGTGGAGAAGGGGAGGTGCGTGCCGCCGGCACGGACGCCCGCGTGCCCCCGGCGGGACTCGAACCCGCACTGAACCCATTTTAAGTGGGCTGCCTCTGCCGATTGGGCTACGGGGGCCGGTGGCCGCGACCACCCGGCCGGCGACCTGTGGACGCCGGCCGGCGCTCAGTCGTGCGCGCCGGCCCAGAGTAAGGCCCGGGCCACGAGGGCGTACTGACCCTTGGGGTGCGCCCGGAAGAGCGGCTCGGTGCCCAGGAGAACCGTCCGCGAGTCGTCGCTCTCGTCGCTGACCACGACGGGCTGCCCGGCCCCCGCGTCCGGCCCGCCCTCACCGCTCGGGGTCGACCGCCAGTGCCCGCTCGCCAGCGGGTCCTCGGCCAGCCGCTGGTCCACCCGCACGTCCTCGCCGAGGTCGGTGAACCACACGGGGGAGTAGATGAAGGCGTGCCGGGTGGCGGCCGAGGTCACCGGGCTCTCGTCGTCGTTCCGCACCCGCACCACGCCGTTGGCGTCGCCGCGGCCGCGCACCGACGTCGCCTCGATCACGCCGAGCGCGGTGCCCAGGCTGGTGCCCGCGACGCCGCGCCCGACCAGCCCACCGCCGTCGGCGACGAACTCCTGCAGCTCGGCGCGCGCACCGTCCTCCAGATCCTCCCAGGCCAGACCGCTGGAGACGTAGAGGGCGTCCAGGTCGGACAGGTCCAGGCCCTCGTTGAGCGCCTCGCTGCTCACCTCACGAGCGGCGAGGCCCATCTCCGCGAACGCCCAGCGCTCCTCCGCGCTGCCGGCGACGCCCACCACCCTGGCCGAGGCCTCCAGCGGCTCGCCGGACGCCCGCCTCGGGGCGGCGCTCAGCTCGACGCCGAAGCGCGACACGACGTTGCCCGCGGCCCACGGGTAGCGACGCGGCACGAGCACCCGGCCGTCGTCGAGCAGCTCCAGCGGGATGCCCTGCTCCAGCAGCAGGCTGACCGCCTGCACGTCCGCGGGGTCGGCCATCGGCAGCATCCACCCGGTGCGGCTCCTGGGCAGCGACCCGTCGATGTCGACCTCGTCGACCACCCGGCCACGGAGCCGCAGCGGATCGCCCGCGGGCACCGTCACCACGTCGGCACCCCACAGCAGGGCATGGCTCCACCCGGAGATGTCGTACATCGCGTCGACCCGGTCCGAGATGTCGCTTCCCGGCCCGAGGAGGGTGCCCGCCATGCCGCGCTTGGCCTGGTGCATGTCGACGACGTAGCTCCCGGCCGGGTAGCTGCGACCGGACAGGGTGGCGCGACGGGTCAGCCGGGTCACCTCCACGTCGTTGGCGAGCAGGTGCTCGACGAGCCGGGCGGCGGCCGGCGCCGAGCGCTGCCGGTCACCGACGGGGATGACGTACGCGCGCGGGTAGGTGGTCGTGTAGACGTCCTCGGGCCCGATCACCCCGTCGAAGAGACCCTCCTCGACGGGCGTCTGCGGCTCCCCGGCCTCGCCCCGGCGGAAGATCTCGATCTGGTCGGCGAGCAGCTCGTCGCGGTGCGCGGCGGCATACTCCAGCGTCGAGGTCACCGCGGCGTGCGCGATGTCGGTGTTGATCGCCGACCGACGCTGCAGCTCCTCCACGGGGAGGTCGTAGGAGGAGTTGTTGATGCGCAGCGGCACCTCGATCGTGTGCGCCACCGCGCCGTGCAGCGCGGCGTACTGCGGCGTGAAGATCGGCGGCCAGTCGTCCCATCCCTCCGCCCAGTCCCGCAGCGGCACCTGCACCGGGTCGACACCGTCGTCCTCGTCGTAGCCGAGCCCGTTGATGGCCTCCTCCATGCCGAGGCCGTTCGGGTAGGCGTGCTTGATGAACAGGTCGTACTCGTAGTTCTCGCCGTGCGGGGGCGTGGTCGGCTCGACGAGCGTGCCGTTGACGTAGCCGTGCAGGTCGAGCATGAGCACCGGCTGGGTGCCGATCAACGCGTCCCGCACGGCGACCGTCTCCGGCTGGGTGGCGGTGACGAAGTCGCGGTTGAGGTCGAAGCCCGCGCTGTTGCGTCGCGTGTTGTCGTGCCGACCGTCGGGGTTCATCGAGATGACCAGGTGGATGCGGGACCGTTCCAGCAGTCTCCGCACCGCCCGGTCCTGGCTCGTGGCGTAGTCCTCCACCAGCCGCAGCGCGGCGTCGGTGCCCTCGAACTCGTTGCCGTGGATGTTGCCGTTGATGAAGACCGGCAGCTTGTAGTCGCGCTTCAGCCGCCGGTCCTCGGCCGCCCGCGCCGGGTCGTCGGTGATGAGGTCGCGCAGTCGCTGCTGCTGCCGTGCCTGCCCCCGGCTCTCCGGCGCGGTCAGCGTGACCAGGACGACGTCGCGTCCGGCGCCGGTCTCGGTGAGGACCTCCGCGGACACCCGGTCCGAGGTCTGCATCACGGCGTTCAGCCGCCGGGAGATGTCGTGGTATGCCGTCAGCCCGGGCCGCAGGGCGGCGTCGGTGTCGTCCACGGGCGGCTCGGGGAGGGGCTGCTGGCGGGGGTAGGGCGCCCCGTCACCGGGGTGCGTCGCCAGGGGAGCGGCGTGGACGTCCACGGCCGGCGCCGCGTGCGCCCCGCCGGGCGCGCCGACCAGGCCGGCGGCCAGCGTCAGGGCCAGAGCGCCGGTGAGCGCGCGGGTGCCGTGGTGGCGGGGCATACCTCTCCTCGTCTGGGGGCGCCCGACAGGATATCCCGCGGTGGTGACACCCGCCAGACCCGTCGACCACGGCACCGCGGCGCGCGGAATCCTCTCAGGCCCTCGGACGTTTATGCTGGTGACACCTGACATCGCGGTCGTTCGACCGCGGTGCCGACCGACTTGGAGGAACCATGGCCGTCAACCCGGTCTTCAACCGCACCGACAAGGAGGCCGCCCAGGGCGGGTATGCCGGCTTCGGCCAGCAGAGCCCCGGCTACGGCCAGCAGAGCTACGCGCAGACGCAGGGCGGCTCGCCCATCCCGCAGTACCAGCCCGGTCCCAGCGAGACCATGTCCGACCGGCAGCTGCAGGACATGTACGACCAGGCCCCCGCAGGCCCGGCCCAGACCGGTCGCCTGACGCTGGACGACGTCGTCGTCAAGAGCCTCATGCTCTTCGGCATCGTGGTGGCGGTCGCCGCGGCCACCTGGATGTTCGTCGGGCCGAGGCTCGAGATCGCGATGCCGATCTGGCTGGTCGGCATGTTCGGCTCGCTCGCGCTCAGCTTCGCCATCGGCTTCAGCAAGAAGGTCAACGTCGGGCTGATCATGGTCCACGCCGTGCTGCAGGGAGCCTTCATCGGTGCGGCCAGCGTCTACTTCAACACGGTCTTCGAGGGCGTGGTGACGACGGCGATCATCGCCACCCTGGCGACCTTCGCCGGCATGTTCATCGGCTGGAAGGCCGGCTTCATCAAGGTCACCAGCAGGACCCGCCGGATCTTCGGCATGGTCGCGATGGGTTACCTCGTCTTCCTCCTCATCAACATCGGCGCCTCGTTCCTGGGCTTCGGCGACGGCTGGGGCATCTACGGCTCGCAGTTCGGCTGGCTGATCGCCCTCCTCGGCGTCGCGCTGGCCTCCTACTCGCTGGCCGTCGACTTCGACTCCATCGACCGCGCCGTCAGCGGGGGTGCCCCGGAGAAGTACTCCTGGTTGCTGGGCCACGGCCTGGTCGCCAGTCTGGTCTGGCTCTACATCGAGTTCCTGCGGCTCTTCGCGATCCTGCAGAGCAGCGACTGAGCATCACCCCAGGATCCAGGACCGGTATGCGGCCCGTCAGCAGCTCACCTGCTGGCGGGCCGTCCGCCGTCACGGCGGCGGAGGTCGAGCGCGTGGCCCGGCGCTGGGAGCAGCTGCCCCTGGACCGGGCGCTCGGGGCATACCCGAGGGTGCGGGCGCTCGTCCAGGAGCTGGCCGACGAGACGGCCGACGCCGTGGAGCAGACCCCTGAGCCGGTCCCTGACCTCGGACCGGCGGTGGTCATGGATCAGCTGCGGGTGATGGTCTTCGACGCCCAGCAGGCGGGGCTGCCCGCGGACGACCTGGCCGCCCGCGTCACCCGGCTGCGGCGCTCGTTGCCCTGACCGCCCGCCGGCGACGGCTCAGGGTCAGTGCGCGTCCGCCCCGGCGTGCGCCGAGTCGCTGTCGCTGCCGTGCCCCTTGCCGAAGGGGAGGACGGACACGACACCGACGATCGCCAGACCCACGACCAGACCCAGGATCGCCGAGAAGAAGGTGTTGGTGAGCCAGGTCAGGAATCCGGCGATCACGGGGATGAGGCCGGCCACGACCTCCTCGGCGTGGTGCACGAACTCGTAGATCGGGTGGAAGCCGAGCTCGTCGATACCGACGAGCAGGATGTGGCCTCCCACCCACAGCATCGCGACGACCCCGACGATGGACAGGGTCTTGAGGACGACGGGCATCGCCTTGACCAGGCCCCGCCCGAAGCGCTGCGTGCCCTCGGACTCGCGCTGGGAGAGGTTCAGCCCGATGTCGTCCATCTTGACGATGAGGGCGACCGCTCCGTAGATCAGCGCGGTGATGCCCAGGGCCACGACGACCAGGATGACCGCGCGGTTGAGCAGCGGCTCCTCGGAGACCTCGTTGAGGGCGATGACCATGATCTCGGCGGACAGGATGAAGTCGGTGCGGATCGCCCCCGAGGTGACCTTCTTCTCCGCCTCCGGCCCCTTCTCCACGGCCGGTTCGTCGTGCGCCGAGTCGTGCCCCACGCCCAGCCACTCGAGCACCTTGTGCGCGCCCTCGTAGGACAGGTAGCAGCCGCCCACCATGAGGATCGGGGTGAGCAGCCACGGCAGGAACACGCTGAGCAGCAGCGCCGCGGGCACGATGAAGAGCAGCTTGTTGCGCAGCGAGCCGATGGCGATCGTCTTGATCATCGGCAGCTCACGGCTCGGGTCGACGCCGGTGACGTAGCGCGGGGTGACCGCGGCGTCGTCGACGATGACCCCGGCGGCCTTGGCCCCGGCCCGGCCGGCGGCGGCGCTGATGTCGTCCACGGACGCGGCGGCGACCCGGGCGATCGCGGCGATGTCGTCGAGCAGGGCGGCGAGACCACCGGCCATGGGTCACCTCACAGGAGCAGCGGAACGGTCTGCGTCAGGCTACCTGCCGCCCTGGCGGTATGACGCATCTCGCGCGGTCGGTGCGCGCAGACCGTGCGGTCGGTGCGCGCAGACCGTGCGGTCGGTCAGGAGAGGCGCTCGAGCACCATGGCCATGCCCTGGCCACCGCCGACGCACATCGTCTCCAGCCCGAACTGCCCGTCGTGCGTCTGCAGCGCGTTGATGAGGGTGGTCGAGATGCGCGCGCCGGTGCAGCCGAACGGGTGGCCGAGGGCAATGGCGCCGCCGTGCACGTTGAGCTTGTCCTCGTCCATGCCGAGCGCGTCGGCGGAGCCCAGCACCTGGACGGCGAAGGCCTCGTTGATCTCGTAGAGGTCCATGTCGCCGATGCTCATCCCGGCCCGGGCGAGGGCCTGGGTGCTGGCCTCGATCGGCCCCAGGCCCATGATCTCGGGGGAGAGCGCGGACACCCCGGTGGAGACGATGCGCGCCAGCGGGGTGAGCCCGAGCTCCTTCGCGCGGGTGTCGCTCATGACGACCAGGGCGGCGGCGCCGTCGTTGAGCGGGCAGCAGTTGCCGGCGGTCACGGTGCCGTCCTCGCGGAAGACCGGCTGCAGCTGGCTCACCTTCTCCAGGGTCACGCCCGGGCGGGGGCCGTCGTCGGTGCTGAGCACGGTGCCGTCGGCGAGCGTCACCGGCGCGATCTCCCGCGCGAAGACGCCGTCGGCGATGGCCTGCTCGGCACGGTTCTGGCTGCGCACGCCCCACTCGTCCTGGCGCTGCCGGGAGATCCCCAGCGAGGTGGCGACGTTCTCCGCGGTCTGGCCCATGGCGATGTAGACGTCCGGCAGCCCGCCCTCGGCGCGCGGGTCGGTCCACGTGTCGTTGCTGGCGGCCATCGCCTCGGTGCGGGACACGGCGTCGGCGAACAGCGGGTTGCGCCAGCTCTCCTTGCCGCCGCCGGCCCCGGAGAAGTCGGCATAGCGGGACACGCACTCGACACCGGCGCTGATGAAGACGTCGCCCTCGCCCGACCTGATCGCGTGCAGCGCCTGCCGGGTCGTCTGCACCGAGCTGGCGCAGAAGCGGTTCACCGTCGATCCGGGCACGGTGTCCAGGCCGAGCAGCACGCTCACCACGCGCGCCATGTTGAACCCGTGCTCGCCCCACGGCTCGGCGCAGCCGAGGTAGAGGTCCTCCACCGTGGTGGGGTCGAGAGCGGGGACCTGCTCCAGCGCGGCCCGGATGACACCTGCGGCGAGGTCGTCCGGCCGGGCGGTGGTCAGCGAGCCCTTGAAGGCGCGGCCGATGGGGGTGCGGGCGGCAGCGACGATGACGGCCTCGGGCATGGGGGTCCTCCTTGACGCGAGCGGTATGCCGCGAGTGTAGGTCAGGTGCCGGCTGCCGCGGCGAGGCGCTCGAGCCCCTCGTCGATGCCGACCCGCGGCGCCCAGTCCAGCGTCTCCCGGGTGTGCCGCTGGTCGAACCAGTGGGCGCTGGACAGCTGCTCGGCGAGGAAGCGGGTCATCGGCGGCTGGGTGATCGGGGGGAGCCCCGGCAGGGCCTGCGCGGCGGCCACGACCCCCTCCACCGCCGCGCCGAGCGTCCAGGCCAGCGGGCTCGGCAGGTGCAGCCTGGGCGCGGGAGCACCGACGGCGTGGCAGATGCCGGCGACGAGCTCGCCGATGGGCCGCGGCTCGCCGTTGGTCACGACGAGGGCCTGGCCGCGGGCGTGCTCGATCCGCTCGAGCGCGGCCGCGATGGCCTCGGCGGCGTTGTCGACGTAGGTGGTGTCCACCAGCACGGTCCCCGCCCCCACGAGGGCGAGCCGGCCCTGCCGGGCGCGCTCGGCGATGCGTCCCACCAGCTGGGTGTCGCCCGGCCCCCAGACCAGGTGGGGCCGGATCGCCGTGCTGGCGAGCGCGCCGTCGTCGGCCTCGAGGGCGAACAGCTCGGCGGCGGCCTTGGTGCGGGCGTAGTGCCCTCGGGCACGCATCGGCGACGCGGGACCGGCGCCGGCACCGACCAGGGACCGGCCGGTGTGCGCGACCGAGGGCGAGCTCACCTGGACCAGCCGTCCACCCCCCTGCGCGCGCAACGCCTCGATCACCCGTCGGGTGCCTCGGACGTTGACGTCGACGAAGTCGCGCCAGGACCCGACCACGTCGACCTTGGCCGCCAGGTGGGCCACGGCGTCCTGGCCCGAGACCGCCCGGCTCACGGCCTCGCCGTCCCGGATGTCGCCCAGCACCTCCCGGTGCCGACCGCCCGCGGTGCGACGCTGCATGACGGTGACGTCCCATCCCCGGTCCGCGAGCAGGTCGGCGACCGCGCCCCCGAGCATCCCGCTCGCCCCGGTCACGAGCACCCGTCCGGGCCGGGTCGTCATGTCAGCGGCTCCTCGTCCGCGGCGCGCGACGAGAGCGACCCGTCACCCACCCGGTCACGGTCCGGCCCCCGCGACCGTGCAGGATGCCGTCCGCCCAGTCGGCGAGCGCTGCCCGGTCGACCTTGCTCGCGTGCCGCACGTCGACCGGGAGCCAGTCCCGCACGAGCACGGCTGCCACCGGCACCCCGGCGACGGCACGCACGCGACCCGCCAGGTCCGGCGGCGCCAACGCCCCGGATCCCGGTGCCGCGCCGCGCACCCTGGCCAGCAGGCCGCCCCGCTCCTCGGGGACCAGGACCAGCACGACCAGCTCGGCCCCGCCGGGCCCCACGCCGACGACGGCGGCGTCGGCGAGGCCCGGAAGCTCCCGCACCCGGTCCTCGACGGGGTAGGGCGTCACCGGCCCGTCGGCCGTGGTGAGCACGTGCGCCAGCCGCCCCTCCACCCAGAGCCGACCCTCGTCGTCCAGGTGACCCACGTCTCCGGTGCGGTGCCATCCCGCCGGCCGGGCACTGCCTCGCTGGGCCGCCCACTGCCGGTCGTACCTGTCCTTCACGTGCGGACCCCGCACCACGATCTCCCCGACGGCGCCGGGCGCGGTGCCGAGCTCCTCGGCAGGGACCCCTGCGTCGTCCAGCACGGCGATGCCGACCTCGACGCCCGGGACCGGACGACCCACGCACACGCCGCCCCGGTCGTCGTCCCGACCCGGGGTCGTCGGGTCGTGCGTCGCCACCGGGAGCGCCTCGGTCATGCCGTAGGGCGTCTGCGTCTGTGCGCCGGTGAGGATGGCCCGGACCGCGCGCAGCAGCTCGGCGGGCACGGGGGCCCCGGCCGAGAGGACGAGGCGGGGGCCGGCGAGGACCTGTCGCTGCGCCGGCGTCAGGTCGTCCGCGGTCGCGACCACGTTGCGCAGTGCGGCGGGGGCCGCGAAGACCATGGTGGCGTCCACGGCGGCGACCGCGTCCGCCAGGGCGGCGGCGGTCAGCGTGTGCGGCGCCGTCACGTCCATGTCCGGCACCGCGCTGGGCAGACCGAGGGCGGGGCCGTAGAGGGCGAACGGCGCGAAGGCCGCGACGAAGCGCTCGCCGGGTCCGAAGCCGAAGGTGTCCCGGAGCAGCGCGACCTGGGCGGCGAGGCCCCGGCGCGTGTAGACCACACCCTTGGGAGGTCCGGTCGCGCCCGAGGTGAACAGGACCGCACCGTCCGCGTCCTCGGGCAGGTCGGTGGGGAGGGCCGTGCCCGTCCGGGCACCGTCGGCGACGAGCTCGTCGAGCGCGTCGCCCCCGACGCGGAGGCGGGCGCCGGGCACCCTGGTGAGCGCCGCCAGCGCCAGCGCACGGTCGATTCCGATGACGTGCGCCGGCCTGGCACCGGCCAGCGCGGCACCCAGGCGACCCAGGCCGAGCCCGGCGTCGGCGATGACGACGACGGCACCCAGGCGCCAGACGGCGTAGACCACCGTGGTGAGGTCGACACCGGGCGGCACCAGCACCGCCACGCGGTCACCGGGGCGCACCCCTCGCGCGGCCAAGCCGCGGGCGAGCGCGTCCACCCTGGTGTCCAGCTCGCCGAAGGTCACCCGGCGTGGGGCAGCCGCCGTGCCACCGCTCGAGCCCAGCTCGACCACGGCGACGTCCTCGGGGCGGCTGGTGTCCACCCGGATCGGCACCCGCGCGCCGCTGGCGCGAGCAGCCGACGGGTGCTCCGGCGCTCCCGGTGCGGCGTCGTCGAGCAGGTCCTCGAGCCAGCCCCAGATCACCCCGACACCCTCCGGCCGGTCCTCCAGGACCAGGTGCGAGGCGCCGGGGTAGCGCTGCACGTCCGCGTGCGGCAACCGGCGCAGCAGGTCCTCCAGGTAGCGCTCCGAGAAGACCGGGTCGCGCGGGCCCCAGAGCAGCAGGGCGGGGACGTCGAGGGTGGCCGTGCCGGCCGCGATCTCGTCCAGCGCGGCCCGGCTGGGGTGATCCGGCTCGAAGGGGATGTCGCGGACGAAGTCGGCGACCGCGCTCCGACGGTCCGCGGTCGTGTAGGGCGCGGCGAAGGCGTCCCGGACCTCGCGCGGGAGGGGTGGCACCGACAGCGCGGTCGTCCCGCGGACGAAGGCGGGCGTGCTGCGGCACACCCGCGCCAGCAGCATCGGGGCGCGGGCCAGCCGGATGACGGCGGGTGCCGCGTGCTCGACCGGCTGGTGCACCGCGGTGTTGGTCAGGACCACCCCGGCCAGCTGGTCCCGGTGACGCAGCGCCCATCCCAGGCTGATCGGCCCGCCCCAGTCGTGGGCGAGGGTCACCACCGGTCCGGAGACGCCCAGGCGCTCGGTGAGGCTGCTGAGGTCCGCGACCCGCTGGGCCAACGTGCGCGGGCTCTCGGTGCGTTCGGACCACCCCATCCCGAGCTGGTCGACCGCGATCACCCGCCACCCCGTCGGTGCCTGGTCCAGGATGCGCCGCCACAGGTAGGACCAGGTGGGGTTGCCGTGCACGGCGAGCACGGTGCCCTGCACCTCGCCCTCGGCCCGAGCCAGCAGCGGGCCGTTGTCGAGCACGTGCCAGCGGCGGGTCAGCCCCTCGGCGTCCGGGGCGAGGACGACCCGGGACCAGGCCGGGTCGAGACCGGGCAGGGGCCTGCGGGGCAGCCCGACCGCGTCGACGGCGGACCGGCGCGCCGGGTCGTGGATCCGTTGACGGGGTGCGGCCACGCGCGGCTCAGCTCAGCTCACCAGTCGATCTCGAGGCAGGTCATGTTCAGCCCCGACCCGATGCCCATCATCAGCACCCGGTCACCCGGCCGCAGCGAGTCCGCCTCCTTGGCCAGCGTGATCGCGACGGCTGCCGGGCCGACGTTGCCGTAGGTGGGGAAGGTCAGCGGGATGCTCGCCAGGTCGATGCCCAGCGCCTCTGCCGTCTTGGTGGTATGGACCTGGGACACCTGGTGGACGATGTAGCGGTCCATCCGGCTCCAGTCGAACTCGGCGGCGGCGTCCGCCCACAGCGCGGAGGCGAGCCCCATCCCGGCGACCAGCAGACCTTGGGCGTCGGTGCGCATCTCGGAGTAGTCGCCCACGCACAGCTCGTGGTGCTCGGTCGCCGCGCGGGTCACGCCTCCGACCACGCGGTGCCCCTCGGGGTGCTCGCTGGCCCGGCCCAGCAGCATGGCCGCCGCACCCGACCCCAGGGTGAGCGTGGCGAACTGGCTGAGGATGTCGGCGGCGGTGGCGGCCGGGGAGGAGAGCCGCTCCAGCGTCCGCTCCTGCGGGGTGCGGGACCCCTCACCGCATACGACCAGCGCGTAGTCGATCTGACCGGCGTCGATCATCGTGGCGGCCAGCTGCATACCGTTGACGAAGCCGAGGCAGGCGTTGGTCAGGTCGAAGTTCAGGCAGGCGGTGGGCAGCCCGAGCGCGTGGTGGACGGAGACCGCGATCGAGGGCTCCAGGTGCTCCCGGCTGACGGAGGTGTTGATGAGCAGCCCGACCCGGCCCGCGTCGACCCCCGCCTCCTGCAGCGCGGCCCGGGCCGCCTCGACGGCGCCGTCCACGAAGTTCTGGTCGTCCCGCCACCACCGGCGTTCAGAGATCCCTGCCAGCTTGGCGAGCATGCCCGGGCGCAGACCGTTCCGGCTGTAGGAGTCGCCGATCACCTCGTCGAACTCGGCCGAGGTCTTGACGACCGGGGCGTCGACGGCAGTGATCGAGAGCACAGCGGTGTTGCTGTGCCGGAAGGTGGCGTTGCCGGTCACGGGGGATGTCCTCGGGTGTGCTGAGGGAAGAAGGGTCAGACGACCATTCGACCACAGCACCGGCGACTGGGAAGAACTGAGCAGCACCGCTGTGCCACGATGGACCGGACAGGTGGGTCCAGAACGGGGCGCATCATCGCCGGGAAAGGGAGAGCCATGAGCACAACGCGGATGCGCCTGGGGGCGGTCCTCAGCGCCGGAGTCCTGAGTCTGGGCCTGGGGGCCTGCTCCGGCGACGAGGGTGGGGCGGAGCCGGAGGCCTCGAGCACCGAGGAGACGCAGGAGGAGACCTCCGAGGCGGCCGAGAGCACCGACGCGGCCGAGTCCGAGACCGACGAGGGCGCCGGTGCGGGGAGCGGGGAGCAGGCCGACGGTGAGGAGATCCCGGTCGAGGACTTCCTCGCGATGCTGCAGGAGCCGGGCGAGGAGACGCTGTCGACCTACACGATGACCCTGGACATGCAGGCGGACGGGCAGCAGATCGCCGCCGACGGCGCCGTCGACCTCAGCGGCGACGAGGCCGCGATGCAGATGACCATGACGCTGCCGGACGTCGGTGAGATGGACATGGTCATGCTCGACGGTCAGGTCTACGTCGCGATGCCCGGTGTGACGCCGGAGGGGATGTTCATGCAGGCGCCCGAGGACATGCTCGGGCAGGGTGCGGCGATGGACGACATCGATGTCTCCACCCAGTGGGAGGCGTGGGAGGCCGGGGCCGAGCAGGTGCTCTTCCTGGGCGACGAGGACGTCGACGGCACCGAGATGGGCCACTACCAGATCACCGTGGACGCGGAGGCGGTCGCCGAGGCCGCCGGCGCGGACGCGGCGGAGATGACCGCGGGCCTGGGCGACGGCCCGGTCGTCTACGACGTCTGGCTGGACGACGACAACCTCATGCGCCAGCTGAGCTTCGAGCTCGAGGGCGCGACCGCCGAGATGATGATGGACAACTGGGGCGAGGCGCAGGAGATCGAGGCGCCGGACCCCGACCAGGTCATGGACATGGGCGACCTCGGCGGGTCCGGCAGCGACGGCTGACCGGCCCCGCCCCGCGACGCAGGCCGCGGCCCGGAGACGGGTCGCGGCCTGCGTGCGTGTCAGTCAGGCGGCAGCGGTGCGACCGCCCGGAGGCGTGCTCGTGAACGTGCCGTGAATCCTTGCCGATCCGGGCCGATCTGGTGCTGACCGCGGTCGACCATCGGGCAGACTGACCGGTGTCCGACAGACGAGGCGAGGAGCGAGACATGGTGTCAGGCTGGACCCCCGTGCGGGTCGTCCGCTGGCCCGCGCAGCAGCAGGACCGCGAGTGGTGCGCGGCCCGCGCGATCCCCGCCCTGGTGCTGGTCTCCGAGGGGTCGGCCGGCCCCGACCCGGTCCGGACCGAGACGGTGCTGTCCGAGACCGCTGACGAGCAGACCGTCCGGGACGCGGTCGACGAGCTGGCCTGGCGTCCCTCGCGCGGCCCGGTGGCGCCCGCCGCGGCCCCGGCGGGCCACCGGCTCGCACGCCCGGCCCGGCGACGCTCGGTCGTGGGCGTCGTGGCCGCGATGCTCTGAGACCTCACAACCCGTCGAACAGGCGACGCACCACGCGCTCCGCGCTGTGGCCGTCGTCCAGGTGGTTGAAGCGCTCCACCCACCGGGCGTAGCGCTCGGCATACTGGGCGTCCTGGTCCTCGCCCATCCCGCGGAGGGCCGAGACGACCTGCTCCTGGGTGCTGACGACCGGGCCGGGTGCCTCCTGCTCCAGGTCGAAGTACACCCCGCGCACGTCGTCGCGGTACTCGTCCAGGTCGGGGACGTAGAAGACCATCGGGCGACGGGTCACCGAGTAGTCGAACATCACCGAGGAGTAGTCCGTGACCATGGCGTCCGCGGCGAGGAACAGCTCGGTGATGCTGGGGTAGGTCGTGACGTCCACGACACCGGGCAGGTCGACGCTCCTGCCGTGACCCACGGTGCGGGAGTGCCCGCGCACCAGGATCACGTAGTCGTCACCGAGCTCGGTCGTGAGCTGCTCCAGGTCGAGGAAGACCACCATGCCGGCCGCGTTGTCCCGCCAGGTGGGGGCGTAGAGGACGGCCTTCTGGTCAGGGCGGATGCCCAGCCGCTCCCGGATGGCGGCTCCCGACCCCCCGACGAGGGCGTCGTTGCGTGGGTACCCCTCCTCGTAGAAGGTGCCGTCCCAGGCGTAGGCGCTGCGGAAGATCTCGGTGCTGTGGTGGTTCTGGCTGAGCAGGATGTCCCACTTGGCCCGTTCGTTCGCGAGCGACTCCCGGGTCGAGGCGCCGACGTTCGGGCGGTCCAGGCCGATACGCTTGAACATCGAGCCGTGCCACGTCTGCAGCACGGTCTGGAACGGCTGCGGGGTGAACCGTCGGCGCAGCCAGTCGTTCGCGATGACGACGCGCGAGCGGGCCCGCGCGTCGAACCACGCCTGGGTCCCCTCCACCACGGCCACCGCCCCGTCCGGCACCGGCACCGACAGGTCGGTCACGCCCCAGTAGCGCACCCAGTCGGGGTGCTCGCGCGCGATCACGGCGTCCAGCGCGAACGGGTTGCACGTCGCCAGCCGACCGTAGAAGGACTCGAGGTAGACCGACCGTGCGGGCTCGTGCGGTCCGGCGAGGTATGCCGCGTCCATCCGGCGCTGGTGGTAGGAGCCGAGCTCGTGGGGAGCGCGCGTCAGCCCCACACGGAGCCGCAGCGAGCGTCCCTTGCCGATCTCCCAGCGCAGCCGGGCCTGCTCGACCGGCAGCTTCTCCGGGGTCCGGGCGACGAGGGCCGGGGTGGCCATGACGCGCACGGCGTCGCCGTCGGCGTCCCTGCCCCGGAGCACGTAGCTGCCGGTTCGGGGCAGCATGGCCGGCCCGCCCCACTGCGACTGCAGCAGGTCGACCTCCCCGCTCCAGGTGCCGTCCTCGTCCAGCCGGACCGACACAGGGACCACCTGCCGGCGACCTGTGAAGGTGAGCGCCACCCCGTCCAGGGAGCCGCCCCACGTCCCCCGCAGGCGCAGCCGCGGCGCGTCCCCCGCCTCCGCCTCCGCGTCGGTCACGAGCAGGTGGGACCGGGGGTCGCCGAGGTACAGGGAACCGCCGGAGCCGGCATACGCCACCAGGCCGGACGACTGGTCCTGCACCGGGTCGGACTGGTCCAACGAGGTGGCGACCACGTGCTCGGTGCCGTCGCGGTCCACGACGACGAGGCGGTAGGTCTGCGCGACCCGGCGCTGCCCCTCGAGCGCGTCACCCTCCGCGGGCGCGGACGTCGACGCGGACTGCTCCGAGCCCACCTCCTCGGCCGCGTCGTCGGGAGCGGAGTCCTGGGTGTCGAGCGCACCCTCCTCGGTCTCCGGCGTCGCCAGGTCGCTCTCCGCGGGCAGGACGACCCAGGTCTCGGGGACCTCGGCGCTCAGCCGCACGGTGCTGCCGCCCTCGCCCCGCTCCACCTCCATGGGGCGCCGGGCGTCCCTGGACACCAGCTCGGCGCGCTGCGCGTCGATGCCCTGCAGCCGCACCTCGGCACGCACCCGCCGACCCTCGACGTGGACCTCGGTCGCCAGCGCCGCGGGCTCGACCCGGTGGACGTAGAGGCCTCGCCTGCGGACCCAGGTCGGCACGACCTGGACCCCTCCGGAGAAGGTCCGGGCGCCGAGCATCCGGGCCGAGCTCGAGCGGTGACGGTACTTCAGCGTGCCGGTCGCCGTGCGTCCGTCCGCCCCGGTGACGCGCACCCGCACCTGCCAGGGGCGGTCCGCGCCGTCGTCGAGCACCGCGGCGAGGTCGAACCTCGCCACGAAGGCGGTGTTGGCGTAGTCGAACTCGCCCTTGGTGGCGAAGGCGTTGACCTCCATCTCCACCACGGGCCGCACCTCCGCACGCACCCGGACGGGTGAGCCCGGTCGCTCCAGGGTCAGCTCGATCTGCGGCGGCTCGGTATGCCCGTAGCCGCGCTCGTAGGCCCAGCCGGTGATCTCGTAGGTCGTCCCGTCCAGCCACCGCGCCGCCCAGAGCGTGGCCACCCACCCGACCTGCCGGTGGGTGACGGCGTTGATGGTGCGGCGGGCGCCCTGGCGGCCCAGCACGTATGCGCGCTGCATGAGCGGGTTCTCCGAGGACCGGGCCGCCGTGAGCTGACGGCGCAGCACGCGCCGGGCCAGGCGCTCCGCGTCGGACCTGCCGCGGCCGAGCGCCGAGCGCGCCCGCTCCACCGCCGAGGGCTGCGGCTCCGGTGCCCCGGCGGGTGGCTCCGTCATCAGGAGAAGACCCTGGCCTCGGTGCGGGCCCGCTCGATGACGTCGGCGATCGCGACGGACTCCGCGGCCCGCAGCTTGTAGGACTCGGGCGTCTCGTTGCGGATCAGCCAGGCGAACTCGGCGAGCTCGTAGCGCAGGCCGTCCCCGTCGAACTTGTAGTAGTACTTCTTGTTGTCGCGGGTGTCCTCGAAGCGTGCCTCGAAGTACTCCGTCTTCCACCAGGGGGCGGGGACGTAGAGGTATCCCGCGCTGCCGGCCACGACCAGGTCCCCCTCGGCCTTGACGCCGAGCCCGGTGCGGGCGGTGGCCTCGCCGTGCCCGAAGGAGAGGTCGATCTTGGAGTAGACCTCCACCTCCGATCCCTCGGGCTGGAAGGAGGTGGTCCGCACGTCGGTGACCTCGGTCCCCAGCAGCTTCACGACGGCGACCAGGGGGTAGCTCGCGAGTTCGGAGATGCTCCCCCCGGCCGGGGCCTGGAGCTCGCGGCCCTCCGAGACGAGCTTGGTGAAGGTGGCGTCGACCGAGCGGACCTGGCCGATGGCACCGCTGCGGGCCACGGCCACCATCCGCTGGAAACCCGGGGCGAAGGCCGTCTTGATGGCCTCCATCAGCACGACCCCGCGGTCCTGGGCGTGCGCGAAGAGCTCCTCGGTCTCCTGGCGCGACAGGGTCATCGGCTTCTCGCACAGCACGTGCACGCCGGCATCGAGGGCGCGCCGGGTGAAGTCGGCGTGGGTGTCGTGCGGGGTCGCGACGTAGACGGCGTCCACCGACTCGAGCATCGCGTCGTAGTCCGAGAAGGCCTGGTTCAGCTCGTGCTCGGCGGCGAACTCCTCGGCGGTGCTGTGGGTGCGGTTGTGCACCCCCTCGACGCTCACGCCGCTGACGTAGCGCGCCTCCTGCACGAACCGGTGCGCGATCCGGCCGGCACCGACCACACCGAGCCTGATGACCCCCGCCTCGTTGCGCAGCTGGGTGCTGGAGACGCCCTTGGTCCGCTCGAGGTAGACGACGTCGCAGTAGTCGCCCAGGTAGTCGAAGCGCCCCAGCCAGTCCGAGCCGATGGCGAAGACGTCCACCTTGTGCTTTTGGATGTCCTGGACCTTCTGGCCCTCGTACTCCTCGATGATGATCTTGTCCGCGAGGCCGCTGTCCTCGACGTTCTTGATCCGCGTCATGAGGCTCTGCTGGACGTTGAGCTTGCCGCGCGCGTCGTCGTAGTTCTCCGTGGTGACCCCGACGATGAGGTAGTCCCCCAGTGCCTTGGCGCGCTCCAGCAGCCGCCGGTGGCCCTCGTGGAACAGGTCGTAGGTGCCGTAGGTGATGACACGCACTGGTCGGTGCCTCCTCGTGGTGGACTCATGCGAGTATGCATGGTGATGGTAGGCAGACTGAGATCCACGCCGCGCCGGGTCGTCTCCCGGGTGCTGCGATCCCTCCGGTCCCGGGCGACGGAGCCCGACCACGCGGACGCGGTCCAGACCCCCGCTCCACCGCCCGGTGCGCGTCGTGGTGGCGTCCCGGAGCTGTCCCCGCCGCCGGACGTGCTGCACGTCGTCCTGGTGGAGGGCATACCCCTGGAGTTCGGCGGCCGCACCGCCTCGATCCTGTCCAAGTGCCGCACGCTCTACGAGCTCGGCGGCATCCGCTCGGTCGTCCTCGTGCGCAACCACGCCCACACGCTGCCGCGCGCGATCGAGGGGATGCGCCGCCGCGGCCAGCTGAGCGAGGGGGTGGAGATCCGGTGGTTGATGGACGCCTACCCCGACGCCACCGAGTCGGCCGGGCCTGCGGCCCCCACGCTGGAGACCGCCGCCGACCTGGAGCGCGCCGGGTGGGTGGCCAAGGGGGGCAACCTCGTGGAGGAGGTCGACGGGCGGCCGGTGCGGCTGCGCCGGTTCCGGGACGACGCGCTGGACCACGAGCACCACTTCGACGACCAGGGGTACCGCGTCCGGCGGGACGAGTTCGACCACACCGGCCGGCTGCGGCGCACCATCCGGTGGGAGCCGGGTGTGCCCTCGCCCAGCGAGCAGGTCTTCTACCGTCGCAACGGGCGGCCGATGTACTCGGTGGAGTTCTCCCCGCCGCCCCAGGTCGGCAGCCGGGCGGTGGAGGAGTCGGTCACCGTCTACGACGAGGACGGTCGGCCGGAGTCGACGCGGCGCGGGACCATGACACCGATCGTGCACCGTGCCCTCGACGCCGTGATCGGCACCCGGCCCACCATCCTGGCGGTGGAGGCGCGACAGGCCGACGCCGATGCCCTCGCCTACACGCGTGACCACGTGCGCACCTGCTTCGTCGCGCACAACTCCCACCTCAAGACCGCCTCCAGCGATCTCGACGAGGTGCGGGCGCCGTTCCGGCGGCTGTTCCGGCGTCAGGACTCGATGGGCGCGATGGTCTTCCTCACCGAGCGCCAACGAGCCGACGCCGAGGCATACCTCGGGCGGCAGGACACCTTCTGGGTGATGCCGCACGCCGCTCCGGGCCAGGCCACCCACGCGGACGTCCAGCCCGACCCGGACCTGGTGATCATGATGGGCCGGCTGGCGGACCAGAAGCGGACCGACCACGGGATCCGGGCCTTCGCCGCCGTGGTGGAGCAGCTGCCCGGTGCCCGGCTGGAGATCTTCGGGGAGGGGGAGCGCCGCGCCGAGCTGCAGCAGCTCATCGACGACCTCGGGCTGCAGGACTCGGTGAGCCTGCAGGGCTTCACCACCCAACCCGGTCGGGAGTACCGCAGGGCCACCCTGGTGCTGCAGTCGAGCAAGTTCGAGGGTGCCCCTATCGTCTTCGTCGAGGCGCTGCGGCAGCAGTGCCCCATCGTCAGCTACGACATCCGCTACGGTCCGGCCGACATCATCGACCACGGGGTCAACGGCTTCCTCGTCGAGGACGCCGACATCGACGGGCTGGCCGAGCGGGTCGTCCAGGTGCTGAGCGACCCCGACCTCGCGGCGTCCCTGCGCGCGGGATGCGCCGGGGTCGACGAGAGGTTCGGGGAGCGGGCCTTCGCCGCCCGCTGGTTCGAGCTGTTCCGCAGCCTCTACGCCCAGATGCCGCCCTCGGTGCGCTGACCGGAGCCGGTCAGCCCCGCTCCAGCGCGGACCTCAGCCGTCGACGCAGCGGTGCGTGCAGCGGACGCTCCACGCACCGGTGGATGGTCCAGGCCAGCAGGAACGACAGCGCGGTCGCCAGGGCCACCACCAGGTAGCTGTTCACCGTCCCGCTGAGCGAGTCGATCACGAAGTAGCCGAACTGCCCGTGCACGAGGTAGAGCGGGTAGGTCAGGGCACCGGCGACGGTCAACCATCCCCGGTCCCACCGGGCGAGCGGGCCCGTGGTGCAGGCATACACCAGGGCGAACATGAGGACGACGAGGACGCCCACGACCGGCTCCGAGACGGACGCGTCGCTGCCGATCGCCGCCCGGCCACCGGCGTCCCTCGACGCCTGCTGGATGCACAGGACCAGGTTGAGCCCGAGGCCCAGCCCGACCAGCAGGTCCGGGCCCTCCCGGTGCAGCAGGTAGAGCAGCATGCCGCCGGCGAAGTACGGCGCCCAGGTCGGGATGAGCAGCGCCTCCAGCAGGCCGGAGTCGGTCGCGCGGGCCAGCTCGGCGCACACGGGCCACAGCATGGCGAAGGCGATCGCCTTCCGGCGGGTGATGCCGCCGGCGAGCACCATCAGCACCCCGATGAGCAGGTAGAACCTCAGCTCCACCCACAGCGTCCAGAACGCACCCTGCACCGGTGTCACGTCCCACACCTGCTGGACCATGGTGAGGTTCAGCAGGGCGTCGACCGCATCCACCTGCCGCCCACCGTCCCAGAACGCCTGCAGCCCGACGGTGAGCAGGACCGCCGCCCAGTAGGCGGGGTAGAGCCGGGAGATGCGGGAGGCGACGAATCCGGAGACCCCGCGGCCGTAGGCGGTCATGAGGATGACGAAGCCGGAGATGATGAAGAAGAGCTCGACCCCGAGGTAGCCGTAGCGGGTGAGCAGGCTCAGCGTGGGGAACTCCTCGGTGCCGCCGCGGCCCCAGAAGTCCCGGTCGATCGCCGTGTAGTGGTAGGCGAGCACTGCGACCGCCGCGACGAGGCGCAGCCCGTCCAGGGCCGCCAGCCGCGGCCGGGCAGACCCCGGGGCCGGCCGCTCGGCGGGCGCGGCGGACTGCTGGGACAGCGTGGGGGAGGGGAGCATCGTCTCCCATGGTAGGCAGACCGCAGACCCTCGCGCGACGGCGCGATGCACGGGCCCGGCCACCCTACCCGCGGTGGCGTCGCCGGCCTAGATGATCAGGAGGCGCCCGTGGCGGGCCATCCGACCCACGGCCCGCCAGCTCAGGCGGGACCGGTCCTCGCCCGGCTCGAAGGGGTCGGCGCGCCAGCCGTGCAGCCAGCCCGACCACCACGACGCCAGCCCGTCCCGCTGCGCCGACCAGCGCACCAGCTGGATGCCCGTCCAGGTGCCCACGTAGGCCAGGTCCAGGGGCGTGGGTAGGTTGCGTCGCGCGAGCCAGACCCGGTTGCGGGCGTTCTTGAAGTAGTAGTCGGAGTGCCGGCGAGGGTCGATCACGGGGTGGCCGGTGCGCAGCGAGGGGACGTAGCGGACCCGGAAGCCGGCGGCCCACACCCGCCAGGCGAGCTCGATCCCCTCGTGGGCGTAGAAGAAGATCCCGGGCCACCCGCCGGCCGCCTCGAAGGCCTCACGGCGCAGAGCGACGGTCATCTCGACCACGCTGAAGACGTCGGCCTCGGTGTGCCGCTGGCGCGCCCCGAGCCGGGGGATCCAGCGGCCGGGGTGCCCGCCCTCGCTCACGTCCGGGTCCTCGATCAACGGTTGGACCAGGCCGACGTCGGGGTGGTCCCGCAGGTACTCCCCGGTGCGCAGCAGCACGTCGTCGTCGATCAGCCAGGCGTCGTCGTCGAGGAAGAAGAGGAACTCCCCCTCGACGTGCGGCACGCCGGCGTTCCGCCCGGCCGGGATGCCGATGTTGGTCGGGAGGGCGAGGGTCTTGACCCGCTCCGGCAGCCCGGTGGGGTTCCACGCGTTCCCGACCACGACGATGTCCAGATCCACGTCCCGCTGCCGCTGCAGCGAGTCCAGCCCTCGCTGCAGCTCCTCGGGCCGGCGGCCCTGGGTGAGCACCACGACACCGAAGCTGGGGCGGCTCATCGGCCCGCTCCCGCCCGGAGCCGTGGTGAGGCGAGGATCGCGGCCAGGTGACCCAGGGTGACGGGCACGATGAGCACCGCCATCGCGAGCACCTGCCACCGGGCGGCCGCGAGGTCGTCCCCGGCCAGCGCCCCGAGCACCGCCACCACCAGGGTGAGCAGGGTCATCTCGATCGAGTGGAAGATCCGGTGGAAGGGCAGCAGGCGGGCCGCCCGGCGCAGGACGCCCAGCAGGCTGGTCGCGGGCACGGCGCGCGCCTCCGCCGTGTCCGGGAGGCGACCCATCCCGGCGGCCGCCCGGGAGGCGTGCACCATCTCGTTCAGCGCCTTGTTGAGCAGCAGCCCGGCAGCCAGCGCCGCCCCGAGGAAGGCATACCTCCAGATCGTCGCGGCGTCCTGCTCCTGCCCGCCGACCACTCCGGCCGCCCGCAGGCCCAGCGCGAGCGCGATCGCCCCCTCGACGGTGTAGTGCCCCACCTTGTCCAGGAAGATGCCGACCGGGCCGGACATGCCCTTCCACCGCGCGACCTCGCCGTCCGAGCAGTCCAGCAGCATCTGCAGCTGGGCCAGCAGCGCACCGGCCAGGGCGCCCCACAGCCCGGGGACGAGCAGCGCACCGGCCGCCGCCCACCCGGCCACCATCATCAACCAGGTCACGCCGTTGGCGGTCACCGGAGTGGGGATGAGGAGCCGGGTCAGGTGCGGCGAGAGCCGCCGCAGGTAGAGGTCTCCGGTCCAGTGCTCCGCGTTGCCCCTGGCCAGGATCTCGGGTGGCTGGGCCACCGCGCGCACCTGAGCCAGCGAGGGCCGTGCGGGCCGGGGGCCGGTGGCGGCCGACGGGTCAGCCATGGACCACCTCTCGTCGCAGGACCCGGGTCTGCTGAACAGGAGGAGTCTAAAGGGTCAACCCTGGGTGGACGCTGCGGTTCCAGCCCGCGGCGGTGGTGGCTCAGTCCGGGGGTGCGACCGAGCTCTGCGCCGGCAGCTGGTCCTGCGGCACCAGGCCGACGGGGCAGGTGTAGCCGTTCGGGCCGTGGTTGCAGTAGCCCCACGGGTTCTTGTGGAGGTACTGCTGGTGCTCGTCCTCGGCGTAGTAGAACGGGCCGGCCTCCGAGGCCGGACGGAGCTCGGTGACGACCGGGCCGTGCCCGCCGGCCCTGAGCACCTCGCCGAAGGCCTGCGCCGTCGCCCGGGCGGCGCGCTCCTGCTCCTCGGTCGTCCAGTAGATCGCCGAGCGGTACTGCGTCCCGATGTCGTTGCCCTGCCGGTTCGCCGTGGTCGGGTCGTGGTTCTCCCAGAACGCCTTGAGCAGGGTCTCGGGGTCGGTGGCGCGACGGTCGTAGGCGACGAGCACGGCCTCGGTGTGCCCCGTGCGACCCGTGCAGACCTCGCGGTAGGTGGGGTTGGGCGTGCTGCCTCCCTGGTAGCCCGCGGCGGTGGTCACCACCCCGGGACTCTGCCAGAAGATGCGCTCCGCGCCCCAGAAGCAGCCCATCGCCACCGTCATCACCTCGGTGCCCTCGGGCCACGGCCCGTGCAGCGACGTGTCGAGGACGGCGTGGCGTTCCGGGATGCCGGGCAGGGGTGTGGCGCGGCCGGGGAGCGGGGCGTCGTGTCGCATCGCACCATTGTCCCACCCGGCCTGCCGGCCGGCCAGGGGTGGCGGCCCTCCCCGACGTGTGGCACCTTGCGGTGCATGACGGCGGCTGACTGGGTCCTCATCGTGATCCCGCTCGTGCTCATCCTCGTGGGGGGCGGGCTGCTGCTCTCCGGCCGGGCGGCGCACCGTGAGGCCATGCGGCTGCGGGGTGGCTTCGGCGGACCACCCGGCACCGCTGACATCGGGTCGCAGGAGGGCTTCGGCGCGGACCCGGAGCAGCACCGGCGTGCGCTGCTCGAGGCCCGGCGCCGGGTGCTCCGCGGCGGGGTGGTCGCGGCTGTGGGCGGGATCTGGCTGGTCGTCGCGGTGCTGGTGAGGACGCTGTGACGGGTCCACCACGGGTCGACAGGGTCGACTCGCGGCCGTTGGCGGGCTAGACTGGGCGGTCGATCCACGGTCCGGGCCTCAGAGGTGGCCCGGACCTTGTGTTTGGGGCGAGCCGCGAGGGCGGCACCCGGCGCACGATCGCCGGCCGCGGCTCGACGCCGCAGGCCACGCGAGACCACACGAGGAGAAAGCAGTGACTGAGACCGCAGCAGCCAGCTACCTGACGCAGGAGGCCTTCGACCGCCTGCAGGCCGAGCTGACCCAGCTCAAGGGCGAGGGGCGCTCGGAGATCAGCAAGCGCATCGAGGCCGCCCGCGAGGAGGGTGACCTCAAGGAGAACGGCGGCTACCACGCGGCCAAGGAGGAGCAGGGCAAGATGGAGGCCCGCATCCGCCAGCTCGAGCACCTGCTGCAGACGGCGGTCGTCGGCGCCGCTCCCGCCGAGGAGGGCGTGGTGCAGCAGGGGACGGTCGTCACCGTCGAGATGTTCGGCGACACCGAGACCTTCCTGCTGGGGTCGCGCGAGATCATCGACGACGACAGCGACCTGGACGTCTACAGCGAGCAGTCGCCGCTGGGCTCAGCGCTGCTGGGCGCCAAGGCGGGCGAGACGGTGAGCTACGAGGCCCCCAACGGCAAGACCGTCGAGGTCAAGATCGTCCAGGCCACGCCCTACCAGCCCTGACCGAGCACCCGGCCCGGCTCACCGGGCCACCGACGAGGCGTCCCGTCATCACTGGCGGGGCGCCTCGTCCGCATACCAGCACTCGTCGACGTAGCCGGTGATCGCCGGCGACGCGGTGCTGACGCCGGCCACGTGCCGGCTGGGGGAGGACTGGGCCGGGCCGATCTCCGCCTCGGTGCGACCCACCACCACGTGCGAGGCGGCCTGGGCCTCCAACCGGCAGACGACCGCACGCTGCGGGTCCCGGCGCAGGTCGAAGCGGACGTCCACCCGGGCGTCGGAGACCACCTGGAACCCGGTGTCGACCCAGTGGACCCGCCCGCGCGTCGCGGAGAGGCCCCAGACGACGGCCACCAGGCTCATGGCCACGACGGCGACGACGCCGATGACCCACCAGCGGCGCTGCCCGTGCCGGGCCCGCTCCGCGGCCTCCGCCTGCTCCTCCACGGCGTCCCAGTCCACCCGGCTGCGGCCGGCGGGCTCCGGGCGATCGGGATCGGCGCTGCGGGCGGTCACGTGTCGTCGCCTTCCGTGCGGGTGAGAGGATGGACGGGTGCCGTCAGCGGCACCATCACCATTGTCCGGCACGCGCCGGTCGGCCGTGACGCCGACCCGGGCCGGCACCGACGCGGAAGGAACGGCGATGGCCAGCACGGGCCACGGGTTGCGCCTCATGGCGGTGCACGCCCATCCCGACGACGAGTCCAGCAAGGGGGCGGCGACGACCGCCCACTACGTGGCGCAGGGCGTCGACGTGCGCGTGGTCTCGTGCACCGGCGGGGAGCGGGGCGACGTCCTCAACGAGAAGCTCAAGGACGACCCGCACATCGTCCGGGACATCGCCCAGGTCCGGCGGGACGAGATGGCCCGCGCGGCGCAGATCCTGGGTGTGAGCCACACCTGGCTCGGCTTCGTCGACAGCGGTCTGCCGGAGGGCGACCCGCTGCCGCCCCTGCCGGAGGGGTGCTTCGCGCTGGAGCCGGTCGAGGTCACGGCCGAGGCACTGGTCCGGGTCATCCGGGAGTTCCGGCCGCACGTCCTCATCACCTATGACGAGAACGGCGGCTACCCGCACCCTGACCACGTCATGACGCACACCGTGACGATGGCGGCCTTCGAGGCCGCCGGCGACCCGGAGGCCTACCCGCACGCGGGCGAGCCCTGGCAGCCGGTCAAGGTGTACTACACCGGCTGGGACCCGGAGCGGATGGTCCGGCTGGACGACGCGATGGTGGCCGCCGGGCACGAACCGCCCTTCGCCGACTGGCGGGCGCACCTGACCCGTCGGCCGCGTCGGGTCCTCACGACCCGGGTGCCGTGCGGCGACCACTTCTCCGTGCGGGACGACGCGCTGCGGGCGCACGCGACCCAGGTGGACCCGGACGGGCCGTGGTTCCGCGTGCCGCTGGAGATCCAGCAGCAGGTCTGGCCGGTGGAGGACTACGAGCTGGCCCGGTCCCTGGTCCCCGTCGACCTGCCCGAGGACGACCTGTTCGCCGGGCTGCGGGAGCTCGAGGTCGACGACCTCGAGGCCCTGGGCCGGAAGGTCCACGCCCGGGACGCGTTGGGAGCCCTGGTCCTGGACCACGTGGGCGAGCCCCCGCTGCCGCCGCTGGAGCCCGAGGACGAGACCGGGACCGACGACGACGCCGACGGTGACGGGGTGGACGACGTGCGGCGTGAGGAAGGGCACGAGCAGTGAACCAGACCGGGGTCGAGATCACCGCCGGCCTCGGCGGCTTCCTCGTGCTCTTCGGGCTAGCCCTGGCGGTGTGGTTCCTCGGCCGCGACCTCACGCGCCGGCTGCGGCGGATGCGCCTGGCCGAGGAGGCGCGGCTGCGGGAGGAGCGGCGGACCGGTCAGGACGACGACACCGGCGGCGACGAGACCGACCCCATCGGCTGACGGAGGTCAGGCCGCCGGGACGTCGCCCGTGGTCAGGCTGAGGTATGCCGCCAGCCAGTGGGCGGCGAAGGCGGCGATGGTGAAGGCGTGGAAGACCTCGTGGAAGCCGAACCAGCGCGGTGAGGGGTTGGGCCGGCGGAGGGCGTAGACCACCGCCCCCAGGGTGTAGCAGAGGCCGCCCAGGCCGATGAGCCCGACGATCACCGGGCCCCCGCTGCGCCACATCGGGACCAGGAAGAAGATCGCCACCCAGCCCAGGGCGATGTAGACACCGGTGTAGAGCCATCGTGGTGCACCGATCCAGAACACCCGGAACAGCACTCCGGCGAGCGCGCCGGACCAGACCACCCAGAGCAGCAGGCGGGTCTGTCCGGGGGGGAGCAGCAGCACCGCGAAGGGGGTGTAGGTGCCGGCGATGATGAGGAAGATGTTGGCGTGGTCCCACCGCTTGAGGACGCGGGCCACCCGCGGGCTCCACCGCCCGCGGTGGTAGAGGGCGGAGGTCCCGAAGAGGAGGACGGCGGTGATCGCGAAGACCAGCGCCGCCACGCCCGCCGACGCGGACGAGGGAGTAGCCAGGGCCACGAGCAGTGCCCCGGAGGCCACGGCGACCGGCACCATCCCGAGGTGCAGCCACCCGCGCAGGTGCGGTTTGACCTGGTCGACGAGCGACCCCACGGCGCCACGGTCCTGGTGCTGCTCGGCTGTGCTCGACATGCTCCCAGCCTAACTTACGCAACCGTAGGTTACGAAACCGTAGGTTGCTCTGGGGGCCGCACTGCGGCCCCGGGGTCGCAGCAGCCGTCCAGCCGGGGCCGGTAGGTTGGAAACCATGCCGACGCCGCGGGACCTGGTCTATCGGGCCTACAACTCCTCCCTGCGCCGGCACCTGCCCACGGAGCGCCTGCCCCGGCACATCGGGGTGATGCTCGACGGCAACCGGAGGTGGGCCCGGCTGCGGGGCGCGGAGACCGCGGACGGTCACCGAGCGGGTGCGGAGAACATCGCGCCGTTCCTGGGCTGGTGCGAGGAGGCGCGGGTCGAGGTGGTCACGCTGTGGCTGCTGTCGACCGACAACCTGAACCGGGCGGCCGGGGAGCTGGAGCCGTTGCTCGCCATCATCGAGGGTGTGGTGGAGCAGCTGGCCGCCACCGGCCGGTGGCGGGTGCGCGTGGTGGGGGCGCTGGACCTGCTCCCGGAGCCGACGGCCACCCGCCTCACCGAGGCCGCCGCCCTGACGGACGAGGTCGACGCCATGGTCGTCAACGTGGCCATCGGCTACGGCGGCCGGCGCGAGATCGCCGACGCCGTGCGGTCGCTGCTGCGCGACGCCGCCGCGGCCGGATCCACCCTGGACGAGGTGGCCAGCACGGTCACGGTCGAGGACATCGCCGGCCACCTCTACACCCGGGGTCTCCCGGACCCGGACCTGGTCATCCGGACCTCGGGCGAGCAGCGGCTCGGCGGCTTCCTGCTGTGGCAGAGCGCGCACAGCGAGTTCTACTTCTGCGAGGCCTTCTGGCCCGACTTCCGCAAGGTGGACTTCCTGCGCGCCCTCCGTGCCTATGCCGAGCGGGAGCGCAGGTTCGGCAGCTGAGCGACACGCCGCCCGGCCAGCCGTCGCCGGGGCGACGCGCGGCATACCGTCGATGCAGGCGCGGGGCAGCCGGGCTCCGACGCGTGTCACCCTGGGAGTCAGCATGAGTGAGAGCCGCACCGTCTCGACCACCGACCTGCTGGACGACACCGACGTCACGCCCTTCGGCGCGCTGCCGGAGACCGGCCGCAAGACGTATGTCCTGGACACCTCGGTGCTGCTGTCCGACCCTCGGGCGCTGCTGCGCTTCGCGGAGCACGAGGTGGTCCTCCCGGTCGTGGTCATCACCGAGCTCGAGGCCAAGCGGCACCACCCCGAGCTGGGCTACTTCGCCCGCCAGGCGCTCCGGATGCTGGACGACATGCGGGTGGCGCACGGCACGCTCAGCGAGCCGGTGCCCGTCGGTGGTGCCGGTGGCAGCGTGCGCGTCGAGCTCAACCACACGGACCCGACGGCGCTCCCGGCCGGATTCCGCCTCGCCGACAACGACAGCCGGATCCTCGCGGTGGCGGCCAACCTCTCGGGCGAGGGCCACGACGTGACCGTCGTCAGCAAGGACCTGCCGATGCGCGTCAAGGCCTCCGCGGTGGGCCTGGACGCGGAGGAGTACCGCGCCGAGCTCGCGGTGGACAGCGGCTGGACCGGCATGTCGGAGATCGAGGTCGACGACGAGCAGATGCGCGAGCTCTACGACAGCGGGCGGCTCGAGCACCCTGGTGCCGCCGAGCTGCGCACGCACACCGGGCTCACCGTCCTGGGCGCGTCCGGCAGTGCGCTCGGTCGCGTGTCGCCCGACGGGTCCATCAAGCTCGTGCGTGGGGACCGGGACGCCTTCGGTCTGCACGGCCGCTCGGCGGAGCAGCGCATCGCGCTCGACCTGCTGCTGGACCCGGACGTGGGGATCATCAGCCTCGGTGGGCGCGCCGGCACCGGCAAGAGCGCGCTGGCGCTGTGCGCCGGCCTCGAGGCCGTGATGGAGCGGCGGCAGCACCGCAAGGTCATCGTCTTCCGGCCCCTCTACGCCGTCGGCGGGCAGGAGCTCGGCTACCTCCCCGGGAGCGAGAACGACAAGATGGGGCCGTGGGCCCAGGCGGTCTTCGACACCCTGGGCGCGGTGGTCTCCAAGGAGGTCGTCGAGGAGATCCTGGACCGGGACATGCTCGAGGTGCTGCCGCTGACCCACATCCGCGGGCGGTCGTTGCACGACGCCTTCGTCATCGTCGACGAGGCGCAGAGCCTGGAGCGCAACGTGCTCCTCACCGTGCTGTCGCGCATCGGTCAGAGCTCGCGGGTGGTCCTCACCCACGACGTGGCGCAGCGGGACAACCTGCGGGTCGGCAGGCACGACGGCGTGGCGGCCGTGATCGAGGCCCTGAAGGGTCATCCCCTCTTCGCCCACGTCACGCTTCACCGCAGCGAGCGGAGCCCGATCGCTGCGTTGGTGACGGAGATGCTGGAGGGGCCGGACACACTCCTGTGACTGCTGGGACGTGAGATACAGTCCCTCCTGTCACACGCGTCTCAGCATGGTGTGACCTTCGCCACGTCTGCCGCTCTGGGTTTGACGTAGGGCCGCTCTGCCCGGCACCGTGGAACCGTTACATCACATTTCGGTAACGCCGCGCGGCTCCTCGTCTCCCTGGACCGTCCCTCACGAGGACCCCGCACCGTCAGCGAGACGCGGCGTGCCATCCGAGTGAGGAAGATCTGTCCCATGAGCCCTGCCCCCACGACCGATGACCAGCAGGCCCGCCACGCGCGCGGCCGCCGGATGAGCCCCGCCGCCATGGCGGTCACCGCCTCGATCGCCGCGGGTTCCCTCGGCCTGGCCACCTACGCCGCCACCGCCGGCTCCGGCGCCCCGCAGGCGGACGCGCCGAACGAGGCGCTGCGCGCCTCGGTCGGCCAGTTCTCGCCGACCGTCGCCGCCGACGCCGTCGCCGCCCTCAGCGACGCTGCCGCGAACGAGTCCTCCGGCATGTTCGCCGAGGTGCGGCAGATGCGCGAGGACCAGGCCGCTGCGCTGGGCCTGTCGACGGGGATGCGTGACCGCAGCCTCTCCACCGTCCAGGACGCCGCCGACGCGGTCGCCCAGGAGCGTGCCGAGAAGCGTCGCGCCGAGGCCGAGAAGGCCGCCCGGGAAGCCGCCGAGCGGGCCGCCGCCGAGCAGGCTGCCGCCGACGCCGCAGCCGCCGAGCAGGCTGCCGCCGACGCCGCGGCCGCCGAGCAGGCCGCTGCCGAGCGCGCCGCCGAGCAGGAGCAGGCCGCCTCCCGTGACCAGGCGCGCCAGGCGGTGCAGCCGCAGCCCGAGCCGGCCGCGCAGCCGGTCTACTCCGGCGACTCCCGCTCCATCGCGCAGTCGATGCTGGGCAGCTACGGCTGGGGGATGGACCAGTGGGGCTGCCTGGACTCGCTGTGGCAGAAGGAGTCCGGCTGGAACCACACGGCGATGAACCCGAGCTCGGGCGCCTACGGCATCCCGCAGTCCCTGCCCGGCAGCAAGATGGCCTCCGCCGGGGCGGACTGGCAGACCAACCCTGCCACCCAGATCCAGTGGGGCCTCGGATACATCTCCGGCCGCTACGGCTCGCCGTGCGCCGCCTGGGCCCACTCCCAGGCCGTGAACTGGTACTGAGCCGAGCCCTTCGGCATACCTGACATCACCCCCGGTCGCGTCGCGGCCGGGGGTTTGTCACACTTTCGGCCGTGAGCACCGACATCCGGGGCGAGGGCGCCCGCCAGGTCGCCGACCACCCGTGGCTCGAGAGACTCGCCCGTGTGGGCTTCGCCGCCAGCGGGCTGATCCACCTCGTCCTCGGATGGATCGCGGGACGGGTGGCGTTCGGCAGCGGGGGCGAGGCGGACACCAGCGGCGCGATCGCGACGGTGCGCGAGGCCCCCGCGGGCCCGGTCCTGCTGTGGGTCTGCGTGGTCGGGTTCCTCGCGCTCGCCCTGTTCCAGCTGCTGGACGGGCTGCTCGGCGGCGGCGGTGCCGGGGACCGGGTGAAGGCGGTCGGCAAGGGGGTGCTGTATGCCGCGCTGGGGGTGATCTCGAGCCGGTTCGCCACCGGCGGTGGCAGCTCCGGCGGACAGGAGTCCAGCGCCGACGTCACCGGGCGGCTGATGGAGGTGCCCGGCGGGCGGATCCTGGTCGGCGTCGTGGCTCTCGCCGTCATCGGTGTCGCCGTCTACCACGTCTACAAGGGTCTGGCCCAGACCTTCCTCGACGACCTGTCCGGCGGCGTGCGCGGAGAGCTCGCGCGGTGGGTGAAGGTGGCCGGGACGGTCGGGTATGCGGCGAAAGGCCTGGCGCTGGTGGTCGTCGGCTCACTCTTCGGCCTCGCGGCGTGGCAGGCCGACCCGGACGAGGCGCAGGGCATGGACGGTGCCCTGAAGGCCCTCGCCGGCCAGCCCTTCGGCACCGTGCTCCTGCTCGTCGTCGCGGTCGGCCTGGCGCTCTACGGCCTCTACAGCTTCGCCCGCGCCCGGTATGCCCGGATGGACTGAGCGCCGGGTGTGAGCAGCGACGTGCACCACGGCGCTGCTCGCCGCCGTTGCGCGAGAGGTATGCCTGTGGTGCACGTCCGACGGTGCATGGCCTCGCTCAGAGGCGGCGCAGCCGGACGCGGTCGACGCTGTGGTCGGCGCCCTTGAGCAGCACGAGGGTGGCCCTGCTGCGGGTGGGCAGGATGTTCTCGACCAGGTTCGGGGCGTTGATGGTGTCCCAGATGTTGCCGGCGATGTCGACGGCCGCGTCGTCGGTGAGCGAGGCATACCGGTGGAAGTGGGACTCGGGGTCGGCGAAGGCGGTCTGCCGCAGCTCGAGGAAGCGGTCGACGTACCACCGCTTGATGTCGCCGACGTGGGCGTCGACGTAGACGGAGAAGTCGAAGAAGTCGCTGACGGCGAGCCCGGCCCCGCCCTTCTCCTGGGAGCGCGGTGGTTGCAGCACGTTCAGACCCTCGACGATGAGCACGTCCGGTCGCTGCACCACGATGTGCTCGTCCGGGACGATGTCGTAGACGAGGTGGCTGTAGACCGGCGCCCGCACCTCGGCCTTGCCCGCCTTGACCTCGCTCACGAAGCGCAGCAGCGCCCGCCGGTCGTAGGACTCGGGGAACCCCTTGCGCGGCATCAGGTGACGTCGCTCCAGCACCTCGTTCGGGAAGAGGAACCCGTCCGTCGTGACCAGGTCGACCTTCGGCGCCCCCTCCCAGCGCGAGATCAGCTCGCGGAGGATGCGCGCCGTGGTGGACTTCCCGACGGCGACCGAGCCGGCCACGCCGATGACGAAGGGGGTGCGCTCGTGACCCTCGTCGAGGAAGTCGCTGGTCACCTGGTGCAGCCGCCCGGTCGCCCGCTCGTAGAAGGAGAGCAGTCGGCTGATCGGCAGGTAGACCTGCTCGACCTCGGCGATGTCCAGCCGCTCCCCGAGGCCTCGCAGCCGTTCGACGTCGGCGGCGTCCAGCTCCATCGGGTGCTCTTCGCGCAGCCGTGCCCAGTCGCCGCGGTCCAGCTCCACGTAGGGAGAGGGGATGGCGGCGTTGCCGTGGGATCCCATGCGGGCATTGTGCCAAGCGCGGCGGCAGGGCGGCCACGCGTGCACCCGCGCGGCGTGCCGCGGCCGCAGGGTTCGAGGTCGGTCCGGCGCCCACGTAGTCTTGTCCCCATGTGTGGAATCGTCGGCTATGTCGGTCCCGTGACCAGCGACAAGGCGCTGGGTGTCGTGATGGAGGGGCTGGGCCGGCTGGAGTACCGCGGCTACGACTCGGCGGGGATCGCCGTGGTCGAGGAGGGTGCCGTGCAGACGCGCAAGCGGGCCGGCAAGCTGAGCAACCTGGAGCAGGCCCTGGCCGACGCACCGCTCCCGGAGACGGCGACCGCGATCGGGCACACCCGGTGGGCCACCCACGGCGGCCCGACCGACGCCAACGCCCACCCGCACCGCGGCGGGAACGCGGGCAAGCTCGCCCTGGTGCACAACGGGATCATCGAGAACTTCCACGCCCTCAAGAGCGGGCTGCTGGAGGAGGGCGTCGCCTTCACCTCCGAGACCGACACCGAGGTGGTCGCCCACCTCGTCGAGCAGGCCTTCGGCCGGCACGGTGACCTGACCGAGGCGATGCGCGAGGTGGTCGGCACCCTCGACGGGGCGTTCACCCTGCTGGCCGTCCACGCGGACCAGCGCGACGTGGTGGTCGGTGCCCGCCGCAACAGCCCTCTGGTCGTGGGGCTCGGGGAGGGGGAGAACTACCTCGGCTCGGACGTGGCGGCCTTCATCGGCCACACCCGCCAGGCGCTGGAGCTCGGTCAGGACCAGATCGTGACGATCACCCCGGACAGCTACACCGTCATCAACTTCGACGGCTCGCCCAGCGACGGCAAGGCCTACGAGGTGACCTGGGACGCCGCTGCCGCCGAGAAGGGTGGCTACGACACCTTCATGGAGAAGGAGATCCACGACCAGCCGCACGCCGTCGCCGACACCCTCCTCGGGCGCACGGACGCCGAGGGCAACCTCATGCTGGACGAGCTGCACATCCCGGTCGAGGAGCTCCGGGCGGTGGACAAGATCGTCATCGTGGCCTGCGGCACTGCCTCGTACGCCGGGATGGTGGCCAAGTACGCCATCGAGCGGTGGACCCGGATCCCGGTGGAGGTCGAGCTGGCGCACGAGTTCCGCTACCGCGACCCGGTCATCGACTCCCGCACCCTGGTGGTGTCGATCTCCCAGTCCGGCGAGACGATGGACACCCTGATGGCGGTGCGGCACGCCAAGGAGCTGGGCGCCAAGACCGTCTCCATCTGCAACACCCACGGCTCGACCATCCCCCGCGAGTCCGACGCCGTCCTCTACACGCACGCCGGCCCCGAGATCGCGGTCGCCTCGACCAAGGCCTTCCTCGCCCAGATCACGGCCTCCTACGTGCTCGGTCTCTACCTCACCTCCCTGCGCGGCGAGTCCTACGGGCGCAGCGCCGCGGAGGTCATGGCCGAGCTGCACGGCATACCGGACAAGATCGAGCAGCTGCTGGGCACCATGGACCGGGTGCAGGAGATCGCCTACTTCATGGCCGACTCCCGCTCGGTGCTCTTCCTCGGCCGGCACGTCGGCTACCCGATCGCGATGGAGGGTGCGCTCAAGCTCAAGGAGCTCGCCTACATCCACGCCGAGGGATTCGCCGCGGGGGAGCTCAAGCACGGCCCGATCGCCCTGATCGAGCCCGGGCAGCCGGTCTTCATCGTCGTGCCCTCGCCCGACAGCGAGCACGGGTTGCACGGCAAGATCGTCTCCAACATCCAGGAGATCCGCGCCCGGGGCGCCCGCACCCTCGTCATCGCCGAGGAGGGCGACGAGGACGTCGTCCCCTTCGCCGACGAGGTCATCCGGGTCCCTAAGACCTCGCCGCTCCTGGCCCCGCTGCTGACGGTCGTCCCGCTGCAGGTCTTCGCCCTGCACCTGTCGACCGCCAAGGGCCTGGACGTGGACCAGCCGCGCAACCTGGCGAAGTCGGTCACGGTCGAGTAGGGCGAGGGCAGACGCATGCACGAGGGCGCGGTCCGGTGATCGTCGGGGTGGGGATCGACGTCGTCGACATCGCGCGCTTCGCCGCCCGGATCGAGGCCAACGCCCGGCTCGGCGAGCGCCTGTTCACCACCGAGGAGCTGGGGCTGCGCCCGGAGTCGATGGCGGCCCGCTTCGCCGCCAAGGAGGCGCTGGCCAAGGCGCTGGGTGCACCTGTAGGGCTGCGCTGGACCGATGCGTGGGTGGAGCGGGACGAGAGCGGGCGGCCGCACCTGCGGATCCAGGGGACCGTCCGGGACCGCGCCGAGGCGCTCGGCGTGCGCCATCTGCACGTCTCGCTGTCCCACGACGCCGGCGTCGCGTCGGCCGTGGTGATCGCCGAGGCGGGTCCGTCCGACGAGGTCGAGGGAGACTGACATGCACCAGGCGTATGCCATCGCCGACGTCCGCGAGGCCGAGGAGCAGGTCCGTGCCGGGGTGCCCGACGGCGAGCTGATGCGTCGGGCCGCGGGCGGACTGGCCGAGGTGGTGGTCGAGAGGTGCCGGGAGCGGCAGCTGGAGCGGGTCGTCGTGCTGGCCGGGCCGGGCGACAACGGCGGTGACGCGCTGCACGCCGCCGCGCTGCTGGCCTCGGAGCAGCAGCTCGTGGTCGAGGTCGTGGGGGTGGCGCGCGAGCTGCACGCCACCGGACTGGCCTCCTGCGGCGAGTCGGGGGTGCGGGTCCACCGGCTGGTCCCCGACGCGGACGAGGTGCCGGAGGTGGTGCGCGACCGGCTCGGCGCCGCACAGCTGGTCGTCGACGGGTTGCTCGGGATCGGTGGGCGGGCCGGGCTGACGGGCGCCATGAGCGACGTCGCCGCGATGGTGCCGGACACGGCATACCTGCTCAGCGTCGACCTCCCCAGCGGGGCGGACCCCACCGGGGAGCAGCCGCTGGGGGCCGAGGACGGCGTCACGGCGCTCTACGCCGACGAGACGGTGACCTTCGGCGTGCTGAAGCCGGTGCACCTGCTGCCGCAGACCGAGGTGGCCGTCGGCAGGCTGACCCGCGTGGACATCGGGGTGGAGGTGGCTGCGACGCCCGCCGTCGAGCGGCTGCAGCCGGAGGACGTCATCGGGAGGTGGCCGGTGCCCGCGGCCTCCGACGACAAGTACCGCCGTGGGGTGCTCGGGGTCATCGCGGGGAGCGTCGACTACCCCGGTGCAGCGGTGCTGTGCACCACCGCTGCGCTGGAGGCGGGTGTCGGGATGGTGCGCTATCTCGGACCGGACCCGGTGCGGGACCTCGTGCTGGCGTCCTCGCCCGAGGTGGTGCCCGGGCAGGGGAGGATCCAGGCCATGGTGATGGGCCCCGGCGTCCCCCTCCAGGACGGGGAGACGGCCGACCGGCGGCAGATCCAGTGGTTCCGCCAGGCGCTGGCCAGCGAGGTGCCGCTGGTGGTGGACGCGGGCGCGCTGCAGCTCCTGGCGCAGTGGCAGCGCACGGGGCACCTCCGCTGCGAGGCGCCGACGCTGCTCACACCGCACGCCGGGGAGCTGGCCGGGCTGCTGACCGAGCTGCGCCAGGAGCAGGTGACCCGCGAGCAGGTCGAGGCCGACCCGGTCCGGCACGCCCGGCGGGCGGCGCGCACCACCGGAGCGGTGGTGCTGCTCAAGGGGGCCACCACGGTGATCGCCGACCCCGACCCGCAGGTGCCCGTCCGCACCCAGGCCGATGCTCCGACGTGGCTCGCGACCGCCGGGTCGGGCGATGTCCTGGCGGGCCTGTGCGGCGCGCTGATGGCGGCCGGTGTCGAGCCGCGGGAGGCGGCCTCGCTCGGCGCGCTCGTCCACGGCCTGGCGGGCCACCGGGCGAACCCGGGAGGGCCGGTCCGGGCCAGCGCGGTGGCGCGGGCGATCCCGGGCGTGGTCAGCGAGCTGCTGGGTCGGTGACGGCGGGCTCGCCGACGCAGCGGGGGCATCTGACCGAGAGCGCCGAGTGGCCCAGGCGCGGTTCGAAGCCGTTGTCACGGAGGTAGTCGGCCACCGGCTCCACCACCTCGGCCGGGAGGTCGATCACCGTGGCGCAGGTCGAGCACGCCGCGTGCACGTGCGGGCTCCCCGTCACCTGCGCGGAGAGGTGGAAGCCCGGCTCCCCGTGATCCACGTGGACATGGCTCAGCGCCCCGATGGCGCACAGGCTCTCCAGGGCGCGGTAGGTCGTGGACAGGTGCGGTGCTCCCTCGCCGCCCAGCGCGGCGTGGATCTGCGCCGCGGTCGGGTGCCCGCCCAGGTGCACCACGGTGCGCAGGATGTGCTCGCGGGGTCGGGTCACCCGGCCACCGCTCTCCCGGACCATGGCCAGGGCCCGGCCCACCAATTCCTCCTGCCGCACCGGTCCAGTGTGCCCGACAGGCGTGTGCGCCGTCGGCAGGGGACTGCGGCCCCCGCGGACCTCACGTGCCGCCTTGCTAGGTTGAGCGGCATGGATCAGCGGCTGTCCCTCGTGACCCTGGGTGTGAGCGACCTCGAGCGTGCCCGTGCGTTCTACCAGGACCTGGGCTGGACCCCTGGTCCGTCGCCGGAGCACATCGCCTTCTTCCAGGCCGGGGGGATGGTCGTGGCGCTGTGGGAGCGGGCGGCACTGGCCGTCGACTCCGGCATCGACATCGACACGGACACCGACGACACCCCGGGGAGCGGGGACGCCTGGGGCGGCAAGGTCCTCGGGGTCAACCTGCCCAGCACGGCCGATGTCGACGACCAGATGAAGGATGCCGAGGCGGCCGGAGCGGTCGTGCTGCGGGCGCCCAGCACGCGCTTCTGGGGCGGCTACTCCGGCGTCTTCACCGATCCCGACGGCCACGTGTGGGAGATCGCGCACAACCCGTTCTGGACGGTCACCGAGGACGGTCGCACCGTCCTCGGCGACGGTCGCGGCTGAGAGCGTCCAGGCTGAGCGTCCGCGGCAGGGCGATCCGGCCCGTCACCGGAATTCGACCGTGGGAATCGCTGCCATGGCGACGATTCCAGAGGTCGAATTCGTGCAGACAGCGCCTCTGACAGCTCGGCACCTGGACCGACGCGCCGAGCTGGGCCGAGGCGCTAGGGCTGCGGCCGGTTGAGCGCGCTGCAGACGGCGTGCAGGGAGGCGCGCACGGTCGAGGAGTTGATCCCCACGCCCCACCTGACCTGACCCTGCACGGCGCACTCGACGTAGGCGGCGGCGAGCGCGTCCTCGCCCGCGGACAGGGCGTGCTCGGCGTAGTCCAGGACCCGGATGTCGATGCCGAGCTCGTTGAGCCCATCGACGAAGGCCGAGATCGGACCGTTGCCGCGGCCGGTCACCCGCTGCTCCTGCCCGTCGACGGTGAGGCTGGCCTCCATCCGGACGTCGTCGACGTCACCCTCGACGTGCGAGCTGGTGAAGTCGTGCAGCACGACGGGGCCGTCCTGCTCGAGGTACTCGTGCTGGAACGACTCCCAGATCTGGGTCGGGGTCATCTCGCCACCCTCGGAGTCGGTGTGCCGTTGCACCGCCTGGCTGAACTCGATCTGCAGCCGACGCGGCAGGTCGAGCTTGCGCTCGGTCTTCATGACGTAGGCCACGCCACCCTTGCCCGACTGGCTGTTGACGCGGATCACGGCCTCGTAGCTGCGGCCGATGTCCCTGGGGTCCACCGGCAGGTAGGGCACCTCCCAGCGGAACCGGTCCACCGGGGTGCCGTCGGCGGCGGCGTCCCGCTCCATCGCCTCCAGCCCCTTCTTGATGGCGTCCTGGTGGCTGCCGGAGAAGGCGGTGAAGACCAGGTCCCCGCCGTAGGGGTGGCGCTCCGGCACCGGCAGCTGGTTGCAGTGCTCGACCGTGCGCCGGATGTCGTCGATGTCGGAGAAGTCGATCATCGGGTCCACGCCCTGGCTGAAGAGGTTCATCCCCAGGGTCACCAGGCAGACGTTGCCGGTGCGCTCGCCGTTGCCGAAGAGGCAGCCCTCGATCCGGTCCGCACCGGCGAGGTAGCCGAGCTCGGCCGCCGCCACCCCGGTCCCGCGGTCGTTGTGCGGGTGCAGCGACAGCACCACGTGCTCGCGGTGGTCGAGGTGTCGTCCCATCCACTCGATGGAGTCGGCATACACGTTGGGGGTGGCCATCTCCACGGTCGCCGGCAGGTTGATGATGACCGGCGCCTCGGCGGTCGGCACGAAGACCTCCATCACCGCGTTGCAGATGCGGGCGGCGAACTCCAGCTCGGTGCCGGTGTAGGACTCGGGGGAGTACTCGTAGAAGACCTCCGTGCCGGGGGGCAGCTGCTCCTCGTACTTCTTGCAGGCGCGCGCGCCGCGGACGGCGATGTCGACGATCTCGTCCTCGCTCGCCCCGAAGACGACCCGCCGCTGCAGGGTGGAGGTCGAGTTGTAGAGGTGGACGATCGCCTGCCTGGCCCCGGAGATGGCCTCGTAGGTGCGCTCGATGAGGTGCTCCCGGGCCTGGGTCAGGACCTGGATCACGACGTCGTCCGGGATGAGGTCCTCCTCGATGAGCATCCGGACGAAGTCGAAGTCGGTCTGGCTCGCGGCGGGGAAGCCCACCTCGATCTCCTTGTAGCCCATCCGGACGAGGAGCTCGAACATCCGGCGCTTGCGGTCTGGGGTCATCGGGTCGATGAGGGCCTGGTTGCCGTCACGCAGGTCCACGGCGCACCAGCGCGGTGCCTCGGTGACGGTGCGGGTGGGCCAGGTGCGGTCCGGCAGGTCGATCGCCGGGAAGGGGGCGTACCTGTCGATCGGCATGCCGCTGGGCTGCTGGGGGTTGGGATGGTGCACGGCGGACTGGTGGGGGATGGTCACGCTCACGAGTCGTTCTCCTCGCTGGGCTGGTGGCTGGTGTCCGTGGCAGCAGCGACTCCGCAGCGAGGGCCGGACCTAAGAGGTCTCGCTGCGGCAGCCGAGGAGGAGCAGGTGCATCATCATCTGGCACTGTAGCCCACCGCCATGACGCTGCGTCAACTGGGACGGTGCTGCGGTATGCCGTCGGCTCAGTCGACGGCGGCGGTCACCGTGGGTTTCCACCCCGGTCGCTGCTGCTCGTAGCCGGCGATGTCCTCGTCGTGCTGCAGCGTGAGCGAGATGTCGTCCAGGCCGTTCTCCAGCCTCCAGGCCACGTAGTCGTCGACCCGGAAGCCGGCCGTCACGTCGCCGCAGACGACGCTGCGCGCGGGCAGGTCCACCGTCACCTCGGTGCCCGGCTCGGCCTCGAGCTGCTTCCAGATCAGCTCGATGTCGCCCTGGTCGAGCTCGGCCGTGAGCAGGCCCTGCTTGCCGGAGTTGCCGCGGAAGATGTCGGCGAACTTGCTGGACAGCACCGCCCGGAAGCCGAACTGCTGCAGCGCCCAGACCGCGTGCTCCCGGCTGGACCCGGTGCCGAAGTCGGGACCGGCGACCAGCACCGAGCCACGGGCATACGGCTCGGTGTTGAGCACGAACCCGGGGTCCTCGCGCCACCGGGAGAAGAGTCCCTCCTCGAAGCCGGTCCGGGAGACGCGCTTGAGCCAGTGCGCCGGGATGATCTGGTCGGTGTCGACGTTGGAGCGGCGCATCGGCACGCCGATCCCGGTATGCGTGGTGAACGGTTCCATCAGACCAGGGCCCCCTGCGGCGCATCGGTCGGGGTGAGGTCGACGGGGCTGGACAGCGTGCCGCGGACCGCCGTCGCGGCGGCCACCGCGGGCGAGACGAGGTGGGTCCTGCCGCGGGCGCCCTGGCGGCCCTCGAAGTTCCGGTTGCTGGTGGAGGCGCAGCGCTCCTCCGGGGAGAGCTGGTCGGGGTTCATGCCCAGGCACATCGAGCAGCCGGCGAGCCGCCACTCCGCACCGGCGTCGAGGAACACCTGGTCCAGCCCCTCGGTCTCCGCCTGCTGCCGCACCGCGTGCGACCCGGGGACCACGAGCATCCGCACGCCGGGCGCGATCGTGCGCCCCCGCAGGATGTCGGCCGCGAGCCGCAGGTCCTCGATCCGGCCGTTGGTGCACGACCCGAGGAAGACGGCGTCGACCCCGATCTCCCGCATCGGCGTCCCCGCCTCCAGGCCCATGTAGGTCAGCGCCCGGCGCGCGGCGTCCTGCGCGTCGTCGTCCCCGGCGGTCTGCGGGTCGGGCACGGACTGCCCGAGCTGCACCGACTGCGCGGGGTTGGTGCCCCAGGTGACGTAGGGAGAGAGCTCCTCGCCGTCGATGACGATCTCGGCGTCGAAGACGGCGTCGTCGTCGGTGCGCAGCTGGCGCCAGGCGTCGACGGCGGCGTCCCAGTCGGCACCCGTCGGCGCGTGCGGTCGTCCACGCAGGTAGGCGAAGGTCGTCTCGTCCGGCGCCACCATGCCCGCGCGTGCCCCCGCCTCGATCGACATGTTGCAGATCGTCATCCGGCCCTCCATGGACAACGCCTCGATCGCCGGGCCGCGGTACTCGAGGACGTAGCCCTGGCCTCCGCCGGTCCCGATCCGGTTGATGACGGCCAGGATGATGTCCTTGGCGCCGACCCCGTCGGGCAGCGTCCCCTCCACGGTGATCGCCATGGTGCGGAACGGTCGCAGGGGCAGTGTCTGGGTGGCCAGCACGTGCTCCACCTCGGAGGTGCCGATGCCGAAGGCGAGCGCCCCGAAGGCGCCGTGCGTCGAGGTGTGGCTGTCGCCGCAGACGATCGTCATGCCGGGCTGGGTGAGCCCGAGCTCGGGCCCGATGACGTGGACGATGCCCTGGCCCCGGTGCCCCCGCTCGTGGTGCACGATGCCGAACTCGTCACAGTTCGCCTTCAACGCCTCGAGCTGGGTCCGCGACGTCAGGTCGGTCACCGGGCCCAGGGTCGTGGGGACGTTGTGGTCCTCGGTCGCGAGGGTCAGGTCCGGGCGGCGCACCGGGCGGCCCTTCTCCCGCAGCCCGTCGAAGGCCTGCGGGCTGGTCACCTCGTGCACCAGGTGCAGGTCGATGTAGAGCAGGTCGGGCTCGCCGTCCACGGAGCGCACGACGTGCTGGGCCCAGAGCTTCTCGGCCAGAGTCATTCCTGACGTGTCGGACACGGTTCGACCCCTTCCATCTGGCCGGCGCGGCGGGTGAGAGACAATGCGTCTCAACTGTAAGCCCAGCTGTTGACGTCGCGTCACGGAGGTCGCCCTGTGCCCACCCGCTCGCATTCCCTCGCCGTGCTCCCGGGCGACGGTGTCGGTCCTGAGGTCACCCGGGCCGCGCTGCAGGTCCTGGACGCCGCCCAGGACCGCTTCGGCTTCACCACCGAGCGCTCGGAGGTGCCGCTGGGCGCGGAGCACTACCTGGAGACGGGCGAGCTGCTCACCGACGAGACGGTCGCGCAGCTGCGGGGGCACGACGCGATCCTCTTCGGCGCGATCGGCAGCCCGAAGGTGCGGCCCGGCATCCTGGAACGCGGCATCATCCTCGCGCTGCGGGCGGCCATGCGCCAGGCGGTGAACCTGCGCCCGGTGCGGCTCTACCCCGGGGTCCCCACCCCCATCGCCGGCCTCACCCCGCAGCGGTGCGACCTGGTGGTGGTCCGGGAGAACACCGAGGGCGCCTACGTCGGCCAGGGCAGCACCGTGCACCGCGGGACGCCCGCCCGGACGGCGGTGCAGGAGTCGATCAACACCTGGTATGCCGTGGAGCGCGCCGTGGACTTCGCCTACCGGCTCGCGTCGGTGCGCCGCGGCAGGTTGACGCTGTGCCACAAGACCAACGTGCTGGTGGAGGCCGGGTCGCTGTGGCTCGACGTGCTGGAGGAGGTGGGGCAGCGGTACCCGGACGTCGAGACCGACTACGTCCACGTCGACGCGATGTGCATGCACCTGCCCGTGACCCCGGAGCGCTTCGACGTGGTCGTCACGGACAACCTCTTCGGCGACATCGTCACCGACCTCGGTGCCGTCGTGCAGGGGGGTCTGGGCGTCGCCGCCAGCGGCAACCTCAATCTCGAGGGCACCGGCACCAGCATGTTCGAGCCGATCCACGGATCGGCTCCCGACATCGCCGGGAAGGGGTGGGCCAACCCCGCCGGGGCGTGCCTGTCCCTCGCGCTGCTGCTGGGGCACCTCGGCGAGGGGGAGGCCGCTGCGGCGGTCGAGGACGCGACCGCGTCCGTCCTCGCCCAGCTCCCTGCGCTCGCGGGGGCGTCGATGGGTGCGAGCACCGAGGAGCTCGGGGCACGGGTGGCGGCGACCGTGGCCGACTCCACCGGCGCACCGGTCGCGGGCAGCCTGATGGGGCAGCTGGCGCAGGTGAGGTCTGCGTGAGCGAGCTCTACCCGGCGCGGGCGACCGTCGACCTGGACGCCGTCGCGCACAACGTCGGCGTGCTGCGGGAGCGGGCGGGCGCCGCGGAGGTCATGGCCGTGGTGAAGGCCGACGCCTACGGCCACGGACTGGTGCCGTGCGCGCGGGCGGCGCTCGCCGGTGGTGCGGCGGCGCTGGGGGTGGCGCAACCGGGTGAGGCGCTGGAGCTGCGCTCTGCGGGCATCGGTGCCCCCCTGCTGTGCTGGCTCACGGCCCCGGGCACCGACCTCGCACCGTTGGTGCAGGCCGAGGTGGAGGTCGCCGCCTCCGCGTCCTGGACGCTGGACGCGGTGGCGGCCGCGGCTCGGGCGATCGGCACCACGGCGACCATCCAGCTCAAGGCGGACACCGGTCTGGGCCGCAACGGTGCATATGCCCTCCCGCTGCGGCCCGGTGCCCGCACCGACTGGGCCGACCTGGTGCAGCAGGCCGCTGCGCTGGAGGCCGAGGGGGTGGTGCAGGTGCGCGGCGTCTTCAGCCACTTCGCCTACGCCGACGCGCCCTCCCACCCCACGGTCCGGGCCCAGCAGGAGGCCTTCGCGGACGCGGTCGCGACCGCGGAGGGTGCGGGCCTGCGGCCCGAGGTCCGCCACCTGTCCAACTCCGCGGCGACGCTGACGGCGAAGGGGGCGGCGTGGGACATGGTGCGGCCGGGCCTGGCCGTCTACGGGCTCACCCCCGTCCCCGACGTCGGGTCCGCGCAGGACTTCGGGCTGCGCCCGGCGATGCGGGTGACCGCGACGTCGGTGCTGGCCAAGCGCATCCGGGCTGGGCAGGGGGTGTCCTACGGTCACGCCTACGCCCCCTCCGCCGAGACCACGGTCATCGACGTCCCGGTGGGGTATGCCGACGGCATCCCGCGTCACGCCTCGGGAGTGGGCCCGGTCCAGGTGCGGGGACGGCGCCTGGCGATCTCCGGACGCGTGTGCATGGACCAGTTCATGGTCGACGTCGGCGACCTGGAGGTCTCCGACGGCGAGGAGGTGGTGCTCTTCGGGGCCGGCGCGGACGGCGAGCCCACCGCCCAGGACTGGGCCGATGCGGTGGGCACGATCAGCTACGAGATCGTCAGCCGCATCGGGCACCGTGTCCCTCGGGAGTATGTGGGGGCGAGCGGCCGGTGAGCCCCGGAGACGGGTCCGGCCGGAGCCTGCCCACGGCGGACGACACCCGGGAGCTGGGGCGGGACGTCGGCCGGACCCTGCGCGCCGGGGACCTGGTGGTGCTGACGGGAGACCTGGGGGCCGGCAAGACGACGTTCGCCCAGGGGCTGGCCGAGGGGTTGGGGGTCCGGGGGCCGATCACCTCGCCGACCTTCGTCATCGCCCGGGTGCACCCCTCGCTGACCGGGGGACCGGAGCTGGTCCACGTCGACGCCTACCGGCTCTCCGGAGGTGCCGAGCTGGACGACCTGGACCTGGACACCTCCCTGGACGAGGCGGTCACGGTGGTCGAGTGGGGCGAGGGGCTGGCCGAGAGCCTGTCCGAGGACCGGCTCGAGGTGCTGCTGCGGCGCTCCGCCAGCGAGGACCCGGACGAGCAGTCGCGCGTGGCCGTCCTGCGCGCGGTCGGAGACCGTTGGGCGGCAGACCCGCTCGTGACCGAGGGAGACAGATGAGCACGCCCACCGTCCTGACCGTCTGCACCGGCAACGTCTGCCGGTCACCGCTGCTGGAGCGACTCCTGCAGCGCGGGGTGGACCGGTCCCACGGCGCGGGGCGGATCGAGGTGCGCTCCGCAGGGACCAGGGCCCTCGTGGGGTCGGGCATGGACGAACGCTCGGCCCGGCTCCTCGTCGACCTGGGCGGGGACCACGAGGGCTTCCGCGCCCGTCGGTTGACCGAGGAGATCGTGTCGGGTGCGTCGCTGGTGCTCGCGGCCACACCGGAGCACCGGTCTGCTGTCGTCCAGCTCCATCCCCGCGCCCTGCGCCGGACCTTCACGGTGCAGGAGTTCGCCCATCTGGTCCAGGCCATCCCCGACGACGACCTCCCCTCGTGGGACGACCCTGGTGCCGCGCTCGAGCGGCTGACGGAGCGGGCGCGCCAGGCCAGGGCGGGCGCGACCCGAGCCGTCGGGGACGGACTCGTCGACCCCTTCCGGCAGTCGGACGCGGTCTACGACGAGCTCCGTCAGCAGGTCAGCGAGGTCCTTCCGCCGCTGTCCCGTGCCCTGGGCTGCTGACCGGGCGGCGCCGGAGCAGGAGCGGCGCGCGACGCGGTCGCCATCGCGGCAGCCGCAGCAGCGCGACCGCGACCAGGGCGGACGGGTGCAGGTGGCCGAGCACCCGGGAGTCGGTCCCGTGGCCGTCGGAGAGCACCCAGAGCGCGCCGTCCTCGCGGATGCCGGCGAGGCGCTTGACCGCCAACGGGCGGGCGCGGCCCGTGCCGTCGTCCGGGAGCCGGACGACCACGACCGACCCGGGTCGGGCCGGGGCGCCGTGCCGCACCACGACCCGGTCGCCGGGAGCCAGCGACGGGAGCATCGAGGCGCCGGAGACGCGGGCCAGCCCCAGCGGGCTCAGATGTGCGCGCGGACGTGTCACACGCGGTAGGGTAGGCCCACGCAGGGATAGTGCAGGGACGCGCCGGAAGTGAACTGTGGGGGTTCATCCGGTGACCATGATGCGGACATGATCTGTCGGCAGGGGTAGACGGGATGCCTGGATGGTGCTTTACTGAGAAGTAGGTAAAGATTTGGTAAGGACGCCGCGCAGGGGCAAGGCGTCTGTCAGGTGCAGGGAATTTGCAGGGAACAGGACGGGATCGCCGTGACCGTGATCGCAGGCACAGCAGTACGAGAGCTGCCCGAAGGGCAGTCGCAAGCGCATGTCGCTGACCCCTACCCGTTCGTCATCCCGGACGCGCTCCGGGACGTCAACGGACATCCGCACGGCGGGCGCAGGACCCCGCACCGCGCCCGCCGCTACCTCGGGACCTACCTGAGGTCGCTGAAGGTGCTGGACCTGGCGATGGTGGTCGCGGCGGTCCTGGCCGCCTACGTCACCCGCTTCGGGCTGGACGAGTCGATGCGTGAGGTCTCGGGCATCGGATACGTCTACATCGCCGTCGCGCTCGGGGTGGCGTGGATCGTCTCGCTGCACGTCCAGCGCGCCTACGACGGACGCACCGTGGGCCACGGGGTCCAGGAGTACCGGCAGGTCTTCCAGGCGTCCATGTGGGTCTTCGCGGCGCTCGCCATCATCGGCTTCGCGTTCCGCATCGAGTTCGCCCGCGGCTTCGTGCTGCTCGCCTTCCCGCTCGGCACGCTGCTGCTGCTCGGTGGCCGCTGGTCCGCGCGTCGCTGGCTGGTCAGCCGGCGCAAGAAGGGCAAGCTCTCCGACCGGGTCATCCTGGTCGGCGACAAGAGCCACGTCGCCGGGTTGGTCTCGGCCCTGCGCCGCGCCCCCGATGCCGGCTACAACGTCCTCGGCGCCTGCGTCGACGACGCCGAGGGAGAGGTCAGGGGCGTGCCGGTCCTCGGGCGGGAGGCGGACGTCCTGCTCCAGGCGATGGACCACCACGTGGATGTCGTCGCGGTGTCCTCCTCGGCAGGTCTCGGGACCACCGGTCTCCGGCAGCTCGGCTGGGCCCTCGAGGCCACCGACATCGACCTGGTGGTCGCGCCGGGCATCATGGACGTCGCCGGACCCCGGGTCCTCACCCGGCCGGTGCAGGGTCTCCCGCTGATCCACGTCGAGGCGCCGCGCTTCGTCGGGCCGGAGCGCGTCCTGAAGAACGTCATGGACCGGCTCGCGGCTCTCGCGGTCACGCTGCTGGCTGCTCCGGTGATGCTCGCGGTCGCGCTGGCGGTCAAGCTGGAGGACCGCGGTCCGGTGCTGTTCCGCCAGGAGCGCGTGGGCCAGGACGGCCAGGGCTTCTCCATGTTCAAGTTCCGCAGCATGGTGCTCGACGCCGAGGAGCGGCTGGCCGAGCTCGCGGACGCCAACGAGGGCGCCGGGCCGATGTTCAAGATGCAGCGGGACCCCCGGGTCACCCGTGTCGGCGCCTTCATCCGGCGCTACTCGCTGGACGAGCTCCCGCAGCTGCTCAACGTGCTGCGCGGCGAGATGAGCCTGGTGGGCCCGCGTCCGCCGCTGCCCCGCGAGGTCGCCGAGTACGCCGCGGACACGCGCCGGAGGCTGCTCGTGCGTCCGGGGATGACCGGGCTCTGGCAGATCAGCGGGCGCAGCGACCTCTCCTGGGAGGAGGCGGTCCGGCTCGACCTGTACTACGTCGAGAACTGGAACCCGATCCTCGACGTGATGATCATGTGGCGGACGGTCCGCGTCGTGCTCAGCTCGGGGAGCGGCGCCTACTGAGCGGACCGCGCTGGGCTAGGGTTCCCGGGTGAGCACCCGCGTCGCCTACCTCGGCCCGGCCGGCACCTTCACCGAGCAGGCCGTGCGCCAGTGGGATCCGCAGCGGCAGCACGAGCCGGTCCCCCTGGCCACGGTCTCCGCCGTCGTCGGAGCACTGCGCGACGGCGAGGTCCAGGCGGCCGTGGTGCCCTTCGAGAACTCCGTGGAGGGCTCGGTGCCCGCCACGCTGCAGGCCCTCCTGGACGACCCCCTGGTGCGGATCGTCCAGGAGCTGCTCGTGGAGGTGCAGTTCAGCCTGCTGGCGCCGGAGGGGACGACCCTGGACCAGGTGCGCCAGATCGCCACCCACCCTCATGCGGCGGCGCAGACCCGGGAGTGGCTGGCGCAGCACCTGCCGACGGTCGAGGTGGTGCACGAGTCCTCGACGGCCCGCGCGGCCGAGGCGGTCGCGGAGGGCCGTTACGCCGCGGCGATCGCCTCCCCGGAGGCCGGTGCCGCCTACGGGTTGGTGCCGGTGGCCGAGCGGATCGCCGACCGGGCCGATGCCAAGACACGTTTCGTGGTCCTGCGCAGCGGGGCCCCGGTGCCGCCGGCGACCGGCGCAGACCGCACCACGCTGGTGGCGCTCATCTGGCAGAACCGACCCGGGGCGCTGCTGGAGCTGCTCGAGCAGTTCGCCGTGCGCGGCATCGACCTGACACGTCTGGAGTCACGACCGACGGGCGAGGGTCTGGGGGAGTACTGCTTCTGGATCGACGCGGACGGTCACCTGTCCGAGGACCGGATGGGGGAGGCGATGCTCGGGCTGCGGCGGACCTGCCGGGACGTGCGCTTCCTCGGCTCCTACCCCCGGGCGGACGGCCGTGCTCAGGCCGTGCCGGTGCACGCCGACGACCAGGCGTATGCCGAGGCACGGGCCTGGTTGGACGACCTCTGAGGTCGTCGCAGGTCGGTGCTCAGTCCTCCAGCTGGAGCCAGCGGGTCCAGCCGCCGTTGAGCACCAACCAGGCCATCAGGCCGTAGCCGGCCTGGCCGGGGTGGACCGTGTCACCCGCCGCGAGGTCGGACTGCCACTGGTCGTGGCTCAGCAGCGGGGCGAAGCAGTCGACGAAGGGGACGCCGCGCCGCGAGCAGACGTCCGCCAGCGCGTCCGCGAGGACCTGGATCCGCTGGTTCACCTCGGCGTCGAGGGTCGGCGTGGGGCCGACCACGAAGGTCGAGATCCCGGTGGAACTGGCCTCGTCCAGGACGTTGGCGAGGTTGAGCCGCGAGCGAGCCGTCGTGATCTCCTGGGCGACGTCCTCGGCGCCGACCCCGATCACCAGTCGGCGCTCGGAGCGACCCTGCCAGCGTGCGGGGCACTCGGTGCGCCAGCGGTTCATGACGTCCGCCGACGTGGCGCCGCGCACCCCGAGGTTGTAGCTGGTGAGGGAGCTGCCGGGGTCGCTGCTGGTCGTGTCCGTGCGTCCGACGACCCGGTTGACCCAGCCCAGCGCCTTCGGGTCGCCGTACCCGGCGACGAAGCCGTCCCCCACGAAGCACAGGCCGACGTCCCGGGGGCCGTCCGGGACCTGGAAGTCCGCGCTGGGGGTGTACTCCAGCTCCGTCCGGCTCTCGCGCTCGCCGCTGCTCACTGGTCACCTCTCGGATCGTCGGTCAGGGCCCGGTGCCAGGACTGGGTGACGTACTTCGTCTCCCAGCCGAGCGAGCGGTAGAGCCCGTCGGCGCCGGTCGGGGAGTCGGCGTCGACCTCCAGCTCCACCGAGGCCCGTCCCCGGGCCGCGGCGTCGGCGATGACCGTCCGGAGCAGGCCCTTGGCCACGCCACGCCCGCGGGCACGCCGGTGCACCCCGATGTAGTCGATGTAGGAGCTGTCCGGGGACGCGGTGCCCTCCTGCCCCACGCTGCCACGGCTGATCGAGGCCACCACGGCGCCGGCCGGCTCGCCGTCGACCGTGGCCAGCCACCAGTGGTCCCACCGGTGGCCCGGGTCCTCGCGCAACCGCGAGACGAACTCCTCGAACGTCTCCCGGTAGGAGTTGAAGTGGTCGGCGAAGGACTGCTCCAGCACCAGGTGCACGGCACGCAGGTCCTCCTCGGCGGGCATGCCGACATCGTCGTCCTGGCGGACCCGGGAGATCTGGACACCCTCGCGCAGCTCCGGCGGCTCGGCATCGACCTCGGGGTCCACGGCCCGGGTCATCTGCCACCAGTCGCGGACGTGGTCGTAGCCGTGCGCCCGGAGCCACCGCTGCTGGCGGTGGTCGTCGGCGAAGGCGCCGGAGTCCAGCTGGGTGCGCTGCATGCCGCGCTCGCCGAGCAGCTCGCGACCGAGCTCCTCCACCCGGGTGAAGGCCCACTCGGCCAGCGGGTCCGCCTCGGCGTCCGGCAGGTCCGGGTCCAGCGTGACCCCGACCAGGACGCGTCCGGCGGCCCGGTCGTGCAGGCTCAGCCAGGCGCGGGCGTTGCCCTCACGGTCGCGCACCATCTGGTGCCGGTGGGTGCTCGCACCGCGCCCGCTGACCTCGGCCAGCACCGTGTCGCTCTGCGCCCCTGGCCACCCGCGCGCCTCGCGCTCGTGGCGGCGCAGCAGCCGCACCAGGTCGTCGATGTCCTCGTCCTGCGGCACCGAGGCAGAGAAACCGTCCGGCAGCGGTGCCGGTCCCGTCGCGGCGTCCCTCATGCGCGCGCGGAGAAGGCCTCGTCGTGCAGGGCGGACTGCTCGACCGCGTGCACCTTGGCCGACCCGGTGGCCGGTGACGCCGACGCGGGACGGCTGACCACCCGCAGCGGGCGTTCCTCCCCGTGCCGGGCCAGCGCCTCGGGCAGGTTCAGCGCCATGAACGGCCACGCGCCCTGGTTCTTGGGCTCGTTCTGCACCCACACCAGCTCCGCGTTGGGGTACTGCGAGGTGAGGGCGGCCAGCTGCCGACCCGCGACGGGGTAGAGCTGCTCGATCCGCAGGATCGCCGTGTACTCGTCCTCGCGCTTGGCGCGCTCGTCCTCGAGGTCGTAGACCAGCTTGCTGGAGGCCAGCAGCACCCGCTCGACCTTGTCGTTGTCCAGCTCGACCCGGTCGGGCAGCACCGGCTCGAAGGTGCCGTCGGTGATGTCCTCGATGCTGCTGGCTGCGGCCTTGAGCCGCAGCATCGCCTTCGGGGTGAAGACGATCAGCGGGCGGCGCGGGCGAGCGGTGGAGTGCGCGCGGAGGAGGTGGAAGTAGGAGGCCGGCGTGGAGGGGTAGGCCACCATCATGTTGTCCTCGGCGCACTGCTGCAGGTAGCGCTCGATCCGCGCCGAGGAGTGGTCCGGCCCCTGGCCCTCGTACCCGTGCGGCAGGAGGAGCACGACCGAGCTGCGCTGGTCCCACTTCTGCTCGGAGGAGGAGATGAACTCGTCGATCACCGTCTGGGCGCCGTTCGCGAAGTCGCCGAACTGCGCCTCCCACAGCACGAGGGTGTCGGTGTTCTCGACCGAGTAGCCGTACTCGAAGCCCATCGCCGCGAACTCGGAGAGCAGCGAGTCGTAGACCTCGAACCGGGCCTGGTCCTCGGACAACCCGTGCAGCGGCGTCCAGTTCGCGGCCGTGACGTTGTCGGTGAGCACCGCGTGCCGCTGGACGAAGGTGCCGCGCCGGCTGTCCTGGCCCACGAGCCGCACCGGCGTGCCGTCCATCACCAGCGAGCCGAAGGCGAGCAGCTCGGCCATCCCCCAGTCGATGCCGCCCTTGCTGGCCATCTCCTGGCGGGAGGTGAGCAGCTTGGCGAGCTTCGGGTGGACCGTGAACCCTTCCGGCGGGCTCCCGAAGGAGTCCCCGATCGCGGTGACCGTCTCCACGGGGATGGCGGTCGGGCGCTGCGGGGCAGCCATGTCACCCTCGTCCTGGGCGTGCGGGCGCTCCAGGCCCTCGCTGCCGTCGCCCTCGCCCTTGAGCGCCTTCTTGGTCTCGGTGAAGACGTTCTCGAGCTGCTTCTGGTAGTCGCGCAGCGCCGCCTCGGCCTCGTCGACCGTGATGTCGCCACGGCCGATGAGCGACTCGGTGTAGAGCTTGCGGACCGAGCGCTTGGCCTCGATGAGGTCGTACATCAGCGGCTGGGTCATCGAGGGGTCGTCGCCCTCGTTGTGGCCGCGGCGCCGGTAGCAGACCAGGTCGATGACGACGTCCTTGCCGAACTCCTGGCGGAACTCGTAGGCCAGCTCGGCGACCCGCACGACGGCCTCGGGGTCGTCCCCGTTGACGTGGAAGATCGGCGCCTGCACGGTCCGGGCCAGGTCGGTGCAGTAGACCGAGGAGCGCGAGTGCTGCGGGGCGGTCGTGAACCCGACCTGGTTGTTGATGACGACGTGCAGCGTCCCGCCCGTGCGGTATGCCGGGAGCTGGGACATCTGCATCGTCTCCAGCACCACGCCCTGGCCGGCGAAGGCCGCGTCGCCGTGCATCAGCACCGGCATCACCGTGGACGGGTCGGCTCCGGTGTCCCGGGCGTTCCGGTCCTGCTTTGCCCGGGTGATGCCCTCGAGCACCGGGTTCACCGCCTCCAGGTGGGAGGGGTTGGCCGCGAGGTAGACGCGGGTGGTCTTGCCGTCCTCCGTGGTGAACTCACCCTCGGTGCCGAGGTGGTACTTCACGTCACCGGAGCCCTGCACCGACCCGGGGGACTGCTTGCCCTCGAACTCGCGGAAGATCTGCCCGTAGGACTTGCCCGCCAGGTTGGCGAGGACGTTCAGCCGACCGCGGTGCGGCATCCCGATCGTCACCTCGGTGAGACCGTCGTCGGCGGCGCGGTTCAGGACCTTGTCCATCAGCGCGATGACCGACTCCCCGCCCTCGAGGCTGAACCGCTTCTGGCCGACGAACTTGGTCTGCAGGAAGGTCTCGAAGGCCTCCGCGGCGTTCAGCCGACGCAGGATCCGCAGCTGCTCGGCCGGGGCCGGCTTCTCGAAGGGGACCTCGAGCTTCTTCTGGAACCACTCGCGCTGCTCGGGGTCCTGGATGTGCATGTACTCGATGCCGATTGTGCGGCAGTACGTGTCGCGCAGGATGCCCAGGATGCGCCGCAGGCTGAGCCGGGGCTTGCCGCCGAACCCGCCGGTGGGCACCTCGCGGTCGAGGTCCCAGAGGGTCAGCCCGTGGTTCTCGATGGCCAGGTCGGGGTGCCGACGCTGGCGGTACTCCAGCGGGTCGGTGTCCGCCATGAGGTGACCACGGACGCGGTAGGCGTGGATCAGCTCCTGGATGCGGCTCGGCTTGGAGATGTCGTCGTCGTGGGTCGCCGAGATGTCGGGGTTCCACCGGATCGGCTCGTACGGGATCCGCAGCGAGGTGAAGATGTCGTCGTAGAAGCCGTCCTGCCCGAGCAGGAGCTGGTGCATGATCTTGAGGAACTCGCCGGACTGCGCGCCCTGGATGATCCGGTGGTCGTAGGTCGAGGTGAGGGTCAGGATCTTGCTGACGCCCGTGGCCACGATCCGCTCGGTCGCGGCGCCCTGCCACTCGGCGGGGTAGTCCAGGGAGCCGACACCGATGATCGTCCCCTGGCCCTTCATCAGCCGCGGCACGGAGTGCAGGGTGCCGATGCCCCCCGGGTTGGTGAGGCTGATCGTGGTGCCCTGGAAGTCGTCGATGGTGAGCTTGCCGTCCCGGGCCTTGCGCACGACCTTCTCGTAGGCGCTCCAGAAGTCGTAGAAACTCATGCCCTCGGCGCTCTTGATGCTCGGCACCAGGAGCTGGCGGGTCCCGTCGGACTTGGGGACGTCGATGGCCAGGCCCAGGTTGATGTGCGCCGGCTCGACCAGGGTCGGCTTGCCGTTCTCCACGGTGAACCCGTTGTTCATCGCCGGCATCGACTTCAGGGCGCGCACCATCGCGTAGCCGATGATGTGGGTGAAGCTGACCTTGCCACCGCGGCTGCGGGCGAGGTGGTTGTTGATCACCGTGCGGTTGTCGATGAGCAGCTTGGCCGGGAGGTTGCGCGCGCTCGTGGCCGTGGGCACCTCGAGCGAGGTGTCCATGTTGGAGACCACGCGGGCGGCGGCACCGCGCAGCGGCACGAGGGTGACGTCCTCCTGGGGGCCACCCTTCTTCGGTGCCGGGGCCTCCCGCGACATCGGCCCCTTCTTCGTGTCGTCCTTGGCCGGGCTGCCCTCGCCGTCCTTGTCCTTGGCGGGGGCGTCCGTGGCGGTGGCCGCGGCGGCCTTGTCCTTGTCCTCCTCCTCGGCCTTGTCCTTCTCCTCGGCCTTGGCCTTCGCCGCCGTGGCCTTGGTCTCCTGGGTGTCCTTGCCCTGGTTCTTGGCCGAGCCCGCGGCCTCGGAGCCGCTCTGTGCCGGAGCGCTCTTCTTCCGGGGCGGGGCCGGCGCGACCTTGGGCCCCGCCGTGCGCCGGGCCGGCCGCTCCTCGGTGCTCCCGGCCCGGCTCGGGGCAGCCTTCGCCGCCGAACCACCGTCGGCCTGGGCCGACGAGCCCGGTCCGCTGCCGTTGGGGCTGGGGGCGGCGCCCTCGAAGTATCGACGCCAGGCAGGGTCTACCGATCCCGGGTCCTGGTCGAAGAGCTCACGCATCTCCTCGACGAGCCATTCGTTGGCTCCGAAGTCGACGGTGGTGTCGCTGCTCTGCGGGTTGGCCACGGGGTCTGCGCCTCATCTCACATCCGGGGACTGCCGCACGCGCGCCGACCAGCGCACGCGCCGGCCCTCAGCCTATCGCCTGCCGGAGTGGATCGCAGGAGGTGGGCCGGGGCGGCGCAGGTGCGGTCAGGCGATGTCCCGGCGCGCGGTGAGGATCCAGCCCAGGGCCGCCATCACCGCGGCATACCCGAGCAGGACCAGGGTGGCCACCCACCAGCTCAACGCGTCCTCGGAGCCACCCAGCGACTGCGCCAGGCTGGGGTCGATCCCTGCGAAGAGGTCGAGGGCGCTCATGCTGGCCTGGCTGGGGAAGTACTTCGACGCGTCCGCGAGCTGGTCGACGAAGGTGATGCCGAGGCCGAGCAGCGGCTCGACCAGCAACGTCACGCCCACGCCGACGAAGAGGGCCACGACCTGGTTCGGGATGAGCACGCCCAGACCGAAGCCCATCAGACCCCAGAGCACCAGCACCAGGACCATCCGCGCGAAGGTGGCCAGCAGCCCGCCCGGGTCGGGGAAGAGCGGCAGGTCACCGATGCTCAGCGTGATCGCCCCGCCCAGGATGCTGCCGGCCGTGAAGGCCAGCGCGTTGACGGCGACGACCACCACGATGGAGGCGAGCTTGGCGCCGATGAGCTGGCCCCGGCGGGGCGCGGCCAGCAGGGTCGCGGTGATGGTCTTGTGCCGGAACTCCCCGCTCATCGACAGGATGCCCAGCACGAGGGCGAGCAGGTAGCCCATCTGCACGGCACCGGTGTAGACCAGCCGCGCGACGGCGTCCTCTCCGAACATCGCCGCGGGCTCGATCATCGTGCCGTCCGGGGAGGGGAACTCGCCGATGACGGCGAGGAACAAACCCTGCAGGGCGGCGAAGAGCGCGCCGAGGACGGCCATCGCCAGCGGCATGGACCAGGCCAGCCGGGTGGTGAAGTACTTGCGCAGCTCCGCGCGCACGAGCGAGATCATCAGGCGGCCTCCTGCCCGGTCGAGAGGTTGCGGTTGCGGTGCTCGGGCGACTCGGTCAGCTCCAGGAAGAGCCGCTCGAGGTCGGTGCGCAGCGGGCGCAGCTCGTGGACCGGCTGGCCGGCGGCGAGGGCGATGTCGCCCACCTGTCGCAGGTCGCCGGTCCCGACCCGGAGGGCGTCCGGTCCTTGCTCCTGGTCCAGCGCGGCGCTCAGCCCGGCGCTCTCGAGGGCGTGCCCGAGCGCCCCGGGGTCGCTGGTGCGCACCAGGACGGCCGGGTCGCCGTGCAGCTCGTCCATCGTCCCGCGGCGGGCCAGCCGCCCGTTGGCGATGATGACGACGTCCTCCACCGTCTGCTCGACCTCGCCCAGCAGGTGCGAGCTGACCAGCACGGTCTTGCCCTGCTCGGCGGCGAGGTGGCGCATGAAGCCGCGCATCCAGCGGATGCCCTCCGGGTCCAGCCCGTTGGCCGGTTCGTCCAGCAGCAGCACGTCGGGGTCGCCGAGGAGCGCGGCCGCCAGGCCCAGGCGCTGGCGCATCCCCATCGAGTAGCCGCCCGCCTTCTTGCGGGCGGCGGCAGGGATGCCCACCAGGTCGAGCAGCTCGTCGACGCGGCTGTCCGGTATGCCGTGGGTCGCGGCGAGCACGCGCAGGTGGTTGCGGCCGCTGCGGCCGGGATGGAAGCCGGTGGCCTCCAGCGCCGACCCGACCGTGGACATGGGCTGGGGCAGCTCGGCATACCGCCGACCCCCGATGAGGGCCTCACCGGCGGTCGGCCGGATCAGGCCGAGCAGCATGCGTAGGGTCGTCGTCTTGCCGGCGCCGTTCGGGCCCAGGAAGCCCGTGACCCGTCCCGGTGCGACCTCGAAGCTGAGGTCGTCGACGGCGGTGAAGTCCCCGAACTTCTTGGTGAGTCCCTGGACGCTGATCCCGGTCCCCTCTGATCGTGTCGTCATGCCAGCAGTCAACCAGCCACCGCCGGGCGCGGGCATCCGACCTCGGACGGAATCTGCACGAGGCACCCGTCATCCCTGAGACGGACCTCAGCCCAGGCGCACCACGACGGTCTTGGTCTGGGTGAAGGCGGACAGCGCCTCGATCCCCTTCTCCCGGCCGTAGCCGGACGCCTTGACCCCGCCGAACGGGAGCTCGACCCCGCCGCCGGCGCCGAAGGTGTTGACGAAGACCTGGCCGGCCTCGAGCGCCGCGGCGAGCCGGTGGGCGCGCGTCAGGTCCTGGGTCCACAGGGCCGCGATCAGCCCGTAGGCCGTGCCGTTGGCCAGGGCGAGCGCCTCCTCCTCGTCCTGGAACGGGGTGGTGACGAGCACCGGGCCGAAGACCTCCTCCTGCGCGATCGGCTCGGCCGGGTCCACGCCGTCGATGAGCGTCGGCAGCCAGAAGGCGCCGCCCTCGGGCCGGTCGTCCGGTGCGGTCCCGCCCACGACGAGCTCCCCGGTGCGGGCGCCCTCGACGAAGCCCCGGACCCGGTCCTGCTGCCGGGTGGAGACCAGCGGACCGAGGTCGGGGTCGTCCAGCCCGCGGCCGAGGGTGGTGGAGCGGAAGCGCTCGGCGATGGCGGCGACCAGCTCGGCGCGGACCGAGGAGTGCACCACCAGGCGGGAGCCGGCGGAGCAGGTCTGGCCGGCGTTCTGCAGGATGCTGCGCGTGATGGCTGCTGCGGCGGCGTCGAGATCGGCGTCGGGGAAGACGACGTGGGCCGACTTGCCGCCGAGCTCGAGCACCGCGGGGACGACCCGGTCGGCCGCCGCCCGGGCGACCGCACGCCCGGTCTCGGTGGAACCGACGAAGCCCAGGTGCGCCACCTCCGGATGCGCGGTGAGCGCGGCACCGGCCTCGGCGCCCAGGCCGGGGACGACGTTGACCACCCCGTCGGGCAGCCCGGCCTCGGTCGCCAGCATCGCGAGCGCGACCGCGGTGCGGGGAGTCTCGTCGGCGGGCTTGAGGACGACACAGTTCCCGGTCGCGGCGGCCGCCGCCATCGATCGTGAGGCCAGCTGCAGCGGGTAGTTCCAGGCGACCACGCTCCCGACGACGCCGTAGGGCTCGTGCCGGGTGTAGGCGTGCAGGTCCGGACCCAGCGGGATGCTGTGGCCGTAGGCCGCCTCGATCACCCGCCCGTAGTAGCGGAAGTAGCGCGCGGCGACCGTGGCGTCGGCGCGGGCCTGCGACAGGGGCTTGCCGGTGTCCTGCGACTCGGTGCGGGCCAGCTGCTCCCGGTCGCGGTCCACCAGGTCCGCCAGCCGGGTCAGCGTGTCGGCCCGCTGCTCCGGCGGGGTCTCCGCCCACCCGGGCTGCGCGCCGGCGGCGGCCCGCACCGCCAGCTCGACCTCGGCCGGGCCGGAGCGGGCCACCCGGCCGAGGACCGAGCCGTCCGCGGGGTCGATGTTGTCGTAGGTCTGCCCGGCGGCGATCTCGATCTCGGCGCCGCCGACGACGGGGAGGGTGGTGTCCGGCATAGCGCTCACCGTAGGCCGATCGCGGGGCCGGCGGCGCGACGCGTGCGACCGATCAGGGTGCCGACGCCGTCGGGCACCTCCCCGACGAGGAGCAGCCCTCCGCTGGTCTGCGCGTCGGCGAGCAGCAGCAGGTCGTCCTGCGTCACGCCGCTGCCGACGCCCAGGTGCGGGCGGACCCAGTCCAGGTTGCGTCGGCTCCCCCCGGGCAGGTAGCCCGCCGCCAGGCTCTCGCGCGCGCCCTCGATCGCAGGCACCGACCGGACGTCGATGTCCGCGCCCACGCCGGAGGCACGGCACAGCTTCCACAGGTGCCCCAGCAGCCCGAACCCGGTGACGTCCGTGCCGGCCCGCACGCCGGCCGTCACGGCGGCCTCCGAGGCCTGGCGGTTGAGGGTGGTCATCGTGCTGACCGCCTGCTCGAAGACCTCGCCCGTCCGGCCGTGCCGGTTGCCCAGGATGCCGCTCCCGAGCGGCTTGGTCAGGGTGATCGGGAGTCCGGGTCGCGCCGCGTCGTTGCGGATGAGGGCGTCCGCCCTGGCCGTCCCGGTGACCGCGAGGCCGTAGAGCGGCTCCGGGGCGGTGATCGAGTGACCGCCCGCGAGCGGGCAGCCTGCCTCCTCGGCGACCATGGCCCCGCCCCGCAGCACCTCCCCGGCGATCTCGTCGTCCAGGTCCGCCGGCCAGCCGAGCAGGTTGATCGCCAGGACCGGCGCCCCGCCCATGGCGTAGACGTCGGAGAGCGCGTTGGCCGCGGCGATCCGGCCCCAGTCGACCGGGTCGTCCACGACCGGGGTGAAGAAGTCGGCGGTGGAGAGCACCGCGAGCTCCCCGTCGAGGCGCACCGCCGCAGCGTCGTCCCCGTGCTCCAGCCCCACCAGCAGCGGCCCTCCCGGTGGCGCGGTCGGGAGGTCGGCGACCAGCCGCTCGAGGCGTTCGGCCGGGATCTTGCAGGCGCACCCACCTCCGGCCGCCAGGGAGGTGAGCCGCGGGGACGGGGTGGGTGTCGGCATACCGCCAACCCTAGAGACCTGAAGAAGTGGACATAGCTTTCTGGTGCCCGTCCCCGAGATAGCTATGTCCACTTCTGCGGGAGGGGACGGGGTGGGCGTTCAGGTGGTGAGGGAGCGGGTGCCGTCCGGCCCGTGCCGGGTATGCCCCCGCGCGTCCAGGTGCTCCAGCAGCGCGATGGCGACCTTGCGGCTGACCCCGAGCGTGGCCCGGGCCTGGCTCGTGGTGAACGGCTGGGCCAGGTCGGTGAGCGCGTCCACGGCCCGGTCCGCGGCCTCCGGGCCGAGCAGCACGTCGCCGGGCAGCCGGAGCAGCGCGCCGCGACCGCTGGCCGCCGCGATCTCGCGGCCGCCGATCCCCATCGCGTCGAGCTCGGGCCGGGTCGGTGCGTCCAGCGGATCCCGCGCCAGCCGGTCCAGCAGCGCGCGCAGGGCCGGGGGTTCGCCCGGCTCGGGCACGGACCCCGCCGCCCGCGCCGGACCCACCCGCTCGTCGCGGACCTCCAGGCCGGCCATCGCGACGACGGCCTCCAGCGTCCGACGATCGGGGAGCCCGGTGCGCCGCCCCAGGTCCCGCAGCGCCGGGGCGAGCGGCAGCCGGGGGTCCAGCGGGTCCGTCTGCGCCCGGCGCCGCACCAGCGCGGACAGCTCCTCCACCCACGCCTCGGCGGTGGCGCGGGACACGGTGCGTCCGGCCACCGCCACGCCGTGCCGGTCGTCGGACGCCTGCAGCGCGGCGGCCCGGCGCCGGGCGGCCCCGTTGCGCCGCAGCGGAGGTGCGACCGGGTCCAGCACACGAGCACCCACGACGGCGCCCTCCCGTCCCGGGTCCCGCAGGATGAGCCGGTCACCGACGCCGAGCGGGACGGGCCGGTCCGTCCGCAGCCGTGCCCACCGACCCTCGAGGGTGCGCAGCCGGGCCGGCCTGGCCGCCGTGCCGACGTGCGCCGTCACCTCGGCGGGGAGCGCGTCCGCGTCCAGGAGGACGTCGCTCGAGCCGGTGAGCCACCACGGGTGGTCCGGCGCGAGCAGAGCCTGCCCGCGGCCCACCTGGTCCGGGTCGACACCACGCAGGTTGACCGCCACGCGAGCGGCGCCCTCCACCCGCTGCTCGGGTCGTCCCAGGCTGTGGATCCCGCGCACCACGACCTCGCGCGGGCCGGCGTCACCGGCAGAGGTCAGCAGCAGCGGCATACCGACCTCGACCGCTCCCGCCGGGAGCGTGCCGGTCACCACCGTCCCCGCGCCGTGGACGGTGAACGCCCGGTCGATCCACAGGCGGACCGGAGCGTCCGCCGCAGGCGTCGGCAGGGCTGAGCAGCAGGCGCCGAGCAGCTCCCGCAGCCGGTCCAGGCCGTGCCCGGTGCGCGCGGACACCGCGACCGCGGGTATGCCCTCCAGGCTGGTGCCCGAGAGCTGCTCGCGAGCCTGCGCCAGAGTCGGCCCGGGGTCGGCGAGGTCGGCGCGGGTGACGGCGAGCACGCCGTGCCGGAGCCGCAGGGCATGCACCGCGCGCAGGTGCTCGGTCGACTGCGCGCTCCAGCCGTCGTCGGCGGAGACGACGAGGAGCACGGCGGCCGCGGGGCCGATGCCGCTGAGCATGTTGCCGATGAAGCGGCGGTGCCCGGGGACGTCGACGAAGGCCACGGTGCGCCCGTCGGGCAGCGTGGTCCAGGCATACCCGAGGTCGATGGTGAGACCGCGGCGGCGCTCCGCCTCCCACCGGTCCGGCTCCATCCCGGTCAGCGCGTGCACCAGCGCTGACTTGCCGTGGTCGACGTGGCCCGCGGTGGCGATCACCGTCATCGTCGGTCCGGGTCCACCCCGGCGGCGTCGAGCACGGCGCGCAGCAGCACCTCGTCCTGCTCCGGTGGGACGCAGCGCGGGTCGACCAGGCAGCTCCCGTCCCGCACCCGAGCCAGGACGGCCGGGCGGCCCAGCCGGAGCCGGGCCGCCAGCCCCTCGTGGACGGCGACCGCCCAGCCGGGCAGCGGCACCCCCGGTGCCCCGCCGCCGCCCACGCGGCCCTCGTGCGGCACCGGCCGCGCGGTGATCCCGGCGTCGCTCAGCTCGCGGGCCAGCCGCTCGACCCGTGTCCGCAGACCTGCCGCGGTGGCGCGACGGGCGACCGAGGTCGGGGTGGCCGCGCGGTCACGCAACGTCGCGCCGAGCGCTGCGAGCGTGAGCTTGTCGACCCGCAGCGCCCGGGCCATCGGGTGCCGCCGCAGTCGGCCCACGAGCTCGGCGTCGCCCAGGATGATCCCGGCCTGCGGACCCCCCAGGAGCTTGTCGCCGCTCGCGGTGACCAGCCCGGCGCCGTCGCGCAGGGCGGTGCGGGCGTCCGGCTCGTCGGGCAGGGCCGGGTCGGGCTCGAGCAGACCGCTGCCGTTGTCCACCACCAGCGGCAGCCGGTGGGTGCGCGCCAGCTCCGCGAGAGGTGCCACCGGGACGTCGCTCACGAAGCCGTCCACCCAGAAGTTGCTGGGGTGCACCTTGAGCAGCGCACCGGGGTGACCGGAGGAGGCGACTCGCGCGAGCGCCTGCTCGTAGTCGTGCAGGTGCGTGCGGTTGGTGGTCCCCACCTCGTGCAGCCGTGCCCCGCCCGACTCGATCAGGTCGGGGAGCCGGAAGCCGTCCCCGATCTCCACCAGCTCACCGCGGCTGACCACGACCTCGCCCCCGCCCGCGAGCGCGGTGGTGGCCAGGAGCAGCGCGGCGGCTCCGTTCCCCACGACCATCGCGTCGCCCGCCTCGGGGACGGCGGCGCGCAGGGCGTCGAGCACCTCACCGCCCCGTCGTCCCCGCTCGCCGGTCGCCAGGTCCAGCTCCACGTCCGTGTAGCCCGCGGCGTCGACCAGCGCGGCACGCGCGGCCTCGCTCAACGGCGCGCGCCCGAGGTTGGTGTGGACGACGACGCCGGTGGCGTTGATCACGGGTCGCGGTCCACGGGCGGCGACGAGGGCGGCCAGCTGCTCGGCGGCCACCTCCCGCACCTGCCCGGGGTCGAGGTCGCCGGACCGGGCCCGGCGCTGCAGCTCGACGACGACCGTCCGGGCGCGCTCCCGGCCGAGCTCGGCCGCGAGCGGGCCGACCACGGGGTCGCGCAGCACGACGTCGAGCGGGGGTATGCGCCGGCGCGGGTCCGTGTCGTCGTCCCGCTCGCGCCCCGCGCCTGCCTCGGTCCTCACCCGCTCGATTGTGGACCAGGGTCGGGTCGTGCGTCCTCCAGGGTTCGCCGCAGGTGGCGGTACCACTCGCTCTGGAACCGGTCCTCCGGGTCGTGCTCGTGCTTGTGCTGCAGGAAGGCCGGGAGGCGCGGGTGCGCGGCGAGCAGCTGGGCCCGTGTGGCCCACCGGTGGTAGGTGAGGTAGAAGGACCCGCCGCGCTCCAGGGCACGGTCGATGATCCGCCGGAAGTCCTCGGCGGCCTTCTCGATGCCGGGCTGGTCGTGCTGCACGTGCAGGTTGACGATGATGCACGCCCACCGACCCTGGGCCCAGGGGAGGAAGCTCTCGTCGTCGGGCTCGATGAGCCGGATCGTGCCGTAGATGCACTCGACGGCGTGCGCCCGGAAGTCCTCGCGGCAGGCCTGCATGAAGGAGGTGAGCTGCGCCCGGGGGACGTAGACCTCGGTGATCATCTCGCTGGCCGCCGGCCCGTCGAGGGCGTCGTGGTAGCCGTCGACGTAGACGCCCAGCTGGTGCAGGTCGGAGCGGTAGACCTGCCCGTCGGTGCGCTGGTAGTGCTCGGCGTAGAGGTCGAAGGCCCGTGCCTTGTCGGAGTGCGCGAGCGCCAGCAGCTCCTGCCACCGACCCGCGGTGAGCTCGACCGGGTCCCCGGTCAGCGGGGTGTCGTCCGGCACCGGCGCATACGCGGCGAGCACCCCGCGGTCCAGGAAGCCGGGGGCGGCCGGATCGGTGACGAACTGGAAGTCGCCGTAGGTATAGCCCTGGGCCAGCCGGTCGTCGAGGGAGCGCGCCACCTCGCTCAGGTCGACCACCTCCACGACCCGGCGCAGGTGCTGGCGGGGGACCAGCCGCAGGGTCACCTCGGTGATCACCCCGAACAGGCCGTAGCCGCCGATGGCCAGCCGGAACAGCTCCTGGTCCGTCGTGCGGGAGCAGCGCCGGACCTCGCCCTGGGCGTCGACCAGGACGAAGGACTCGACGTCGTCGATGAAGGGCTTGAAGCGCAGGCCGCGGCCGTGCACGTTGGCCGACAGGGCGCCGCCGAGGCTCAGCCGGTCCGCGCCGGTCTGCTTCTGCCGGAAGGTGAGCGGCGGGGACAGGCCCAGCGCGCTCGAGCGGCGGTCCAGCTCCAGCAGCAGTTCGGGCCACTGGATCCCCGCCCCGACGCTCACCAGGGCCCTCCCGGCGTCGAGGTCGCCGACGGCGGTGAGTCCGGACAGGTCGAGCTGGAGGGCGTCCTCCCCGAACTGCTGCCCACCCATCGCGTGCCGTCCGCCGCACACGGACACGGCGCAGTCCTCCGCCCGCGCGCGCTGCACCGCGGCGACGACCTCCTCCGTGGACGTCGGCGTCAGCAAGGTGCGGACCCGGGTGGGGTTGAGCCGCGAGTGCAGGTCGTTGAGGGTCAGCCGGTCGTCTGGCACAGGCACAGGACCTCTCCTTCCGCGAGTGCACCGCTGATCCCCAGCGGCTGCAGGTAGTGCCTGCGCAGGTCGGCCGCGGTGGCCACCGCCCGGACCTCCAGCCCGAGCGGGCGCACGAAGCCCGTGACCTCGTCGCTCGGCAGACCCCAGGTGAAGGGTTCGCCCTGGTGGTCCAGCCAGCCGTCGACGGCGCGCCCCGCGTGGTGGAACCGCAGCCGGCCGCCCGGGTCCGGCTCCATGAACGTCCACAGGACCTGTGAGCCCGGGGGGAGCTGCGCGCAGGCCAGCAGGGTCTCCTGCACGGCCTGCTCGGAGAGATACATCGTCAGGCCCTCCACGACGACGAAGGTGGGCAGCGTGCGGTCCAGGCCGCGCACCTGCGCCAGGGACCCCTCGCCGAGCTGCAGCGGGAGCAGGTCGAGGTTGGACGGGACGTCGCCGCCCAGCGCGCGCTGCTTCACCGCCGAGGTGGCGGGATGGTCCAGCTCCACGCACCGGACGTCGGGGAGCTCCCGGGCGATCCGGAGCGCCAGGGTGTCCAGGCCGGCGCCGACCACGACCAGCTGCCCGCCCGGGTCGGAGAGGAAGGCCCGTGCCGCGTCGTCGATGTAGCGCTTGCGGGCCGCGTAGTGCCGCTGGATGCCCGGCAGGGCGGCGCGCTCCAGCCCGTGCACGCCGCTGCGCAGCACCGGCCGCGCCAGGGTGCGGATCAGTCGCAGCCTCCTCGGAGCCACCGCCTCCAGCAGGCCCTCGGTGCTCGCGGCGGCCCCCGCCGGGAGCAGGTGGCGCTCGCGTGGCTGGCGGGAGAGGAAGACGGTGCTGAGCGCGATCAGCATGGCTGTGACACTGGCCCGGTCCCTGCGCACGGCACGGCACCCCCTTGCGTCGTCGCTGGTCCTGGGCAGCCTAACAAGGGTGCCGACGGCGGAGGCGGACAGGAATCGAACCTGCCAACGACGACGGGTCGCCGTTCCACGGGGTTGAAGCCCGGGGGGCCCACCAGGAACCCTGACGCCCCCTCGAGGAGGAGCGTTGCCGGCGCCCCTCGGTGAGGAGGAGCGCCCCCGGCAGGATTCGAACCTGCGCACCCGCCTCCGGAGGGCGGTGCTCTATCCCCTGAGCTACGGGGGCAACAGCGGACAACTCTAGCAGCGCCCGTGCAGGTGCCCTAAATCCCGGTTCGGGCCCGTGGTGGCGCGCCCCTAGACTGGTGCGGGTGACCCCTGAACAGCTCGCCGGAGCGATCCATGCCGTCCTCACCGAGGCCGTCACCGCGGGCGACGTCGCCCTGGCCGAGGGTGAGGTCCCGCCCGCCGAGGCGCTGCGCGTGGAGCGACCCCGGAGCCGGGAGCACGGCGACTGGGCGAGCAACGTCGCGATGCAGCTGGCCAAGCGCGCGGGTATGCCCCCGCGCCGGCTCGCCGAGCTCGTGGCACCGAGGTTGACCGGTGTCGACGGGATCGCCGCGGTCGACGTGGCCGGACCGGGCTTCCTCAACATCACGCTCGACACCGCGAGCGCCGGAGAGCTGGCGCGCACGGTCGTCGAGGCGGGGGAGGACTACGGGCGGGGCGACACGATGGCCGGGCGGACCATCAACCTGGAGTTCGTCTCGGCCAACCCGACCGGCCCGCTGCACATCGGGCATACCCGGTGGGCGGCGCTGGGCGACGCGCTGCACCGGCTGCTGTCGGCGTCCGGCGCGGACGTCACCGCCGAGCACTACACCAACGACGCGGGAGCGCAGACCACCCGGCTCGCCGCCTCGGTCCTCGCCCGGGCCCGTGGCGAGGAGGTGCCCGAGGGCGGCTACGCGGGCGACTACGTCGACGAGCTCGCGGCCCAGGTGCTGCAGACCCACCCGGACCTGCTGTCGCGGCCGGAGGCCGAGGCGCTGGACGTCTGCCGGGAGGAGGGGATGGCCCTGCAGGTGGCCGCCAACGCGCGGACCCTGGAGGACTTCCACGTCCACTTCGACGTGTGGTTCAGCGAGAAGAGCCTGCACGACGGCGGGGCGGTGGCCACCGCGGTCGACCGGCTCCGCGAGCAGGGCCACGTCTTCGACGCGGACGGTGCCGTCTGGCTGCGCACGACGGACTTCGGTGACGACAAGGACCGAGTGCTCATCCGGGCCAACGGGGAGCCGACCTACTTCGCCGCCGACTGCGCCTACTACCTGTCCAAGAAGGACCGCGGGTTCCCGGAGAAGGTCTACATGCTGGGGGCCGACCACCACGGCTACGTCGGCCGGCTGAAGGCCATCGCCGCCTGCGCCGGGGACGACCCGGACACCAACATCGAGGTGCTGATCGGACAGCTCATCAACATCTGCGGCGAGCGGATGGGTCGGCGGCGCGGCAACGCCGTCTACCTCTCCGACCTGCTGGAGTGGATCGGCGCGGACCCCATCCGGTACAGCCTGGGACGCTTCCCCGCCGACACCCCGCTGGACCTGGACGGCGAGGAGCTGCGCCGGCGCTCCAACGACAACCCGGTCTTCTACGTGCAGTACGCCCACGCCCGGACCTGCAACGTGGCCCGGTTGGCGGGGGAGGACGGCGTCCGCCGGGAGGACGGCTTCGACCCGGCGCTGCTGGACCACCCGACCGAGTCGGTCCTGCTCGCGGCGCTGGGCGACTTCCCCCGGGTCGTGGCCCAGGCCGCCCAGCTGCGCGAGCCGCACCGGGTCGCCCGCTACCTGGAGGATCTCGCGGGCCACTTCCACAAGTGGTACGACGAGTGCCGCGTCCGGCCGATGAGCGCGGACGAGGAGATCACCGACCTGCACCGCACCCGGTTGTGGGTCAACGACGCCACCCGGCAGGTGCTGGCGAACGGCCTGTCCCTGCTCGGGGTGAGCGCGCCCGAGCGAATGTGACCCGGAGGGGGCGACCTCGCGCAGGACGGTCTCGCCCTCCGACCCCGACCACCGACCGACCCCTGGAGCAGTTTCGTGTCCACGCACCCGTCCGCACCCTCGCCCCTCCGCGTCGCCCTGCTCGGCGGCGGCACGGTGGGCGGCGCCGTGGCCCGCGCCCTGCTGGGCCGGGCCGACCACTACGCGCAGCGGGCGGGCCGCCCCGTGCAGCTGCTCGGCGTCGCGGTGCGCGACACCGGCAGGCCGCGGGAGGGCATACCGACCACGCTGCTCACCGACGACCCGCGCGCCCTCGCCGAGGGGGCTGACGTCGTGGTCGAGGTCATGGGCGGCAGCGAGCCGGCAGGTGAGCTCATCGAGGCGGCGCTGCGCCGGGGCGCCCAGGTCGTGACCGCCAACAAGCAGCTCGTCGCCCGGCGCGGCGAGGAGCTGCACGCCCTGGCGGCGGAGCACGGGGCCGGCCTGCACTACGAGGCGGCGGTGATGGCCGCGGTGCCCGTGATGGCGGTGGTGCGGGAGTCGCTCGCCGGGGACGAGGTCACCCGGATCCGGGGCATCGTCAACGGCTCGACCAACTACGTGCTGGACCTCGTCGGCCGGGAGGGGGTGCCCTTCGCCGACGCCGTGCGCCAGGCGGGCGAGCTGGGCTACCTCGAGGCGGACCCCACCGAGGACCTGCAGGGCCTGGACGCGGCGGCCAAGATCGCGATCCTGGCGCGGACCGCCTGGGGGGTGCCCGCGCCGCTGGAGGAGGTGGAGGTCACCGGCATCGCCGACCTGACCGACGCGGACTTCGCGGACGCGGCGCGGCAGGGGGGAGTCCTGAAGCTCGTCGCGAGCGCGGAGCGGGACACCGATGGGCGCGTCCGTGCCAGCGTGCGTCCGCTCATCCTGCCCGCCGAGGACCCCCTGGCGCAGGCGCGGGGTGGCACCAACGTCGTCGAGCTGGAGGCGGCGCTGGCCGGGCCGGTGCGCCTGGTCGGGGCGGGCGCCGGCGGGGACCAGACGGCCTCGGCGGTGCTCGGGGACGTGGTGCGGGCCGGGCTCGCCGCGGCTCGTCGCTGAGCGTCGCACGACCCCTCCGGCCCAGGCCTGCGCGCCACCCGCCCCACATGAGCAAGGAAGCCGGCGCAGATGCAGGGAAATGTCCCTGCATCACGTCGGATTTCCTTGCTCATGGTCAGCGGGAGGCGTCGAGGAGGCGCAGCGCGCGCGAGGGCTGGTATGGATCGGGTCCTGCTGCGTGTTATCTTGAGGGCGTCTCGTGACAACGCCGAACCATCTCATGGATCGGCTCCGAGGCACCTCACACGCACGGGCTGCCGATCATCAGCGACGTGTCCTGATCCAGGCCCTCAGCTGTCGGGTTGTTTCCCGTGCGAGTCCGACCGTGGTGCCATTCTTCGCGCACCGCGACACCTCAGACCCCGAACCGGTTGAGACCGAGGGGGAAGGAATCCCACGTGACTGAGATCACCGAGGCCGGCGCGACCAAGACAGGCGCGCTGAGCACCCTCCGCCTGGCCGAGCTGCAGCAGCTGGCGTCCGGCATGGGCATCACCGTGAACCCCAAGATGCGCAAGGCGGACCTGGTGTCCGCCATCCGTGAGCGGCGCGGGGGCGCCGCGTCCGTCAACGGCGCCACCCGCGAGGCGACCGCTCCCCGTGAGACGACCGCGTCCGGTGAGGCGGCTGCTCCCGGCGCGACCGCCGCTCCCCGTGACGGCCGCGTGCAGGAGCGCGACGGCGACGCCGCCGGCGGCATCGAGGCCGCTCTGGACCGGGCGCAGGCGGAGCGCAACGACACCGACACCTCGGGTGGTGGCTCGCGCACCCGACGGAGCCGTCGCGGCGGCTCGGCAGCCGGCGCGCCCCGCTCCGCGCAGGAGCGCGAGGGTGCCGGCGGCGACGACCAGCGCGGGCAGGAGGACCAGCGCCGGCAGGACGAGCCGCAGCAGCGCGAGCGTCCGCAGCGTGAGGAGAACGGCCAGCAGGGCCAGCGCGGCGACGGGCGCCAGGACGACCGCAACCGCCAGGACGACCGCAACCGCCAGGACGACCGTCGTCAGAACGCCGACGGCCAGCAGCAGAACCAGCGGCGCGACGACACCGATGGCGACGACGAGGGCGGGCGTCGTGGACGCCGCCGCAACCGCAATCGCAACCGTGACCGCAAGCGGGGCCGCGGGCAGCAGGGCGGCGGCCAGCATGGCGGCGGCCAGCAGGAGGCCGAGAGCTACTCCGAGGACGACGTCCTCGTCCCGGTCGGCGGTGTCGTCGACCTGCTGGACAGCTATGCCTTCATCCGGACCACCGGCTACCTGCCGGGCCCCACGGACATCTACGTCCCCATGGGCATGGTCCGCAAGCACGGCCTGCGCAAGGGTGACGCGGTCACCGGCGCCATCAAGGCGCCGCAGGACGGCAGCGACGCCGGCCAGCACACCGTGTCCTCCACCGGCAACAAGCGGGACAAGGGCAAGTTCAGCGCCCTGGTCCGGCTGGACACGATCAACGGCCAGGAGGCGGAGCAGGCACGTCGCCGTCCCGAGTTCTCCAGCCTGACCCCGCTCTACCCGCAGCAGCGGCTGCGGCTGGAGACCGAGCAGAAGAACCTGACCACCCGGGTGGTGGACCTGGTCACGCCGATCGGCAAGGGCCAGCGCGGCCTCATCGTCAGCCCGCCCAAGGCCGGCAAGACGATGATCATGCAGGCCATCGCCAACGCGATCACCACCAACAACCCCGAGGTCCACCTGATGATCGTCCTGGTGGACGAGCGTCCGGAGGAGGTCACCGACTTCCAGCGCAGCGTCAAGGGCGAGGTCATCTCCTCGACCTTCGACCGCCCGGCCAGCGACCACACGATGGTCGCCGAGCTGGCGATCGAGCGCGCCAAGCGGCTGGTGGAGCTGGGCCAGGACGTCGTGGTGCTGCTGGACGGCATCACCCGCCTGGGTCGTGCCTACAACCTCGCCGCTCCCGCCTCCGGGCGGATCCTGTCCGGTGGTGTGGACTCCGCGGCGCTCTACCCGCCGAAGAAGTTCTTCGGTGCCGCCCGCAACATCGAGGACGGCGGCTCCCTGACCATCCTGGCCACCGCCCTGGTGGAGACCGGCTCGAAGATGGACGAGGTGATCTTCGAGGAGTTCAAGGGCACCGGCAACATGGAGCTGAAGCTGTCGCGTCAGCTCGCCGACCGGCGGACCTTCCCGGCCGTGGACGTCAACGCGTCCAGCACGCGGCGCGAGGAGATCCTCATGAGCTCCGAGGAGCTCAAGATCATGTGGAAGCTGCGCCGGGTCCTCTCCGCGCTCGACCAGCAGCAGGGAATCGAACTGCTCATCGACCGGTTGAAGAAGACGAAGCACAACTACGAGTTCCTCACCCAGGTGCAGCAGACCAGCTCGGTCCGGCTGGACGACGAGGACTGAGCGGTCCACCGCACCGGCTCAGATCACGTAGACTGATCCGCTGGCCCACCGGTTCACGCCCGCGCACCAGCGCGGGCGACCCGGGGACGCACGCCATCCCAAGGAGAAACATGCAGAAGGACATCCACCCGGAGTACGTCGAGACGCAGGTCACCTGCACCTGCGGCGCGTCGTTCACCACCCGGAGCACCGCCACGTCGGGTCGCATCAACGCCGACGTCTGCTCCAACTGCCACCCGTTCTACACCGGCAAGCAGAAGATCCTGGACACCGGTGGGCGCGTGGCCCGCTTCCAGGAGCGCTACGGCAAGAAGGCCGGCAACTAAGACCTGCGCACCGCCGGTCCCGCGAGCTCGTCGCGGGGCCGGCGTTCGCCGTTCTGCGGCGAGCTCATCCACGTCACCAGCCAGGAGGGCACGGTGTTCGACTCCGCCCGTCCGCTGCTCGCGGAGCACGCGGACATCGAGCGCCAGCTCGCGGACCCGGTCGTGCACGGCGACCCGTCCGCGCTGCGGCGGCTGAACAAGCGGTATGCCGCGCTCGGGCCGGTCGTGACGGCATACCGGGGCTGGGAGGCGGCGACCGGCGACCTGGAGGCCGCTCGCGAGCTGGCCGAGGAGGACCCGGCCTTCGCGACCGAGCTCCCCGCCCTGGAGCAGGCGGCGGCCGACGCCGTGGAGCAGCTGCGGCGCCAGCTGGTGCCGCGGGACCCGGACGACGACCGGGACGTGATCCTCGAGGTCAAGGCGGGGGAGGGCGGTGAGGAGTCCGCGCTCTTCGCCGGAGACCTGATGCGGATGTACCTGCGCTACGCCGAGCGGCGCGGCTGGCGGGCCGAGCTCCTGGACGCCACCCCCTCGGACCTGGGCGGCTACAAGGAGGCCCGGGTCTCGATCACGGCCACCGGCGCCCCGCAACCGGGCGAGGCTCCGTGGGCCAGGCTGAAGTACGAGGGCGGCGTGCACCGGGTGCAGCGCGTGCCGGTGACCGAGAGCCAGGGGCGGGTGCACACGTCCGCCGCCGGCGTGCTGGTGATGCCGGACATCGAGGACCCGGCAGAGGTCGAGCTCGACCCGAACGACCTCAAGATCGACGTCTTCCGGTCCTCCGGTCCCGGCGGGCAGTCGGTGAACACCACGGACTCCGCGGTCCGCATCACCCACCTGCCCACCGGACTCGTCGTCTCCTGCCAGAACGAGAAGAGCCAGCTGCAGAACAAGGAGTCCGCGCTGCGGGTGCTCCGGGCCCGGCTGCACCAGATCGCGGTGGAGGAGGCGGAGGCGGCAGCCAGCCAGGCGCGCCGCAGCCAGGTCCGGACGGTCGACCGCAGCGAGCGGATCCGCACCTACAACTTCGGCGAGAACCGCATCGCCGACCACCGGACCGGCTTCAAGGCCTACAACCTGGACCATGTCCTGGACGGCGACCTGGACCCGGTGGTGCAGTCCGCGGTGGACGCCGACGAGGCGGCCCGGCTGGACGCCGCCGGCCAGACGTGACCGTCGACGAGCTCGTGCGCGCCGCGGCCCGGCGGCTGGCCGCGGCCGGGGTGGCCAGCCCCGAGGTGGACGCCGAGCTGCTGCTCGCGCACGCCCTGGGCCGGTCGGTGGCAGAGCTGCGGCGGGCGCGTGTCCTGCGCGAGCAGGTCGGCGACGCCCCGCACGGGCGCTTCCTCGACCTGGTGGTGCGGCGCGCCGACCGGGTCCCGCTGCAGCACCTGACGGGCGTCGCCCCCTTCGCCGGCCTGGAGCTGCACGTCGGGCCGGGGGTGTTCGTGCCCCGCCCGGAGACCGAGACCCTCGTCGAGCTCGCGCTCGCGGCGCTGGACGGTGCGGACCGACCCACCGTGGTCGACCTCGCCACCGGGAGCGGGGCGATCGCGCTCGCGATCGCCACCCGGGCGCGGGACGCCCGGGTCGGGGCGGTGGAGCTCTCGCCCCAGGCATACGGGTATGCGCGGCGGAACGTCGCCGACACCGCTCCCCGGGTCGACCTGCGCCTGGGTCGGGCGCAGGACGCCTTCGCGGACTGGGTCGGGGAGGTGGACGTCGTCGTCAGCAACCCTCCCTACATCCCGCCGGACGCCGAGCCGGTGGAGGTCGAGGTGCGCGAGCACGACCCGGTCCTGGCGCTCTACGGAGGGGGCTGCGACGGGCTCGCCCTGCCGGCGGAGTTCGCCCGTCGGGCGGCGGAGCTGCTGCGTCCGGGCGGGGTGCTGCTCATGGAGCACGCGGACGTCCAGGGGGACGCGCTCACCGCGCTGCTGCGACGCGAGGGGTGGGTCGAGGTGTCGGACCACGAGGACCTCACCGGGCGTCCACGGGTGGTGCGGGCCCGACGCCGCGACGCCTGAGCCGACCCCTGCAAGCCCTGAGCCGTCCCCTTGCCGGAATTCGACCTCGGGTTTCGTCGCCATGGCGACGGAACCCGAGGTCGAATTCGGTCCGGTCCAGCAGACTCGGTCAGGTCAGAGGATGTAGATCAGCAGGGCGATGATCAGCAGAACACCCACGATCGTCCAGATGAGACCACTTCCACGCATCCGATTCACTTCCTTCGGGTCGGGGCCGGCTCCGGCTGGAGCCCGCCTCGGGAACACCTCAGCCAACTGCGCGACCCGGGCTCCTGCAAGTCGAAGCGACCCGGTCCCGGCATGGGAGGATGGGCAGGTTCGCCCCAGCCCGACCACGGAGGACCCATGTCCGGCACCACGCCGTTGCACGATCGTGTGCTCGACTGCACCGACGAGCAGGCGAGGACGGCATCGGTGGAGCGGGCGGCGGAGGTCGTGCGCGAGGGCAAGGTCGTCGTGCTGCCGACGGACACCGTCTACGGCGTGGGCGCCGACGCCTTCGACGTGGTCGCCGTGGCGATGGTGCTCGCGGCCAAGCACCGGGGCCGGGAGATGCCGCCGCCGGTGCTGGTGCCCGCGCCCCGCACGGTCGACGGTCTGGCCACCGACCCTCCGATGTATGCCCGCATCCTCATGCGGCACTTCTGGCCCGGCCCGCTCACCCTGGTGCTCCGGGCCCAGCCCTCGCTCCAGTGGGACCTGGGCGAGACGAACGGCACCGTCGCGCTGCGGATGCCCGACGACGAGGTCGCCCTCGCGCTGCTCGCAGAGGTCGGGCCGATGGCGGTCACCAGCGCCAACGTGACCGGCCAGCCGGCCGCCACCACGGCGCAGGAGGCGCTGGACCAGCTCGGGGGCGCGGTCGCGGCATACCTCGACGGGGGTCCGCGGACCGGTGGTGAGCCGTCCACCATCCTGGACTGCACGGGGGAGGAGCCGGTGGTCCTGCGCCTCGGCGCGCTCAGCGCGGCCGACATCCGGGCGGTGCTCGGGACGACCACCCTGCACGACTCCCCGCAGCAGGATCCGATCCGGTCGTCCGGCACTCCGGAGGAGGACGGCTCCGAGCCGGCCAGCACGGTGGGCTCGATCACGCCCAGCGGCGTCCCGGTGGCCGCCGACGCCGTGCGCACCGTGCCGCCGCCCACGTCCACGGCGTCCCCCGCGGACCCCATAGAGTGAGCCACATGACGACGCGCGTGAGCCCGGACACCTACTACGGCCCCTCGTTCGGCGCACTGCTCGAGCAGGACCCGGACATCGCCGAGCTGCTCGTCTCCGAGCTCGACCGGCAACGGGCCGGCATCCAGCTGATCGCGAGCGAGAACCAGACCAGCCCCGCCGTCCTGGCGGCGCTCGGCTCGACGTTGTCCAACAAGTATGCCGAGGGCTACCCCGACGCCCGCTACTACGGCGGGTGCGCCGAGGTGGACAAGGTGGAGAAGCTCGCGATCCAGCGGGCCAAGGACCTCTTCGGCGCCGATCACGCCAACGTGCAGCCGCACTCCGGCGCGAGCGCCAACCAGGCGGTCTACGGCGCCTTCGCCGCGCCGGGAGACACCATCCTCGCCATGTCCCTGGACCACGGCGGTCACCTGACCCACGGGTTCAAGGCCAGCTTCTCCGGCAAGTGGTTCGACGCGGTCCACTACGGTGTCTCGGCCGAGACCGAGGACATCGACTACGACCAGGTCGAGGCGCTGGCCAAGGAGCACCGCCCCAAGATCATCCTGGCCGGCGGGTCGGCGATCCCGAGGCTCATCGACTTCGAGCGGTTCCGGGCGATCGCGGACGAGGTCGGTGCCATCTTCTGGGTGGACGCCGCCCACTTCGTCGGGCTGGTCGCCGGCCAGGTCATCCCGTCGCCGGTGCCGCACGCCGACGTGGTGTCGTTCACGACGCACAAGGTGCTGCGGGGTCCGCGGGGAGGCGCCATCGTCTGCCGGGAGGAGCACGCGAAGAAAATCGACCGGGCCGTCTTCCCGATGATGCAGGGCGGCCCGCTCATGCACGGCGTCGCCGCCAAGGCGGTCAATTTCGCCGAGTGCATGACACCGGACTACCAGGCGTATGCCCAGCAGGTCCTGGACAACGCCGCCGCCCTGGCGGCCGGCCTGGACGGCCACGGGATCCGCCCCATCACCGGCGGCACCGACACCCACCTGTCGCTGCACGACCTGCGCGGTGTGGGCGTGACCGGCGTGGATGCCGAGTCGCGCTGCGACGCGGCCGGCATCGTCCTCAACAAGAACGCCATCCCCTTCGACCCGGAGCGGCCGGGCGTGGCCTCGGGCATCCGGGTGGGCAGCCCGTCGGTCACCACCCAGGGCATGGGCACGGACCAGATGGCCACCATCGCCGACCTCATCCACCGCGCCGTCACGGAGACCGACGGCGACCCGGAGCACGCCGTCGCCCGCGAGATCCGCGCCCAGGTCGGTGAGCTGATGACCGCGCACCCGGCCTACCCCGAGCCGGCTGCCGGCTGACCCGACCAGACCAGGCGGCACACCGGTCGCCGCGGACCCGCCGGGAGAGGTGAGGGGCAGTGCGCGAGTTCATGATGGTGCTGCTGACCGCGGCCATCGTCACCTACCTCGCCACCCCGCTGGTCCGGCTGCTCGCGGTGCGGTCGGGGGCGATGACGGCGGTGCGGGACCGCGACGTGCACTCGGTGCCCATCCCGCGACTGGGCGGGGTCGCCATGCTCGTCGGCTTCGGCGCCGCGGTGCTGCTGGGCTCCCAGCTGCCCTACCACGGGCAGATCTTCGACGCCACGCCCCGGCTCTACGGCGTGCTGGCGGCCGCCGTCCTCATCACCGCGCTCGGCGCCGTGGACGACATCCGCGAGCTGGACTGGATGACCAAGCTGGCGGGGCAGGTCCTGGCCGGCGGGATCATGGCCTTCTACGGCGTGCAGTTCGAGTCGTTGCCGATCCTCGGCGTGACCGTCCTGCCCGAACCCGTGATGGTGACGCTGACCATCCTGGTCGTCGTCATCTCCACCAACGCGGTGAACTTCATCGACGGGCTGGACGGCCTGGCAGCGGGTGTGGTGCTCATCGCGGCGGGGGCGTTCTTCGGCTGGACCTACCTGGTCAGCCGCAACTTCGACCCGCCCAACGTCTTCTCCGAGGCGACCTTCATCAGTGCCGCGCTGATCGGGGTCTGCCTGGGCTTCCTGCCGCACAACTTCCACCCGGCCCGGCTGTTCATGGGAGACGCCGGTGCGCTGCTGCTCGGCCTGCTGCTGGCCGCCTCCACCATCTCGATGACCGGCTCGGTGGACCCCCGCTCCTCGGTCGCCACCGCCTCTGCGGCGACGGCCCTGCTGCTCCCGATCCTCATCCCGCTGGCCATCCTCGCCCTGCCCTTCCTGGACATGGTGCTCGCCGTCCTGCGACGGACCCGGGCCGGCCAGCTGCCGTGGAAGCCGGACCGCGGGCACCTGCACCACCGGATGCTGGACATCGGGCACAGCCACCGGCGCGCGGTGGTCCTGCTCTACCTCTGGTCGCTGCTCATCGCCGCGGGGAGCGTGTCCTTCGCCTACCTGCCGGGGTGGATGGCGCTGCTCGGCATCCTGGCGCTGCTCCTCATCGCCGTGGCCCTGACCCTGCGCGCGGAGCCCGCACCGTCCTCCACGGGCACCACGGGAGCAGCCCGATGACCTGCGGGTTCGCGGCGCGTACGCTGCTTGTGATAACTTTCACAAGCGCTCGATCAGCCTTGACCACGGGAGCCACGCCACCATGACACCCGCCGCCACCGCGACCGCCGCCCAGCCGGCTGCGCGCACCATGCTGGTGGCCGGGCTGGCTGCCAGCCTCCCCCTCGTCGTCGTGGTCCCGCTGCTCGCGTGGGCCGCGGCAGGGGAGTGGGCCGGGGTGTCCGCTCTGATCGGCGCGGTCCTCTCGGTCGTCGTCTTCGCCCTCGGCGTGCTGGGCATCCGCGGGGTGCTGTCCGGGCCGACCGCGAGCACCATGGCCGGTGCCTTCGCCGTCTTCGTCGTGCAGATGGCAGCGCTGGCCGGGGTCATCTGGGCGCTGGGGCGGACGACGTGGCTCGAGATCGTGCCGCTCGTCGTCGCCTTCGTGCTCCTCGGGCTGGTCTTCCAGGCCGGCCTGGTCGTGGGCTACCTCCGCTCCCGGTCCGAGCTCGACCTCGCGGGACGGGACACGACGCCATGAGCACCCCCTCGCCGCACGGTGGTCACGAGCCCGAGGTGGAGGGCATGAGCGCCCAGACCGACCTGGCCACCAGCGCCATCGCCTACCTGCTCGCCGGTCCGGCCGGCTTCGGTCTCGTCGGCTTCGGGCTGGACCGCTGGTGGGGGACCGTCGCGATGCTCCCGATCGGCGTCGTGGTGGGCATGGTGGCGTCCATGTACGTCATCTGGCTCAGGTACGGTAGGTCATGATCTCGGTGTCCGGGTCCATGTCCGCCTGCCCGCAGGCCCTGATGTCCCTGAAGAACTGTGTGGAGGAGAACGCGTGAGTGCGACCATGACGGCCGCAGGCCTCGTCCTGCCGATGGCAGGTGAGGGCAGCCACTTCCCGCCCACCCCGGGAGACTTCTGGCAGCCGCTCTTCGCCATCCCGGGCACGGAGTACTACTTCACCCGGCCGATGGCCCTGGTCGCGATCGCCGCGGTGACCCTCATGGTGTGGCTGCACCTGACCACCCGGCGCGCGGCCATCGTCCCGGGCAAGGGCCAGTGGCTCACCGAGCAGGTCTACAACTTCGCCCGCAACGGCATCGCGCGGGACATGATCGGCAGCAAGGACTTCATGCCCTTCGTGCCGTTCCTCTTCTCGCTCTTCGTCTTCATCCTGCTGAACAACCTCTTCGGCATCATCCCGCCCTTCCAGAACCCGGCGATGGCCCGCATCGGCTTCCCCATCGGCCTGACGCTGCTGGTCTACGTCGTCTACCACTGGGTCGGCCTGCGGAAGAAGGGCAGCGTGGGTGCCTACCTCGGCGGCATGCTGCCCAGCGGCCTGCCGGGGTGGATCAAGCCGTTCATCCTCTTCCTCGAGCTCATCACCTTCTTCATCACGAGGCCGCTGACCCTGGCGCTGCGGCTCTTCGGCAACATGTTCGCCGGCCACATGCTGCTGGTCGTCTTCATCGTCGGCGGCTGGTACCTCTTCCGGACCTTCGAGCCCGGCCTGATGCTGGTCGCGATCCCGGCCTGGCTGCTGGGTGTGGCACTGACCGTCTTCGAGGGCCTGATCCAGTTCCTGCAGGCCTACGTCTTCACCTTGCTCGCTGCCTCCTACATCGGCGGTGCGCTGGCGGACGAGCACTGACCCGCTCAGCCGCTCCGACCACAACTGAATACGCACTAGAAGCCTCCGGTGCCCGTCGGGCACCGGGACCTCAACAGAAAGAGAAACTGACGTGACTGGTGACATCACCCTGCTGGGCTACGGCGTGTCCACGATCGGCCCGGCCATCGCCGTGGGTCTGATCTTCGCCGCCTACATCAACGGCGTCGCTCGCCAGCCCGAGGCTCAGGGCAAGCTGCAGCCGATCGCCATCCTCGGCTTCGCGCTCGCCGAGGCGCTGGCCATCTTCGGCCTGGTGCTCTTCTTCATCGCCTACTTCACCGGCTGATCACCCCGCACCACCCACCCGTCCGTCGTGCCGGTCCCGGCCGGTGACGGACACGCACAAGTGAGGAGCCGCTCGTGGACTACACCACGATCGTTGCGGGCGCGCTGAAGGTCGCGGCCGAGGAGGAGAACGCCGCCGAGCCGATGGGCGCCGGCGAGGACGCGATCCCGATCCTGCCCTACATCCCGGAGCTCATCTTCGGCCTGATCGTCTTCGGCATCCTGTTCTGGTTCGTCTCCAAGTTCATCGTGCCGAACCTGGAGAAGGCGTATGCCGACCGCACCTCGGCCATCGAGGGCGGCATGGAGCGGGCCGAGAAGGCCGAGGCCGAGGCTGCCGCCGCGAAGAAGAAGTACGAGGAGCAGCTCGGCGAGGCCCGCGCCGAGGCCGCGCAGATCCGCGAGCGCGCCAAGGAGCAGGGAGCCCAGATCATCGCCGAGATGCGGGAGCAGGCCAGCGCCGAGGCCAACCGCATCACCGAGACCGCGCACAAGCAGATCGAGGCCGAGCGCCAGCAGGCGATGGTCCAGCTCCGTGGCGAGGTGGGTCAGATCTCCACCGCGCTGGCGAGCAAGATCGTCGGGGAGTCCCTGGATGACGAGGCGCGGCAGCGAGGCATTGTCGACCGCTTCCTCGCCGACCTGGACTCCGGCGCCATCGCCCCGGAGAAGCTCGGCGCGGGCGAGGGCCGCTGATGGACAGCGCCTACCGCCGCTCCTACCACGGGGCCCGTGAGGGGCTCCAGCAGGTGCTGGAGCACGAGGGCGGCTCCGACCCCGCACGGGTCGGGGAGGAGCTGTGGGCGGTCGCCCGTCTCGTCGACAGCAACGCCGTGCTGGCCCGCACCCTCGCGGACCCCTCGCGTGAGGGCTCGGAGCGGGGAGCGATCGCCGAGCGGCTGCTGACCGGCAAGGTCGGCGACGGCGCGCTGCACGCCGCGAAGGCCACGGTGACCCAGCGCTGGTCCGGCGTCACCGACCTGGCCACCGCGCTGGAGCGGCTCTCGGTCGAGGCCCAGCTGGTGCACGCCCAGCGGGCCGGCCGCCTGGACCACGTCGAGGACGAGCTCTTCCGCTTCGCCCGGATCGTCGAGTCGACGCCCGACCTGCAGGCCGCGCTGGGCGACCGGCGCGCGCCCGCCCAGGCCAAGCGGTCCCTCGTGGAGCGGCTGCTCTCGGTGAAGGCCGCGCCGGAGACGGTCACCCTTGCCGCCCAGGCCGCCGTCGGCATCCGGGGCAGCCGGGTGGAGCGCACGCTCGCGGCATACCTCGACCAGGCGGCCGAGCTGCAGGACCAGGTGACCGCCGTCGTGACGACCGCGGTCCCCCTCACCACCGAGCAGGAGGACGCCCTGCGCGCCACCCTGACCCGGCAGTACGGCCGCACCGTGCACACCAACGTGGTCATCGACCCAGGGGTCGTCGGTGGCATCAGGGTGGAGATCGGTGACGAGGTCATCGACGGCACCGTGAGCCATCGTCTCGACCAGGCTCGCCGCCTCATGGCCAGCTGACCCACCGCCCAACGACATACCCCACAGCACCGGCCCGACCACCAACCCCGGGCCACGACGAGGAGAAGAGACATGACGGAGCTTTCGATCCGTCCGGAGGAGATCCGGGACGCGCTGGACCAGTTCGTCCAGTCCTACGAGCCGGGCACGGCCTCGCGCGAAGAGGTCGGCCGGGTGGTCGATGCCGGTGACGGCATCGCCCACGTCGAGGGGCTGCCCTCGGTGATGACCAACGAGCTGCTCGAGTTCGAGGACGGCACGCTCGGCCTGGCGCTGAACCTCGACGTGCACGAGGTCGGCGTGATCGTCCTCGGTGACTTCTCCGGGATCGAGGAGGGCCAGGACGTCCGCCGGACCGGCGAGGTCCTCTCGGTCCCGGTCGGCGACGGCTACCTCGGCCGCGTCGTCAACCCGCTGGGCCAGCCGGTCGACGGACTGGGCGAGATCGAGACCGAGGGTCGCCGCGCGCTGGAGCTGCAGGCTCCCGGCGTGATGGCCCGCAAGTCGGTGCACGAGCCGCTGCAGACCGGGATCAAGGCGATCGACTCGATGATCCCCATCGGTCGGGGCCAGCGCCAGCTCATCATCGGTGACCGGCAGACCGGCAAGACCACGGTCGCAATCGACACGATCCTCAACCAGAAGGCCAACTGGGAGTCCGGCGACCCGGACAAGCAGGTGCGCTGCATCTACGTCGCGATCGGCCAGAAGGGCTCCACCATCGCCTCCGTGCGCGGCACGCTGGAGGAGAACGGCGCCCTGGACTACACCACGATCGTCGCCGCCCCGGCCTCCGACGCCGCCGGCTTCAAGTACCTCGCGCCGTACACCGGCTCGGCCATCGGCCAGCACTGGATGTACGACGGCAAGCACGTGCTCATCGTGTTCGACGACCTGTCCAAGCAGGCCGAGGCCTACCGCGCCGTGTCGCTGCTGCTGCGCCGCCCGCCGGGTCGTGAGGCCTACCCGGGCGACGTCTTCTATCTGCACTCCCGGCTGCTGGAGCGTTGCGCCAAGCTGTCCGACGAGATGGGCGCCGGCTCGATGACCGGGCTGCCGATCATCGAGACCAAGGCGGGTGACGTGTCGGCCTACATCCCGACCAACGTCATCTCCATCACCGACGGGCAGATCTACCTGCAGGCCGACCTGTTCAACTCCAACGTCCGCCCCGCGATCGACGTGGGTGTCTCCGTGTCCCGCGTCGGTGGCGCCGCCCAGATCAAGGCGATGAAGTCGGTCTCCGGACGGCTCAAGGTCGACCTGGCGCAGTTCCGCGAGATGGAGGCCTTCGCGATGTTCGCCTCCGACCTGGACGACGCGTCCAAGGCGCAGCTGGCCCGCGGTGCGCGCATGGTCGAGATCCTCAAGCAGCCGCAGTCCTCGCCGGTGTCGGTCGAGGAGCAGGTCGCGACGATCTGGGCCGGCACCAACGGGCACATCGACGAGGTCCCGGTGAGCGACGTGCGCCGGTTCGAGACCGAGTGGGTCGAGTACCTCGGCCGCGAGCACGACGGGCTGCTGAGCGGCATCCGCGAGAGCGGCAAGCTCGGCGACGACACCGAGGCTGCCCTCGCGGACGCGATGACGGCGTTCAAGCAGGAGTTCACCCCGGACGACAGCGCCGAGGTCAGCGTCGGCTCCGCCGAGGAGGACTCGGTCGAGGCCATGGGCGATGACGAGGTCGACCAGGAGCAGCTGACCGTCCAGCGCCACTGAGCGCCGGGCATACCAGCGATCCGCACGACCACCACCGAAGCGAGAGAGGCGAGATATGGGAGCGCAGCAGCGGGAGTACCGCCAGCGCAGCCGGTCCGTCCAGTCGACCAAGAAGATCACCCGGGCGATGGAGCTCATCGCCGCCTCTCGGGTGGTGAAGGCCCGCCAGCGGGTCGCCGAGACGACGCCGTATGCCCGGGCCATCACCCGGGCGGCGTCGGCGGTCGCGACACACGCCGACGTCGACCACCCGCTCACCACGAAGCGGGAGCAGCCGAAGCGGGCCGGGGTGCTCGTCATCACCTCCGACCGGGGACTGGCCGGGGCGTATGCCGCGAACGTGCTCAAGCGCAGCGAGCAGCTGCGCGAGCTCGTCGAGGACTCCGGCATGGAGTTCGTCCCCTACCTCACCGGGCGCAAGGCGGAGTCCTACTACAACTTCCGCAGCCGGCCCTACGAGGACTCCTGGAGCGGCTTCTCCGACTCCCCGACGTTCGACGTCGCGCAGGAGATCTCGGAGCGGCTGATCGGTGAGTTCACCAAGGGTTCGGACGAGGGTGGGGTCGACGAGATCCACGTCGTCTACACCCGCTTCGTCAACATGGTGACCCAGGAGGTGCAGGTCACCCGTCTGCTGCCGCTGGAGGTCGTGGAGGACGCCGCCCCCAGGACACCGGAGAACGGTTTCCCGCTCTACGAGTTCGAGCCGGACGCCGCCGAGGTGCTGGACGCCCTGCTGCCGCGCTACATCACCTCGCGGATCTGGAACGCCCTGCTCCAGTCCGCCGCCTCCGAGCTGGCCGCCCGCCAGCGCGCGATGAAGTCGGCGACGGACAACGCCGAGGAGCTCATCAAGACCTACACGCGTCTTGCCAACCAGGCCCGCCAGGCCGAGATCACCCAAGAGATCAGCGAAATCGTGGGCGGCGCGAGCGCCCTCGCCGACGCCAAGAAGTGAGAGGAAGCACGTAGCCATGACTGCTACCACCGAGGCTCCCAGCACGGAGCAGACCCAGGGCGCCGTGGGTCGACTGGCCCGGATCATCGGCCCGGTCGTCGACGTCGAGTTCCCCCCGGGGCAGATGCCCGCGCTCTACAACCTGCTCAAGACCGAGGTCGAGGTCGGCGGCGAGGCCAAGACCGTCAACCTCGAGGTCGCCCAGGACATCGGCGACAACATGGTGCGGGCGATCTCGCTCCAGCCCACCGACGGCCTGGTCCGCGGCGCGCCGGTGCAGGACACCGGCGGCCCGATCACGGTGCCGGTCGGCGACGTGACCCTGGGCCACGTCTTCAACGCCACCGGTGAGGTCCTCGACCTGCCCGAGGGCGAGACCATCGAGGTCGAGGAGCGCTGGGGCATCCACCGCCAGGCGCCCGCCTTCGACCAGCTGGAGTCCAAGACCCAGATGTTCGAGACCGGCATCAAGGTCATCGACCTGCTGACGCCGTACGTCCAGGGCGGCAAGATCGGCCTGTTCGGTGGCGCCGGTGTGGGCAAGACCGTGCTCATCCAGGAGATGATCGCCCGTGTCGCCCGTGACCACGGTGGTGTGTCCGTCTTCGCCGGCGTCGGCGAGCGGACCCGTGAGGGCAACGACCTCATCGTGGAGATGGAGGAGGCCGGCGTGCTCGGCCAGACCGCGCTGGTCTTCGGGCAGATGGACGAGCCGCCGGGCACCCGTCTGCGCGTGGCCCTGTCCGCGCTGACGATGGCGGAGTACTTCCGCGACGTGCAGAAGCAGGACGTGCTGCTCTTCATCGACAACATCTTCCGCTTCACCCAGGCCGGCTCCGAGGTGTCCACCCTGCTGGGCCGGATGCCGTCGGCGGTGGGCTACCAGCCCAACCTGGCCGACGAGATGGGCACCCTGCAGGAGCGCATCACCTCCACGCGTGGTCACTCGATCACCTCGATGCAGGCGATCTACGTGCCGGCCGACGACTACACCGACCCGGCCCCGGCGACCACCTTCGCCCACCTGGACGCCACCACCGAGCTGTCCCGCCCGATCGCCTCGATGGGCATCTACCCGGCCGTGGACCCGCTGACCTCGACCAGCCGGATCCTCGACCCGCGCTACATCAGCCGGGAGCACTACGACACCGCCGTGCGGATCAAGTCGATCCTGCAGCGCTACAAGGAGCTGCAGGACATCATCGCGATCCTCGGCATCGACGAGCTGTCCGAGGAGGACAAGATCCTCGTCGGTCGCGCGCGCCGGATCCAGCGGTTCCTGTCGCAGAACACCTACGTGGCCAAGCAGTTCACCGGCATCGAGGGCTCGACCGTGCCGCTGTCGGACACGATCGAGGCCTTCACCAAGGTCGCCGACGGCGACTACGACCACCTCCCCGAGCAGGCCTTCTTCATGTGCGGCGGGCTCGAGGACGTCGAGCGTCAGGCGGCCGAGCTGGAGAAGAACAGCTGACCACCCCCTAGTGACCGGACAGGCCTTCGGGGACTCGAGCTTCAGTCCCCGGAGGCCTGTTCCGTGCCACCGAGCGCCGGGCGTGGTCGCTCACACCCCCACCGAGCGCCGCGCGTGGTTGCGCACACCCCCACCGAGCGCCGCGCGTGGTTGCTCTGAGCCCCCGAGGAGCTGCTGGCCATGTGGACCGTGCACGGTGATGGCACCCGGATCCGGCCAGGCGAGGTGGTCGGACCGCGCGAACGGCTGGCGTGGGTCCCGACCATCGGGATCGGCATGCAGCACGTGGTGGCGATGTTCGGCGCCACCTTCCTGGTGCCGCTGATCACCGGCTTCCCACCCAGCACCACGCTGCTCTTCAGCGGTCTGGGCACCATGCTCTTCCTGCTCATCACGCGCAACAGGGTGCCGTCCTACCTGGGGTCCAGCTTCGCCTTCCTGGCCCCGATCGCCGCCGCGCAGGCACAGCACGGCCCGGCCGGCGCCCTGGGCGGCGTGGTCATGGCCGGGGTCGGGCTGGCCGCCGTGGGCGTGGTCGTGCAGCTGGTCGGGCACGGGTGGATCGCCCGGTTGATGCCGCCGGTGGTGACCGGCGCGATCGTGGCCCTGATCGGGCTCAACCTGGCCCCGGCCGCCTGGGCCAACGTGGAGCAGGCACCGGTCACCGCCCTCGTCACCCTCGTGGCGATCCTGGTGTGCGGCGTGCTCTTCCGTGGGCTGCTCGGGCGCCTGTCCATCCTGCTCGGCGTCCTGGTGGGGTATGCCGTCGCGCTGGTCCGGGGCGAGGTGGACCTCGCGGTCGTCGCCGACGCCGGCTGGCTGGGTGCGCCGCCGCTCATGGCCCCGGAGTTCCACCTCGGCGTGGCGGGGCTCTTCCTGCCCGTCGTGCTGGTGCTGGTGGCGGAGAACATCGGCCACGTGAAGTCGGTGGCGCAGATGACCGGTGAGTCCGCGGACGCGCTCGACCACATGCTCGGCCGGACCCTCATCTCGGACGGCCTGGCGACCACGGTGGCCGGGGCCGGTGGCGGCTCGGGCACGACGACCTACGCGGAGAACATCGGCGTGATGGCCGCGACCCGCGTCTACTCGACCGCGGCCTACTGGGTGGCCGCGGTCACCGCCGTCGCGCTGGCCTTCCTGCCGACCTTCGGCGCGCTCATCCAGACGGTCCCCGCCGGGGTGCTGGGCGGGGCGGCGACTGTCCTCTACGGCATGATCGGGGTGCTGGGCGTGCGGATCTGGGTGGAGCACCGCGTGGACTTCGGCGACCCGATCAACCTCGCGACGGCCGGGGTGGCCCTCGTCGTCGGCATCGCGAACTACACCTGGGACGTGGGGGTGCTGAGCTTCGAGGGGATCGCGCTGGGGACCGCCGCCGCCCTGCTCGTCCACCACGGCATGCACGGGCTCAACCGGATCACCGGAGCCGTCGACGAAGGGGCCGGCACCCGCGGGTGAGGCTCCCGGCCCCGTCCGGCCCGGGTGCGCGGGGCCGGTAGACTCGACTCCCGAACCACCACCCGAAGGGACACAACTCGTGAGTGCACTGCAGGTCGAGCTCGTCGCGGCGGACCGCAAGGTCTGGGCCGGCGAAGCGTCCATGGTGAGCGCCCGGAGCATCGACGGCGACCTCGGCATCATGCCGGGCCACACCCCGGTGCTGGCCGTGCTGGTCGAGGGCGAGGTCGGCATCCATCACGGGGGGAGCACCGAGAAGGTCACCATCGACGGCGGCTTCCTGTCGGTGGACGACGACCTGGTCGTCATCGTCGCGGACCGGGTGGACGCCAGCGCACTCTCGACGCCGGCCGGGAACTAGGCCCTGCGTCGCCGATGACGGGCTCACTCGTCCTGGTGCTGATGGCCGTCGTGGGCGGCCTCGTCATCCTGGGCCTGGGCCTGTTCACCTTCCACCTCGCGGGGCAGCGGGGGAGCACCTGCCCGCCGATGCCGGCCGCCTACCGCGACCAGGACGGTGCCTGGCGTCGTGGCACGCTGCGCTTCACCGAGGACCGCCTCTCCCTCAGGGGACGGGGCGGTCTTTCCGTCGGTCCGTGGCTGCGGGGCAACCTGGACCTGGGGGTGGCCGGACCCCTCGCGGCGCAGGACGCAGCGGCCCTGGGTGGTGCGCGGCTGATCAGGGTGCCGGTCAGCTACGGCACGTCCCGCTTCGAGCTCGCCCTGGGCGAGCAGCACTACACCGCCCTGCGTTCCTGGGTCGAGGCGGTCCCGCCCGGCTGGAACACCCAGGTCGCCTAGCGAGGACGCTGCTCGCGTCCCCCTCCCGGCTGCCACAGCACGTCCCCGGCGCCGGTCGTGGCCACCGCCCGGGCGAGGATGAAGAGCAGGTCGGACAGCCGGTTGAGATAGGTCGCGGTGAGCCGGTTGACGCCACCGGTGCCCTTGGCCGCGTCCTGCTCCGCCGGCTGGTCGCCGTACTCGGCCAGCGCCGCCCAGGTGGAGCGTTCGGCGCGCCGCGCCACCGTCCTGGCCTGGTGCAGCAGGGCCGCGCCCGCGCTGCCGCCCGGAAGGATGAAGGAGCGCAACGCCGGCAGGTCGGCGTTGTAGCGGTCGCAGTCCGCCTCGAGCTCCTCGACCCACGCCGCCTGCACCCGCAGCGGCTCCCACTCGTAGCTCGCCCGGAGCGGCATGCACAGGTCGGCACCGACGTCGAAGAGGTCGTTCTGGATGCGGGACAGCGTCTGGCGGACCTCGTCAGGAAGGTCGCCGCAGGCGAGGGCGACACCGATCACCGAGTTCGTCTCGTCCGTGTCGGCGAAGGCCGCCAGCCGGGCGTCGGTCTTGCTCGTGCGCCCGTTGTCACCGAGGGCCGTGGTGCCGTCGTCTCCGGTCCGGGTGTAGATCCGCGTCAGGTTGACCATGCCCGCATGGTCCCACGTGCCGGCGGCCCCGGCTCAGGTGACCAGGGTGGCCGCGACGCGCCGGTCGTCCGCCGCCGCGGTGAGCTCGCCCCGGGGTGAGCGCAGGGCCGCCCCCACGCCGCCGAAGTACATCGACGACGGCGGGTGCTCGAACCGGGGCAGCCCGGCGGCCTCCAGGCTGGTGGCGATCGCCTCGTCCACCTCGTGGTCGATCCGGGTGCTGCCGTCCTCCAGCCTCCGAGGATGCATACGTGGCCGGTCGATGGCGGTCTGCAGGTCCTCGCCGTGCCGCGCCATGTGGGTGAGCACCTGGGCCAGCGCGGTGGTGATCCGATCGGCACCGGGCGTCCCGATGGCCAGCACGGCACCGTCGTCGCGCCGGGCCGTCGTGGGCGCCATGTTGGACGCGAGCCGGGTGCCGGGCGCCAGCGAGTGCAGCCCGAGGCGGTTCAGCTCGAGCTCGCCGAGCGAGTTGTTGGCCACCAGCCCGGTCCCCTGGATCGTCATCCCCGACCCGTATCCCGCCGACGCGGTGAGCGCGCAGGCGGTGCCGTCGCCGTCGACCACGGAGACGTGCGCGGTCGAGGGGGACGTGGGGAGGCCGGTCGCGCCGATGTGGTGGAGGGTCTGGAGCAGCTCGGCTCCGGCGGCCTCGAGATCGGCAGCGGTGTCGATCCGGTCGAGCCGGATGTCGAGCACCTCCTTCATCACCAGCGCGACCTGTGCCGGGTCGATCTCCCCGGTGGTCGCGCCGAGCAGGCGCAGCAGTGCGGTGAGCACCGGGCCGCCGATCGACGGGGGAGGGTTGCACCCCAGGTCCCAGGGTCCGAGCCGGCTGCGCAGCGCGGTGCGCACGACGGGTTGGTATGCCTCCAGGTCGGCGAGCGAGAGCAGTCCGCCGCGGGCGCGCATGTCGGCGTCGACGGCCCGGGCCACGTCACCGTGGTAGGCGTCGCCCGCGCCCGTCCGGCCGAGGTGCTCGAGCGTGTCGGCCAGCACCGGGTCCACGATGCGGTGACCGACCGCGGGCGGCCCGCCGTCGTCGGTCAGCAGCGCCCGGGTGGCCGGGTCCCAGGCCAGGATGGTCTCGGTCACCAGGATCAGGTAGGACTGGGCCGTCCGGCTCAGGGGGTACCCCGCCCGGGCCACGTCGGCTGCGGGCTGCAGCAGCTCGGCCCAGGGCGCCCGGCCGAAGCGTCGGTGCGCCCAGCCCATCGCGGCCAGCATCCCCGGGGTGGCCACCGAGCCGGGTCCCACGTAGGTCACCATGCCGCCGCCGTAGTCCGAGGCGGCCTCGATGAGCCCGGTGCCCCTCACGTCCTCGCTCATGCCGCGGCCGGGCATCTCGACGTTGCCGTCGACGACCACCGGGTCGGTCCCGGGCGCCCAGACGTTGATGAAGCACCCCCCGAGGGTGGAGACGACCCCCGGCTCGGTGACCGTCGCGGTCACCATGGCGGCGATGGCCGCGTCCACGGCGGTGCCGCCAGCGGCCAGCGCGTGCGCCGCCGCCTCCGTGGCGTAGGTGTTGGGGGCGGCGATCGCGGCGGGACGGGTCACGGGTCGATTGTGCCGTAGCCGCGACCGGCGGTGAGCACGTAGCGGGTGAGGACGAAGGTGAGCGGCACCGCGGCCAGGCCCACCAGCAGGGTGGCGTAGCGCTCGTCCAGGCCCACCGCCTCGACGAGCAGCACCGAGCCGGCGGTGGTGAAGGCGAGGTTGACCACGGTGGTCAGCGGGTAGGCGAGGAACCGTCTCCAGGTGGGACGCACGCCGAAGGTGAACAGGCTGTTGGCGAAGAAGGAGAAGACGACCGCCCCCGACCACGCCAGCAGGTGGGCCGGGACGTAGGGCATACCGAGCAGCAGCAGGCGGTAGCACAGGTAGTAGACGGCCGTGTTGGCGACCCCGACGAGCACGAAGCGCAGGACGGACCGCATCCGACCGTGCGGGGCTGGCATGCCGCCCACGCTAGCTCAGAAGAGCCGTGCCTCCGCGTCGTCCAGGCCGCGCAGCGCCTCGTAGTCGAGGGTGACGCAGCGGATCCCGCGGTCGGTGGCCAGCACCCGCGCCTGAGGCTTGATGAGCTGCGCCGCGAAGACACCCTGCACCGGGGCGAGGTGCGGGTCGCGGTTGAGCAGCTCGAGGTAGCGGGTGAGCTGCTCCACACCGTCGATGTCGCCCCGCCGCTTGATCTCGACCGCGACGGTCGCGCCGTCCGCGTCGCGGCACAGGATGTCCACCGGTCCGATGGCCGTCGGGTACTCCCTTCGCAGCAGGGACCAGTCGTCGCCGAGGGTCGTGATGTGCTCGGCGAGGAGGGCCTGGAGCTGGGCCTCGACGCCGTCCTTGACCAGCCCCGGCTCGATCCCGAGGTCGTGCGTGGTGTCCGCGAGCACCTCGTGGATCTTGACCCGGAGGGTGTCGTCCCGCTTCCCGTGGGAGACCTGCCAGACCTGCGTGACCCCCTGCTCGGTCTCCACCTCGTCCGGCTCGGTCTGCGCCATCGAGCAGGGCGGGGCCATCCAGTTCAGCGGCTTGTAGGAACCCCCGTCGGAGTGGACGAGCACCGACCCGTCGGCCTTGACCATGAGCAGCCGGGTGGCCAGCGGGAGGTGGGCTTCGAGGGCCCCGTGGTAGTCCACGGAGCACCGGGCGACGACGACACGCACGGCCGCCAGCCTAACCCGCCGCCGACCGGCCGCGGACGCGTCGACCGGTGGGGCGGGGGCCCCGTGGCGCCGTGACATGATCGGGCCATGCGTGAGATCAGCACCGTCGGGGTCATCGGACTGGGCACCATGGGTGCCGGCATCGTCGAGGTCTTCGCGAGGGGAGGGCTCGCCGTGATCGGGGTCGAGACGACCGAGGAGCTGGCCGAGCGCGGGCGCGGCATCCTGGAGGCCTCGACCGACCGGGCCGTCTCCAAGGGCAAGCTGGACGAGGCGGGCCGGCGCGAGATCCTCGACCGGGTCACGATCACGACCGCCCTGGCGGACCTGGCGGACGCCGACCTCGTGGTCGAGGCGGTGCCCGAGGTGATGGACCTCAAGCACCAGGTCCTCGGCGCCCTGGACGACGTGGTCGCCCCCGACGCCGTGCTGGCGTCCAACACCTCCAGCCTGTCGATCACCGCCATCGCGGCGGGCACGGCGCACCCCGAGCGGGTCGTGGGGATGCACTTCTTCAACCCCGCGCCCGTGCTGAAGCTGGTCGAGGTGATCACCACGGTGCGCACCGCGGCGGCGAGCCGGGACGCCGTCGTCGACCTCGCCGAGCGGATCGGGAAGCGGCCGGTCGTGGTGGGCGACCGGGCCGGCTTCGTCGCCAACTACCTGCTCTTCGGCTACTTCGTCTCCGCGCTCCGCATGCTGGAGCAGGGCCACGTCTCGCGGGAGGACCTCGACACCGCCATGCGGGTCGGGGCAGGCCTGCCGATGGGCCCGTGCACGCTGATGGACCTGGTCGGCCTGGACGTCTGCCACCACATCGGCGACGTGATCTACGCCCACAGCCGGAGCCCGATGCACGCCCCGAGCCCGATGCTGGAGCGGATGGTGACCGCCGGGCTGCTCGGGCGCAAGAGCGGCGAGGGCTTCTACGCCTACGCCCGGCCCGGGAGCGGGCAGGTCGTCCCGGAGCAGGAGGCTGCGGCGTCCAGCGGGACGCTGAGCCGGGTCGGGGTGGTCGGCACCGGCGAGATCGCCGACGACCTGGTCTCCCGGCTCCGCGACGGCGGGTATGCCGTCCAGCAGGTCGCCGATCCGCGGGACACCGAGGAGCTGGGCACGCTGGCCGAGGTCGGCCTGGTGATCGAGGCCGCGGCGGCGCCCGGGGGCGAGATGGAGGACGACGAGCCGGTGGAGGCCGGCGGCCAGGGCGAGGAGCTCTGGGAGGTGCTGGGCGAGATCTGCGGGCCGCAGACGGTGCTCACCACGGTCAACGACGAGGTCGCGGTGGCGATCGGGGCCCTGTCCGGTCGGCCGGAGACGGCCGCGGTGCTGCGCATGCACGCCCCGACCGGCAACGGCCAGGTCGTGGAGATCGGCCGGTGCAGCGCCACCGACGACGCCACCGTGGCCCTGCTGCGCGAGGTCGTGACCAGCATCGGGGCCGAGCCGGTGGTCTGCCGTGACCGTCCGGGGCTGGTGGTGGACGCCCTGCTCATGCCGCACCTCATGGACGCGGTGCGCATGCTGGACGAGGGCTATGCGAGCGTCGCCGACATCGACACCGCGCTGCAGTTCGGGCTGGGCTATCCCGCCGGGCCGTTCGCGATGATCGACCAGATCGGTGCCGAGGAGGTCCTCACCGTGTGCGAGGAGCTGTCCGAGGCGGGCGGCTTCGCGCCGGAGTCGGTGGAGCCCTCCCCGCTGCTCATCGAGCACGTGCTGCTCGATCGCCCGTTCACGGGCTGAGCCGTGCCGCGCTCCAACCGGCCGCGCCGCGGCGGTCGGCCGCGCGGCCGGTCCCGGGCCGGCGCCGGCCCGCCCGGTGACCTGCTGCGCCGCGGCGTCCAGGAGGTCCGGTTCGCCGGGCAGGTCTGGTCGGTCCGGACGGTCCGTCCCAACGACAGCGGGCGTCGGTACGTCTGCCCGGGGTGCCAGCAGCAGGTCGGCGCCGACGTCGCGCACACGGTCGCCTGGCCGACCGAGGGGATGCAGCAGGCGGAGAACCGTCGCCACTGGCATACCGTCTGCTGGTCGGCGCGGGAGCGCCGCCGCCCGGGCGGCTCCTTCGCCTAGGACCCAGGCGTCGCCTCAGTGGGCCTCCTGGCGCGGGACCAGGACCTCCTCGTAGATCAGCAGCAGCCCCGCGGCGACCGGGATGGCGATGAGGGCCCCGAGGACGCCGAGCAGGGTGCCCCCCGCAAGCACGGCGACCACCGTGACGGCGCCGGGCACCGACACCGTCCGCTGCATGATGCGCGGGACGATCCAGTAGTTCTCGAGCTGCTGGTAGATCACGTAGTAGATGAGCACGACCAGCGCCAGGGTGGGCGACACGGTCAGCGCGGACAGCGCCACGATGATCGCCCCGAGTGTGGCACCGATGAGTGGGATGAGGCCCAGCAGGCCCACCGACACGGCGAGGATCGCGGCGTAGGGGATGCCCAGCACCTGCATCATCAGCCAGGAGCAGACCGCGTTGATCGTGGCGACCGTGGCCTGTCCGAGGGCGTAGCCACCGACCCGGCGCATGATCTCCTCGGCCAGCCGGACCACGCCCGGGCGGCGGCTGGCCGGCACCAGGCGGTATGCCCCCTCCTTGACCGAGGGGAGCGTCGCCAGCAGGTAGAGGGTGAGGATGGCCGAGGTGAGCAGGCCGACGAGGCTGCCCGCCACCCACCCGGCGGCCCCCAGGACCCCGCCGAAGACCGTCGTCCAGGTGCCCCGCTCGGTGAGCAGCCGGTCCAGCTCGGTGGTCGCACGCTCGCTCACGGCATACCGCTGGTCCAGCTCCACCAACCAGGGCGAGGTGGCCAGTCCCTCGACCGTCTGCGGGGCGCGCTCGACGAGGCTCACCGCCTGGGCCACCACGCCGGGCAGCAGGGTGACGGCGCTGACCGCCACCACGGTGACGAAGCCCATGAAGACGACGAAGACGCTGCTGGGTCTGCTCACGCCCCGGCGGGTGAGCCACTCCACCAGCGGGTTGAGCGCGAGGGTGAGGAAGACCGCCACGAGCAGATAGGTGAGCACCGAGGACAGCCGGGTGAGGTTCTGCACCAGCAGCCAGGCGAGCAACACGCCGAGGGCTCCGGTGAACCCGATGGAGAAGGGCGAGGCCCACAGGGCCGGCGGGCGGCTCGTGCCGCCCTCCGTCGACCCGGCGGCGCGCGTCCTCGCCCCGGGAGCGGGCACGTCGCCGTCGGAGGCGGGCGCCCCGGCGTGGATCTGCGCCCACAGCTCGGACTGCAGCCGGTTGCTCTCGTCCAGCAGCTCGCGCTGACGCACCCGGAAGGCCTGCCAGCGCTGGACCGCCCGCACGCCGGCACGCGGTGCGGCGGCCGGGTTCATCGCCCGGGCGGCCCGTCGGAGGCGGACCCTGCGCCGGTCGGCGACGGTGCGCGGCGGGGTCTCGTGCTCGGCGCCCGCTGGCGGACCCTCGCCGCCGGGCCTCGTCCGGGGCGGTGCCTGCTGCGTCGTCACCCGGTCGTCCCCACCTGCGGGGACGACGCGTGGGCGCGACGGAAGTGACTCATGTGACCCACGGTAGGCCCCTGCCCGGCCAGCCCCTCGCAGTTGCGGCGGTATGTCGCACTAGCATCCCCGCCATGAGCGACCTGTTGCTGCGCGACGTCCGCCCCGTCGCGATCGACCCCGACCCGCGAGCGGGGACCGAGCCGGTGGACGTCCTGATCCGGGACGGCGTCATCGACGAGGTCGGCCCGGGGCTGCGTGCCGCGGCGCGCGGCGTCCCGGAGGTGGACGGCGGCGGCCGCCACGTCGTCCCCGGCCTGTGGGACACGCACGTGCACATGGTCCAGTGGTCGCTCGGCCAGACCCGGTTGGACACGTCCGGCACCGCCAGCCCCGGGGACGTGCTGGCACGCGTGGTCGACCGGCTGACGTGGGGCTTCGACAGCCCGACCGGGGTGCTCGTGGGGTGGGGGCACCGCACCGGGCGGTGGCTCGAGCAGCCCACCGTCGCGGCCCTGGACGCCGTCACCGGGGACGTCCCGGTCGCGCTCATCAGCGGCGACGGGCACCACGGCTGGCTCAACTCCGCGGCGCTGCGCCTGCTCGGCGGTCCCCCGGTGGAGGGCGTGGTCGCGGAGAGCGACTGGTTCCCCCTCTACGACCGGCTGCAGCGGCTGCACGGCGCCCACGAGGAGTCGGAGTATGCCGTCACCCGCGCGATCCAGGCCGCGCACCAGCTGGGGGTGGTCGGCATCGTCGACCTGGAGTTCGGCCGCCCCTGGGAGCAGTGGCGGGAGCGCACCGCCGAGGGCTTCCCCTCGCTGCGCGCCCGCACCGGCGTCTACCCGGAGGGGCTCGAGGACGCGATCGCCGCGGGGCTGCGCACCGGCGACCCGATCCGCTCGACCGACGGCCTGGTGACCATGGGTCCGCTCAAGGTCATCACCGACGGCTCGCTCAACACCCGCACCGCCTGGTGCTGCGACCCGTATGCCGACGGCCACCTGCTCGAGCAGCCGTCCGGGGCGGCGAACTACCCGGTCGACGAGCTCGTGTCGCTGCTGACGCGCGCCCGGGGCGCGGGCCTGGACGCGGCGCTGCACGCGATCGGTGACGCCGCCGTCGCGGCGGTGCTCGACGCGTTCGCGGCGACCGGGGCCAGCGGGTCGGTCGAGCACGCCCAGCTCATCGACCCGCGGGACGTGCGGCGGTGGGCGGCGCTGCCGCAGCGGGTGGTGGCCAGCGTGCAGCCGGCGCACCTGCTCGATGACCGGTCCGTCACCGAGCGCTGCTGGCCGGACCGGACCGACCGCACCTTCACGCTGCGCAGCTTCCTGGACGCCGGCATCGAGCTGTCGCTGGGCTCGGACGCCCCGGTGTCCCCGCTCGACCCCTGGCTGGCGATGGCCGCGGCGGTCCACCGCGGGCCGGAGGACGGCGAGAGCTGGCACCCGGAGCAGGAGATCACGCCCCAGGAGGCGCTCGCCGCCTCGGTCGACGGGCAGCGCGTGCGCGCCGGCGACCGTGGCGACCTGGCGCTGCTGGAGCACGACCCGCTGGCGGAGGCCGGCACCAGCGCCGAGCGGGCGCGCCGGTTCCGGTACACCCTCGTCAGCGCCACCGTCCTGGACGGCCAGGTCGTGCACGGAGGCTGACCCTGGGTCAGGGTCGCCGCGCCGTTACAGTGGCGAGCAGGCATACCCGTCACCGTCGCTGGAGGAGATCCGCAGATGTCGATGTCCCAGCCCACCACGTCCGTCGTCGTCGCCGGGGCCCGCACCCCGATGGGGCGGCTGCTGGGGTCGCTCTCCAGCCTGTCCGGCGCCCAGCTCGGCGGTGTCGCCATCGCCGGGGCGCTGGGCAAGGCCGGCATCTCCGGCGACCAGGTCGACTACGTCGTCATGGGCCAGGTGCTCACCGCCGGGGCCGGTCAGATCCCGGCCCGCCAGGCGGCGGTGGCCGGGGGCGTCCCGATGGACGTGCCCGCCCTGACCATCAACAAGGTCTGCCTGTCTGGCATCGACGCGATCGCGCTCGCCGACCAGCTCATCCGGGCCGGCGAGGTCGAGGTCGTCGTGGCCGGGGGCCAGGAGTCCATGAGCGGGGCGCCGCATCTGCTGGAGAAGTCGCGGGCGGGCTTCAAGTACGGCGACGTCACGATGCGTGACCACATGGCCTTCGACGGCCTCTGGGACGCCTTCACCGACCAGGCGATGGGCGGCCTGACCGAGTCCGCCAACCGGTCCGACGCCGCGCACGAGTTCACCCGTGAGGAGCAGGACGCCTTCTCCGCGCGCAGCCACCAGCGGGCCGCCGCGGCCTGGGAGCAGGGCCGCTTCGACGACGAGGTGGTGCCGGTCGAGATCCCGCAGCGCAAGGGCGACCCGGTGACGGTCGGCACCGACGAGGGGATCCGGGCCGACACGACCACCGAGTCGCTCGGCACGCTGCGTCCCGCCTTCGCCAAGGACGGCACCATCACGGCGGGCTCCGCATCGCAGATCTCCGACGGGGCCTGCGCCGTGGTCGTCATGAGCAAGGCCAAGGCGACCGAGCTCGGGCTGGAGTGGATCGCCGAGATCGGCGCGCACGGCATGGTGGCGGGACCGGACTCGACCCTGCAGAGCCAGCCCGCCCGCGCCATCGCCGCGGCCTGCGCGAAGCAGGGCATCGCCCCGACCGACCTGGACCTGGTGGAGATCAACGAGGCCTTCGCCGCGGTCGGCCTGGCCTCGACCAAGGAGCTCGGGCTCGACCCGGAGAAGGTCAACGTCAACGGCGGGGCCATCGCGCTGGGTCACCCGATCGGGATGTCCGGTGCCCGCATCCTGCTGCACCTGGCCCTGGAGCTGGGCCGTCGCGGTGGCGGCACCGGGGCGGCCGCCCTGTGCGGCGGCGGCGGGCAGGGGGACGCCCTGATCATCACCGTGCCGCAGCGCTGAGCCGGCCGGCATACCCGCGCCCCGGCCGCCGCCCGGGCCGCCGAGCCGCCGCCCGGGACCCACATGAGCAAGGATCCTCGACATGCTGCAGGGATTTCTCCCTGCTCTGTGTCGAGGAACCTTGCTCATGTGCGCGAAGGGCATCGACGACCGCCTACGGTTGGACGAATGAGCGAGTCGGCACTTCCCTCCAGACAGACCTCACGGTGGGATGGGCCGCAGGAGCCGAGCCGCATCACGTGGGAGCTGCGGGAGCCGCTGTCAGGCGACGCCGAGGGCTTCGCGGCTCTGCACTCGCGCGTCTGGCGGACGACCTACCGCGGGATCATGCCCGACGAGGTCGTCGACGTGCTCGAGCCGGGGCAGTTCCGGCCGACATGGGACCAGGTGGTCGCCGCCTACGACGCCGGTGCCGTGGCGAAGGACGGGCGTGGGTTCCTCGTCGCGCTGCAGGAGGGGACTCCGGTCGGGTTCTGCATGCACGGGCCGGCCCGGGATGAGGACCCGCCGACCCCGCACCAGCTCTGGTCGCTGAACGTCGCTCCGGACCACCAGGGGTCCGGGGTGGCGCAGCAGCTCGTGGATCTGGCCCTGGGCCGGCGTGAGGCATACCTCTGGGTGGCGCGGGGCAACGATCGCGCCATCCGGTTCTATGCACGGCAGGGCTTTGCGCTGGACGGCACGCAGAGCCTCGATGGCCACGAGGGCGTGGTCGAGCTGCGCATGGTCCGCGCCGCATCCTTAGGCACATGAGCAAGGATCGCTGACACACCGCAGGGACGTCTCCCTGTGCTCTGTCGCGCAGCCTTGCTCATCTGCCGGGGAGGGCACCCACGCGGGGAGGGCGCCCGGACCGGAGGCCGGACCGCTACGGTCGGAGGGTGAGCGAGCGACGCACCTTCTACCCCGAGATCGAGCCCTACCGCACGCAGCTGCTGGACGTGGGCGACGGCCACCAGGTCTACCTCGAGGAGTCCGGCAACCCCGAGGGCAAGCCGGTGGTCTTCGTGCACGGAGGCCCCGGCAGCGGCACCAGCCCGAAGCAGCGCCGCGTCTTCGACCCCGAGCGCTACCGCATCGTGCTGTTCGACCAGCGGATGGCGGGCAGGTCCACCCCGCACGCGTCGACCACCGTCGATCCCGCGCTGTGGGCGACCAACACGACGGCGCACCTCGTCGGCGACATGGAGCGCATCCGGGAGCACCTGGGCATCGAGCGCTGGCAGGTCTTCGGCGGGTCCTGGGGCTCCTGCCTGTCCCTGGCGTATGCCGAGGCGCACCCCGACCGGGTGACCGAGCTGGTGCTGCGCGGCATCTTCACGCTGCGCCCTGCCGAGCTCGCCTGGATGTACGAGCGGGGTCACCTGGAGCACGTCTACCCCGACCACTGGGCGCAGTTCGTCGCCCCGGTCCCGGCCGAGCGCCGGCACGAGATGCAGCTGGCCTACCACGAGCTGCTCTTCGACCCGGACCCCGCCGTGCACGTCCCCGCGGGCCAGGCGTGGAGCGGCTGGGAGTCCCGGGTGATCTCGGTGCTGCCGGACGAGGAGGGCTTCCGGAAGGCGACGGAGCCGGCCCAGGCCGTGGCCTTCGCCCGGATCGAGAACCACTACTTCGTGCACGGCGGGTTCATGCGTGAGGGTGCGCTGCTGGACCAGGCGCACACCCTTCGGCACCTCCCGACGGTGATCGTGCAGGGGCGGCTGGACATGTGCACGCCGGCCCGGACCGCGTTCGACCTGGCGGCGCGGCTGCCGGACGCGGACTTCGAGGTGGTATCTGACGCGGGCCACGCCTTCTCCGAGCCGGGGAACCTCGATGCGCTCATCCGGGCGACGGACCGGTTCGCGACCTAGGAGGCACCAGGATGGGCGAGTTCTTCGACGTCGAGACGGGCGGACCGCTCCGGCTGGAGCTGCGCAGCGTGGACGGCCGGGACTTCTCGTTGCTGCGGTCCGTGGGCTACACCGCGCAGGGGTATGCCGACCCCTTCGTCGTCCCCCGGGGTTTCGTCACCGACTTCGCCTCCGTCCCGCACCTGTTCACCTGGCTCGTCCCCAAGAGCGGGGACTTCCTGCCGGCGGCGGTGCTGCACGACGCCCTGGTGAGCCCCGGCAGCCATGAGGGTCCGGAGGTGGGCCGGCACGAGGCGGACCGGATCTTCCGGACCGCCATGATCGGTCTCGGCACCGGCAGGGTGCGGTCCTGGTTGATGTGGGCCGCGGTGACCATCGGGACGCTGTGGGCCAGCCGCGACCTGGTCAAGCGGACCCAGCTGGTGGGCCTGGTGGGGCTGGTCGCGCTGCTGGGGACGGCAGCCACCCTGGACTTCTTCGACGTCGTCGCGGTCGTGCCGTGGATGGGTGAGCGTCCGTGGCCGACCGAGCTCGCGCTGGGCGCCGTCTTCGCCGTCCTGGTCCCGAGCGTGCTCGCCGTCGCCTGGGGTCGCTACTGGCTGGCGGGCGTGATCGTGGGGGTGGCCCTGGCCCTGCTGCTGCACGTGACCGCGGCGCTCCTCGCGATCTACGCGATCTATCTCGGGCTGGAGCGGTTGGTCAGCGGGCCGGCGGACGACGACGGGGTGCGGGTGCGGGACCGGCGCGAGGCGGAGGCGGAATCTACCCTGGGAGATCGCTGATTTCCGCCATAGCCGTCCCGATGTTTACCATATCGTTATGAAGTTCTCCCGTATCACCGCCGTGGCCACCGTGAGCTCGGCCCTTGTTCTTGCCGCATGCTCCGGCGACACCACCGACCCGGCCGGGGAGAGCAGCTCCGCCGCCGTGACCGACGAGTCGGCGGCGGCCTCCGCCACGCCGGCCGCGACGGACGACGACGCCGCCACCAGCACGGTCGAGATGACCACCGACGCCGACGCCGGGGCCGTGTCCCTCGACACCGCCGAGGAGGTCGCGACCGAGGTGCTCACCCAGCGGGTGCGTGCCGACCAGGGGGACGGCGAGGACATCGAGGAGGCGCAGAAGGCCTCGCTCCGCGGGACCGCCCTCGGGGCGCACCGTGCGGCGGACCGGCTGGAGGGCGTCGACGGCGAGCCCGCCGAGGTCGACCTCGAGGAGAACCCGGTCGAGCCCACCGTCCTCGCGATCAGCCGCGACGACGAGGAGACCCCCGTCTACCTGCTGGTGCAGACGGTGCCCGAGGAGGGTGCGCCCTGGCTGCACCTGCTCGCCGGCAACGGGGAGCCGGACGACTTCCGGATCCGGTGGGAGGCACAGATGCTGCCGGGCACCGAGATCCCGGCCTTCGACGCCCGGTCCGCCGGGAGCCCGGTGCTGCGCTCCGGCTCCGGCGACCTGACGATGGAGCCGGACGAGATGCTCAAGTCGGTCGGCGCCTACACCGAGTGGCCCCAGCCGGACGAGGTCCCCGACTACCGCACGCACGGGTATGCCCCGGCGGTCCGCGACGCCGCGGAGCAGCAGTCCGAGGCGCTGGCCGGTCAGGCCACCCTGCGGGAGAAGAACTGGCTGGTCTCGGACGACGTCACCACGCTGATGTTCGAGGACGGCACCGGCTTCGTCATGGGGTCGCTGCTGCGCGACACCCAGTTCATCGTCGACAGCGGCAGCCAGCTGACCCCTCCCGACTCCTTCCGGGTCTTCCAGGACAGCGAGGTGCTGACCTCCGAGGCCACCTTGCGGACGCGGGCCTTCATCGCGATGCGGGTCCCGACGGAGGACGTGGACTTCAAGCCGGAGATGCTGGCCGCGACCGAGCAGCTGGTGGACGCCTACGGCGAGTGAGGCACCCGGGGCGTCCTCGGCCCGGTGCGGCACGGCATACCCTTGACGGCATGACCGAGCAGCCCTTCTCCAGCGCGGCCCTGCGTGGTGCCGTCGACCTGTCCAGCCTCTCCCCGCGCCCCGGTGCGCCGAGCAGCGGTGCCGGCGCCACCCCGGGTGGCGCCCAGGGGCAGGGGTCCGGCGCGGTCCCGGGTCGTCGCGGTGCCCTGGTCGAGGTCACCGACGAGACCTTCGAGTCCGTCGTCAACGCCAGCCTCACCACCCCGGTGGTGCTGGTGCTCTGGACCCCGCAGCTCCCGGAGTCGCTGACCCACCTGCGCGAGCTCGCCGAGCGGGCGCGCACCATGGAGGGTCGCTTCCAGGTCGCCGGGGTGGACATCGCCGGCAGCCAGGGGATCCTCCAGGCACTGACCCCGGTGCTCCAGCAGGTCTTCGGCCAGGTCTCCTCGCTGCCGGTCGTCATGGGTCTGCTGAGCGGCCAGCCGATGCCCTTCTACCTCGGCGTGCAGCCGATGGAGCAGGTCGACCAGCTGCTCGAGAAGTTCCTCGAGGCCGCGGTCACCAACGCGGTGACCGGTCGGGTCGAGCTCGGCGACGACGACGGTCTGCCCGGGCAGGCCGAGAAGGAGGGGGAGCAGGACGCCGAGGAGGCCGAGCTCCCGCCCCTGCACCAGGAGGCCTACGACGCGATCGACCGCGGTGACTGGGCCGCCGCCGTCGCGGCCTACGAGAAGGCGCTGGAGGCCGACCCCGCGGACGAGCTGGCCCGCCTCGGGCTGGGCCAGGTCCGACTGCTGGAGCGGACCTCCGGGATGGACCTGGCGGCCGTGCGGCAGGCGGCGGCCGACCGTCCCGCCGACGTGCAGGCGCAGATCGACGCCGCGGACGTGGACCTCGTGGGGGGCCACGTCGAGGACGGCTTCGGCCGCCTGGTCGAGGCGGTCCGGCGCACCAGCGGAGACGAGCGCGACCTGGCCCGCAACCACCTGCTCGGGCTGTTCGAGGTCGTCGGTACCCAGGACCCGCGGGTGGGCAAGGCCCGTCAGGCGCTGATGAGCGCGCTCTACTGAGCCAGCGCCGCGTCCACCACCTGCTGCGCCTCCGCCTGGACCTGCGCCAGGTGCTCCGGGCCGCGGAAGCTCTCGGCATAGATCTTGTAGACGTCCTCGGTGCCGGAGGGACGCGCGGCGAACCAGGCGTTCTCCGTGCAGACCTTCACCCCGCCGATCGCGGCCCCGTTGCCGGGTGCCTCGGTGAGGATCGCCGTGATCGGCTCGCCCGCGATCTCGGTCGCCGAGATGTCCTGCGCCGAGAGCTTCTTCAACCGCGCCTTCTGCTCCCGTCCGGCCGGGGCGTCGATCCGCGCGTAGGCCGGGGTCTGGCCGCCGCCCACCTCGGCGACGAGGTCGGCATACCGCTGCGAGGGTGAGCGGCCGGTCCGGGCGATGATCTCGGCCGCCAGCAGCGCCAGGATGATCCCGTCCTTGTCCGTGGACCAGACCGAGCCGTCGCGGCACAGGAAGGACGCGCCGGCCGACTCCTCACCACCGAAGGCGATGGAGCCGTCCAGCAGCCCCGGGACGAACCACTTGAAACCGACCGGCACCTCGGTGAGCTCCCGCCCCCGGGCCCGGGCGACGCGGTCGATCATCGAGGAGCTGACCAGCGTCTTGCCGATCGCCGTGCCCTCGGGCCAGTCCGGGCGGGCCTGGCCGTAGAGGTAGTCGATGGCGACGGCCAGGTAGTGGTTGGGGTTGAGCAGCCCGCCGTCCGGCGTGACGATGCCGTGCCGGTCGGCGTCCGCGTCGTTGCCGGTCGCGACGTCGTAGGTGGCGCCCCCGTCGGGACCCGACCCCATGATCTCGATGAGCGAGGCCATGGCGTCGGGGGAGGAGCAGTCCATCCGGATCTTGCCGTCCCAGTCCAGCGTCATGAACGACCAGGTCGGGTCGACCTCCGGGTTGACCACGGTGAGGTCGATCCCGTGCTCGTCGGCGATGGCCTGCCAGTAGGCCACCGAGGCCCCGCCGAGCGGGTCGGCACCGATCCGCACGCCCGCCTCGCGGATGGCGTCCAGGTCGACGACCCGGGGCAGGGCGCGGACGTACTCACCCATGAAGTCGTAGGGCTCGGCGGCCTGCAGCGCCTCCTCGAAGGGCACCCGCCTGACCCCCTCGAGCCCGTCCCGCAGCAGCTCGTTGGCCCGGTCGGCGATCCACCCGGTCGCGTCCGTGTCGGCGGGGCCGCCGTGGGGCGGGTTGTACTTGAACCCGCCGTCGCGGGGCGGGTTGTGCGAGGGCGTGATGACGATGCCGTCGGCCTGCGCGGCGCCCGCCTCGGAGTCGGTCTCGAGGTTGAACGCCAGGATGGCCCGCGAGACCGCCGGGGTCGGCGTGAACTCCTCCTCCCCGTGCTCGCTCCAGACGTCCACGCCGTTGGCGACCAGCACCTCCAGCGCGCTCCGCCACGCCGGGACGGACAGGGCGTGGGTGTCCTTGCCCAGGAACAGCGGCCCCTCGGTGCCCTGCTGGGCGCGGTACTCGCAGATCGCCTGGGTGGTCGCGAGGATGTGGTGCTCGTTGAAGGTGCCGTCCAGCGAGCTGCCCCGGTGCCCGGAGGTGCCGAAGGCCACCTGCTGGTCCACGCTGTCGGGGTCGGGGACGATCTCGGTGTAAGCCGAGACCAGCGCCCGGACGTCGATCAGGTCCTGCTCCCCGGCCCGCGTGCCGGCGCGCTCGTGTCGTGCCATGGTGCTCTCCCTACTCGTTGCCCGGGTGGTCCGGTCGCCCGCCCGAGGTCTGCTCCCCGGCCGCCGCGTCCTCGTCCTCGTCGCGGTGCGGCACGCCGAACCGAGAGAAGTCCTCGTCGGTGTCGGCGCCGTCCGACTCGTCCAGGGTGGCGACCGTGGTGCGGTCCTCGTGGTCGATCGGCTGACCACCCTCGGTCACGAAGGGGTGGTCGGCCGCGAGCTCGCCCTTCGCCAGCTCCTCGGTCGACCCGTCTCCCAGCTCACCGGAGGGGGTCCCCTCGCTCGTCGCGGCGTCGTCGCCGGTCTCGGCGTCGTCGGCGCCCTCGACGTCGAGGTGCCCGCCGTCCGTGCCGTCCGTGCCGTCTTCGTCGTCCTGCGCCGCCGCCCGCTCGGCCAGCTCGTCCTCGCTCAGCGGGTCCGGCACCAGCCAGACGGCACCCATCGGGGGCACCGTGATTAGGGCGGAGTGCGGCTGGCCCTGGTGCGGGTGGTCCACCGCCTCAACGAAGCCCAGGTTGCCCTGCCCCGACCCGCCGTAGGTGGTCGCGTCGGTGTTGAGGACCTCGCGCCACCGGCCGGCGTAGGGCAGCCCGACGTGCACCTGGTGGTGCGTCACGCCGCTGAAGTTGACGACCACCACCACCACCGGGCGGAGCCCGTCCGGCGACTCGTTGCCCCAGCGCAGGTAGGCATACTGGTTGCGCCCCGCGTCGTTGGCGTCCAGCCAGGCGAAGCCGTCCGCGTGGTGGTCGATCTGCCACAGCGCCGGCAGCTCGGCGTACAACCGGTTCAGGTCGCGGACCAGGGACTGGACACCCGCGTGCTCAGGGCGCTGGGTCAGCTCCCAGTCGAGCGAGCCGCCGTCGGCCCACTCCCGCGCCTGGGCGAACTCCGAGCCCATGAAGATCAGCTGCTTGCCCGGGTGGCTCCACTGGTAGGCGAGGAAGGCCCGCGTGGTCGCGAACTTCTGCCAGGCGTCCCCGGCCATCTTGCGCACCAGCGAGCCCTTGCCGTGCACGACCTCGTCGTGGCTGATCGGGAGGATGAACTTCTCGCTGAAGGCGTAGACCAGGGAGAACGTCACCGCGTGGTGCTGGTGCGCCCGGGCGAAGGGGGAGGCGCCCAGGTAGCCGAGCGTGTCGTGCATCCACCCCATGTTCCACTTGAAGCCGAAGCCCAGCCCGCCCTTGTCGGTCGGTGCCGTGACCCCGGGCCAGGAGGTGCTCTCCTCGGCGATGAGCACGACGCCGGGGGAGCGACGGTATGCCGTGGCGTTCGCCTCCTGCAGCAAGGCGACGGCCTCGAGGTTCTCCCGACCCCCGTGCCGGTTGGGGATCCACTGGCCCTCGTCCCGCGAGTAGTCCAGGTAGAGCATCGAGGCGACCCCGTCGACGCGCAGCCCGTCGGCGTGGAACTCCTCGAGCCAGTAGCTGGCGTTCGCCACGAGGAAGTTGCGCACCTCGGGCCGGCCGAAGTCGAAGATGTAGGAGCCCCACTCCGGGTGCCACCCCTTGCGCGGGTCGGGGTGCTCGTAGATCGGCGTGCCGTCGAAGCGCGCGAGCGCCCACGGGTCGGTGGCGAAGTGGCCGGGGACCCAGTCGAGGATGACGCCGACCCCGGCCTGGTGCAGCCGGTCGATGAGGTAGCGCAGCCCGTCCTCGTGGCCGAACCTGCTGTCGGCGGCGTAGTAGCCGGTGACGTGGTAGCCCCACGACCCGCCGTACGGGTGGTGCATGACGGGCATGAGCTCCACGTGGGTGAAGCCCATCTCCGCCACGTAGGGTACGAGCTGGTCGGCGATCTCGGTGTAGCCCAGACCCTTGCGCCAGCTGCCCAGGTGCACCTCGTAGATGCTCATCGGGCCGTGGTGGATGTCGCCGGCCGCGCGCGCCGCCATCCAGTCGGCGTCGCCCCACCGGTGGGTGCTGACGGTGACCACCGAGTTCGTGAAGGGGGGCACCTCGCTGGCCCGCGCCATCGGGTCGGCCTTGGCACGGCGGACGCCGTCCGGTCCGGTGATGTCGTACTTGTAGTGCGCACCCTCCCGGACGCCGGGGACGAAGAGCTCCCAGACCCCGACGTCGTCGTGCGCGCGCAGGGCGTGGGTCGCGCCGTTCCACCCGTTGAAGTCGCCCACGACGTGCACCGCCACCGCGTGCGGTGCCCACACCGCGAAGCGGGTGCCGGTCACCTCGCCGAGCTCGTCGCGCAGCGTCATGACGTGCGAGCCCAGGGCTCGCCACAGCTCCTCGTGCCGGCCCTCGCCGATGAGGTGCAGGTCGGTCCGACCCAGGCTCGGGCCGTGCCGGTAGGCCTCGTCCACCAGGTGGGTGCGCCCCCCGGTGGCCACCCTGAGCCGGTAGGCAGGCACGGTCTCGGTGGGCAGGACCGCCACCCAGATGCCGCCGGTCTCGTGCGCCATCGGCACGCGGGACCCGTCGGCGAGCAGCACCTCCACGCCCTGGGCCTCGGGCTGGAGGGTGCGGACCGTCACGTGGCCGTCGTGGGCGTGCGCGCCGAGCAGCGCGTGCGGGTTGCGGTGCAGCCCGTCCACCACGTCGGCGGCCTCGTCCAGGTCCAGCGGTGCGGTGTGCGGCGCCGCAGGCTCGGAGGGCTGCTCCAGCGGCCGGCGGGCGGCGGGTCGGCCGCTGACGACCTGCTCGGAGCCGGAGGCCTCCTCCCACGCCACGGCCCGTCGCACCTCCGGGTCGCCCTGCGGCTCGCCGGACCAGCCGCTGGCCAGCAGCGCCGGGCGGGTGCTCACCTCGATCTCCTCGCGGGGGCGGGCGGCCGGCGGGACCGTGCCGACCTGCATGTCCTCCGGCGGTGGGACGGGCGCGTGGGGATAGCCGCCCGAGGCGCTGACCCCGCCGGAGGCCGAGGTGGGGGCGATGCTGCCGCTCGCCGCCCGGCGGTCGCCGGTCGGAGGGTGCGCCAACGGGCCGTCGTGCCGCTCGACCTCGATCAGCGAGGCACCGTAGTCGTCGTCGGGGACGCTCGCCGAGGGCTGCTCCGACGCTGCGGCGTCCGGGGTGTCCGAGGGGGCCGCGGGGACGGCCTGCTCACCCGGGCCGCTCCCGGTGGCCTGGTCACGAGCGCTCTCGGCGGCCTCGTCCGGAGCCGGTGGTGCGTCGGCGCCGGTGCTGGATGAGGGGTCACTCGCGCGGGGCGTGTCGCTCGGGCTCACTGGGGTCTCCTTCGTCGCGCCGGCAGGTGGTTCGGTCGTGGGTGCCGCGCCGAGCAGCCGCTCCACGGCGCCGACCGGGATCGCGACCCAGTCGGGCCGGTTGCTGGCCTCGTAGCTCACCTCGTAGAGCGCCTTGTCCAGCTCCAGGGCGGCCAGCAGGGAGGCGTGCACGGTGCGCAGGTCCTCGCCGGCCTCGTCGGCGTAGCCGTCGAGGAAGGCCTCGCGCGCGGCCGCACCCCAGCCGCCCCGGTCGCCCGATCCGGCGAGGGTGGCGGAGGCTGCGGCGTAGTCGAACGAGCGCAGCATCCCGGCCACGTCCCGCAGCGCGAGGTCGGGCTCGCTGCGCTGCGCCAACGGGCGCAGCGGCTCCCCCTCGAAGTCCAGCAGCACCCAGCCCCGTCCGGGGGCGTCCAGCACCTGGCCCAGGTGGTAGTCACCGTGGACCCGCTGCAGGTCGGGCAGGTCGGAGGACTCCAGCTCGGCATACACGTCGAGCACCGGCGCGCGGTATGCCTCCAGCTCGGGGGCGTCCCGGAAGGCCTGCTCGGCGCGCGAGCGCATCTGCGCCACCAGCTCGGAGCGACGCTCGGCGCCGGGTCGGGTGCCGAAGGCCTCGCGCAGCACCGTGTGCACCGCGGCGGTCGCGGCACCCAGCGACCTGGCGCCCTCGGTGAAGTCCTCGTCGGCCCCGGCCGCGACGAGCGCGCGCCGCCAGGCGTCCTCGGTGCCGGGCAGGAACTCCTGCGCGAAGGCGAGATGCCCGTGCGCCTCGTCCCCGGTGGGGGACACCCAGCGTCCCTCGACGGCCCCGATGGGGTCGGGCACCTGCCGGGACCCTCCCTGGCTGACCGCCGTCTGGACCGTGACGTCCGGGTTCTCCCCGTCCTGCAGCACCCGGAAGACCTTGATGATGACCGGGCCGTCCTCGCCGTGCATGTCGACGATGATCGAGGTGTTCGACTGCTCGCCCGAGAGCACCCGGGAGGCGGCCAGGGCCGGCATCGGCCCCGGCGCCGCGATCCGGCGGGAGCGGGCGGCGGGGACCTCGTGGTCGGCATACATCTCGGACAGCAGGACGTGAGCGAAGACGGGGTCGTGGGTGGCGTCGTAGATGTAGCGCGTGCCGAGGTCGCTGTGCTCGGCGGTGGCGACGAGCGCGTGCTCGAGGAAAGGCACCGCCTCGGCGCGGTAGGTGAGCGGCACCTGGTAGACCACGGGCTCCGGGCCCGACTCGTCCACCAGGATGTGGTCCTCCAGGCCGACCTCGCCGTACGGGTCCTGCCACCGGATGCCCGACACACGACGCAGCCGGGGAGGCGCACCGGCGGCCGCCCGCTTGCCGCGGTACCACCGCTGGCGCGCGATCCAGCCAGGCAGGAACTCCTCGAACATCGGGCTCAGCGTGGCCATCAGACCTCCTTCTGCCCCGGCGTGGGGGGCGCGTCGGCGGCGGGAGCCTCTGCCGGCTGCGCGGGCGTGAGCCCCAGCCAGTAGAAGCCGCGAGATCCCAGGGTCAGGGTGATCGTGCCGTCCGCCGCCACGTCCGGGAAGTTCAGCCCGCCGAAGAGGTCGCGCACGTCCGCGCCGTGCAGCCGCTCCGGCAGCCGGACCGTCGTGGCCTGCGGCCGGGAGGTGAGGTTGTTGACGCAGAGCACCGCCGGGTGGCCGTCGCGCTCCTCGTCCTCCTCGCCCGCGGGCAGGACCCGCGCGAAGGCGAGCACGCCGTCGTTGTCCGCCTCGCACGGCTGGTAGTCGCCGAGGCCGAAGACCTCGTGCTGGGCGCGCACCTGGAGCATGCCCCGGGTCCAGTGCAGCAGCGAGGAGCCGCTCGCCATCTGGGCCTCCACGTTGACCCCGTTGTGGTGGTAGACGAGGGAGCTGATCACCGGGAGGTAGAGCTTGCCCGGGTCCGCCGTGGAGAAGCCGGCGTTGCGGTCCGGCGTCCACTGCATGGGGGTGCGCACGGCGTCGCGGTCGCTGAGCCAGATGTTGTCGCCCATGCCGATCTCGTCGCCGTAGTAGAGGCAGGGGGAGCCGGGCAGCGAGAGCAGCAGCGCGTTGATGAGCTCGATCTCCTCGCGCGAGTTGTCCAGCAGCGGGGCCAGGCGTCTGCGGATCCCGACGTTGGCCCGCATCCGCGGGTCGGGGGCGTACCAGCCGTACATCGCCGAGCGCTCCTCCCCGGAGACCATCTCCAGGGTGAGCTCGTCGTGGTTGCGCAGGAAGGTGCCCCACTGCGTGCCCTCGGGGATCCTCGGGGTCTCCTCCATCACCCGGATGATCGGCTCGGACTTCTCCTCGCGCAGCGAGTAGTACAGCCGCGGCATCACCGGGAAGTGGAAGCACATGTGGCACTCTGGCGCCTCGGGCGTGCCGTAGTAGTCCACGACCTCGGCGGGCATCTGGTTGGCCTCGGCGAGCAGCACCCGGCCCGGGTACTCCTCGTCGACCATGGCCCGCAGGTCCGCGAGGAACTCGTGCGTGCGGGGGAGGTTCTCGCAGTTGGTGCCCTCCTCCTCGAAGAGGTAGGGCACGGCGTCCAGCCGGAAGCCGTCGATCCCGAGGTCCATCCAGAACCGGACGACGTCGAACATCGCCTCCCGGACCGCCTCGTTCTCGAAGTTGAGGTCGGGCTGGTGGGAGAAGAACCGGTGCCAGAAGAACTGCCGGCGCACCGGGTCGAAGGTCCAGTTGGAGGTCTCGGTGTCGACGAAGATGATCCGGGCGTCGGCATACCTCTCGTCGGTGTCGGACCAGACGTAGAAGTCGCCGTAGGGGCCCTCGGGGTCGCTGCGGCTGGCCTGGAACCACGGGTGCTGGTCGCTGGTGTGGTTCATCACCAGGTCGGTGATGATCCGGATACCGCGGGCGTGCGCCTGGCTGATCAGCTCACGGAAGTCGGGCAGGGTGCCGAACTCGGGCAGCACCGCGGTGTAGTCCGCGACGTCGTAGCCGCCGTCCCGCAGCGGGGAGGCGTAGAACGGCGGGATCCACAGGCAGTCGACGCCGAGCCACTGCAGGTAGTCGAGCCGGTTCATGAGCCCGGTGAAGTCGCCGGACCCGGACCCGGTGGAGTCGTCGAAGGCCCGCACCAGGACCTCGTAGAAGACCGCCTTGCGGAACCAGTCGGGGTCGTTCCGCAGTCCCGGCTGGTGCAGGTTCAGCCCGCGCATCGTGCTCCCTCCTCAGACGGTCGTGACGTGGATGATGTGGACCGGCTCGTGGCCGTACCCGGGGCCGAGCTCGACGTAGGGCGCGTCGTCCCACCTCCAGGTGGCGCCGGTGACCAGGTCGTGGGCGACGAAGGCGTCGCCCCAGCTGAGCCCGAGAGCCGGCAGGTCGAGGTGCAGCCGAGAGGCGCGCACGGTGTAGGGGTCGAGGTTGGCCACGACGAGGACGGTGTCCTGCGCCGAGCCGTCCCCGGCGCCGCCCCCGTGCTTGGAGAAGACCACGATGTTCTCGTCCGAGGCGGCGTGGAAGGTGACGTTGCGCAGCCAGTGCAGGCTGGGGTGCTCGCGGCGGATCCGGTTGAGCATCGTGAGCCAGCCGCTCAGGTCCGGACGGCCGTCCTGCGGCTCGCCCCAGCGACGGTTCTTGTACTCGTACTTCTCGTTGTCGACGTGCTCCTCCGCGCCCGGCCGGGGCACGTCCTCGACGTGCTCGAAACCGGCATAGATGCCGTAGGTCGGCACCAGGGTGGCCGCGAGCGCCGAGCGCACGAGGTGCGCCGTGACGCCGCCGTTGCTCATGTAGGGCGTGAGGATGTCGTGCGTCGTGGGCCAGAAGGACGGGCGCATGTAGGGCGCGGTCTCGGTCGCCAGCTCGGTGACGTACTCCCGCAGCTCGGCCGCGGTGCTGCGCCAGGCGTAGTAGGTGTAGGACTGCTGGAACCCCACCTTGGCCAGGGTGCGCATCATCATCGGCTTGGTGAAGGCCTCGGCCAGCCAGATCACGTCCGGGTGGTCCTTCGCCACATCGGCGATGAGCCACTGCCAGAAGTTCACCGGCTTGGTGTGCGGGTTGTCCACCCGGAAGATCCGGACACCGTGGTCGATCCAGACCTGGATGACCCGCCGGATCTCGGCATACACCGCGTCCGGGGTGTTGTCGAAGAAGACGGGGTAGATGTCCTGGTACTTCTTCGGCGGGTTCTCCGCGTAGGCGATCGAGCCGTCCGCCCGGATCTGGAAGAACTCGGGGTGGCTGCTGGCCCACGGGTGGTCGGGCGAGGCCTGCAGCGCGATGTCCATCGCGACCTCCAGACCCAGCTCCTGCGCCCGGGCCACGAAGGCGTCGAAGTCGTCGAAGTCCCCGAGGTCGGGGTGCAGGGCGTCGTGACCGCCCTCGGCGGCGCCGATGGCGTAGGGCGAGCCGGGGTCCTCGTCGCTGCCACCGAGGGTGTTGTTCTTGCCCTTCTTGTTGGTGGAGCCGATCGGGTGGACGGGCGTGAGGTAGACGACGTCGAAGCCCATGTCCGCGATCGCCGGCAGCCGGCCCTGGGCGGTCGCGAAGGTCCCGCTCGTCCACAGCCCCGTGTCCGGGTCCTGGGTGGCGCCCTCGGAGCGGGGGAAGATCTCGTACCACGCCCCGGTGAGGGCGAGGGTGCGCTCCACCAGCAGGGTGTAGGACGGCGAGGCGCTGACCAGCTCGCGCAACGGGGTGCGCTCCAGCACCGCCTCCACCTGCGGGGACGTGCCCGCGTGCAGCCGCTCGTCGACGGGCAGGGCGCTGCGGCGGAGCCGGTCGATCGCCTCGCTCAGGACCGTGCTGTCGGCCTCGTCGTGCTCGTCGGCGTCCAGCGAGCGCTCCAGCACCCGGGCACCCTCCTCGAGCATCAGCTCGACGTCCACCCCCGCCTCGACCTTGACCGTGCCGTCGTGCTCCCAGGTGGCGTAGGGGTCGGACCAGCCCTCGACCCGGAACGTCCACACACCCTCGCGGTCGGCGTGCACCCGCGCCTCCCAGTGCGAGAGCCCGGGGTTGGTGCAGGTCATCGGGACGTGGTGCTCACCGCCGTCGGGGTCGACCAGGACGACGGTGGCGTTGACCGCGTCGTGGCCCTCGCGGAAGACCGTCGCGGTGACGGTGAAGACCTCTCCGACGACGGACTTGGTCGGTCGGCGGCCGCCGTCGACGACGGGCTCGACGTCGAGGACGGGGATCCTGCCCAACGGTTCCTGGCCCACGGCGGCCAGGGCCGAGCGGTCGATGCCGGAGGGGCTGTGGCCCCCGGGCGCGGGGGTGGGCGGTGCGGGCGTGGTCGAGTGCTCGGTCACCTGGCCAAACCTACAAGGCTTCCGCGCCGGAAACCACGTGCGGCCACCGTCGGTCGTGGGGGTCAGGAGGAGGCGGGCGGACGGGCGGTGCCCACGCCGGCGACCCGGCCGGTGAGCACCGTCAGGCTGGTGGCGCCGACGTCGACCGACCCGGTCGCCTCCACGGCGGTCCCCACCCGGGGCTCGGCCTCGCTCGAGAACCGCAGCTCCCACCCGACGACGCCGTCGATCTGCGGCAGGGCGAGCTCGGCGCGGTCGGTCCCCGCGTGCAGCAGCAGCGCGACAGCGGCCGGCTGGTCGTGGTGCAGGGTGTCGTGGACGGCGGTCAGCGTGGACCGGTGCGGGTCGTTCCACTGGTGCTCGCCCATCACCTGCCCGGACTCGTCGAACCACCGCAGCCGGGTGCGGCCGGGCAGGGCGTCGAAGCCGGCGAACTCCGGTGCGCGGAGCAGCGCGAGCTCCCGGCGCAGCCCGAGCAGCGCGGTCGTGTCGGTCAGCAGCTCCCGCTGCCAGGCGTCCAGCTCCCAGTCCACCCAGGTCAGCTCGGAGTCCTGGCAGTAGGCGTTGTTGTTGCCCTGCTGCGTCCGGCCCAGCTCGTCACCGGCCACCAGCATCGGCACCCCGGGGGAGAGCAGCAGCGTGCCGAGCAGGTTGCGCAGCGAGCGCCGCCGGTGCCGCTGCACCTCCGGGTCGGCGTCCGGCCCCTCGACGCCGTGGTTCCACGAGCGGTTGTCGCCGTGGCCGTCGCGGTTCTCCTCCCCGTTGGCCTCGTTGTGCTTGTGCTCGTATGCCGTGAGGTCGGCCAGGGTGTAGCCGTCGTGCGCCGTGACCAGGTTGACCGAGGCGATCGGTCCACGACCGCCGTGCGCGAACAGGTCGGCCGAGCCGGCGATGCGGGTGGCGAGCTCGCGGACCCCGTGACCGCTGTGGCCGTGCAGCCGACGGCCCACGTCGGCGAGCCAGAAGCTGCGTGCCGCGTCCCGGAACCGGTCGTTCCACTCGGCGAAGACGGCCGGGAACTGCCCGGTGCGCCACCCGTGGACGCCCACGTCCCACGGCTCGGCGATGAGCTTGACCCGGGACAGGACCGGGTCCGTCTCCAGGGCCACGTGGAAGGCGTGCTCCCGGTCGTAGGCGTCGTCCCGGCCGCGCGCCAGCGCCGGGGCGAGATCGAAGCGGAACCCGTCGACGTGGTAGTCCTCCACCCAGTGCCGCAGCGAGTCCAGCACCATCCGGGCGACCTGCGGCTCGCGCAGGTCGAGCGTGTTGCCGCACCCGGTGACGTCGATGTCCCGACCGCGGTCGTCCAGCCGGTAGTAGGTGCTGTTGTCCAGCCCGCGGAAGGACAACGTCGGACCGTTCCAGACCGACTGCTCGGCGGTGTGGTTGTAGACCACGTCGAGGATCACCTCGATGCCCGCCTCGTGCAGCGACCGGACGGCGCCCTTCACCTCGTCGACGACGCCCTGCGGGTCCTGGGCGGCGGCATACCGGGCGTGCGGTGCGAAGAACCCGAGGGAGTTGTAGCCCCAGTAGTTGACCAGGCCGCGGCCGACCAGCGCCGGCTCGGAGGTGAAGGCCTGGATCGGGAGCAGCTCGAGGCTGGTCACGCCGAGCCCGGTGAGGTGCTCGAGGACCGCGGGGTGGCCCAGGGCGGCGTAGGTGCCGCGGAGGTCCTCCGGGACGTCCGGGTGGAGCCGGGTCAGCCCCCGCACGTGCGCCTCGTAGAGCACCGTCTCGCTCCACGGCACGTCGGGGAGGGTGTCCTCGCCCCAGTCGAAGGCCTGCTGGTCGACCACCACGCTGCGCGGGACGGAGCCGGCCGAGTCCCGGTCGTCCAGGGTGTCCGGGTCGCTCCAGCCGTCCTCGCCCACGACGTGGCCGTAGACCTCCGGCCCCCAGGCGACCTCGCCCTCCACCGCCTGCGCGTAGGGATCGAGCAGCAGCTTGACGGGGTTGTGCCGGTGGCCCTGGTCCGGCGACCAGGGCCCGTGCACCCGGAAGCCGTAGCGCGTGCCCGGGACCAGCTCCGGCACCAGGTCCCACCAGATCCCGTGCGCGTTGCGCCGCAGCGGGATGCGCCGTTCCCCCTCCGGGCCGGACAGGCATACCTCCACAGCGGTCGCGTGCCGGGCCAGCACCGCGACCTCCGCACCGGTCTCGTGGTGGGTGAGGCCGAGCCGAGGCGGGCGCTCGATGCTCTGGCGCGGACGGATCCGGGCAGCCACCTCAGACCTCGCCAACTCTCGCCACGACGTCCATCACCTTCCGCTGGGGGCCACCCCAGAGGTGGGCTTCGAGCGCACCCTACCCAAGCGGTTCGCCCATCTGAGCCCGGTCCCTGACCTGGCGTGCTAGAAAGCAGGGACCGCGGGAGCGCCGCGGCGTCGACCGACCACGGGCCGGTGCGGAGGAGGTGTCGACCTGGTGAGTCCCACCGCCTCGTCCACCGTGCCGGAGCACGCCGACGCCGGCGTCGCCGTCTCGGTCGTGGTGCCGGTCTACGACGCCATGCCCTACCTGGAGACGCTGCTGCGCTCGCTGCTGGGGCAGGACCTCGACCCGGCGGCCTACGAGATCATCGCGGTGGACGACGGGTCGACGGATGCGGGCCCGCGCCTGCTCGACGACCTCGCGGCGGCCCACCCGCAGCTGCGGGTGGTGCACCAGGAGAACAGCGGGTGGCCCGGGATCCCGCGCAACCGGGGGCTGGCGCTGGCCCGGGGGCGGTACGTCTTCTTCGCGGACGCCGACGACGAGATGGGCAGCGAGGCGCTGCGGCGGCTGGTCGACTTCGCCGACGAGCACGGCAGCGACGTGGTGGTCCCGCGGATGGTGGGCGTGGGACGGTTCGCGCCCCACCTCTTCGGCCAGACCCAGGTCGACGCCGACCTCGAGGTCGTCTTCCGCACGCTCACGCCGCAGAAGCTCTTCCGCCGCAGCTTCCTGGAGCGTGAGCAGATCCGCTTCCCGGAGGAGAAGGTCCGGCTCGAGGACGGGATGATGCTGGCCCGGGCCTACCTGCTGGCGGGCCGGGTCTCGTATCTGGGCGGGTATGCCTTCTACCACCTCACCTCCCGCCGCGACCGGGGCAACATCAGCTCCCAGCCGGTGGACCCGGAGGGTTTCACCCGCTCGGTCGCGGAGGTGAGCCGGCTGGTGCGGGAGCACGACCAGGACCCGGACCGGGCCGACCGGATCGTGCTCGACCTCTACCGGCGCAAGTGCCTGAAGTGGTACCACCCGGAGCGGTGGAGCAGGACGTCCGCGGCGCGGCGGGAGCAGTTCGTCGCGGCCCACCGGCGCTTCCAGGACGCTCATGTCCCACCCGCTCTCGAGGAGCAGCTCGAGGAGCCCTTCCGCACCCAGTCGCGGCTGGTCCGCGCAGGTGACGTCGCCGGCTTGACCACGGCCCGGCGCGCAGGTCTGGACCAACCGTTGGCCGCCGCCCGCGTGGTGCGGGCGGCCTGGCGCAGGTTCGGGGGTCTGCGGCTGGTGCTCGAGGTGCACGGTGCCCGCGCGGGTCGCGGGTCGCGACCCCTGGAGCTGACCCTCCGCACCCGTGGCGAGGACTCCATGACGAGGGTGGCCCTGGGTCGGCCGCGCCGCGTGGACGAGCAGGAGGGGAGGCCGGCGGTGTCCGTCTTCGAGGTGACGCTGCCCCGTGCGGCGGTCTCCGCCCGCGCCCGGACCGTCGTCGACCTGCACGTCCAGGTCGCGGGGGAGCAGACGACGGAGAGGGTGCGGCTGGCCGCGCCGCTGCTGTCCGTGCTCCCCGCCGCCCGGCGCCGGGCGCGCGCCTACAGCACGGTGCAGGGCAACTTCAGCATCCAGGTGGGGTGAGGGTGGTCGGGGCCGGGGCGCCCGCAACGCGCTGAGCCGTTACGTTGGAGGTATGAGTGATCCCACCTCGCTTCCGAACTTCCCGCCCCCGCCGCAGGAGCACCCGCTGACCGGGCGGGTCCTCGACGCGCTGCAGGACCTGCAGATGTCGCCCAACCTGGACAAGGCCGGTGACGTCTCTTTCGAGGTCCAGGGTCAGAAGCTGTTCGTCAAGGTGATCCAGGGCGAGCAGTTCGACATCATGCGCGTCTTCGGCCAGTGGCAGGTCGCGAGCAGCGTGCCGGACGAGCTGCTCACCCGCCTCAACGGCTGCAACGACGTGACGCTGGGGGTCAACCTGGTCAAGGCGGGCATCGCCAGCGGCAACCTGGTGCTCGCCGTGGAGCAGATCATCGCCCGCACGGAGCCGCCCAAGGCCAAGCTCCAGATCGCGACCGGGCTGCTGCTGCAGGCCCTGCAGCTGTGGCACCGCAACGTCATCGCCAAGTCGCAGGCCGAGCAGGGGCTGGAGCCCGAGCTGCCCGAGGGGGCACCGGAGGGGACCGAGGTCGGGCCGTGGCTCTCCGTCGGCCCGCAGGGCTCGAGCGGTGGGCAGCAGGAGGGAGGCGACGCCTCGGGTGGCGGCACGCCGGAGGGGCAGTCGTGACCCGGACGGTCGCCACGGCCAGCGACTTCGTCCGCGTCGAGATCGACGGCGGCGTCGCGACGATCCGGGTCGACCGGCCGAAGATGAACCCGCTCTCGATCGAGGTGCAGGACGCGCTCGGGGAGGCGGCGGGGATCGTCTCCACCGACGCCGAGGTCTCGGCGGTGATCCTCTACGGCGGGGAGAAGGTCTTCGCCGCCGGGGCGGACATCAAGGAGATGCAGGACATGTCCTACACCGACATGGTGGAGCGGGCACCGGTCATCCAGGAGTGCTTCACCGCGGTGGCCCGGATCCCCAAGCCGGTGGTCGCCGCCATCGAGGGGTATGCCCTCGGCGCCGGCAACGAGCTGGCCCTGTGCGCCGACTTCCGGGTGGCCGCCTCCGACGCCCGGCTCGGCCAGCCCGAGATCCTGCTCGGGGTCATCCCCGGTGCGGGTGGCAGCCAGCGGCTGGCCCGCCTCGTCGGCGTCTCGAGGGCCAAGGACCTCGTCTTCTCCGGGCGTATGGTCGAGGCCGACGAGGCCCACGACATGGGCATGGTCGACCGCGTCGCCGAGCCGGGCCAGGCATACCAGGTGGCGCAGGAGATGGTGGCCCGCTACGTCGGCGGGCCCGCCTTCGCGCTGCGCGCGGCCAAGGAGGCCATCGACCGCGGCCTGGACAACGACCTGGAGACCGGGCTGGCGATCGAGGCGATGCAGTTCGCCGGGGTCTTCGCCACCCAGGACCGCGAGATCGGCATGACGTCCTTCGTGCAGGACGGCCCCGGGAAGGCCCGCTTCACCGGCCGCTGACCACCGAGCGTCGCTCGTGGTTGCCTCACGCCCGACCGAGCGTCGCGTGTGGTTGGCTCACGCCCGACCGAGCGTCGCTTGTGGTTGGCTCACGCCCGACCGAGCGTCGCGTGTGGTTGGTTCACGCCCGACCGAGCGTCGCTTGTGGTTGTCGCCAGCCTCGCTTCCAACCACACGCGACGCCCGGTGGGTCTCTACGTGTCCACGAGCGACGCTCGGTGGGTCGCTGGGTGTCCACGCGCGACGCCCGGTGGGATTCAAGGACACTGACTAGTTGACAAGCCTGACTAGTCAGATACATGATCTAGTCATGGAATCAGATCAGTGGCCGAGCGAGTGGCTGCGGGGAGTGCTCGGGGTGTGCGTGCTGCGCATCCTGCTCGACGGCCCCAGCTACGGCTATGCCATCACCCAGCGTCTCGAGCAGGCAGGCCTGGGCAAGGTCAAGGGAGGCACGCTCTACCCGCTGCTCTCCCGGCTCGAGGACGCCGGGCACGTCGCGGTCGAGTGGCGTCCCGGCGAGGGCGGCCCCGGCCGCAAGTTCTTCGCGCTGACCGAGCAGGGCCGAGGGCACGCGCAGGAGCAGACCGCCCGCTGGGCCGACTTCACCACCACCACCCGGGGGCTGCTCGATCGTGCCCTCGCCGCACCTGGAAGCGAGTGAGACGATGAACGCCACGCACCACAGACCCAGCGCCAAACCCGAGCGACTCGCCCCGAGCGTCGACCCCGCATGGGTCCGCGACTTCGTGGTCGAGCAGCGGCTCCGCGGTGTCGGCGCCCGCCAGATCGGCGACGCACTGGTCACCGTCGAGAGCCACGTGCGGGAGTCCGGGGAGTCGGCGACCGAGGCCTTCGGCGATCCGGCGGAGTATGCCCGTGCGCTCCCCGCGGGGACCGAGTGGACCCTGAACGGTCGGACCGTCCTCGAGCTGCTCCTCGGGCTGGTGGGCATGCTGCTCGTCACGCGGGCCTTCAGCGAGTGGCTGGCGGGCGAGGCGGTCCGCGTCACCACGGGCGACCTCGCCACCGCGGCCCTGCTGGCGGTCTTCGTCGGCGCCCTGCTGCTCCGGGCGACGCCGGTGCTGCGCCTGGTCGTGGAGCGGCCGGTCCTCGCCTGGGGTCTCGCCCTGGTGCCGCTGGTGGCCTTCGTGGCCGTCCGGCTGCTGCTGCGGACCGAGCTGTTCACGCTGCCGGTCGCGCTGGTCGCGGTCGTCGGCGCGCTGGCGCTCGCGACCTCCAGCGCGATGGCCTGGGCCAGCACCGGCGAGGAGGAGATCACCGGGCCGGGTGAGCCGGTGCGGCGCAGCCGGACCTCCCGCCGGGTCGGCGTGCTGCTCTACCCGGTCCTCACCCTGGGTCTGATGGCGCTCAGCTGGGTGCCGACGCTCTTCGGCTGAGCGGCCAGGCATACCCGATTGGCTTGACGCAAACGTCAAGTGCCAAGATGGGGCCAACGACCCACCCACAACCACGAGGACGTGAGCAGTGAACATCGTCGTCTGTGTGAAGTACGTGCCGGACGCCCAGGGCGACCGCGCCTTCGAGGCCGACCACACCACGGACCGTGAGGCGGTCGACGGGCTCCTCTCCGAGCTGGACGAGTATGCCGTCGAGGAGGCGCTGAAGATCGTCGAGGCGGGCGAGGGCGAGGTGACCGTGCTCACCATGGGCCCGGAGGACGCCGCCACGGCCGTGAAGAAGAGCCTGCAGATGGGCGCCGACAAGGGTGTGCACGTGCTCGACGACGCGATCGCCGGCTCCGACTCGGTCGCCACCTCGCTGATCCTGGCCGAGGCCATCCGCAAGATCGGCGACGTCGACCTCGTGCTGACCGGCCTGGCCTCGACCGACGGCGTGATGTCGGTCGTGCCGGCGATGCTCGCCGAGCGATTGGGTATGCCGCAGGTCACCTTCGCCTCCGAGCTCACGGTCGAGGACGGGTCGGTGACGATCCGGCGTGACAACGAGGCCTTCTCCGAGACCGTCGAGGCCAGCCTGCCCGCCGTCGTCTCGGTCACCGACCAGATCAACGAGCCGCGCTACCCCTCGTTCAAGGGGATCATGGCCGCCAAGAAGAAGCCGGTCGAGACGTGGGGCCTGGCCGACCTCGGCGTCGACGTCGCCCACGTCGGTCTCGGCGCCTCCTGGACCATGGTCACCGACACGCAGGCCCGCCCGCCCCGCGAGGCCGGCCAGGTCGTCACCGACGAGGGCCAGGGGGGCGAGGCGCTCGCCCAGTTCCTCGCCGACCGCCGGCTCGCCTGACCCGACCAGACACATACCAAGGAGTCATCCGACATGAGTGAAGTCCTCGTCCTGGTCGACCACGTCGACGGAGCCGTCCGCAAGACCACCGCCGAGATGCTGACCGCCGCCCGACGCCTCGGCGAGCCGTCGGCCGTCTTCGTCGGGCAGGGGTATGCCGCGGCCAAGGACGACCTGGCGCGGTACGGCGCGGCGACGGTCTACCTCGCCGAGGACGCCGTCTTCACCGACCACCTGGTCGCCCCGGTCGCCGAGCTGCTCGCCGAGCTGGTCTCGCGCACCTCGCCGGCCGCGGTCCTCATCGCCTCTACCAACGACGGCAAGGAGGTCGCGGGGCGGCTGGCGATCAAGACCGGCTCCGGCATCGTCACCGACGCGGTCGACGTCCAGCAGGTCGACGGTGGCGTGGGCACGACCCAGTCCGTCTTCGCCGGGAACTACACGGTCACCACCACGGTGACCAAGGGCACCCCCGTCGTCACCGTCAAGCCCAACAGCATCGCGGCCGAGGAGGCCCCGGCGACCCCGTCCGAGGAGTCCGTCTGGGTCGAGGTCTCCGAGGGTGCGCGTGCCGCCCGGGTGACGGCGCGTGCGGAGAAGGAGAAGTCGGACCGCCCGTCGCTGACCGAGGCCGCGATCGTGGTCTCCGGAGGGCGCGGCACCGCCGGCGACTTCGGCCCGGTCGAGGCCTTCGCGGACGCGCTGGGCGCGGCCGTCGGCGCCTCCCGCGCCGCGGTGGACGCCGGCTGGTACCCCCACTCCCACCAGGTCGGTCAGACCGGGGTCTCGGTCTCCCCGCAGCTCTACGTCGCGGCCGGCATCTCCGGCGCGATCCAGCACCGCGCCGGCATGCAGACCTCCAAGACGATCGTGGCGGTGAACAAGGACGAGGAGGCCCCGATCTTCGAGCTCGTCGACTTCGGCATCGTCGGCGACCTCTTCACCGTCCTCCCGCAGGCCACCGACACGGTGCAGCAGAGCAAGGGCTGAGCCCGACGGCGGCGCGGCGACCGCTGGGCAGGTCTGTGCCACTCCGCCTCGTGGCTGGGCAAGGTTGTGCACCGGATGCACGGTCGACGACGCTGCCTCCGGTGCACAACCTTGCCCAGGGGCGAAAGGCTTGGGTGTCCCCACGGCGACCTGCGCCTCGTAGACTGGGGCGCTGTCATGTCTGCGCCCGCACCTCCCCGCGTCTACCTCGACCACGCCGCCACCACGCCGGTGCTGGACGAGGTGATCGAGGTCGTCACCCGGGAGATGCGCCGGACCGGCAACGCCAGCTCGCTGCACGACCCGGGGCGCCGTGCCCGCAGGGTGGTCGAGGAGTCGCGCGAGCAGATCGGTGAGGCCCTGGGGGTCCGTCCCTCGGAGGTGATCTTCACCTCGGGCGGCACCGAGGCCGACAACCTGGCGGTCAAGGGCACGTATGCCGCCCGCCGCGACGCTGACCCGCGTCGCGACCGGCTCGTGGTCGCCGGCATCGAGCACCACGCGGTGCTCGACCCGGTCGAGCACCTGGTGGAGCACGCGGGCGCGCGGGTCACCTGGGTGGAGCCGGACGCCGAGGGCCGGATCGGCGCCGACGCGCTGCAGGCGGCGCTGGACGCCGACGGCGGTCCCGGGACCGCCGCGCTGGTGAGCGTCATGTGGGCCAACAACGAGGTCGGGACGGTCCTGCCGGTGCCCGACCTGGCCCCGCTCGCGCGGGCGCACGGCATCCCGTTCCACTCCGATGCGGTCCAGGCCCTGGGTCAGGTGCCGCTGGACCTGGGCCAGGTCGACCTCGGCGTCGTGACCGGGCACAAGGTGGGTGGGCCGCTCGGTGCCGGGGTGCTCACCGCCGGTCGCGACCAGGCCCCCGTGCCGCTCACCCACGGTGGTGGGCAGGAGCGCGGGCTGCGCTCCGGCACGCTCGACACCCCGGCCATCGCCGGCCTGGCCACCGCCATCACCCACGCCACGGAGCGCGGGGCCGAGCACGCGGCATACCTCGGCGGGTTGCGGGACGCGCTGATCACCGGCGCGCTGGCGCTCGACCCGGGCATCACCGTCTCCGGGCCGTGGACCCCCGGCGACACGAGCACCCGGCTGCCCGGCAACGTCCACCTGCGCGTCCCCGACTGCGAGGGCGACTCGTTGCTCTACCTGCTCGACGCCGCCGGCATCGCCTGCTCGACCGGCTCCGCCTGCCAGGCCGGCGTGCCCCGCCCGAGCCACGTGCTGCTCGCCATGGGCGTGCCCGAGGCGCAGGCCCGGGGGGCGCTGCGCCTCACCCTGGGGCACGGCTCCACCCAGGCCGACGTCGACGCCGTCCTCGCCGCGCTCCCACCCGCCCTGGAGCGCGCCCGCCGCGCCCACGCGGCCAGCCGCCCCTCGGCCGGCGCGAGGAGCGCCTGATGCGCGTCGTCGCCGCGATGAGCGGAGGCGTCGACTCCGCCGTCGCCGCCGCCCGCATGCTCGACGCCGGCCACGAGGTGGTCGGCGTCCACCTGGCGCTGGCCCAGTCCGCCGCGACGCTGCGCGAGTCGGCCCGCGGCTGCTGCACCCTCGAGGACGCCGGCGACGCCCGTCGGGTCGCGGACCGGCTCGGCATCCCGTTCTACGTCTGGGACATGGCCGAGCGCTTCCGCGAGGACGTGGTGGAGGACTTCGCGCGGGAGTACGCCGCCGGCCGCACCCCCAACCCGTGCCTGCGCTGCAACGAGAAGATCAAGTTCGCCGCGCTGCTGGACAAGGCGCTGGCGCTCGGCTTCGACGCCGTCGCCACCGGCCACTACGCCCAGATCGAGGAGCAGCAGGACGCCGGCGCCGCGGGCGGGATCCGGCGCGAGCTGCACCGGGCCGTGGACGAGGCGAAGGACCAGTCCTACGTGCTCGGGGTGCTCGACGCCGACCAGCTCGCCCGGAGCTTCTTCCCGCTCGGCGACACCACCAAGCCGCAGATCCGCGAGGAAGCACGGCGGCGAGGCTTCTCGGTGGCCAAGAAGCCGGACAGCCATGACATCTGCTTCATCGCCGACGGCGACACCCGCGGCTACCTCGCGAAGCGGCTGGGCGAGCGACCGGGCCCGATCGTCGACACCGACGGCGAGGTCCTCGGCGAGCACGGCGGGGCGCACGGCTACACCGTGGGGCAACGGCGCGGTCTCGGGCTCAGGGTCCCGCCGGCCGACGGCAGCCCGAGGTATGTCGTCTCCACCGACACCACGACCAACACCGTGGTCGTCGGCCCGGAGGAGCTGCTCGGGGTGGACCTCATCGACGCCGACCACCTGCGGTGGTGCGGCCCGGCCCAGGCGGTCGGGGTCGAGCTCGAGCTCGGCGCGCAGATCCGCGCGCACGGCCGGGAGTACCCTGCGAGGGTGAGCGTGGGGGACGAGGGGGGCGACGGCATACCGGCGCGGGTCCGGGTGCGCCTGGCCGAGCGGGTGCGCGGGGTGGCCCCCGGCCAGTCGGTGGTGCTCTACGACGGCACCCGGGTGGTGGGCTCGGCCACCATCGCCAGCACGGGACGGGCCTGAGGTGGGCCGGCTGCTGGAGCCCAGGTGGTGGTTGTCCGAGGTGCGCCGCGTCGTCCTGGTGTCGCCGCTGGGCGTGCTCGTCGTGTTCCTCGCCGTCAGGTTCGGTGTGGTCGAGGCCGACGGTGACCGGCTCAACTACGACACCGTCGTGATCTGGTTCATCGCCTACCTCATCCTCTACACCGGGGTGACCCTGGTGGCCTTCACCCGCTCAACCCGCCGCCAGGTGCACACCTGGGCACAGACCGAGGACCGCGGCACCTGGGCACAGCGCTACCTGCTGGGCACGGCGCCCGGGCCTGGCATGTCCATCTTCGTCGGCGCGACCGCCCTGCTGGTCACCGTCCTGTGGTTGCCGGGGGAGCTGTTGACGACCTCGCTCGGTCCGGCGGCGCGGACCTGGCTCGCGGTGCTGCTGGTGGTGGCGGCCTGGGTGACCGTGGCGGTCTCGTTCACCGTGGCCTACCTGGTCGAGGACGTCCAGAGCGACGGCGCGGCCCTGGGCTTCCCCGCCACCCACCACGACGTGGACCGCGAGTTCACCGACTACGTCTACCTCGCCCTCGCGGTGTCCAGCACCTTCGGGACCACCGACATCGACCTGCAGACCCCGGAGGTGCGCCGCACCGCCACGGTGCACACCCTGGTCGCCTTCGTCTTCAACACGGTCGTGCTCGCGGTCGTGGTCAGCCTGCTGGCCTGAGCCGCCTAGAGTGTGCGCCGTGGTCGACGTCAGCGGCATCGGATCGTGGCCCGGCACCGACGTGCGCGAGGCGCTGCGGGTGATCAGGGGCGAGCTCGCCTCGGGCGCCACCCCGGAGGGGGTCCGCGCCATCCCCTACCTCCCCGAGCTGCCGGCCCGTGGCCCGGGCGCCGACATCATCGGCCGAGCCGCACACCTGCTGGTCGATCTCCCCGTGGATCTCCAGCCGCAGGGGTGGCGGCTCGTGGACCGGCCGGGGAGAGACGCCGAGCGCACCTCGTCGTTGTCGACGGAGGACCTGGACGAGCTCGCCGAGGCCTACGACGGGTATGCCGGTCCGCTCAAGGTGCAGGTCGGCGGCCCGTGGACGCTGGCGTCGTCGCTGTGGCGGCCATTGGGCGACCGGGTGCTGGACGACCGGGGCGCGACCAGGGACGTGGTGGACTCGCTCACCGAGGGGGTCGGGGCATACCTCGCGCGGGTGCAGGCGCTGGTGCCCGGTGCCGAGCTCGTGCTGCAGGTCGACGAGCCGTCGCTCGGCGCGGTCCTCGCCGGTCGCGTCCGCTCCGAGTCCGGCTACCGGGTGCTGCGCACCCCCGACCGCGGCGAGGTGGTGGCCGCGCTGCGACAGGTCCTGCACCAGCCGGTGGCGCAGCTCGCGGGGGTGCACTGCTGCGCCGGTGACCCGCCGGTGGACGTGCTCCACGACGCCGGTGCGGGCTTCGTCGCGGTGGATCTTGCCCAGGTGGGGCGGGAGCGGTTCGAGCAGGTGGCCGTGGCGGTCGAGGCCGGCGCCCGGCTCTGGGCGGGACTGGACGTGGACTCCACGGACCCGGCCGAGCCGCTGCTGCGCCGCTGGCGGGAGGCGGGGCTGCCGGCTGCCGCGCTGTCCGAGGTCGGGGCCACGCCACCGTGCGGGTTGGCGTCGGCGGACCCGGACCAGGCCCTCCGCGCCACCCGGACGGCCGTCCAGACCGCTCTCAGGCTCGCCGAGAGCAGTGCCGCCTGAACCACCCCTGTCCCGCTAGGCTACGGGCGTCACGCGTGCGCAGACCCGCATGCACACGGAAGGGGAATCATGACGCAGAACCCGGGCCAGGACCCGTACAACCACGACCCGAACGCGCCGCAGCCGGAGGGTGGCTACCAGTCGGCGCCGAGCTACGACACCGGTGGAGCCGCCCCGTCGGCCCCGGTCGCCAAGCCAGGGCCGGTGGGCCTGGCCGAGAAGCTCATGTATGCCGGTGGCGCGATCTCGCTCATCGGGGCCCTCCTGTCGCTCACCGGCAACCAGGACGCGGTGCGCCAGCAGGTGCAGGAGCAGCTGGAGTCCATGGGCCAGGAGGCCACGCCGGAGGCGGTGGACTCCGCGGTCGCGCTGGGCACGACCTTTGGCCTCGTCTTCGGCGTGATCTTCGCCGGGCTGTGGTTCCTCATCGGTTTCTTCAACGGCAAGGGCAAGGGCTGGGCGCGCATCGTCGCCACCATCCTCGGTGCGCTCAACGTCATCAGCTTCGTCGTCGGCCTCGCCGGCACCAGCATGATGCCCGGCGCCACCGGTGGTGGGGCGCTGAACCTCATCGTGTCGCTGATCTCCGCCGCGATCGCCGCCGCCGTGATCTTCCTGCTGTGGCGCAAGGAGTCGAGCGCCTACTTCGCGTCGACCCGCTGAGCAGGAGCCGCACCAGCACGAGGGGCTGGTGTCGGAGCCGTGCGCCACACTGTGCACGTGACCGACACCAGCCCCTCGACGCGTCCTGACGGCAGTCCCGCCCCGGCCGAGCCCCCCGAGGAGGCCAAGCGACACTGGGCTCGCCTCGTCGAGCAGATCTCTGGGCACCAGTTCGCCTACTACGTGCGCGACGCCCCGACGGTCAGCGACGGCGAGTTCGACCAGCTGCTCCGGGAGCTGGAGGCGCTGGAGGAGGAGCACCCGGCGCTGCGGACACCCGAGAGCCCCACCCAGCGGGTCGGCGGCACCTTCTCGACCGAGTTCACCGCCGTCGACCACCGCGAGCGGATGCTCAGCCTGGACAACGCCTTCTCCGCGCAGGAGCTCGACGAGTGGTTCGACCGGGTCGAGCGGGAAGCGGGGGGAGCGGAGGTGCACTACCTCTGCGAGCTGAAGATCGACGGGCTCGCCGTCAACCTGCTCTACGAGGACGGGCGCCTCACCCAGGCCCTCACCCGGGGTGACGGACGCACGGGTGAGGACGTCACCCTCAACGTCCGGACCATCGAGGGCGTCCCGCACCGTCTCACCCCGCCCGAGCACCAGGGCGAGGGGGACGACATACCGATCCCGGGGATGGTCGAGATCCGGGGCGAGGTCTTCTTCCCGATCGAGGGTTTCGCCGCGCTCAACGCCTCGCTCGTGGACGCCGGCAAGCCGCCCTTCGCCAACCCGCGCAACTCGGCGGCCGGGTCGCTGCGGCAGAAGGACCCGCGCGTCTCCGCGAGCCGCCCGCTGCGCATGCTCGTGCACGGGATCGGCGCCCGCACCGGCTTCGACATCACCGAGCAGTCGCAGGCCTACGACGTGCTCAAGGCCTGGGGTATGCCGGTCAGCGACCGCGCGAAGGTGCTCAGCACCCCGGCGGAGGTGCACGAGTTCGTCGGCTACTACGGCGAGCACCGGCACGACGTCGAGCACGAGCTCGACGGGGTCGTGGTCAAGGTCGACGAGGTCTCCGTGCAGCGGCAGCTGGGGTCGACCTCGCGCGCGCCCCGCTGGGCGATCGCCTACAAGTACCCGCCGGAGGAGGTCACCACGAAGCTGCTCGACATCCGGGTCGACGTGGGCCGGACCGGGCGGGTCACGCCTTACGGGGTCATGGAGCCGGTCCTCGTGGCCGGGTCCACGGTCGAGCGGGCGACGCTGCACAACCAGTACGAGGTGAAGCGCAAGGGGGTGCTCATCGGCGACACCGTGGTGCTGCGCAAGGCCGGTGACGTGATCCCCGAGATCCTCGGCCCGGTGGCCGACCTCCGGGACGGCTCCGAGACGGCCTTCGTCATGCCGACCCACTGCCCCTCGTGCGGCACCGAGCTGGCGGAGCAGAAGGAGGGCGACAAGGACATCCGGTGCCCGAACAGCAAGGAGTGCCCGGCCCAGCTCCGGGAGCGCCTCTTCAGCCTGGCCAGCCGCGGCGCCTTCGACATCGAGGCACTGGGCGGGGAGGGAGTGGGCGCGCTCCTGGACGCCGGGGTGATCAGCAGCGAGGCGCAGCTCTTCGGGCTGGCGCAGGGCACCGCCGACGACCCTCCCACCGCCGAGCAGGAGCGGGCCGACCGCGAGCGGCTGATGGCCGTGCCGCTCTTCACCCGGGCGGCGAAGAAGACCGACCCCGAGGACGAGGTGGTCGACGGCCGTGTCGTGTCCGCCAACGGGCTGCGGCTCCTCGACAACCTGCGCACCGTGAAGCAGCAGCCGTTGTGGCGGGTGCTCGTGGCGCTGTCGATCCGGCACGTCGGGCCCACGGCGGCACGGGCGCTGGCCACCGAGCTCGGCTCGGTCGAGGCGATCCGCGCCGCGTCGGCCGAGGAGCTCGCGGCGACCGACGGTGTCGGCCAGATCATCGCCGACTCCGTGGTGGCGTGGTTCGAGGTGGACTGGCACCGCGAGATCGTGGAGCAGTGGGCCGCGGACGGCGTCCGGATGGCGGACGAGCGCGACGCCAGCATCGAGCGCACGCTCGAGGGCAGGACGGTGGTGGTGACCGGCTCGCTGGAGGGCTTCTCCCGGGACGAGTCCAAGGAGGCGATCATCTCCCGCGGGGGCAAGGCGGCCGGGTCGGTGAGCAAGAAGACCGACTTCGTCGTCGTCGGTGCCAACGCCGGCTCGAAGGCGGCCAAGGCGCAGGAGCTGGGCGTCCCGGTGCTGGACGAGGCGGGCTTCCGCAGGCTGCTGGAGACCGGTCAGGGCTGACGCGGGGGAGCCCGATCTCCCTCGTCCGGGGGATGCGCCGCCCGCGCGTCGGGCGGATGATCGAGGTATGCGCTCACGACCGCTCTGGTTCGTCCTCGTCCTCCTCCTCGCCGCGGTGGCGGTCGACCTCTTCCTGGACGGGTCGAGGCTGGTCGCCGTCGGCTACGGTGTGCTCGCCCTGGCCATCGCCTGGTGGACCTCACCGTGGCGCGGGCGCGGGGGACCGACCCAGCAGGAGGTGGTGCAGACGTCGGACACGGATCCGCGCTCGGACGTGGTCGTCTACTGGCGGCCCGGTTGCGGCTACTGCGCGATGCTCAAGGCGCGTCTCGGCGGCCTCCGGGACCGCGCGACCTGGGTCAACATCTGGGAGGACGAGGAGGCGGCAGCCTTCGTGCGCAGCGTCAACGACGGCAACGAGACGGTGCCGACCGTCGTGATCGACGGCATACCCCGCACCAACCCGGACCCCGGCCTGGTCAAGGAGCGGCTGCAGGAGTCCGCCGGAGACCGGTCCAGCTGACCACGCCGCCCCCGACCAGGAGCGCCGAGCAGGCGAGCATCGCCCACCGGTAGCCCTCGGTGAAGGCCACCGGGTCGGTGTAGTCGGTGCCGGACAGGCCGACCAGGGCGGGCAGCGCCGCCACGGCCAGCAGCGACCCGGTCCGTGCCACGGCGTTGTTGATCCCGCTGGCGAGTCCGGCATACCGGTCCGCGACGGCGGCGAGCACCGCGGCGGTGAGCGGGGAGACCAGCAGCGCCAGACCCAGGGCGAAGAGGACCATGCCGGGCAGCACCCCTGCCCACCCCGTGCCCTCGCCGATGCCGACCATGAGCAGGGTGCCCGCGCCGCAGACGAGCGGCCCCACGGTCATCGGCAGCCGCGGCCCGATCCGGTCGGCCAGCGCGGCAGCGCGGGAGGAGAGCAGCAGCAGCGCGACCGTCACCGGCAGCCCGGCCAGGCCGGAGGCGGTCGCCGACCAGCCCGAGGTGACCTGGAGCTGGATGACGACGAAGAGGAAGACGGCTCCCAGGGCGCCGTAGACGAGGACCGTCATGCCGTTGGCCACGGAGAAGACCCGCGAGCCGAACAGGTGCAGCGGCACCAACGGGTGCGCCACCCGCCGGCACCAGAGCACGAAGGCCACGGCGGCCAGGCCGGCGACCACCCAGGCGGCCACGAGGGCCGCCGGCGCGGCGTCCGCGGCGGTGGTCAGGGCCCAGGTCGAGGCGGCCAGCGCCACCACGACGAGGGTCGACCCCACGACGTCGAAGCGGCCGCTGGACTCCTCGTCGCGGCTCTCCGGTGCCGACCACCAGGCCAACGCGACGACGGCCAGGCAGAGCGGCACGTTGATCGCGAAGATCCAGCGCCAGCTCGTGGTGTCCACGATGGCGCCGCCGAGCAGCGGCCCGATCGCGGCGGCGATGCCGGACACCCCCGCCCACGTCCCGATCGCCGGTGCCCGGTCGCCCGGTGCGTAGCTGGCCTGGATGAGCGCCAGCGCGCCGGGCGTGAGGAGCGCGGCGCCGACGCCCTGCACCAGGCGTGCCGCGATGAGCTGCCCGGGGTCCTGGGCCAGGGCGCACAGGGCCGAGGCCACGAGGAACCAGGTGATGCCGACGAGGTAGACCCGTCGGCGCCCGACCCGGTCGCCGAGGGCACCGGCCACCAGCACGAGCGAGGCCAGGGTGAGCAGGTATCCGCCGACCACCCACTGCAGCTGCGGCAGCGAGGCGCCGAGGGACTCACCGATCGTGCGGAGGGCGACGTTGACGATCGAGCCGTCCAGGATCGCCACGCCCGACCCGAGGGTGACCGCGGCCAGCAGCGCCCGGCCCCGCGGGGAACGACGATCGAGGTAGCCACCCTGGGGACGGTCCGTCACCGCCCCAGCGTAGGTCCTGCGGCCGTCCTGCCGTCGGGGTCCTCGTGGGAATCTCTGCGCAAGCCGCCCCGTTGACCTCCCCGTGCCTGAGATGACCCGTCCCCTGAACGTCCTCGTGCTCGTGGGCAGCCTGCGCGCCGACTCCGCCAACCGTCGGCTCGCCGACGCCGCGGTGGCGCTGCTGCCCGGCACCGCCACCGGCACGATCAGTCAGCTGCCGGCGCTGCTGCCGCACTACGACCAGGACCTGGACGCCGACGCCCCGCCGGAGTCGGTCCGGGACTTCCGCGACCAGGTCGCGGCGGCCGACGCGCTGGTCGTGGTGACCCCGGAGTTCAACGGCTCCCTCCCCAGCGTGCTCAAGAACGCGATCGACTGGGCCTCCCGCCCGCGCGGGGCGGCAGCCCTGGCCGACAAGCCGGTCGCGGTGCTGGGTGCCTCCGCCTCGCCCCGTGCGGCCCAGTGGGCCCGCGAGGACGCCCGCCGGGTCCTGGCCGTCGCCGGTGCCCAGCCGCTGGAGATGACGGTCGGGCTGGGGTCCTCGTCGACCGCCTTCGACGGGGCGGAGCTGACGGACACCGGCGTCGCCGAGGCGCTGTCGGAGACGATGCAGCGCCTGGTCAGCCAGCCCGTGGCGGCCTGAGCGGCTCGTCCACGACGTGGATCTCGTTGCCGAAGCTGCTGCCCGCCCCGTCGCCGTCCTGGGGTGAGACGTCGACGACGATCCCCGTCTGCACGTCCAGGCTCACGAGGTATGCCGTCGGCAGGCTGGTGCGGTCCCGCTCCAGGTTCGGGTCGTCCGGTCCGTACTCCGCCAGCCGGCTGGCCACGCTGTCCAGCAACGGGCAGCAGCCGCAGCGCGGGTCGTAGGTGTCGACCAGCGGGCGGCATACCGCCTGCCAGGTGCGGCGTCCCCGCAGCTCGACCTCGACCACGTCGGTGACCTCGACACCGTCCACCTGCACGACAGGGTCCTCCCCGGGCTCCCAGGAGAGGCCGACGGCCATGCCGTACGGCACCTCGGTGTCGGTGGAGACCCGATGTCCCTGTCGCACCGTGAGGCGCGGCTCGGCGCGGTCCAGCCAGGCCTCGGCCCGGTCCCCGTCGGGCGAGGAGGCTCCGTCCTGCCACCGGTGGGTCCAGTGCAGGCTGGTGAACCGCCAGGGGGCGCTCCGCGCCAGCGCACGGAAGTCGTCCCCTCCTGGTGTGCGGGTCAGCTCGGTGCTCGCCCTGCGACGCTACCGGGTGCCGCATCGCGAAGTCCGTCCCTGCCGACCTGGGCACGGCTGTGCACCGGATACCACGTCGAGAACGCTGCGTAGGGTGCATAGCCTTGCCCAGGTCTCCACCCCGGTGCACAGCCTTGCCCAGGTCGGCCCGGGGGTGCGCGGGCCGGGCCCAGGCGCCGGGCGACAGGGGCGCGTCGCGGGCGACCTAGACTGGCGGCCATGTCCAACCTCTCGCGCGAGGACGTCGCGCACGTCGCCATGCTGGCCCGGATCCACCTCGAGGACGCCGAGCTCGACCGGCTGGCCGGCCAGCTCGACCAGATCGTCGACTGGGTCGGCCAGGTCGCTGAGGTCGCCTCCGCCGACGTGCCGCCGATGTCGCACCCGATGCCGTTGACCAACGTCACCCGCCCGGACGAGGTCCGGCCCAGCCTCGGCGTCGAGCAGGCCGTGGCCAACGCCCCTCAGGCGGAGGACGACCGGTTCGCCGTCCCGCGCATCCTGGACGAGGAGTGAGATGAGCACCACCCTCAGCGACGACCTGACCCGGCTCAGCGCGGTCCAGATGGCCGACCGGCTCGCCGACGGCGCCATCACCTCCGAGCAGCTCACCCAGGCGCACCTGGACCGGATCGTGCGCCTCAACCCCACCCTCAACGCCTACCTCCTGGTCGACCCCGAGGGTGCCCTCGCCACCGCGCGCGAGGTCGACCGCGCCCGCGCCGCCGGGGAGGACCTGCCCCGGCTGGCCGGCGTCCCCGTCGCGGTGAAGGACATCGCCTGCACCGAGGGGATGACCACCACCGCGGGCAGCAGGATGCTCGCCGACTTCGTGCCGCCCTACGACGCCACGATCGTCACCCGCATCCGGGACGCCCGCATGCCGATCCTCGGCAAGACGAACATGGACGAGTTCGCGATGGGCTCCTCCACCGAGCACTCCGCCTTCGGCCCGACCCGCAACCCGTGGGACCTCGACCGGATCCCGGGCGGGTCCGGCGGCGGCAGCAGCGCGGCGGTCGCGGCATACCTCGCCCCGCTCGCGGTCGGGTCGGACACCGGGGGATCGATCCGGCAGCCGGCCGCGGTCACCGGCACCGTCGGCACCAAGCCGACCTACGGCGCGGTGAGCCGCTACGGCGTCATCGCGCTCGCCTCGAGCCTGGACCAGATCGGCCCGTGCGCGCGGACCGTGGCCGACGCCGCCCTGCTGCACGAGGTCCTGGCCGGGCACGACCCGATGGACTCCACCTCGATCGACGCCCCGGTCCCCGACGTCGTCGGCGCCAGCGGCACGACCGACCTCACCGGGCTCCGGGTCGGGGTGGTCCGGGAGATCTCCGGCGAGGGTTTCCAGGCGGGGGTGCAGGCCCGCTTCGACGAGGCGCTGGACCAGCTGCGCGCCCTCGGTGCCGAGATCGTCGAGGTGTCCTGCCCGCACTTCGGCTACGCGATGGCGGCCTACTACCTGATCCTTCCGTCCGAGGCGAGCAGCAACCTGGCCCGCTACGACGCCATGCGCTACGGGCTCCGGGAGACCCCGGAGGGCAGCCCGAGCGCCGAGCAGGTCATGGCCGCCTCCCGGGACGCCGGCTTCGGCGACGAGGTGAAGCGGCGGATCATCCTGGGCACCTATGCCCTGTCCAGCGGCTACTACGACGCCTACTACGGCCAGGCGCAGAAGGTCCGCACGCTCATCGCCCGGGACTTCGAGGCGGCCTTCGAGCAGGCCGACGTGCTGGTCAGCCCCACCTCGCCGACGACGGCCTTCGCGCTGGGCGACAAGACGGAGGACCCGATGGCGATGTATCTCAACGACATCGCGACCATCCCGGCCAACCTCGCCGGGGTGCCGGGGATGTCGATCCCGTCCGGCACCGCCGACGAGGACAGCCTGCCCGCTGGCCTGCAGATCCTCGCCCCCGCGATGCAGGACCAGCGCCTGTATGCCGTCGGCGCCGCGCTCGAGGCGCGGTTGCGCGAGACCCAGGGCGGCTACGTCATCGAGCAGGCTCCCGAGATCGAGGTGAGGGCATGAGCACCCAGACCGCCGCCGGCGCGGAGAAGACGGTGCCGTTCGAGGAGGCGATGAGCCGCTACGAGCCGGTCATCGGTCTGGAGGTGCACGTCGAGCTCGGGACGCGGACCAAGATGTTCTGCGGCTGCGCGACCGGCTTCGGCGCCGACCCCAACACCCAGACCTGCCCGGTCTGCCTGGGCCTGCCCGGCGCGTTGCCGGTGGTCAACGCCACAGCGGTGGAGTCGGCGATCCGGATCGGGCTGGCGCTGAACTGCGAGATCGCGGACTGGTGCCGGTTCGCCCGGAAGAACTACTTCTACCCGGACATGCCGAAGAACTTCCAGACCAGCCAGTACGACGAGCCGATCGCGTTCGAGGGCTACCTGGACGTCGAGGTGCCGCCGCGAGAGGGGCTCGACGAGGAGCCCTTCGTCTTCCGGGTGGAGATCGAGCGGGCGCACATGGAGGAGGACACCGGCAAGTCCACCCACGTCGGTGGCGCCACCGGGCGGATCCACGGCGCGAGCCACAGCCTCGTCGACTACAACCGCGCGGGCATACCCCTCATCGAGATCGTCACCAAGCCGCTCACCGGTGCGGGGGAGCGGGCTCCCGAGGTGGCCAAGGCCTACGTCGGCGCGCTGCGCGACCTGCTGCGCGCGCTGGACGTCTCCGACGTGAAGATGGAGCAGGGTTCGCTGCGCTGCGACGCCAACGTGTCCCTCATGCCGACCGGGAGCGAGAGGTTCGGCACCCGCACCGAGACCAAGAACGTCAACAGCCTGCGTTCGGTCGAGCGCGCGGTCCGCTACGAGATGACGCGGCACGCCGCGGTGCTGGACGCCGGCGCGACGATCCTGCAGGAGACCCGGCACTGGCACGAGGACACCGGCATCACCACGTCGGGGCGGCCCAAGTCGGACGCCGACGACTACCGCTACTTCCCGGAGCCGGACCTGGTGCCGGTCGCGCCGTCCCGCGAGGACGTCGAGCGGCTGCGCGCGACCCTGCCGGAGAACCCGGCGCAGCGCCGTCGGCGGCTGCAGGAGGAGTGGGGCTACACCGACCTGGAGATGCGGGACGTCGTCAACGCCGGCGCCGCCGAGGTCATCGAGGAGACCGTGGCGGCCGGGGCCTCCGCCGCCGCCGCGCGCAAGTGGTGGATGGGCGAGCTGGCGCGGCGGGCCAAGACGGCCGGCGAGGGCGGCGCCTCCGTGGAGCTCCTCGACCTGGGCGTCAGCCCGGCGCACGTCGCGGAGCTGGACGGGCTCGTCACGAGCGGCAGGCTCAACGACTCGATGGCGCGCCAGACGCTGGAGGGTGTGCTGGCCGGCGAGGGCACCCCGACCGAGGTCGCGGACGCCCGGGGACTGGAGCTGGTCCAGGACGACGGGGCGCTGCAGGCTGCCGTGGACGAGGTGATCGCCGCCAACCCTGATGTCGTGGAGAAGATCCGGGGCGGCAAGGTGCAGGCGGTCGGCGCCCTCATCGGCCAGGTGATGAAGACGATGCGCGGCCAGGCGGACGCCGGGAAGGCCCGCCAGCTCATCCTCGACACGCTCGGCGTGGAGGGCTGAGGCCGGGTATGCCGTCGCCCCCGCCGGTCGCCGCCGTCCCCGAGGAGCTGGTGCCGCACCTGGCGCCGGTCGACGGGGTCGAGGTGGTGCCCTACGACCACCGGGACGGCGACACGCTGCCGGGCGGTGGCCGGGACGTCGACCTGCTCGCGCTGTCGATGATCGCGGGTCCGTGGCTCGCGAAGGCCCGGCAGATCCCCGGGGTGCGGGCCGTGGTGCTGTCCTCGGCGGGCTACGAGCACGCACTGCCCCACCTGCCCGAGGCGGTGCAGCTGGCCAACGCGGTCGGGGTCCACGACACCGCGACCAGCGAGATGGCGCTCGCCCTCGTCCTCGCCGCGCAGCGCCACCTGCCGCACCACGTGCTGCGCCAGCACGAGGCGGTCTGGGACCGCTCGGCACCCGGCCCGTGGCGCTCGCTGGCCGACTCGACCGTCCTGGTGGTGGGCTACGGCGGCATCGGTCGCGCGCTGACCGCCCGGCTGCGGGCCTGCGAGGCCCGGGTCCTCGCGGTCGCCAGCACGGACAAGCCCGGCGACGACCTGGTGGACCGGGTCCACGGCGTGGACCACCTGCCCGACCTGCTGCCGTCGGCCGACATCGTCGTCCTCACCCTCCCCCTGACCGACCGGACCCGAGGGCTGCTGGGGGAGGCGGAGCTCGGCGCCCTGCCGGACGGCGCGCTGGTCGTCAATGTCGCCCGCGGCCCGATCGTCGACGCCGAGGCCCTGCGCGCGGAGTGCGCCGCGGGTCGGTTGCGGGCGGCGCTGGACGTCACCGACCCGGAGCCGCTGCCCGACGGCCACCCGCTGTGGGGCACCCCGGGCGTACTCGTGGTGCCGCACGTCGGCGGCGCGTCGCCCGCCTCACTACCCCGGATGGGCAGGTACCTCGCCACCCAGCTGCGGGCATACCGGGACTCGGGGCAGCTGCTGCACCAGGTGCGCACGATAGAGTCGTGACACCGCGCCGACGCCGGTCGCGGTGCAGCCGCCGGAGCCCGTCGTCGAGCCTCGGCGCCACACGGAGACAGGGGTAGTGCAGTGACGCATCGGAGCAGGTCGGGGGTCCGTCGGGCGCTCGCGGTCGTGGCGGGGATCAGTCTGGTGGCAGGTCTGGCACCGGGTGGCGCGGCCGCCTCGGGCCTGCCCGCCGCCGGGAGCCTCGGCACGGTCGGGGCCTTCGAGGACGGCAGCTACGTCGTCGTGCTGGAGGACGCTCCGCTGGCCACCCACCCGGGCACCGCGGGCTCGGCGCTGGACGGGGTGGACACCACCTCGGCCGAGGCCCTGGCCCACGTCGACCGGCTCACCGCGCAGCAGGACGCGGCCCTGAGCAGCGTGTCGGCCGAGCCGGGGTACCGCTACACCGTGGCCCTCAACGGCTTCTCGGCGCAGCTCACGGCCGAGCAGGCCTCCGAGCTGGCCCAGCGTGGCGACGTCGTCTCGGTGACCCGCTCGCAGCTGCGCCAGCTGGACGAGAGTGTCGTCAACCAGCCGGAGGGAGCCCCGGCGCAGCCGGACACCGATCTCTCGCCCGACCTGCTCGGACTGCGCGGGCAGGGCGGCGTGTGGTCCCAGGTGGGCGGCCCGATGGGGGCCGGCGCCGGCACCGTGGTCGGGGTCATCGACTCCGGCATCGCCTACGACAACCCGTCCTTCGCCGCCGACGGTATGCCCGCACCCCCGGCCTCGTGGTCCGGCGGGTGCCAGCGCGGAGAGGGTGCCGACGCCGGGGACTTCCCCCGCTCGGCCTGCACCGACAAGATCGTCGGCGCGGGCTACTTCGTGCAGGGCGCCCGCGGGGACGGCTACGACCCGATCGCCGCCGAGAGCGTCAGCCCGCTGGACACCGACGGGCACGGCTCGCACGTCGCCGGGACCGCCGCGGGGCGCGAGGTGAGCGTCGAGGACGGGACCGACACCTACGAGCTGGCCGGCATGGCCCCTGGTGCGCACGTGGCCGCCTACAAGGTCTGCTACGACTTCGCCGGTGGGGTGTCGGGGTGCCACCCGGCGGACTCCATCGCCGCGGTCGAGGCCGCTCTCGCCGACGGCGTGGACGTGCTGAACTTCTCGGTCAGCGGCGCCACCGACACCTATCTGGACCCGGTCGACCTGGCGTTCAAGAACGCCGCCGCGGCCGGGGTGTTCGTCGCCACGTCCGCCGGCAACTTCAACCAGCAGGGTGTCCCGGTGGCGCACCTGGGGCCGTGGCAGACCACGGTCGCCGCCTCGACCCACCGGCCGGACGACGGCCCGGTCCCCTCGATCGGCGGCTTCTCCGGACGTGGCCCGGTCGCCGTCGACGCCCGCGAGCAGACCGTGCTCAAGCCGGACATCGGCGCCCCCGGCATCAACGTGCTGGCCCCGGTCGCCAGCAGCGGGACAGGGCCTCAGTGGGCGTGGTACACCGGCACGTCGATGGCCTCGCCGCACATCGCCGGTCTGGGCGCGTTGCTGGCGGCCGAGCACCCCGACTGGTCACCGATGGCGATCAAGTCGGCGATGCAGACCTCGACGACCGGCTACGCCAACACCGTGAGCAACCGGGCGCACGTCGGTGGCACCGGCTTCGTCGAGCCGCGCGACTTCCTCGAGCCCGGGCTGGTCTTCGACTCGGAGGAGGCGGACTGGGACGCCTTCCTGGCCGACCCGTCGCGGGGCACCGACCTCAACGCCGCCTATCTCCACATCCCCGCGCTCGGCCTCACGCCGACCACGGTGACCCGGACCCTCACCAACCCCGGCCCGCGGGCCACGACCTTCGAGGCGTCCTTCGACGGTCCGGGCACCCTGTCGGTGACGGTCGAGCCCAGCACGGTCCGGGTCCCCGCCGGTGGCTCGGTGGAGGTGTCGATCAGCGTCGCCGACACCGGTGCCCCCGTCGGGCAGTGGCAGGAGGGCGACCTCAGCTGGACCTCCACCTCCGGGGCCACCGTCGTGCAGATCCCGGTGCTGGCCCGGGACGCGCTGCTCGTGGACCGCGTCTCGGGGACCAACAGGTTCGGGACCGCGGCGAGCATCGCCTCCCTCTACCCGGACGGTGCGGACACGGTCTACGTCGCCTCCGGCCGCGGATTCGCCGATGCCGTCGCCGGTGGCTCCGCCGCCGCGTCCGGGCTGGTCCCGGGCGGGGTCTCGACCCCGGACGGCCCGGCGCCGATGCTGCTGCTGGACGAGGAGTCGGTGCCCAGCCAGACGCGGACCGCGCTGGAGACGCTCGACCCGAGCCGGATCGTGGTGCTGGGCGGGGACGCGGCGGTGCCCGACACCCTCGTCCAGGAGCTCGAGGCCTACGCCCGGGTGGACCGGGTGTCCGGGAAGAACCGCTACGGCACGGCGGCCGCCCTCGCCCGGATGTTCGACGACGTGGACACGGTCTACGTCGCCACCGGCGAGTCCTTCGCCGACGCCCTCACCGGGTCCGCCAGGGCCGGGATGGAGGGCGCGCCGGTGCTGCTCACCGAGGGCGACCGGGTCCCCGACGCGACGGCCGAGGTGCTCGAGGACCTAGCACCGGACCGGGTCGTCGTGGTCGGCGGCGAAGCAGCGATCAACGACACCGTGGCCCGGGCGCTCGGGGCGGACGAGCGGGTGAAGGGGACGAACCGCTACGGCACGGCGGTCGCGCTCACGGCGAACCAGGACGCCGACGTCCCGGTGGTCTACATCGCCTCCGGCGAGAACTTCCCGGACGCGCTCGCGGGCTCGGCGCTGGCCGCGGCGCAGGGCGCGCCGGTGCTGCTCACCAAGCCGGGCAGCATCCCGCCGGAGACCATGGCCGAGCTCGACCGGCTCAGCCCCGAGCAGGTCGTCATCCTCGGCGGTGAGGCCGCCGTCTCCGACGGCGTGCAGGAGCTGCTCGACGACGCCTACCCAGGGTGGGTCGGGTCACCGTGAGCCGCACCCTGGTGCTGGTCCGGCACGCCAAGGCCGAGGGTGCCCACCCCGGCGGCGACCACGAACGGCGGCTGGCCGAGCGTGGTTGGCGGGACGCGGAGGCACTCGGCGAGATGCTCGTCGGGCAGGGCCGCTGTCCCGACCTCGTGCTCGTGTCGACGGCGGTGCGCGCGCGGGAGACGCTCCGCGGCCTCCTCGGCCCCCGCGAGATCCAGACCTGGGCGACCCGGCGCATCTACGACGGCGGGGTCGACGGGGTCGCCGAGGCGATCCGCGAGGTGCCCGACGAGGTCGAGGTGCTCTGGGTCGTGGGTCACGAGCCGGTCATGTCGACCAGCGCCTGGGACCTGGGCGACGCCGACACCGTGCCCGAGGTGGCGCGGGAGCAGCTCTCGTCCGGCCTGTCCACGTCCTCCGCGGCCGTGCTCGAGCTCGACCTGCCCTGGTCGGAGATCGGGCACGGCAGCGCACGACTGGTGGACGTGCATACCGGCCGGGGTGCCGACGCCGCACCCTGACCCAGCCGTCCGATATCGCGGTGACGGTGTCGGTGCCAGGACGTAGACTCCCCGACCGTGCCAGGAGTGATCAGCGCGCGGGGGCTGCGCAAGACCTACGGGGACGTCGCCGCGGTCGACGGGATCGACTTCGAGGTCGAGGCAGGCGAGAGCTTCGGCCTGCTCGGCCCGAACGGCGCAGGCAAGTCAACGACCATGCGGATGATCGGCGGGACGCTGGACCGCACCGGCGGCGAGCTCGAGGTCCTGGGCATGGATCCGGGCAGCGAAAGGCCGCAGGTGCGGGCGCACCTCGGGGTGGTGCCGCAGCAGGACAACCTGGACGAGGAGCTGCGGGTCCGCGAGAACCTCGTCATGTACGGCCGCTACTTCGGGATGTCCCGCTCCGTGCTCGCCGCGAAGGCGGACGAGCTGCTCGCCTTCGCCCAGCTCGAGGCCAAGGCCCGGGAGAAGGTCGTGAACCTCTCCGGCGGCATGAAGCGGCGCCTGACGATCGCCCGGGGCCTGGTCAACGAGCCGCGGATCCTGCTGCTGGACGAGCCGACGACCGGGCTGGACCCGCAGGCCCGGCACGTCCTGTGGGACCGTCTCTTCCGGCTCAAGGAGACCGGTACGACGTTGGTCGTCACCACCCACTTCATGGACGAGGCGGAGCAGCTGTGCGACCGGCTGATCGTCGTCGACCACGGGCGGATCATGGCGCAGGGCTCGCCCGGCCAGCTCATCCGCGAGCACTCGACGCGAGAGGTGCTGGAGCTGCGCTTCGGGTCGGCGCGCAACGCGGCCGTGGTCCAGCAGCTCAAGGGTGTCGGCGAGCGCAACGAGGTGCTGCCCGACCGGATCCTCGTCTACGCCCGGGACGGGGAGGCGGCGCTGGAGGAGGTCGCCGCGCGCGGCCTGCACCCGGTGACCTCGCTGGTGCGCCGCTCCTCGCTGGAGGACGTCTTCCTCCGGCTCACGGGGAGGTCGCTCATTGACTGAGGTCGACAGCACCCGGCTGGTCTACTCCGGCGACGGTCCCGACCACGGGGACATGGCGGTCCGTGCCCGGCGCTCCGGGGTGTGGTTCTACGCCGAGACCGTCCTGCGCGGCATGCGCGCCTTCGCCCTCCCGATCCTGCTGTATGCCGTCGCGCAGCCGGTCCTCTACCTCGTGGCGCTCGGGGTGGGCCTGGGGGAGCTGGTCGACCGGGGGACCGGCCCCGTCGGCGGGGTGGACTACCTCGTCTTCGTCGCACCCGCCCTGCTGGTGTCGACCGTGGTCATGTCGGTCTCGGCCGAGATGACCTTCCCGGTGATGAGCGGCTTCAAGTGGAACCGGCTCTACTACGGCCCCGTCGCCTCCCCGCTGGAGCCGAGCCAGATCGCCCTGGGCCACTTCACCGCCGTCATGCTCCGCTTCCTGCTGCAGGGGCTGGTCTTCTGGCTGGTGATGCTCGCCTTCGGCGCCGCGCCGGCCGGCTGGGTGCAGTCGGTCCTGGTGGTGCCCATCGGCATGCTCGCGGCCGCCGCCTTCGGCGCGCCGCTGCAGGCCTATGCCGCGACCCTGGACGACGGCTTCCAGTTCTCGCTGATCCAGCGCTTCGTCGTCATGCCGATGTTCCTCTTCTCCGGCACCTTCTTCCCGCTCGCGGCGATGCCGCCCTACCTGCACTGGATCGGGTGGATCTCCCCGGTGTGGCACGGCACCGAGCTCGCCCGGTGGGCCTCCTACGGTGCCGACCTGTCCTGGGGGATGACCGCCCTGCACCTGACCTTCCTGCTCGGCTGCACCGCGGTCGGCATCTGGTTCTCGGTCCGGACCTACACCCGCAGGTTGCGGTCGTGAGCGCCACGACGACCGGCGCCGCCCGCGGGACCCGGCGCCGCGGCATACCCTCGCTGTCGTCGCTGTCCTCGGGCAACCTCGGGTCCGTCCTCGAGCGCAACATGCGGGTCATCCGCAACCAGAACTGGGTGATCCTCGTCTCCGGGTTCTTCGAGCCGGTGCTCTACCTGCTGGCGATGGGGCTGGGGATGGGAGCGCTGGTCGGCTCCGTCACCGGTCCCGGGGGCAGGCCGGTGGAGTATGCCGCCTACATCGCCCCGGCGCTGCTGGCGACGTCCGCCATGAACGGCGCGATCTACGACTCCACCTGGAACGTCTTCTTCAAGCTGCGGCTGTCCAAGCTCTACCAGTCGATGCTGCAGACCTCGCTCGGACCGCTGGACGTGGCGCTGGGGGAGATCCTCATGGCGCTGTTCCGCGGGTTGCTGTATGCCCTGGGCTTCCTCGGGGTGATCGCGGTCCTGGGGCTGGTGACCTCGTGGTGGGCGCTGCTCATGGTGCCCGCGGCGGTGCTCATCGCCTTCGGCTTCGCGGCGCTCGGGATGGGGGTGACGAGCTATCTGACGACGTTCCAGCAGATGGACCTCATCAACTTCGTGCTGCTGCCGATGTTCCTGTTCTCCGCGACGCTCTACCCGATCGGCGTCTACCCCGAGTGGATCCAGTGGCTGATCATGGGGATGCCGCTCTGGCACGGGGTGGAGCTGATGCGGCAGCTGTCGGTCGGGCACTTCGACGGCCTGACCTGGGTGCACAGCCTCTACTTCGTCGGGATGACGGTGCTCGGGCTGGCGCTGACCACGCTGCGGCTGCGCAAGCTCTTCCTGCGCTGAGCGGGGCTCAGCGCAGCCAGCTGGTCATCTCGCGGACGGTGCGGCCCGCGCGCTCCAGCGGGTGCGCCCCCGCCGCGGCCTCGCGGCGGCTGCGCACTGCCCCGTCGCTGCCGGTGGCCTGACCGGAGGGGCCGTGGTGGCTGGCGAAGCCGGCGGAGTAGATCTGGTCGACGTGCGCCTTGAGCTCGTGCACGAGCGCGACGTAGGCGACCTCCGGCTCGACGCCACTGCTCGCGAGCTCGTCGTAGGCGGACTCCAGCGCCTCCTGCAGCGGCGCGTGGATGCGGTCCCGCGCCGCAGCCATGGCCACCGCCTCGTGCTCGATCGTCGTGACGATCGCGCCGGAGCGCAGCGACCCCATCGCCGCCGCGTAGGCGGTCAGCGTGGCCCAGGCCGCGCCGCTCCGGTCGTGCTCCACGGCCACCAGGGCGGGGCTGCCGCGGCCGTCGAGGTACTCCTCGCGCACCCGCTCGCCGTCGCCGAGGGTGCGCAGCAGGGCCAGGTCGACCTCCTCCGGGACCGTGAGCCCGTCCTCCCGGACCGTGGCGGCGCTGGTGACGATGACCAGGTCTCCCGGCTCGGTGTGCTCGTCGACGAGCGGTTGCACCGATGCCCGTTCCTGGTCCATGCGGCCGGGGCCCGGGACCAGGACGATGTCGCAGCGGGAGACGGCCTCCGCCGGGAGGACCACCGGCAGGCCCTCGATCTCGGCGCGCGCCGCGAGCCGGCTCTCGGGGTCGATGCCGACCCAGACGTCGACACCGCTGTCGCGCAGGTTGAGCGCGTGGGCGGCCCCGACGGCGTCGAAGCCCAGGACCGCGACCTGGCGGTCCTGCAGCAGGGTCAGGTCTGCGCTGTCCGGGTCGAGAGTCGTCACGGCGTCCACCCTACGTGGGGGCCGCGAGGGTCTCGTGGGCTCCGCCGCAGCCACCGGCCCACCGCTCGAGCCCGCGTCCGCGCCGACGGGGAGGCCGGGCATACCCGCAGGTCAGCGCCCTCGATCTTGACCCAACGTCAACGTCGCCCCTGGCGCTGACGCCTCGTCAGCCGGATAGCCTGTGGCCCATGACCCCGACAGCGTCGTCCTCCACTTTCGCCGTCACCGAGGTGCCCGAGCGCCGTTCGCCCGAGGAGATCGCCGAGCTGCTGCGCAACCCGGGGTTCGGCTCGCTGTTCTCCGAGCACATGGTGCTGGTGGAGTGGGACGCCGAGCAGGGCTGGCACGACGCGAGGGTCGTCCCCTACGGGCCGATCCCGCTGGACCCCTCCGCGGCGGTGTTCCACTACGCCCAGGAGATCTTCGAGGGTATGAAGGCCTACCGGCACGAGGACGGCACCGTCTGGACCTTCCGCCCCGAGCGCAACGCGGAGCGCTTCAACAACTCGGCCCGTCGCCTGGCCATGCCCGAGCTGCCGCCGACGCTCTTCCTCGACGCGATCAAGGAGCTCGTCGGCCTGGACGAGGCCTGGGTGCCGGGCGCCGACGCGGGCGAGATGTCGCTCTACCTGCGGCCGTTCATGATCGCGACCGAGGAGGCGCTCGGGGTGCGCCCCAGCAACAGGTACCTCTTCAGCGTGATCGCCTCGCCGGCCGGCGCCTACTTCTCCGGCGGGCTCAAGCCGGTCAGCCTCTGGGTGAGCGACCAGTACGTCCGCGCCGCGGCCGGCGGGACCGGCGCCGCGAAGTGCGGTGGCAACTACGCCGCCTCCCTGGCCAGCCAGGCCGAGGGGATCGAGCACGGCTGCGACCAGGTGGTCTTCCTCGACGCGGTGGAGCACCGCTACGTCGAAGAGCTCGGTGGCATGAACCTCTTCTTCGTGCACGCCGACGGCCAGGTGGTCACGCCCGAGCTCACCGGCACGATCCTTCCCGGGGTGACGCGGTCCTCGCTCATCGACCTGCTGCGCGAGCGCGGCCACGAGGTCACCGAGCGACGGTTCACCATCGACGAGTGGCGCGACGGGGTCGCCAGCGGCGAGATCACCGAGGTCTTCGCCTGCGGCACCGCCGCCGTCATCACGCCCGTGGGGCGCCTGGCCTGGGGCGGCGGCGAGCTGGACATGCCCGCCGAGCACAAGATCACCGAGGAGCTGCGGGCCGAGCTGCTCGACATCCAGTACGGCCGCGCCGAGGACCGGCACGGCTGGCTCTACCAGCTCGTCTGAGCACGACTCTCACGCAGGAGTTGTCCCTCTGCGGTGCTGCATCACCGCAGACGAACAGCTTCTGCACACGAGTGACGCGCTCACTCCTGCGGCGTCGGGAGCTCGTCGAGCACCCCGAGCAGCCGCTGCCGCAGCGCGTTCGACCGCCGCGTGAACGCCCGCTGCGCGTCGGCATACTCCCGCTTGCCCTCCGCCGTCTCGATCCGCACCGGCTCGTAGCCGAGCTCGCGCAGGTCGTAGGGGGCGGCCCGCATGTCCAGCTCGCGGATGTCGCGCGCCAGCACGAAGGCGTCCAGGGTCAGCTCGCTCGGCACGGCGGGGGCGAGCTTGAAGCACCACTTGTAGAGATCCATGCCCGCGTGCAGGCAGCCCGGCTGCTCCAGCTGCACCTGGCTCTCCCGGGTGGGCGCGAGGGCGTTGCGCGGTGCTGCGGCAGGGGTGAAGAATCGGTGCGCGTCGAAGTGGGAGCACGCGACCTGGTGGCCCTCCACGACCGCGTCGGTGCCGATCCGGCCGAGCCGCAGCGGCCAGTCGTGCCGGATCTCCTCGCGGTCCGCGCGGTAGACCATCGCCCACTCGTGCAGACCGAAGCAGCCGAACCGGCCGGGGCGCGACAGGGTGGCCGCGAGCAGCTCCCGGACGAAGTCGACGGTCCGCCCCCGACGTCGCACGAACCCGGCGACGTCGAGGTATGCGGTGCCGCTGCCGTCCACGAGGTAGCCGCTCCAGCCCTCGCGCTCGGCGGCGTCCGCCAGGCCGACCCCCGGCCCCGGGTGCCAGCGGCCGAGCTGGGCCGGGCGGAAGGCGTAGTACTCCCACAGGAAGTCGTCCACCGGGTGGGTGCGCCCCTCGACGCGTCGCGCCAGCCGGTCGGCGGTCAGCCCCTCGACGGCCTGCGCGTGCGCCCGTGCGTGCTCGCGCCACGTCGGGGCGTCGAGGATCTCGCGCACCGGGAGCGTGGTGGTCGGGGTCGGCACGACACCCCAGCCTAGCGGCGGCGGACGGCGCCCGCGGGGGCCCTGCGGTGGCTGGCCCGGCCGCTCCAGGTGTGAGATCCTGGAGGCGGACGCCCCGGTGGGCGGATCCCCGGACGAGGCACGTCGTACCCGGCACCGACGACGACGTGGCACGCCCGAGGAGGGCGTCATCATGGTGATCTCCTGGATCGTCCTCGTCCTGTCCGGCGTGCTCGAGAGCGTCTGGGCCGCCGCCCTCACCGCCACCGAGGGCTTCACCCGGCTCTGGCCGAGCGTGGTCTTCGGCGTCGCCCTGGCTTTCAGCATGGCCGGGCTCGGGTGGGCGCTGCGGACCATCCCGCTCGGCACGGGGTATGCCGTGTGGGTCGGGATCGGTGTCGTCGGCACCGCGCTCTGGGGCATCGTCGCGCTCGGGGAGCCGGTCACCGTGGCGCGCATCGTGTGCCTCGTGGCCATCGTCGGCGGGATCGTCGGGCTGAAGCTGACCTCCGGCCACTGACTCACCGGACCTTCCTTTGTGGACATAGCTTTCTCGGCGACGGGCCTCAGAAAGCCATGTCCAGATCTGGTGCGAGGGGCCTGGCGCCACGGCATACCCTGGGGGTATGCGTATCTGCCGCTTCACCGACGGTGACGACCCCCGCTTCGGCCTGGTGGACGGGGCGGGTGAACGGATCGCCGAGATCTCCGGGGACCCGCTCTACACCAAGATCGACCTGACCGGCCAGACCGTCGACGTCGCCGACGTGCGGCTGCTCGCGCCGGTGATCCCGCGCAGCAAGGTCGTCGCGGTGGGGCGCAACTACGCCGACCACGCGCGCGAGATGGGCAACGAGCTCCCGGCGGAGCCGATGATGTTCTTCATCCCCAACACCTCGGTGTGCGGTCCGGGCGACCCGGTCGTGATCCCGCCGTTCGCGACCGAGATCTCCTTCGAGGCCGAGCTGGCGGTCGTCATCGGCCGGATGTGCAAGGACGTCGCCGCCGAGGACGCCGGGTCGGTGGTCTTCGGCTACACCTGCGCCAACGACGTGACCGCCCGCGACCTGCAGCGCGGCGACGGCCAGTGGGCCCGGGCCAAGGGGATGGACACCTTCACCCCCCTCGGGCCCTGGATGGAGACCGACCTCGACACCGCCGACCTACGGATCCGCTGCACGGTCGACGGCGAGGTCCGGCAGGACGGCACGAGCGCCGACATGCACTTCGGGATCGGCGAGGTCATCGCGCACGCGTCCGCGGCCTTCACCCTGCTGCCCGGTGACGTCATCCTCACCGGCACCCCGGCCGGGGTCGGTCCGATCACCGCGGGCCAGCGCTGCGAGGTGGAGATCGAGGGGATCGGCGCGCTCGCCAACCCGTTCGTGGCCGGCGGCACCGACTGAGATGACCGAGGCGCCCATCGGGGTCTTCGACTCCGGTTTCGGCGGGCTGACCGTGGCCCGGGAGGTGCTGGACCAGCTCCCGCACGAGTCGGTCCTCTACCTCGGCGACACCGCCCGCACCCCCTACGGCCCACGCCCCATCGCCCAGGTCCGGGAGTTCTCCCTCGAGTGCCTGGACCGGCTGGTCGAGCACGGCGTGAAGGCGCTGGTCATCGCGTGCAACAGTGCGTCCGCCGCGGTGCTCGCCGACGCCCGGGAGCGGTATGCCGTGCCGGTGGTCGAGGTGATCCGGCCCGCGGTGCGGCGAGCCATGGCGGTGACCCGCAACGGCCAGATCGGGGTGATCTCGACCGCGGCGACCCACCAGTCCCGGGCCTACGTCGACTCCTTCGTCGCCGCGCCGCCGTCGGTGCAGGTCGCCAGCCAGCCCTGCCCGCGCTTCGTCGAGCTGGTCGAGGCGGGCGTCACCAGCGGGCCGGAGGTGATCGAGGTGGCGCGCGCCTACCTCGAGCCGCTGCGGCAGCGCGACATCGACACCCTGATCCTGGGGTGCACGCACTACCCGCTGCTCACCCAGGCACTGCAGTACGTGCTCGGTGAGCAGGTGATGCTCGTCTCCTCTGCCGCCGCGACCGCCGCCGACCTCTTCCGGGTGCTCACCGACTCGGGGCTCCTCGCCGGCCAGGACAACCCGCCGGTGCACCAGTGGTTGACCACCGGTGACCCGGACGGCTTCCACTACCTGGCGCGCCGGTTCCTCGGGCCCGAGGTGGAGCAGGTGCACCGGGCCTTCGTGGGGCGCCCCGAGGAGCGCGTCTGAGCGAGGGCCGGGCAGGGGGGTGGCGTCGTGGGCTAGTGTTCACCGGACGTTCGACCGCACGACACGCGAGAGCAGGTGACGAGTGACCCAGGTGGACCTCCGGCCGGTGGAGAAGGCCACCCGGAGCACCCGCGGCGAGGTGGGGCGGATCGGCGTCGCGATCCTCTTCATCGTCGGCGTCATCGTCTTCACCGGCGCCGCGTTCGGCCACGTGGAGCAGGCATACCTGCTGATCGCGGCCGCCGTCATCGGTGGCTACATGGCGCTCAACATCGGTGCCAACGACGTCGCCAACAACGTCGGACCCGCCGTCGGGTCGATGGCCATGACGATGGCCACCGCCATCGGCATCGCCGCGGTCTTCGAGGCCGCCGGGGCGATCATCGCCGGTGGCGACGTGGTCGACACCGTGAAGAACGGCATCATCGACCCGGACAGCATCGCCGACCCGCAGATCTTCGTCTGGGTGATGCTGGGCTCGCTGCTCGGGGCGGCCCTGTGGCTCAACATCGCGACCTTCATGGGCGCCCCGGTGTCGACCACCCACGCCATCGTCGGAGGGGTCCTCGGCGGCGGTGTCGCCTCCTCCGGCTGGGCGATCGTCAACTGGGACGTCATGGGGTCCATCGCCCTGAGCTGGGTCGTCTCCCCGGTCGTCGGAGGCCTCATCGCCGCGGGCACGCTCTACCTGCTCAAGCGCACGGTGCTGTTCCGCGACCGGCCGGTGGACGCCGCGATCCACGTGGTGCCCGTCCTCATCGCCGTCATGGCGTGGGCGTTCGCCACCTACCTGGCGCTCAAGGGGCTCTCCAACCTGGTCAGCATCTCCTTCCCCGTCGCGCTGCTGGGCGGGCTCGTGGTGGGGGTGGTGACGTATGCCGTCGTCCGCCCGATGGTGGTCCGCGCGGCCCCGGGCCTGACCCAGGACACCGAGGGCGTCAACAGCCTGTTCACCATCCCGCTGATCTGCGCGGCGGCGCTGCTGAGCTTCGCCCACGGCGCGAACGACGTCGCGAACGCCGTGGGCCCGCTCGCCGGCATCGTCGAGGTGCTGGACGGGGGAGCCGCCGGGGGTGAGGCCGGGATCCCGCTGTGGGTCCTGGTGATCGGGGCCCTGGGCATCTCGGTCGGGCTGGCCCTCTTCGGCCCCAAGCTGATCCGCACCGTCGGCAGCGAGATCACCGAGCTGGACCGGTCCCGGGCCTTCTGCATCGCGCTGGCCGCCGCGCTGACGGTGATCGTCGCCAGCCAGCTCGGGCTGCCGGTCAGCTCCACCCACGTCGCGCTCGGTGGGATCTTCGGCGTCGGCTTCCTGCGCGAGTTCCTCGACGACCGGATGAACCGGGCGATCGAGAAGGTGCTCCGGGCGCACCGCGACGACACCGACCTCGCCAAGGTCGAGCGGATGCTCGAGGCCTTCCGGGAGGCGGGGTCCGATGACAAGCGGCGGATGCTGGACACGCTGCAGGAGATGGGCTCCGAGGCGGTCATCACGGCCGCCCAGGGCAAAAAGCTGCGCAAGGCGCTGAAGCGGCAGCTGGTCCGCCGCTCGCACATGCTCAAGATCGCCTCCGCCTGGGTGATCACGGTCCCCGTGGCGGGCATGCTCTCGGCCCTGTTCTTCTTCGCGCTGCGCGGCATGCTGCTGCCCTGAGCCCGGGACCAGCGGCGCGGCCCGGTGCGTCGCGCTCGCGTATCCTGGTCCTTCCGCCTGACCCACCGCACACCGAAGAACGGACCCATGGACCCTGGCTGTACCTACGGCTCATCCGCACGCCCCACCGGGCGAAGGGGTGAGTCGTGACCACCGCCATCATCCTCCTGCTCGTAGGGGTCCTCGCCATCGCGGTCATCATCGCTGCGAACGGGTACTTCGTCGCCCAGGAGTTCGCCTACATGTCGGTGGACCGGCTGCGGCTCGCGGCCGACGCCGAGGGCGGCGACGAGACCGCCGAGCGGGCCCTGCGGGTCACCCGCCGCACCTCCTTCATGCTCTCCGGCGCGCAGCTGGGGATCACCGTCACCGGCCTGCTCGTCGGCTACGTGGCCGAGCCGCTCGTCGGGCGCGGGCTCGCCGTGCTGCTCGGGGGCACCGGCGTCCCCGAGGCGCTGAGCATCACCGTCGGCACCGTCGCGGCCCTCGCCATCGCGACCGTGGTCCAGATGATCTTCGGTGAGCTCTACCCCAAGAACCTCGCCATCGCCAACGCTGGCCCGCTCGCCCGCGCGCTGGCCCGGTCCACGCTCCTCTACCTCGCGGTCTTCGGGTGGCTCATCACGGTCTTCGACCGGTCGGCCAACGCCCTGCTGCGGCTGGTGCGGATCGAGCCGATCCACGATCTCGACACCACGGCGACGGCGCAGGACCTGGAGCGGATCGTCGCCGACTCGCGCGACAGCGGAGACCTGCCGCCCGAGCTGTCGGTCCTGCTCGACCGCATCCTGGACTTCCCGGACCAGGACGTCGAGCACGCCCAGGTGCCGCGCTCCCGCGTCGACGTCATCGGCCCCGACACACCCGTGGCCGAGCTGCGCGGGCTGATGGCGGACGGGCATACCCGCTATCCCGTCGTCGACGACGACGACGGGCAGCCGGTCGGCGTGGTCAACCTCGTCGACGTGCTCCGGCACCCGGACGCCGAGCGCGCGAGCCAGATCATGCGCGAACCGCTCATCGTCCCCACCCTCATGGCGCTGCCGGACGCCGTCGCCGACCTCAGCTCCTCGGGGCAGCAGCTGGCCTGCGTGGTGGACGAGTACGGCGGGTTCGCCGGCGTGCTGACCATGGAGGACCTGGCCGAGGAGCTGCTCGGGGAGATCACCGACGAGCACGACAGCGAGGTGCCCGAGGGCATCGTGCTGGAGGACGAGCACCAGTGGCGGACGGACGGGGACGTGCACGTCGACGAGCTGGAGCGCGCCCTCGGCCACGACCTGCCGGAGGGGGACTACGAGACCGTGTCCGGCCTCGTCATCGCCGAGCTCGGTGCCCTGCCCGAGATCGGGGAGACGGTCGTGGTCGACCTCGCCGAGGACCCCGCCGAGATGGTGCTGGACGAGCGGGTCAGCCGCTCGATCGAGATCGAGGTGCGCGACGTCGACCGGCACGTGCCCAGCCTGCTGGGGGTCCGGCTCGTCGAGCGGGCGCTCGCGCAGGACCCCGGCTCGAGCGACGAGGCCGGGTCGAGCGACGAGGACGCCGAGCAGGACGGGGAGGGGCAGCGATGAACGGGCTCACCGTCACCCTCGTGACCGCGCTGCTCATCGTGCTCAGCGCGCTCTTCGTCATCGTCGAGTTCGCGCTGCTCGGCGCTCGCCGCGGGCGGCTGGAGGGCCAGGCCGAGCACTCCGCCTCGGCCCGCGCCGCGCTCCGCAGCATGAACGAGCTCACCGTCATGCTCGCCGGCGCCCAGCTGGGCATCACCGCCTGCACCTTCGCCCTCGGCGCGGTGACCAAGCCGGCCCTGGACTACTGGCTCGGGCCGATCCTGGGAGACGTCGGACTCCCCGGCTGGCTCGCCGGGGGTCTGTCCTTCGCCCTGTCCCTGCTGTTCGTCACCTTCCTCCACCTCGTGGTGGGCGAGATGGCACCCAAGTCGTGGGCCATCGCGCACCCCGAGCGCGCCGCGCGGCTCGTGGCCCTGCCGATGCGGGGCTTCATCACGCTGGTCCGCCCACTGCTCGTGTGGGTCAACACCATCGCCAACCGGCTCGTCTCGGCCAGCGGGGTCACGCCCGTGGACCGGGCGGCGGTCGGCGGGCAGGACGCGCAGACCATCCGCGTCCTGGTCGAGCAGTCCGCTGCCGAGGGTGCCCTGGAGAGCACCTACCAGGAGCAGATCTCCGACGCCCTCGACCTGGAGGACCTCACCCTGGCGCAGGTGGCTCCGGAGCGTCTGGACCTGGCGGCCGTCGGGTCGGACGCCTCGGTCGCCGAGGTGCAGGCGGTGGCCGCACGCACCGGCCACAAGCGCATCCTGCTGCACGACGACGACGTCAGCGACCCCCGGGTCGTGCACGTCCGCGACACGCTGCTGCACGCGGGCGAGCAGTCGGCCGCGGCGCTGGCCCGGGACGCGCTCGTCCTGGCGGCCGACACCCCCGTCTACGAGGCGCTCACCACCATGCGCGGGTCCGGTGAGCAGCTCGTGGTCCTGCGCGGCGACGGACGGCTGGTCGGTCTGGTGAGCATCGCCGACATCATGCACCGCGTGCTCCCGCGGGAGAGGCAGGCCGGCTGAGGCGACCGTCGCCCGCCCGCGGCCGCTGCGGCAGGATGGGCAGATGGACCTGACCGTGATCGGCTGCTCCGGCTCGGTCCCCGGCCCCGACGACGCCGCCAGCTGCTACCTCGTCCGCGCCCACGACGGCGAGCGGGACTGGCAGGTGCTGCTGGACCTGGGCTCCGGTGCGCTCGGCCCGCTCCAACGGCATACCGACCCGCTGACGCTGGACGCCGTCCTGCTCACCCACTTGCACCCCGACCACTGCCTCGACCTGACCGGTCTGCACGTCCTGCGACGCCACGGCCCGACCCCGGCGACCGGTGACCTGCCGGTGTGGGGCCCCGCGGGCGTCGCGGAGCGGATGGGGCGCGCGCACGGCGTGCCGGGCGGTGAGCCGATGCCGGGGATCGCGTGGGGCGAGCTCACCGACCGCTCGCCGGTGCGGGTGGGTCCGTTCACGATCACGCCGTATGCCGTCCGCCACCCGGTCCCGGCGTTCGGGCTACGGGTGGAGGCCGGGGGAACGGTCCTCGCCTACACCGGCGACACCGACACCTGCGACGCCCTGCAGCCGCTGCTGACCGGTGCCGACCTCGCCCTCGTCGAGGCCGGCTTCGCCGACGAGGAGCAGACCCGCGGCATACACCTGACGCCCGCGCGCGCCGCCCGGGCGGTCGCCGAGGCCGGGGGAGTGCGGCGTCTGGTCCTGACCCACCTGCCCCCGTGGGCGGACCGGCAGCGCGCCCTCGACCAGGCCCGGGACGGGTGGTCCGGGGAGATCTGCCTGGCCGAGTCGCAGGCCTCTTTCTCGGTGGAATAGGGATCGACTCGATCACGACACGCGTTTTGCGCTAGGCAAATTCACATCATTTGTTACGGTGCAAAGTGGCTCAGATCACATTGTGGGCTGGATCACTTGGACATCGACCAAGGAGAACAATGAATACCTGGCGGGATTACGACTGGGTGGGTCTGGCCGAGAAGGCCGGCATCGCCCTCATCATCCTCATCGTCACCTGGATCGTGGCGCGACTGGTGAAAGCGGCATTCACCAGGCTCGTGAGCAACGTGAAGTTCCTGCAGCGACAGTCCTCCGACGGCCAGTCCCTCGGCGTCGCGCTGGGTCAGATCGCCTCGCTGCTGGTCTGGCTCCTCGGCCTGATCGCCGTGCTCCAGGTCTTCCAGCTCAACGGCGTCCTGTCGCCGATCCAGGGCATGTTGGACACCCTGTTGTCCTACCTGCCGAATCTCATCGGCGCCGGCTTCGTCTTCTTCGTCGGCTTCATCATCGCCAAGATCGCGCGTCAGCTGACCCAGACCGGGTTGGACACGGCGGGCTTCGACAGAGGTGTCTCCCGGCTGACCGGTGGGCAGCTCGGCGACGCCGCGCCGGCCACCGCGTCGGCCGAGGCCGGCGGTGACGGCGAGAGCGTGGTCCGCGGAGGCGGCGGTGGGCTGGACACCAGCTCCACCCGGCTCTCCTCGGTGATCGGCAACCTCGTCTTCGCCCTCATCCTCATCGTCGTGGGCATCGCCGCCCTGCAGATCCTGGGCATCTCGGCGATCTCGGATCCGGCCGAGTCGATGCTCCAGACCATCCTGGACGCCATCCCGCGGATCATCGCGGCGGCGCTGCTGCTCGGTCTCGGCGTCTTCATCGCCAAGTTCGCCGCGCAGCTGCTCGAGGGCACGCTGCGGGGCTTCGGCACCGACCGCTCCATCGCCGAGCTGGGCATCGTGCCCGAGGGCCAGAGCGCCAGCGCGATCATCGGACGGGTGGCGCAGATCGGCATCATCCTGTTCTTCGGTGTGATGGCGGCACGGATGCTCAACTTCCCCGAGATCACGAACGTCCTCGAGGAGGTCCTGGCCCTGGGTGGCCGCGTCCTCTTCGGCGCGGCGATCATCGCCGCCGGCGTGATCATCGCCGGTCTGCTCCGGCGGACCGTCGGGACGGGCACGTCCGGGATGATCATCTACTGGGCCACCATCGCGCTGTTCGTGGCGATGGGCCTGAGCTTCATGGGCATCGCGGACTCGATCATCAACCTCGCCTTCGGCGCGGTCGTGGTCGGTGGCGCCGCCGCTGCCGCCCTCGCCTTCGGGCTGGGTGGTCGCGACGCCGCGGCCCGCACGCTCACCAAGGTCGAGCAGAAGGCGGACGAGGGCAGCACGCCCACGCCCGGCGTCTGAGACCCCACCCACGCGCCGCGGGCGCCGGTGACCGGATCCGTCCGGTCGTCGGCGCCCGCCTCGCGTGCGGGAGCAGCTCTCCTCGGCCGGGGACCATTCCTTACGAGTGGGTGACGGTCGCCGGATCGAGCGGGCGGATGGCGGCCCGGGCGCGCATCATGGAGGTATGTCCGTGACCACAGAGAGCACGACCCGACGTCCGACCCGAGGGCGGGCGGTGCCGGCTGCCCTGGCCGGGATCGCCGCCGGGGCCGCCACGCTCGGTGTCGCCGAGGTCCTCGCCGCGGTCTGGACCCGGTGGCTGAGCTCGGCCGGGACCTCCTCGCCGCTGCTGGCGGTCGGCGGTGCCTTCGTGGACCGCACGCCGCCGTGGCTCAAGGACTGGGCGATCGAGACCTTCGGGACCGCCGACAAGCTGGCCCTCGGCGTCGGCATGGGGGTGACCCTCACCGTGGCCTGCGCGGCCCTGGGGCTGCTGACCCTGCGCCGTCGTCAGCTCGGGGCGGGGCTGTTCGGCCTCGTCGGTGTGATCGGCGCGCTCGCCGTCCTGAGCCGCCCGGCGAGCGGCGTGCTCGACCTCATCCCCACCGTCGTTGGTGTCGTCGTCGGAGTCCGCGTGCTCACCGCGCTGCGGGACCGGGTGGCCCACATGGTCGACGCTGCGGAGCCGACCCGGCCACCGCACCCGTCCGCCACGACCTCCGGCGGCAGCTCGCGGCGGGGGGTGCTGCTCGGCGCCGGCGGCGTGGCCGGCCTCGGCGTGCTGGGCATCGCCGCGGGGCAGGTGCTGTCCACCGCCGGCCGCACGGTCCAGCGCACCGCCGAGGCGCTGGGCCTGCCCACCCCGACCCGGACGGTGAGCGTCCCGGACGGTGCGGCGAGTGACGTCGCCGGGCACTCGGCATACCTCACCGACAACGAGACCTTCTACCGCATCGACACCGCGCTGCGGGTGCCGCGGGTCGAGGCGGAGGGCTGGACCCTGCGCGTGACCGGGATGGTCGACGAGGAGATCGAGATCAGCTATGCCGACCTGCTCGGCGAGGAGCACGTCGAGGCCCTGGTGACGCTGACCTGCGTCTCGAACCAGGTCGGGGGTGACCTGGTCGGCAACGCACGCTGGCAGGGCTGGCCGGTGCGCGAGCTGCTGGAGCGGGCCGGCGTGCAGCCGGAGGCGGACATGGTCCTGTCCCGCAGCGTCGACGGGTGGACGGCCGGCACGCCGATCGAGGCGCTCACCGACGACCGCAACGCGCTGCTGGCGGTGGCCATGAACGGCGAGCCGCTGCCGGCCGAGCACGGCTACCCCGTGCGCATGGTGGTGCCGGGGCTGTACGGCTACGTCTCCGCCACGAAGTGGGTGACCGAGCTCAAGGTGACCCGGTTCGACGCGGACGAGGGCTACTGGACTCCGCGCGGGTGGTCCGCCCGGGGGCCGATCAAGACGGCCTCCCGGATCGACGTCCCCCGCTCCGGCGGCGAGCTGGCGCCGTCCGGCGGTGAGGTCACCCTGGCTGGGGTCGCCTGGGCGCAGCACCGCGGCATCGAGCGGGTCGAGGTCCAGGTCGACGACGGCGACTGGCAGGAGGCGACGCTCCTGGAGGAGCCGACTGTCGACTCCTGGCGGCTGTGGACGTATGCCTGGCCCGACGCCTCGAGCGGCCAGCACACCGCGCGGGTGCGGGCGACCGACGCGGACGGCCAGACCCAGACGGAGGACACGGCCCCCCCGGCGCCGGACGGCGCCACCGGCTGGCACACCGTGGAGTTCAGCGTCGCCTGACCCGCCCGGGCTGGCCCCGGATGAGCAAGGTTGTTCGACATGCTGCAGCGGTAGATCCCTGCAGCATGTCGGCTCCGGTTGCTCATCTGCGCGCCGCCGCCACCGTCACGTCGCGGGACTGCTGGTCGTCGGCGGCCGCGGAGGTCTCGGGCCGGGGCGGGACGACTGCTGCCACCCGCCGCACGGCACGGCCGCCGGACCACGCCAGCGTGGTCGCGAGCAGGGTGGCGAGGACGGTCACGGCGAACGCCGGACGGTGCCCACCGAGATCGGCGAGCCGCCCCGCCAGGGCCGCGCCCAGGGCATACCCCGTGCCGGTCGTGGCCGCCAGCGTCGTCATCGCCGCGCCGAGTCGCCGGACGGGGGTGGTGCGCTCGGCCAGGGTGAAGGTCGTGATCATCGAGGGCGCGATGGCGACGCCCAGCCCGAGGAGGGCCAGCGAGAGAGCCCCGAGGGACCCCACGAGGAGCAGCGGGAGCGCGAGCAGGACCAGGGCCGAGGTGAAGATGCGCAGCCGGCGCACATGCCCCACGCTGTCGGGGAGCGCGACGACGGCCAGGCCGGCCAGCACGCTGCCGACACCGAGCAGGGCGTGCAGCAGCCCGGTCAGGCCGGGTGCGCCGGCCTGGGTCGCGAGCACCGAGGTCCCGGTCTGGATCGACCCGAAGACCATCCCGATGCTCAGCTGGGTGCCGGCGAGCACGACCAGGGCTGGGGAGACCAGCCGCTCCTGCGTCGACCTCCTGCCGCTCGCCCCGACCAGTGCCACCGTGGGGTGGAGGGCGAACCAGGTGCCGAACGCCCCCAGCAGCACCGCCGCGACGAGGAGCGAGGTGACGGGCGCGGCCACCGCCACGATGAGCCCGACCACCGCCGGACCGAGCACGAAGGACGCCTCGTCCGCGGCTCCCTCGTAGGAGAAGGCGGCATCCATGACGCGGGGGTCGGTGCTACGGGAGGTGGTGCTGATGGGGCGCCACCGCACCCGTGCCATGGTGCCGATCTGCGGCACGAAGGCCCCGGCGACCGCGGCGGAGACCGGGAGCGGCCACCACGGCTCACCCGGACCCGCGCCCAGCGTGAGGAGCGCGAGCGCCAGCAGCCCGAGACTGCCGAGCACGCTCTGCACGAGCAGCACGGGGCGCTGGCCGAGGCGGTCGGTCAGCGAGCCGGCGACGGGGGCGCCCACCGCGTTGGCGACCGCGAGCGAGCCCGCGGTCACGCCGCCGGCGGTGTAGGACCCGGTGGCGCCGGACACCGCGAGCAGGGCGGCGATCTGCGACATCGCCAGCGGCAGCCGGCCGAGGAAGGCGACGAGGACGTAGGTCGGGCCGGTGAGGGCGAAGAGATGACGATAGGACTGCACGGGGGACAAGGGGTATGCCTCTCGCATCGGTCCGTGTGCACGGACGCGCGCGCCGTCCCAGCCACCCGGCGCGCCGAACCCTTGTCAAGCACCTCCCAGTCTACCGCCTGGTCCGGGGCGCTCGGGCCGCAACCACAGGCGACGCTCGGTGGGTCGTGGGGCAACCACGGGCGACGCCCGGTGGGTCGTGGGGCAACCACGGGCGACGCTCGGTGGGTCGTGGGGCAACCACGGACGACGCTCGGTGGGTCAGGCGATGATCCGGCGGGCCTCCTCGCCCCGGGCGTCCCGCCCGCCCTCCACCCGACCGGCGAGGACGTCGGCCCAGGCCAGCGCGAGCCGCGGCGCCACCTGGCCCAGCTGCTCCGGGGAGAGCACGTAGGGCAGCCGGATCCACCCGTCCAGCCCACCACCGGCCGCGAAGTTCGGGCCGGCGGCGAGGGCCACGTCGTAGCGGCGCGCGGCCGTCGCCAGGGCGGTCGACCCCGAGGCGGGCAGCGCGCACCACAGCGCCATGCCGCCCCGCGGCACCCGCACCCGCCAGTCCGGGAGGTGCTCGCGCAGACCGGCCAGCACGATCTCCCGGCCCTCGCGCAGCCGTGCCTGCTGCCGGGCCAGGATCTGCGGGGCGTCCTGCAGCAGGCGGGCGGCCACGAGCTGCTCCAGCACCGGCACGCCGAGGTCGAGCTTGAGCCGGCTCGCCGCCATCTCCTCCGCCCGCGCCCGCGGCACGCGCAGCCACCCCACCCGGAGCCCGCCCCAGAGCGACTTGCTCACGCTGCCGACGGTGACCGAGTCCGGCACGTGCCGGCCAAGCGGCTCGGGCACGGGCTGTCCGTCGAGCGGGAGGTCGACGATGGACTCGTCGACGATCGGCACCACGCCCAGCGCGCGCATCACCCGCCCGAGCTCACGACGCTGCTCGGCGGGCATGAGCGCGCCGGTCGGGTTGTGGAAGTCCGGGATGAGGTATGCCGTGCGCGCACCGCTGCTGCGCAGGGCCCGGGTGAGCTCGGTGACCTGCCAGTCGTCGTGGACGTGGTCGACGGGGTGGGCCACGGTCCGCGCCCCGGCACCTTCGAGCGTGGCGATGGCGTTGGGATAGGTGGGGGTCTCGACCAGGACCCGCTCGCGCCGGGAGAGCAGGGCGCGGGCGGCGATGGCCACCCCGGCGAGGGCGCCGGGCGCGACGATGACCTGCTCGGGGCTGGTGGCCAGGCCCCGGGCGGTGAACCGGTCGGCCAGGACCTCGCGCAGGACGGGCAGGCCGCCCGGGTAGTAGCCGGTGCCCGGCAGGTAGGCGCCCAGGTCCTCGACGGCGTCCTGGTAGGCCTCCGAGGTCCCCGGCGGTGCGGCCGCGGCGGTGCAGGTCAGGTCCAGCACGCCCTCGCCGAGGGCGGACGGCGTGAGCAGGTGGTCGATCCGGCCGCCGGGCACGTGGGGGACCTGGACGAGGCTGCCCGAGCCCCGGCGGGTGCGCAGGTAGCCCTGGCTGCGGAGCTCGGCATAGGCGCGGGTGATCGTGGTCCGGCTCAGGCCGAGCGGCCCGGGCAGGTCGCGCTCGGACGGCAGCCGGCTGCCCTCGGGCAGCCGACCGTCGGCGATGGCGTGCCGCAGCGCCTCGGTGAGCCGGAGGTAGGCCGGGCCGACGCCCTGCGCGGACAGCGTCGGGCGGATGAGGTCGGCGACCACGGGAGCGGTGAGGACGCGGGGCATACCTCCACTGTGGCCGCAGGTGGCCCTCTCGTCCATAGCCAATCCGTGGCCACTGCCTCTCAAGTGGCTATGGATCGAGGGGCCAGTTGCGCTCAGGCTGGTCCCATGAGCATCCTCAGCATCGTGGAGCAGACCGGGAGCCGCGCCGTGGGCGGAGCGCGTCGGCGGGCCGCCGACCCGCGCCGCCAGCTGGCCGCGCTCGGTCCCGTGCAGCAGCTGCGCGCCGGCCGGCTCGGCCGGCGGCTGCCTCAGCTGCTCGTCGGGCTGGCGCTCTACGGCGCGTCCATCGGGCTGATGGTCCGCGGTGTGCTCGGCAACATGCCGTGGGACGTCCTGCACCAGGGCGTCGCGCGGCACGTGCCGCTGAGCCTGGGCACGATCATCATCGCCGTCTCGGTGCTGGTGCTGCTGCTGTGGGTGCCGCTGCGCCAGCCGCCGGGCCTGGGCACCATCGCCAACGCGCTGCTCGTGGGTGTGGCGGCCGACGCCACGCTGTGGCTTGTGCCGGCGGGAGAGGGCTGGCTCGAGCGGGGCTCGCTCATGGTCGCCGGTGTGCTGCTCAACGGGGTGGCGAGCGCGATGTACATCGGCGCCCAGCTCGGCCCCGGCCCGCGCGACGGCCTCATGACCGGGCTGGCACGGCGGACCGGGTGGTCGCTGCGGCTGGTCCGCACCGGCATCGAGGTCACGGTCATCGCCCTGGGCTGGCTGCTCGGTGGGGTGGTCGGCGTCGGTACCGTGCTCTATGCGCTCGCGATCGGCCCCATCACGCAGGCGCTGCTGCCGTGGTTCACCGTCGACCTCGGGCGGCCCGCGCGCCGGTGACACGTGCCGCCGGTCAGTGGTGGCGCAGCGCCTCGATGAGCTCGTCCTTGGTCATCGAGGAGCGTCCCTCGATGTCGAGCTCGGCGGCCCGGTCGCGGAGCTCCTCCACCGTCCGGTCCTCGTAGTCGCTGGCCTCACCGCCCCGCTCGCCGACGTCGGAGCGGGAGTCCGCGGCGGCCGCGTTGGAGATGCGGGCGGCCTTCTCCTTGCTCGCGCCGTCCTCGCGCAGCGACTCGTACATCTCCGGGTCCTTGACGCTGGGGCCTGGGTCGTCCTGGGTGTCCTTGGTGGCCATGCGACCGACGGTAGGCCGTGACAGGCTGGTCCGCATGGCGAAGAACCTCGACCGACCCGTCCGCCTCGGCGTCCAGATCCAGCCCCAGCACGCGACCTACGCGACGATCCGGGAGACCCTCAGCCGGCTGGAGGAGGCGGGCGTCGACGTCGTCACCACGTGGGACCACTTCTTCCCCCTCTTCGGGGAGCCCGACGGGCTGCACTTCGAGTGCTGGACCACCCTCGGCGCCTGGGCCGAGCAGACCTCGCGGGTCGAGATCGGCGCCCTGGTGACGTGCAACTCCTACCGCAACTCGGACCTGCTCGCCGACATGGCGCGGACCGTCGACCACATCAGCGACGGCCGGTTGATCCTCGGCATCGGGTCGGGCTGGTTCGAGCGCGACTACACCGAGTACGGCTACGGCTTCGGAACCGCGGGCTCGCGCCTGGACGACCTGGCGAGTGCCATGCGCCGGATCCGCGACCGCTGGGCCCGTCTCAACCCGGCGCCGACCCGGCAGATCCCGGTGATGATCGGTGGCGGCGGTGAGAAGAAGACGCTGCGCATCGTCGCCGAGCACGCGACCATCTGGCACTCGTTCAGCGATGCGGAGACGCTGCGGCACAAGCTGGGCGTCCTGCGCGGGCACGGCGAGCAGGTCGGGCGGGACGTCGACGAGATCGAGGTCTCGGTGGGAGGTGGCGCTGCGCAGGACGCCCCCGGCGAGGCCGCCGACGCGCTGTATGCCGAGGGTGCCCGGCTGTTCACCGTCACCACGAGCGGCCCGGACTACCCGCTGGACCAGCTGCAGGCGTGGCTGGACTGGCGGGACGCGCGCAACGGCTGAGCGCCTACTCTTGACTGTCATGACCTCACGCCACGACGGCCGCAGCGCCGACCAGCTCCGCGAGATCCGGATCACCCGCAACTGGCTCGACCACGCCGAGGGCAGCGTGCTGGTGGAGTTCGGCCGGACGCGCGTGCTGTGCGCCGCGTCCTTCACCGGTGGTGTGCCGCGCTGGCGCAAGGGCAGCGGCCTGGGTTGGACCACGGCCGAGTACGCCATGCTGCCGCGCTCCACCCACACCCGCTCCGACCGCGAGTCGGTCAAGGGGCGTCTGGGCGGGCGCACGCACGAGATCAGCCGCCTCATCGGGCGCTCGCTGCGCGCCGTGGTGGACCTGAAGTCGTTGGGGGAGAACACCATCCAGCTCGACTGCGACGTGCTGCAGGCCGACGGGGGCACGCGCACCGCCGCGATCACGGGTGCCTACGTCGCGCTCGTCGACGCGGTCGAGAGCGCGCGCGAGAAGGGGCTCATCGGCGCCAAGGCCGAGCCGATCACCGGCTCCGTCGCGGCCGTCAGCGTGGGCGTGGTCGGCGGTGAGCCGGTGCTCGACCTGGACTATCCGGAGGACTCGACGGCGGAGACCGACATGAACGTCGTCATGACGGGCGACGGCCGGTTCATCGAGGTGCAGGGCACGGCGGAGGGGGTGCCCTTCGACCGGGAGCTGCTGGACGCGCTGCTCGACCTGGCCGCCGAGGGGTGCGCGGAGCTCACCGCGCGCCAGGCCGCGGCCTTCGGGGCCGACGACATGGGCGGCTCGGACTCGCACGAGGCGGGTGCGGACGTCGATCAGGGTCCGCCCACGTGGTGAGCGACGCCTCCGGACCGGTCCCGGCGACCGCGGACCGACGGCTCGTGCTCGCCACCCGCAACCCCGGGAAGGTCGGCGAGCTGCGCGAGATCCTCGCCGACGTGCTCGAGACGGCAGGCCTGGACCTGGTGGGGCTGGAGGCCTTCCCCGATCTCGAGGACGTGGTCGAGTCCGGGGTCACCTTCGCCCAGAACGCCCTGCTCAAGGCGAGGTATGCCGCTGCTGCCACCGGGCTGCCCGCGCTCGCCGACGACTCGGGGCTGGCGGTCGACGTGCTGCACGGGGCGCCGGGGATCTTCTCGGCGAGGTGGTCCGGCCCGCTCGGCGAGGCCACCGGGCGCAGCAGGGACGAGGCCAACAACGACCTGCTGCTCGCCCAGCTGGGGGACGTCCCGGACGAGCACCGGGACGCCGGGTTCGTCTGCGCGGCGGCGCTGGTGCTGCCGGACGGTCGGGAGGTCGTGCGGGAGGGGAGCTGCCGGGGCGTGCTCGGCCGGGAGCCCCGCGGCGACAACGGCTTCGGCTACGACCCGCTGCTGGTCCGGCCGGACGGCCGCACCCTGGCGGAGCACACCGCTGAGGAGAAGCACGCCATCTCGCACCGGGGCGAGGCCTTCCGCGCCCTGGCCGTCGACCTCGAGGCCCTGCTGTCCTGACCCAACGCGGTGGGTAGCTGTTGCTGGGGCAGCCCTGAGCCACCGCGGTGCGCTTGTGTGCCCAGACGGCCCACCCCATACCCTTGTCCCTTGACCCGTGGTCACCCTCGACGAAAGACACCCCACCATGGCCCACCAGTGGCGCGGCGTGATCGCCGAGTATGCCGATCGTCTCCCGCCGTCCCTGACCGAGCAGGTGGTGACGCTGCGCGAGGGTGGCACGCCACTCATCCCGGCCGAGCACCTGAGCGAGCTCGTCGGGGCCCAGGTGCACGTGAAGTACGAGGGGCTCAACCCCACCGGGTCGTTCAAGGACCGGGGGATGACCGCGGCGATCAGTGACGCCGCCCGCCAGGGTGCGAAGGCGGTGATCTGCGCCTCCACCGGCAACACCAGCGCGAGTGCCGCCGCCTATGCCACCAAGGCCGGGATGGAGTGCGGCGTGCTCGTGCCCGACGGCAAGATCGCGATGGGCAAGCTGAGCCAGGCGGTCGCCGGCGGCGCCACCCTCATCCAGGTGCAGGGCAACTTCGACGACTGCCTCACGGTGGCGCGCAAGCTGGCCGAGGCCTACCCCGTCGAGCTGGTGAACTCGGTCAACCCGGCCCGGATCGAGGGGCAGAAGACCGCGGCCTTCGAGGTCGTCGACGCGCTCGGGGACGCGCCCGACATCCACTGCCTGCCGGTGGGCAACGCGGGCAACATCACCGCCTACTGGAAGGGCTACGGCGAGTATGCCGACGCCGACGCCCCGGGTGCGGGTGGTGTGGCCGTGGCCTCGCGCCGGCCACGGATGTGGGGCTTCCAGGCCGCGGGCGCGGCGCCGATCGTCAAGGGTCACCCGGTCGACGACCCGGAGACCATCGCGACCGCGATCCGGATCGGCAACCCTGCGTCCTGGGCGCAGGCGGAGGCGGCGCGGGAGGAGTCGGGCGGGCTGATCGACGCCGTGACCGACGAGGAGATCCTGGCCGCCCACCGGCTGCTGTCCTCCCGCGAGGGCATCTTCGTCGAGCCGGCCTCGGCGGCCTCGGTCGCCGGGCTCTTGAAGCTGCACGCGGCCGGGCGCGTCCCGGCGTGCGCCACGGTCGTCTGCACGGTGACGGGGCACGGCCTCAAGGACCCGCAGTGGGCGCTCAAGGGGGCCGACGGCAGCGACGTCGACCCGGTGCGTGTCTCCGTCGACGTGGTCAGTGTCGCCGACGCCCTCGGGCTGGAGTGATGCAGCCGCTGCGGCCCGGAGCCGGGGCCCGGGTGCGGGTGCCGGCCAGCAGCGCCAACCTGGGGCCGGGCTTCGACAGCGTGGGGCTGGCGCTCGGTCTGTGGGACGAGTATGCCGTCGAGGTGCTGCCCGAGCACGGCACGCTGGAGGTGGTGCTCGAGGGTGAGGGGGCGGACGCCCTGCCCGCCGACGAGCGGCACCTCGTCGTCGCCCGGCTCAAGGAGGCGCTGGGCGCCTGCGGGCTGGGGTGGCTGGACGGCTACGGCCTGCGGCTGACCTGCGCCAACACGATCCCCATGTCCGCGGGGTTGGGCAGCTCCGCGGCCGCGATCGTGGGCGGGCTGGGCCTCGGCTTCGCCCTGGTCCGTGGGGGCGGGCTCACCGAGGCCGACCTGGGCCTGGTCAACACGCACGCCGGCGTCGCCGAGGGCCACCCGGACAACTCCTCGGCGTCGGTCTACGGCGGGCTCACCGTCTCCTGGATGCCGAGCGCGCGGGTCGTCCGCACGGCCCGGCCGAGCCTGCACCCGGAGGTGGTCCCGGTGGTGCTCGTGCCGGAGGGCGAGCGGCTGGACACGGCGGTCGCGCGCTCGGTGCTGGCACCGGCCGTGCCCCGTGCGGACGCGGTGCGCCAGGCGGGGCGCGCGGCGCTGCTCGTGCACGCGCTCACCAGCGACCCGACCCTGCTGCTGGACGCGACGAGCGACTGGCTGCACCAGGAGCAGCGGCGCGGGGCATACCCCGTCACCATGGGCGCCGTCGACATCCTGCGCACCCTGGGCCACGCCGCCGTCGTCTCCGGGGCCGGACCGACCGTCCTGTGCCTCACCACCACGGACCTCGTGGACACCGTGCTCGCCGAGGCGCGCTCGTGGGGTCGGGAGTGGCGGGTCCTGACACCGGGCATACCGGAGACCGGTCTGCAGCCCGACGCCGCCGCCCCGAGCGGGCGTCCCGGCCCCGCACCCGCTGGTTAGGCTGGTCCCTCCGCGCTCGTGGTGGAACTGGTAGACACGCAGGATTTAGGTTCCTGTGCCTTCGGGTGTGCGGGTTCGAGTCCCGCCGAGCGCACCGGTGACGCGCAGGTATGCCCTCAGGCGGGCAGGTCCACGCCGAGCTGCTTGGCGAGCGAGGCGACGTGGCCCTTGGCGCGGACGTTGTACTTCGCCACCTCGACCACGCCCTGCTCGTCGATGACGAAGGTGGACCGGATCACCCCGACCACGGTCTTGCCGTAGTTCTTCTTCTCGCCGTAGGCGCCGTAGGCGGTGAGCACCTCCTTGCCCTCGTCCGAGACCAGCGGGAAGCCCAGCGACTCGCGGTCCGCGAAGGTGGCCAGCGTGGCGACCGGGTCCGGGGAGACGCCGACGACGGCATACCCCTCACGGGTGAAGACCGCCTCGCTGTCCCGGAAGTCGCACGCCTGGGTGGTGCAGCCCGGGGTCATGGCGGCGGGGTAGACGTAGAGGATGACCTTGCGGCCGGCCAGGTCGGACAGGCTCAGCGTGCCGCCGTCGGCGGTGGGGAGGGTCCAGGCGGGGGCGGGCTGACCAGGCTCGAGACGGGGCACGGGAGTCCTTTCGACGTTACCTGCGGGGGTGGCCTAAGTTATCGTCTCAGCAACACGCACCACGACGTCGACCCGAGGACCTCAGCACATGGCCAACAAGCAGCCTGCCCGCTCCGTCACGGAGATCGAGGCCGACATCTCGGCGACCCGCAGCCGGCTCGCGCGCACCGTCGACGAGCTGACCTACCGCGTCAGCCCGGACACGATCAAGGCCAACGCCGTCGCCTCGCTCAAGGGCAAGGTCAACGACGCCACCATGGACGCCGACGGCAACCCCCGGTTCGACCGCCTCGCGACGGTGCTCGGGGGCGTCGCCGTCATGGCGGTGACGCTCGGCGGTCTGCGCCGCATCTTCAACCGCAGCTGAGGGTCTGCCCGGCGGGCCGTCGTGCGTCAGCCGCGCCCGCTGGTCGCCTGCCGGGTGACCGCCTCCGGCGCGAGATCGAGGCGGCGCAGCAGCTGGGCGTTGAGCGCGACCACGACCGTGGAGGCGGACATGAGGATCGCCCCCACGCTCATCGGCAGGACGAAGCCGACCGGTGCCAGGACACCGGCGGCGAGGGGCACGGACAGCAGGTTGTAGCCCGCCGCCCACCACAGGTTCTGCGTCATCTTCCGGTAGCTCGCGCGGGACAGCTCGGTCACCGACAGCACCGAGCGGGGGTCGGAGCTGGCCAGCACGACCCCGGCCGACCCGATCGCGACGTCGGTGCCGGCGCCGATCGCCAGTCCGACGTCCGCCTGGGCCAGGGCCGGGGCGTCGTTCACGCCGTCACCGACCATCGCCACGGCGCGGCCCTCGGCCTGCAGCTCGGCCACCCTGGCCGACTTGTCCTCGGGGCGCACGCCCGCGAAGACGCGGTCGATGCCGAGCTCGGCGGCCACGGACTCGGCGACCGCCTGGGCGTCCCCGGTGATCATGACCACCTGCACGTCGGCCGCGTGCAGGGCGTCCACCGCCTCCCGCGACTCGGGGCGTATGCCGTCGGCCAGCCTGAGCGCGCCGATCACCTCTCCCTCGCGCAGGACGTGGAGGATGATGGCCCCCTGCTGCCGCCAGTCGTCGGCCACGGGGAGCTCGGAGAGAGCCTCCTGCTCCAGCAGGTAGGGGCCGCCCACCTGCACCGTCGCCCCCTCCACGGTGGCGCGGACGCCGACGGCCGGGGAGGAGGAGAAGTCGTCGGCCCGGGGCACCTGCACGTCCCGCTCACGCGCGGCCCGCACGATCGCGCGGGCCAGGGGGTGCTCGCTGTCCGACTCGGCCGCGGACGCGAGCCGGAGCACCTCGTCCTCGTTCTGCCCGTCCGTCGGCTGGACCGCGGTCACGGTGGGCTCTCCCTCGGTGAGCGTGCCGGTCTTGTCGAAGAGCACGGTGTCGACGGTGCGCATCGCCTCCAGCGCCAGCCGGTCGGTGACGAGCACGCCCGCCCTGGCGGCGCGCTCGGTGGCGATCGAGACCACGAGGGGGATCGCGAGCCCGAGCGCGTGCGGGCAGGCGATGACGAGCACCGTGATCGCACGCACCACGGCCGAGTCGGGCATCCCGAGCGCGGACCAGACCACCGCCGTGACGACGGCCGCCGACAGCGCGAACCAGAACAGCCAGCCGGCGGCGCGGTCGGCGAGCCGCTGGGTCCGGGTCGAGGAGGACTGGGCGTCGGAGACGAGGCGCTGGATGCCGGCCAGCGTGGTCTCCTCGCCGGTGGCGGTGACCTCGACCCGGAGCCCGGAGTCCGTGGCCACGGTGCCGGCGACGACGTCGTCGCCGGCCTCGCGCCGCACCGGCGTGGACTCGCCGGTCACCATCGACTCGTCCATGCTGGCGGAGCCGTCGACGATCCGGCCGTCGGCCGGCACCGACGCGCCCGGGCGGACCACGACGACGTCGCCGACCCGGAGGTCCGCGGGGGAGACGGTCACCGTGCCCTCACCCTCGACCCGCTCCGCCTCGTCCGGCAGGAGCGCCGCCAGGCTGTCCAGGGCCGAGCTGGTGGCCGCGAGCGAGCGCATCTCGATCCAGTGTCCGAGGAGCATGATGACGACGAGCAGCGCCAGCTCCCACCAGAAGTCCAGGCTGGCGTCGAGCAGGCCGAGTGTCGCGCCCCACGAGGCGACGAAGGCGACCGTGATCGCCATGCCGATCAGCAGCATCATCCCGGGCGCGCGGGACCGGATCTCGGAGACGGCGCCGGTGAGGAAGGGGCGCCCGCCCCAGGCATACATCACCGTGCCGAGCAGCGGGGAGACCCACGTCACCCAGGCCGCGTCGGGCAGGTGGTAGCCGATGAGGTGGGCGAAGGCCTGGCTCGCCAGCACCGTCGGCACCGCCAGCGCGAGCATGACCCAGAACAGCCGCCGGAACTGCGCCACGTGGTCGCCGTGCCCACCGTGCCCCGCGTGGCCCTCGTGCCCCGAGGGCTGGCGGTCCTCGTGCTCGTCCTGCTCGTGCGTGTGCTGCGCCTGCTGCATACCTCGAGTATATACCCCTAGGGGGTATCTGCCAACCACCGTCCGACGCCGTGCCCCTGGCAGCCCGACCTGGGCAAGGTTGCGCACCGGATGCAGCGTCGAGAACCGTGCCCCCGGTGCAGAACCTTGCCCAGGTGCTCGACGCCCCTCAGTCGGGGTCGACCAGCTCAGCGTCGGAGCGGGCGCCGATCACGTCGGCGAAGGCAGCGCGCGACCTGCTGGCCCGGATCAGCACGATGTGCTCCCCCGGGGCAAGGCGCGGGGCGGCATACACGAGTTCGCCGGTGCCGAGGCCGCCGGTCGTGTCGACCCGCCAGGTCAACTCGTGCTGTGCGCCGCGGACGGTGACCCAGCCCTCCTGCACCGCGGTGACCACACCGCGTTCGACCTCGGTGGCGTCCCGCGCGGAGAGTCGGGTCCCGCGTCGGCGGCCCTCGGCCCAACCCCACATGAGCACGAAGAAGCTGCCGTAGAGCAGCCCGTACAGCAAGGCCGTGCTCCACCTGTCCTGGAGGATCCACACGGACATGAGGGTCATGAGGGGGACCAGGATCAGCCACATCGGGACCAGCGACCGCCACATCGGGGCCGTGCCCTTGCGGAGAGCCTCGAGCGCAGCGTGCTCGTCCCGCTGGCCGGGCGCCGGCTCCGGTATCCCGGGTGTGCCTCGTGCCCGGTGGGCGGCCATCAGCCCACGGCGTCGCGCGCAGCCACGAAGGCGTCCACGCAGGCGCGCACGTCGTCCTCGGAGTGCGAGGCGGACAGCTGCACCCGGATCCGGGCCTGCCCCTTCGGCACGACGGGGTAGGAGAACGCGATGACGTAGACACCGCGCTCGAGCATCGCGTCGGCGATCTGGCTGGCCTCCCGGGCCCCGTCGTCGCCGGGGAACATCACCGGCACGATCGCGTGCTCGCCGGGTAGCAGCTCGAAGCCGGCCTCGGTCATCAGCGTCCGGAAGAGCTCGGCGTTGCGGCGCAGCTGGGCGCGCGGCTCGTCGCTGTCTCGGGCGATCTCCAGCGCCTTGAGCGATCCGGCGACGACGGACGGGGCCACGGCGTTGGAGAAGAGGTAGGGCCGCGCCCGCTGCTTGAGCAGGTCGACGATCTCGGAGTGCGCTGCGACATACCCCCCGCTGCCGCCACCGAGCGCCTTGCCCAGCGTGCCGGTCATGATGTCCACGCGGTCGGTGACGCCGCAGGCCTCGTGCGAGCCGCGGCCGCCCTCGCCGACGAAGCCGGTGGCGTGGCTGTCGTCCACCATCACCATCGCCCCGAACTCCTCGGCCAGGTCGCAGATCTGCTCCAGCGGCGCCAGGTAGCCGTCCATCGAGAAGGCGCCGTCGGTGACGACGAGCACCCGGCGGGCGCCCGCGTCGCGCGCGGCGACGAGCTGGGTGCGCAGGTCGTCCATGTCGCGGTTGGCGTAGCGGTAGCGCTGCGCCTTGGACAGCCGCACCCCGTCGATGATGGAGGCGTGGTTCAGCTGGTCGGAGATGATCGCGTCCTCCCTGCCGCAGATCACCTCGAAGATCCCGCCGTTGGCGTCGAAGCAGGAGGGGAACAGGATCGAGTCCTCCATCCCGGTGAAGTCGGCGATCGCCCGCTCCAGGTCGCGGTGCTGGGTCTGGGTGCCGCAGATGAACCGGACCGAGGCCATACCGAAGCCCCAGTCGTCCAGCGCCTTCCGGGCCGCCGCGACGACATCGGGGTGGTCGGCGAGCCCGAGGTAGTTGTTGGCACAGAAGTTCAGCGCCTCGCCCTGGGTCGTGCCGATGTGCGCCGACTGAGGCGTGGTGATCTGCCGCTCGGTCTTGGTCAGCCCGTCGGCCTCGATCTGCGCCAGCTCGGCGGTCAGCTGGTCCTTCACGTCTGCATACATCAGGTCTCCTTCAGCTCCAGTCCATGATGACCTTGCCACCCTCGCCCGAGCGCGCGGCGGCGAAGGCGGCCTCCCACTGCTCCGCGGGGAAGCGGTCGGTGATGACCGAGCGCACCCGGTCGCGCAGCAGCTCGGAGGTCTGCAGCATGGCGGTCATCTTGTACCACGTCTCGTACATCTCCCGGCCGTAGATCCCCTTGAGCGTGATCATGTGCGAGATCACCTTGCCCCAGTCGATGGCGTAGGGCTCGGCGGGCAGCCCCAGCATCGCCACCCGGGCGCCGTGGGTGCAGTTGTCGATGAGCTCGGCCATCGCCTGCGGGTTGCCGGACATCTCCAGCACCAGGTCGAAGCCCTCGTCCATCCCGAGCTGCTCCTGCGCGGCGGCGATCCGCTCGTGGGCGACGTTGACGCCGAGGTCGGCACCCACGCTGCGGGCCAGCTCCAGCCGGGAGTCGGACACGTCGGTGACCACGACATACCTCGCGCCGGCGTGCCGTGCGATCGCCGCCGCCATCACACCGATCGGCCCGGCGCCGGTGATGAGGACGTCCTCGCCCTCCAGCGGGAACGACAGGGCGGTATGCACGGCGTTGCCGAGCGGGTCGAAGACGGCGCCGAGGTCGGGGTCGATCAGCTCGGGCTGCACCCACACGTTGGGGTGCGGCACGACGACGAAGTCGGCGAAGCAGCCGTCCCGGTTCACCCCGAGGTTCGAGGTGCGCACGCACATGTGCCGCCGGCCGGCGCGACAGTTGCGGCAGGTGCCGCACACCACGTGGCCCTCGACCGAGCAGCGCTGGCCGACCTTGAGCCCGTAGCGGTCGTCCGTCGGCACCCCGGCGCCCAGCTCCACGATCTCGCCGTAGAACTCGTGCCCGACGACCAGCGGCGGTTCCAGCATGCTCGCGGCCCAGTCGTCCCAGGACTCGATGTGCAGGTCGGTGCCGCAGAGCCCGGCCCGCAGCACCCGGACCTTGACCTCTCCCGGGCCCGGTGTCGGCTCGGGGACGTCGGTGAGCTCCAGGCCCGGCCCGGCACCGGGCTTGATCAAGGCACGCATGGGCTCCATCTTGACGCATCGGTCACATCGCCGCCCCATCGCCACTAGGGTGGCGCGGTGGACGTGCGGACGAGGGTGGCGTGCTATGCCTGGGTCGAGCGGGACGGGGCGGTGCTGCTCAGCCGGTGGCGCGGGCTCACCCTGCCGGACGGTCGGGTGGCGCGGCCGTCCTGGACGCTCGTCGGGGGAGGGATGGAGCTCGGCGAGAGCCCGGAGCAGACGGCGATCCGCGAGGTGCACGAGGAGAGCGGGTATGCCGTGCGCCTCACCGGGGTCCTGACCACCGACGCGTGGAGCGGGCTGGACGACCACCACCCCGGCTCGGACCTGACCTACCAGGCGGTGCGCATCGTCTTCACCGGCGAGGTCGTCGGTGGCGAGCTGAGCGTCGAGGTGGACGGCAGCAGCGACGACGTGCGCTGGGTGCCCCTGACCGAGCTGGCCGACCTGCCGTGCGCCGGCATCGTCGACGCCGCCTGGCGGGCGGCCGGCGGGCCGGGTCTGCCGGCCGCCTCGGTGACGTCCGGTCCGGTGGACGAGTCGGTCGTGACGCGGGTGCGGGCGCTGCTGGACGAGCGGCGCGGCGATGCGGCCCTGCGTGGGGCCGCGCCTGCCGGGGTGACGGTGGTGGCGGTGGACGGCCCGAGCGGGTCCGGGAAGACGGTGCTGGCCAGGGCGATCGCGCGCGACCTCGGCGGGACGCTGGTCCAGATGGACGACCTCTTCCCCGGCTGGGACGGGCTGGCCCGGGCCTCAGGACTCCTGACCGAGCAGGTGCTGGAGCCGCTCTCCCGGGGCGAGGCGGCGGCATACCGGCGCTGGGACTGGCACGCCGACGACTGGGCGCCGGAGCCGGTGCCCGTCGAGGTCGGCCCCGGCGGGGTCCTCGTGGTGGAGGGCTGCGGCTCCAGCGTCGGGCCGGCCGCCACGCACGCGGCGGTGCGGGTCTGGGTGGAGGCGGAGGACGAGCTGCGGATGCGACGGGGCATCGCGCGGGACGGCGAGGCCTTCCGGCCGCACTGGGAGCGTTGGGCGGTGCAGGAGGCCGAGCTGTTCGCCGCCGACGGGACGCGGGGCCGGGCCGACCTGGTGGTCGACACCACCCCGGTGCCGTCCTCTCGAGCGTCCGTCCCGTGAACCGCTCCAGCCCCTCCATCCCCTGACTGCCGGATTTCGACCTCTCGAAACGTTGCCATGGCGACGATTCGAGAGGTCGAAAACGGGCAGGGGCCACGCGCGTCTCAGCTGCTGCGCCGATTTCGTCGCTGGCCCGGCCCGGTGGTAAAGTTCTGCGCTGTTGCGCGCCTATAGCTCAATTGGCAGAGCAGCTGACTCTTAATCAGCGGGTTCGGGGTTCGAGTCCCTGTGGGCGCACCACCACCAAGAGCGTCCCGGCACCTCGCCGGGGCGCTCTTCGCGTGCCGGGGGGTATGCCCTCAGCTGGCCCAGGCGGAGGCGACCAGCCGGCGCAACGCCGCGGTGTCGATGTCCTCGAGCTGGTTGACGTAGATGCAGCCCTTGCCGAGCCTGGTCTTCCCGAGCGCGTCGACGAGCTGCTCGTTCGAGCCGTAGGACTGCAGGCCGTAGAGCGTGATCGCGCCCTCGCGCGGGGAGAACCCCACACGGGCGGTGTCACCCTCGCGGCCGGTGGCGTACTGGTAGTGCGCCTCGCCGAAGCCGACCATCGACGGCCCCCACATGCGCGCCGGCGCTCCGGTCACGTCCTCGAAGAGGTCGAGCAGCACCAGCCCCTGCTCGACCCGCCGGGGCCAGGGGAGCGACTCGATCCACTCCCGCGGGGACTCCCCGGTCGGCGTCGTCCTCACCTCGGCCCGGCGCGCACCGGTGCCAGGGCCGCTGCCCGCCAACGGCTGCTCGCCGCGGTCGGTGGCGCTCCAGACGGCGTGGCCCGCCTCGAGCGAGAACCCCTCGGCGGCCATCGCCCCCTCCAGGCGCGTCAGCCCGACCTTCCCCACGCCGTGCAGACCGAGGATCGCCGTGCGCGGCTGCCCGTCCAGGTCCGCCAGCGTGGTGAAGCCGGCCAGCGCCAATGCGTCCCGCATCGGACGGGACAGGCCGGGAGTCTGCGCGATCGTCATACCCATGCGCTGATCGTAGAGGGGTGCGCCGACACCCTGCCTGACTCGCGGTCGCGTGCCAGACTGGCGGGCGTGAGTGACGACGACGCAGGACGCAGCGCCACGAGGACCGACTGGAAGGTCGTGGGCAAGCGCACGCTGGCCGAGTTCACCGGTGACAAGGGGACCGACCTCGCGGCGGCGCTGACCTACTACTCGATGATGTCGATCTTCCCGATGATCCTGGCGATCTCGACCTCGCTCAGCTTCATCGGCCAGGGCGACGCGACCAACCAGGCCATCTCGGACCTCGGCAGCGACCTGGGCATGCGTGACTCCACCATCGCGACGGTCCAGGACTACCTCTCCAGCATGAGCGGCGCGGGCGGCGCGGGCGTCCTGCTCGTCATCGGTCTGCTCGGCTCGCTGTGGTCCGCGTCGAACTACGTCAACGCCTTCAGCCGGATGATGAACACCGTCTACGCCATCGACGAGGGCCGCCCGGTCTGGAAGCTGCGCCCCTGGCTGCTGGCCCTCACGGTCCTGGTGATGCTGCTGCTCATGACGATCGTGCTGTCGGTGACGCTCTCCGGCACCCTGTCCGAGGCGATCTTCGGAGCGGTGGGCCTGTCCGGGACGGCGACCCTGGTGTGGAACATCGCCAAGTGGCCGGTGATCCTCGTCATCCTCATGACCATCGTGGGGCTGCTCTACTGGGGCACGCCCAACGTGCGGGCGACGTTCCGCTGGCTCTCCCCGGGCGCGATCCTCGGGGTGCTGGTCTCGATCCTCGCCGGCGCGGGGTTCTTCCTCTACGCGATGAACGCCGGCAGCTACAACGCGACCTACGGCGCCCTCGGTGGTGTGATCATCCTCCTGCTCATGGTGTGGCTCATCAACACCGCGCTGGTGCTCGGCGCGGAGCTGGACGCCGAGATCGAGCGGGGTCGCGAGCTGGCCGCAGGCATGGCCGCCGAGGAGGAGATCCTGCTGCCCCCGCGGGACGTCGAGGGCACGCACAAGAAGGAGGCCAAGCAGGCCGAGGTGGTGCGCGAGGCACGCGAGACGCGCATGCAGGCGGCTGCCGACCTGGAGGCGGCGGGCGAGGAGACCGGGCTCGAGGGGCGTGAGCCCTCGCGGCACTGACCGCACCGAGGCGTTTCGGGCCAGAGGGTCGGACGCGCTACGATGGACGGCGTTGCTCGGAGCCATCCGCAGCAGCATGGTGGGCGTAGCTCAGCAGGTAGAGCATCGCGTTGTGGTCGCGAGGGTCGCGGGTTCAAACCCCGTCGCTCACCCCAGCAGGCCAAGGCCCCGGCACCCCGTGCCGGGGCCTTCGTCATGCGGTCAGGGCTGCTCCGGGGGGTCGGTATGCCTGGCGGCGATCTGCTTCAGCGTGGTCGAGTCGAGCCCCGGCGGCTCGCGGAAGAGCGCCTCGCGGTAGTACCGCAGCTCGGCGATGCTGTCCCGGATGTCGCCCAGGGCGCGGTGGCCGCCGGTCTTGGCGGGGGCCATGTAGTAGGCGCGGGGGTACCACCGCTTGGCCAGCTCCTTGATCGAGGAGACGTCCACGATCCGGTAGTGCAGGTGCGCGTCGAGGTCGGGCATGTCCCGGGCGAGGAACGCCCGGTCGGTGCTCACGGTGTTGCCGCCGAGCGGCGCCTTGCGCGGCTCGGGCACGTGCTGCCGGACGTAGTCCAGCACCAGTCGCTGCGCCTCCTCCAGGGCGATCCCCTGCTCCAGCAGCGGCAGCAGCCCCGACTCGGTGTGCATGGCCCGGACGAAGTCCCCCATCTGCTTCACCGCCTCCGCCGGTGGTCTGATCACGACGTCCACCCCGTCCCCGAGGACGTTCAGCTCGGAGTCGGTGACCAGGCAGGCCACCTCCACGAGTGCGTCGGCCACGGTGTCGAGGCCGGTCATCTCGCAGTCGATCCAGACGATGCGTTCACCACTCACACGACCCAGGGTATGCGCTGGCCTGCGGGTACCCTCTGGCCCATGGTCAACCAGCCGACGCCGCAGAGCTCACCTGTCGGCACCAGCGGCGGCACCGGCACCGACTGGCACCAGGTCATGTCCTTCCAGGCGCCGCAGACCCAGCCGCCCCCGAACGCGACCCGTCGGCCGGCGATCCGGCGCATCGTGCTGTGGAGCGTCGCGGTGACCGCCTTCGGCCTCGCGGCGCTGCTCATGACACTCGTCGTCACCAGCGCGGTCGGGCTCCAGGCCGCCATCCTCGGCATGGTGAGCGCCTCGCTGGCGCTGGGCATCGTCATCCCGTTGTTCATCTGGGTGGACCGGCTGGAGGCCGAGCCGGCCCGCCTGCTGTGGTTCGCGTTCCTCTGGGGGGCGCTCATCTCGACCCTCGGCGCGCTGGTCCTCAACGAGCTCGGCGTCGCCTTCTTCGCCGGGCGGCACGCCGACCCGCTCGTGGTGGGTGCGGTCGTGGTGGCACCGGTCACCGAGGAGTTCTTCAAGGGCCTCGGTGTGCTGCTGATCTTCTGGCTGGCCCGCCGCGAGTTCAACGGTGTCACCGACGGGATCGTGTATGCCGGCATCGTCGCCGCCGGCTTCGCGTTCGTGGAGAACATCATCTACCTGGGCCAGATGTACCTCGACGCGGGACCCCTCGGGCTCGTCGGCATCTTCATCATGCGCTGCCTGGTCAGCCCGTTCGCCCACCCGATGTTCACGGTCTGCACCGGGCTGGCGCTGGGGCTGGTCGCCCACCGCCGACGGGCCGGCTCGGCCTGGGTGGTGCTGGTGGGATTCGCCTGCGCGGTCTTCCTGCACGCCCTGTTCAACTACAGCGCGGTGGCCGCGTCGGAGTACTACCTCTACCTCTTCGGGCTGGTGCAGCTGCCGCTCTTCATCGGCTTCCTGCTGATGATGCGGTGGGCGCGCAACCGGGAGTCCCGCATCCTGCGCGACGTGCTGACGACCTACGGCATGGCCGGGTGGTACACCCCGGCGGAGGTCGCCATGCTGGCCAGCCCCGGCGAGCGCCGCCGCGCCCGGAAGTGGGCCGACGGGGTGGGCGGCAAGGAGGCCGAGCGGGCGATGCAGGCCTTCCAGGACGAGAGCGGGGAGCTGGCGATGGTCCGCAAGCACCTCATCTCCGGTGGCCCGGACGCCCACTGGCAGGCGCGCGAGCGGCGCATCCTGGACGCCGTCACCGCCCACCGGCGGGTCTTCGTCCCCCAGGCCTGAGCACGCCTGTGCCTCACCGTGGGACACAGGCGTCGCCAGAGGCACGCCCGCGCCACGAGGAGAGGCACGAGCGTGGGGGAAGGCTCAGGCGTCCCGAGCCTCGACCTTGGGCTGGCTGATCTCGACGCCGGGCACCGAGAGGTCCTTGAGCGCCTTGGAGACCCCGGCCACCAGGCTGGAGGCCGCGCGCTCCTCCTCGCGGATGTCGTGGGGGGACAGGGAGTCCTCGGGGGTGTCCTGCTCGACCGCCTCGACCAGGGCGTCCTGGTCGGTGATGTCGGCGTCCAGGGTGATGGTGAGGCTGTGCTTGCTCATGGCACCAGACTCGCCGATGACGTCGGCCAGGGCGACCTGGACGTGCACCAGCGGGTCGGGAGGCGGATGCCACCACCGCGCGCCCCCGGCAGGACTCGAACCTGCAACCACCGGATTAGAAGGCCGATGCTCTATCCATTGAGCTACGGGGGCCGTGGGCGCTCAGTCTAGGTGGTGGCTCCTCTAGGATCGGTCGCCATGACCACACCATCGGGGGCGCAGGAGGCGCTGGCGCCGCTGCGGGACCAGATCGACGACGTGGACTCCCAGGTGATGGAGCTGCTGGCGCGTCGGCTCGAGCTGGTGTCGCAGGTGGGCGAGGTCAAGGGCAGGCTCGGCCTGCCGATCTACGACCCTGCGCGGGAGCGGGCGATGATCGCCACCAAGCGCGAGCGGGCCGCCGAGCGGGGCCTGCCGCCGGACCTCGTGGAGGACGTCCTGCGCCGCTGCATGCGCGAGGCATACACCCACGAGAAGAACATGGGTTTCACCCGCCAGGCGCCGGACCTCGGCCCGGTGGTGGTCGTGGGTGGCGCCGGGCGGATGGGCCAGATGTTCGGGAGGATGTTCGCCCTCTCCGGGTATGACGTGCGCGTCGTCGAGCGCGGGGACGCGCCGGAGCAGGTGGAGCAGGCGGTCTCCGGCGCCGGGATGGTGCTCGTGTCGGTGCCCATCCACGACACGGTGGCGACCGTGCGTGCGCTGCCCGACCTGCCGGAGGACTGCCTGCTCGTCGACCTCACCTCCACCAAGCGGGCCGTCATGGCCGCGATGCTGGAGCGGCACCCGGGGCCGGTCCTGGGCCTGCACCCCATGTTCGGTCCCGACGTCGACAGCTTCGCCAAGCAGGTGGTCGCCGCCGTGCCCGGCCGCGACCCGCAGGCCAGCACCTGGTTGCTGGAGCAGATCCGGCTCTGGGGAGCCAAGGTGCACCATGTCGACGCCGACGAGCACGACCACGCGATGGGGCTGATCCAGGCGCTGCGCCACTTCTCGAGCTTCGCCTACGGCTGGCACCTGGCGCACGAGGACCGCGACCTGGACACCCTGCTGGCGCTGTCCTCGCCGATCTACCGGCTGGAGCTGATCATGGTCGGCCGGCTCTTCGCCCAGGACGCGGAGCTCTACTTCGACATCATCACCGGGTCCTCGGACGCGTTGCAGCTGATCGAGCGCTACCACGAGCGCTACGCCCGGGCGATCGAGCTGCTCCGGGCGGGGGACCGGGCGGCCTTCGTGCGCCAGTTCGGCGAGGTCGAGGAGTGGTTCGGCGACCATGCCGAGCGCTTCCTCGCCGAGTCCAAGGCGCTCCTGGCGCACGCCGACGCCTCCCGCACGTAGGCGGTCCGGCGGTTCGTCTTGGAGGACGGCGGGCGGGGGGACACACTAGGGGCCGTGACCAACGACCCCACCGTGCTGCTCGCAGCCGTCGAGAGGCTGCGGGCCAGCGCCGGTGGCGTCGGGCTCCCGCTCGACCTGGAGGGTGTGGACCAGGCGCGCACCGCACGGCGCGAGCTGGAGCAGCAGCTCGACGACTACGTGCTGCCGCGGCTGCGGTCCCTGGACGCCCCGCTGCTGGCGGTCGTGGGCGGGTCCACCGGAGCGGGCAAGTCGACCCTCGTCAACTCGGTGGTGGGCGAGGAGGTCAGCCGGGCCGGCGTCCTGCGCCCGACGACGCGCGCCTCGGTGCTGGTCCACCACCCGGACGACGCCCGCTGGTTCACCGACACCCGGGTCCTTCCCGGGCTGGCGCGCGTGGCGGGCGACGCGGCCGAGGTCGAGGACCCGGGCGCGGTGCGGCTCGTGGCCTCCGCGGCGCTGCCCGCCGGCCTCGCCCTGCTGGACGCCCCGGACATCGACTCGGTCGTGCAGGCCAACCGGCAGCTGTCCAAGCAGCTGCTGTCGGCCGCCGACCTGTGGCTCTTCGTCACCACGGCGGCGCGGTATGCCGACGCCGTCCCGTGGGACCTGCTGCGAGAGGCCAGCGAGCGGGGGACGTCGGTCGCGATCGTGCTCAACCGGGTGCCGCCGGAGGCGATGGAGCAGGTGCGGGTGCACCTCGCCACCATGCTGCGCGAGCAGGGGCTGGGCCAGTCCCCGATCTTCACCGTGCCGGACGTCGACCTCGAGGACGGTCTGATCCCCGGGCGCAGCAGCGAGCGGCTGCGCGGGTGGCTGCACTCGCTGGCGAGCGACTCGCGCGCCCGGTCGGTGGTGATCCGACGCACGCTCGCCGGCACGCTCGGGTCGCTGGACGCCCGCGCGGCTGCGCTCGCCGCGGCAGGTCGGGGCCAGGTGGAGGCGCTGGAGGTGCTGCACGAGGGGCCGGAGCAGGCATACCGGGACGCGCTGGAGTCGGTCGGTGACGGGGTCCAGGACGGGTCGCTGCTGCGCGGGGAGGTGCTCGCCCGCTGGCACGAGCTGGTGGGGACCGGTGAGTTCTTCCGCTCGATCGAGGCAGGCGTCGGGCGGGTGCGCGACCGGCTGACCTCCTTCTTCACCGGCAAGGAGCTGTCGTCCGAGCCGCTGGGCGAGGCGCTGCAGACCGGCGCCGCCGCGCTCATCACCTCGCACGGGCAGGTCGCCGCCAGCACCGCCGCGCGGGCCTGGAAGCAGGCGCCCGGTGGCCGGCGGCTGGTCGAGGAGCACCCACGGCTGAGCAAGGCCACGCCCGACTTCACGGAGAAGGTGGAGCGGCTGATCCGCGACTGGCAGCGGGACATCCTGGAGATGGTCCAGGAGGAGGCCGGGTCGCGGCGGGCGACGGCCCGCTACCTCGCCTTCGGGGTCAACGGGCTCGGGGTGCTGCTGATGGTCGTGGTCTTCAGCGCCACCGCCTTCATCCCCACCGGGGCCGAGGTCGCCGTGGGTGCCGGCTCGGCCGTGCTCGCCCAGCGGCTGCTGGAGGCGGTCTTCGGCGACGAGGCGGTGCGCAAGATGGCGGCCCGGGCCCGGGAGGACCTGATCGCCAAGGTGCAGGCCCTCTACGGCGAGGAGCAGGCCCGGTTCGAGCAGGTGCTGGCGGAGGCGGTCCCCGTGTCCGACGGCCCCCTCCGCGAGCTGGAGTCGGCCGCTGCCGACGTCGAGGAGGCCCGATGATCGGCAGGCGCAAGGCCGCCCCCGAGCAGACCGTCGTCGAGCGCTCGGAGCACCTGGCCCGGGCGCTGGACGTCGGCGGACCCGAGCTGGAGGCGGGCTCGGTGGACGCGGCCCGGCAGGTGCTCGGCCGGGTCGGCGAGCGGTGGGCCATCGCGGGCGGACGCACCGTGGTGGCGCTCGCCGGGGCGACCGGGTCGGGGAAGTCCAGCCTGTTCAACGCGCTGACCGGTGAGGACGTGTCGACGATCAGCCCCCGGAGGCCGACGACCGCCGAGGCGGGAGCGGCGATCTGGGGGGAGGAGGACGCCTCCGAGCTGCTGGACTGGCTCGGGATCACGAACCGGCACCACGTCGCCATGACCGAGGACAACGCCGGGCTGGACGGCCTGGTGCTGGTGGACCTGCCGGACGTCGACTCCCGCGAGCTGCGGCACCGGGTCGAGGCCGACCGGATCCTCGAGCGCGCAGACGTCTTCGTGTGGGTCGCCGACCCGCAGAAGTATGCCGACGCCCGGCTGCACGACGACTACCTGCGTCCGTTGCGGCACCACGACGCGGTCATGCTGGTCGTGCTCAACCAGGTGGACCGGATCCGCGAGGAGGGCGGGGTCGAGCAGGTCGCCGCCGACCTGCGGCGGCTGGTGCAGTCCGACGGGGCGGGGGACCACGAGGTCATCACCACCTCGGCCCGTCTCCAGCAGGGGATCGACACGCTGCGCGACCGCATCGGGGCCGTGGTCGGTGCCCGCAACGCCGCGGAGGCCCGGCTCGTCGCCGACCTGCGGACCAGCGCCGAGCAGGTGCGCGAGCTCGGCGTGGCCGAGCAGACCCCGGAGCTCGGGCAGGAGGCGGACCAGCGGCTGCACCAGGCGCTGAGCGTCGCCTCCGGGGTGCCGGTGGTGCTCGACGCCGTCGATCGCGACTACCGCCGCCGGGCCATGGCGCGCACCGGGTGGCCGTTCACCCGCTGGGTGTCCGGGCTGCGGCCCGACCCGCTGCGCCGGCTCCGGCTGGGCGACGACTCGCCGGGCCCGGCCGGCATCGCGCCGTCGGACGTGCGTGCGGTGCTCGGCCGGTCGTCCCTGCCCAGCCCCACACCCGCCGCGCGCGCCAACGTGCAGCTGGCGACCCGTCAGCTGGGGGAGAAGGTCGGCGGCCCGCTGCCCGGTCGGTGGGCCGACGCGGTGCTGGAGGCTGCCAGCCCGCAGGAGGACACCCTCTCCGACGCGTTGGACCAGGCCGTCGTGGGCGTGCCGTTGCGGACCCGCACGCCGTTCTGGTGGTCGGTCCTGGGTGTGCTGCAGCTGCTCTTCGCGGCGACCGCGGTGGTCGGGCTCGGGTGGCTGGTGGTCCTGGTGGTCCTCGGCTGGCTGCAGCTGCCGGTGGACGCGCCCTTCTGGGGGCCGGTGCCGATCCCGCTCGCCCTCCTCGTGGGCGGCGTCCTCGCCGGGCTGCTGCTGGCCGCGCTGGCCCGGATCGCGGCGGGCGTCGGGGCCGGCCGCCGGCGCCGGCACGTCCAGCAGGTGCTGGACGACGCCATCGACGAGGTGTCCTACCGCCACGTCCGCAAGCCGGTCATGACCGTCCTGGACCGCCACGACACGACGCGCACCCTGCTGGAGCAGGCCGCAGCCTGACCCGGCCGTCCACATCCCCGGCCGCCGCACCGGCGCCGTCCACAGATCCGGGTCCGCGCCTGGCGCCGCCGGAGGGTCCGGCCGATCCTGGTCTCACGCCCCACCGGCCGGTGGGAGCCAGACGTCCAGGAGGGGAACGCACCATGATGAACGAACCCACGATCACCGTGTCCGGCAACCTGACCCGTGACCCGGAGCGCAAGACCAGCAGCACGAGCGGCAAGCCCTTCGCGGTGGTGCCGATCGCGGTGAACCGGCGTCGCTTCGACGCGGCCCAGGACTCGTGGATCACGTCGGACACGATGTATGTCGATCTGCTGTGCTTCCGCAACACCGGGGCCACGGCCCTCGCCAGCTTCCGCAAGGGCGACCCGGTCATCGCCCACGGGCGGCTGTCGTTGCGCGACTGGAAGACCGACTCGGCGGCCGGCACCACGGCCGTCGTCGACGTCGACAGCATCGGTCACGACGTCTCTCGCGGGGTCAGCCGGTTCAGCAAGGGCTGGGTGGGCTACGACGGCGAGCGCATCGACGGGCACGACCCCACACCCCCGAGCGCGCTCAGCGGTGGGCTGGTCGGGGCGGCCGACCAGCGCGCCGCGGGCGGTGTGGGCGGTGTGGGCGGTGACACCGGTGGTGGCACCGGCGGGCAGGTCGCCACCGAGGAGCTCGCTCCCGACGAGGCGGCAGCACAGCAGTCCACGCACGGCGACATCGACGCGGACGCGGACGGCGTCGTCCAGGACGACGAGCAGGCCGACGGGGTGCTGGCCCGGAGCGCCTGAGCGGGGCCGGGGGCGGGCCCGTCACGGCCCGGCGACGGCCGCGAAACGGATTCGTGACCGACGCGCCCGCCCTTATACCCTGACGTCATGGCCGAATTCATCTACACCATGACGCGTGCCCGCAAGGCGCACGGCGACAAGGTGATCCTCGACGACGTGACCATGTCCTTCTACCCGGGCGCCAAGATCGGTGTCGTGGGTCCCAACGGCGCGGGCAAGTCGACGATCCTCAAGATCATGGCCGGCATGGACCAGCCCTCCAACGGCGAGGCCCGGCTGACGCCCGGCTACTCCGTCGGGATCCTGGAGCAGGAGCCGCCGCTCAACGAGGACAAGACGGTGCTCGGCAACGTCGAGGAGGGGCTCGGCGAGATCAAGCGCAAGGTCGACCGGTTCAACGAGATCTCGGAGGAGATGTCCTCCCCGGACGCCGACTACGAGGCGCTGCTGGAGGAGATGGGCAAGCTCCAGGAGGACATCGACCACGCCGACGCGTGGGACCTGGACGCCCAGCTCGACCAGGCGATGGACGCCCTGCGCTGCCCGCCGGGGGACAGCGACGTCACGGTCCTGTCCGGCGGTGAGCGCCGCCGCGTCGCGCTGTGCAAGCTGCTGCTCTCCAAGCCGGACCTGCTGCTCCTCGACGAGCCGACCAACCACCTCGACGCGGAGTCGGTGCAGTGGCTGGAGCAGCACCTCGCGTCCTACCCCGGCGCCGTCCTGGCCGTCACCCACGACCGGTACTTCCTGGACAACGTGGCGCAGTGGATCGCCGAGGTCGACCGTGGCCGGCTCTACCCCTACGAGGGCAACTACTCCACCTACCTGGAGAAGAAGCGTGAGCGGCTGGCGGTCCAGGGCAAGAAGGACGCCAAGCTCGCCAAGCGCCTGGAGAACGAGCTGGAGTGGGTCCGGTCCAACCCCAAGGCCAAGCAGACGAAGAACAAGGCACGCCTGGCCCGCTACGAGGAGATGGCCGCCGAGGCCGAGCGCACCCGCAAGCTCGACTTCGAGGAGATCCAGATCCCGCCGGGCCCCCGCCTGGGGAGCCAGGTCATCGAGGTCAAGGACCTGAAGAAGGGCTTCGGCGACCGGACCCTCATCGACGGGTTGTCGTTCACGCTGCCCCGCAACGGGATCGTGGGCGTCATCGGCCCGAACGGTGTCGGCAAGACGACGCTGTTCAAGACGATCGTGGGACTGGAGGAGCCGGACGCCGGCGACGTCAAGGTCGGCGACACGGTGGAGATCTCCTACGTCGACCAGTCGCGTGGCGGCATCGACGCGGAGAAGTCGCTGTGGGAGGTGGTCTCCGACGGGCTCGACTTCATCCAGGTCGGACAGGTGGAGATCCCCAGCCGGGCCTACGTCAGCCAGTTCGGCTTCAAGGGCCCGGACCAGCAGAAGAAGGCCGGGGTGCTCTCGGGCGGTGAGCGCAACCGTCTCAACCTCGCGCTGACGCTCAAGGAGGGCGGCAACCTGCTCCTCCTCGACGAGCCGACCAACGACCTCGACGTCGAGACCCTCGGCAGCCTCGAGAACGCCCTGCTCAACTTCCCCGGCTGCGCGGTCGTCATCAGCCACGACCGCTGGTTCCTGGACCGCGTCGCGACGCACATCCTGGCCTACGAGGGGACCGACGCCGACCCGGCCAGCTGGTACTGGTTCGAGGGCAACTTCGAGGCCTACGAGGAGAACAAGGTGGAGCGGCTGGGAGCCGATGCCGCCCGCCCGCACCGCGTCACCTACCGCAAGCTGACCCGCGACTGAGGGGACCGAGGACCTCGGCGAGCAGCCCGACGTGCCGCGCCGTTCCCGCCCCCAGCCCCCGTTGCCCCCGCGTGACGGGCTGGGGGCGGCCCGCGTCCGGATGCCGGTGGACGGCAGCTGGTCGACGGTCCGTGACTTCCTGGTCGCCAGGACCGGCGACCCGGACGGTGTCGACGCGCGCATCGCCTTGGGAGAGGTCCTCCTGCCCGACCGGACACCGGTGGCGGCGGCCACCGCATACCGCCCGGGCGGCGTCGTCCATCTCTACCGCGACCTCCCGCCCGAGCACGAGGTCCCCTTCGCCGTCGAGGTCATCGCACGCGACGACCGGACCGGGCTGCTCGTGGTCGACAAGCCGCCCTTCCTGGCCACGACGCCACGAGGCGGGCACGTGGCCGAGACCGTGCTCGTGCGGCTGCGGCGCGAGCTGGACCTGCCCGAGCTGGCGCCCGTGCACCGGCTGGACCGGCTGACCAGCGGGGTGCTGCTCCTGACCACCCGGCGCGAGGCCCGCTCGGCCTACCAGCGACTGGTCCAGGACGGCGGCGTGGCCAAGGTCTACGAGGCGCTCGCTCCCGCTCAGGCCGACCTCGACCTGCCGGTCACCGTGCGCAACCGCATCGTGAAGAAGCGCGGGGAGCTGCAGGCGCGGGCCGTCCCTGGTGAGCCCAACGCCGTCACCCGGGTGGAACGGCTCGGGAGCAGCGGCACCGCGGGCCGCTACCGGCTGGTCCCCTCGACCGGCCGCACCCACCAGCTCCGGGTGCACCTGGCCGGCCTCGGCATCCCGATCCAGGGAGACCCGCTCTACCCGCGCGTGCTGCCCGTCTCGCCGGGCGACTTCACGACGCCGATGCAGCTGCTCGCCGCCCGGGTCGACTTCGTGGACCCGGTCAGTGGCGAGCCGCGCACCTTCACCTCCCGGCGGACGCTACCGATCTCCGGCGCCGTGGGCTCAGCCTGACCGCGCCCGGAGCATCCCCAGCAGCGGGGAGCCGGCGCCGATCAGGAAGCCGAGGTCGTACCAGTTGCCGGCGCGGTCGGCGTCGTAGAAGGGGAACTGCTCCCAGGCCCCGAAGATGTGTGCGATCAGCACCACCCACGCGGTCAGTCCGTTCCACATGCCCCACAGCAGGTCGCTCCACCACATCGCCGCCGGTCCTCTCGCTCGTCACGGGTGGACGGCCCCGCCACGGGGGCACGTCCCTGGCTCCATGGTGCACCGTCCACCTGTGCCCCAGGTGGACGCCGTCGGCCGGTGGGGTGGGCGCCGCGCCCGGGTCGCCGGCTGCCAGACTCTCGGTATGACTGCGGCGCAGGACCCGGGCGAGGACGTACCCATCGGCGACTACGCCGTGGTCGGCGACATGCGGACGGCGGCGCTCGTCTCGCCCGAGGGCAGCGTGGACTGGCTGTGCCTGCCCCGGTTCGACTCGCCGTCGGTCTTCGCCTCGCTGCTCGGCACGGAGCAGGACGGTCGCTGGCTGGTGCGGGTGACCGGCGGCGAGGTCGAGTCACGCGACTACGTCGAGGGCACCTTCGTGTTCCGCACCACCTGGCGGGGCCCCGAGGGCCGCGCCGAGATCCTCACCTTCATGCCGCACTCGGACGGCCGGTCCGACATGGTGCGACTGGTGCGCTGCACCGAGGGACGGGTCGAGATCGAGCACGAGCTGATCATGCGCTTCGAGTACGCCACGCTGCGGCCCTGGGTGCACCGGACCACGGTCACGCACGACGGCGAGTCGGTGGAGGTGCTCACCGCCGTGGGTGGCCCCTCCCGGCTGATCCTGCACGGGCCGCTGCCCGAGCCCGTGCCCGAGGACGACGCCCACCGCGGTCGGCATACCCTCACCGCGGGCGAGGAGCTGGCCTGGGTGCTCACCGGGCAGGCGTCGTGGAAGCCGCTGCCGAGCCCGATCGACGTGCCGGCGGTGCTCGAGGAGACCGTCGCGGACTGGCGGCGCTGGAGCGGGCAGATCCACGCGACCGGACCGTGGGCGCGGCAGGTGACCCGCTCGCTCACCGTGCTCCGGGCGCTCACCCACATCGACACCGGTGGCATCGTGGCCGCGGCCACGACCTCGCTGCCCGAGGATCCGGGCGGGGAGCGCAACTGGGACTACCGCTACACCTGGCTGCGGGACTCCGCGCTGACGCTGCAGGCGATGGTGCTGCACGGGCTCGACGGAGGGGCGAAGGCGTGGCGCGACTGGTTGCTGCGCGCGATCGCCGGCCACGCGAACCAGGTGCGCATCATGTACGGCCTCGCCGGGGAGCGTGACCTGACCGAGCGCGAGCTGCCGCACCTGCGGGGGTATGCCGACTCCCGGCCGGTGCGGATCGGCAACGGCGCCGCGTCGCAGTACCAGACCGACGTCGTCGGCGAGGTCATGCTCGCCCTGGCCGACCTGCGCCACGCCGGGATCGACGAGGATGACTACACCTGGGGGATCCAGAAGCTCCTGCTCAGCACCCAGGCCGACCGGCTGGACGAGCCGGGCCACGGCATCTGGGAGATGCGCGGGGACACCCACTTCTTCACCCACGGTCGGGTCATGGCGTGGGCCGCCTTCGACCAGGGGGTCCGCGCCGTGGAGGAGCACGACCTGTCCGGCGACGTCGACCGCTGGCGGGAGCTGCGCGACCGGTTGCGGACCGAGATCGAGGAGCGCGGCGTGGGGCCGGACGGCGCCTTCCGCCAGACCTACGACGCCGGCGAGGTGGACGCCTCGCTGCTGCAGATCCCGCACACCGGCTTCTGCGACCACGACGACCCGCGGATGCTGGCGACCGTCCGTCGGCTGGAGGAGGAGCTCGTCGACGACCACGGCTTCCTGCACCGCTACCGCATGGACGAGCGGGGCAACATGGACGGGCTCGAGGGTGCCGAGGCGCCGTTCCTCATCTGCACCTTCTGGTTGGTGGAGCAGTATGCCCGCACCGGCCGGGTGCAGGACGCAGAACGACTGATGCACGCCTGCGTGGACGCCGGTGCCCCGCTCGACCTGCTGGCCGAGGAGTACGACCCCGCATCCGGTCAGATGCTGGGCAACTACCCCCAGGCGTTCAGCCACCTCGGGCTGGTGCGGGCGGCGGACGCGATCGCGCAGGTGCGGGGAGACTCGGGCTGAGGCATACCGTGCGGCCGGTCGACGCAGACCGTGCGGTCGGTCGACGCAAAGCGTGCGGTCGGTCGACGCAAAGCGTGCGGCCGGTCGGAGAAGGGGGCGGAACGGCGGCGGGCCCGCCCCTCCTGGTGAGGAGGGACGGGCCCGTCGGTCGATCGCCCCGGGCGCAGGCCCGGGGCGATCCGTGGGTCACGGGGTCTGGACCGTGACCAGGGTGTAGTCGAGCTCCTCCGTGCCGTCGCTGTAGCCGATGGCACCGAGGTAGCGCGTGGCGGCCTCCAGACCCGACCAGGTCGCCGTGAGCGTCAGCGGGACACCCGCGGTCACCGGGGTCGGCGACGGGGTGACGGTGAGGTTGCCCTCGTCCGCGGACGGCATGTAGACGTTCAGCGGCCCCGAGGCCGTGGCACCTGCCGCGCCGTCCCAGTAGTCGATCGCCACCAGGTAGTCGCCCGGCTCGGGCGCCGTGACCGTGACCGCCTCGTCGGAGCCACCGGCGGCACTCTGCTCGAGCACGTTGCCGGCACCGTCAGCGAGGTAGAGGTCCAGGTCCAGCGGAGTGGGGGTCCACTCGTCCTCCCAGACCTCGACCCTCACTGCCGTCGTGCCCTCGGGCACGGTGATCGGCACGATCAGGTCCGCGATGCCCGCGCCACCACTCGGACCGTCCGAGGTGACCTCGACGTCGGTCGAGTCCGCCGGCACGAGGCCGTGGGGGAGCGAGCTGAGGTTGCCGGTGAAGCCCGGCGTGACCTCCATGGACTCCGAGCCCTCCGCGCCCTCGACCACGATCTCGTCGGGGGCACCGATGGCGACCGGCTGGATGGCGAGCGGGCTGCGCACCGCTGCACCGGCACCGGTCCAGGTGAGCGCACCGAAGGTCCACTCGTTCAGCGGCGCGTCCTCGGTCGTGAAGGTGACCGTGTAGGTCGCCTCGCCGCCCGACGGGACCGTGATGGTCGACGGCTCCACCACGACGTCCAGACCCGGAGGAGCCTCGACCTCGGCGGTGAAGGTGCCACCGGCCCCGGTCGCGTCGGTGACCGTGCGGGTCACCGTCTGCGTGCCACCCAGGTCACCGATGGCGATGCTCGGGTAGTTCAGGTCGCTCGGGTCGGTCGTGCCGACCTGGTCGCAGATCGGGCCTCCGCCGACCAGCTGGAGCTGCCCGATCGCGCAGGCGTAGGCATACCAGTCGACGATGTCGGAGTCGTAGACCAGCGGCGTGTCGTACGCCGTGGCCGGCTCCACCTCACCCGACCCGTAGTGCAACGGGCTGGCCGGCGCACCGCCGTAGGTGATGAGCTCGCCCTCGCTGTTGGTCGGGTCGGCCGTGGTCATCATGGACGACTTGACCGCCATCGGACCCCACTCGGGGTTGTCCTGCATCATCAGCGCGGCCAGGCCGGCGATGTGCGGCGCGGACATCGACGTGCCGGAGTAGCTGTCGAAGTCGGTCGTGTCGCCCGCGTAACCGGCCGGGGAGACCGCCGCGATGACATCCACACCCGGGGCGGTGATGTCCGGCTTGAGCAGGTCCCCGCCACCGGCGATCGCCGGGCCGTAGGAGCTGAAGCCCGCCATCTCCGGGACCACGATCTCGCCGCCCTCACCGGACGCCGAGATCGAGGCGACCGGCGCCGGGTCCGAGGACTCGTAGGCCTTGATCGCGTCGCCCGCGGTGCCGTTGACGTGGATCGAGGGCACCGAGTGGAAGTCGGCGTTGAGCGACTCGTCGTCGGTGACATTGGCCAGGATCATGCCGATCCCACCGGCGTCGGCCACGGTCGCGCTCTTCTCCACCCGGGCGTTCGTGCCGCGGGTGCAGATGACGATGTGGTCGGCCGCGGCGGCCGGGTCGAGCGAGTCCGGCAGGCAGAGCAGCGCGTCGGCGGCGTCCACCCCGGCGGCCGGGATGTCCTCGGAGTCGATCAGCGGCGCCGGACCGACGGCCTCGCCGACACCGACCCCGTCGTAGCGGTCGCCCTCGACGTTGAGGCTGTCCTCCAGCTGGCCCTCGACATCCTCGTTCAGCGCGGCCTCACCCCCCAGGATGAAGGCCATCCCGGGCTCGACGCCGACGATCGTCTCGAGGACTGCCTCGGGCACCCCGTCGGGCTCGCTGAGCATGACCGGGACCTGCTGGTAGCCCGCGAGCGCGGAGGCGGCCAGCGCGTCCGGGTAGTCCTCACCCGTGGCGACGTGCACCAGGGGTGCCGGGTTCTCCCCGCTGTAGCCGAACTGCTCGGCGATGGCCACCGAGGTCTCGTACCGGGTGGGCCCGGACAGGCGGGAGGTGGCCCCGAGCTCCTCGAAGACCTCCTGGCTCACCGCGGCGGAGCCACCGAGGATGTGGACCTCGGGGTCACCCATCGTGGACAGGGCCTCGGACACGGTGTCCAGCACCCGGTCGGGACGGGTCAGCAGCACCGGCACACCCTCGCTGCCGGCGAGAGCCGATCCGGAGAGCGCGTCGGGGAAGTCCTCGCCGCTGGCGACGTAGACGTGGTCCACCTCGCCGTACTGCTCGGCGATCAGCGCCGCGGTCTCGTAGCGCGTGGGACCCGAGATGCGGGTCACCTCGCCGTAGGGGGCCAGGGCCTCCTCGACGTCCTCGGACACCGCGGCCTCACCACCCACGATGACGATGTTGGCGGGGTCGATCGCCTCCAGCGCCTCAGCGGTCGCCGAGGGCAGGCTGTTCACCCGGGTGAGGAGCACCGGAGCCGGTTCCCCGTCTGGGGTGATGGCCGGCTGCTCCAGTCCCTGGGTCGGGACCAGGCCCTGCGACGCGGCGGCGCCACCGGACAGCGCGTCGGCGAACTGGTCGCCGGTCGCGATGTAGACCGTCTCGACGCCCTCGGGGTAGGCCAGCGCGACCTGCGCGGCGGTGCCGTAGCGGTCGGTGCCGTAGATCCGGTCCACGACGTCCGACCCGCCGACGTCGACGTACTTGGTGGTGTTCCGGTCGTGCGTCGACGCGGCGACCGTCATCACCCAGGGGGAGTTGTGCGCCACCGAGCCCGCGCCCACGGTGTCGCCGGAGTTGCCGGCGGACGCGGAGACGAAGACGCCGGCGTTCGCGGCGTCCAGGAAGGCCAGCTCGTCAGCGGTCACGACGTACTGCGAGGAACCGGAGACGGAGTAGTTGATGACGTCGACACCGTCGGCGACGGCGTCGTCGATCGCGGCGACGAGGCCGTCGCTGGTGCCGGACCCGCCCCCGTCCTCGGTCTCCCACAGCGCCTTGTAGAACGCCAGGTGGGCCGCGGGCGCCATGCCGCTGCCGCTGCCCATGTCGGTCCCGAAGACGCTCATCTGGACGTCGACGTTGCCGGCGGAGGTGCCGCCGACGTGGCTGCCGTGCCCGTTGGTGTCCCGGGGAGAGTCGAAGTCGTAGGAGATGTCGTTGCCCTCGGCGTAGTACCGGGCGCCGATGACCTTGCTGTTGCAGCTGACGTTGTCGGCCGGGTCGGCCTCGTTGCCCGCCACGCACTCACCGTTCCAGGTGGCCGGAGGAGCCGGGTTGCCCGGGAGGTCGGCGAAGCTCGGGTTCTCCGGCCAGAACCCGGAGTCGATGATGCCGACGACCATGCCGGTGCCGGCGTTCGCGTCGCCGCCGAACTGCGTGTCCCAGACGCCGCCCTCACCGCGCATACCGAGGTAGTCGGGGGTCGAGACGGTGTCGGCGTAGCGGATCTCGTTCTCCCAGACGGCCGCCACCGCAGGGTTCTTGCGGAGCGCGGACACCTGGTTGCCGGTCAGCTCGGCGGAGAAGCCGTTGAAGGCGGTGGTGTAGGTGTAGGTCGTGTCGGCCCGGTCCAGGTCCACGGAGCCGAGGACCGAGTTCTGCTGCCGCTCGAGGTAGGAGGTGTACTCCTCCGCCGCGGCAGAGGTGGAGTCCAGCTTGGCGCCCTCGGACGGCTTGGTCGCAGGGATCCCGTCCACGCCGCCGTCGTAGGCGGCGAGGGAGTCCTCCGCGAGCATCACGATGTAGGAGCCGTCCTCGTTGACCGTCAGCTCTGGTGCCGCCCATGCGTTGGGCACGACCAGGGCCAGCGGTGCGACGAGCGACCCCGCGCCGACGAGCGCCAGCAGGCGCGTCCTCCGGCGTGCAGGTGTCTGGTGCACAGTCTGTCCTTTGGTTGGAACGTCGGGGACGTCGCCGCTGGACGGCACCTCACCTTCGAGGCGCCGCGTGGTCCCAGGGAGACCTTCGAAGTATCGCCGCACCGGCCGAGGGTGTCCACCGGTCGGGCTCCCTGAGGATGCCGCCGTGACCTAATCGTTATCCAATCTCACCACGTCAGGACGTCCTGCCGCAGGTCCTCCCGCCGACGTCCGGGGCGCCCCGCCTCAGGACTTGAGCCGCACCATCCCCTCCTGGCCGACCGTGGCCAGGAGCGTCCCGTCGGACGCGAACATGTGCCCGAGGCCCAGCCCGCGTCCGCTGCTCGCCGAGGGGGAGGACTGCGTGTAGAGCACCCACTCGTCGACCCGCGCCGGGCGGTGGAACCACATCGAGTGGTCCAGGCTGGCCGGCCGCAGCCGCGGGTCGCCCCACCCGATGCCGTGCCGCCGCAGGATCGGCTCCAGGAGCACGTAGTCCGAGGCGTAGGCCAGGATCGCCGCGTGCAGGAGCGGGTCCGCGGGCAGGTCGCGGGCGATGCGCAGCCACACCGACTGCTCGTCCGGCCCGGGCGCGGTGGGGCCGAGCAGGAGCGGCTCCACGTGGCGCAGCTCCACCGGTCGGCGGCGTGCCGTCTCCTGCGCGACCGGGTGCTGCACCTGCTCCAGGATCTCCCGGTCCGAGCGCAGCCCGTCGGGGCCGGGGACCTCGGGCATACCGATCTGGTGCTCGAGCCCGTCCGAGCGCTCCTGGAAGGACATGATGATCGACATCAGGATGCGCCCGTCCTGGACCGCGTGCACCCGGCGGGCGCTGAAGCTGCGTCCGTCGCGCATCCGCTCCACGAGGAAGCGCAGCGGCCGGTTCGCGTCCCCCGGACGCAGGAAGTAGCCGTGCATCGAGTGGATGGGCCGGGGCAGCGGCTCGGCGTCCGTCCCGTCCTCCACCGGTTCGACGGTGCGGCCGGCGGCGACGAGGCACTGGGCGAGCACCTGGCCGCCGAAGACGCGGCCGTGCGGCATCGGCTGGCTGCGGCCGAGGAAGACGTCGCCCTGCGAGTCGGCCAGGTCCTCACCCACACCCTCGGGCGAGGCGACGCGGATGGTGGTCGAACCCTCGCGGCTCAGGTCGAGCACGTCGAGCAGGTCGTCGATCGGGTAGTCCGGCGATGCGTCCGTCACGAGGACGCAGCCTAGTGACTCACTCGATCTGCGCCGACGTCGCCCACAGGTCCACGCCGTCGGGGCTGACCGAGAGCCGGTCGATCTCGGCGATCTCCTCGTCGGTGAAGTCGGTGCGGTGGGCCGCGGCGAGGTTCTCCTCCAGCTGCCCGACGCTGGAGACGCCGATGAGCGTGGACGTCACGCCTCCGGGGCGGATCGCCCAGGACAACGCCATCTGGGCCAGGCTCTGACCCCGGCGCTCGGCGACGCCGGCCAGCCCGCGCAGCCGCTCCAGGTTCTCCTCGGTCAGCAGCCCCTCGTCGAAGGAGGGTCGCGCCATCGAGCGCTCGGCCTTGCCGTCGCCGAGGTAGGTGCTGGTCAGGAGGCCCTGCGCGAGCGCGGTGAAACCGATCGACCCGAGACCGTTGCCCTGCAGCACCTCGAAGAGCCCGTCCTCGGGCCACCGGTTCAGCAAGCTGTAGGCCGGTTGGTGGATCACCAGCGGGGTCCCCAGCTCCCGCGCGACGGCGACCGCCTCCGCGGTGCGCTCCGGGGAGTAGGAGGAGATCCCGGCATACAGCGCCTTGCCCTGGCGGACCGCCGTGTCCAGCGCGCCGATGGTCTCGGCGACGGGGGTGTCCTCGTCGGCCCGGTGCGAGTAGAAGATGTCGACGGCCTCGACGCTCATCCGGCGCAGCGACTCCTCCAGGCTGGCCAGGAGGTACTTCCGCGAGCCGAGCATGCCGTACGGCCCGGGCCACATGTCCCACCCGGCCTTGGTCGACAGCACCAGCTCGTGCCGGTAGGGCGCGAAGTCGGTGCGCATCATCCGCCCGAAGTTCTCCTCCGCGGAGCCGTACGGCGGGCCGTAGTTGTTGGCCAGGTCGAAGTGCGTGATGCCCTCGTCGAAGGCGCGCCGGAGGATCTCCCGCTGGGTGTCGAACGGGCGGTTGTCGCCGAAGTTGTACCAGAGGCCGAGCGACAGCGGCGGCAGCAGCAGCCCGCTCGCCCCCACCCGGCGGTACTCCAGCTTCTGGTGCCGGTCGGCCGCGGCCACATAGGGCCGGTGCGTGTCCGGCACGTCCTGCGCGTAGTAGGCATCGCTCATGGGGGTCACGCTACGCGGCGCGGCTCCCAGGCGCGTGCCAGTGTTTCCCGGCACCATCACGGGTATGCCCCCAGCTGCTCCGCGTCGACGGCGCGGGACTCCTCTGGCCAGGGTCGGCGTGGTGGTGGCGGTCCTCGCGGTGCTCGTGCTCGCCTGGCGCCCGGTGACCGGCTGGGTGGAGCGGGTCGCGGCGCCGTGCTCGGTCGTCGTGGGCGGGGAGCGGGTCGCGCTGGAGGTCGAGCAGGCGCGGGCGGCGGTGACGCTGGCCGCGCCAGGAGACCCGGCCGGCGGCCAGGCAGCCGGGGGCGAGGGCATACCGGTCGGCGTGGTCGACGCGATCCGTGGGGCGCGGCAGGACGCCGCGCTGACCTGCCGGACCCCGAGCCCGGAGGTGCCGGTCGAGGAGCTGACGGGCACCGGGCTGACCCCGCGGGCGCAGGACGTGCTGGACGAGCTGGGGCGGACCTTCGGGGACCTGCCCACCGGTGGGTATGCCCCGGGCGGGGTCGACTCCGGCCACGGCGAGGAGTCCGCGCACTACGACGGGCGGGCGGTCGACGTCTTCGTCCGCCCGGTGAGCGAGGCCAACCGGGACCGGGGGTGGCTGGTCGCGCAGTGGCTGGTGGCGCACGCCGAGGAGCTCTCGGTGCAGTACGTCATCTTCGACGACCACTACTGGGGCGTGCGCGAGTCGGGCCGCGGCTGGCAGACCTACCGCGCGCCGGGCGGCTCGGTCGACCCGGTCCTGCGCCACCTCGACCACGTGCACGTCGACGTCGTGCGCGGCGCGTCGGCCTAGGCCACACCGCCCTGGTGGCGCGTGGTCAGTCCCGGTGGCGCATGAACAAGGACGGGCCGCACGGAGCAGGGAAAAGTCCCTGCTCCGTGGCGGGCTTCCTTGCTCATCCGCGCGGGTCCACCACGACGACGTCGAGCGTGCGCGGGCCGTGCACTCCCTCGACCCGGTCCAGCTCGATGTCGCTGGTCGCGCTCGGGCCGCTGATCCAGGTGAGCGGCCGGGACGGCTCGAGCAGGGCCACCGCGTCGGGCACGTCGTGCACCACCTGGTCCGCGCGGATGACGCAGACGTGCTGGTCCGGCACCAGGGTGAGGGCCCGTCGGCCCTGGTCCGGGGTGTGGTCCAGGACGATCGTCCCGGTGGTGGCGATGCCGACCCGGGCGGCGGTCACCACCGCGTCCACGCCGTCCAGCTCGTCCGCGCTCAGGCGCTCGCCGTCGGCGCCCGCGTCCCGGCGCAGCGTCAGCCCGGCCGTCTGCGCGGCCGCCACCCAGGAGGCGTCCAGCCCGTCCGGCACCAGCACGGTGTGCGCGCGGCCGCGGGCCAGGGCCGCCGCCACCTCGGCCCCGACCTGGTCGGGGGAGCACCGGATCACGGTGGCCCGGTAGTCGGCGACGTGGTCCACGAAGAGGTCGAGCGTCTCGACGTCCGACGCCGACGTCGCCGCGATCGTCGGCACCTCGCCCCGCGCACCGGGGCCGGTCGGCACGTCCGCCGTCGCGGCGCGCAGCCGGGCCAGGATCTCCTCGCGGGCGCTCACCCGTCCCCCTCGGTATGCCCGTCCTCGCCGTGTGTGCGGGCCCACCACTGGCGGAAGGTCTCCGGCGGCGGTGTGGGCAGGTCGCGGGCCTGGGTCCAGGCGCCGAGTCCGGGCACCGACCGCACGGTCCGGTCCCCGATCAGCCGGCTGCCCAGGGTGGCGGCGCGCTGGGCAGCTTCCAGCCGCCGGTGGTCGCGGAACATCCAGGAGGCCGCCTTCATCGACGCCGCCTCGGGCGAGCGGCCCGAGGCCTCGTCGACCACCTGGGTGCGCAGGTGGACGAGCAGCGAGGGGATGTCGATCCGCACCGGGCAGGCCTCGAAGCAGGCGCCGCAGAGGCTGCTGGCATACGGCAGGCTCTTGTCCACGTCGGAGGAGGCGCCGCGCAGCTGCGGGTTGAGGACGGCGCCGATCGGCCCGGGGTAGACCGACCCGTAGGCGTGGCCGCCGGCGCGTTCGTAGACCGGGCACACGTTGAGGCAGGCCGAGCAGCGGATGCAGCGCAGCGCCTCGCGGCCCACCTCGTCGGCCAGCACGTGGCTGCGGCCGTTGTCGAGCAGCACCACGTGCACCTCCTGCGGGCCGTCGCCAGGGGTGATCCCGCTCCACATGGAGGTGTAGGGGTTCATCCGCTCGCCGGTGCTGGAGCGGGGGAGCAGCTGCAGCATGGTGCCCAGGTCGGCGAAGGTCGGGAGCACCTTCTCCACACCCACCACGGAGATGAGGGTCTCGGGCAGGGTCAGGCACATCCGGCCGTTGCCCTCGGACTCGACGACGACGAGGGTGCCGGTGTCGGCGATCGCGAAGTTGGCCCCGGACACGGCGACCTTCGCGCGGAGGAACTTCTCCCGCAGGTGCAGCCGCGCCGCCTCGGCCAGCCGGGCGGGGTCGTCGCTCAGGTCCTCGGGCGCGGCCCGCCCGACGCCGCCCATCTCGCGCAGGAAGATCTCCCGGATCTCCGCCCGGTTGCGGTGGATCGCCGGCACCAGGATGTGGCTCGGCCGGTCCTGCCCGAGCTGCACGATCAGCTCGGCGAGGTCGGTCTCCCAGGCCGCGATCCCCGCCGCCTCCAGGGCCTCGTTCAGCTCGATCTCCTGGGTGGCCATCGACTTGACCTTGACCACCTCGTCGGTGTCCTTGGCCCGGGCGATGTCGATGACGATCCGGCCCGCCTCCGCGGCGTCGCGCGCCCAGTGCACGACGGCACCGTTGTCGGTGAGCGAGGCCTCCAGCTGCTCGAGGTAGTCGGGCAGGTGGTGCAGCGCCTCGTCCTTGGCCTCGGCGCCCGCGACCCGCAGCGCCTCCCACTGCTCCACCTCACCGACGACCTGGGCGCGCTTGGCGCGGATGGTCGCGGTCGCGTGCGCGAGGTTGCGCCGCTGCTGGGTGTCGCCCAGGGCCTCCCGCGCCGCCCGCTGGAAGGAAGGCATACCGAGGAAGGTGGAGGAGGTCTGCTGGACGGGTATGCCGCTCACGCCGGGTCCTCCTCGGTCGCCGCGAGCACCTGCGCCAGGTGCACCGTGCGCACGCCGGACCGCTGCCGGCCGAGCACCCCGCCGATGTGCGCGAGGCAGGAGTTGTCCCCGGCGACGAGGACCTCCGCACCGGTGTCGCGCACGTGCCGCGCCTTGTCCGCCCCCATGGCGATCGAGGTGTCCGCGTTCTTCATCGCGAAGGTGCCGCCGAAGCCGCAGCACTCGGACGCCTCGGGCAGGTCGACCAGGTCGATCCCCCGGACCTCGCGCAGCAGCCGCAGCGGCTTGTCGCCCACGCCGAGCATGCGCAGGCTGTGGCAGGTCGGGTGGTAGGTGACGCGGTGCGGGAAGTAGGCCCCGACGTCGGTCACGCCCAGCACGTCGACGAGGAACTCGGAGAGCTCGCGCACCCGGGGCGCCCGCTCCTCCACCTCACGCTCCAGCCCGGTGTCACCGGCACGCCGGGCCAGCATCACGTGCTGCTCCCGGACCGACCCGACGCAGGAGCCGCTGGGGGCGACCACGTGGTCGTAGGCGTCGAAGACGTCGACGAACCGGCGCACCAGGGGAGTGGCGGCATCGGCATACCCCGTGTTGGTGAACATCTGCCCGCAGCAGGTCTGCTCGCGCGGGAACACCACGTGGCACCCCAGCCGCTCGAGCAGGGTGACCGTGGCGCGCGGCGCCTCGGGCCACATCGTGTCGTTGAAGCAGGTGGCGAAGAGCGCGACCGTGACCCCGGTGCCCGGCCGCGCGCCGACGTCGGTGGTGGTCATCGTTCTCCTCGGTCCGGTGACGGGATGCGTCGTGCTCACGCTACGCGCCCCCGCGCACCCGTGACCTGGCGCCTCGCCCACCCGCGACACAATGGCGCCATGACCGACCCCCTGCCCGACGTCCCGGACGTGGCCTCCGTCTTCCCGATCACCGTGCGGTGGTCGGACCTGGACGCCTACGCCCACGTCAACAACGTGCAGTACCTCCGCCTCTTCGAGGAGGCCCGGGTCTACGCCTTCAAGGCGTGGTTCGGCCAGGGCCGGGACCTCATCGACGAGGGCATGCTCGTCGTGTCCCAGGCGATCGACTACCTGCTGCCGATGGAGTTCGCCTACGCGCCGGCCCGGGTCGCGGTGTGGTGCGGGGGAGTCGGCGGCGCGTCCTTCGAGCTGGGGTATGCCGTCGCCGGGCCGGACGGCGACGACACCGTGTATGCGCGTGGCCGGGTGATGCTGGTCGCCTACGACCTGGGTGCCGGGCGGCCGCGACGGCTCGGCGCCGACGAGCGGGAGGCGCTGGCGGCGGTGACCGGGCCGAGCCCGCTGCTGCGCAGCGACCGCTCCGTCGGCGGAGGGGCGCGCGGGGCCGGGACGTGAGCACCGCGACGCTGGCCTTCCCGGACGGGGAGGGCCTGGCCGACCTGGCGACCTACGTGCGCCGCGCCGCCCGGCTCGACCCGGACGGGGCGGTCCGGCTGCAGGTCGCGGGCTCCAGGCCCGTCCTCGCGGCCTGGGTGTGCGTGCTCCCGGGCGTCGGGCTGCTCCGCTCCGGCCTGGTGCTCGGGCTGCGGACCACGGCGCTGGCCGCGGGCTCCGCGGTGCTGGACACGACGGTGCCGCTCGCGGGGCTGACCGACCGCTTCGCCCGGCGGGGTGCGTCCCGGGACGCCTCCACCGAGCTGCCCGTGCCCCCGACCACGCTCGCCCCGGCCTGGGCGGCGCTCTCGCCTCCCCGGGGCGGCTGGGAGCCGGTCGGACGGCTGCCCGTCGAGCTGCTCGTGCGCGCGGCCCGGGAGGGCATCGCCGAGGTGGCCGAGGGGACGCCGGAGGGTGCTGGGTCGGCCGCGGTGGAGACGCTGCGCGCGCGGGTCTGGGGCCAGCCGGTCGACGACTCGTCGGACGTCCACGTGCCCCGCGGCGCCGGCCTCGCCCTGCACGCGCTCGGCTTCGTCGGCGACCGACCAGGAGGTGCGGGGGACGGGGCGCCGGGCGAGGGCATACCCGAGACAGCGACGGTGCATCGCCAGGGCGCGTGGCTGCGGGTCTCCACGGCGGCCGGTCACGCGTTGCTGCGGCCGTGACCGGGGGCCGAGCCGCTGCGGCTCCTCCGGGCGACCTGCTGCGGGACTGGTCGCTCACCGTCGACGGCGAGCCGTGGTCCGGGCACATGTCCACCGTCTGGCCCGTGCGGGACGGCCGGGGTCGGGAGCGGGTGCTGAAGGTGACCGACGCGCACCACCCCCCGACCGGCGAGGCGGCGGCGCTGCGGGCCTGGGCCGAGGTGGGGGCCCCGGTCGTCGACGTCCTGGACAGCCGCGGGCCGGCCCTGCTGCTGGACCGGCTCGACGCCACGCGCGACCTGGCGTCGGTGCCGGACGAGGCCGAGGCCAGCGGCGCCCTGGCCGACGTGCTGGCCGGGCTGCGCGGGGTCCGGGCCCCGGCGGAGGTGCCTCGGCTGGCGGACGAGCTGCGGCGCATGTCGGCGTCGATCCGGACCCACCGTGAGCAGGTCCCGCAGCTGCTGACGGCGGAGGCTGACCGTGCCCTCGGGGTGCTGGCCGACCTCGTGGTGGAGCTCGAGGACCCGGCAGCCGAGCTCGAGCTGCTGCACCTGGACCTGCACTACCTCAACGTGCTCGCACCGTGCGGGCAGGACGGCTGGGTCGCGATCGACCCGCTCCCGCACGCCGGCTTCCGCGAGGTCGAGGTGGTCGCGGCCCTGCGCAACCGCTGGGACGACGCCACCGCCGACGGCGCGCCCGACGCAGCCCTGCGTCGGCGTCTCGAGGTGCTGTGCGAGCGTGCCGGCTCGACCGGGACCGTGCCCGTCTCGTGGCCCAGGCGGTCGCGGTGGACAACCTGCTGTGGCTGGTGCCGCGCGACCCCGGCTCGATGTTCGTGCCGCCCTACGACGTGCTCGCCCGTTGGTGATCGGCCTTCGGGGCGCTGGTGTCGGGGTGCAGCGCCAGGAAGAGCGACCACGGCTCGGCTGACGGGTCACGCGCCCGGTCGTGGAACTCGGTGATCAGCTCGCCCAGCCGGTCCCGGAACTCCTCCAGCTCCTCGGGCGGCAGGCGCAGCCCGAGGCGGGTCATGGTGACGTCGGTGCGGTCCGCCGGCACCCGCTCGACCTCGGCGACGAAGGCCTCGAGCATGCCCTTGCTCGTGACCGGGGTGTTGGCGTACCAGGAGCGGCCGGTGGCGCGGTAGGGGATCTCCCGCGCGCCGCGTCGCCCGCGTCGCGGCTCGAGCGCCTCGAGGAAGCCGGTGTCCACGAGGGTCCGCACGTGGTGCAGCGCGGTCGCCGGGTTGAGCTCCAGCGCCTCGGCGATCTCCCGGTTGGTCAGCGGCTCGTCCAGCGTCAGCCGCAGGATGCGCAGCCGCAGCCCGGAGGCCAGCGCCTTGGCCTCCGCGTCGCCCGCGTCGAAGCGTGCGCCCTCGCCCCACGGGTCGCGCGCGGCGCTCACCGGATCGCCCCCGAGCGGCGCATCAGCTCGGCCAGGAGATGGGCATACCCCCGGGCGTCGTCGATGGCGCGGTGGGTGTGCGCGACGTCGCCCAGCCACTCCGGCGGCAGCGTGTGCGGCGAGATCTCCCCGACCGGCCGACCGAGGACCGCCGCGGCGTAGCTGCGCAGGCAGAGCGCGCCGTGGTCGAAGAGGGTGTCGGTCTCGTACGGTCCCTGGGTCAGGCCGTAGCGGGTGAAGCGGCGCAGGTAGAGGTCGATCCACGGACCGTCGAAGGCGAGCGGGGAGGCGGCGAACGCGCGGGGTCGGGGCAGTCCGCCCACCCAGTCCACCCAGTCGGCCATGACGTCGGGCACCGGCCGCGGGTCGGTGGTGCAGGCGGCCCACGCCTGCGGATGTCCCTCGAACCACGCGAGGGTGTCGGGGTTGGGTGCGGCGCCCGGCAGCGGCTCGAGGACCGCCTCGAAGGTGCCCAGCTCCTCGCCGGTCTCGCGCAGCGCGACGCTGGCGAAGGAGCGCATCGAGTTGGGCCCGGGCCAGGGTCCGTCGACCTCGATGTCGGTCACGACGTAGACCCAGGAGTCGCCTGCTGCAGCCGTCATGAGGACATCCTGGCAAAGTGATTGACAAAACTCAATCACTTGGCGCACGATCAGGACCGTGACCACTCAGCGACCCGCCAGCCTGTGGCGGCACCACGACTTCCGCCAGCTCTGGATGGGCGACACCGTCTCCGTCTTCGGGGCGCAGTTCGTGGGCTTCGCGATGCCCCTCATGGCCGTCCAGCTGCTCGGCGCCGATGCCTTCCAGATGGGGCTGCTCGCCGCCCTGGAGTCGCTGGCGTTCCTGCTCATCGGGCTGCCGGCCGGTGCGTGGGTGGACCGGTGGCGCAAGCGGACCGTGCTCGTGCTCGGCGACCTGACGCGCGCCGCGCTGCTGCTCACGCTGCCCGTCGCCTGGCTGCTGGACGCCCTGACGATGTGGCAGGTCTACGTCGTCGCCTTCGGAGTCGGGTGCATCACCGTCTTCTTCGACGTCGCCAACCAGTCCTACCTCCCGGAGATCGTCGACAGCGACCAGATCGGCGACGGCAACGGCAAGCTGCAGGCGAGCCAGCAGACCGCGATCGTCGTCGGTCCGGCCGCGGCGGCGTTCATGGTGCGCCTGCTGGGGTCGCCGCTGACGATCGCGGTGACCTCGGTCTGCATGGGTCTGTCCTCGCTCTTCGTCAGCCGGATCCGGCACCGGGAGCAGGCGCCCGACCCGACGAGCCGCCGTCCGCTGGTCACCGAGATCCGCGAGGGTCTGTCCTTCGTGCTGGACCACCCGTTGCTGCGCCGGATCGTCGCCTGCACCGGCACCAGCAACTTCGCCTCGTCGGGCATGTTCGCGCTCTTCGTGCTCTATGCCGTCACCACGCTCGGTCTGTCCGAGACCACGCTCGGCCTGGTGCTGTCGCTGGGGGCGGTCGGGGGCATCCTCGGAGCCGTGTCCTCCGGGTGGTTCGGGCGGTTCGTCGGCGAGGGCCGGGCCATCCCCATCGCCGCCGTGCTGTCCGGGGTGGCGCTCTTCAGCGTCCCGCTGGCCTCGATCCTGCCGCCGGTGCCGACCCTGCTCGTGGGCAACCTGCTCATCTCGTGGGGCGTCGTGGTCTACAACGTGGTGCAGGTGAGCTTCCGGCAGCGCCTGTGCCCGAAGCCGTTGCTCGGTCGGATGAACGCCTCGATCCGCTTCCTCGTCTGGGGGCCGATGCCCATCGGTGGCTTCCTCGGGGGCGTGCTCGGCCAGCAGCTCGGCCTGGTGCCGACGCTGTGGATCTTCGCCGTGGTGGCGCTGCTCGCCTCGCTGCCGGTCCTGCTGTCCCCGCTGGCCGGCATGCGTGAGCTCCCCCGGGAGCTGGACGCCCTCTCCCCCCAGGAGTGACCACGGCCTAGCACAAGCTTCATCGGCATACTTCCCGATGAGGGTTGTGCTATCCCGACGTTGGTCCCGGGTGGGGCGGGGGTGCGGGGCGCGCGGCATACCCTGACCGCATGGACACCGCCCTGCTGACCAACATCGCGCTGGTCCTGCTCTTCGTCCTGATCGGGGGCGTCTTCGCCGCCACCGAGATGGCGATCGTGTCGCTGCGGCCCTCCCAGGTCGACGACATCGAGCGCTCGGGGGCGCGCGGCGCCAGGATCGCCGAGCTGGTGCGCGACCCCAACACCTTCCTCTCGGCCGTGCAGGTCGGGGTGACCGTCGCCGGCTTCTTCTCCTCGGCGTTCGGTGGCGCCACCATCTCGCCGTCGGTGTCGGCCTGGCTGCAGCGGCTCGGTATGCCCGCCTCCGCCGCAGACCCGCTCGCCCTGGTCGCGATGACGCTGGTCATCGCCTACCTGTCCCTGGTGCTGGGCGAGCTCACACCCAAGCGGCTCGCGATGCAGCGCTCGGCCGGCTTCACGCGTGTCCTCGCGCCGCCACTGGGCATCTTCGCCACCCTGCTGCGGCCGGTCATCTGGTTCCTGTCCGTGTCGACCAACCTCATGGTGCGGCTGCTCGGCGGCGACCCGGACGCGACCAGCGAGGAGATGACGATCGAGGAGCTGCGCCGGACCGTCGAGGACAACCGCGACCTGCGGCCCTACAGCCGGGAGATCCTCTCCGACGTCTTCCGCGCCAGTGAGCGCACCCTCGGCGACGTGCTGCGGCCCCGACCGGACGTCGAGTTCCTCGCCGCCGACGCCACCGTGGCCGCCGTCATCGGCCCGATCCGGGAGAGCGGCCACAGCCGGTACCCCGTCCTCGGGGAGAGCGTGGACGACGTGCTCGGCTTCGTCCACATCCGTGACCTCTTCACGCTGCCCGAGCGCGAGCGGGAGCAGCGCCGCGTGCGCGACGTCGTCCGCGAGATCGTCGCGCTCCCGGTGACCAAGCCGGTGCTGGCGACGCTGTCCGCGCTGCGGGCCCAGCAGCAGCACCTGGCCCTCGTGGTCGACGAGCACGGCGGGACCGAGGGGATCGTGACCATCGAGGACCTCGTCGAGGAGGTGGTCGGCGAGATCTACGACGAGTACGACACCGACCCCGACCCGGAGGACTCGCTCGTCGAGGCCGGTGGGCGCGCGGTGGTCTCGGGCAGCCTGATCGTCGAGGAGCTCGAGGACGCGCTGGGCCTGGCGCTCCCGCACGGGTCCTACGAGACCGTGGCCGGGCTGGTCCTGGAGCGGCTCGGGCGGGTGGCCGAGGAGGGGGACACGGTCGTCGTCGGCGACGTGCGGCTCACCGTGGCCGGGCTCGACGGGTTGCGCATCACCGAGGTCGAGGTGGTCCGGGAGCCTGCCCTCGCGGCGGATGAGGGCGAGCCGCAGGGCTGAGGGGCATACCAGCCGGTGGTGGTGGTGCAGGACCGTGCGTCACATCCGTCGTCCCGGCAACGGATGTGACGCAGCGTTCTGCACGGGGCCTACCCCAGCGCGGCGGCCAGGGCGGCCTCGACGTGCAGCCGGGTGGTGGGGAAGACGGGCAGGTCCACCTCCGCCGCGCCGATGAGCAGCTCGATCTCGGTGCAGCCGAGCACGACGCCCTCGGCCCCACGGTCCGCCAGGTCGCCGATGACCCGCTGGTATGCCGCGCGCGACTCGTCGCGGACCACGCCCCGGCAGAGCTCGTCGTAGATGACGCGGTGCACGAGCTCCTGCCCGGCCCGGTCCGGCACCAGCACGTCCAGCCCGTGACCGGCCAGCCGCCCGGTGTAGAAGTCCTGCTCCATCGTGAACGCGGTCCCGAGCAGCCCCACGCGCGAGACCCCGGCAGCCCGCACCGCCGCCGCGGTGGCGTCGGCCAGGTGCAGCAGCGGTATGCCGATCCCCGCCTCCACCTGGTCGGCCACCTTGTGCATGGTGTTGGTGCAGATGAGCAGCAGGTCCGCGCCCGCCGCCTCCAGCCCGGCGGCCTCCGCGGCGAGCAACCGGCCGGCGGCCTCCCAGTCGCCCGCGACCTGCAGCGCCTCGACCTCGGCGAAGTCCACCGACGCCAGCACCAGCCGGGCCGAGTGCAGCCCGCCCAGCCGCTCCCGGACCCCCTCGTTGAGCAGGCGGTAGTACTCCGCGCTCGACTCCCAGCTCATGCCCCCGAGCAGCCCGATCACGCGCATGGGAGCAGCCTATCGGCGGACCTCAGCGAGGCTCGGCAGGCACCTGGATCTGGAACGTCCCCTTCACCGTGAGGCCGTCCGACTCGTAGGTCGGGACCTCGAGCGGCTGCCGCTCGAGCTCGCGCCAGGCCTCGAGCCCGGACAGCGTGGTCGGGGTGTCACCCGCCAGCTCACGGGCGCGGTCGTCCTCGATGTAGCCGCTCACCAGGTCCTCACCGCGCACCTCGACCAGGTCGGGGGTGCCCATGGGTGTCTCCACCCCGAAGGTCTGCCCCCGGTCGTTGACGCCGAGCGGGATCTGGTCCACCTCGACCGGCTCGACCCGGAGCTCCCAGGGGACGTCCTCCGTGACCTGCACGGAGAACGGGCCGTCGGCCTCCTCGACGGGCACGAGGAAGGACAGGGGGAAGGTCTCACCCATGGTCTCGTCCAGCTCGCCGGCCCCGTGACAGCTGGCGACGGTCGCCCGGAACGGCCACATCACCCGGGCCGGGTCCTCGCAGGTCACCTGCAGCCGTAGGGCCTCCGTGCCCTCCGGTCGCGGCACCGAGGAGAGGTCCACCTCCTGCACGCCGGCACCGGTGAAGGTCCTCCCGTCGCCCAGCGCGCTCGACCCGAGGATCGTGCCCGGTGACCGGTTGCTGAACTCGATGCCCGGGCCTGACCCCGACCCGGTCCCCGCGGGACCGGTCGGGTCCGAGTCGCCGGGCAGCACCTGGGCGACGCCCCAGCCGGCGAGGACCAGGGCGAGCACGCCCGCCGCGGTGGCGCCGGCCGCGCGTCGTCGTCCGCGACCCACGCGACGCTCGACCTGGTCGAAGCGGTCGGTCTGCTCCTCCAGCGCGGGGGGCAGCGTCTTGAGCTGCTGGCTGATCTGCTCGGTGGTCGTCATCGCACCTTCTCCTCCTGCTCGATGGCGGTGCGCAGGCTGGCCAGCCCCTTGGCGGTCTGGCTCTTCACGGTGCCCTCGGAGCAGCCCATGATCCGGGCCGTCTCGGCGACCGACAGGTCGTCGAAGTGCCGCAGCACCACGCACTGTCGCTGGCGCACCGGCAGCTCGCGCAGCGAGCGGGCCAGGTCCAGACGCTGGGGTATGCCCTGCTGCGGGTCGGCGACGTCGGACCGGGGCGACGAGGCGTCGCCGGACCGCGCTGCCGCGTCGACCAGGTCCTCGGTCGGTCGCTCGCCACGCCACCGCCGGGACCACCAGCTGGCGTTGGTCCGCACCATGACCTTCCGCACGTAGGCCTCGGGATGCTGCTCGCGGATCCTGGCCCAGTGCGGCCAGGTGCGGGCCAGGGCCGTCTGCAGCAGGTCCTCGGCGCGGTGGGCGTCGCCGGTGAGCATCCACGCCGTGCGCAGCAGCGCCGGCGAGCGCTCGGTCACGAACTCGCGGAACCCGTCCGGCTCACGCGTCATGGTCCATCCCTTCGCTCGGGTGCTCTCCTGGGTGAACCGGCTGGGGGTGCGGATCGGTTGCCTCGAGCGTCTCAGCCCTGTCGTGCCCGTTGCGCGGCCATCCTGAGGTCGCGGCTGTCGGTGACCGCCAGATGGGCGGCGCCGACCAGCCCCTCCACCGTGCCACCGGCCAGGGTGAGCACGTCGTCCAGCACGGCGGCGGGTGGCGCCACCTCGCCGTAGCAGTCGTGCCAGGCCAGCTCGAGCAGGTCCAGGACCTGCACCGCCGCGTCGGTGTCGTCGGGGAACTGCTCCTGCAGCCGGGGGAGCTGCTCGGCCCGGCGGGCCTGCCGACCGATGGTCATGCCAGCCACACCGTCGTGTCCTGGTGCAGCACCCGACGGCCGTCCTCGCCGGCGTGCAGCCGGCCGCTGCAGACCAGCACCTCGGCGTCCTCCGGCAGCACCACCGGGGCAGAGCCGAAGTTCGTCACCACCGTGACCGCGGGTCCGTCCCCCCGCGCGTTGGTGAAGGCGAGGACGTCGGCGGGAAGCGGCATACTGGCCAGCTCGGTGACCCACTCCAGCCCGCCGACGCCCAGGTCGTGCTCGCGCCGCAGACCCAGGAGGGTGCGGTAGAGCTCGAGCGTGGACCCGTCGACCCCCTGCTGCCGGTCGACGGACAACGAGCCGTAGAGCAGCGGCTGCGGCAACCACGGCTCCGCGTCCGTCCCCTCGCCGGTCCCGAAGCCGAAGGAGGGCTGGCCCGCGACCCACGGCATCGGGACGCGGCACCCGTCGCGGCCGGTCTCCTCGCCGCGCGTCCGGTGGAAGGCCGGGTCCTGCCGCACCTCGTCGGGCAGCGCCGTGTGGTCCGGCAGCCCCAGCTCCTCGCCGTTGTAGACGTAGGCCGACCCGGGCAGCGCGAGCATCATCGTGGTGGCCGCGCGCGCCCGGCGCAGCCCGAGGACGGCGTTCGGCTGGGGGTCCTCGGCGCCGATCCCGTTGGGCCGCGGTGAGCCGACCGGCAGGCCCATCCGCGAGGCGTGCCGGACCACGTCGTGGTTGGACAGCACCCAGGTGGTGGGGGCCCCGACCTCCTCGGCGGCCACCAGCGAGGCCTCGATGACCTCACGCTGGTCGGCGGCCCGCCACGGGGTCTGCAGGTAGTGGAAGTTGAAGGCCTGGTGCATCTCGTCGGACCGGACGTAGGCCATGGTGCGCTGCTGCGTCGGGAGCCACGCCTCGGCGCACAGGATGCGGTCCAGGTCCGGGTCGCCCTCGGGGTTGTAGGAGTCGAGCACCGTGCGCCACCGGCGGTAGATCTCGTGCACACCGTCCTGGTCCCACATCGGCCCCAGGTTGCCGTGCACCAGCGGCTCGTCGTCGGCGCCGGCCATCACGGCCCGCTCCTGCCAGTCCGGCAGCTCCGGGTCCTTGACCAGCGAGTGCGCCACGTCGACCCGGAAGCCGTCGACGCCGCGGTCCAGCCAGAAGCGCAGGATGGCGTGGAACTCCTCGACCACCTCGGGTTTGTGCCAGTTGAGGTCCGGCTGCTTGGCGTCGAAGAGGTGCAGGTACCACTGCCCGGGGGTGCCGTCCGGCTCCTCCACCCGGGTCCACGCGATCCCCCCGAAGACGCTCTGCCAGTCGTTGGGGGGCTCGCTGCCGTCACCGCGCCCGTCCCGGAAGATGTAGCGCTCCCGCTCCGGGCTGCCCGGCGCCGCCGACAGGGCCTGCTCGAACCACGCGTGCTCGTCGCTGGTGTGGTTGGGCACGAGGTCGATGAGCACCCGCAGCCCCAGCTCGTGCGACGTCGCGATCAGCGCGTCGGCGTCGCCCAGGTCGCCGAAGACCGGGTCGATGTCGCGGTAGTCCGCGACGTCATACCCCGCGTCGGCCATGGGGGAGCGGTAGAACGGGCTGATCCAGATCGCGTCCACGCCGAGCTCGGCGAGGTAGGGCAGCCTCGAGGTGATGCCCGGCAGGTCGCCCACGCCGTCGCCGCCCGAGTCGGCGAAGCTGCGGGGGTAGACCTGGTAGATGACGGCGTGGCGCCACCAGGGCGCGTCGTGGGTCGAGGGGGCGTGAGTCACGAGGGGCAACGCTATGCCGCGGCTCCCCCGCCCGCGCAAATCGACCGACCGCACGGTTTGCGTGGACCAACCGCACGGTTTGCGTGGACCGGCCGCACGGTTTGCGTGGACCGACCGCACAGTATGCGCGCAAAGTGCGCGGTCGGTCGCGACATAGTGCGCGGTCGGTCGCGACAAAGTGCGCGGTCGGTCGCGACAAAGTGCGCGGTCGGTCGCGACACAGTGCGCGGTCGGTCGCGACACAGTGCGCGGTCGGTCAGTCCTCGGCGAGCGTGTTGACCATGGCCTGGGCGGCGTGCGCCATGTAGGCCCGCATCTGCTGCTCGTCCAGCGGCGTCATCCGGTCGCTGACGGTGTCGAGCGCGGCGTTCATGTGGTGCAGCCACCGGTCGCGCTGCGCCGGGGTGACCCGGAAGGGGTGGTGCCGCATGCGCAGGCGGGGGTGGCCGCGCTGCTCGGAGTAGGTGGTGGGGCCGCCCCAGTACTGCTCCAGGAACATGCGCAGCCGCACCTCGGCGGCCGCCAGGTCCTCCTCCGGGTAGAGGTCGCGCAGCGGCGGGTCCTGGGCGACGCCGCGGTAGAACTCGCGCACCAGGGCGACGAAGGTGTCGTGGCCACCGACCCGCTCGTAGACGGTCGTAGGGCTGTCGGGGGAGGGCTGGGTCACCCGCCCATGGTGCCAAACCGGGCAGGACCGGGACGAGGCCGTGGCGCGGGTCGCCGGTTTACCGGGCTGTCGGTCCCGCCCCCTAGGCTCGGGTCCGTGCCGGCCAGATCCTCGTCCTATCCCGGTATGGGCGCGGTGCCGCACGACGACGGGGTGACCTTCCGGGTGTGGGCACCGCAGGCACGGCAGGTCGCGGTGGTGGGTGACTTCTGCGGGTGGGACCACCGGCGGCGCACCGCGCTCGCGAGAGACCACCACCGCTCCGGCACCTGGTCGGCCTTCGTCCCCGGGGCGGGTGCGGGCAGCCACTACCGCTTCCTCGTGCGCCGCGGCGGCCCCTACCTCTCGCGACAGGACCCGTGCGCCCGGCAGGTCACGGGTGCGCGGGGAGCGTCGGTGGTCTTCGACCCGCGGCGGATCGACTGGGGCGGGGAGCGCTTCCGGGCCCCGGGCTGGGACGACCTCGTGGTCTACGAGCTGCACGTGCCCACCTTCGCCGCCACGGGCGGGGCGCCCGGCACCTTCGACACCGCCATCAGCCGACTCGACCACCTCGCCTGGCTCGGGGTCACCGCGGTGGAGGTGATGCCGCCCTTCGAGTTCGCCTCCGCGACGAGCTGGGGATACAACCCCTCGCAGCTGTATGCCATCGAGTCCAGCTACGGCGGGCCGTGGGCCTTCGCCCGCTTCGTGCGGGAGGCGCACGCCCGGGGCATCGCCGTGCTCCTGGACGTCGTGCACAACCACGTGGGTCCGGACGGGCCGCACCTGTGGCGCTTCGACGGCGCCGCCGGGAGACGCCGTTACGGCGGTGCGTTCTTCTACAACGACCGCCGGGCGCTCACCCCGTGGGGCGCCACCCGGCCGAACTACGACCGCAAGGCGGTGCGCAACTTCCTGCGCGACTCGGCCGTCATGTGGCTGGAGGACTTCCGGGTCGACGGGCTGCGCTTCGACGGCACGAACTTCGTGCGCTCGCGGTGGGGTGACGTGCGCGACCCCGCCCACCACATCGCGGCCGGTGACCGTTACCTCGCAGCGCTCACGACGGACCTGCGCTCGCGCCAGCCGTGGAAGCTGCTGGTGGCCGAGGACATGCAGCGCGACCCCGCGGTCACCCGCTCCCCGCAGGAGGGTGGGCTGGGTTTCCACAGCCAGTGGGACGCCGGTTTCGTGCACGCGGTCCGAGGTGCGCTGGAGGCCGTCGACGACGCCCACCGTGACGTGCGGGCCGTCGCCGCGGCGGTGCTGGGAGAGGGCGGCCCCCTGCACGAGCGCGTGGTCTACACCGAGTCGCACGACGAGGTCGCCAACGGGCGCGCCCGTCTGCCGGAGCAGATCATGCCCGGGCGAGCGGACTCGTGGCACTCGCGCACCCGCTCGGCGCTCGGGCTGGCACTGACGCTGACCGCGCCGGGGATCCCCATGCTCTTCCAGGGCCAGGACGTGCTGGAGGACGGCTGGTTCACCGACACCCGCCCGGTCGACTGGTCCAAGGCCGACCACCGGGCGCCCTTCCTGCACCTGGTCCGGCACCTGGTCCTGCTGCGTCGCGACGTGGCCGGTACCACCCGGGGGCTACGCGGCAGGCATACCCACGTCCTGCGCGCGGACGCCGGGCTGCTCGCCTACCACCGGTGGGATCGGGGTGGCCCCGGGGACGATGTCGTGGTGGTCGTGAACCTCACGACCCACACGCGGCGCGACGTGCGCCTCGGGCTGCCGCGGGGTGGCCGGTGGCGGGTCCGCTGCAACACCGACGCGCCGTCCTACGGCCCGGGTCTCGGCGCGGTGCACGCCCACGACACGGACACCGAGCCCCGACCGTGGGACGGTCTGGCGGACAGCGCGCTGCTCAGCGTGGGTCCCTACGCAGCCCTTGTCCTGTCGCAGGACGCGTGACCTGCGGCCGCTCAGTTGCGGAGCAGCTCGATGGTGAACTCCTCGTAGTCCTCCACGATGATCGTCAGCGGGATCTCGAGGGTCCCGCCGTAGCCGTAGACGAGGCCGGTCTCCGTCGTCACCGGCTCGTCGGTCCAGCTGGACCACCAGCCGTCGGTGCCGTTCAGCTCGTCGACCGGCTTGTCATGGATGAGGAAGCGGATCCGGCCCTCGCCCTCGGTGCTGATCCGGGCGCCGACGCCGAAGCCGCCGCTCGGCAGCTCTACCCGTGCGGTGCCGCTCTCGTCCAGGTCCTCGGGGCCCAGCGTCTCCAGCGGGTCGTCGCCGAAGCCGTACCGCGAGAGGCCGCGCTCCCCGCCGGTGGGCCAGGCGTGCTCGGGGACGGCGGCCGCCGAGAAGTCGAAGTCCTGGTAGGGCACGGGTGCGTAGGCGAGCAGCACGGCAGGCGCGGCGCCGCGCGTCGCGGGCGCGGCGGCCTGCAGGGGGTCGTCCGCGCTCATCCCGGGGAGGGGCTCGGCACGCGCCGTCGTGAGCCACTGGGTGACCTCGGCCACCTCGGACATCGTCCAGATCGGCATCGCGTGGCGGCCGCGCTGCAGCAGTCCCTCCCCGGAGAAGGGGCTCCACCACATGCGTCCCCGCGCGGCGTCCGACGGCATCAGCATCACCCACCTCAGCTCGTCCGGGTCCGGCGGGGAGGACTCCAGCTCGCGGACGTGGGCGTCCGTGGGCAGCTCCCACGCACCGACCAGCCGGTGGCCGGAGACCAGCTCGGGGAGGTCGGGCGCGAGGACCTGCGTCGCGGGAGACAGGTCGAGGGCCGCACGCCCCGCCTGGGTGGCGACGACCTGCAGGTGCTCGGCGCCCGCCTCCGTCGTGACCTCGACGACGGCATCCCGGCGCTCTCCGCGGGCGGGCAGCAGATCGGCCGGCAGCGCGAACTCCCGTTGCTGACCCGGGACGTAGGTGGACCAGCGGCCGTCGCGCACGTCCGGGAGCTGGTCGTGCCAGTCGGGCTGCTCGTCCGTCATCATCCCGGCCAGGTCGCCGTCGTCGGTCACCGGGTGGCCGTCCACGGCCACCGAGACCGCCCCGGTCCGGCCGGCCCAGACCCTGATCGTGCTGTCCGGCGTCAGCTCCACCGCCTGGACGATGCGGGTGGCCGACTGCGGGCCGTAGGGCATCAACGCCTGGTCCTCGACGAGCGCCGCGCCGTCGGGCACCGGCGGCGCGTCGGTCAGGTTGCCGTCCGGCAGCGGCGTCTGGAAGACGTCCGGGGGCTCGGCGTAGAGCCCGAGCACCGCGCCCCCGTCACCCGGGATGTCCCCGCTGACCTCGACCGTCGCCGAGCCCTGCGGCGGGAGGGTGACCACGTGACCCGTGGTCACCGGTGGGCCGGCGTCCCGCCCCGCGCACGGCACGGGTATGCGTTCGCCCGCCACCGAGACGATCCCGCCCGGCGGCTCGAGGTTGGGGTCGTCCGCCGGGGGCATGTCGCACCACAGGACGGCGAACATCGCGCTCTGCCCTTGGAACCGGACGTCGTCCGTGTCCAGTTCGACCTGCTGGGTGCCGCCGGGGGACAGGTCGATGGTCTCGACCAGGGTCAGGCCGGCCGCGCCGTTAGGCGGGGTGCCGTCATCGCGCAGCTCGAAGCCGGCCTCGGTGAGATCCGTCACGGGCTCGCCGGCCGCCTCGACGAAGGTCGGGGCGGGGGCGCTCTCCTCCTCACCGTCGAGGGAGAGCGCATACCCACCCAGCACGGCGAGCGGCACCGCGGCCGCTGCCGCCCACCACCACCGCCGGTCACGGGGCGGCGGCTCCGGCGGCGCCTGGGCCACGGCGGTCCCGAGCTCGCTCTCCAGCCGGTCTCCGGTCAGCGCGTGCCGGTGAGCCAGCGCCTCCAGCGCGACGTCGACCCCCTCCTGCTCGGGGACGAGCCGCGCGATCCTCTCCGGTGCGAGCCGCAGCGCCGTGGCGACGTCGGCGACGCTGGCCCCTTCGACCAGGCGCAGCACGCTCGCAGCGCGGGCGCGCGGAGCCAGCCGCGCGACGACGTCCCCAGGGTCACCCGTCCCGACCGGCAGCGTCTTCTCCCGACGCCGTGGCGCGGTGCGCACGTAGGCCCGGACCAGGCGCTGCAGCAGCTGCTGCCGGCTCGAGGTCTCGGGTGCCTGCGCCAGCGTGAGCCCGGTGAGGCGGGTGGCCATGTCGGTGTCGCCGGTGAGCATGGCAGCGACGCGGTGCAGCCCGGCACCGTGCGTGCTCACGAGCTCCGCGGTGCCGGAGCCGGCGTCTGCTGGCCTCCCTGCCATGGGCTCAGTCTGACAAATGGGTCAGCCGTCCGCCCGTGCGAGCAGCTCGAGGGTGAGACTGCCGTCCTCGTAGCCCTCGACGGTGATCTCGAGCTCGTCACCGGCCGAGACCGTCCGCTCGAGATGGGTGCCGACCAGCTGGGTGGACGGGTCGTCGGTCCAGGCGGTCCACCACTGCTCACCCGCCAGCCGCGCCGAGGCCGAGAGGGCGTTGGGGTCGAGCACCGTGCGGCCCTCGTGCCAGACGTGCACGCGGCCCACGCCCTCCGAGGTGGCCCGCAGGATCGACGCACCCGCCGGCACGACGAGGGTGGCGCTGCCGTCCGCGTCGAGGTCCGCCAGGCTCAGCCTGGCCACCACCTCGGGTTCGGCGCGCAGGACCGACTCTGCCGAGAACGCCCAGTCGCGCGACACGGCCGCGGCGTGGTCGAAGTCCTCGAAGGCCACCGGCCCGTAGGCCGCGACCAGACCCGTCTCCTGCTCGATCACCGACGGCAGGCCCACCCGCACGCTGCTGCCCTCGGGCACCTCGGACAGGTCGAGCTGGTTCCCCACGAAGCCGAACCCGAGCTCCGGGTCGGCGCACCCGCGCTCCGGCCGTGGGTCGTCGCCGACGGTGATCGTCGCCATGCCGAGGGTCGCGGGCTCCGCGCCGGGGCAGAAGGGCAGCCAGGTCACCTCCTGACCCTGCACCGACCGGGGCAGCTCGAGCTCGGCCACCGTGCCGTCGGTGGGCAGCTCCCAGACGCCGAGTCGGTGCATCCCGCCGGACCACTCCGGGACCCCGTCGGGCACCGCCGCGGGGTCGAGCGGAGGGACTGCGGCCTCCGCGGGCTGCGGCCCGTCGGCACCGGTGACCCGGACCTGCCAGGCGGCGTCGTGCGAGGCGAGGGCGGAGACCCGGACCGTGCGACCCTCGCCACCCACCTCCTCCGGCAGGCTGAGGGTATGCCGCGCGCCCGCCTCGAAGGCGGTCCAGGCGCCGCCCCGCAACCCGGGGTCGGCGGCGGACCACCGGTCATCCCCGTCGTCGGTGACCAGCACGCCGTCGACCCACACCCGGATCCGGCCCGGGACGCCGGTCCACAGCTCGATCTCGCTGTCCGGGCCGAGCGTGACGTCCGTCGCGTGCGCCATCATGCTGCCCTCGAAACCCGCCTGCACCGGCTGGGCGCTCAGGGGCATGGACGCGTCGATCGACACCTCGTCCGCACCCGGCTCGGGAGCGGTGAGCGGAGGGTCCGGCCAGCCCGGGAAGGGGTAGTCGGCGTGCTCCGCCTCCTCGTAGATCCCCAGGACGGCGTCGGCGGCGGCGGGGAGGTCACCCTGCCAGGTCGCCTCCCACCCCTGGTCCGACGGGGGGAGGGCCACCGGTGAGACGTCCTCCGGGATGCCGTCGCGCGGCAGGCAGGGGATCGACACGGTCTGCGCACCCGCAGGGTCGAGCTCCAGGCCTGGCCGGTCCACGGCCGGGTCCTCCAGGGCCGGGCCGGTGTCGCACCAGAGCAGGGCGTAGCGCTGGGCGTCGCTGCCCGTGGCAGGCACGGTCGCCGGCCCCGAGGTGTCCAGCGGGGTCGAGTCCAGCAGGTGCAGCCCGCCGGAGAACTCCGGCGCCTCGCCGTCGGTGAGCTCCCACCCCGGCTCGACACCGGTGGGCTCGTCGGCCGGTCCGGTCGCGGTCGGGTCCGGCCACACCTGGGTGAGGGTGACGGCGGCGACGGCGGCCGCGGCGACACCGGCGGCGGCCAGCCATCCGCGGCGGGTGCGACGGGCGGTGCGCTCGGCCCGCAGCTCATCGAGCAGGTCGGCGGGGGCGGGGGCGGGGTGGGCGTCCGCCATCGCCTGGAGCGTGGTGCGCAGGTCCTCGGTCGTGGGAGTCATCGCTGCTCCCTCCCTTCGCTGACGACGTCGTCGTCCAGGTGCTCACTGATCCGCAGCGCCGCCAGGGCGCGCGAGTGGTGCGACTTCACGGTTCCCTCGGAGATGCCCATGGTCCGGGCGGTGTCGGCGACCGTGAGGTCGTGGAAGTAGCGCAGGACCACCACCGCGCGCTGCTGCGCCGGCAGGTCGCCGACGGCGCGCGCGAGGTCGAGCTCGGCCGCGGTGTCGAGCCCGTGCTCGGGCGCGGTCTCGGGCAGCGTCTCGGTGGGCACCTCGCCGTGCCAGCGGCGCCGGCGAGCGGTGAGGAACTCGCGCAGCAGGATCGTGCGGACATACGCCTCGGGGTTGTCGGTGACCCGACCCCAGGCGCGCCAGGCCTTGAGCAGCGACTCCTGCAGCAGGTCGTGCGCGGCGTGCGGGTCCCGGGTGAGCAGCACCGCGGTGCGGTGCAGCCGGTGCCCGTGCGCCAGCACGAACTCGGTGAACGGTTCACCCGTCATGCAGACACCTCCATGCCCGGACAGACGACCGAGGTGCTCTGCGGGGTTGTCACGGCGGCGGGCCGCCGGCCGTCCGGTGTCAGACCTGGGCGTCCCCGAAGGGCGAGATCCGCGGGCCGCGGACGCCCTCGGCGTCGAAGCGCTCCTTGGCGCGCTCGCGGATCACCCGGGGGACGCCCCATTGCTCACCGGGGCGGCACTTGGCGAAGACCCGCAGCGTCATCGTGCCGCCGGAGACCGACTCCACCCCGGCGACCGACGGCTCCTCGAGCAGCTTGTCCGACCACTGGGGATCGGCATACACCTCCGCGACCGTCTCGCGCAGCAGGGGGAGGACGGTGGCCGGGTCCTCGTCGTAGGCGACCGGGATGTCGATGGTCGCGACCGCCCACCCGTGGCTCTTGTTGCCGATCCGGATGATCTCCCCGTTGCGGATGAACCACACGACCCCGCTGGCGTCGCGCAGCCGGGTCACCCGCAGGGTGACCTCCTCGACGGTCCCCACGGCCTCGCCGGTGTCCACCATGTCGCCGACGCCGTACTGGTCCTCGATGATCATGAAGATCCCCGACAGGAAGTCCTTGACCAGCGACTGGGCGCCGAAGCCGATCGCCACGCCGCCGATGCCCGCGCTGGTCAGCAGGGGGGCCAGCGGCATGCCCAGCTCGGCCATGATGGTGAGCAGCGCGACGCCGGCGATGACGAAGGTCGCGACGCTGCGCAGCAGCGAGCCCATGGTCAGGGCGCGCTGGCGGCGGCGCTCGCGCTGCACCCCGGTGGCCGAGTCGAAGACCCGCTCCAGCGAGGAGCGCTCGGCCTCGTCCGCGCGCACCACCGCGCGCGAGACGACGCCGCGGATGGCCCGGTGCGCGGCCCACCGGGCGAGGATGGCGAAGAGCAGGATGAGGGCGACCCGCAGCGGCGCACCGAGCAGCCAGTCCGCGGTCGATTCCCACGTGTCGAAGGGCAGGTCGAGAACAGGCATGCCTGCCATTGTGGACCCGCGGCGGTGTGCTGACAGACTGGGGCCGAACACGCCCCGCCCGAGAGGTCCCACCCCTGTGACGCAGCGCACGCCCGCACTGGCCCACCTGGCGGCCGCCTACGGCATCGCCACCGAGTTCTGGGACTGGCAGGGACAGCACACCGAGGTCCCGGACGACACGGTGGTGGCGGTCCTGGCCGCCCTCGGGGTGGACGTGAGCGGCGACTTCGTCGGGCGTGAGCTGGCCCGGGCGCAGGAGCGGGAGTGGCGCCGTCTGCTGCCCCCCGTGCTGGTGATCGCGCGGGGCGAGCGGGCGGACGTGCCCGTGCACCTGCGCGACGGCGAGCGGCCCACCGCACGGCTGCGCACCGAGGACGGGGCCGAGCAGGAGCTGGGTCTGGTCCCCGGCGAGCCGGAGCGCGGGAGGGTCGCCGGTGCGGAGGTCAGCCGGGTGCGGCTCGACGTCCCGGTGGACCTGCCCCTCGGCTGGCACGAGGTGATGGTCGAGGCCGGTGGCCAGCAGGCCCGGATGCCGCTCGTGGTGACCCCACCCCGGCTCGAGCTGCCGACCGGGCTCGCCGAGGAGAAGGCACAGAGCTGGGGCCTGATGACGCAGCTGTATGCCATGCGCTCAGGTGCCTCCTGGGGCCTCGGCGACCTCGCGGACCTGGCCGAGGCCGGGGCCTGGGCCGCCGGGTTGGGCGCGGACTTCGTGCTGGTCAACCCGCTGCACGCGGCCGAGCCGGTGGGGGAGATGGAGCCCTCCCCCTACCTGCCGACCAGTCGCCGGTTCGTCAACCCGATCTACATCCGGGTCGAGGACGTGCCCGAGGTCGCCTACCTCTCCGCCGCCCAGCGCCAGCTCATCGAGTGGCACGCGGACGACGCGCAGCGCTACCTCGACCTGGACCTGCTCGACCGGGACGGCGTCTGGACGGCGAAGGAGGCCGCGCTCCGGTTGATCTACCGCCAGCCGCGCTCGCTGCGTCGCTCGCGCGCCCTGCACGCCTACGTGGAGCGCGAGGGCCAGGGCCTGGTCGACTTCGCCACGTGGTGCGCCATCAGCCAGGAGCACGGCACCTGGTGGCGGCAGTGGCCCGAGGAGCTGCAGGACGCCCGGAGCCCCGAGGTGGAGGCCTACCGGCAGGAGCACTGCGCCGAGGTGGAGTTCCACTGCTGGCTGCAGTGGGTGCTGGACGAGCAGCTCGCCCGGGTGCAGCGCGACCTGCTCGACAGCGGGATGTCCCTGGGGGTGATCTCGGACCTGGCGGTGGGGGTCCACCCCGACGGCGCGGACGCCTGGGGGCTGGGCGACGCGCTGGCCCGCGGGGTCACGGTCGGGGCCCCGGCGGACCAGTACAACCAGCTCGGTCAGGACTGGTCGCAGCCGCCGTGGCGACCGGACAAGCTCGCCGAGCTCGGGTATGCCCCCTACCGCGAGATGGTGCGGGCGGCGCTGCGGGAGAGCGGCGGATTGCGGGTGGACCACGTCATCGGCCTGTTCCGGCTGTGGTGGATCCCCGAGGGTGCCGAGCCGTTCCAGGGCACCTACGTGCGCTACGACCACGAGGCGATGATCGGCATCCTGCTGCTGGAGGCGCACCGCGCGGGGGCCGTCGTCATCGGCGAGGACCTGGGCACGGTCGAGCCCTGGGTGCGCGACTACCTGCGCGAGCGCGGTGTCATGGGCACCTCGATCCTCTGGTTCGAGCGGGACTGGGACGGTGACGGCAGGCTGCTGGACCCGGAGGCCTACCGGGAGCTGTGCCTGGCCACGGTGACCACGCACGACCTGCCTCCGACCGCCGGCTACCTGGAGGGGGTGCACGTCGACCTCCGCTCCCGGCTGGGGCTGCTGGACCGCTCGCTGGAGGAGGAGCTGGCCGAGGAGGCCAGCTCGCGCGAGGAGGTGCTGGCCGACCTGCGCCGGCGCGGCCTGCTCGGCGAGGGCGCGGACGTGACCGAGCAGGTGCGGGCGCTGCACGCGTTCCTGACCCGGACGCCCGCCAAGCTGCTGGGCGTCAGCGTCAGCGACCTCGCGGGGGACAAGCGCGTCATCAACCAGCCCGGCACCGACGAGGAGTACCCGAACTGGCGGATCCCGCTGGCCGGGCCGGAGGGCCGTCCGGTGCTGCTCGAGGAGCTGGTGACCTGGCGCTCCGCGCGTCAGCTCGCGCGGGCCGTGGGCACGAAGCGCACCGTCTGACCCGGACGCGCCTGGGCCGCCGCCGCGACGTCCCGGGCGTCCACGACCCCGATGACCGGGTAGCCCCCGGTGACGGGGTGGTCCGCCAGCAAGATCGTCGGCTGCCCGGAGGGAGGCACCTGCAGGCTGCCGAGCACCATCCCCTCGCTCGGCAGCTCCCGGTCGTCGTCGCCCGCTCGCTCCAGCGGGTCGCCCTCGAGCCGGGCGCCGACCCGGTCGGAGTCGGCGCTCACCTGGTATGCCTGCCCGAGCAGCGTCCGCGCGGCCCCGGGGGAGAACCAGTCCTCGCGGGGCCCCAGCCGGACGCGCAGGGTGATCTCCCCGCCGGTGGGCGGGTCGAGCGGTGCGGTGTCCACGAGCGGGTCGCCGGCCGGCGCCGGGCCGACCGGCAGGCGCATCCCCGCGGTGAGGGGGTCCGGGCCGAGCCCGGCCAGCGTGTCCCGGGAGCGGGACCCCAGCACCGGCGCCACCTCGAGGCCGCCGCGCACCGCGAGGTAGCTGCGCAGGCCGACGGCGGGCATACCCAGCTCGAGCTCGGCGCCGTCCGGGAGCCACAGGACGCTGTTGAGCGGGACCGGGCGGCCGTCCACCGTGGCCGGGCAGGGGGCGCCGGTGAGCGCGACGAAGGCTCCGCCCGCGCAGGTCACCGACAGACCGCCCACGGTCACCTCGACCGCCGCCGCCCCCTCGTCGTTGCCGAGCAGCCGGTTGGCCAGCCGCAGCGAGGGCCGGTCCGCCGCCCCGGACCGGCCGACCCCGAGGTGCGCGAGGCCAGGTCGGCCGAGGTCCTGCACCGTCGCGGCGGGACCGGAGCGCACGACCTCGAGCGCGTGCTCCGGCGGGCGGACGTCGGCGCTCATGACGCGTCCTGCCGCACGAAGCGCACCTGCGTGCCGGGCACGAGCAGCGCGGGCGGGTCACGGTCGACGTCCCAGAGGGTGGCGTCGGTGCGCCCGATCAGCTGCCACCCACCCGGCGACTCCCGCGGGTAGACGCCGCCGAACTCCCCGGCGAGGCCGACGGCACCCGCGGGCACCCGGGTGCGCGGTGTGCTGCGCCGCGGGACGTGCAGCCGCTCGTCCTCGCCGACGAGATAGCCGAAGCCCGGCGAGAAGCCGCAGAAGGCGACGGTCCACTCCTGACCGGTGTGCGCGGCCACGACCTCCTCGGTGGACAGGCCGGTGAGCTCGGCGACCTCGGCCAGGTCGCTGCCGTCGTAGACCACGGGCAGCTCCACCCGACCCGCCACCGGTGCTGCCCCGGGACGGACCGAGACCGACCGGACCTGCTCGGCGACGGCGTCGACAGCCGTCTGCGCGGGATCGAGCTGCAGCAGCAGCGTCCTCGCGGCCGGCACCAGGTCGATCACGCCCGGGGGCGGTGCCTGCTCCAGGGCGGCGTGCAGGGCCAGCACCTGCGGCAGGTCGTCGAGCTCCACGAGGAGCCCGACGTCCCCGCACGGGAGGCAGCGCATCGCCTAGGCCCGGGTCCCGGCCGCGACGAAGGGACGGGCTGCCACCCCGGCGGCCTCGAGCGCCGAGCGCACCGCGCGGGCGACCGCGACGGCCCCCGGACTGTCGCCGTGGACGCACAGGGACTCGGCCGACACCGGGACCTCGGTGCCGTCCACCGCGGTGACGGTGCCCTCGGTGGCGATCCGGACGCACCGCTGGGCGATCTCGTCCGGGTCGTCCAGCACCGCACCGGCTTCCCGGCGTGACACCAGGGTCCCCTCGGGGGTGTAAGCCCGGTCGGCGAAGGCCTCCGGGACCGGGCGCAGGCCCGCCTCCTCGGCCTGCCGCAGCCAGGCGGACCCGGGCAGCCCGAGCACCGGCAGGGCGGGGTCGTAGGCCCGCACCGCCGCGACGACGGCACCGGCCTGCTCCTCGTGGTGCACGATGGCGTTGTAGAGGGCCCCGTGCGGCTTGACGTAGCCCACCCGGGTGCCGGCCACCCGGGCCAGCGCCTCCAGGGCCCCGATCTGGTAGATCACGTCGTCGGTGAGCTCGGCCGGCGTCATGTCCAGGAAGCGGCGACCGAAGCCCGCCAGGTCGCGGTAGCCGACCTGGGCGCCGACGACCACTTCGCGGGCGACCGCACCCTCGCACGCGTGGCGGAGCACGCCGGGGTCCCCGGCGTGGAAGCCGCAGGCGACGTTGGCGCTGGTGACGACCTCGAGGAGGGCGTCGTCGTCGCCGAGCTGCCACCGACCGAAGCTCTCGCCCAGGTCCGCGTTGAGGTCGATCTGCGTCATCGGGGTTCCGCCCGTCGCGTCAGCCGGCGTCGGCCGCCTGGGCCGCCACCGCACGCGCCACCGCGTCACGGTTCTCGGAGATGGTCCGACGCAGGCTGTTCGAGGCGTCGGGGTTGGCCGCCAGCCAGCTCTCGCTGGCCTCCAGCAGGGTCGGGCTGGCCAGGGCGAGCGGGTAGAAGCCGATGGCCAGGGACTCCGCGATGTGATGGGTGCGCTCGTCCCACACCTGGTTCACCACGCCGTGGTAGCGCTCGACGAACGGCTCGAGCAGGGCCTCCTCGTGGACCCGCCCGAAGCCGAGGGCCATCGCGGCGAGTACCGAGTTGGACAGTCCGGCCGTCTCCACCGCGTCGACCCAGGCCTTCTCCTTGGCCTCGGGGGAGGGCTGCGCGGCCCGGGCGCGGGCGGCCTTCTCGTGCCCGGTGGCGGTGTTGTCCCGCTCCCGCTCGGCGGCGATCTCCTCCTCGCCCACGGCGCCCGCGGTCGCGAGCGCGGTGAGGAGGGTCCAGCGCATGTCCTGGTCGACGGTCAGGCCGGCCAGCTCGCGCTCGCCGCCCAGCAGCTCGCGCACCAGGGTGAGGTCCTGCTCGGACCGGGCGAAGGAGGCCCACGCGGTGACCAGCTGCAGCTGGGCGTCGCTGCCTCCCTCGGCGTCGGTCGCGGCCTCCCGCAGGCCGGCCGTCAGCTCCGCCACGACCGCGCGGCGGTGGGCGGGGGCGGTGTAGGTGAGCGCCGCGGCGCTCACCTGCTGGATGAGCACCCGGAGCAGGGTGGAGTCCGTCTCTCCCGGCAGCGCCGTCAGGACCAGCCGGACGTAGTCGCTCGCGGACATCTCGCCGTCCCGCGTCATGTCCCAGGCGGCACCGAGGACCAGGGCGCGGGCGAGCGAGTCCTCGATCCCACGGATGTGCTGCAGCGCCGTCGCCAGCGACCGCTCGTCGAGGCGCACCTTGGCGTAGGCCAGGTCGTCGTCGTTGACGAGGAGCAGGTCCGGCATCGGCTGGCCGACCAGCTCGGTGACCGCTGTGCGCTCGCCGTCGACGTCCAGCTCGACCCGTCGGGTGCGCCGCAGCACGCCGCCGGTCAGGTCGTAGCACCCCACGGCCAACCGGTGGGGTCGCTGGGTCGGGTGCTCCTCCGGCGTGGTCTGCACCAGGGTGAGCTCGGTGATCGTCCCGTCCTGCGCGACGTCGACCTGCGGGGCGAGCGTGTTGACGCCGGCGGTCTCCAGCCAGACCTCGCTCCACGAGGTCAGGTCACGGCCGCTGGTCGCCTCCAGCTCGGCCAGCAGGTCGCGCAGCGTCGTGTTGCCCCACGCGTGCTTGGCGAAGTAGGCCCGGAGCCCGTCCCGGAACGGTTCACGTCCGACGTAGGCGACCAGCTGCTTGAGCACCGAGGCGCCCTTGGCATACGTGATGCCGTCGAAGTTCACCTCGACCGCGGCCAGGTCCACCATGTCCGCCGCGACCGGGTGGGTGGACGAGAGCTGGTCCTGCTTGTAGGCCCAGGCCTTCTCGGCGGTGCCGAAGGTGGTCCAGGCGTCCTTCCACTCCGTCGCCTCGGCCTGGGCCGTGGTGGAGGCCCACTCCGCGAAGGACTCGTTGAGCCACAGGTCGTCCCACCACGTCATGGTCACCAGATCCCCGAACCACATGTGCGCCAGCTCGTGCAGGATGGTCAGCGCCCGCCGCTCGACGATCGCCTCGGTGACCTTGGAGCGGAAGACGTAGTTCTCCACGATCGTCACGCACCCGGCGTTCTCCATCGCGCCCATGTTGTACTCCGGCGTGAAGATCTGGTCGTACTTGGTGAACGGGTAGGCGCAGTCGAACTCGTCCTCGAAGAAGGCGAAGCCCTTCTTGGTGACGTCCAGGATGTTGTCCGCGTCCAGGTGCTCGGTGAGGCTCCGGCGGCAGAAGACGCCCAGGGGCACCTCCCCCTGGCGGGTCGTGACCGAGTCACGCACCACGTCGTAGGGGCCGGCGACCAGGGCCGTGATGTAGGACGAGATGCGCGGCGTCGCCGGGAACGCCCAGGTGGCGACCTGCTCGGCGGGGACGCCGTCGGCGTTGCGCGCCCCCGGCGCGGGCGCCGGCTCCGGCGTCGGCTCGTTCGAGATCACCTGCCAGTGCGCCGGGGCGGTCACCGTGAAGGCGAAGGTGGCCTTGAGGTCCGGCTGCTCGAAGACGGGATACATGCGGCGGCTGTCCGGGACCTCGAACTGGGTGTAGAGGTAGACCTCCCCGTCGGCCGGGTCCACGAAGCGGTGCAGTCCCTCGCCGGTGTTCATGTAGGCCCCCGTCGCCTCGACGGTCAGCTCGTTGCTCTCCGCCAGGTCGGGCAGCGCGATCCGGGAGTCGACCCAGGCGGTGGCCGGGTCCAGCTCGGTGCCGTTGAGGACCACCCGTTCCACCGAGGCCCCGACGAAGTCGATCCAGCTGGAGCCGCCCGGCTCGCTGCAGGTGAAACGCACCGTGCTGCGCGTGGCGAAGGTCTCCGCCCCGCAGGTGAGGTCCAGCGCGATGTCGTAGGACTCCAGGCGGATCATCCCCGAGCGGGCCGCCGCCTCGTCACGGGTCAGGTTGGTGCCGGGCATGCAGATGTCTCCTCGTCGAGCGGTGGGGCTGGGCCTGCGCCCAGGGTATGCCGTGACACGATGGTCGCATGACCGATCACCAGACCGCTGGCCAGACGACGCACGCCGAGATGTTCTTCGACCCCGCCTGCCCCTGGGCGTGGATGACCTCGCGGTGGCTGATGGAGGCCGCCGCGGTGCGCGACCTCGAGATCACCTGGTCGGTGATGAGCCTGGCCGTGCTCAACGAGGGGCGCGACCTCGACGAGGACTACCGGGCCATGCTCGACCGCGCCTGGGGTCCGGTCCGGACCATCATCGCGGCCACCGCCGACCTGCCCGAGCAGGAGGCGAACCAGCTGCGCAAGGCGATGTACGACGCCTACGGCCAGCGGATCCACCTGGACGGACGGGGCAGCGAGGACCTCGAGGCGATCACCACCGAGGTGCTCGACGAGCTCGGGCTGGACGCGTCCCTGGCGAGCGCCGGCAGCTCGGACCAGCACGACGAGGCGCTGCGCGCGAGCCACCAGCGAGCCATCGACATGGTCGGCGACGACGTCGGCACGCCGGTCGTCAAGGTCGAGGACGTCGCCTTCTTCGGGCCGGTCGTCACCCCGGCACCCAAGGGGGAGGCCGCCGGGCGGCTGTGGGACGGGTGCCTGCTCGTCGCCGGCACCCCCGGCTTCTACGAGATCAAGCGGACCCGCAGCGTGGGCCCGGACTTCAGCTGACGGACAGCTGGGCGAGGAGGCGACGTGCGGGTGCACATCGGCGGTGACCACGCCGCGTTCGAGATGCAGCGGGACCTGGTGACCTGGCTGGCCGAGCAGGGCCACGAGGTGGTCGACCACGGGCCGACCGACTTCGACGCCCAGGACGACTACCCCGTCTTCGTGCTGCGCGCCGCCGAGGCCGTGGCCGGCGATCCCGGGTCGCTCGGCGTCGTGCTGGGTGGGTCCGGCAACGGCGAGCAGATGGCGGCGAACAAGGTGGCCGGGATCCGCGCCGGCCTGGCCTACGACCCCGAGCTGGCGCGGCTGACGCGCGAGCACAACGACGCCCAGGTCGTCGCGATCGGTGCGCGGATGCATACCCAGGAGGAGGGGCGGGCGATCGTCGCGGCCTTCCTGGCCACGCCGTTCTCGGGGGACGAGCGGCACCAGCGTCGGATCGACATGATGCGCGACTACGAGGACGACGGGACGCTGCCCCCGCTGCCCTGAGCGGAGACGACGAGGCCCCCTCCCGGATGCACCGGGAGGGGGCCTGGCTCGCTCGGGTGGGCCTCAGGCCTTGTCGCCCTCGCCCTCGCCGTCGCCGCCCTCGACGCCACCGAACGTGTCGGCCTGGTCGTTCGCGAAGTCCTGCGCCTTGTCGACGTGCTCCGAGTGCTCGCCACCGGTCTTGTCGTCGACGAAGTCACCGCCCTGCTCGATGCCCTGGTCGATCTTCTCGTCATGCTGACCGGCCATGTCCTTGGCCTTGTCCATGAAGCCCATGACGCGAACTCCTTCCCATCGGGTCCGGCGCCCCGGTCGGGGCACCGGTCGTGCGTGACCACGCAACCACACCCGCCCGGACCTGTCGACCCGGGCCCGGGCTCAGCCGGTGAGGGCCCAGACGACCCGCACCAGGACCCGGACCTCGTGGTCCGCGGCATCGACCGGTGGGCCGGTGGCCTCCATGCTCATCGCCGCGGCGTCTCCCGGGACCGGCCCCGCGTGCTCGGGCAGCTCCTCGATGGTCACGGCCCGGCCGACCGCCCGGTCGACCAGCGCGGCATACTCCTCCGCCCGGCGTCGGGCGTCGAGCAGCGCGGCCTCCCGCGCCCGGACCTCGAGCGCCGTCACGTCCGACACCTCCGGCCGCAGCGACTGGACCGTCAGGGCGTCGCCGACCGCCTCGGCGAGGACGGCCACCAGCTCACCGGCCCGCCCAGGGTCGGGCGCCACCACCCGCAACGACTGCGCGGCGGTATGCCCGCGGGGCGCGCCGTGGTGGTCGTGCCGCGGGTGCAGGGTCAGGCCGTGGGTGCGCACCCGGTGGTCCGGGAGCGCGTCGGTGCAGGCCTGGGACGCGGCGGTCAGGGCTTGCAGCGCCTGGGCCACCGTGGACCCGTGGCCCTCCAGGTAGAGGTCGAGCACGACCGAGTCGGGCGTCGCCCCGGCCCGGCCGGTCCCGGTGACCACGATCCGGTCGGTGGCGGGGTCCCGCTGGTCCGGACCGTCGGAGGCGGTGGGGAGATCCATGCCGTCAGGGTAGGCGGGCGCGCCGCCGAACGGGGGAGACTGGGCCCGTGACGCGTCGCTGGGTCCTCCACGTGGACATGGACCAGTTCCTCGCTGCCGTCGAGCTGCTGCGCCGGCCGGAGCTGGTCGGGCGCCCGGTCGTGGTCGGCGGCCGGGGCGACCCGACCGAGCGGGCGGTGGTCTCGACCGCGTCCTACGAGGCGCGCGAGCACGGGGTCCGCTCCGGGATGCCGCTGCGGGTGGCGGCCCGGCGCTGCCCCGACGCGGTCTTCCTGCCCGTGGACTTCCCCGTCTACGAGGACGCGTCCGAGCAGGTCATGGCCACGCTGCGGGCATGGCCGGGTGCCGTGGTGCAGGTGCTGGGGTGGGACGAGGCCTTCGTGGGCGTCGAGACCGACGACGTCACCGAGGTCGCGCTCGGCCTGCAGGCGGCCGTGCTGGCGCGGACGTCGCTGCACTGCTCGATCGGCATCGGCGACACCCTCGTCCGCGCGAAGACGGCCACCGAGTTCGGCAAGCCGCAGGGGACCTACCGGCTCACCGAGGAGAGCTGGCTGCCGGTCATGGGTGAGCGGCCCACCACCGCTCTCTGGGGCGTGGGGTCCCGCATCGCGGCCCGCCTGGCGTCGCTGGGGATCGACACCGTCACCGAGCTGGCGCACGCCGACGACGCCGTGCTGGCCGGCGAGTTCGGGCCGACCAGCGGTCCGCGGCTCTCCGAGCTGGGGCGGGGCGGCGGGAGCCGCTGGCCGGACGACACGCCCTGGGTGCCGCGAGCACGCGGGCGGGAGACGACATACCAGCAGGACCTGGCCTCACCGGAGCAGGTGCGGGAGGCGCTCGCCGAGCTCGCCCGCCGGGTCGTCGACGACGTGGCGGAGGAGGGCCGCCCGGTCCGGCGCGTCTTCCTCAAGGTCCGCTTCGTGCCCTTCTTCACCGTCACCCGCGGCCGCAAGCTGGCCGAGCCCACCACCGACCCGGACGTGCTCGCGGACACCGCCTTCACGCTGTTCCGGAGGCTGGAGGACGACCGGCCGGTGCGCCTGCTCGGGATCCGCGGCGAGATGGTGCCCCCGCCGGAGGGCTACTGACCGACTCGTGGTCGGATGGTGGTCATGAAGATCGGCATCGTCATCGGGTCAGTCAGGGACGGGCGCAAGGGGGAGAGCGTCGCCGCGTGGGTGCAGGAGCAGGCTGCCGGGCGGGAGCGCGACGGCGAGACCGTCGAGCTCGAGCTCATCGACCTCAAGAGCTTCGACGTCCCGCTGCTGGAGTGGGAGACCATCCCGGGAGCGGCGAAGAAGCAGTACCCGCACGAGAGCGTGCACGCCTGGAGTGCCGCCGTGGACGCGTGCGACGGCTTCGTCCTGGTCACGCCGGAGTACAACCACTCGGTCCCCGGGGCGCTGAAGAACGCCGTCGACTGGCTCTACCCGGAGTGGCAGGGCAAGGCGGCCGCGCTGGTGTCCTACGGCGCGGAGTCGGGGGTGCGGGCGGTCGAGCACTGGCGGCAGATCCTGGCCAACTTCAGCATGGTCGTGGTCCGCCAGCAGGTGTCGCTGTCCGGGTTCGACGAGTTCGACGGGGCGCAGGTGCGGCCGAACGACCGCCGCGCCGGCGAGCTCGAGACCCTCCTGGACCAGCTCGAGGAAGCCGTCGCTCGCCAGGGCTGAGGGGTGCGGCGGCGTGGTGGAGCGGGTGACGGGAATCGAACCCGCGTAGCCAGTTTGGAAGACTGGGGCTCTACCATTGAGCTACACCCGCGCGCCCCGCGCGATGTCCGTCGCGCCGGGCCGAGGAGTTAGTCTAAACCCTTGCTCGCGGCGTCCGTGACGCCGCCCACGACGGGGTATGGCGCAGCTTGGTAGCGCGTCCGCTTTGGGAGCGGAAGGCCGCCGGTTCGAATCCGGCTACCCCGACCACCTAGCATGGTGCTGATCCGCGTGCTCGCCGCGGGCCGTCCCTGTGCCCGGCGAGAGACGACATACCCCCGACATGACAACGGAGCAACCTGCAGTGAAGAGCGCTGTCGAGACCCTGACCCCGACCCGGGTCAAGCTGACCGTCGAGGTCCCTGCCGCCGACCTCCAGCCCCGCCTGGACGCCGCCTACAAGAGCATCGGCGCGAACGTCCAGATCCCCGGCTTCCGCAAGGGGAAGGTGCCGAACCGGATCATCGACCAGCGGTTCGGCCGCGGCGCGGTGGTGCAGGAGGCGGTCAACGAGGCACTGCCGGAGTACTACACGCAGGCGATGACCGAGAACGACCTCACCCCGCTGTCCCAGCCCGAGGTCAACCTCACCTCGCTGCCGATGGAGGACGGCCAGGACCTGGCCTTCGAGGCCGAGGTCGACATCGTGCCGCAGTTCGAGCTGCCCGACTTCTCCGGCATCGAGGTCCAGGTGGACCCCGCCCAGGCCAGCGAGGAGGACGTCCAGACCCGCATCGACAACCTGCGCGAGCGTTTCGGCACCCTCACGCCGATCAAGCGCAAGGCCAAGACCGGCGACCACCTCACGATCGACCTGTCCGCCATGATCGGCGACGAGGAGATCGACTCCGTCACCGGCGTCTCCTACGAGATCGGCTCCGGCACCATGCTCGACGGCCTGGACACGGCGCTGCGGGGCACCAAGGTCGGCGACACCGTCGAGTTCAGCTCCCCGCTGGCCGGTGGTGACCGCAAGGGCGAGAGCGCCGACGTCACGGTCACGGTGCAGGCCGCCAAGGAGCGGGAGCTGCCCGAGCTGGACGACGAGTTCGCCCAGCTGGCCAGCCAGTTCGACACCATGGACGAGCTGCGCGCCGACCTCGCCAAGCAGGCCGAGCAGGGTGCGCGCTTCGAGCAGGGCGTCGGTGCCCGCGACAAGGTCCTCGAGGCCATGCTGGGCATGGTCGAGATCCCGGTGCCCGACAGCCTCGTCGAGGCCGAGGTGCACCGTCACCTGGAGGGTGAGGAGCGGCTCGAGGACGACGAGCACCGGGCCGAGGTGACCGAGTCGACGACCAAGGCGATGCAGACCCAGTTCCTGCTCGACGCGCTGGTCAAGCGGGACGAGGTCGAGGTCGACCAGGGCGAGCTCATCGAGTACATCATGATGACCGCCCAGCAGTACGGCATGGATGCGCAGCAGTTCGCCCAGCAGATCGACCAGCAGAACCAGGTGCCCGCGATGGTGGCCGAGGTCGGCCGCCGCAAGGCCCTCGCGAACGTGCTGGAGCAGGCCACGGTCACCGACACCGACGGCAACGTGGTGGATCTGGACGCCATCGAGGGTGACGACGAGGACGCCGACGGCGAGGACGTCGTGCCGGGCGACCAGGTGATGGAGGCCGGTGACGCCGAGGCCGAGGTCGCCGACGCCGAGGTCAACGAGGCGGACGCCGCCGAGGAGCCCGCGACGAAGGGCTGATCTCCCTCCGGCCCGACATGAGCAGACGAACTGCCCTGGCTGCACGGTCCTGACCGTGGAGCCAGGGCAGTTCCGTTGCTCATGTGCGGGCCGGGTGGTCGCGCGGCGGCTCAGGCCTGGCGGCTGACCTCCAGCGGACGCGCCCGGACCGAGGGCTGCGCGGCGCGGCGCTCGTGGATCGACAGGGCCACGACCGACGCGACCACCAGCGCCATCCCGACCCACTGGCTCGGCTCCGGCCGGGCCGCGAAGGCGACCACACCCACCGCGGCGGCGGTGAGCGGGAAGGCCAGCTCGGCGAGGGTCGCCCGGGACGCCGGGGTATGCCGCAGCGCCAGGTAGTAGAGCGTCATCGCCGCCAGCCCCGGCAGCAGCGCCAGCGCCAGGATGGAGGGCGCCGCCGAGAGCGGGACGGCCAGCGGGGTGCTCGTGAGGCCGGCGATGACGGCGAGCGTGAGCAGGCCCACCGTGAAGCGCAGCGAGGTCAGGTCCACGAACCGGAGCTCGGCGCTGGCCGCCCGCCCGAGGACGGTGCCGCACGCCCACAGCGCCGCGGCTCCGAGCGCGAGCAGGGCCGCCTGGGCCGAGCTCACGGTCACCGCCAGCGGGTCGGCGAAGGTCATCAACCAGGCGCCGACCACGGCCGGGAGCAGGAAGAGCAGGAAGGAGCGTCGCAGCCGTTCACCGAGCAGCAGCGCCGCGAGGGCGAGGGCGATGAAGGGCTGCATCTTCTGCAGCACCTGCGGGGTGATGGGGTCGCCGAGGCGGAAGGCCGCGGTGAACAGCGTGGTCGCCAGCGCCGAGCTGCCCGCCCCGATCACCAGCACCGAGAGCTGGGTGCGCGGGCTGGCGGCCCGCAACCGCCGCACGGCGGGCACCAGCCACGGCAGGAGCAGCAGCGTGAGGAGCACGTGCTCCCAGAAGACGATGGCCAGCGACGGCAGCTCCTGGGCCAACGGACCGCGCCACAGGGCGGACAGTCCCCAGAGGGAGGCGGCCAGGGCGACCAGCCAGGTGCGGTCGGTGCGGGTGGTGAGGTTCACCGGCCAAGCCTCCCACGTCGGCCGGACGCAGAGTGTGCGGTCGGTCGACGCAAAGTGTGCGGTCGGTCGACGCAGAGTGCGCGGTCGGTCGACGCAGAGTGCGTGGTCGGTCGGTCGGGGCCGAGTGCGCTCACGGCGAACACGACCCGGACAGGGGAGTTTCGCGGCGGTGGCGGACGTTAGGGTCACTGACAAGCCACACGTGCCGCACGGCATACCCCGGACGAAGCGAGGGAAAGCAGCGCATGACTGACATCACGATGGCCGAGAGCCCGGCGCCCGCCGGTCTCGACGACCAGATCTACAACCGCCTCCTCAAGGAGCGGATCATCTTCCTCGGGTCGGAGGTGCGCGACGAGAACGCCAACGCGATCTGCGCCCAGCTGCTGCTGCTCGCCGCCGAGGACCCGGAGAAGGACATCTGGCTCTACATCAACTCACCCGGTGGCTCGGTGACCGCGGGCATGGCGATCTTCGACACCATGCAGTGGATCCCGAACGACGTGGCCACCGTGGCGATGGGCCTGGCCGCCTCGATGGGGCAGTTCCTGCTCTCGGCGGGAGCGCCGGGCAAGCGGTACGCCACCCCGCACTCGCGGGTGATGATGCACCAGCCCTCCGGCGGCATCGGCGGCACCGCCTCGGACATCAAGATCCAGGCCGAGCAGATGCTGCACATCAAGAAGCAGATGGCCGAGCTGATCGCCGAGCACACCGGCCAGACCGTGGAGCAGATCACCACCGACTCCGACCGGGACCGCTGGTTCACCGCGGCCGAGGCCAAGGAGTACGGCTTCGTCGACCACGTCTACGAGCGCTCCGGCGACGCCGGACCCACCTCCTGACCGGCCACCCGACGCGAGAAGAGAGCTGACCTCACCATGACCTTCAACCAGCACAGCCCGTATGCCGGTGGCGCCTGGACGGGCGCGGCCCCGGCGCAGCACCAGCACGGCGGCGGTGGCAGCCCGCTCACCCCGAGCAGCCGCTACATCCTGCCGCAGTTCGAGGAGCGCACGTCCTACGGCACCAAGCGTCAGGACCCCTACACCAAGCTCTTCGAGGACCGGATCATCTTCCTCGGGGTGCAGGTCGACGACGCCTCGGCCGACGACATCATCGCCCAGCTCATCGTGCTCGAGAGCCAGGACCCGGACCGCGACATCCTCATGTACATCAACTCGCCCGGCGGGTCGTTCACGGCGCTCACCGCGATCTACGACACGATGCAGTACATCAAGCCGGACGTGCAGACCTTCGTCATCGGCCAGGCCGCCTCGGCCGCCGCGGTGCTGCTCGCGGCCGGTGCCCCCGGCAAGCGCTTCGCGCTGCCGAACGCGCGGGTGCTCATCCACCAGCCGGCGCTCGCCGGCGGCGACTACGGCCAGGCGTCCGACATCGAGATCCAGGCCAACGAGGTGCTGCGGATGCGCACCTGGCTCGAGGAGACCTGGGCCAAGCACTCCGGGCGCAGCGCCGAGCAGGTCCAGAAGGACATCGAGCGCGACAAGATCCTCACCGCCGAGGAGGCCAAGGAGTACGGCCTCGTCGACGAGGTGCTGGCCTCGCGCAAGGCCTCGCTCGACGACTGAGGGCAGGACCGCGGGGTGATCCGCGTGGCGTTGCGCTGACAGCGGACGGTGCGCGGCAACACGCGGATCACCGTGGTAAAACCCTGCCGAAAGAGCACCAGGCAAGGTAGCGTCGGGCAGACAGGCAGGGCGAGCGAGCATCGGCCCGCACCATGGCAACAGGGCAGACGCAGGAAGGACGACCACGTGGCACGGATGGGCGAGAGCAGCGAGCTGCTGAAGTGCTCTTTCTGCGGAAAGAGCCAGAAGCAGGTCAAGAAGCTGATCGCCGGCCCGGGGGTCTACATCTGCGACGAGTGCATCGACCTGTGCAACGAGATCATCGAGGAGGAGCTGGCCGAGTCCAGCGACCTCGGGCTGGGGCAGCTGCCCAAGCCGCGTGAGATCTTCGACTTCCTGCAGAACTACGTCGTCGGCCAGGACCCCGCGAAGCGGGCCCTGGCCGTCGCCGTCTACAACCACTACAAGCGCATCCAGGCCGGGGAGGGCAAGAGCGGCAGCGACGAGAACGTCGACATCGCCAAGTCCAACATCCTGCTCATCGGCCCGACCGGGTGCGGCAAGACCTATCTCGCGCAGACGCTGGCGCGGATGCTCAACGTCCCCTTCGCCATCGCCGACGCGACGGCGCTCACCGAGGCGGGGTATGTCGGTGAGGACGTCGAGAACATCCTGCTGAAGCTCATCCAGGCGGCCGACTTCGACGTCAAGAAGGCCGAGACGGGCATCATCTACATCGACGAGATCGACAAGATCGCGCGCAAGAGCGAGAACCCGTCGATCACCCGCGACGTCTCCGGCGAGGGGGTCCAGCAGGCGCTGCTCAAGATCCTCGAGGGCACGGTCGCCAGCGTGCCGCCGCAGGGCGGGCGCAAGCACCCGCACCAGGAGTTCATCCAGATCGACACCGGCAACGTCCTCTTCATCGTCGGCGGCGCCTTCGCCGGGATGGAGAAGATCATCGAGTCGCGGACCGGCAAGCAGGGTCTGGGCTTCGGGGCCGAGCTGAAGTCGGCCAAGGACGCGGGGGAGCACTTCGGGGACGTGCTGCCCGAGGACCTGATGAAGTTCGGGCTGATCCCCGAGTTCATCGGCCGCCTCCCGGTCATCACCACGGTGTCGCCGCTGGACCGGGACGCGCTGGTCAACATCCTCACCGAGCCGCGCAACGCGCTGGTGAAGCAGTACAAGAAGATGTTCGAGATCGACGGCGTCGAGCTGGAGTTCGCCGACGACGCGCTCGAGGCGATCGCGGACCAGGCGCTGATGCGGGGGACCGGTGCCCGCGGTCTGCGCGCCATCCTCGAAGAGGTGCTCCTGCCGGTGATGTTCGACGTCCCCTCCGACGAGGAGATCGCCAAGGTGGTCATCTCCCGGGAGGTCGTGCAGGAGAACGTCAACCCCACGATCGTCCGCCGCGACGTCGCGCCCCGCAAGCGCCAGCAGCGCAAGGAGAGCGCCTGACCGCAGCGGTCCGCCCCGCGCACCTCGCGCCGGGATCCGCTCAGGGCCGGGTCTGCCGCTGGCGTTCGCGAAGCCGGACGTAGCCGACCAGGGACAGCGCCAGCAGCGCCAGCCCGACGACGCTCGGCAGCGCTCCGCCGCCGTCGCCGGCGCCCGTCACCAGCGCCGCCAGCCCCCAGACCACCACGGTGACCATCGCGACGATGCCCACCCGCCCGGCGTAGAGGCGCAGCACCGACGCAGGCACCGTGGCCTGCGGCGGGACGGACGCCGCGAGCGCGGCGCTGGCGTGGACGACCAGCACGCTCCACGCCGCCGGGAGCAGCGCCCAGTGCCACGGACCGGGCACGCCGGCCCACCAGCCGGCGACGGCCCACACCAGGAAGAAGCCCGGCATGATCCCGTTGGGCTGCACCACGATGAGGGCACCGAGCAGCACCGTGCCGATCCACGCGACCGGCCCGCCACCACCGGCGACGGCGAGGGAGGCGGCATACCCCAGCGCACCGAGGACCGCCAGCAGCCGCACCCGACGGTGGCTGGGGGTGGCGGTGCGCAGGTTGACCCAGTGCTCCCGCAGCTCGCCCACGGCTAGACCACCGCCCCGCGCCGCCGGTGTGCCAGCTCGAGCAGCACCACGTCGAGGCTGCCCGGCCCCAGCCACGGCACGACGGCGACCCCCTGGGCGCGGATCGCGCGGATCTCCCGGTCCCGCTCCAGCATCCGGATCCGCCAGGCGGTGCGGGCCAGCGGGTCGCGCTCGGCGCTCGGCACCACCCCCTCGCCGGACTCCACCAGCGCGTCGACCACGACGACCGACAGGCCGCGGGCGGCGAGCATCGCGGCCTGGGTGAGCGCGTCCGGGGAGACCAGCGCCGAGATCATCACCACCAGCGTGCCCGAGCCGACGCCGAGGTGGACCCGGCGCGGGTCCGTCTGGTCGTCGGCGGCAGGTTGCAGCCGGCTCAGGGTGTCCAGGATGCGCACGCCGTGCCGCTTGCCCGTGCCCACCGGGACGGTCAGCGGCGTCCGCGCCGACAGCACCCGCAGGCTCACCCGGTCCCCCTGCTGGAGGAAGTGCTCGCTGATGGCGGCAGCGGCACGGACCGACCGGTCCAACGAGCTCTGCTCGCCGGACAGCCCGCCGGACCTGCCCAGGTCGTAGTGGGCGTCCACCAGCACCGCGACGTGCGTGTCCTGGTCGGCGTAGCTCGACGTGACGTGCAGCTCACCGGTGCGCGTGGACCGCGGCCAGTGGATGCGGCGCAGCCGGTCCCCGAGCTGGAACGGGCGGATGCTGGCGAACTCGCTGCCCTCGCCGGGTCGGGTGGAGCGGTGCATGCCGACCAGGCCACGGGGGTGGGGTGCCGGTGCCGAGGTGTCGAAGGCGGCCGGCTGCGGCAGCACCCGCAGGCCCTGCGCCTCCATCGACAGCGGCCCCCAGCGGAACGACCCCCAGGCGCTGGTGGCGGCCACCTGCATCGGCCCGATCCGCCGCACGCCCCACCGGGTGACCCGCACGCCGACGAGCAGCCGTCGCCGCCCCTGCACCAGCGGCCCCTCGGCGTCGGCCACGGTTGCCGTCCGCTGCACCGGCAGGTCGTCGCTGTCCAACGTCCGGCGCATCCGCTCCTGCACCACGGCCTCGACGAAGGGCGCGGGGGTGAGGGCGGCGGAGAGGATCTCCGCGTCCTGCACCGGCTCGAGGTCGGCGACGGCCAGCGCCTGGTCGCCCTCGCGCACCTGCGCGTGCGACAGCGCGAAGCGATGGTCCGGTCGCTCGACCGGCCGCGTCGCCAGTCCCCACGCGAGCACCACGGCCAACGGGCTGACCAGCACCAGCAGGTCGGGCCGCCGGAAGAGCAGCGCCACCGGCACGAAGACGAGCACGGCGACCAGGCAGCGCAGCACGGCGTGCGTGGGGCGCCAGGCGTCGGCCCGCTCGACCCGCGCCATCAGACCTGGGCCGAGGCTTCGTGGTCCGCGTCGTCGACGGTGGAGGCGCCGGTGCGCGAGCCGGGGACCGGCACCTGGCCGAGCGCCGCGGTCACCACGCTCGCGCCACCGGTGTCGGACATCCACAGCTCGGGCTTGATCGAGATGCGGTGGTCCAGGACGGCGTGCGCCACCGCCTTGACGTCCTCGGGGGTGAGGTAGTCGCGGCCGTGGATGACGGCATACGCCCGCGCGGTGAGCATCAGGGCCAGCGAGCCGCGCGGTGAGGAGCCGACCAGGACGGCCCGGTGGCGACGGGTGGCGCTCGCCAGCTCGACGCAGTAGCGGGAGATGTCGTCCTCGACCGGGACCCGCTCGACCGCGTCCTGCATCGCGGCCAGACCGTCCGCGTCGGTCACGGCGTCCAGGTGCTGGTCCTCGGTCTGCCGGGAGACCCGGCGGCGCAGCACGTCCCACTCCTCCTCGGGGCTGGGGTAGCCGAAGGAGACCCGCGCCAGGAACCGGTCCAGCTGCGCCTCCGGCAGCGGGTAGGTGCCTTCGTACTCGACCGGGTTGGCGGTGGCGAGCACGTGGAAGGGCTGCGGCAGGGCGAAGGTCTGGCCCTCGACCGTCACCTGGTGCTCCTGCATCGCCTCCAGCAGCGCCGACTGGGTCTTGGGCGGGGTGCGGTTGATCTCGTCGGCGAGCAGCAGACCGGTGAACAGCGGTCCGGGGCGGAAGGCGAACTCGGCCGCCTTCTGGTCATAGACGAAGGAGCCGGTGAGGTCCGATGGCAGCAGGTCGGGCGTGAACTGGGCACGGGTGAAGTCCAGCCCGAGCGTCTGCGCGAACGACCGGGCGGCCAGCGTCTTGCCCAGGCCTGGGTAGTCCTCGAGCAGGACGTGCCCCCGGGACAGGATCGCGGTGAGGACCATGGTGAGGGCCTCGCGCTTGCCGACGACGGCCTGCTCGACCCGGTCGAGCACCTCGGCGCAGCGCCGGGCCACCTCGGGGACCTCGAGCGGTGGGTCGGCGGTCGGCGGGGCGGAGGGGGTGTCGGTCACAGCTTCTCGACTCCTTCGATGGCGGTGTGCAGCGCGCTCCGGCTGCGCTTGCGGGTGTCGCTGGGCGGGTGGTCCAGATAGGCCTGCAGGTGCGGGTCCAGCACCTCGCGGGCGCGCTCGGGCTCGGCGTCCAGGTCGACGCCGTGGTGGGCGAGCAGGCGCTCCGCGGCGAGCTCGCGGATGACCGGGTAGATCTCGTCGCCACGGTCGTCCCGCTCGACGGCGTCGCGCAGGTCACGGCGCAGCCGGAGCAGCCGGTAGTCCATGGCGTCAGGTGGCGCCGACTCCTGCCGGGGGGTCGAGACCCAGTAGGCCTGCTCCACGTCCTGGCTGGTGCTGGTCATCCCCCACATCGTCAGGGCGACCACGAGCCCGCTGAGGAGCACGGCCAGCACCACCACCGGCAGCGAGTGCGGCAGGGACCCGATGTAGTAGAGCAACCCGCCGATGATGACGGCGCAGACCAGCGCCGGGACGAGGAAGCGGCGCAGCGTGGGCGGTACGGCGGCGCCGTGCGCCGTGGGGCTCACCGGGACGCTCCGGTCTGCCCGTCGCCCGCCCCGTCGCCCGCGGCGGCGCGGGCCTCGGCCTCCTGCTCGGCGATCCTGGCCTGCTCGGCGAGGACCCGTCGGCGCAGGTCCTCGTGGATCCGCTCCAGGGCGGCCACGGCGCGGTCCCGCTGCTGCTCGCTGACCGGGTGCCGGGAGAAGCGGGCCTCGCGATAGGTCTCGGACAGCTCCCGGATGGCAGTCGCGTCGACGTCCCACCGGGACAGCACCCGACGGGTCAGCTCGGCAGCGGTCTCGGACAGGTCCTGGCGCAGGCCGGAGCGGCGCACCGCGTCCTCGAGGGCGACCCAGCAGGCGACGACCGCGTTGCGCGGGTCGCCCTCGGCGAGCGCGCGGTAGCGCACGTCCTCACCGCTGGCCTCCAGCAGGGCGACGAGCTCCTCGTCGTCCTCGACCCCCAGCGGCTCACGCTCGTCCCGCTGCCGGTCCAGCAGCATGCGCAGCACCATGAGGATGACGACGACCACCATGACGAGGAAGCCGATGAGCAGCCAGTCCACGGCGCGGCCGTCCTGCTCCCGCAGCTCACCGTCGCCCACCTGTTGCGACGGCGCCTCCGTCACCGCGGGGAGATCGGGCATACCCAGGGACGGGGTGCCCCAGGTGCCCTGGGGCGGGCCGACCAGCGAGGACCCGCTGCTCGAGCTCCACAGCAGCAGCGTCAGACCCGCGAGCGCAGCGAGCACGGCGAGGACCACGGTCGACCTCATGCCCCTGCGCATGGCTCCACCCTAAGCGGGGTCCACCACCAGGGCGACGTCGCTGACCGCGAGGGTGTCCGCCTCGGCGAAGGCGACCTCGCCCACGACCTTGCCGGCCGCACGCAGGTCACCGAGGGCGGCGCGGACCTGGTCCAGCTCGGCGGGGGGACCCGCGATGGTCGCGCCGGAGATCTCGGTGCGCATCTTCACCTTGGCCTCGGACTTTGCCCGGCGCAGACCGGCGAGGGCCTGGCCGACGGTGCTCAGCAGGGCCGGCGGGGCGTCGGCGCCGGGCAGGTCCAGCTCCTCCACCACGGGCCAGGGCTGGGTGTGCACCGAGCTGCCCTCGTCGTGCCACCACGACCAGACCTCCTCGGACGCGAAGGACAGCACCGGGGCGAAGAGGCGCAGCTGCACCGACAGGGCGAGCCGCAGCGCCGCCCTGGCCGAGAGGGTTTCCGGCGAGGGGTCGGTCGTCGGGCCCTGTGCGCTGAACTCGCCGCCGTAGGCACGCTCCTTGACCAGCTCCAGGTAGTCGTCGCAGAACGCCCAGAAGAAGGACTCGGTCGCATCCAGCGCTGTCGAGTAGTCCCAGCTCTCGTAGGCCGTGGTGGCGCGGCGGACCACCTCCGACAGGCCCGCGAGCATGGCCCGGTCCAGCGGCTCGGTGACCAGCGAGGCGGGGTCGGCGTCGGTCGGCAGCTCACCGAAGGACAGCACGAACTTGCTGGCGTTGAGCAGCTTGATCGCCAGCCGCCGCCCGACCTTCACCTGGCCGGGGTCGTCGACCGTGTCCACGCCCGGCCGGGCCGCGGCCGCCCAGTAGCGCACCGCGTCGGTGCCGTTGGCCTCCAGCATGTCGAGGGGGGTGGAGGCATTGCCCTTGGACTTGGACATCTTCTTGCGGTCCGGGTCCAGGATCCACCCGTTGAGGTAGGCGTCGGACCACGGCAGCGACCCGTGCTCGTGGTGCGCCCGCACCACGGTGGCGAAGAGCCAGGTCCGGATGATGTCGTGGCCCTGCGGCCGCATGTCGAACGGGAAGATCGCGTCGAAGAGCTCGGCGTCGGATCCGGCGCCCTGACCTCCCTGGGTCGGCCAGCCGCCCGCGATCTGGGGGGACAACGAGCTGGTCGCCCAGGTGTCCATGACGTCGGTGTCGGCCGTGAACCCGCCCGGGGTGTCCCGCTGCTCCTCGGCGTAGCCGGGCGGCACGTCGTTCACCGGGTCCACCGGCAGGCTGGCCTCGTCGGCGACCAGCACCCGGTCGTGGTCGACCTCGCCGTGGGCGTCGACGGCATACCAGACCGGGAAGGGGACCCCGAAGAAGCGCTGCCGGCTGATGAGCCAGTCACCGTTGAGCCCCTCGACCCAGTTCTTGTAGCGGCTGCGCATGAAGCCGGGGTGGAAGTCGATCTCGTCGCCGCGCGCGATGAGGTCCGCCCGCAGGCCGTCGTCCCGTCCGCCGTTGCGGATGAACCACTGCCGGCTGGTGACGATCTCCAGCGGCTTCTCGCCGCGCTCGTAGAAGTTGGCCTTGCGCTGGGTCTTCGTCGGCTCGCCGTCCAGGTCGCCGCTCTCCCGGAGCGCGGCGACGGTGGCCTCGCGCGCGGAGTGGGTGGTCCTCCCGGCGAGCTGCTCGGCGTAGAGGTGCTCACCCGGGCCGCCCGCGACCCACTCGGGGGTCTCGGCCTGGAAGCGGCCGCTGCGGGTGATGACCGACCGGGTGGGCAGGTCCAGCTCACGCCACCACATCACATCGGTCATGTCGCCGAAGGTGCAGCACATCGCGATGCCGGCGCCCTTGTCCATCTCGGCGGCCGGGTGGGCCAGCACCGGCACCTCGACGCCGAACAGCGGCGAGGTGACCGTGGTGCCGACGAGGTCGGCATACCGCTCGTCGTCGGGGTGCGCGACGAGGGCGACCACCGAGCAGATCAGCTCGGGGCGCGTCGTCTCGATGTGGACCGGGTCACCGCCGTGGCGGTGGTAGGCGACCCGGTGGTAGGCGCCGGGGTAGTCGCGCGCCTCCAGCTCGGCCTGCGCGACCGCCGTCTGGAAGGTGATGTCCCACAGCCCGGGCGCCTCGGAGGTGTAGGCCTCCCCCCGCGCGAGGTTGCGCAGGAAGGCCTGCTGGGCCACGGCGCGGGAGCGGTCCTCGATGGTGCGGTACTGCACGTTCCAGTCGATCGCCAGGCCGAGGCGGCGGAAGACCTCCTCGAAGGCCTGCTCGTCGATGACGGTCAGCTCCTCGCAGAGCTCGATGAAGTTGGCCCGGCTCACCGGCACCTGGTCGGCAGCCCGAAGCGCCTTGCCCTCCCCACCGCGCTGCGGCGGTGTGAAGTCGGGGTCGTAGGGCAGCGAGGCGTCACCGCGCACGCCGTAGTAGTTCTGCACCCGCTTCTCCGTGGGCAGCCCGTTGTCGTCCCAGCCGATGGGGTAGAACACCTGCTTGCCGGTCATCCGGTGGTAGCGGGCCAGGCAGTCCGCCTGGGTGTAGCCGAAGACGTGGCCCAGGTGCAGGGTGCCCGACGCGGTCGGCGGAGGGGTGTCCACCGCGAAGATCTGCTCCCGCGGGCCGGCCAGCGCGGCGTCCCGGTCGAAGGCGTAGGTGTCCGTGTCCTTCCATACCCCGACCCACTTCTCCTCCAGGCCGTCCACGGACGGCCGCTCGGGCAGCTGCGCCGGGCGGGAGGGGGCGATCTGGTGCGGGAGGTTCATGCTCGGTATTGTCACAGACCCCGTGGCTGCCGAACGACCGGGATTCGGGACCCGAACGAGCACCGCAGGCCACGTGTTCCCCACGCATGTCACGATTTGGTCACGATGGGGGTATGTCGTTGACCACCGGCCGCTTCTGTCTCACTGTGTGACGCATGTTGCGATCCATTCCCGTGCCCATGAGTGTGACGGAGACGAACGACCCGGAGTGGCTGCAGGCCATCGAGGGTGCCGTCGACGCCGCCTTCACCAACCTCACCGTCTGGTTCGACACCGTCCTGTTCTGGGCGCCGGACTTCTTCCCGATGCCGTGGATCGTGGCCTGGCTCCTCGTGGGTGCCGTGGTCATCACCTGCTACCTCGGCTTCCCGCAGCTGCGCGGACTGAACCTGGCCCGCCAGGTCGTGCAGGGCAAGTTCTCCTCGCCGGACGACCCCGGTGAGATCCCGCACTACCAGGCCCTGACCTCCGCCGTCTCCGGCACCGTCGGGCTCGGCAACATCGCCGGTGTCGGCGCCGCGGTCGTCATGGGTGGTCCCGGAGCCACCTTCTGGATGATCTGCGCGGGCATCCTCGGCATGGCGACCAAGTTCGCCGAGTGCACCCTCGGGGTGAAGTACCGCGAGATCCGCGCCGACGGCACCGTCTCCGGCGGGCCGTTCAAGTACCTCCCGGTGGCCTTCAGCAAGTTCCCGAAGTTCCTGTCCGTCGGGCTGACTGGCGCCTTCGCGATCGCGATCCTGCTCTTCGGCGTCGCCGGCGGAAACATGTTCCAGTCGAACCAGACCTACGCCCAGCTGGTCCAGGTCACCGGCGGGGAGAACTCGCCCTTCGTCGCGCTGGCCTGGCAGTTCGGCATCGGTGTCATCATCGCGCTGATCATCGGTGCGGTGATCATCGGCGGGATGAAGTCGATCGGGCGGGTGACCTCGACGCTGGTGCCCTTCATGGGCGGCATCTACGTCCTGGCCTGCCTCTTCGTCATCCTGACCAACATCGGCCAGATCCCGGCCGCCATCGGCGAGATCGTCGCCGGCGCCTTCGCCCCGCAGGCCGTGGCCGGCGGCTTCCTGGGTGCCCTCATCGTCGGACTGCAGCGCTCGGCCTTCTCGAACGAGGCGGGTCTGGGCTCGGCCCCGATCGCGCACTCGACGGTGAAGACGCGCCGCCCGGTGTCGGAGGGCTTCGTGGCCCTCTTCGAGCCGTTCATCGACACCGTGCTCATCTGCACCATGACCGCGCTGACCATCATCATCGCGGACACGCAGTTCTACAACGACGCCCGGCAAAGCTACTTCGACGGGGAGGCCGCCGCCGACGGTGTGGTCGTCACCTCCGAGTCCTTCGAGTCGGCCATCAGCTGGTTCCCGCTGCTGCTGGCGCTGGCGGTCGCACTGTTCGCGATCTCGACGCTCATCACCTGGTCCTACTACGGCCAGCGGGCGTGGGCCTACCTGTTCAACGACAGCAAGACCTCGGTGGCCATCTACCGCGGTGTCTTCCTGCTCTTCACGGTGATGGGCTGTGTGCTGAGCTTCGGTCAGCTCATCGACTTCACCAACGTCATCCTCTTCCTCTGCGCCTTCATCAACCTGCTCGGCGTCTACTTCCTGCTCCCGGTGATCAAGAAGGAGATGAAGGAGTACTTCGCGGACTACCGCTCCGGCAAGCTCTTCGAGCTGGGCAAGCTCGACCACGAGAAGGAGATCGCGGTCGAGGAGCTGGCGGACGAGACCCAGGTCGTCGACTCCTCCGGTCGCAACCAGGCGGCCGACCCGGACGACGACGGCTTCGGGGCCGGCGGCGCCACCACGCCGCGGGGCCGCGGCTGAGGCATACCGCACGAACGACGAGGGCCGGGAGCGAGCACGCTCCCGGCCCTCGCCGCGTCCGGGAGGATCACCAGGATGACTCAGGAACCCTCGCTCGCCCGCCGAGCCACGGAGGCGCTGTGGCTCGCGGCCGCCCTCGCCGAGAGCGCATCCGGCCAGGAGCCGGAGGTGGAGGCGCGGCACCGCCTGCGCGCCCTCGCAGCCTCGCGCTGGGGCGGCTCGGCCCCGGACGGGGTGACGGCGCAGGTCCGTCGGGCGCTGAGACGCGAGCTCGGCCAGGTGGCGAGCACGACGGGTGGGCAGGGGCGGGCCGAGCCGGAGGACCTCCTGGAGACCGGCCTCGCCTCGGGCGCCGAGCTGGTGCAGGTCCTCGAGGAGCTGGGCGGGCAGGACCCGGGGCTGCGCGAGCTGGTCGACACGGACTTCCGGATGCTGGACGTCGGGACGGGCGTCGCCGGCGTCGCGAGCAGCGTCGCGGCGCGCTGGCCCCGGGCCGCGGTCCTGGGGATCGACGTCGATCCCGCCGTCCTGGACCTGGCGCGTCACGTGGTGCGCAGTCGGGAGGTCGCGGAGCGGGTCCGGCTGGAGCATGCCGACGTCGTGGACCTGCCTGCCGGGCCCACCCACGACCTGGTCTGGCTGTCCTTGCCCATGGTGGCGCAGGACGAGGCTCTCCCGGCCCTGCGCGCGGTCTCGCGGTCCCTCCGCGCGGGGGGACGGGTCGTGCTGGCGTCTGTCTCGGACGGGTCGGACGGCGACGACGTCCTCCAGCTCGCGCGTGAGTGGAGGCTGTCGGTGGACGGGCGGTGCCGGTGGGCCTCGCGGCAGGCGTTGACTGCCGCCTCCGACCTCGGGCTCGAGCCTCGCGGCCGGATCGACCAGCAGGACGCCCACGTGACGCTCGTCAGCCTGGCGGCTCGGAGCTAGACCGCGGCCGCCTCCCGTCTCCTGCGTGCCCGGGCGCCGGGGCGGGGAGCGTGCCCGACCAGCACCTGGTGGAACAGCTCCAGACCCGGCACGTGCACCTGCGCCACGGTGGTCCCGGACGGCCACGTGTGCAGGGGCACCCATCCGACGCGGTGACCTGCCTCCTCGAGACGTCGCACCACGGCCCGCACCTGCTCGGTCACCGAGGCGGTGGCCGCGGTCGGCGGCACGTGCGAGATGCCCTCGGGCGGAGGGAGGTCACCGAGGCGCAGCGTCGCGCAGCGCAGCAGGGCGGGATGTCCGGCGAACCGGTCCTCCACCTGGCGGTGCTGGGTCGCCTGCTCCTCCGAGAGCCGGAGGTATGCCGGACCCGGCCCCACCCCCGGACCGGCATCATCCGAGGTGCCGGGGTGGTCCACCGCCTGCCGCAGCAGGAACCCCTGGACGACCTCCGTCAGCGCCCGCTCGACGGCGACGCGCAGGCCGATGGAGGCGCCCGACCCGTAGAGCGGACGGGGCGAGCCGGTCCCCGCGAGGGCGAGCACGCACGGGACACCGAGGTCGGTGGTGATGTCCAGCAGGGTGATCGGCTGCCCGACGGTCTGCTCGGCAGCCGCGCGGCACGAGGTGAGGTCCTCGTCCGAGGGAGCGATCTCGATCCGGGGCGGTGCCGGCCTGCCCGCGAGGACGTGGAGGAGGAGGAAGAGGGACAGCGCGTCGCGCTCCACGCTCTCGTTGAGCCCGTGCAGGACGGCTTCCTCGGCCGTGGCGCCGATCGCGCTCCCGCTGTTGGTGGAGTATGCCGCGACCGGGCCGTAGTCGGTGTCGTCCCCCGTGCGCAGGCGCAGCGCCGCGACCTCCGGGGTGTCGTCCAGCATCCACGGGGCGCTGCGGAACAGGGGAGCCGGGAAGGCCTGCGTGGTGCCCAGGCCGGTGGCCCAGACCGAGCTCAGGGGTGAGGTGGTGCGGAGGTCGTCCAGCCACTCCTCACCCTGCCACGCGTCGACCAGTCGAGGGTCGCTGCGGTCGACGGGCGCCACCGGCAGCCGGGGCGCCCAGGACGGCCCGGTGACCGCGTGCTCGACGGCCTCGAAGTGGGCGCCGACGATGGCGACGTCGAGTCGGCCCTTGCCCGCCCCGACGCCCAGGCCGATCTCGTCCTCGCCCTCACGCAGGATGCACTGCGCCGTGGTCGGGCCGGTGCGCTCGGACCATCGGGCGCTGCTGCTCCACCCCAGGTGCTCGAGGTCGGTGTGCACGCGCCGCCAGGCCTGGTCCCCGGACAGCTCGCGCTCCGCCCGGCCTCCCCAGAGGAAAGGACGACCGGGGAGGGTGAACTCCCCGGTCGTCCTTCGCCAGGACGTGAAGGTCACTCAGTGGCGCCCCACGTGGCGACGAGCTGGTCCAGCTCAGCCGGATCCACCTCGCTCTTCTCGATCGCTGCGGACAGGTTGTAGGCGACGCATGCCATCGTCATCCTCTCCTCCCGAGCTCCACGTCGAGTGAAACTCTGTCGTGGTGCTCACGACGCTAACCGGCCCGGCCCGGACCGGCAACCGCACCGAGCCCGGTCCGTGTCAGCGCGTCGTCGGGACGTCCGCTGGCCCGATGTCAGCCGCGGCGCCACGGCTGCCCGGGAAAGTGCTGGGTGAAGCGGGGTGGTGCGGTCCCGGGCAGCGGCTTGACGTAGCCGCGCGACGCCAGCACCTGCGCGACCCGATGCACCGTGGCCCAGGGCATACCGAAGATGTCCTCGCTGCGCACGACGACGAGGCGCCACCCCTGCCCGTCGAGCCACTCGCGCCGAGCCAGGTCGTGCGCCCACTGGCGGGTGTCGTCCGCGTGCTGGCGGCCGTCGTACTCGACGGCGATCGTGAGCTCGGGGTAGGCCAGGTCGAGCCGGAACCGGTGTCGGTCGTCCCCGACGACGTGCTGCAGCACCGGTTCGGGCAGCCCGGCGAGCACGAGGAGCAGCCGGGTCCGCGTCTCCATGGGGGACTCCGCTCCCGCACGCACCAGCGCAGCGGCATCGAGCGCGAGTCGCGGGACCCCTCGCCGGTCCGCACGGACCACCTCGTCCAGCTCCTCGAGGGAGAGCCGACCCCGGTGCACCAGCGAGTCGCCGAGCACTGCCAGGTCGACGAGGCCCAACGTGTCCGCCAGGTCGAGGAATGTCTGGGCCGGGGTGGTGAGGCGCAGTCCGTCGCGCCACCGGACCAGGGCGGCCGCGTTGACGTGGCACGCCAGCCCCGGTCGGGAGCGGCGGTCGCCGGAGGTCGGCACCGTGACGTGGGCGCTCGTGTCCTCCGGCACGACGCCGCCCCAGATCCGCGCCGCCGTGCCGTGGCTCGCAGCACCGCGCGGTACGACCAGCTGGGCGCAGCGCGCGTGCATCTCCTCGCTCATCGGGACGTCGCTGGACAGTCGGACGCTACCGAAGACAGACTGGAAGGTCGGTCCGTCGAGCTGGTGCTTGGTCAGGCCCGCGCGGAGTCCGTCCTGACGAAGGAAGGGCCGGGTGAGGTCGAGCGGCATACCGAGCACGCTGCCCGAGTGGGCGGATGTGGCGCAGAAGTTGTCCACAGGGTGCTCCCGGCCCGATCCGTCCCGCCGTCGCGCCGGGTCCACCAGCGTGATCCATCAGGCCGCCGCGCCGACCGATCCCGGCTCCAGCGTTCACGTGAACGCTGGAGCCGCTCAGGTCGGGTGTGTCGTCGGCACGACTCGCGGAACCGGGGCCGGCTGCTCACCATCCACCGCTTCTTTCCGCTAAGTCAAGCTACCTCGACCACTGCGTCCGAGGACGGTCGAGGTCGACCCCGTCGATGCTCAGGTCGCACCGCTCGGCGAGGAAGCACACCATGCCCGTGACCGGCACGGCGTCATTCATCGGCGCGGGGTAGGTCCACGCGATGCCCGCCCCGGCGTCCCGAGCGGGTGCGTAGCTGAAGTACGAGGCCACGCCCTTGTAGGCGCAGGTGGTGTGGGTGTCGGTCGGGGTGAGCAGGTCGAGTCGGACGTCGGCCCGGGGGAGGTACCACCGGTCGGGCAGGTAGGTCTCGAGCAGCATGACCGGCCGTGTCGAGTCGGCGAGCACGACGCCGTCGAGGCAGACCCGGACGTGCCGTGAGGAGGCGAGCGCGTCGATCCGCTTGAACGGGTCGCGCGGGTGACCGATGAGCTCCTCGTCCTCCTCGTGCCAGGTGAAGGGCTCATGGTCGAGGACGATCCGGTCGGCGAGGTCCTCGTCGGCCGGGCGGTATGCCGACCCGACGGGCTGTCCGTCGACGCCGATCGCCATCTCGGTGCCGGGTGCCGTGGTCGTCGTGAGGTTCGGCGGGACGACCGGCGGCAGGCTGGCGAGATCGGGCCGGATGTCGTCCCCCGCGTGGAGGTCGGCCACGAGGTCGCGCACCGGCAGCGCATACCGAGGGACCACCCGTCGCGGTTCCCACACCAGCCACGCGTCGCAGGTGTCGGCGACGGGCCGGCCGTCGTAGCTGACGCGGACGCGTTGCCGCCGTGGCTCGTAGCGCAGTTCGTCCGAGATCGGCGGGGCGAGGATCGAGAACCTGGTGGCCATGGTCACGATGGTGGCAGCGATCGGTGCCCGCCGCACCGGGGCCGAGGCGCTAGCATGGGAGCACAGGCGCTCGAGCCGTCATCAGCGGCGAGCCTGCGGAAGAACGGCCCCTGGCCCCACCGGGAGCGCCCACTAGACCCGCACGGGTAGGCCCGTCACAGCCGACACGAAGCGGCGTGCTGCACCTGCCCACCGAGGCGGGCGGCACGCAAGCGAGGTGGTACCGCGGTGCCGACCCGGGCATACCCGGGGCAGCGTCGTCCTCGTGGATCGATGCCGACCACGACGACGACCGTCGTCGCACCAGAAGCAGGAGCCACCCCCATGGCCTACCCCCGGACCAGCACCTCCGCCGACGCGTTGACGAGCTCGCCGCGCTTCCCGGAGATCGAGCAGGCCGTGCTGGCCTACTGGCGCGAGCACGACACCTTCGCCAGGAGCGTCGAGCAGCGCGACGCGGGCGAGAACGGTGCCAACGAGTACGTCTTCTACGACGGCCCGCCCTTCGCCAACGGACTCCCGCACTACGGCCACCTGCTCACCGGCTACGTCAAGGACGTCGTGCCCCGCTACCAGACCATGCGGGGACGCCGGGTCGAGCGTCGGTTCGGCTGGGACACGCACGGCCTGCCCGCCGAGCTCGAGGCGATGGAGCAGCTCGGCATCAAGACCAAGGACGAGATCGTCGGACTGGGCATCGAGGCCTTCAACGCCAAGTGCCGGGAGTCGGTGCTGAAGTACACCGACGAGTGGCAGGACTACGTCACCCGGCAGGCGCGGTGGGTCGACTTCGAGCACGACTACAAGACCCTCAACGTCGACTACATGGAGTCCGTGCTCTGGGCGTTCAAGAGCCTGTTCGACAAGGGCCTGGTCTACGAGGGCTTCCGCGTCCTGCCCTACTGCTGGAACGACCAGACCCCGCTGTCCAACCACGAGCTGCGGATGGACGACGAGGTCTACCAGGTGCGCCAGGACCCGGCCGTGACCGTGGGTGCGCGGCTGCTGGCGGGCGAGACACCGGACGGCGTCTTGGACGGGGCGCTCGCCCTGGTCTGGACGACGACCCCGTGGACCTTGCCCGCCAACCTCGCGATCATGGTCGGCGAGGAGATCGAGTATGTCGTCGTGCAGGCTCCGCTCCCCGGTGCCGGTGAGGGGGCCGAGCCGCAGCGCTACCTGATCGCCCGGGAGCGGCTCGGCGCCTACGCGAAGGAGCTGGGGGAGCAGCCCGAGGTCCTCGGCAGCTACACCGGCGCCGAGCTCGCGGGTCGGTCCTACCGCCCGCCCTTCTCCTACTACCAGGGCTGGGAGCGGGCGCACCGGCTCGTGGTCGCGGAGTTCGTCACGACGACGGACGGCACCGGCCTGGTGCATACCGCCGGCGCCTTCGGTGAGGACGACAAAGTCGTCACCGACCGCGAGGGCATCGAGCCGGTCATGCCGGTCGGGGCCGACGGAGCGTTCATGCACCCGGTCGACGAGTACGCCCGGATGCTGGTCTTCGACGCCAACGCGCCCATCCAGGACCACCTCGTGGCGGCCACGCGGAACCAGCTCGGCGGCGAGACCTCCGACCAGGGCAGCGTCACCGAGGGCACCGTGCTGCTGCGCCGCGAGAGCTATGCCCACTCCTACCCGCACTGCTGGCGCTGCAAGCAGCCGCTCATCTACAAGGCGGTGTCGTCCTGGTTCGTCGAGGTGACGAGGTTCAAGGAGGACATGCTCCGCACCAACCAGGAGATCACCTGGGTCCCCGACCACATCAAGGACGGGCAGTTCGGCCGGTGGCTGGAGAACGCACGCGACTGGTCGATCTCCCGCAACCGCTTCTGGGGCAGCCCGATCCCGGTGTGGCGCAGCGACGACCCGGCCTACCCGCGGATCGACGTCTACGGCTCGCTGGAGCAGATCGAGGCCGACTTCGGAGTGCTCCCGCGCGACCGTGAGGGCAACGTCGACCTGCACCGGCCGTTCGTCGACGAGCTCACCCGCCCCAACCCCGACGACCCCACCGGGCAGAGCACCATGCGCCGGGTCGAGGACGTGCTGGACGTGTGGTTCGACTCCGGGTCGATGAGCTACGCCCAGGTGCACTACCCGTTCGAGAACGCGGAGTGGTTCGAGCACCACTTCCCGGCCGACTTCATCGTGGAGTACATCGGGCAGACCCGGGGCTGGTTCTACACCCTGCACATCCTCGCGACGGCGCTCTTCGACCGGCCGGCCTTCTCGACCTGCCTGTCGCACGGGATCGTGCTCGGCAGCGACGGGCAGAAGATGTCCAAGTCGCTGAAGAACTACCCGGACGTGCGCGAGGTCTTCGACCGGGACGGGGCCGACGCGATGCGGTGGTTCCTCATGAGCAGCCCGATCCTGCGCGGCGGCAACCTCATCGTCACCGAGCAGGGCATCCGCGACGGCGTCCGGCAGACGATGATCCCGCTGTGGAACGCGTGGTACTTCTTCGGGCTCTACGCCAACGCCGCGGGCTACGAGGCACGGTGGTCGACCGGGTCCGAGCACGAGCTGGACCGGTATGTCCTGGCCAAGACCCGCGAGTTCGTCGAGGCTGCGCAGGCGGCCTACGACGGCAACGAGATCGCGGTCGCCGCCGAGGTGATCCGGGACTTCGTCGACGTGCTGACCAACTGGTACATCCGGCGCTCCCGCGACCGCTTCTGGGCCGAGGACGAGAGTGCTTTCGACACGCTCTACACCGTGCTCGAGATCACCTGCCGGGTCGCCGCGCCCCTGCTCCCGCTGCTGACCGAGGAGGTATGGCGTGGGCTCACCGGTGGCGAGTCGGTGCACCTCACCGACTGGCCGGAGGTGGCCGACCTGCCCGACGACGCCGGTCTGGTCGCCGCGATGGACACCGTGCGCGAGGTCTGCTCGGCGGCGCTCGGGATGCGCAAGGCCGAGGGGCTGCGGGTGCGCCTCCCGCTGCCGCGGCTCACGGTGGTGCTGCCGGACGTGGGGACGCTGGTGCCGTCCCAGCACGGCGCGCGGGAGCGGATGGTGACCGACGTGATCATGGACGAGGTCAACGTCCGGGCGTTCACCGTGCTCGACGCGAACGACCCCGAGGCGCTGGCCGACCTCCAGGTCGAGCAACGGCTCACCGTCAACGCCAGGGCCGCCGGCCCGCGTCTCGGCAAGGAGGTGCAGCACGCCATCAAGGGGGCCAAGAGCGGCGACTGGACGGTCGGTGACGACGGCGCGGTCACCAGCGGCGGGGTGGCGCTGGAGGAGGGTGAGTTCACCCTCGAGACGGTCGTGGGCGAGTCTGCCGGGGCCACCTCCCGCGCCACCGCGCCGCTGCCTGGCGGTGGTTTCGTGGTGCTCGACACCGAGGTCACGGAGGACCTGGCCAAGGAGGGCCTCGCGCGCGACCTGGTGCGCGCGGTCCAGGGTGCCCGCAAGGACGCCGGCCTCGACATCAGCGACCGGATCAGCCTCACCGTCGTCGGCGACGACGAGGTCTGGGATGCCGCGATGGCGCACCAGCAGCTCGTCATGGGCGAGACGCTCGCCGTGCAGTTCGGGGCCGCCGGGGGAGGGCACGACCTGCCCCCTGCCCGGGACGGTGCCCACGCCAGCACCGCCGACCTGGGCGGCGGGCATACCGTGCAGCTGTTGATCAGCCGACGTGAGGAGGCCGGACGATGAGCGACAACCTCTTCGCGGGTGAGGACGGCAGCACCGAGCTGCCGCTGGAGCCCGGCGGGGCCGTGCCCACCGACGACGCGGGCGGTCCGCCGCAGACCGACCCGGCGACGCTGGCGCGCTACGCCGAGGTCAGCGAGGCGATCCTCGCCCGCACGCCGGAGCACATGCCCGAGCCCACGCTGCACCGGGTGGCCCGGGTGATGGAGCTGATGGGCGACCCGCAGACGTCGTTCCGGATGATCCACCTCACCGGGACCAACGGGAAGACCTCGACGGCACGGATCACCGAGCGGCTGCTGCGCGAGATGGGGCTGCGGACCGGGCGGTTCACCAGCCCGCACCTGCACGACATGCGCGAGCGGGTCAGCATCGACGGGCAGCCGATCTCGATCGAGGCCTTCCTCGCCGCCTACGACGACGTCCTGCCGTTCGTCGAGATGGTGGACGCCGAGAGCATGGCGTCTCCGGACGAGGCGGACCGGGTGCGGATGACCTACTTCGAGGTGATCGTCGCCGTGGCCTACGCCGCCTTCGCGGACGCCCCCGTCGAGGTGGCCGTCGTCGAGGTCGGGCTAGGTGGTGTCTGGGACGCGACCTCGGTGGCCGTCGGCGACGTGGCGGTGCTCACCCCGGTGGCGCTGGACCACACCCGCCTGCTCGGCGGGACGGTGGAGGAGATCGCGACCGAGAAGGCGGGCATCATCAAGGCCGACGGGATCGCCGTGGTCGGGGTGCAGGAGCCGGAGGTCATGGAGATCCTCAGCGCGCGGGCCGACGAGGTCGGCGCCCAGCTCCGGGCGGAGGGGGTGAACTTCGGCGTCCTGGCGCGGGAGGTCGCGGTCGGCGGGCAGCAGATCTCGGTGCGCGGGCTGGCCGGGGACTACACCGGGCTCTTCCTGCCGCTCTTCGGCGGGCACCAGGCGCACAACGCGGCGATCGCGATCGCGGCGGTGGAGGCCTTCGTCGGCGGCGGTGAGCAGCCCCTGACCGACGAGGTGCTGCGCGCCGGGCTCGCCGAGGTCACGTCGCCGGGACGGCTGGAGATCGTCCGCAGGTCACCCACGGTGCTGGTCGACGCCGCGCACAACCCGGCAGGCGTCGCCGCGCTGGTGGAGGCACTGCAGGAGTCCTTCACCTTCACCCGCCTCGTCGGGCTGCTCGCGGTGCTGGAGGACAAGGACGCCGAGCACATGGTCCAGGAGCTGGAGCCGGTGCTCGACCACGTGGTCGTCTCGCGCACCACCTCGCCCCGGGCGATCCGGCCGCACCGGCTGGGAGAGCTCGTCGCGGAGTACTTCGGCGAGGACCGCGTGACCGTCGTCCACGACCTGCCGGACGCCCTGGACGTCGCCGCCGGCCTGGCCGACGAGGGAGGAGTGGCTGGCGCCGTGGTCGCCACCGGCTCGGTGACGACCGCCGCGGAGGTCCGCGAGCTGCTGGGGCTGCGCACCACCTAGCCGTCGACGGCCGGCCGGCCGGTCCGGCAGCGCGGCCCAGCCGGCACGGAGGATCGACCGAACGGCGTCACCGTGGGCGACCGACGACCTGCTCCGGATGGACGCTTGTCCAGGCCACCTACACTGGCGAGGTGTCTGCACTTCACCAGTCGACGTAGCGGTGATCGGCGATCGTTCACCCAGACCTGGACCGGACAACCACGTGGTTCGGGTGTCCGCGCACGTGCGTGACGGCCACCGACTCCCTGTGACGGTGTGCGAGTGACCGCGCAGGACGGACCCGTTGCGCGTCCGCCGGTGCCCCCTGCGCACGCTCGCCGGACCCGAATCCTCGACATCGTCAACGCCCAAGGCTTCGCCCGCGTCACCGAGCTGGCACAGCAGATGCAGGTCACCGAGGTGACCGTGCGCTCCGATCTGACCCACCTGGCCCGCTCCGGCGCCGTCCGGCGGGTCCACGGTGGCGCTGTGCCCGGTCGCCGGTCGGTCGCCGACGAGGCTGGCTACGAGGCGTCGCTGCTGCGTGCGGCCGACGAGAAGGAACGCATCGGGAGGGTGGCGGTCGGCCTGCTCTCGCCCGGCGCGGCGGTGATGATCGATGCCGGCACGACGACGACTGCCATGGTGAGGGCTCTGGTGGCGAGGGACGACCTGGAGGGGGTCGTGGTCATCACCAACTCGCTGACCATCGCGCTCGAGCTCGAACCGACCATCCCCCGGCACACTGTCGTCATCTCCGGTGGCACGCTGCGCCCTCGGCAGCACTCCCTGGTCGACCCGCTCGGTGACGCGGTCATCGGGCGGATCCGAGCCGATGTCGGTGTGATCGGCTGCAACGGGGTCGACGTCGAGGCCGGGATCACGAACTCCAGCATGACCGAGGCTGCAGTCAAGGCTCGTATGCTCGAGGCTTCTCATCGACGAGTCGTCCTCGCGGACAGCGACAAGATCGGGCGCGTGCAGCTGACGCAGGTCGCTCCGCTGGCCGGTGTCGACACCCTCATCACGACGAGGCAGGCCCCGGCGTCCGTGGTGGCCGACATCGAGGCGTGCGGGATCGAAGTGATCAAGGCCTAGTCAGGCGGGGGTGAGGAGCTTGCCGGCGGAGCCGAACTGCTGCATCCGGGTGGCGACCATGCTGGACATCGCCTCCATCCCCGCGCCTACCGCGACGCTGGGCTCGACCTCGTGCGGCGCATCGCGAAGCCGCTCGCGCAGGGCTGCCGTCCACGCCAGGTGCGAGTCTGTGCCCTGGTTGATCTTGCGGATGCCACTGGTGATCCCGAGCTGCTTCTGCTCGGTGGAGCAGCCGTAGCTCGGTCGCACACGACCGCCGGCAGCGTTGATCCGCTCGACCGCTGCCTCCGGGACCGAGGACGACCCGTGGAGCACCAGAGCCGTGTCCGGAAGCGTCTGCGCGATGGTGCGGATGAGATCGAGGCGAAGTCGTGTGACGTGGGACGGGTCGGTGAACTTGACCGACCCGTGGCTGGTGCCCACCGCAATCGCGAGCGCGTCCACGCCGGTCGCGAGGACGAACTCCTCGGCCTGGTCGGGATCGGCGTAGACCACATCTTCTGGCGCGCCGTCGGTACCAGCTTCCTCGCCGCCCACGGTGCCCAGCTCTCCTTCCACGCTGACTCCGACGGCGTGCGCGTCTCGCACCACGGCCCGCGTGCGCCGCACATTGTCCTCGAAGGTCGATGGCGACCCGTCCGAAGCGCGGCTGGCGTCCAGCATCACGCTGGTGAAACCGTGATCGATGGCCCGGCGGCAGTCCTCTTGCGTCATCCCATGGTCGAGGTGCAGCACCGCGCCCAGTTCAGGGTAGGAATCGACCGCCTCACGCAATCGGCTCCACCACCAGGACTCGCTGCCCGTGTACGGGTGCATTCCCGCGATCGCCTGAACGATGACCGGCGACCGCTGAGCTCGAGCGGCCTCCAGCACCGCGAACGCCTGGTCGAGGGTGGACACGTTGAAGGCTCCTACGGCGTATCCACCTGCCGAGGCGTCGGCCAGGACCTCGCGCAGCGTGCGCAGCCCGCCGCTCACAGCGCATCGCTGAAGCCCAGCGAGGCGTAGTCCAGCACGATCGGACTGTCGGTCACGGCGCGCGCCCCGAGCTGCACCTTGGCTGCGGACTCCACGGCGACCGTGGTCTTGAACGCCTGCCGAAGGTCCGCACCCACGGTCAGCAGGCCGTGGTTGGCCCACACCACCGCATTGGTGTCTCCCATCACGTCGCACATGGCGTCGCCGAAGGCTGCGTTGTTGCTCTGCGCGAAAGGCATGATGGGCACCTCCCCCTTGGTGTAGATCACCATGTTGACCAACGTGCCGCGGATGGGTTCGCCGATCACTCCCCAGACGTTGGCGTAGGGCGGCTCGGTGTGCACGATCGCGTGGGCGTCCGGGCGCCTCCTGTAGGTCGCCAGGTGCACCGTCACCTCGGAGGACGGCTCGTGCCGGCCTTCGACCACCTCGCCTCGAGCATCGACGAGCACGATGTCCTCCGGGCTCATGCGGTCGTACTCCAGATCGGTGGGTGTGATCAGGAAGCGCTCCTGCTCGCCCGGCACCCGGATCGAGATGTTGCCCTGGGTGTTGAAGTTCAGTCCGTACTCCATCGAGCGCAGGCTGTAGGCCAGGATCGAGGCGCGAGCCTGGTCCAGGTCGAACGCGGTCATGGGTTCTCCTTGTCTGAGGGGTGAGGTTCTTTGAGCAGACGCGAGACCTGCGTCATGCCGGGGGAGATCTCTCGATAGCTCCGGCGTGCTCGCGCATACCAGGCATTGGCGCGCGGGCGGATCGGGGTGCCGGGCGAGTAGGAGGGGCCGGCCAGGGCCCCGATCGCCGTTCCGGCCAGCACAGCAGCACCACGGGCGCTGGCGTGGTCAGGGCCTCGCGCCAGCGGCAGACCCGACGCGTCCGAGCGCACCTGGAGAGACCTGCCGCGCGAACCCGTGCCGACGGCCACCAGCATGCCGGGCTCGACCTGTCGGGCGAGCAGCGCGGAGTGGATGGCCGCGAGCTCGTACCCGGTCGACTCCAACAACGCCCGCGTCACCTGATCGGCCGTGGTGTCGAGGGTCAGGCCGACGATCATGCCGGTCGCCGACGGGTCGTTGTCGAGCGTGCCAGAGCCTGCGAGGTAGCCCAGAGCGAGCAAACCGCTGGGCTCGGTGCCGAGGTCGTCGAGGTCGGTGGACGAACCCGTCAGTCCGCGGACCCACTCCACGGCCCATCCGCTGGCCGCAGTCCCTGCAAGGGTCAGCCATCGCCCGGACCCCATCGGATAGGAGGCCAACCCGGTCCCGTTCAGCCCCGAGGGGCGGAGAGGGGTAGCGACGGTGAGGCAATCGGTCGAGCCCAGCGCGTAGACGCTCACCGGCGGGTCCAGGGCACCCCCGGCACCGAACCAGGATGCGGCCTGGTCGTGCGCTCCGGCGACGACCTTGGTGCCGTGGGGTAGATGGAGACGGTCGGCGACGTCGACGGCGACAGTGCCGATGGTGGCACCCGGCTCGGCCACCTCGGGTAGTAGGTCTGCCCCACCCCAGCCGGGGGAAACCTCACTGACCGCGTCGATCACCTCGGTGGACCACTGTCGTCGGGTCACGTCGAAGGCACCTGTGCGAGCGGCAGACGTCCAGTCCATGGCTGGGACCCCGCTCAGTCGCTCCGCCACGAAGTCCCCGAGGCAGCGAACGTCGGTGGCACCCTGCGCCGCCCAGCGCGCCGCGGCGATCTTGTTCACGGACCACATCGGGTGGAGAGGCTGGCCTGTCACCTCCTGAAACCGCTCCGCACCGAGCACGCGCGCCAGGCCGTGGGCCACCGTCGCCCCTGTCGTGTCCATGCTGACCGGTGCGGGTGCGAGCACCTTCCCCTCACGCAATGGCACGACAGCCTCGCCCTGGGACGCCACAGCCAAGGCCTGGACCTGCGGGTTCGCGACCTGACGCACCGCACCGACGACAGCTGCCCACACCTTCTCGGCGTCAGTCGTCACCACTCCGCCGCCGGACCGTGTCACCGGAGTCGCGATGGCGAAGACAGCCTCGGTCTCGCCGCTCTCGGAGAGTCGGAGTGCGCGCACCCCTGTGGTGCCGATGTCGATGCCGAGCAGACTCACTTGACCGCCCCCGCCAAGCCGTTGACGAGGTAGCGCTGACACACGACGAAGGTCAGGACCACGGGTACGGAGATGAGGACCAAGATCGCGAACAACGCCCCTGGCTGGGAGAGGAACACTCCTCGGTAGGAGAGCGGGACAAGGGTCAGGGGTACCAGGTTCGTCGATTCCAGGACGACCAGCGGCAGCAGGAAGTCGTTCCAGGACAGCATGGTCTGCCAGATCACGACCACGGCGAGCGCAGGTCGACCCAGCGGGAAGTAGATGCGCCAGAAGATCTGCCACCAGCTGGCCCCATCGACGCGCGCCGCCTCGAACGTCTCGTGCGGCACAGCGAGATAGGTCGTTCGCACGATGATCACGGCGAAAGGCAGACCCAGCGCCGAGTAGCTGAGCACGATGCCCACCAACGAGTTGTACAACCCCATCGTCTGCAGGATCTGGAAGACGGCGACCACGATGCCAGACATCGGTAGTACCAGCCCCAGCACGATGAAGCCGAAGACCACGGCCTTGAAGGGCACCCGCATCCGTGCGAGGGCGAACGCCGTCATGCTTCCGAGCATGACCACGAGCAGCACCGACGGCACCGTGATGAGCAGGGAGTTGCGCAGATGGGTGAGGATCGGGTTCTGCTCGAAGACCAAGGCGTAGTTCGACAGGTTGGGAGCCGCAGGCAGGATGCCGAACAGGATGGTCCCGGGCTGCGACACCGGGCGCAGAGACTGGCCGAGGACCATGATGACGGGCACCATCCACAGCACCGCCAGGGGTGCCAGCACCAGGTGCCACCACTGGCTGCGGTCGCGCTTCATCGGTCCGCACCTGACAGGAATCCAGACCCGAACACCCGCGTCATCCCCAGGGAGGTCCCCACCGCGAGCACCACGAGCACCACGGAGATCGCGCCGGCGTATCCCACCGACTGGAGCCGGAATGCTTGCTCGAAGGCGTACGTCGGCAGCATCTGCGTGGCGTTGTTGGGACCGGCCTGTGTCAGCACGTAGATCAGCTCGAAGGTCTTCAGGGCCCCGATGACACCCAGCATCAGCAGCGACAGGTGAGTGTTCCGCAGCAACGGCAGCGTGATCCGCCAGGTGGCCTGCCAGGGGTTGGCACCGTCGATGGTCGCCGCCTCGAGCAGGTTCTTGTCGATGAGCTGTAGCCCGGCGAGGTAGAAGAGCATCGAGAAGCCGGTCCAGGTCCAGATGTTCACCGCGATGACCCCGAAGATGGCTGTCTGCGGGTCGGCCAGCACCCCGGTCTGCAACCAACCCAGCCCTGTCTCGCGGGAGGCTTGCGCGAGGACCCCCGTCGAGGGATCCAGGATGCGCTGCCACACGATGCCGATGACCACCGGGGAGAGCACGGCCGGGATGAAGAACAGGGCCCGATAGATGCTCCGTCCGCGGAGCGGACCGTTGAGCGCCAGTGCCAGCAGGAACCCGATGGCTGCCTGAGGCAGGATGGTGAGCGGTATCCACAGGGCCGAGTTGCGCAAGGTGGTCCGGAAGATCGGGTCCTGCCAGAGGGTGCTGTAGTTGCTGAGACCGACGGTCGTCCCCTCCGTCACGCCGTTCCAGTCGAGAAAGCTCGCCTGCACGTTGAAGACGATGGGGTAGACGACGAAGACGCCGAACAGGCCGAGCGTCGGCAGGAGGAACGCGACACTCGCGAGGCGGTCGCGGGCAGCGATCGACATAGCTCTTCTTCCTACGCGAGCCGCGCGCGCCGCAAGCGCTGCTCGCGGCGCGTCGCGGGTGGCCTCACCGTCGGGCGTCCTGCGCGTCCTGGATGCTCTGCGCTGCCTCCTCGGGCGTGGCCTCTCCCGTCGCCACTGCAGCCAAGGCGTCGGCGACGGCCTTGTCGATGTCGGGGTCCTCGAAGTAGCGGGAGTACTCGACCTGCGGCAGCCACTCGTCGACGAAGAGGCCCCAGATCTCCTCCTGCTTCTCGCTCGTGAACTCCTGCGGGCTCACTCCGGTGACGGCAGGGATGTCGTTGAAGGTGTTGATCAGGACCTGCGCGCCGTCGCCGGCGATCCAGTCCGTGAGGACCGCGCAGGCGAGGTCGGGATCCGAGGCGTTGGCGGAGATGCCGAGGGCCACATCGATGCCACCCACGAACTGCGGCTCCGTCGCGCCTCCGGGAATGGTCGGGAAGAGGAAGGGCTCGAATCCCGCCATACCCTCCGCCAGAGGTGGGATGGATTCCCGGCTGGGATCTGACTGCTGGATCCACCACGCGCCGAGTGGGATCATGGCCGCCTCTCCCGCCTCGAACTGGTTCGCACCGCTCGGGTAGGCGTCCAGGGAGATGGCTCCCTCCTGAGCGATACCGTCCGTGAACAGCCGTTCCCACCACCCGATCGCCTCGACGATCCGGGGGTCGGTCCACGGGATCTCCCCGCTCTCCGCCTCGTAGACGGTGCCTGGCGAGACGTTGTTCGCGATCTGCAGGAAGACCACGTTGCGCAACCAGGAGTCCTGGGCCGGCAGCAGGAAGGGGACGGCAGACCCCTCTCCCAGCGTGTCGACCGCTGCAGTCAGCTCGTCCCACGTCTGGGGCGGCTCGAGGCCGGCTTCGTCAAGGATCTCCGAGTTGGCCCACAGGTTCACCGTCTGGGTGAGCAGCGGGAGCGCGTAGAAGTTGTCGTCCCCGTCCGGATTGCCCATGCGAGCCTGGTCCAGGCCGATCGGGTAGAACTGGTCCTGCCAGTCTGCTCCCCACGTCTGCTCGGCGCAGTCCTGCAGCGGCATGAGGTTCTCCCGATACTGCTGGGTCAGGGCACCCGGCTGGAGACCGACCACGTCGGCGAGGGTCCCTGACCCTGCACGGGTCTGCAGGTCGACGATGTACTCCGGGTAGTTGAAGATGGTGGCGTCGATCTCCGCCCCGGTGCTGGCCTCGGTCGCCTCGATCATCTGCATCGTCGTCTGCTCGATGGGGCTCCAGGAGCGGAAGGACACCGTCCCTGAGTCACCCTCGGCTACTTCCGTCCCCGATTCCCCGTCACCGCCGGTGTTGGACTGCCCGGCGCAGGCGCTGAGGGTGACGAGCCCGACGAGTGTCGTGGCCACCGCGATGGACTGTGCTCGCATGAAGGGAACTCCTTTGTTCGATCTCATCGTCGAAAGATTCCCGAACTGTAGGCGAACGAAGAGTGCCCGTCGACGGGCCGAAGCCGCATTCTTCGACAACTGTTCTTTCTTTTTCCATACCGGCTGTCCGGTTGTCGTAATCGAAGATCGGGACTGCTCCTAGGGCCCGAGATGGTTCCGCGTCCGACACCTGGGGGAGGGATTCAACGCTGGTGGCACAGACGGCGAGTCGACCCCGGATCTCGGACGTCGATTCAGCTCGTGCCCTCGGCGCCGAGTCGTTCCCAACCAGTGACCTCCGGAACCCGAACGCTCCCGGCCCGCGGCGCGTCGCACGTGAGGCGTCGGGCGGGTGCGAGACGTTCCACGCCGACGGCGCGCCACCGTCGGTGGCCCTCGACCTCGACATCGACCTGCCACCGTCCCACGATGCCGTCGTGCCCCAGCGGCTCCTCGTCTCCGTCCAACGGCAGGTGCAACCGGAGATCGAGCGGACGAACCGCCCCCCACGCCAGCTGCCATCTGGTCAGGGCGTCGACGACGGCGCACTGCACCAGCCGATGGTCGCCGATCCTGCCTCGCAGCAACGTGCCGTCGGGGCGACCCTGTCGGTGCCGCAGCACGGTTCGTACGGCAGTGTCCGCGTCCAGTCCGCCGTAGCATGCCCCGTCTGGCAGGACGATCACGTTCGCCGCGAACCGGTCACCCCCCGTGTGCGAGCACTCCCATGTAGCCGCTGGCCACTCGCGGGACAGGGCTGCGGCGACCGGCCGACCCCGGACCGCACAGCAGACGTCCTTACGCCCGTGCGTGCACACGAGCACGAGTTCCTCGTCGGAAGGCTCATCGGCGGCGCTGCCGCCGTGATGATCGCGAACCATTGCCTGCAGGCGCACGGCCGCCTGCACCAGGTCCTGGCCGGTGTTCCAGGTGCCGCGCATGACCCGGCCTCCCGGCGGCCCGAGCGGGTCCACGGCATACCAGCACCACGGCGGGGTCTGGACGGGGCGTGCTCCAGGACGACGGATGAGCAGCACCCTCGCCTGGGCCGCTTCGGCCCGCGACGAGATCTCGTCCCTCACCTCCGCAGGCAGGGCCAGGAGCGCATTCGGCGACCAGGGGCGGGGTGTCTGGACGAGCAGCAGGCGGGGCTGCGGGGGAGCGGTGCCGAGCATCGGGTCACCGCGCTCGCGCGCGGCGTCCGAGCAGCGGAAGGTGTCGGTCATCCGGGTCAGGACTGCTGGTCGGGCACGCACGCGACGCCGCGGCGCAGCAGCCCCCGGGCGAGCTCCACGGCATCTGCCTCGTCCAGACCCCCGAGCGCGCCGAGCTCCTGGACCGTGACCGGCTCGCCCTCGAGCAGGCGCTCCAGGGCGGGGCGGTATGCCTCGGGCAGGGTGAACGTGGCGACCCGGGAGACGAGGCTGACCCGTTCACCCTGGGTGTGCAGGGATGGCGCCAGGTGGCGCCGCAGGACGACCTGGTCGCTCGCGCGCAGCTGCTCGGCCGCTGCGGCCTGGGCGAGCGGGCGCACCGGGGCCGGCCGGGCGCTGCGCCGCTGGCTGTCGTGGAGGGACGCGGCGAGGTCCTCGGCGGGGAGGTCGCGCAGCCGCCGCAGCAGCGCGGACCGGACCTGCTCGACGTCGTCCCGCCACCCGTCCGGGTCGGACAGGTCGACACCCATCGGCAGGCTGCGGCGCACGTCGTCCTCGTCACCGAGCCCCGCGCCGACCAGGTCGAGGGCCGAGCGCGCCAGGTGGTGCCGGGTCCAGGCGTGCACACCGATGGTGAGGTGGGCACTCACCTCACCCATCGCCCGCGCGGAGTGGATCCAGCCGCGGGGCAGGTAGAGGCAGTCACCGGGGCGCAGCGTGGTCTCCAGGTGGGCCGGCTGCTGCGCGGCGGCCGCCACCTCGTCCCGCCGGTCGGTCCACGGCTGGCTGCGCAACGGCTGCGGCAGCACCGGCTCGCGCAGCGACCACCGCTTGGTGCCGGAGACCTGCAGCACGAAGACGTCGTGCACGTCGTAGTGGTCGTCGAAGCCCTGGTTCGCCGCCGGCGTGATGTAGGCGTTGACCTGCACCGGGCTGCCGAGGTCGTCGGCCAGGTCGCCGGCGAAGGCGCGGATCGGCGACCACGTGCGGTGCAGCCCCTGCAGCACGACCGTCGACCCGTCGGCGAAGAGCCGCAGCAGCCTGGTGTCGTCGACCTGGTCGGGCATGCCGGCGCCCGTGCCTCCGGAGGAGGTGAAGGCGCTCTCCGGCAGGGTCGACCCGTCTTTGGCCACGCGCAGGAAGGGGGTGCGCAGCCCGCGGTCCGAGACGAGCTCGTCCACGGCGTCGAGGGAGAACAGGTCGGTGAACTCGTCGCCACCGCGGTCCTCCACGCCGGCGAGGTGCAGGGTATGCCCCCAGTGGTCGCGGGCGAAGGTGTCAGGGTCGAGCGTGCCCAGGAGTCGGGTGAGGGCCGGTCTCCCGGCCCTCACCACGTGCGGTCCTGCGCTCCTCACTCGGGGGAACCGTCGGCTCCGCCGTCACCTCCGGGTCCGGCGTGGCCGTCGGCGCCTCCGTCGGCTCCACCGTCGCCACCGGGTCCGGCGTGGCCGTCGGCGCCTCCGTCGGCTCCGCCGTCACCTCCGGGTCCGGCGTGGCCGTCGGCGCCTCCGTCGGCTCCGCCGTCGCCACCGGGTCCGGCGTGGCCGTCGGCGCCTCCGTCGGCTCCGCCATCACCTCCGGGTCCGGCGTGACCGTCCGCGCCGCCCTCGGTCTCGGGTCCAGCCTCCGGGACGTCCTGGAACGGGTCGTTGTCCTGCGTGCTCATCGCATCCACCCTTCGCATCGTGATGTCGGTGCCGCGAGGTCCGCGGCCTCGGGACGAGCATCCTTCGTGTCTCATCGCCGTGCAACCGCAACCGGCAGCCGGACCGGACTCAGTGGTCGTGACCGCCCGAGCCCGGGCTCGGTGCGGAGCCGTCGTCCGACCCGGCGGGATCGGTGGCCTCCTGCTCCGCCACCCAGGCGTCGATGTCCTCGCGCGGCTCGGCGTCCCGCTCGACCAACATGTCCTGCATCAGCCGGATCTCGCCCACCTGCGCGGTCACCATCCGCTGGGCCGCCGCGAGCACCTCGGGCTGGGTCGCCTGCGCCAGGGCGGCATCGGCCATGTCGACGCCGGAGATGTGGTGGGTGGTCATGAGCTGCAGGAAGAGCACCTCCGCGTCCTCCCCGGAGGCGTCGCCGAGCTCCTGGATCTCGGTGGGGGAGGCCATGCCCGGCATGGGCACCCCGGCCGGCAGATCCATCATCTCCGCGTGGTCCATGCCCTCCATCGACATCCAGGCCATCCGCTCCTCGCCCCGCGCCAGCGGGAGGCCCCAGTCCCGCAGCCAGGTCGCCATCATCCCGCGCTCGAACCCCTGGTTGTTGCTGATGTCCACCGCCAGCCGGCGGACGGCCTCGTCCTCGGTGCGCTGCATGACCAGCTGGGACATCTGCACGGCCTGGGCGTGGTGCTCGCTCATGTCCCGGGCGAAGCCGGCGTCCGCCCCGTCGTCCGGCGGGCTCGGCTCACCGAAGGCCAACCAGCCCACCAGTGCCCCCAGGCACAGCGCCACGACGGTCACGGCCGCCAGCGCGGGAGCGCCGAAGGAGCGCCACCGGTCGCGTGCGGGTCGGGGAGCGTCCAGCGGGGTCGTCTCCGTGGCCTCCTCGGAGGGCTCCGCCGGCGTCGGCCGTTCCGTCACGGGCGCGCCACGAGGTCGGTGTTGGTCCCGCTGGTGCACGCAGCACCCAGCTCCGGTGTCTGCGGCCCCTGCTTGTACTCCCGGATGAAGGCCTGCAGGGTCCGCTCGTCGGCGGTGTCCAGGGTGAGCTGGTGGTCCCAGGCGGTGGCCACGACCGGGCTGTCCTGGTCGGCCAGCGGGCTGACCAGCATGTAGTCCTCCCCACCGAGCTCGGTGAGCACCTCGACCTGGTCGGCGGGCAGATCGGGGCGGTAGGTCAGCCACACCGCCCCGTGCTCGAGCGAGTGCACCGCGTGCTCCTTCGGGACCTCCTCGGCGTAGACGCCGCAGTTCCACCAGGCCGGGTGGTGCGGACCACCGACCGGAGGGTTCTGGTCGTAGTCGATCGGCTCGCCGACGTGGTTCGCCCCGGCGTTCTCGAACTCCTCCACGGCGGACAGGTCCACCAGGGCGGGCGAGTCGCGCACGACGGCGAAGACGACGGCGCCCACGATCAGCACCACCACGGCGGCGGCCCCGCCCCAGACGAGGGCACCGCGGCGGCGCTCCGCGGCAGCACCGGCCTTCTGGATCTTGGCCGCCTTGGCGGCGCGGTCGGTGGCCGCGGGCTTGCGGTCGGGTCGGGGCATCGGTGCGCTCCTGGCGGGACGGTTCGGGGATCGGCTGTCGTCGTCGACGCACCCAGGGTATGCCGTGCGGCTGGCGGGTTGCTGGGAAGGCTCCCAGGTCTGGTCTGCGAAGATGGCGCACGTGACTCCCGGCACCCTCACCCGACGTCTGTGTGCCACGACACTCCTGGCCCAGGCCATGTCGGTCTTCTTCGGCACCCTGGTCGCCTGGCGGTTGGGGCAGACGAACGACGACCCGAGGGCGGGCGCATACCTGTGGGGCGGTGTCGTGCTCACCGCCGTCTGCGTGGTCGCGGCCGGTGCGCTGCGTGGGCGCCTCGGCATCCTGCTGGGGTGGCTGGCGCAGCTGCTCACCCTCGCCGCGGGGGTGGTGCTCCCGGCGATGCTGGTCGTCGCCGCCCTCTTCGGCTTCCTGTGGTGGCTGTGCCTCACCCAGGGGATGCGGATGGACCGGCTGACCGCCGAACGGGCCGCGGCCGCTGACGTGGAGGGGGACTGACCGGTGGACCTGCTGACCGCCGCCGTCCTCGGGATCGTGCAGGGGCTCACCGAGTTCCTCCCGATCTCCTCCAGCGCCCACGTCTCGATCGTCGGGCGGCTGCTCGGCGACGAGGGAGCCGACCCGGGAGCGGCCTTCACCGCCATCACCCAGCTCGGCACCGAGGCCGCGGTGCTGCTCTACTTCTGGCGCGACATCGTGCGCATCGTCCGCGCCTGGTTCGCCTCGCTCGCCGGGCGGATCCCGAGGAACGACCCCGACGCCGTGCTGGGCTGGTGGGTCATCCTGGGCACCTTCCCCATCGGCATCCTGGGCCTGCTGCTGCAGGACTGGATCGAGACGGACCTGCGGAGCCTGTGGCTCACGGCCACCATGCTGCTGGTCTTCGCGCTGGTGATCCTGGCCGCGGAGCGCGTCGGGCGTCAGGAGCGGGAGCTGCGGGAGCTGACCTGGAGGCACGGTCTCGGCTTCGGTCTGTGGCAGGCGCTGGCGCTGGTCCCCGGCGTCTCCCGCAGCGGCGGCACGATCGCCGGCGGGTTGTTCATGGGCTACACCCGCGAGGCCGCGGCCCGCTACTCCTTCCTGCTGGCCATCCCGGCCGTCCTCGCCTCCGGCGGGCTGCAGCTGGTCAAGGTGGTCACCGGCGACGCCATCGGGTCCGGGACCGGCTGGGGAGCGATCGCGGTGGCGACCGTCCTGGCCTTCGGCGTGGGGTATGCCGTCATCGCCTGGTTCATGCGCTACATCACCACGCACACCTTCACGCCGTTCATGATCTACCGGATCGTGCTGGCCCTGGTGCTCTTCGGGCTCCTCGGCTGGGGTGTGCTGGAGCCCTGACGCGGGAGCAGCGCCGCTCACGGCCTACCCTGGGGCCGTGACCGACACGACAGCCGCGCAGACCGAACGCTCCCTCGTCCTCGTCAAGCCGGACGGCTACCGTCGCGGCCTGTCCGGGGAGGTGCTGCGCCGGATCGAGGCCAAGGGCTACACCCTGGTGGCGCTCGCCGTCGTGGAGCCCTCGCGCGGGCAGCTGGAGGAGCACTACGCCGAGCACCAGGGCAAGCCGTTCTACGAGCCGCTGCTGGAGTTCATGTCCTCCGGTCCGGTCACCGCCGCCATCATCGAGGGACAGGGGTGCATCCCCGGCTTCCGCTCGCTGGCGGGGGCGACCGACCCGACCGCCGCGGCGCCCGGCACCATCCGCGGCGACCACGGCCGCGACTGGGGGCTCGCGGTGCAGCAGAACATCGTGCACGGCTCGGACTCCCCGGAGTCGGCCGCGCGCGAGATCGCCATCTGGTTCCCCGCGCAGGGCTGACCGGCCTGAGGGCCTACCAGCGCCCGTGCCCCCGGACCGCCCGCTCCAGGTCGGTGTCGCTCCCGTCGGGTCGACGGGGCCGGCGGGGTCGACCGCGACGGCCGTCGTCGGTGACCGAGCTGCGGTACCTCGGGGCGAAGCGCGCGTGCGTCTGCGCCTCGAAGCCGCTGGCGAGCCGGATCAGGGTGGGCTCGCTCCACGCCCGGCCCATGAACGTCATGCCCAGCGGCAGCCCGAAGACCGAGCCGTTCGGGACGGTCACCAGGGGGTAGCCCGCCATCGCGGCGTAGGACGAGGTGCCGCCCAGGAAGTTGTCCCCGTTGACCAGGTCGGTCATCCAGGCCGGGCCACCGGTGGGGGCCACCAGCGCGTCCAGGTCGTGCGCGTCCAGCACCGCGTCCAGCCCCTCGGACCGGGAGATGCGGCGGCTCGTGGCCAGCGTCTCGGCATACGCCGGGTCGTCCAGGCCGGTAAACGTCTGGGACAGCTCGAAGACCTCCTGGCCGAACCACCGCAGCTCCTCGTCGGCGTTGGCCAGGTTGAACTCGATGAGGTCGGCGAGGGTGCGTGGTGACCCTGCCGAGCGGGTCGACAGGTAGTCCGCGATGCCGGCCTTGAACTCCCACAGCAGCACCTCGAACTCGGCCGAGCTGGTGCTGAACTCGTCGTAGGACGGGATCTCCACCGGGTCGACGACGACCGCACCGGCGGCCTGCAGCGCCGCGACCGACTCCTCGAAGACCGCCATCGCCTCCGGGCTGTTCACCGACAGCTGACGCGGCACCCCGATCCGCGCCCCGGCCAGGCCGTCGGTGTCGAGGAACTGGGTGTAGTCCCGGTGCGAGCGACCCTCGCTGTCCGCGGTGGCGTCGTCGCGGGGATCGACTCCGGTCAGCACGCCCAGCACGGCCGCTGCGTCCGCGACGGTGCGGCAGATCGGTCCGACCGTGTCCTGGCTCTGGCTGATCGGGATGACGCCCGCCCGGCTGGTGAGACCCACCGTCGGTTTGATCCCGACCACGCCGCAGGCGTGCGAGGGTCCGACGATCGACCCGTCCGTCTCGGTGCCCAGGGTGATCGGGGCCAGGAAGGCCGAGACCGCGGCCGCCGACCCGGAGGAGCTGCCGGAGGTGTTGCGCGGCAGGACGTAGGGGTTCTTGGTCTGCCCGCCACGCGCCGACCAGCCGCTGGAGGACTGGTTGCCGCGGAAGTTCGCCCACTCCGAGAGGTTGGTCTTGCCGAGGAGGACGAGCCCGGCCTCGCGCATCCGGCGCACCACCGTCGCGTCCGATCCTGCCCGGGAGTCCACGAGCGCCAGCGAGCCGGCGGTGGTGAGCATGGCGTCGTCGGTGTCGATGTTGTCCTTGATGAGGACCGGTATGCCGTGCAGCGGCCCGCGCACGCGCCCGCGGCGGCGCTCCCGGTCCAGCTGGCGGGCGATCCGCTCGGCGTGCGGGTTCACCTCGATGACGGACCTCAGCCCGGGTCCGTCCGCGTCGATCCGCTCGATGCGCCGCAGATAGGCCCGGGTGAGGTCACGGGCCGAGAGCCGACCGCGCGCCAGCAGCCGCTGCAGCTCCGCGACGCTGCGGTCGGTCGGAACCTTCCCGCCTCCGCTCGTCCCGGCGGCCGGTGCGGCCGTGGCCGCCCGTGCCTGGCCGGCCAGGGTCGCGCCGCCTCCGGCGGCGAGGATGGTCCGTCGTGCGATGGGACGAGTCATGAGGGTTCCTCTCTGCCCGCCGCTCACTCTGGCCCAGGACTGACGTCACGGCAACCGCACCGGCACGCCGAACATCCCCGGGCTCGGCAGCCCGGCCTCCGGGTGCGCCAGCCGCGCCAGCACGACGGCGGTCCCCGACAGGCCCTGGAACAGGCCGTAGCCGCCGCGGGTGCGCTGGCCGGTGGGCCAGAGGTCCGGGTCGTCACCCGACGCGTCGACGAGATCCAGCACCGAGGCACGGGCGAGCTCGAGGTGCTCGTCCACGCCCCAGCAGACCGCGGCGCTGGCGAGGACGTCGAGCGCACCGCCGAGGCCGTGGCACAGGGTCAGCCCGGCGTCCGCGGGGTCGACCTGCACCGGCGTCGCACCGAGGGTGTCCTGCTGGTGCCGCGCCTGCTCGGCGCAGTGGGAGACGAAGTCGCGGCACAGCCGCACGCCGGCCTCCGCCTGGGCCCGCAGGGCCGGGCCCGGCACCCCCAGGTCCACCCCGGCCTCGCAGAGCCGGCCCAGCTCGATCCGGGTGGCCGCGATCCCCGCGGCGCCGTGGCACCACATCACCGGGTATGCCGGTGGCTCCTCGCGCAGGTCCGGCCACCCGAGCACGGGGTCGGACCACGCCGTCTCCCAGAGCCAGGTGGCGCGGAAGCGCTCCCGGACCCGCGCCGCCAGGGCCGTGCCGGGGTCGGTCGCGAGCCAGTGCCCGAGCGCCAGCAGGACCCCGCTGCTGCCGTGGGCCAGACCGGTCAGCGGGGCCAGCGGCACACCCCCGGCGTCCGGAGGGCCGGGGTAGCACCATCCCTCGCGCTGCGCCGAGCCCCGGTCCAGCAGGGCGCGGACCAGCTCGTCCGTGACCCGGGGCGCGGCTCCGAGGGACAGCGCCGCCAGCAGCACGCCGGAGAGCCCGTCGAGCAGGTCGGTGCCGGAGACGTCGTCCGCGGCGGGCAGGCGGGACGGGTCGCCGGCGCCGGTCACGGCGGCGCGGGCCACGGCGACCCCCGCGCGCCCGTCCAGCAGGCCCGGGGCCTGGACGGTCGGGCCGGCACCGGCGACCGCCCGCCGGGCGAGCTCGTGCAGCTCAGGGCGGTCCAGGACGGGCGACAGCACCCCCAGGGCCCAGCCGATCCCGGCGTCCCCGTCGTAGACCTCGGCACCGCCGAGGCGCAGCGTCGCAGGTGCCGTGCCGTCCAGCCGGTGCCAGGCCGCCCAGCCGACCCGGTCGCCCTGCCGCAGCGCGCGGGCCAGGACCGTCCCGGCCGCCCGGTCCGCGAGGGCCCGCACCGACGCAGACGCACCTGGGGCGGGCGTCGGGGCCTCGGTGCTGGCGACGGTGCTCACGCCGGGCTCGCGGTCCTGCGCCGCAGGTGCGGCAGACGGTCGTCGATGCCGGCCTGCCGGAGGCCCTCGCGGGCCGCCTCCAGGCCGTCTCCCGACCCGCCCCGACGCCACGGGCCCAGGGCCGCGGCGAGCGCGGCGCACCGGTTCTCCCCGAAGCTCGCGCCGTCGCCGTCGTCCTGGGCCCAGGACAGCCCAGGGGACCAGGGTGCGGCCAGGGGTGGCTGGTGCGGGTCGAGCAGCCCCGCGGTGGCGTCGGCCAGGCCGGCCAGGGCAGCGGTCGCGCCGTCGTCGGGGAGGTAGACCACCAGCCGGTCCGGACGGGTGAAGCCGGCATCCGTCACCGCGCACTTCAGCATCCACGGCACGGGCAGCGGGACCAGCGTGGTCACGGCGCGCTCCACCGCCTCCACCGCCCGGTGCGGCGTCACGCAGGCATAGATCCGGGTCAACGGCTCGCGGGGGACGGGATGGGGCCAGGCCGGCGAGGCCGACCACGACCTCCACCACCCCTGCGCGGTCACCGGCCCGCCGACGTCGGCCACCAGCACCTCGTCGCCGGGCTCCATGGGCAGCCCCGCCCGGGGGTCGTCGGCACTCCTGGTCCAGGTCCCCGGCAGCACGGCACGGTGACCGCCGCAGGCGAGCCGCACGACGGCACCACCGGCCGGGTCGACCTGGCGCACCGTCGCCGGGCTCCACGCCGCCACCCGGAGCGCGGCGGCCGACAGCAGGCCGGGCAGGGGTGGGCCGCTCGCCGGTGCGGGCTCGGCGGCGACGGGCGCGGCATACCAGGAGCTGTAGAGCTCGTCGGCCAGGTCGTCGGGACAGGTGCCCGCCGCCACCCGGACCGCACCGGACAGCGCGGCGGCCACGCCGGTCACGACGCCACCGCCGGCGCGAGCCCGCCGCGGCCGGCCAGCTCACCCAGCGCACTCCGGGTGTCCGCCATGACGTCGTGGGCGAGGGCGAGCCCCGGGTCCGGCCTCCCGGAGCCGCCGGCGGCCAGGTAGGCGGCGAGCAGGGCCTGCCGGGCCGGCTCGACGTCGGCGAGGAGCAGCACGTCGTCGACGACGCGCAACGCGCAGACGACGTCCCAGGAGGGATCCCCGAGCCCGCCGTCCTCCAGGTCGACGAAGCGTGCGACGGGGCTGCCGTCGGCGCGGAGGTGCACCAGGACGTTGCCGACCGACAGGTCACCGTGGATCCAGTGGCTGCGCCGCCACCGGCGGCCGGCGCGACGCAGCGCCAGGGAGTCGGGGCCCTCGCCCCCGGTGACGCGGTCGGCGAGGTCGGCTGCGGGTGTCCCCGACGGCGCGCTGCGGACGGTGGCCGGGGCCGCGCCGGTCACGGGCCAGGGCCGCGTGGCCTCCGGCCCGGTCACGGACGGCCGGACCGGGTGGCGGTGCAGCGCGGCCAGCGACTCGCCCAGCGCCGCCGCGACCCGACGCGGGTCGGCGGGGAGGCAGGAGTCGAGCGGGTGACCGGCCACCGCGGAGGTCCAGACCGCGTCGTCGTCGACGTGCAGCACCTGGGGCACCGGGCCGCCGGCCACCTCGCCCAGCACCAGCGCCTCGCGCGTCACGGTGTCCAGCCCGTCGGTCGCGGTGGCGTGCCCCTGCTGCTTGACGAAGGCGACCGGTCGCCCGCGCAGCTCGAGCCGGTGCACCAGGTTGCTCCGCGAGACGGGCACGAGCTGCGCCGCACCCTCCAGCACGTCGGCGCAGGCGATCACCCCCTGCGTGATCGCCTGCGCCAGCAGCGCCGGAGCACTCCTCATCCGGGCTGTCCGCCCTGCTCGGCCTCGTCCAGCTCCTGGGCGACCTGGTCCAGCGCCGCGTGGTAGCCGGCCCAGAACGCCCCGTCGTCGGGCTGGTAGCCGGGGCTCTCGCCCCACCCCTGGTCGAACGGCCGTTGCCAGCCACCGCAGACGCGGCTGTCGACCGGAGGGCAGATCCGGCTGTCGATCGGCTGGCACACCGGGATCCTGGTGCGCAGGACCGGAGGACAGTCGATGAACGGCCGGGTCCGGTCGACCGGCGGGCAGTCGACGAGCGGCCGGGTCCGGATGACGCACCACGGGTCGGTCCGCGTGCGGCACAGGACCGCGATCCGGGACGTCAGCGGCGGGATCGCCAGCCGCGGCGGGTTGAGGCTGACCTGCATCTCCGAGAGCACCGAGGCGATCGGGTTGGCGAAGGTCAGGCTGCCGTCGCGGGCACCGGCGAAGAGCAGGCCCACGACCTGCCGACTGCCGTTCATGACCACCGACCCCGAGTCGCCGCGGTCGGAGAACCGGGCGGTTCCCGAGGCCGGACGGATCGAGACCTGGTGGCGCAGCGTGCGCACCCCGACCCCGTTGCCATAGTCGAGGGTCACGGTCGCGTCGACCGAGACGACCTCGCCGTGCGTGTGCTCCGTCGTGCGCCCTCGCTTCTGGACCGCCATGCCGACGGTCGCCGCGGTGCTGCCACCGACGGCGCCGATGTCGACGACCTCGTCCTCCCAGGTCTCGTCCGTGTCCAGCCGGACCACGGCGCCGTCCACCTGCTCGGAGATGACCCCGCGCGTGAGCGTGCCGACCTGGTCGGTGGCCGGGTTGCCGCTGTCGTAGCGGCCCGGCTGCAGCACCGACTCCCCGGCGGACCACGAGGTGTCGACGCACGCGACGTGGAAGTTGGTGAGGATGCTCACCGCCCCGGTCGTCGAGTCCCGCACCATCGCCCCACCGGTGCCGGCGTTGGTGTGCCGCGCCGGACCGATGCTGATGCCGCCGCGGATGGTCGAGTGCTTGCTCGTGTCGCTGAGCGGGTCACCGGCATACAGCCCCGGACCCGCCTGCAGCTCGATGACGAGCTCCTGCACGTCCGTGGGGACGCCACCGACCTCGGCCGGCACCTTCTGGCTCTTGGCCACCCGGGACGGCGCCCGCTTCTCCTCGACGTAGACGATGATGCTCATCTCGCCGGTCGGCTCGCCGTCACTGATCTTCTCGCCGATGTCCACGCCGACGACCCCGTCGAGGGCGAGGAGCTCGTCCTCCACCTGCTCCTTGGTCGGTCGGATCTTCGCTGCAGCCACTGCGTCGTACTCCATGGCCTACCTCCACTCGAGTCCGGGTGCCGGGCGGCACCACGCAGCTGAGGAGATCCGCGGCGACGGCACAGATACATCACGATCCGATGTATCTGGGGCGCAACGGTCTTCTCTGAACGGCACCCGACCCCTAGGCTGGACCCCGCAGGGGACCGAGCTGGTCCAAGGAGGACCCGATGCCTCACCGTGACGACGTCGCGCCGTCCCTCCCGCCGTCGCTGCTGCGCCGCTTCGACGCGCGCGTCCTCGACCCGTCGACCGCGCCGACCGAGGGTGCCGGCACCGCCGGCCGCGGGGCGAGGACCCCCTCGGCCACGGCATACCTCAACCGCAGGCTGATGGTCGCCGGCCTGCTCGGTGTGTCCGCGATCGACCGGATCGCCGAGCTGCAGCGGGTGCTGCGCGAGGCGGGTTTCCCCGTGGAGCTGCGGACGGACGCCGCCGACGAGGCCTTCGGGCGCTGGTTGGTGCTCGCCGTGGAGACCGGCGCCGACGAGGGCGTGGGCAAGGAGTTCGCCGACGTGCGCAGCGCGCCGATGGACCCGGACGACCCGGTGACCCGGATCGACCCCGACCTGCGGATCGGGACGGTGAGCGCGGCACAGCTCGACGCCGGGTATGCCTCGCGCGTGTTCGTGGTGGCCGAGGACGGGGAGGAGCCGGACCCGTGGCGACTGGTGCTGGCCGCGCGCGCCGCCGGCCTCGACGGTGTCGACCTGGAGCACCTGCTGATCCCCGGGACCGGTGGGCTCTACTGGGGTGGCCAGACGGGCGGCCTCTACTGGGGCGGTCAGACCGGCGGCCTCTACTGGGGTGGTCAGACGGGTGGGCTCTACTGGGGTGGCCAGGGCGGGATGCCGGGCGTGGCGCCGGACCGCACCCCGGTGCAGCTGGCGCTGCCGGACCCGACCCGGCCGGTCCGGAAGCCCGGTCGCACCCCGGTGGTGGTCGTCCCCGACACCGGCCTGGGGAGCCACCCGTGGTTCGACGGCAGCGGTCTCGCCGGTGAGCGCCGACACCTCCTCGGCTGGCCCGTCCTCCCGGGCGGCGAACCGCTGCCCCGACCCGAGGACAAGGGCGTCCACGACGAGCTGACCGGCTTCCTCGACGCGCTCTCGGGTCACGGCACCTTCATCGCCGGCATCGTCCGCCAGGCGGCCCCCGGTGCGCACATCGTGGCGCTGCCCGTGCTCGACTCCGCCGGGCTGGCGGCCGAGCAGGACGTCATGCGCACGCTCGCGGTGCTCCTCGTGCTGCACGTCATCCGGCAGGAGCAGGGACGTGACGGTTTCGACGACGCCGGCGGTGTCGTCGACGTGCTCAACCTGTCGTTGGGCTTCTACCACCAGGAGGGCGTGCTGAAGCACCACCCGGTGCGTCACCTGGTCGAGCTCTTCGGCCGGACCGGGGTGTCGGTCGTCGCGGCCGCCGGCAACCAGGCCACCTCGACCCCCATGTATCCCGCGGGCTGGGCGCTGCCCGCCGGGTCCGCCGCGGACCCCAAGGGCGGCGTGCCGCTGGTCTGCGTGGGGGCCCTCAACCCCGACCGGTGCACGGTCGCGTTCTTCAGCAACGCGGGCCCGTGGGTGACCACGCACCGCCCCGGGGTCAACGTGGTGAGCACCATGCCGGTCACCTTCGACGGCTCGGTGCAGGCCGCGGCGAAGGTCACGACACAGGACGGGGCGCACCGGGCGACCCCGGACCCGGACGACTTCCGCGGCGGGTTCGGCGTGTGGAGCGGGACCAGCTTCGCCGCTCCGTGGTGGGCGGGTCAGCTGGCCGCGGACCTCGCCCGGCAGCAGGCCGACGGTGAGGCCGCGACGACGCCCAAGGCGATGCTGGGCCGGGCTCTGCAGGGGCTGGGCCGGTTGCTGGCCGAGGAGGACGGATGCTGACCGACGACGAACCGGACGTGGGACTCGCCGACGACCCGCCGTCCCTGGGCGACCGCGCCGGTGCCTGCTTCCACCGCTACCGCGAGGGCCAGGACCAGGCGCTCGGCGAGCTGGTGGACCTGGCCACACCGCTGCTCTGGAACGTCGCCCGTGCCCACGGGTGCGACCGTGAGCAGGCCGAGGACGTCGTCCAGGACGTGTGGATCCGGCTGGTGGACCGCGCCGCCGACATCCGGGACAGCGGTGCCGTCCTCGGGTGGCTCGTCGTCTCGGTCAAGCGGGAGAGCTGGCGCACCGCGCGGGTGTCACGCCGCACCACCTACGACCCCACCGGCACGGTCGACCCGGGCGAGACCGAGCCGGGGCCAGAGGTGGCGACCATCCTCACCGAGCGGCAGCAGCTGCTGTGGGGTGCCGTGAACGAGCTCTCCGAGCGGTGCCGTCAGCTGCTGCGGATCGTAGCGTTCTGCGACCGTCCCGACTACGACGAGATCTCGGCGGCACTGAGCATGCCGAGAGGGAGCATCGGCCCCACCCGGGGACGGTGCCTGGACAAGCTGCGGCAGTCCTTGGCAGCCGACGAGAGGTGGGAGGACCGATGAGCGACGAGCTGGGGCTGGCGCCCCTCGACGAGGTCGACATGAGGCTGCTGGAGGATCTGCGGGAGACGGTCGACCGGCTCGATCCCTGCCCCGCGGGACTGCCCGACCGGGTCAAGTTCGCCCTCACCGTGCAGGCCCTGCAGGCCGAGGTGGCCGAGCTGATCGGCCGTCCGATGGCGCTCACCCGCGGAGGGGACGAGGAGCCCGACCAGACGATGACGGTGACCTTCAGCACCGACAGCGTGAGCATCATGGTGACCGTCGGGCCTGCGGGTGACGGGACGGCCAGGGTGGACGGCTGGTTGACCTGCGAGGCGGACGAGGTGCAGCTCGCGCGGCCCGACGGCACCTCCGAGACCGCGGCGGTGCGGGAGGGACGCTTCGTCTTCGCGGCGGTGCCGACCGGCCCGGCATACCTCGTGGTCCATCCACCCGGCGAGCGCACGGTGATCACCCCGACGTTCACCCTCTGACGTGGGCGGCCGCGCGACCGCGCGAGCCTCGCCCGCGGTGGCGGCGCTCTTCGACGACGGCCGGCAGGCGAACCTCGCCGGTCGCCCCGCGGAGGGGGAACGCCTGCTGCGGCGAGGGCTGGCGGCCCTGGAGCGCCGCCCCGACGGCCTCGTGCCCGGCTTCGAGTCGGTCTGCGGGGGCGAGGCGGGCGTCGTCGAGGCGCGGGTGCGGATGATGCTGTCGCTCAGCACCTCCGCGGTCCAGCGGCACGGCGCGGACCGGGCGCTCGAGGTGGCCGGCGCCGCCCTGGAGCTCGCCCAGGACCCGCGGCTGGGCGAGGACGAGCAGGTCCTCCTCGTGACCAAGTGCCGGCTGCAGCTGGCGATGATCCACGGCCGCACCGGTCAGGTCGACGCCGCCCTGGGCCAGTTGGACCAGGCGCTCGCCGGCTACGACCGCCTCGGCCCGCGGGACCGCTTCGACCTCCTGCTGTCCCGCGGGGCGGTGCGCACCGACGGGGCCGACCCGGCCCTGGCCGAGGCCGACTTCGCGGCCGCCGCGAGCATCGCCCAGGAGGCCGACCTCCCGGTCCAGGAGTTCATGGCCCGGCACAACCTGGCGCAGGCGGTCTCCCTCCGGGGCGACCTGCCCAGGGCGCTGCGCCTCTACCGGGACATCGAGCGCCTGGGTGCGGCGGCGTCCACCGCGATCGCGCTGCACGGGCGGTCGCGCACGCTGCTCGACGCGGGGCTCGTGGACGAGGCCCGCGAGCTGCTGCTGCGGGCCGCCGGCGAGGCGGAGCGGACGGGCCAGTGGCTGGTCGCCGGTGAGGTCCAGGCGGACCTCGCGGTCGCCGAGCTCGCCGAGGGCAACCTGGACCAGGCCACCCGGATGGCCGCAGCCGCCCGGCGGACGCTGCAGGGGAAGGCTCCCGGGGTGCGGCGGCGCGCCGAGCTGGTGCTCCTGGACGCCGGTCGCCGCCGCGGCCGCCGGCTCGCCGAGGTGCGACGACGGGGGCTGGCCCTGGTGGACGCCTTCGACCGCGACGGCGACCACGTGGCCGCCGACCTCGCCCGGCTCGTCGTCGCCGAGACGGAGGTGGACCGGCAGCGGGCTGGCGACGCGGTGCAGCTCCTGCGGGCGAGCGCGGACCTGACCCACGTCGGTTCGCTGAGCACCCGGCTGCGTGCTCGGGGCGTGCTCGCGGCCGCCGCCAGGGAGGCACAGGACCATCCGACCGCGCGCCGTCACCTGAGGTCGGCCCTGACCGACCTGACCCAGACCGTCGCCGGCAGCTCGAGCCTCGAGCTGCGCGTGGCGACGCACCACCACGCCAGGGACCTGGCGGCCATGGACCTCGCCGTCGCGGCCGACACGCCACGGGATCGTCTGCTGGCGATCGAACGGTGGCGCGAGGCGGCCAGCCGCTCGCCCGCGGTCCGTCCCCCGGCCGACCCCGAGCTGGCCCGGCGCACGGCCGTGCTCCGGCACCTGCGCCAGCAGCTGCGCGAGGACCCCGGCCGCGCCGGACGGCTGCGACCCCGGCTGCGCGAGCTCGAGCGCTCCGTCGCGGCCCTGTCGTGGTCCGCGCCCGGTGCGGGTGGCCACCGACCGGTCGTGACACGGGACCAGCTCAGCGGGTGGCTGACGACGGTGCACGAGCGGGACACCTCGCTCGTCTACCTCGTCGACGTCGCGGGCACGCTCGTCGCCGAGGTCTGCGACCGGGGCCGGATGCGCACGGTCGAGCTGGGGCCCACGGCACCGGTGCTGGAGCAGGCGCAGGTGCTCGCGGCAGACCTCGAGACCGCGGCCAGGGCCCACGACGGCCCGATGGAGGAGCTGCTCCAGCGGTCGCTCACCCGCTCCGCCCGGGCCCTCGACGAGCTGACCCTGGCGCCGCTTCGCCTGGCCGGCCGGGTGCTGGTCGTGCCGACCCCTGGCCTCGCCGCCGTCCCGTGGGGGCTGCTGCCGAGCCGGCGCGGGCAGCCGACGCCGGTCGCCCCCAGCCTCGGCGCGTGGGCCCGGGACGCCGCCACCCTGGCTGCGCCGACGGTGGCGGCCCTGGCCGGGCCGGAGCTGACACGATCCCAGGAGGAGGTCGACCGGGTCGCGCAGGAGTGGGACTCTCGGCGGAGGCCGTCCCGGAGGGTGCCGGCCGCGGCCGCGCACGACCTGGCGGCGGCTCTGGCCGACCGCGACGTGGTCCACGTCGCCGCGCACGGTCGGCACCGGGACGACAGCCCGTTGTTCTCCTCCCTGTGGCTGGCGGACGGTCCCTACTTCCTCGCCGACCTGGAGCGGGAGAGCCGACGCGCCAGTCACGTCGTCCTCTCGGCGTGCGACTCCGGGCGGGCGCGCCACCGGGGCGGGTCCGCGGCGCTGGGGCTGGCCGCCGGCCTGCTGTGGCTCGGTGTCACCAGCGTCGTCGCCGCGCCGTGCCGCATCCCCGACGACGTGGCGGCCGACCACACGCCGCGCTACCACCAGCTGCTGGCGCAGGGGCTGCCCGCCGACGAGGCGCTCAGCAGCGCGGCCGCCGAGGCCCACCCGCTGGCCGGAGCCTTCGTCGCGTGGGGGGCACCCTGGTCCGCCGGGCCGCGGGGCCGGTAGCGCTGCGTACGATGCCGGGGTGAGCACCGCGCGCCCCTCGCCGCCCCGCGGGGCCTCGATGCTCGGGCGCGACCTGGCGATCGACCTCGGCACCACCACCACCCAGGTGCACGTGCAGGGTCGGGGGGTCGTGCTGGACGAGCCGACCCTCGTGGCCGTCGACACCGGCACCGGGCGGCTGGTGGCCGCGGGCGCTGCCGCGCACGAGATGCTGGGCCGGACCCCCCAGCACGTCCTCACCCTGAGGCCGCTGTCGGACGGCGTCATCACCGACTCCGAGATCACCGAGCAGCTGCTGCGGCACTTCGTGGAGCGGGTGCGGCCCACGCGGCTGGTCCGGCCCCGCACCGTGGTCTGCCTGCCCAGCGGGGTGAGCGCCGTGGAGCGGCGCGCCCTGGAGGACGCCGCGATGCGGTGCGGGGCCCGTCGGGTCTTCGCCCTGGAGGAGGCGATGGCCGCTGCCATCGGAGCCGGTCTGCCGGTGGAGAGCGCGGCGGCGAGCATGGTGGTCGACCTGGGCGGCGGCACGACCGACGTGGCCGTGATCAGCCTCGGAGGGGTGGTCAACGCGCGCAGCCTCCGGGTCGGCGGCGACGAGGTCGCCGAGGCCGTCGCCGACGGGGTGCGCCAGGCATACGACCTGCTGCTCGGTGAACGCTCGGCCGAGCAGATCACGCTGGCCGTGGGATCGGTCTGGCCGCTGGCCGAGGAGCTGGTGACGCGGGTGCGGGGTCGCGACCTGAGCACCGGCCTCCCGCGGACGGTCGAGCTGGGCAGCGAGGAGGTGCGGCGCATGATCGAGCCGGTGACGGCGCAGGTCGTCGAGGTGGTCCGCTCGGTCCTCGACGTGTGCCCTCCGGAGCTGTCGGGTGACCTCATCGACACCGGCGTCACCCTGACCGGTGGTGGGGCGCTGCTGCGCGGGTGGGCGGAGCGGATGCGGCACGAGCTCGGCGTGCCGGTCCGGGTCGCGGACGACCCCCAGCACGCGGTGATCCGTGGCGCGGGGGCGTGCGTCGACGACATGGGCGCCCTGCGTCAGATGCTCACCCGTCGGCCCGCGATGCAGGCGTGAACGGCGTGCACCGCCTCACCCTCGTCTCGCTCCTGCTGGTCGGTGCCACCGCTGCCGCCCTCGTCGTGGACCTGGCGCGACCCGGCCTCGCCGACCCGGTGCGCACGACCGTCTCGGTGGCGGCTGCCCCCGCGCAGCGCGCGCTCTCCGGCTGGGACGACGGCGAGCTCGCCCGGCTCAGCGCCGAGCGCAACGCCCTCGCGGCGGAGGTCGACCGGCTGCGCGAGCGGGAGCGTGACGCGGTCGAGCTGGACACCCTCGCGCGGTCCAGCACCGCGGCCGTGCTGCAGCGCCGCCTGCTCCCCGCCCGGGTGGTGGCCTTCGCCCCGGCCAGCTCACCCGTCGGCGGGCGCACGGTGACGCTGGACGTCGGGAGCGCGGACGGTGTGCTGCCGGACCAGACCGTGGTGAGCGTGGACGGACTGGTGGGCCGGGTGCTGCGGGTGGCCACGGAGAGCGCCGACGTGCTGCTCCTGGGCGACGCGCAGGTGGTCGTCGGGGTGCGCTTCGGTGCCGACGGTGCCCTGGGGGACGTGCAGGCGGACACGCCGCCCGGGCTGCCGGCCCGGGGGCACGGTGAGCTGACCCTGACCGCGATGGGGGACAGCGAGATCACCGTGGGCGACGAGGTGACCACCCTGGGCAGCCCGGACGACATCCCGTACGCCGCAGGCATACCCCTGGGCACGGTGACGGCGGTCGACCCGGACCGCGGCCAGCTGGGCCGCACCGCGGTCGTGACCCCCCACGTGGACACCGACACCCTGGACCTGGTCGCCGTCGTCCTCCGGGAGGACGCGTGATCCGCGTCCTCGGGCCGTGCGTGCGGGTGCTCCTGCTCGTCGCCGCCGTCCTGCTCCCGAGCGCCTGGCCGGAGGGTCTGGCGCGGCCGGACCTGGTGCTGCTGGTGGTGGCCGCCGCGGGGCTCCTGCACCGCCCGCAGGTCGGGCTGCTCATGGGTCTGGCCGGTGGATGGCTGGTCGACCTGGTCCCCCCGGGTGCCGAGCCGCTGGGCGCGAGCGCGCTGAGCTATGCCGCCGTCGGGCTGTGCCTGGGCTGGGTGCGGCGGGCCCTCGTCGTCTCCCCGCTGCTGCCCTGGGTGGCGACCGCGGCGGCGGCCGCCGTGGTGCTGGGCGTGCGCGGGGTGAGCGCCGCGGCCGGGGTCGGCAGGGCGCTCCTGGCCGAGCTGGCCTGGACCTGGGTGGTCACCATGGTCCTCGCCGTCATCGTCCTGCCCGTCCTGATGTCGCTCGAGCGCTGGATGACGCGCCGGGGCTGGGCATGAGCACCCCCCACCCACGTCGAGGTCGGCCCGCGGCGGTGCGGGTCCCGCGGCCCGCGCTCACGCCGCCCCGGGTGCGGCGACGCCGGTCGACGCGACCGCTCTGGGCGGCGGTCGCGGTCGTGCTCGCGCTGGGTGGTCTGCTCGTCGGGCGGCTGGGGCAGGTGCAGCTGACCCGGCACGAGGACCTCGCCACCCAGGCCGCGGAGGTCAGCACCCGTGAGATCGTCACCCCGGCCCTGCGTGGCCGGGTCCTCGCCGCCGACGGCACCCCCGTCGTGACCAACACGGCCAGCTCGGTCGTGACCGTGGACCCGGAGGTGCTGCTGGAGTCCGAGGACGAGGGGCGCGCCCTCGTGGCCTCGGTGGCCGCCACGCTCCGGCTGCCGGAGGAGGCGTTGTGGGGCAGGACCCGGCTGTGCGGCACGGCGGACGCCCCGCCGGTGCCGTTCTGCTTCTCCGGGTCGCCCTACCTCCCGGTGCCCCTCGTCTACGACGCGGACCCGGTCGACGCCCTGGCCCTGCTGGAGCGCCCCGAGGCGTTCCCCGGCATCGGGGTGGACAGCATCCCGGTGCGCGACTACCCCGCGCCGGAGGGGCTGAACGCGGCTCACCTGGTCGGCTACCTCGGGCGCGCCACGGCCGAGGAGGTCGAGGCCTCCGCGGGGGAGCTGGACGGCGAGGCGTGGCTGGGTCGCGCCGGGCTCGAGGCCGTCTACGACGACGCCCTGCGCGGCGTGCCGGGGCGCACGACCGTGACGGTCGACCCGCGCGGTGTGGTGACCGGCACGCTGGAACGGACCGACCCGGTCCAGGGTGCGGACCTGCGGACGCACCTGGACGTGGACGTCCAGGCGGCCAGCGAGACCGCGCTGGTGGAGGCGGTGCGGGCGGCGCGGACGTCCGGGGCGCCCGCCACCAGCGGTGCCGCCGTGGTGCTGCGACCGGACACCGGGGCCGTGGTCGCGGCCGCCAGCTTCCCGACCTACGACCCGGGGATCTGGACGAGGGGGGTCAGCGCCGGGGAGTACGACCGTCTCCTCGACCCCGACCGGGGCGCCCCGCTGGTCAGCCGGGTCCTCGCCGAGACCTTCCCGCCCGCGTCCACCTTCAAGGTGGTCAGCCTCCCGGCCGCGCTGCAGACCGGGATCGACCCGGAGGGTGAGTATGCCTGTCCCGGCGCGGTGTCGATCGCCGGGCAGCGGTTCACCAACTACGAGTCCGAGGCCTACGGCGAGATCGACCTCCCGCGGATCCTCGAGGTGTCCTGCGACACCACCTTCTACCGGTGGGCGTACGAGCACTGGCAGACCCTCGGAGGCTCCTCGGCGGACGGGGCCGAGGCGGACGCCCGGGACCGGTTCCTCGCCGTCGCCCGCGGGTTCGGGCTGGGGCAGCGCACGGGCGTCGACCTGCCGGGCGAGGAGGCGGGCACCCTGCCGTCGCGGGTCTGGAAGCAGGAGTTCTGGGAGTCCACCCGGGACGAGGTCTGCCGGCGCGCGGACGAGGGATATCCCGAGGTCGAGGACGACGAGCGCCGGGACTTCCTGGAGCAGCTGGCGCGGGAGAACTGCGTCGACGGCGCCCGGTGGCGACCGGGTGACGCGGCCAACTTCTCCATCGGCCAGGGCGACGTCGCCACCACCCCGTTGCAGATGGCCGTCGTCTACGCCGCCGTCGCCAACGGCGGTCGGCTGGTCACCCCGCAGCTGGCGGACGCCGTCGTCCGGGCGGACGGCACCGTCGTCGAGGACGTGGATCCCGTCGACCAGGGCGCCGTCTCGCTGGACGAGGAGACCTGGCAGATCCTGCGCTCCGGGCTGGAGGGCGTCACGACCGACGGCACCGGTGCGGCCGCCTTCGCGGGGTGGCCGATGGCGGACTACCCGATCGCCGGCAAGACCGGGTCGGCGGAGTCCTTCGGCCAGGACGCCACCTCGTGGTTCGCGTCCTACGGCCCGGTCGAGGACCCTGAGTACGTCGTGCTCGTGGTGGTGGAGCAGGGCGGGTTGGGCTCGGACGTGGCCGCGCCGGCGGTGCGCGCGATCTGGGAGACGCTGCGGGCGGAGGACGAGGATGAGCGGTAGCGGGCCGGACCACGAGGCCGTCACGATCCGGGACGGCACCGCTCGCGACGGCGCGGCGTGCGCCGCGATCTACGCGCCCTTCGTGCGCGAGACCGCCGTCACCTTCGAGACCGACCCACCGCCCGGGGAGGAGCTGGCCCGGCGCATCGCCGCGGCCCAGCAGCAGCACGCGTGGCTCGTCGCCGAGCGCGGGGGAGCGCTGCTCGGGTATGCCTACGGCGGCGCCTACCGTCCCCGTCGCGCCTACTCCCGCACGGCCGAGACGAGCGTCTACCTGGCGCCGGAGGCCGCCGGCCAGGGCGTGGGGCGCCTGCTCTACGGCGCCCTGCTCGACCGGCTGCGCGAGCTGGGCTACGGCACTGCTGTTGCGGGCATGACGCCACCCAACCCGGCCAGCGCGGCCCTGCACCGCTCGCTCGGCTTCACCCTCGTCGGGTCCTTCCAGCGGGTCGGCCGCAAATTCGGCCGGTGGCACGGCTGCGACTGGTGGGAGCTCGCCCTGGCCGACCAGGTCGAGGAGCCCTGAACGGGTTGGGAGGGGCAGCTCGGGTTGCCGTAGGGTCGGCCAGGTGAGCGAGCCGACCTCCACCGACCCGATCAGCCCCGAGCTCCGCGCCGACGTCCGCCGCGTCTCCACCCTGCTCGGCCAGTCCCTCGTCCGGCACCACGGCCAGTCCCTGCTGGACGCCGTCGAGGAGGTCCGGCTGACGACGAAGGCCAGCAAGGAGGGCGACGAGGAGGCGGCCGCCGACGTCCGGCGGGTGCTCTCCGAGCTGCCGCTGGACCAGGCGACCGACCTGGTCCGGGCCTTCTCGGCATACTTCCACCTCGCGAACGCCGCCGAGCAGGTGCACCGGGTCCGCACGCACGCCGCGCGGGCCGAGGAGGACGGCTGGCTGACCTCCGCGGTGCGGGAGATCGTGGAGCAGGGCGGCGCCGAGCTGCTGGCGGCGAGCGTCGCGGAGCTGGACGTGCGACCGGTCTTCACGGCCCACCCGACCGAGGCGTCGCGGCGCAGCGTGCTGACCAAGATCCGGCACCTGTCCGACCTGCTGGCCACCCCGACCGAGCCGGACACCCTGGCCCGCCGGCGGCAGGACCGCGACCTCGGCGAGCTGGTCGACCTGATCTGGCAGACGGACGAGCTGCGGCAGAACCGGCCGACACCCCTGGACGAGGCGCGCAACGCGATGTACTACCTCGACGAGGTGCTCACCACGACGATGCCCGCGCTCCTGGGGCACCTGTCCGACCTGCTCGCCGAGCACGAGGTGAGCATGGACGCCGCGCACCCGCCGCTGCGCTTCGGCAGCTGGATCGGCGGGGACCGGGACGGCAACCCCTACGTCACCCCGGCGGTCACCCGCCAGGTGCTCAAGCTGCAGGGGACCCACGCCATCGGCGTCGCGCTCTCCCTCGTCGACCTGCTGATCTCGCAGATCTCGTCCTCGACCCTCGTCGTCGACGTCGAGGACGAGCTGATGGAGTCGCTGCGCGAGGACCTCGCGCACCTGCCCGGGCTGGACAAGCGGGTTCTCGAGCTGAACGCCCAGGAGCCCTACCGGCTCAAGCTCACCTGCGTGCGGGCCAAGCTGCTCAACACCCGCAGGCGGTTCGACGCCGGCACCCCGCACGAGGAGGGCCGGGACTACGCGCAGGTCGACGAGATCGTCGCCGACCTGCAGGTCGTGGCCGACTCGCTGCGCCGGCACGGGGGCGAGCTGGTCGCCGACGGACGCCTCGCGCACGCGACCCAGACCATCGCCTCCACCGGCCTGCACCTCGCGACCCTGGACGTGCGCGAGCACTCCGAGAAGCACCACGAGACCCTGGCGCCGATGCTGGACGCCGCCGGGGCCGCGGGCGAGCAGGGCTACGACGCGCTCGACCGCGAGGCCCGCCTCGAGCTGCTCGGCACCGAGCTCGGCTCCCGTCGCCCGCTGCTCACCCGCGCCGCCCCCCGCGAGCAGACCCTCGCCGTCTTCGACGAGATCCGGCAGGCGGTGGCCACCTATGGCGAGGACGTCGTCGAGACCTACATCATCTCGATGACCCAGGGCCCGGACGACGTGCTGGCTGCCGCGGTGCTGGCGCGCGAGGCCGGGCTGATCGACCTGCACGGCGACGCGGGCGGTGACGGCGCCTTCGCGCTCGTCGGCTTCGCCCCGCTGCTGGAGACGATCGACGAGCTGCGCGGGGCCGCGGCCCTGGTCGACGCCATGCTGTCGACGCCGGCCTACCGCGAGCTGGTCCGGCTACGCGGCGACGTGCAGGAGGTGATGCTCGGCTACTCCGACTCGAACAAGCAGGCCGGGGTGCTCACCAGCCAGTGGGGCATCCACCAGGCGCAGCGGGCGCTGCGGGACGTGGCCGCGAAGCACGGGGTGCGGCTGCGGCTCTTCCACGGCAGGGGCGGCTCGGTCGGCCGCGGCGGTGGCCCGACCTACGACGCGATCCTGGCCCAGCCGAACGGCGTGCTCGAGGGTGACATCAAGTTCACCGAGCAGGGCGAGGTGATCTCGGACAAGTACTCCCTGCCCGCGCTCGCCCAGGAGAACCTCGAGCTGTCCCTCGCCGCCGTGCTGCGGGCCTCCGCCCTGCACCGCGACCCGCGGACCACCACCGAGGAGCGCGAGCGCTACGGCGCGGTCATGGACGTCGCCAGCGACGCCGCCTTCGCCGCCTACCGGAGCCTCATCGAGGACGACGACCTCCCGGCATACTTCGTCGCGGCGACACCGGTCGACCAGCTCGGCGCGCTCAACATCGGGTCCCGACCCAGCAAGCGGCCGGACACCGGCAAGGGGCTGGACGGGCTGCGCGCCATCCCCTGGGTCTTCGGCTGGACCCAGACCCGGCAGATCATCCCCGGGTGGTTCGGGGTCGGGTCCGGGTTGAAGGCGGCCCGGGAGGCGGGGCACGGCGACACCCTGCACCAGATGCTCGAGCACTGGCACTTCTTCCGGTCGGTGGTCTCCAACGTCGAGATGACGGTGGCCAAGACCGACCTCGGCATCGCGGCCCACTACGTCGACACCCTGGTGCCCGAGGAGCTGCGGCACGTCTTCGACACGGTCCGCGCCGAGTTCGAGCTGACCGTCGCCGAGCTGAAGGCGTTGACGGGGGAGGAGCACCTCCTCGACGACCAGCCGGTGCTGCGGCGGACCCTGACCGTGCGCGACAACTACCTCGACCCCATCTCCTACCTGCAGGTCGAGCTGCTGCGCCGGCTGCGCGACCGCCCGGAGGACGACGGGGCGGCCACCGACGGCGCCGGCGAGGACGAGGTGGACGAGCTGCAGCGCGCCCTGCTGGTGACGGTCAACGGTGTCGCCGCGGGCCTGCGCAACACCGGCTGACCGGTCGGCGTGAGAACATCTGGCCATGCCGGAGGGACACACGCTGCACCGTCTGGCCGGGGCGATCGACGGGGCGTTCGGGGGCACCTCGCCCGAGGTGAACAGCCCGCAGGGGCGGTTCGCGGACGGCGCGGGCCTGCTCGACGGCACCGTGCTGGAGCAGTCCTGGGCGCACGGCAAGCTGCTCTTCGTCGACTTCGCGCAGGGGCGGACCCTCTACGTCCACCTCGGGCTGATCGGGAAGTGGTTCGTGCTCCCCGTCGACCCGCCCGGCGCCGAGCCCGCCGCGACCGGGGCGGTGCGGCTGCGGCTGCTGTCCGACCGGCACGTCGCCGACCTGCGGGGGCCGATGGCCTGCCAGGTGGTCGACGAGGCGGAGGTCGACCGGCTGGTCCGGCGACAGGGCCCGGACCCGCTGCAACCGGTGAGCGAGCTGAACGACCCGGAGCAGGCATACGCCTCGATCCGGCGGTCCGGGAAGACCGTGGCCGAGCTGCTCATGGACCAGACCGTGCTCGCCGGCGTCGGCAACATCTACCGCTGCGAGGTGCTGTGGCGGCACCGGCTGCACCCCCTGCGGCCGGGCCGGTCGCTGAAGCCGGCCTCGTGGCGGCTGATCTGGGAGGACCTGGTGCGGCTGATGCCGTACGGCGTGCGGACCGGCACGATCATCACCCTCGACGACGTGCTCGAGGACACCCGCGCGGCGCTGGACCGCGGTGAGCTGCCGGACGTCCCGCGGGAGTTCGCGGTCTACCAGCGCACCGGTATGCCGTGCCTGCGCTGCGGCGCCACCGTCCGGCACAAGGTGGTCGCCGGGCGCAACCTCTTCTGGTGCGGCGGCTGCCAGCGCCGCACGTAGCTCCTCCCGCCGGCCCTCCCCGGTGCCGCCCCGCCCGCGCCCTCCCGCGCAGCCCCCTTCCCCGTGCCACCCCGCCCCGCATGAGCAAGGAAGTCCTGCACAGGACAGGGATGTTGAGGTGCTCTGTGCGGGGTTTCCTTGCTCATGCGGGGGTGGGCCCTGGCTGGGTGTGGATAAGTTCCGCGGGGGTCACGCGGGCAGGTCCAGACTCCCCACATGGACGCCGCAACCCGCACCGCCGTGGCCACCGCCGTGCTCGCGGCCCACGAGGGCACCACCACCTCTGGGCACCTGCGCCGGGCGGGCCTCAGCGACCGGGACCTCGACGCCCTGAGGCACGACGGGATCCTGCTCCGCCTGCGCCGCAACGTCCTGGTCGATGGGCGTCTCTGGAGCGAGTGTCCCGCGTGGGAGCGGCACGCGCTGCGCGCCCGCGCCCTCGCACTGGGCCTTCCCGATGTCCGTCATGAGCCGGGTGGGTTGGCGCTCAGCCATCACAGCTCCCTCGCGCACAGGAGACTGGCGATCTACGGCGTGGACGACCTGGCCCACGCCTCCCGCATCCGCCACGGGCGGGGTCGCCGCGGTGGCGGCCTGTGGGTGCACTCCCCGGTCCCGGAGACCTCGGTGTCGCTGGTGGCAGGGGTGCCGTGCACCACTGCCTGTCTCGCCTCGCTGCAGGTGGCAGCCCAGTATGGCGTCGAGGCCGGCCTCGTCGCTGCCGACTCAGCGCTCCGGTCGGGCGCCTGCACCGCGGAGGAGCTGACGGCACAGGTCGACCTGGCCTGCCTCAAGAACGGCCGCCAGGCCGCGCGGGTCGTGCTGGAGCTGGCCGACGGTCGGCGGGAGAGCGCCGGCGAGTCACGGACGGCGTGGGTGCTGCATACCCTGGCGCTGCCGCCGGCGATCCCGCAGGTCGTCATCCGGGACGAGCAGGGGATCGTCGTGGCACGCAGTGACTTCCAGATCGACGGGACGGCGGTCCTGGTCGAGTTCGACGGCCGCCTCAAGTACGCCTCGCACGCCGACCTCGTCGCCGAGAAGCTGCGGGAGGACCGGCTCCGGGAACTGGGCTACGAGGTGGTCCGGCTCACCTGGGAGGACCTCGCCCACCCGCACCGGGTGCTGGCCAAGATCAGGGCGGCCATGGCCCGGGCTCAGGCCCGCGTGGCGAGCTAGCCGCCCTCGCTCAGCCCTTCACCGGAGCATGAGCAAGAGAACCTCACACGTCGCAGGGTCGTTTCCCTGCTGCACGGCTGGTTTCCTTGCTCATGCGGGGCAGTGTGGTGCCGGGGTGGTGGAGTCAGCGGGGGAAGACCTGGGCCTGCCAGGCGTAGCGGCCGTCCTCGCCGGTCCCGAGGATCATGCCGAGCAGGTCCCGGGGTGCGGGGTAGTCGCCGCCGAGGGCCGCGAGGTACTCCCGGTGGGCCTCCAGCGAGGCCACGGCCCGCTCGAAGGTGTCGGTCACGTCCACCTCGTGGGTGGAGGAGTGGCCGGCCGAGGAGGCGATCCAGCGCACGCCGTCCCACGGCTCGTGGCCCTCGGTGACCAGCTCGGGGAAGATCCACCGGTTGCCGGCGGCGGCCACCGCGTCCAGCACGCTCAGCCCCACCGCGCGGTGGTCGGCCTGGTTGAGGCCGCCGTTCGGGAAGGTCTCCGCGTGCGAGATGGTCGTCACCACCTCCGGGCGGACGTCGCGGATCACCCGGGCCAGCTCGCGGCGCAGCCGCAGGTCGGCCTCGACCACGCCGTCGGAGAAGCCCTCCAGGAAGCGCACGTCGTCGACGCCCACCTCGCGGGCCCCGTCCCGCTCCTCTCGCTCGCGCAGCGGCCCCGCCCGGTCCGGCGACATCGTGTCGATGCCCGCCTCACCGCGGGTGACCAGCAGGTAGGTGACCTGCTTGCCCTCGTCCGTCCACCGCGCCACGGCCGCCGCGGTGCCGTACTCCAGGTCGTCCGGGTGGGCCACGACGCACAGGGCGCGCTGCCAGTCCGTCGGGAACGTCTCCAGGCTCATGCCAGCATCTCTAGCACAGCCTTCTCCAGGTCGCGCGTCCTGGCCTCGGGCGAGCGATGCCGCCGCTGGGCCGCCTCGGCGATGGTGGTGCCCTCCTCGTAGAGATCGATCACGCGAGGGTCGATGTAGGACGAGCGGGCGACGGTCGCCGTGTTGCCGAGGTATGCCGCCACCTCCTCCACCGCGGCCCGCACCGCCCGGCGCCGGGACGCCGTGGTGGTGCCGTCCTCGTGCGACAGCGCCAGGGACGTGGCGGCCAGGACGGTCGCGTGCCAGGTGCGGAAGTCCTTCGCGGTGAGCTCCCCGCCGAGGAGGCCGTCGAGGTAGAGGTTCACCGCCGCCGCGTCCAGGTCGACCCAGCGGCGATCCTCCTGGTAGGCCAGCAGGCGATCGCCCGAGCGACGCCGGCGCATCCGGTCCAGCGCCGCGATCACGTCGGCGTCGTCGATCTCGACGGTGTGCTCCACGCCGGACTTGCCGACGAAGCGGAACACGAGGACGTCCCCCCGGGCGCGGACGTGGCGACGCTCGAGCGTGGTGAGACCGAAGCTGCCGTGCGCGTCGGTGTAGACGTCGCTGCCGATCCGGAAGTAGCCCAGGTCCAGCAGCCGCACGGCCACCGCCTCGGCCCGCTCCACCGGCATACCCTCACGGGCCAGGTCCCGGGCCACCCTGCGCCGCGCCGCGGGCAGGCGCGCGGCGGCCGCGAGCACCCGGTCGAACTTCAGCTTGTCCCGCTTCTCCCGCCAGGCCGGGTGGTAGAGGTACTGCCGCCGACCGGCGTCGTCGGTGCCGACCGCCTGGATGTGGCCACGGGGGTGCGGGCAGATCCACACGTCCTCCCAGGCCGGGGGGATGACGAGGGCCTTGACCCGGGCGACGTCCTCGGCGCCGAGGCGCTCGCCCGAGGCGTCCAGGTAGGTGAACCCGCGGCCGGACCGACGCCGGGTCCAGCCCGGCGAGGAGGGGGAGACGGTGCGCAGCCGCGGCATGGTCACAGATTAGGGCGCTCCGCCGGACGCTGATAACCTGAACGGTGCCGTCATGACGGCCGCGGATCGAGAGTGCCCCGGTGAACAGGCCCGGGTTGGCGCCGCGCAACAACCGAAGGAGTCGCCGATGGCGATCGACACTGCCACGAAGCAGGACATCATCAAGGAATACGCCACGACCGAGGGCGACACCGGTTCGCCCGAGGTGCAGGTCGCGCTGCTGACCGCCCGCATCAAGGAGCTCACCGAGCACTCCCGCGAGCACAAGCACGACCACCACAGCCGCCGCGGCCTGCTGCTGCTGGTCGGCAAGCGCAAGCGGCTCCTGCGCTATCTCGAGGAGATCGACATCGAGCGCTACCGGTCGCTGATCAAGCGCCTCGGCCTGCGCCGCTGAGCTTCGCAGGGGAGCGGTTCCCACGTCTGGGGACCGCTCTTGCTGCGTTTGGGGAGGGGTCACCCTCCTCCCGCACGACCAGCAGGCACAACGACGATGCCCGCTGCAGATGAGAGTGAAGAGAAAAGGAGGGCCCATGGAGGGTCCAGAGATCACCTTCGCCGAAGCCACGATCGACAACGGCAGCTTCGGCACCCGCACCGTCCGGTTCGAGACCGGGCGCCTGGCCAAGCAGGCCGGCGGTTCCGTCACCGCCTACCTCGACGACGAGACGATGCTGCTGTCGACCACCACGGCCAGCAAGCACCCCAAGGACCACTTCGACTTCTTCCCGCTGACGGTGGACGTCGAGGAGAAGATGTATGCCCTCGGCAAGATCCCCGGGAGCTTCTTCCGGCGTGAGGGGCGGCCGTCGACCGACGCCATCCTCACCTGCCGGCTGATCGACCGCCCGCTGCGCCCGACCTTCGCGAAGGGGCTGCGCAACGAGGTCCAGGTCGTCATCACCGTGCTGTCCCTCGACCCGGACCACCAGTACGACGTGCTCGCGATCAACGCCGCGTCCGCCTCCACCCAGATCTCCGGCCTGCCCTTCAGCGGTCCGATCGGTGGCGTGCGCGTGTCCCTCATCGACGGGCAGTGGGTCGCCTTCCCGAACTTCTCCGACATCGAGCGCTCGACCTTCGACATGGTCGTCGCCGGGCGGGTCGTCGAGGACGACGTCGCGATCATGATGGTCGAGGCCGAGTCCACCGAGGCCACCTGGGACCTGGTCAACGGGGGCGGCAAGCAGGCCCCGACCGAGGAGGTCGTCGCCCAGGGTTTGGAGGAGTCGAAGAAGTTCATCAAGGTCCTGTGCGAGGCGCAGGCCGAGCTGGCCACCTCCGCCGCCAAGGAGGTCGAGGAGTTCCCGCGCTTCCTGGACTACGAGGACGACGCCTACGAGGCCGTGGAGTCGGCCGTCACCGGCGACCTCACGGCCGCCCTGCAGATCGCCGGCAAGGCCGAGCGCGAGGACCGGCTCGACGAGATCAAGATCGCGATGAAGGAGAAGCTGCTCGGCCTGCACTGGGACCCCGCCGGTGACAGCGACACCTCAGAGGACGCGCCCTTCCACGACCGCGACAAGGAGCTGGACGCGGCCTACCGCGCGGTGCAGAAGAAGCTCATCCGGGAGCGCATCCTGCGCGACGAGGTGCGCATCGACGGCCGTGGGCTGAAGGACATCCGCGCCCTGTCGGCCGAGGTCGAGGTCATCCCGCGGGCGCACGGCTCGGCGATCTTCGAGCGCGGTGAGACCCAGATCATGGGTGTGACCACGCTCAACATGCTGCGGATGGAGCAGCAGCTGGACACGCTGTCCCCGGTGTCCCGCAAGCGCTACATGCACAACTACAACTTCCCGCCCTACTCGACCGGTGAGACGGGCCGTGTGGGCTCGCCGAAGCGGCGCGAGATCGGCCACGGCGCGCTCGCCGAGCGCGCCCTGATGCCGGTGCTGCCGACCCGCGAGGAGTTCCCCTACGCCATCCGCCAGGTCTCCGAGGCGCTGGGCTCCAACGGGTCCACCTCGATGGGCTCGGTCTGCGCGTCCACGATGTCGCTGCTCAACGCCGGTGTGCCGCTGCGCGCACCGGTGGCGGGGATCGCGATGGGCCTGGTCTCCGCGGAGGTCGATGGGAAGACGCAGTATGCCGCGCTCACCGACATCCTCGGTGCCGAGGACGCCTTCGGCGACATGGACTTCAAGGTCGCCGGGACGCGCGAGTTCGTCACCGCCATCCAGCTGGACACCAAGCTGGACGGCATCCCGGCGGACGTCCTGGCCGGTGCGCTGACCCAGGCGCGCGACGCCCGGATGCACATCCTGGACGTCATGAACGAGGCGATCGACGCCCCGGACGAGATGAGCCCGTATGCCCCCCGCGTGATCTCGGTGCGCGTGCCGGTCGACAAGATCGGCGAGGTCATCGGCCCGAAGGGCAAGATGATCAACCAGATCCAGGAGGACACCGGCGCCGACATCTCGATCGAGGACGACGGCACGGTCTACATCGGCGCCACCGACGGCCCGTCGGCCGAGGCCGCCCGGGCGGCGATCAACGCGATCGCCAACCCGCAGATGCCGGAGATCGGGGAGCGCTTCCTCGGGACCGTGGTGAAGACCACGACCTTCGGTGCCTTCGTCTCCCTGCTCCCGGGCAAGGACGGTCTGCTGCACATCTCCGAGATCCGCAAGCTCGTCGGTGGCAAGCGCATCGACGCGGTCGAGGACGTGCTGGGCGTGGGCCAGAAGGTGCAGGTCGAGCTCAAGGAGATCGACCCGCGCGGCAAGCTCTCGCTCGCCGCGGTGGTCGCGGACGAGCAGGGCGGCGCTGCGGACGAGCAGCCGGCACCGGTGTCCGACGCCGGTGAGCCCAGCCGGGCCGACGACGCCGAGGCGCCGGAGGTCACCGAGACCGTGCCGGCCGGCAGCGCGGGCGAGGGTGCCGACGGCGAGGGCGATCGCCCGCGTCGGCAGCGCCGACGGCGTGGTGGCCGTGGTCGCGGCAGCAACGGTGGCTCCGAGAACGGCGCCGGCGGCGACGCGCAGGAGTCCTCCGACTGAGCGAGGCATCCAGTCGCACATGAGGAAGGGCGGGCCCGGTCGGGCCCGCCCTTCTGTGCGTCCGGCGCTCAGCTGCTCAGGCAGCCTGCTTGCGTCGGATCCGTGGCGCGGGTGCGTCGAGGTGCCAGCGCATCTCCATCCGGGTGCGTCCGGTCGCGTCGGTCACCGGGACCCACGTGAGGGCGCGGGTCGCGCGGAGGCTCTTCGTGCTGCGGGAGCGAACGGTAGCCATGGGGTCCACCTCCTCCGAGAGCAAGTTCTCGGGTCGAATCGTTCATGTTCTGTTCACCCAGCATACTCCAAAGCGACCTAAAAGTGAACAAAAGGTGAACGGCGTGGCGCTCGTGTGGGCTAGGAGGAGACGTGTGGGGCAGGAGTGACAGGAGTGCCGGCCACGGCTCGGTGGACGGCCCACTCGAGGGGTCCCCTCCGACCCAGTGCCACGAGTGCGGCCCCGAGCACGAGGGCGATGAGGCTGTGGGCGAGCAGCCCGGTGGAGGTGTCCCGGGCCAGCACCCCGGCGTCACCGAGTGGGGTCGAGAGCAGGATGACGTGGGCCGAGTAGAGGCTGAGCGTGGCCCGACCCGCGCCGGACAGCACCGGCCACGGCAGGGACGGGAGGGCCCGGACGAGGGCGAGGCAGCATCCCAGCACCAGCAGCGCGCTGCCCGTGGTGTGCACCAGGTCCACGATGCTCCCGCTGTGCGGCGACCAGACCCCGAGCCACCACCAGCTTCCGTCGGGATGCGTGCCGAAGTAGCCGTCGCGTCGCTCCTGGTCCAGCAGCGCCCAGTCGTCGGCGCCCAGCCCGGTCGTCGCGAGCAGCGCGCCCCGGACCTCGCCGGAGCGGGTCAGCAGCGCCGAGACCCCGAGCGCGAGCGTGGCGGACGCCGCTCCGACCAGCACCAGGGGTCGGGTGACGTCCCGACCGGCCCCCCGCGCGCCCAGCACGCGGCCCACCGACATGCCCGCGAACAGATAGGTGGCCCACGTCAGGACCGGGTAGTAGCCCGTCACCAGGAGCTCGGTGAGCAGCTGCAGGGGATCGACGAGGAGCCCGGTGAGCGAGGGGTCGGCCAGCGTCGGGTCGGGGAGCACGTCGCGCAGGAGGATGCTCGCGACCGGGCTGCCGAGGCCCCACGCCAGGGCGAGCCAGGCCAACGGTCCCGCTCTCCAGTGCAGGACGGGCAACGCGCAGCAGAAGAGCAGGGCGTAGTAGGTCAGGATGACCGCGACCCCCGGGTCGGGCACGCCGAGCAGCAGGCCGATGCCGCCGACGAGCACGGCCCGGACCAGCAGGCGTCGTCGGTGGCCCCAGGGGTCGGCGAGGACGCTCGCGCGGGATGCGGCCAGCGCGATGCCGACGCCGGCCAGCACGGCGAAGAGCGCGGCCGACCGCCCGGCCACGAGCTGGAAGCCCCAGCTCACCCCGCCCGGCCCGGAGCCGTCGTCCGGGAGCAGGTGGGCGGCGAACATCCCGAGCAGCGCCAGCGTGCGCGCCAGGTCCACCCCCACCCATCGGCCGCTCATCGGCGTGCCGGTCAGGGCCAGGCCAGCAGGCGGACCTCGCGGACCGTCCGCCCGTCGTCCGCGACGACGCGGTCGCGCCACGCCCCGTCCGGCTCGAAGCCGGCGGCCTGGAGGAAGGCGCGGGTGCGCTCCGCGTCGGCGAGCACCCAGACCGCGACCGCCTCGAGCTCGTCGTGCGCCGCGCGCAGCGTGTCCACCGCGGCGTTGAGCAGCCGCGAGCCGTGGCCGGACCCCCGGGCCTCCGGGTGCACGCCGCCGTCGAGGAGCATCCCCGACCGTCCCTCGGGGAGGCCCGGCTCGTCGGTGGCCGGGCCCACCGCGACGTAGCCGGTGACCTGCGGACCGGCGCAGGACACCAGGAGGCGGTGCTGCGGTGACGGCGGGTGCTCGAGCGACTGCCGCCAGGCCGTGGCGAAGCGCGGACCGGTCAGGGCCTCCAGCACCTCGGTGTCGAGGATGTCGGCGTACTCGCCCTGCCAGACGAAGGCCTGCACCAGCCCGACGGCCGGGGCGTCGTTCGGTCGGGCGGTCCGGACGCTGGCGTCGGCTGCCGGCGGCTGCTCGTGCGGGTGGCTCACCACCCCAGTCTCGCACCCGGTTCTTGTTACACCTCGGACGTCAACTGACGTCACCAGCGTTATACAAGAGCCTCGATCTCTGGCACACTGGGGGTATGTACGGCAACGACTTCGGCGGCCCGCTCAACGCGACCGAGACGGCGGACTACACCGACGCCCTCGAGCAGTACTTCGACGGGCTGATCGAGGACGACCAGCGGGTCGAGCCGCGTGACGCCATGCCCGAGGCCTACCGCAAGACGCTGGTCCGCCAGATGGCGCAGCACGCGCACTCGGAGATCATCGGCATGCAGCCCGAGGGCAACTGGATCACCCGCGCGCCGAGCCTGCGCCGCAAGGCGATCCTCATGGCCAAGGTGCAGGACGAGGCCGGTCACGGGCTGTACCTCTACTCCGCCGCCGAGACGCTCGGCGTGGACCGCTCCGAGCTGCTCGACAAGCTGCACTCCGGGCAGCAGAAGTACTCCTCGATCTTCAACTACCCCACCCTGACCTGGGCCGACGTGGGGGCCATCGGCTGGCTCGTCGACGGGGCGGCGATCATGAACCAGGTGCCGCTGTGCCGGTGCTCCTACGGCCCGTACGCCCGCGCGATGATCCGGGTCTGCAAGGAGGAGTCGTTCCACCAGCGCCAGGGGTTCGAGATCCTCTGGGTGCTGGCCCGGGGGACCGAGGAGCAGAAGGCGATGGCCCAGGACGCCGCGGACCGCTGGTGGTGGCCGGCGCTGATGATGTTCGGCCCGCCGGACACCGGCGAGCAGGCCAGCAACGGGCATACCGCCCAGAGCATGGCGTGGGGGATCAAGCGGTTCTCCAACGACGACCTGCGGCAGAAGTTCATCGACATGACCGTCCCGCAGGCCCAGAAGCTCGGCATCACGCTGCCCGACCCCGAGCTGGCGTGGAACGAGGAGCGGGGCCACTGGGACTTCGGGGACATCGACTGGGACGAGTTCTGGCGGGTCCTCAAGGGTGACGGCCCGTGCAACGAGTCCCGGATCCGGACCCGGGTGGAGGCCCACGAGGAGGGCGCCTGGGTGCGGGAGGCGGCCGCGGCGTATGCCGACAAGCAGGCCGCGCGGCAGGGGGAGGTCGCATGACCAGCTCGACCTGGCCGCTCTGGGAGGTCTTCGTCCGCGCCAAGCGCGGCCTGTCCCACGTGCACGCGGGGTCGCTGCACGCACCGGACCGGGAGATGGCGCTGCGCAACGCGCGCGACCTCTACACCCGCCGGCAGGAAGGTGTGTCGATCTGGGTCGTGGCGTCCAGCGACATCACCGCCTCCAGCCCGGACGAGCGGGACAGCTTCTTCGACCCGGCCGCCGACAAGGTCTACCGGCACCCCACCTTCTACGACGTGCCGGAGGACGTGGAGTACCTGTGACCGAGCAGCATGTCGCGTATCTGCTGGGGCTCGGCGACGACGCCCTCATCTATGCCCAGCGTCTGGGGGAGTGGCTGACCCACGCCCCGCAGATCGAGGAGGACATGGCCCTCGGCAACGTGGGCCTGGACCTGCTCGGTCAGGCGCGGTCCCTGCTGACCCGTGCCGGCGAGGTCGAGGGCGCGACGCCCCTGCGGGACGAGGACGACCTGGCGATGCTGCGGGACGAGCGTGAGTTCCGCAACGTGCAGCTGGTGGAGCAGCCACGCGCGGACTTCGGTCACGAGATGGCGCGGATGCTGTGGTTCGCCACCTACCAGTGCGAGCTCTACTCCGCGCTGCTCGGCTCCGCCGACGAGACGTTGGCCGCGATCGCGGCCAAGGCGGTCAAGGAGGTCGAGTACCACCGGGACCACGCGACGCAGTGGGTGCTGCGTCTCGGTGACGGGACGGGGGAGAGCCACGAGCGGATGCAGCAGGGCCTGGCCTCCGTGCACCCCTACGTAGCCGAGCTCGGCGAGGACCACGACGCCGCCCGGTGGGCGACCGACCAGGGGGTCGGGGTGCTGCCCTCGACCCTGACCGAGGCGGTCAACGGCTACGTCACGCAGGTGCTGCAGCAGGCGACCCTGGAGATGCCCGACCCGCCGCGGTGGCACGCCCGAGGGGGTCGCGACGGGGTGCACTCCGAGGTGATGGGCTACCTGCTGGCCGAGATGCAGCACATCCACCGCAGTCACCCGGGGGCGACGTGGTGAGGACCCCCGCACCGCACGCCGCGGTCGACCTGGACGATGCCGAGCGCGCCATCCGCGCGGTCGCCGACCCGGAGATCCCGGTCATCACCATCGACGACCTCGGGGTGATCCGCGCCGTCGAGCAGGCTGACGTGGACGGGCAGGCGGGGCTGCGGGTCACGATCACCCCGACCTACTCCGGCTGCCCCGCCATGCACGCCATGGTGGACGGGGTGCGCGAGGCCGCGCAGCGCCACGGCATACCCGTCGACGTCGTCACCCAGCTCTCGCCCGCCTGGACCACCGCGTGGATGAGCGAGGAGGGCCGCGCCAAGCTCCGCCGCTTCGGCATCGCGCCCCCCACCGGGGACCGCGCCCACGGCGGCCCGCCCGGACCGGTGCCGGTCGGCCTGCAGCTACGCGTCGTCGCGTGCCCGCACTGCGGCTCCGAGGACACCGAGGAGGTCGCGCGCTTCGGGTCGACGGCGTGCAAGGCGCTGCGCCGCTGCCGGGTGTGCCGCGAGCCCTTCGACGAGTTCAAGACGATCTGAGGACGATCCCGTTGAGCCTGATCCAGCAGCCCACACGCCGCCGGGCGACGTTCCACGAGCTCACCGTGAGCGACGTGGACCGCCTCACCGACCAGGCGGTCGCCATCAGCTTCGAGATCCCGGACGAGCTGCGCGAGGAGTTCGCCTTCGAGCCGGGTCAGCACCTCACCGTCCGGGCGACGATCGACGGGCAGGACGCCCGCCGCTCCTACTCCTGCTGCATCTCTCGCGCCCAGGCGCGGGAGAGCGGGCGGGTGCGCGTCGCGTCGGCCACGGTGCCCGGAGGGGTGATGTCGAGCTGGCTGAACCAGCACGTGCAGCCCGGCGACACCCTGCAGGTCATGACCCCGATGGGGTCGTTCACCTGCCCCACCGAGCCGACGGCCACCAAGCACCACGTGGGGATCGCCGCAGGCTCGGGCATCACGCCGGTGCTGTCCCTGCTCACCACGGCGCTCGAGGAGGAGCCGGGCTCCCGGGTGACCCTGGTCTTCGGCAACCGTCGCACCGACTCCGTCATGTTCCTCGAGGAGCTGATGGACCTGAAGAACCGCTTCCCGGGTCGCTTCACGCTGCTCAACGTGCTCTCCCGCGAGCCGCAGGACGCCGAGCTGCTCACCGGTCGGATCGACCGCGCGAAGGTCGAGCAGCTGCTCGCCACCTTCGTCCCGGAGGACCAGGTGGACGAGTGGTACCTCTGCGGTCCGTTCGGCATGGTCGAGACGGTGCAGCAGGTGCTCGCCGAGCGGGGTGTCGACGCCGAGCACGTGCACCACGAGATCTTCCACGTGGACGGGGACGGTGCGCCGGTGACCGAGCCGGTCGCGTCGGAGCCGGTGGACCCCGGCGCACCGCCGGAGGCGGTGGCGACGGTGACCCTCGACGGGCGCACCACGACCGTGCCCATGCCGAGCCGCGCCGAGACCGTGCTGGCCGCGACGCTGCGGGAGCGGCCGGACGCCCCCTTCTCGTGCACCGGGGGAGTGTGCGGCACCTGCCGGGCCAAGGTGATCGACGGCGAGGTGCGGATGGACCGCAACTACGCCCTCGAACCGGACGAGGTGGAGCGCGGCTACCGGCTGATGTGCCAGTCGCACCCCGTGACCGAGACCGTCACCATCGACTACGACGCCTGACCCGCCCCGGCGCCCAGCTCGTGCCAGGCCAGGTCGAGCTGCCCCAGCAGCTCGCGGAGCAGGGGCAGGCTGACCCCCACGACGGCGTGGTAGTCGCCCTCGATGCCGGTGACGTAGGCTCCGCCGAGCCCGTCGACCGTGAAGCCCCCCGCGACGTGCAGCGGCTCCCCGGTGCCGACGTAGTGCGCGATCTCCGCGTCGCTGAGGTCGGCGAAGTGGACCACGGTCGAGGCGGTGGCGCCGAAGGTGGCGCCCGTGCCGTCGCTGCGGTCGTCGACGAGCCAGTGGCCGGTGTGCAGGGTGCCGGAGCGGCCGCGCATCCGCTGCCAGCGCTCGATCGCCACCTGGGAGGAGTGCGGCTTGCCGTAGACCTCCCCCTCCAGCTCCAGCACCGAGTCGCAGCCCAGCACCAGGGCGTCCGGCTCGTGCTCGGTGCTGACCTGCTCGGCCTTCGCGCGGGCCAGGGTGAGCGCGACGTCCGCCGCGTCCAGCTCGCCGTGCCGCTCCTGCGCGGCGGCGATGGCGGCGTCCTCGTCGACCCCGGAGACGATCACCTCGGGGCGGACCCCCGCCCTGGTCAGGGTGGTGAGGCGGGCGGGGGATGCGGACGCGAGGACGAGCGGGATCACGGGATCAAGCCTAGAGGAGCAGACCTCCGTGCTCGGAGTGCCGAACTCAGAACGGTGGCGGCCCGTCCGGTCGCGTCGGCCAACCGCCCCCGGCCGGGTCTCCCGGTCGGTCCTTCCCCCGGCGCTCCGCGTCCGGGTGTGCGCGCCTGGCGGCTCGGTCGAGGTCGTCTCCTGCTGGTATGCCCAGCACCTCCTCCGGGGTCGGCACCGGCTCGCCCGGGGAGCGACGAGCCACGCAGGCCCACCCGGTGAGGGGAGTCCTGTCGTCGGCGTCGTCGTCGAGGTCGGACAGGAAAGCGTCGGCGCCGCGGTGCACGAGGGCGGCGTAGAGCGCCTGGCAGGCGAGGTCGCGCCGGGCGTCGATGGTGCCGCGGGTGTCTGCGGTGTCGTGCGCGCCGTGGTCCCCGGAGGGCTCCCCGGGAGGAGTCGTGGCGAACGCCCGGTCGAGGTACTGCCGGTAGTCGTGCACGCGGGTCGTGGCGGTCTGGCCCAGGAGGGTGGACCAGGTCAGGTCGCGGCGACGGTTGATGGCCACGCTCCAGGTCCGAGCGGTCTTGAACTGATGCGTCCGGATGTCGAGCGAGCCCAGATTGTGCTCTCCGGTCAGGCCACCAGGTGTGCCGTGCGGCAGCACGTGGTCCAGCTCGCACCGTGACGCGGGCACCCGGGTCAGCGGGGACCGCGAGTGGACATCGGCCGCAACCACCTGCCGGCGCATGTCGGCGTCGGGTCGGTAGCGGGCGATGGTGCGTTCGACGAGCCGCCCGTCCGCCGGATCGACGAGGAGGCGGGACAGGGTCGTCCCAGGAAGCAGCGCCAGCTCTCGGGCGTGGCCGGGCGAGATGAAGGCAGGGTGGTGCCCGAGGACGTGACCGACCGACCCGAGCCGTCGGTCACACCGGGCCGGCTGGGAGGGCTGCTCGTCGTCGGCCGTGAAGGCACCCCACGGCACGACGACCTGCAGGTCGACCCGAGGCTGGGCGCTGACGATCCTGCTGATCGCCTCCAGGTCGGCCACCGTGACGTCGTCCTCGCTCACTCGCTGCGGCAGCGGCAGCTCGCCGTGCAGCAGCAGGGCCGCGGGCACGTCGCTGCGCAGCTGGTCGAGGGTCCGCTCGTCGCCGGCCTTGCGCAGCGCCCGCGCCGCGCGCTCGACCCGGGCGTGGATGGCGGCCATGGTGGTGAGCGGGCCGGTGATGCTCATCGTGGCGGTCCCGTCGTCGTGGACCGACATCCACGAGCGTCGCCGACGACAGGCCGCGCGTCGCCGCTCGCGCTCGGCCTGCACGTCCTCGCCCTCGGCGCGGACGGCCTCCCGCTCCAGGGTGGCCCAGTAGTCCGTGTGCTGCCACGGCTCGGTCCGCAGGTCTCCGTCCGGGTCGAGGCGCTCCGGGGCCGCCGTGGACGGGTCGGTGCCGAAGAGGACCTCGGCCACGAGCCCGGCCCGCTCCGCGGGCAGTGGGCCGCAGCGCTGCCAGAAGCCGCGGACCAGGCTCCAGGTGACCTCGCCCCGCCCCAGCGCCCCGAGGACCTGATCGCGCACGTCTGCCGGCGCGCAGGCCAGCCCGGTCATGGCCCGTGCCTCCCGCTCGCCGACGCCGAGCCGCAGCCGGATCTCGGCGACGCAGAGCCGCTTCGCCTCGGCCCGCCACCGGCGGCGCTCGGCCGCCGTGAGCTCCTCGACGCTGGAGAAACCCTTCTGCCCGAGCAGGGTCTCACCGGTGGCCGCGACGAGCTCGCGGGCGACCTCGAGCAGGCGGCGCTCGGCCCGGGAGCGCTGCGCGGCGACCTCCCCGAGCTCGGCGAGCAGGGCACCACCCCGGTCCTGCGGGCCGCCCGGCACGTGACTCCGTGCTGGATCTGTCATGGTGCGTCACCCCCTCCCCGGGCCCCCGGCGCCGCGTCCGCGAGGCGCCTCGTCCTTCTTTCGAACAAGTGTATGATTCGGCACTGACAGACCTGCTCGCCTCGGCCGCACGCGGACCCGGTCTGGTGGCAGGATCGCGACATGCCCACCTACATCGCCTTCCTCCGCGCGATCAACCTCGGCGCCCGTCGGAAGTTCCCCAAGGACGACATCGTGCGGGTGACCGAGCAGGCAGGCTTCGGCGAGGTCGCGACCTACATCAACACCGGCAACGTGCGCCTCGAGACCCGGCGGCGCTCGCGGGCCCGGATCGAGGAGGCGCTGGAGGCGGCCTACCTCGCCGACCGCGGTTTCGAGGTGCCGACGATCGCGTATGCCGTGCCCGAGCTCCGCGACCTGGCGGCGGACATCGAGGAGCTCGGCGCGGGGCATACCGGCCAGCACCACCTCGTCCTGCTCAAGGACACGCCCACGCCGGCCGCGGTCCGGGCGGCGGAGTCGGTCAGGGGCGACGGCGAGCGGCTCGTCCTGCGCGGCCGCGCGGCGCACCTGCTCATCGGCGACAGCTTCCACACCAGCACCCTGAGCAACGCGGCGATCGAGAAGGTGCTCGGCGACGGGGTCGGCACCACCCGCTCGGCGAAGGTGGTCCGCACCGTCACGGAGCGGTGGTGCTGAGCCTCCACCGCTGCGCGCCCAGGGCGTGGACGAGGTGCCGCACGAGCGACGGGTAGGCCGTCGCGTCCACCCGCGGGTGGTCGAAGTCACGGGTCGGGTCGCGCACCAGGCCGATCTTGTCCATCACCCGCAACGAGGCCGTGTTGACGGCCGGGGTGAAGGAGACGACCTCCTCCAGGCCCACCTCGGCGAAGCCGAGGCGCAGCGCCTCGCGGGCCGCCTCCGGGGCGTAGCCGAAGCCCCAAGCCGGCCGCGCCAGCCGCCACCCCACCTCGACCGCTGGACCGCCGGGCAGGAAGTCGGCGGGCCACAGGCCGGTGTAGCCGATGAACTCACCGGTGTCGCGCCGCTCCAGCGCCCACAGGCCGTAGCCGCGCTCGGACCAGCAGGAGGCGATGCGGTCGACGAAGGCGTCCGAGCGCTCGCGGCTCAGCGGCCCCTGGAGGTGGCGGGTGACCTCGGGGTCGGCGTTGAGGGCGGCGAACGGCCCACGGTCGGCGTCGGTGAAGCCGCGCAGCAGGAGCCTGCGGCTGACCCGCTCGGGCGCCTCCGACGTCGCGCTCACAGCTGGTCGAGCACCGCCGCCCGCAGCGTGTCCAGCCCGACGCCACCGATGTCCAGCGCGCGCCGGTGGAACGCCTTGAGGTCGAAGTCGTCGCCCTCGCGCCGGCGGCACTCCTCGCGCAGCTCCAGCCACAGCCGCTCGCCGATCTTGTAGCTCGGCGCCTGGCCGGGCCAGCCGAGGTAGCGGTCCAGCTCGAACCGGACGAATCCCTCGTCCATGTTGACGTGGTTGTTGAGGAACTCCCAGGCCTTGTCGTAGGTCCAGCCGCCACCGCCGACCTCCTGCGGCGCGTCGAAGCCGCAGTGCACGCCGATGTCGAGCACGACCCTGGCCGCGCGCAGCGACTGGGCGTCGAGCAGGCCCATCCGGTTGCCCGGGTCGTCCATGTAGCCCAGGTCCGCCATCAGCCACTCCGAGTAGAGCGCCCATCCCTCGCCGTGCCCCGACGTCCAGGACGCCAGCCGGCGCCACCGGTTCAGCAGCTCGGCGCGGTAGACGGTCTGACCGATCTGCAGGTGATGTCCCGGGACGCCCTCGTGGTAGACGGTGGTCAGCTCGCGCCAGGTGGAGAACCGGGTGACCCCCTTGGGTACCGACCACCACATCCGCCCCGGCCGGGAGAAGTCCTCGCTCGGCCCGGTGTAGTAGATCCCGCCCGTCTGGCTCGGCGCGATCATGCACTCGATGCGGCGGACCGGTCCGGGGACGTCGAACTGGGTGTCCGCCAGCTCGGCCACCGCGCGGTCGGCGGTCTCCTGCATCCACGCGCGCAGCGCCTCGGTGCCCTCCAGCGCATACTCCGGGTCCTCGTCCAGGAGGGCGACCGCCTCCTTGACCGAGCTGCCCGGGCGGATCTGCTCCGCGGTCTGCTCCATCATCGCGGTGATCCGGGCGAGCTCCTCCTGCCCCCACCGGTAGGTCTCCTCGAGGTCGATCTCCGCGCCCAGGAAGCTGCGCGAGTGCAGCCGGTAGAGCTCGGTGCCGCACGCGTCGGACTCCGGCGCCTGCGGCTCGAGCTCGTCGGTGAGGTATGCCGCGAACGCGCCGAAGGCGGCCTTGGCGCCGGTCATGGCGTCGGCGAGGTCGGCGCGGATCGCCTCGGGCTGCCCCGCGGCCTCCCCCGTCAGGGCGTCGAAGCTGCTCGCCTCGTCGCCGGCCTGGTCGCGGCACTGCTCCGCGACCGCCCGCACCTGCCGCACCGGCGGGACCTGACCCTGCTCGGCGGACCAGCGCAAGGCGGAGGCGTACTGCTCCAGCGCGGCGGGCACGGCCCGCAGCCGCGCCACGAGCGTCGCCCAGTGCGCCTCGGTGTCCTTGGCCATGAGGTCGAAGATGTCCCGCACGGCGAGGCAGGCCGCGGTGAGGACGTTGAACTCGACGGGTGTCCGGCCGGCCAGGACCAGGTCCAGCAGCTCGGCCTCGAGGCCGAGCCGCTCGTGCAGCGCCGCGCGGGTGACCCTGTCGGTGTCGTCGGCCGGTTCGACCCCCTCGAGACGGCCGAGGGTCACCGCGACCAGGTCGCGGCGGGCGCGCAGGCCCTCGATCGACAGGTCGTCGATCTCGTCGTCCCGTCCGGGGACGCCGAGGTAGGTCGCCTCCAGCGGGCTCAGCGCCACCACGGCGTCCAGGTGCGCCTCGGCGATGCGGTCGATGTCGGTGGGCGTGCGTGTCGGCGTCGTCACGGGACACCAACCTACCCGGCATACCCTGGGTCCGTGCCCAGACGTCGCGAGCCCGCCGACCCACGCCGCGAGACCGAGCGGTGGTTCCTCGCCAACGGGCTGTCCTACTTCGTGCCGGCCGAGCGTGCCGCGGCGCGCGACGCGCTGCGCGCCCGCCACCTGCTCCCGCTGGCGGCGCTGGTGCTCCTCGGCACGGCCGCGCTCGGCGGCACGCTGGGGTGGGTGTCGCGCCAGGTCAGCGCGGCGCCCGCGGTGTGGCTGACGCTGCTCATCCTCGTCGGTCTCTGGTATGCCTCCACCGCCCTGCACGCGCGCCCCATCCTCACCTTCGCGCTCCGGCGCACGGTCACCAGCGTCCCGCTGCTCGTCGGCACCGCGATGCGGGCGCTGCCGCTGCTGCTGCTCTTCGTCGCCTTCCTCTTCATCAACGCCGAGGCGTGGGAGATGAGCGCGAGCCTGCCCTTCGCCACCCACTGGCTGGTGGTGCTGCTGCTGCTCGGCATCGGTGTCGTCTTCCAGCTCATCCGGCTCCCGGAGGAGGTGGACCGGGTGGACGACGCCGTGGACGAGGCCTTCCTGGAGCGGACCTGCCAGGGCACCCCGATGGAGGCCACCCAGGCCCGGTTGGCGGCGGACCCGACCATCGACGCCGCGGCCTATGCCCGGGTGACCGGCTTCGAGCGGTGGAACCTCATCCTCACGCTCCTGGTGATCCAGCTGGTCCAGGTCGTGGCCCTCATCGCCGCCGTCTTCGTCTTCCTGCTCGTCTTCGGCTCGATCATCATGCAGCAGGACACCCAGCTCGCGTGGACCGGCCTGGAGCAGACCCACCACGTGCCCTACCTGGGCAGCGTCTCCGCCGAGCTGGTGAAGGTCTCGCTGTTCCTGGCCTCCTTCTCCGGTCTCTACTTCATCGTCAGCGCCGTCACGGACGACACCTACCGGCACCAGTTCTTCGCCGTCGTGACCCAGGGGCTGGAGCGTGCGGTGGGGGTGCGCGCGGTCTACCGCGCGGACCGGGCGCTGGAGCCGGACCTGACATGACGTGGGACCCGTCCCACTACACGCGGTATGCCGCCGAGCGGGACCGACCCTTCGTCGAGCTGCTGGCCCGGGTCCCCGACCTCGCGCCGGGTCGCGTCGTCGACCTGGGCTGCGGCCCCGGTCACGGCCTGCGGTGGCTGCAGCACCGCTGGCCGGACGCCCAGGTGCTGGGTGTGGACTCCTCCGCCGACATGGTGCGCGCCGCGCGGGAGGGCGGCAGTCAGGCGCAGGTGATGGACCTGCGGCACTGGGCGCGGGCGGACGACGCGCCGGTGGACCTGCTCGTCACGACGGCCACGCTGCAGTGGCTGCCCGACCACCTGGACCTGCTGCCGGAGCTGGTCGCCCGGGTGCGCCCCGGCGGGGTGCTCGCGATGACGGTCCCCGGCAACTTCACCGAGCCGAGCCACACGCTGCGCCGGGACCTGGCCGCGCGGTCGCCGTACGCGGCACACCTCGAGGGGGTCGCGGTCCCCGGCTCCCACGACCCGGCCGACTACCTCCGGGTGCTCACGGCCGCGGGGTGCGAGGTGGACGCCTGGGAGACGACCTACCTGCACGTCCTCGACGCGGCCGGGGAGGACCCCGACCCCGTCTTCACGTGGGTGTCCGCCACCGGTGCCCGACCCACCCTCCAGGCGCTGCCGGACGACCTGCGCGAGGAGTTCGCCGAGGAGTTCCGGGCCGCCCTCCGGGACGCCTACCCGCGCACCGACCCCGGTGTCGTGCTGCCGTTCCGCCGCGTCTTCGCGGTCGCGCGGCGGCAGGCCGCGGCCGAGGGCATAGCGTGAGCCCATGACGCCGCGCATCCGGTCGACCAACCTGGCCCGACCCAAGCCCGACCCGGGCACCCCACGCACCACCGGCATCGACAAGCACCCCGTGGACGGCATCGACGTCACCGCCCCGGGCCCGGAGCACGGCGACGGCTCCGGCGCGGCCGGCGACCTCGTCGGCGACTCCCGTCACCACGGTGGCGCGGACAAGGCGCTGTATGCCTTCGCGCGGGAGGAGCTCGACCGGTGGGGGTCCGAGCTCGGCCGCGAGCTGCGGGACGGGACCTTCGGGGAGAACCTCACGACGGCCGGGATCGACCTCGACGGGCTGGAGCTCGGGCAGCGGCTCCGGGTGGGGTCGAGCCTGCTCGAGGTGTCGGTCCCGCGGCAGCCGTGCGCCACCTTCGCCCGGCACATGGGGGTCGACCGGTGGGTGCGCAGGTTCACCGAGCACGGGGCGTGCGGGTCCTACCTGCGCGTGGTGGAGCCGGGGCGGGTCGAGCCCGGCGACACCATCGTGCCGGGAGCCGCACCGGGTCACGGGGTGAGCATGCGGACCGCCTTCGCCGCCGCCATGGGCGACGACGCGGCAGCGGCCGACGTCGTGCGGGCGGGCTGCCTACCGGCGCGCTACCACGACGCGCTCGTGCGGCGCCTCGCCGCGAGGGTGGGCTGAGACCCGCGAGGTCGGAGCCCCTGCCTCACCGGGGCAGCGCCGAGGCGCGCCAGCCGTCCGGGCCGACCGAAGGGCGCGGACGGGCGAAGCGGGAGCGTGCCGTCCACAACGTGCGGGACGGGGTGGACGCACCGTCCTGCCCCGCGGCTCCCTGGCCGCCGGCGAGGACCGCGACCAGCGCGGCGACCTGCACCGGTGTGGGGTTGCCGCGGACCACCCGGATCACCGGGGGCTCGGGGGTCGCCTCGGCGCTCACAGCGGGATGTTCCCGTGCTTGCGGGGCGCGCGGTTGGACCGCTTGGTGCGCAGGTGCCGCAGCGCGCGGGCGACCTCGACCCGGGTCTGCGCCGGCTCGATGACCGCATCGAGGTAGCCGCGCTCGGCCGCGAGGTAGGGGGTGGCGACGGTGTCCTGGTACTCCTGGACCAGCCGCGCCCGCTCCGCCTCCACGTCTCCGCCGTCCGCCTTGACCTGGGCGAGCTCGCGACGGTGCAGGACGCTCGCGGCGCCCTGCGACCCGGTCACCGCGATCTGCGCGGTCGGCCAGGCCAGGTTGACGTCGGCACCGAGGTGCTTGGAACCCATGACGTCGTAGGCCCCGCCGATCGCCTTGCGGGTGACGACCGTGACGAGCGGCACGGTCGCCTCGGCGTAGGCATACAGCAGCTTGGCCCCGCGCCGCACGATCCCGCCGTGCTCCTGGTCGGTGCCCGGCAGGAAGCCCGGGACGTCGACGAAGGTGAGGATGGGGATGTTGAAGGCGTCGCAGGTGCGGACGAAGCGTGCTGCCTTCTCCGAGGCGTCGATGTCCAGCGTCCCCGCGAGGTGCAGCGGCTGGTTGGCCACGACCCCGACGGAGCGACCCTCCACCCGGCCGAAGCCGACGACGAGGTTCGGGGCGAAGAGCTCGGCGACCTGCAGGAAGTCGCCGTCGTCCACCACGGCGCGGATCGCGTCGGTGATGTCGTAGGGCGCGCCGGACGGGTCCGGGACCAGGGAGCCCAGCGCCTCGTCCGCCTCGCCGATCTCGGTGTCCGGCTCCTCGTCGTAGACCGGTGGGTCCTCCAGGTTGTTCTGCGGGAGGTAGCCCAGCAGCTCCTTGACGTACTCGACGGCGTCGTCCTCGTCGCTCGCGAGGTAGTGCGAGACCCCGCTCGTGGTGCTGTGCGTCCGGGCCCCGGCCAGGTCCTCCAGCGTGATGTCCTCGCCCGTGACGGTCTTGACGACGTCCGGCCCGGTGAGGAACAGGTGCGAGGTCTGGTCCACCATGACGACGAAGTCGGTGATGGCGGGGGAGTAGGCCGCGCCGCCCGGGCAGGGACCCATGACCATCGAGATCTGCGGGATCACCCCGGAGGCGTGCACGTTGCGCCGGAAGATCTCGGCCGTGACCCCGAGCGCGGCCACGCCCTCCTGGAGGCGGGTGCCCCCGGAGTCGCTCATGCCGACCACCGGGCAGCCGATCTTCATCGCCAGGTCCAGCACCTTGACGATCTTCTCGCCGTAGGCCTCTCCGAGCGTGCCGCCGAGCACCGTGTAGTCGTGCGCGAAGACGGCCACCGGACGGCCCTCGACGGTGCCGTAGCCGGTGACCACGCCGTCGCCGTAGGGCCGGTGCTGCTCCTGCCCGTAGCCGGTGCAGCGGTGCCGGGCGAAGGCGTCCAGCTCGGTGAAGCTGCCCTCGTCGAGCAGCGCGTCGATGCGCTCCCGTGCGGTGAGCTTGCCCTTGGCGTGCTGCTTGTCCACGGCCTTCGCCGAGCCCGCGTGGACGGACTGCTCGCGTCGGGCGCGGTAGTCGTCGAGCCGGCCGGCGCTCGTGCGCAGGTCCGGCCCGTCGTCGTCCTGGCCGTCGGACGTGAGCGTGTCGGTCATGGCCCCAACTTAGCCTTGCGGGCATGACACCTCTGCGCTGGGCCGCACCGGAGTGGCACGAGTCCGTGGGATCGACCAACGTCGAGGCGCTGGCCGCCCCGAGGGTGGGCCGCGTGGTCGTGGCCGACCACCAGTCCGCCGGTCTGGGCCGCCGGGGGCGCACGTGGTCCTCACCTCCCGGGACGGCGCTCGCGATCAGCGCCGTCCTGCCCCCGCCCCCCGGCGACACGGGTGGGTGGCTGCCGCTCGCCGCGGGCGTGGCGGTGGTGGACGCGCTGGCGGCCAGCAGGTGGCCGGTGGAGGCCCGGCTGAAGTGGCCCAACGACCTGCTGCTGGAGGCCGGCCCCGCCCCGGGCAAGCTGTGCGGGATCCTCACCCAGGTCGCGGACGACGGCGCCGTCGTCGTCGGGGTGGGCGTCAATGTCGACCACGACCGGGCCCAGCTCCCGGTGCCGACGGCGACCTCGTGGCGGCTGGCGCGGGGTGGCGCCCCCCTGCCGCCGGGGGCGAGGGAGGACTTCGTGCAGACCTACCTGCACCTGCTGCGCGAGGTGCACCTGGGCCTGCAGGACGAACCCGACGAGGTGCGCCGCCGCTACCTGCGCCACTGCGGGACCCTCGGCCGCGACGTCGTGGTCCACCGGCCCGGCGGGCAGCAGACCCGGGGCAGGGCGGTGCGGCTGGACGCGCGCGGTGCCCTCGTCGTGGCGGGTCCCGGCGAGAGCGTCCACGACGTCGGCGACGTCGAGCACCTGCGGGACCAGTAACCTCACCCGCATGGATGCACCGACGATGCTGCAGCTGACCCGGCACGGGGAGCACGTGGTCGAGCTGACCCTGGACCGGCCGGACGCGATGAACGCGATCTCCACCGCCTTCTCCGAGCAGATCACCGCCGCCACCGCCGAGCTGGCCCGGGACGCCTCGGTGCGGGCGGTCGTGCTGACCAGCAGCCACCCGCGCGCCTTCTGCGTGGGGGCCGACCTGAAGGAGCGCAACGGCTTCACCGATGCGCAGATGATGGACCACCGGCTGGTGTCCAAGCTCGCCTACCGCGGGGTGCTCGACCTGCCGGTGCCGGCGGTCGCCGCCGTCGAGGGGTATGCGCTCGGTGGCGGGATGGAGATCGCGCTGTCCTGCGACCTCATCGTCGCCGGCGCGGAGGCCACGCTGGCGCTCCCCGAGGTAGGGGTCGGGGTCATCCCCGGGGGTGGGGGCACGCAGCTGCTCACCCGCCGGGTCGGGTGGTCGCGTGCCGCGTCGATGATCCTCACCGCCCGTCGGTTCACCGCCGAGCAGGGCCGCGAGCTGGGCGTGGTGGACGAGCTGGTGGAGGCGGGCAGCGCACGGGAGCGTGCGCTCGAGCTGGCGGGCGGCATCGCCCGCAACTCACCGGTCGCCGTGCGGAACGCCAAGAAGGCCATGCGGCTCGGCATGGGCACCGATCTCGCGGCCGGTCTGGAGATCGAGGACGGCTGCTGGCGGGCCACCGCGTTCAGCGCGGACCGGGCCGAGGGCGTCGCGGCCTTCGCCGAGAAGAGGACGCCGCAGTGGCCGGGATGAGGGCCTGTCGCGCATACTGTCATCCAGCCTTCCGTGAGGAGACGACGTGACCCGAGTGCTGCTCGCCGAGGACGACCCGACGATCTCGGAGCCCCTGGCCCGCGCCCTGCGGCGCGAGGGCTACGAGGTGACCCTCGCGCCGCACGGCCGGATGGCGCTGGCCGAGGCGACCGGGGACGTCCCGCACGACCTGCTGGTGCTCGACCTCGGGCTGCCGCAGCTCGACGGCGTCGAGGTGTGCCGCTCGCTGCGTGACTCCGGCGTGCGTATGCCCGTGCTCATGCTCACCGCCCGCAGCGAGGAGGTGGACACGGTCGTGGGTCTGGACGCCGGTGCCGACGACTACGTCACCAAGCCGTTCCGGCTGGGGGAGCTGCTCGCCCGGGTGCGCGCGCTGCTGCGGCGCGGACCCGGATCCGCCCCGAACCCCACCGGTGCGGCCCTGCGGATGGACGTCGAGGCGCGGCGGGTCTTCCTGCACGACCGCGAGGTGCGCCTGACCACCAAGGAGTTCGACCTGCTCCGCGTGCTCATGCGGGAGGAGGGGCGGGTGGTCTCCCGCGAGGTGCTCATGCGTGAGGTGTGGGACACGTGGTTCGGCTCCACCAAGACCCTCGACATGCACGTGTCGGTGCTGCGCCGCAAGATCGGCGACGACGCCCACGACCCCCGGCACATCGTCACCGTCCGTGGCGTGGGCTTCCGCTTCCAGAACGATCCCGACGGCGACGACGCCGAGCGCGCGGACTGACCCGTGCGCCAGATCCTGCGCGAGCTGGCGGTGCGGATCGTGCTCATCATCGTGGGTGCCTCGCTGCTGCTGGGCATCTTCAGCGCCTGGTTGGTGCCGGAGCTGCAGGAGGCACCGTGGCCGGGCGGGGTCGGCGACGTGCCGGTCTGGGCGGTGCTCGTGGTGCTCGTCCTCAGCAGCGGCGTGGTGCTGGGTGCGGGCATCCCCACCGCGCGCTCGCTCGCGGACCGTGCCGCGGAGACGGCCGCCGGACCGCTCCGGCAGCTGGCCCAGCGCACCGACGAGCTCGCCTCCGGCGGGTTCGCGCTGGACCCGGACGCGCGCCCCGGCCGCCTGGTGGAGCCGGAGCCGTTCCGGTCCGGCATCGCCGAGATCGACGCGGTGGCCCGCGTCGTCGACCGGCACCACAACACCTTCGCCCGTGCCCTCGTCTTCGAGCGTTCCTTCGCCGCCGACGCCTCGCACCAGCTGCGCACCCCGATGGCGGCCCTGCTGCTGCGGCTGGAGGAGATCGCCCAGTCCGACGACCCCGCCGTCGCGCGCTCGGAGGCCGAGATCGCGATCGGTCAGGTGGGGCGGCTGACCGGTGTCGTCGACGACCTGCTCCAGCGCACCCGGGCGGGCCATGCGAGCGGGGGAGCGGTGACCGCCGCCGATGCCGTGGTGGCCGGGCTGGACGAGGAGTGGACCCCGGCGTTCGAGGACCGCGGCCGACGGATCGAGCTGAGCTGCGAGCGCGGCGTCATCGTCGAGGCCAGCGCCTCGGTGCTCTCCCAGGTGCTCAACACGCTGGTCGAGAACTCCCTGGTGCACGGGCGCGGCGACGTCGCGGTCCGCGTCTACCGCTCCGGCCCGTCGGCCGTCTTCACCGTGTCCGACCAGGGCCCGGGCATACCCCGGGACCTCGCCCGGACCATCTTCGACCGCGGGATCACCACCGGCGACGGGACCGGGCTGGGGCTCGGCGTGGCCCGGGAGACGGCGGAGTCGATCGGCGGGCGGGTGGAGCTGGTGCACGCCTTCCCGCCGGTCTTCGCCTGCTACCTGCCCCTGGCGACGACGCCCTGACGGTCCAGGTCGAGCTCGCCGCGGAAGACGAACCGGCGGTAGGCCCAGAAGCGGAAGAGCGTGCCCAGCACGAGCCCCACGCCGTTGCCGGCGATGTTGTCCGCCAGCTGGCTCTCCAGCCCCAGCAGGTAGCGGGAGAAGCCCAGGCAGGACAGCGCGATGAGCAGGCCGAGGGCGTTGAAGACGACGAACAGCCCGAACTCGTGGGCGACCGGCTCGCTGCGCCGGTGCCGGAAGGTCCACAGCCGGTTGCCGACCCAGGAGAAGACGGTGGCGACGCTGGTCGCGACCACCTTGCCCCACAGCGGTGACTCCGCCATCGGGCCGGCGAGGACCCCCGGGACCCCGAAGACCAGGACGTTGTAGAGCGCCGTGTCCACCACGAAGGCCAGGGCGCCGACCGTCCCGAACTTCGCGAGCTCGGCCACCAGCACCTGGTAGGCCGCGCGCGCACGGGCCAGCAGCCCGGCAGAGGGTGAGGGGGTCACGGGGCCGCAGTGTAGGCGGGCCTGCTGGGTAGTCTGTCCCGGTGACGTCTCCCAGCCCTGCCCGCGCCGAGGGCGGATTCCCGGTGGTCGGCATCGTGGGCGGGGGGCAGCTGGCCCGGATGTGCCAGCCCCCGGCGGTCAACCTCGCGATCACCCTCTCCGTCCTGGCCGAGTCGCCGACCGCCAGCGCCGCGCTGGTCGTGCCGCACAGCCCGGTGGGTGAGCACACCGACCTCGAGGCGGTGCGGACCTTCGCCCGGGAGTGCGACGTCGTCACCTTCGACCACGAGCACGTGCCGGCCGAGGTGCTGCTCGCGCTCCAGGCCGAGGGCGTCGCGCTGCACCCGAGCCCGCAGGCGCTGGTCTTCGCGCAGGACAAGCTCGCCATGCGGCGTCGCCTGACCGACCTGGGGCTGCCCTGCCCCCGCTGGGCGCAGGCGCGCACCGGTGCCGACGTCGAGGCCTTCGCCGCGCAGGTGGGGTGGCCGCTCGTGGCCAAGGCGCCGCGCGGTGGCTACGACGGCAAGGGGGTGCTGGTCTGCCGCGAGGCCGCCGACCTCGAGACGTGGCTGGCGGGCGTCGGCGAGGGTGGCCTGGCCGACGGGATCCTGCTCGAGGAGGCGGTCGACTTCTCCCGCGAGCTGTCGATCATGGTCGGGCGCAGCCCCTCCGGGCAGGCGGCGGCCTGGCCGGTCGTGGAGACGGTCCAGTCCGGTGGCATCAACACCGAGGTGCTCGCCCCCGCCCCCTCGCTCGACCCCGACCTCGCCACCGCCCTCACCGAGGGTGCGCTGCGGATCGCCGGCGAGCTGGGGGTGACCGGCGTCATGGCGGTCGAGGCGTTCGAGGTGACCGACCCCCTGTCGGGGGCACCGGCATACCTGGTGAACGAGCTGGCGATGCGACCGCACAACAGCGGTCACTGGAGCATCGACGGAGCGGTGACCAGCCAGTTCGAGCAGCACCTTCGGGCGGTGCTGGACCTGCCCCTGGGTGATCCGTCGGCGCGCGCGCCGTGGACCGCGTCGGCCAACGTCCTCGGGGGTGACTACCCCCAGCTCTACGGCACCTACAAGCACCTCATGGCGCGGGACCCCGGCCTGAGGATCCACCTCTACGGCAAGGGGGTGCGACCCGGGCGCAAGCTGGGGCACGTCACCGTGACCGGGGGCAGCACGGGTGACCTGGCCTCGCTCGAGGCGCTGCGGGAGCGCAGCAGGCACGCCGCCGACTACCTGCAAGGAGTGGTGACCGAGTGAGCACGGACACGCAGGAGCAGCGCCCGCTGGTCGGGCTGGTGATGGGCAGTGACAGCGACTGGCCGGTGATGGAGGCCGCAGCGCAAGTGCTGCAGGACTTCGCGATCCCGTTCGAGGCGGACGTGGTGTCGGCCCACCGGATGCCGACCGAGATGATCGACTACGGCCGCAGCGCCGAGGAGCGCGGGCTGCGGGTCATCATCGCGGGGGCGGGCGGCGCCGCGCACCTGCCCGGCATGCTCGCCTCGGTCACCGTGCTGCCGGTGATCGGTGTGCCGGTCCCGCTCAAGCACCTGGACGGCCTGGACTCGCTGCTGTCCATCGTGCAGATGCCGGCCGGCATCCCGGTCGCCACCGTGTCGGTCGCCGGCGCGCGCAACGCCGGGCTGCTGGCGGCGCGCACGCTGGCCGCCGGGGAGGGCGAGCGGGCGGCCCGGCTGAGGCAGCAGCTGGCGCGGTTCGCCGACGAGCTGCGCGACCAGGCCCACGCCAAGGGGGAGACGTTGCGCCAGCGCAGGCAGGACGGTCACTGAGGCCCTCACCCGACGACCAGGGTGTCGACCATGTTCGGGTGGGGCCGGCAGAAGAACGAGTAGTCGCCGGGCTCGTCGGGCACGGTGAAGGTGGCCTCGGAGCCGCCGTCGACGGACACGTCGAACAGGCCCTCCTCGTCCGAGGTCACCGTGTGCATGACGGCATCGGTGTTGACCACCGTCACCTCGGTGCCGGGGGCGATCGTGTCGGGGACCTCGTAGGCGAAGGACGCGATGGTGATGACGACCTCCTCGGCCGCAGCCTCGCTGTCGTCGCTCTCCTCGGCCCCGGTCTCCGTGGCCTCGGCGGCCTCGGTCTCGGTGGGCTCGTCGGACTCGGTGGGCTCGTCGGTCTCGGAGGTGACCGGAGCCGACGTCCCGGCCGCCGGGGTGGTCGGGTCGGCCGCGTCGGGGTCGGTGTCGCCCGTGCCGGTGCAGCCCGCGATGAGCAGGGCCGACACGAGCAGGGCCGGTGTGATCTGTCTCATAGTGGGAGTTCGTCGCCCCCGGACTGATCGGATGGGTCGGGCATGACGTGCACGTCAGGCAGGGCACCGTCAGCGGGTACGCTGCGCCCCATGAGCGACTTCGACCTGTTCCGGATCAACGAGGACCACGAGGCGCTGCGGGAGGCCCTCCGCGAGGTGGCGGACGAGCAGATCGCCCCGCACGCGGCGGCGGTCGACGAGGACGCCCGGTTCCCGGACGAGGCACTGAAGGCCCTGGTGGCCACCGACTTCCACGCCCCGCACATCGCCGAGGAGTACGACGGCGTCGGGGCCGACGCGCTTGCCACCTGCATCGTCATCGAGGAGGTGGCGCGCGCCTGCGCCAGCAGCTCGCTCATCCCCGCGGTCAACAAGCTGGGCACGATGCCGCTGATCCTCGCCGCGAGCGAGGACCTCAAGGCCCGCTACCTGCCGCCGGTCGCCTCCGGTGAGGCGATGTTCTCCTACGGCCTGTCCGAGGCCGGCGCCGGCTCGGACACCGCCGGCATGAGCTGCCGGGCGATCGAGCAGCCGGACGGGTCCTTCGTGCTCAACGGGCAGAAGTCCTGGATCACCAACGCCGGCGTGAGCGAGTTCTACACCGTCATGGCGGTGACCGACCCGGACGGTCCTCGCGGGCGCAACGTCACCGCCTTCGTCGTGGAGAAGCAGGACGAGGGCTTCAGCATCGGCACCCCGGAGAAGAAGCTGGGCATCAAGGGCAGCCCGACCTGCGAGCTGCGGTTCGAGGACTGCCGGATCCCCGGCGACCGGATGGTGGGCGGACGCGGTGAGGGCCTGAAGATCGCGTTGCGCACCCTGGACCACACCCGGGTCACCATCGGCGCCCAGGCCGTCGGCATCGCGCAGGGAGCGCTGGACTTCGCGCTCGGCTACGTCAAGGAGCGCACCCAGTTCGGCCAGGCCATCGCCGACTTCCAGGGCGTGCAGTTCATGCTCGCGGACATGGGGATGAAGCTCGAGGCAGCCCGTCAGATGGTCTACGTCGCCGCGGCCAAGTCCGAGCGGGGCGACGACGACCTGCCGTTCTTCGGTGCCGCGGCCAAGTGCTTCGCCTCGGACGTGGCGATGGAGATCACCACCGACGCGGTCCAGCTCCTCGGCGGCTACGGCTACACCAAAGACTTCCCGGTGGAGCGGATGATGCGGGACGCCAAGATCACCCAGATCTACGAGGGCACCAACCAGATCCAGCGCGTGGTGATGGCCCGCCAGCTGCTCAAGGGCTGACCGAGGGCTATCCGTCCTCCGCGGTGGTCGCGTCGTCGTCGCCGTTCTCGCTGCCCTCGTCGCCGTCGTTGCCCTGGTCGGCGTCCTCGGCCTCGTCGTCCTGCTCCTCGCCCTGCCCGCCCGTGCGCTCACGCTCCACGGCCTGACGCACGGCGATCAACGGCTGGCCGTCCTGGCGGACCACCGTCAGCGTCTCGTCCTGCACGATGCGGAGGTCGCCGTAGGTGTAGGTGATGGCGCCGGTGACGATGGCGGTGCCGTCGGCGGCCTCCTGCGCGTCCAGCTCGGCCGAGATCGCGTCCAGCCCCTCCTCGATGTCCGCGGCGATGAAGGCCTCACCCGTGGTGAGCTCCCGTGCCGCCGCCAGGCCCTCGCCGTCGAGGGTGGCGTAGAAGTCCTCGGCCAGCTCGCGCGCCTCCTGCGCGCTCACCGCGCTCGTGTCGGCCGAGGAGGACGTCGTCGGGCTGGTCGTGTCGAGCCGGCCCGGCGGCCCGGTGGCGATGGTCCAGACCAGCCAGCCCAGCAGCAGCACCAACGGCACGATGAGCAACCAGGCCAACCAGACCCCGCGGCGGTGGCCGGACCGGCCCTGCCGGGCCGTGGGTCGCTGCTCGCGGTGGGTCGGTCGTGGGGGAGCGCCCCCCGCGGCGGCGGGCGCGGCGCTCTCGGGGCGGGCGCGGGCGAAGGTGCGGGTGCGGTCGACCTGGGGCACGGCCTCGGTATGCGCGGCCGCCCCCCCGGCCGTGGCGTCGGCGGCGGCCATCCCGGCGGCCGCGGGAGCGGCGCCCGCTGCGCCGCCCCGGCCCGCGACCCGGGCCAGCTCGGCGGCCGCCCGCGCGGCGTCCCACCGGGTCTCCGGGTCGGGGTCGAGCATCCCCTGCAGCGCGGTGGTCAGCTCGCCCGCCTGCTGCGGTGGCCGGACGTCGTCCCGCGCGATGGTGTGCAGCTGGGCGACGGCGTTCGGGCGCTCGGGGAAGGGTCGCCGTCCCTCCACCGCGGCGTAGAGCGTCGCGCCGAGGGCCCACACGTCGGAGGCGGTGCTCGGCTCCTCGCCCCTCGCCAGCTCCGGGGAGAAGTAGGCGGCGGTGCCGGAGACGAAGCCGGTCCGGGTGAGCTGCGGGTCCTCGTCGGCCCGCGCGATCCCGAAGTCGGTGAGCTTGGCGTCGTGGCCCGCCCCGCCCGTCAGCAGCACGTTGGCCGGCTTGACGTCACGATGGAGGATGCCGGCCCGGTGGGCGGCCGCCAGGGCGGTGGCCATCTGGGCGCCGATCGCCGCGACCTGCGCCGGGGGGAGGGAGCGTCCGTCGGCGGTGAGCTCGGCGAGGGAGGGGCCCTCGATGAACTCCATGACGATCCATGGCGACCCCTCGTGCTCGAAGGCGTCGTATACCCGGACGACGTGCTCGTGCGCCAGGGTCGCGCTGGTCCTCGCCTCCCGGAAGCCGCGGCTCAGCAGCAGCTCGGTGTCGGCCTCCCCGGCGACCTGCTTGAGGGCGACCTGGCGATGCAGGTTCTCGTCGGTGGCGAGCCACACCTGGCCGCCACCGCCGCGCCCGAGGGTCCGCACGATGCGGTAGCGCCCGGCCACCACGCTGGGGTCCTGGTCGGCAGGGGCCGGTGCCGTGGTCTCGGCGTCGTGCTCTGCGTCCTGGGGGTCAGCCATGTCACCTCCGATCAGCGCAAGGGTAGCCCGAGCCGGGTCACGGCTCGACGGTGATCGCCTGCCCCTGACGCAGAGCGGTGAACAGCTGGCTGGCGCCCTGCTCGTTCCACAGCACGGCGCTGCCCACGTCGGTCGGGTAGTTCGGCTCGGCCACCGGCACGGTCACCGAGTTGCCCTCGCCAGCCGCCACCGACCGCATCGCCAGCGCCATCCGCCCGGCCTCCACCATCGAGGTGTCGTCGCCCAGGCTGATGGCCGAGCCGGTGGCCGTGCCGACCTCGTGCAGGCGCCAGGGCACCAGCACCGTGCTCGGCGTCACCATCTTGTCCACGAGCGCCGAGAGGAACTCCCGCTGCCGCTCGACCCGGCCGATGTCGCCGCGCGGGTCGCTGTAGCGCATCCGCACGTAGCCCAGCGCCTGCGGCCCGGTCAGCTCCTGGCACCCGGCCGGCAGGTCGATGTGCGCCTTCTCGTCCGAGATCGGGTCGTCCAGGCACATCTCCACCCCGCCGACACCCTCCACGACGCTGACGAACCCGCCGAAGCCGATCTCCAGGTAGCCGTCGATCGGGAGGCCGGTGGCCCGCTCGACGGTGTCGACGAGCAGCTCCGGGCCGCCGCTGGAGTGCGCGGCGTTGAGCTTGTTCCACCCCGCGTCGCGGATCTCGACGTAGCTGTCCCGGGGCAGGCTCACCAGGGTGGGCTCACCAAAGGTCGGGACGTGCAGCAGCATCACCGTGTCGGCGCGGTGGCCCTCGGTGAAGCCGGCGCCGAAGCTGTCCCGTTGGTCCTCCGTCAGCTGCTCGCGACTGTCGGTGCCGACCAGCAGGTAGTTCTCCCCGGCCGCGGCGGCCGGCCGGTCGGAGACGTCCGGCGTCGCGTCGAGCCGGTTCACGCTGCCCCAGACCATGGCCACCACCACGAGCATCGTCACGACGTAGGCGACGACCAGCAGCACGATCAGCGCCAGGAACCGCCGGAAGCCGTAGCGCGGTCGACGCCGCCGCGGGGGTCGGTCACCGCCGCGCGGCGGTGCGGCATACCTGTCGTCTCGGTCGTGCCGGTCGTCGTAGCCGTCCGCGTACTGGTCGTCGTACCCGTCGTCGAACCGGTCGTGGCGCTCGGACGACCGGGGTGCCGAGGTGCGCGGGATCCGCTCGGTGGGATCGGGATCGCTGCGCTGGGGCCGGCGCGGCGTGCGCGGCATCGGCCGGGTCCAGTCGTCCTCGGGGTGGTTGGGCACGGAAGAAGAGACTACGTGCTCGACCTTGCCGAGACCTGGGAGCGCCGCGCCCTGCGCGCGCACCTGAACGGTAACCTCGCGCACGTGAGCCCGTCGTCCGGCCCCCGTGCCCACCAGCAGCACCCGCCCGTCTCGATCATCATGACCGTCCTGAACGAGGAGGCCCACCTGCCCGAGGCGGTGTCCTCGGTGCTGTCGCAGGACTACCCGGGCCCGATGGAGCTGGTGCTGGCCGTGGGGCCCAGCTCGGACCGGACGCGGGAGGTCGCCGACGCGCTGGCGACCGCGGACCCGCGCATCGTCGTCGTCGACAACCCGTCCGGCCGGACGCCGGACGGGCTGAACGCGGCCGTGGCGCGGTCCCGGCACCACGTCGTGGTGCGGATGGACGGTCACGGCGAGCTGAGCGAGGGCTACATCACCCGGGCGGTGGAGCTGCTGGAGCAGACCGGCGCGGCCAACGTCGGTGGCATCATGCTCGCCGAGGGGACCGGGCCGGTGCAGGAGGCCGTGGCGATCGCGATGCGGTCCCCCCTGGGGATGGGGGGCGAACGCTTCCACGTGGGCGGAGAGGCCGGGCCGGCCGACACGGTCTTCCTCGGGGTGTTCCGCCGCGAGTGGCTGGACCGCGTGGGCGGCTACGACCCCGCCTACACCCGGGCGCAGGACTGGGAGCTGAACCACCGGATCCGCGCCGCGGGCGGGACGATCTGGTTCACCCCGGAGCTCACGGTGACCTACCGCCCGCGGTCCACGTTCCGTGCGCTGGCGCGGCAGTTCTACACCAGCGGCCAGTGGCGGCGACAGGTGGTGCGCCAGCACCCGGACTCGGTCAACGCCCGCTACCTCGCGCCGCCGGTCGCGGTCACGCTGCTCGCCGCGGGGACGGTCGGGGGGCTGGCCTGGAAGCCGCTGTGGCTGCTGCCCCTGGGGTATGCCGCGGCCGTCGCCGTCGGCGGCGCGTGGATCGCGCGCGGCCGGGAGGCGGGTGTGGTCGCCCGGATGCCCGCCGTGCTGGCCACCATGCACCTCACCTGGGGCGCCGGCTTCCTGCGGGGGCCCCGGGACTAGCCGGGACCCGCCCTGGTCAGCCCTGGGTGGGCGGGGTCGCCTCCGGGGTGGGCTCGTCCACCGCGATCCGCAGCGGCGGCTGGGTCTTGGCGACGACCTCCTCGGCGGTGACGCCGGGCGCGAGCTCGCGCAGCACCAGCCCGTGGTCGGTGACGTCGATGACCGCCAGGTCGGTGATGATGCGCTGCACGACCTGGAGGCCGGTGATGGGCAGGTCGCACTCGTCGACGATCTTGGCCGAGCCGTCCTTGGCGACGTGGTCCATGAGCACGACGACCTTCTTGGCGCCGAGCACCAGGTCCATCGCGCCGCCCATCCCCTTCACCATCTTGCCGGGGATCATCCAGTTGGCGATGTCGCCGGCGGCGGAGACCTGCATGGCCCCCAGGATGGCCGCGTCGACCTTGCCGCCGCGGATCATCCCGAAGCTGGTCGCCGAGTCGAAGAAGCTCGCCCCGGCCCGCACCGTGACCGTCTCCTTGCCCGCGTTGATGAGGTCGGGCTCCTCCTCGCCCTCGTAGGGGTAGGGGCCGACCCCGAGGATGCCGTTCTCCGACTGCAGCACCAGCTCGACGTCGTCGGGCACGTAGTTCGGGACCAGGGTGGGCATCCCGATGCCGAGGTTGACGTAGTCGCCGTCGTGCAGCTCCGCGGCCGCGCGGGCCGCCATCTCCTCACGGGTCAGTGCCATGGCTCAGGCCTCCTGGTCGGCGCGGGGGCGCGTGGTGCGCTTCTCGATGTCCTTGTCGGTGGCCTGCTCCGGGGTGAGCGGCAGCACCCGCTGGACGTAGATGCCGGGCAGGTGCACCTCGTCCGGGTCGATCTCACCGGGCTCGACCAGCTCCTCGACCTCGGCGACCGCGACCTGGGCGGACATCGCGCAGAGCGGGTTGAAGTTGCGCGCGGACTTGTTGAAGACGAGGTTGCCGTGCCGGTCGCCCCTGGCGGCCCGCACCAGGGCGAAGTCGGCGAAGATGGCGTGCTCCAGCACGTAGTCCCGCGTCTGCTCGCGGACCGTGAACTCACGGGTCTCCTTGGCGGGGGACTCCACGACGACCTCGCCGTCGCTGTCGTAGCGCCAGGGCATACCCCCCTCGGAGACCTGCGACCCGACCCCGGTCGGGGTGAAGAAGGCGGGGATGCCCGCACCGCCGGCCCGCAGCTTCTCCGCCAGCGTCCCCTGCGGCGTGAGCTCCACCTCGAGCTCGCCGGAGAGGTACTGACGGGCGAACTCCTTGTTCTCCCCGACGTAGGAGGCGATCACCCGACGGATCCGCCCCTGCTCCAGCAGCAGCCCCAGCCCGGCCCCGTCGACGCCGCAGTTGTTGGACACCACCTCCAGCTCGGAGGTGCCCTGGGTGAGGGCCTGGTGGAGGAGCACGGTGGGGATGCCCGAGAGCCCGAAGCCACCCACCGCGACGGTCATCCCGTCGGCGAGTCCAGCGAGCGCGTCCTGGGCGGAGGCGACGACCTTGTCCATGGCGCCGAGGCTACCTGTCGCGGGGCTCCGCCCGGACGTGGGGCCGGTCGGCCGCGCGGTGGCTGATCCCCTCGGCGTCCCAGCGGGGATCGTCGTCCGCGGGGCCCTCCCCGCGGACCAGGACCGCCGAGGAGCCGAGCGCCAGGAGCTGGAGCACCTGCCGGACGAAGAGACCGCGGTCCGTGGTGGTCACGAGGACCCGGGCGTCGGCGGGCAGCTGCCCCATGTCGTCCAGCAGCTCGCCGTACCTCACCCGGTCGCCGGCGGTGACCAGCGCGGCGTCCTGCTCGCGGGCGTCGTCCCACGCGGTGAAGTCGTCGGCGAAGCTGGCCAGCTCGGCGGCCTCGTCCATCACGCCGGACCGCAGCTCGGTGCCGAAGTGCCGGGCGAGCGCCGGGAGCGCGACGGCGACCACCTCGTCGCAGTCACCTGCGACCTCGCTGTCCGGGTCGCCGGTCACCAGCACGTCGGCCCCCTCGTGCGCGTCGACGGTGAGGGTGGCACCCACCGACCACACCGCCAGGGCCCAGTAGGCCAGCCGCCAGTGCGGCGCCGGCAGGTCGACCAGCACGACCGAGCCCGGCTGCACGTCCAGGCCCTCCTGCAGCGCGTTCGCCGCCTTCGCCACCCAGGTCCGCAGCACCTTCCGGGACACCTCGATGCGCTCGCCCGTCCCCTCCGGGGAGTCGTCGTAGTAGGTGAGGGCTGGGGTGGTCGGGTCGGCGGCGACGGCCCGCGCCAGGGTCTCTGCTGGGAACTGCACGGGCCCAACGCTAGCCGGTGGTGTTGCGCAGCCGGCAACCAGCGAGGCAGGGTGCCGGAGTGTGAGCACCGCCCGGCACCGTGTGTGGCGCCCGTCCGGCCCGCTGGACGTCGGCGCGACCTGGGGCACGCTGCGGCGCGGCGTGGGGGACCCGTGCTGGCGGCAGCAGCACGGGGAGCTGTGGCGCGGGCTGCGGACGCCGGACGGTCCGGTGACGCTGCGGCTGGCCCGCCGGGGGGTCGGTGCGCCGGTCGCGGCCCAGGCCTGGGGGCCGGGGGCGGAGTGGGTGCTGGACGCCCTGCCGCGGATGCTGGGTGAGGGTGACGACCCCCGGGGCTTCACCCCTGCCCACGAGCTGGTCGCGCACGCGGCCCGTCGGCACCCGGGGTGGCGGGTGCCGCGCACCGGTCTGGTGCTGGAGTCGCTCGTCCCCGCGGTGGTGGAGCAGAAGGTCACCGGCCAGGAGGCCTTCTCCGGATGGCGCCGGATGGTGCAGCGGTTCGGTGACGTGGCGCCCGGCCCCGGCGGGGTGCTGGGCCTGCGCGTGCCGCCGTCCGCGCCCACCCTGACCCAGGTCCCGTCGTGGGAGTGGCTGCGGGCGGGCGTCAGCCCGCAGCGGGCGGACACGGTGCTGCGCGTGGTCCGCGTCGCCGCCCGGCTGGAGGAGTGCGTGGGACTCTCGTCGGCGGCAGCACGGGCCAGGCTGACCGCCGTGCCCGGCGTGGGGGTGTGGACCGCCGCCGAGACGGCCCAGCGCGCGCTCGGCGACGCCGACGCCGTCTCCTTCGGCGACTACCACGTGGCCGCCAACATCGGGTGGGCGCTCACCGGTCGCCCGGTCGACGACCACGGGCTGGTCGAGCTGCTGCAGCCGTATGCCGGGCACCGCTACCGGGTGCAGCGGCTGCTGGAGCTGACCGGTGCGGGGAGGCCGCGGCGCGGGCCGCGGATGGCGCCGCGGACCCATCTCCCGGTCAGCCGCCGGCGGGCGGGCTGAGCACCTCGACGTCGGCGTGCAGGTCCTCGGAGGCCAGCGCCACCTCGAGCCGGGCGGCCACCCGGCCGGCGAGCGCCGGGTCGTCGGCCGTCACCAGCAGGCCCTCCGACGGCGAGCCGGTGATCCGGACGCCGCCCGGGTCGTGCCCGAGCAGGGCGAGTCGGCACGCCCGGTCCAGGCGCAGCCCCGCCGCCTCGGGCAGCACCGAGGGCAGGCCGACGGCCTCGGCCGCGGGGGTGCCGGGCGGGGCCCCGAGCGCCGCGCGCACCGCCTCCCGGTGGCCGAGCGAGAACCAGTCGCCCGGGCCGGTCCGCACCAGGGTGCGCGCTCCCGGGCCGGTCGCGTCGGTGACGAGGTGCGGCAGGCCACGGACCAGGGCGGCCCCCGTGCCGGACGCCTTGCCCTTGGCCAGGTCGGCGGCGGCGGCGATCTCGTCCGCCACCGCCCGGCTGGTGACCGAGAGCTCCCGGCCGTCGCTGTCCGCGCCACCGCGCAGGTCGTCGACCACCCGCACGCCGCAGGCACCCAGGGCGAGGTCCGTCTGTCCATCCCGCCAGGGCCGGCCGGCCGTGTCGCTGAGCAGGAGGCCGAAGGGGACGCTCGTCCCGGTCCGCTCGCGCAGCCGTGCGTGCAGGTCGCGGGCCGCCTCGTCCGGGTCGTGCGGCAGCAGCAGGAGACCACCGAGGGGGCCGGTGTTGCTGGCGTCGACGCCGGCGGCCGCCAGCACCGGACCGGCGAGGGACTCGACGACCTGGGTCAGGCCCGCGGGGGTGACCCGCTCGGCCACCACCCGGACGCTCTCGCCCCGGACCACCTCGGTCCGGTCGGCCGGCGCGACCCGGCGCAGCCCGAGGGCCTTGGAGACCAGCTTGCTCGACACCACCAGCACATCGCCCTCCCGCAGCCCTCCGCAGGCGGGCAGCCGGCCGGCCAGCTCCTCGGCCAGGTCGGACCCCTCGGTGATCTCGGGCAGGCCCGGCACGGGGATGACCTGGATCGTGCCGGTCGGTGAGCCCGGACCCACGGTCACGCCCGCCGCACCGGTGCCGGCGTGCCCCTGAGCTCGCGCCCCAGGTCGAGGGCCGCGCGGGCCAGCCGGGCCGCGCCGGGCTGGTCGCGCATGAGCAGGTCGAGCGCGCGGACCTGCACGCCGGTGGGGTAGCGGGCAGCGGCATCGGCGTCGTCCACGAGCCACCCGTCCAGGAAGTCGGCATACAGGCCGGCGACCCCGGCCGCGCTCACCTCCACGCCGAGCGGTGCCAGGCAGGCGTCCGCGTGCCCGCGGACGGGGCGGCCGCCGAGCAGCGGGCTCACCCCGACCACCGGTGCCCGGGTGCCCCTCAGCGCCTCCCGGACCCCCGGGACGCCCAGGATGATCCCGATCGAGACCACCGGGTTGCTCGGGGGCAGCAGCACCAGATCGGCGCCCCGGACGGCGTCCAGGACGTGCGGTGCCGCGGTCGCCCCGGCCAGGCCGGCGACGGTGAAGCGGCGGACCGGCAGGGCGGCGCGGTGCTTCACCCACCACTCCTGGAAGTGGATCGCCCGCTCACCCCCGTCCTCGTCGTCGACGACCACGTGCGTCTCGATCGGGGTGTCGGTCGCGGGCAGCAGCCGGACACCCCGGGCGGGGAGGCCCCACCGGTCGGCGAGCCGCGCCGTCACCTGGCTGAGCGTCATACCCTGCGCCAGCCACCTGCTCCGGGCCAGGTGCGTGCCGAGGTCGAGGTCTCCCAGCGTGAACCACTCCGGCCCGACGCCGAGGGTGGCGAGCTCGCCGGAGACCCGGGTGCTCTCCTGCGCCCGGCCCCACCCCTGGTCCTCGTCCACTCCGTCACCCAGGGTGTAGAGCAGGGTGTCCAGGTCGGGGCAGACCCGCAGCCCGACCAGGGTGATGTCGTCGCCGGTGTTGCCGATCACCGTGATCGAGGGGTCGGGCCCGAGGGCCGGGTCGGCCGCCAGCGCGTGGACCAGCCCGCGGACGAAGCGGGCGCCTCCGACGCCGCCGGCGAGAACGGTGATCTGCATGCCCCCTATTGTCCGTGCGGGGCGTTGTCTAGCAGATCCGGGGTTGACTAGAGCGGATGACACGCGTGTAATTCAGGTACGTGTGGAGGCGAGAGGTCGAGGAGGAGCCATGCACGAGCTGGAGCTGATGTCGTTGATGCACGGTATCGACGACACCGAGGAGATGTCCTGGCAGGAGCGAGCACTGTGCGCGCAGACGGACCCCGAGGCGTTCTTCCCGGAGAAGGGCGGGTCGACGCGGGAGGCGAAGAAGGTGTGCGTCGGGTGCGAGGTCCGGGCCGAGTGCCTGGAGTATGCCCTCGCCCACGACGAGCGCTTCGGCATCTGGGGCGGACTGTCCGAGCGTGAGCGACGCAAGCTGAAGAAGCGCGCGGTCTGAGCACCACGGGCACCCAGGTCGCCGGGACCGATCCGGACGCACCGGCCGCCACCATGTCCACGTCCCCCGACGAGCCCACCGCGGGCCGCGCCCCGGCGCCCGGTGGCGGTCGGCCCGACCTGGACGACATCAGCGTCGTGCTCCTCCCGGCGCCCGCTGGGCCCCGCCACCTCGACGGCGAGGACCAGGAGGCGCCCGAGGGGGAGACGCTGCGCGCGGTGGCCGGGCAGCGACGGCGTGCCCAGCGGGTGCTCGTGCTGCACCCGGAGCCCACCGGGGAGGACGCCGACCGGCTGCGCCGGCTGGCGGACGACCTGGGCCTGCCGGTCACGATCCTCGAGCACGAAGGACTGGACCGGTCCACGGCGGTCGCGACGGCGCTGGACGCCCTGCCGGACCACCAGGGGCAGTGGATCTGGTTCCTCAGCACGGATGCGCGTCCCGAGCCGGGCGCGCTGGCCGCGCTCGGCGCGGCAGCCCGGCGCAGCAGCCGGGTCGGGGTCGTGGGCCCCAAGCTGGTGCGGGAGGACCAGCCGCGGCTGCTGCGCTCCCTGGGGCACCACCTGACGCCGGCGGGTCGCGTCGTCGACCCGACGCGCGCCGCGCTGGTGGACCAGGGCCAGCTGGACCTGCGCCAGGACGTGCTGGGAGTCCCGCTCAGCGGATCCCTGGTCCGGGCCGCGGTCCTCGAGCAGGTGGGTGGGATCGACCCCGCGTTCGGCCAGGACGGCGTGGACGGCCTGGACCTGGGGTGGCGCAGCCACCTCGCCGGCCACCGGACGGTGGTGGCGCCAGACGCCGTGGTGCGGCAGGGCGAGGCCGGTCTTGGCGTGGAGGACCCCCTGCGCACCCGGGTGCGGGTCCGGCAGCTCGCCCTCGCGCGCGGGTCGCTGTGGGCGGCCCCCTGGCGCGCCCTGGGGGTCCTGGTCACCAGCCTGGCGGCGGCTCTGGTCCTGCTGCTCGTCAAGCGGCCGGCCGAGGCGGCCGGCGAGTGGGCCGACGTGCGAGCGGTGCTGCGGCCGGGTCGCGGCCTCGCCGCCCGTCGACGGTTCCGTGGGCACGGGAGCGTGGCTCCCCGCGACCTGGCCGGGCTGCACGAGCCGCCCGGCACCGGGTGGCGCGCGACCCTCGACATCGTCGGGGAGGCCCTGGACCCGCGGTCGCGCAGGTCCCGGGGGGCGGCGGGGTCGCCCGGGGGAGCACTGGGCAGCGGCCCGGTGTCGGAGGACTTCGACGACCTGGCCGGGGAGGGTCGGCGGTCGCGATGGTGGAGCTGGCCGCTCGCCCTGGCCGTCCTGGTCACGGCCGCGCTGACCGCCTGGGCCGGTCGTGGGCTCTGGCCGGGGCTCGACCCGGCCGGCGCCGGCCTGACCGGGGGAGAGCTGGGCGTGGTGGCCACCGACGCCCAGGGTCTGTGGGCGTCTGCCGTGGAGGGCTGGCGGGGTGCCGGGCTGGGGCACGACGACCCCGCGGCACCGTGGCTCGCCCCGCTCGCCGCGTGGTCGGCCCTGCTCGGGGCGCTCCCCGCCGCCGGACGCACGGTGGCCGGCCCGGCTCTGGCCTGGCTGCTCGCCCTGGCCCCCGCGCTGAGCGTCGCCAGCGCCTACCTCGCGCTGCGCCGCAGCACCCGACGGCGCTGGGTCCGGGCCGCGCTCGGCCTGGGGTGGGGCGTGTCCGCACCGCTCGTGGTGGCGCTCGGCGAGGGTCGGGTCGGCCCGGCGGTGGTGCACGTGCTGGCGCCGCTGCTCGTGGCCGGACTCGCCGTCGTCGCCCACCGGGCCGGGGGAGTGCGTCGGGCCGCCGCCACCTTCGCGACCGTGCTGGGGCTGGCCCTGGCCGCCCAGTGGGTGCCCATGGTCCTGCTGCTGGGCAGCGTCGTCGGGCTGGTGCTGCTCGTCCTCGGTCGAGGGAGCGCCCGGTGGCGCGGCGCGGTGATCGCCCTCCTGCCGTGGCTGCTGGTCCTGGCGTGGTGGCCCTGGCTCGTCGCCGGACCCGTCCAGCTGCTCGGTGGTGCGGGGGCCACGTCGGCCGTCCCCTCGTTGCCCTCGGCGTCGACCTGGCAGCTGCTGCTGCTGCATCCGACCGGCGTCGACCCGGGCGGCTCGGGAGCGCTGCCCCTGTGGCTCGCCGTGCCGTGGTGGCTGGCCGCGCTCGCTGCGCTGCTCCTGCCAGGCGGGGACGGTCGCCGGGCAGGCGGGCTGCTCGCCCTCGCGGTGGGTGCCCTCGGTCTCGCGCAGGTCGCCGTCCGGACCTCGCTGGGGGCGCTGCCGGCCGGGCACTCCGAGGCCGGCCTGGTCGTCACCTCCTGGCCCGGCACGTGGCTGTCGGTCGCCGGCGCCGCGCTGCTGCTCGCGGCCGGGCTGACCGTGGACGCGCTGCTGCGGACCTCGGGTCCCGCGTCCCGGCGGGTGCCGGCCGGGCTGGCGGCCGCCCTCGTGCTGGTGGCACCGCTCGTCGCCGCCGGATGGACGACCTGGGCGCCGCAGGCACGTCCCGCGCTGGAGCTGGCGCAGGATCCCGTCCCGGCTGTCGCGGCCGAGCAGGCGCGCGGACCGGCCGCCGTCCGCACCCTCCTGCTGCGTCCCCAGGGCGACGCGCTGCTGGTGGACCTGCAGGGCGCCGAGCCGGAGCCCTCCCGGGTGCTGCGCGACCGGACGGCCGAGCTCGCCGCCGGGGTGCCCGTGCCCGGCCCCGTCGAGCAGACCGTCGCCGCGCTCGTCGGCGGTGCCTCCGCGGACGACGCGGCGCAGTCGCTGCTCGACCTCGGGGTGGGCTACGTGCTGCTGGAGGCGGACGACGCGCACCCGGCCGCCGACGACCTGGACCGGGTGTCCGGACTCATCAGGGTGTCCAGCCCGGAGGGTTCGGTCCTGTGGCGCATGGTCGACGGTGAGCCGGCACGCACCACGGTCGTGGCGGCGGACGGGAGCACGGTGCAGGTGCTGCCGGCCACCGGGCCGCACGGTGCCGCGAGCGGGACCGTGGAGGTGCCGCCAGGGGCGGCGCTGCGGGTCTCCGAGGGTCCGGGCTGGGGTGAGCATGCCCGCGTCCGGGTGGACGGCGAGGTGCTGGAGGTGGGGTCGGCCGACCAGGTGGCCCTGCCCGAGGGGAGGCACCTCGTCGAGGTGGACCTGCCGACGCCGGGCCTGCCCTGGCAGCTGCTGACGCTCGCGCTGGCGGCGGTCGTCGCCTTCCTGGCGCTGCCGGTGGGACGGACCGAGCGCGGACCGCAGGAGGTGCCATGACCGAGCAGGCGGACGAGCCGACGGAGCACGAGCAGGAGCCGGCGGCACCCGAGGACGGTTCCCGACCGGCGCGCCGGGCCGCGTGGTGGCGGCTGGGCGCCGGAGTCGTCGCGGTCGGTGCGCTGACCTGGGGGAGCCTGCAGGCCGGCGCCTGGGGACCCGGCGGGTCCGGCGACGGAGCCGGGAGCTCCGCAGATGCCGGGACGGGTGCGGGGCCCGCGGTCGGGGGCACCGTCGAGGGTGACCCGGTGCTGGTGGAGGAGGCTGCCCTCGGCTGCGCCGGCGTGGACGGGCTGCAGGGTGAGGTGGTCGCGGCGCTGCCTCCCGCGGAGCTGGGGACGCCTGCCCCCGCCGACGACGGGGCGAGGCTGGTCGGGGTGCCGGCGGAAGAGCAGGACACGGATCCGACGAGCCTCGGGTCGGGCTCGCCGTCCGCCGGGCTCGCGCTGGACGGAGCGTCTGCCGCCCTGCTGACCGGGACGGGAGCCGCCGCACCGGGGCTGGTCGCGGGGCGGGTGACCGGTGGGACCGAGCCCGGCGCGCGGGGGGCCGCCCTGACCGCGTGCACCACGGCCGCGGAGAGCCACTGGTTGCTGGCCGGGGACGCCGACCCCGGTCGGACCGAGCAGCTCGTGCTGATCAACCCCGGGTCGGACCCGGTCCAGGTCGATCTGGACGTCCGGGGGTCGGGGGGTGCGGAGCAGACCGTGGGCGGGTCCGACCTCGTGGTGCCGCCCGGAGAGCAGCTGGTCCGGCCCGTCGACGCCCTGGTCGCCGGGGTGGAGTCGCCCGCGGTCGGTGTCCGCGCCGAGGGTGGTCCGGTGATCGCCCAGCTCACCGACACGGAGCGGGACGGCACCACCGACCTCGGCCTGGACGTGACCACGCCGAGCGCGGAGCCGGCCCGCGACCTGGTGGTCCCGGCGCTCCCGACCCAGGTCGAGGACCAGGAGCTCGTGCTCCGGGTGCTCGCGCCCGACCAGGCGGCCGTGGTCGAGATCGGGGCGCTGACCGAGGACGGCAGTGCGACGCCCGGCACCTCGGCCGTCCGGGTCGCCGCCGGCGCCAGCGTGGACGTGCCCCTGGACCAGCTTCCCGAGGGGGTGGTGGGCCTCCGGCTGCGGTCCGACGAGCCGGTCACCGCAGCCCTCCAGATCCGGCTCGCACCCTCCGGCGACGAGCCGGTCGAGCAGGACGAGGCGACCTCCACCGCCGACGACGAGGCGACCTCCACCGCCGACGACGAGGCGACCTCCACCGCGGACGACGACGCCACGACCACCGCCGCGCCGAGCGGCACCGACCGCCCGCTGGTCCGTCCGGCCGGGGACCTCGCCTGGCTGCCCGCCACGCCGATGCGGCTCGAGCCGGTCGGGATCGGCGTGCCGGCCGGGCTGGCCGCCGTGCCGGACGGCGAGCTCGAGCTGTCGGTGGCGGTGCTGGACGCCGCCTCCGTGGAGGTGCTGATGCTGACGGACACGGGCGAGACCACCGTCGAGAGCCTCGACCTGGCCAACGACTCGACAGCCCTGCTCCCCGTCCCCCCGCAGGCGCGGGCGCTCTGGGTCCGGCCCGCGGACGCCGGGACGACCGGCGTGGCCGCGGCGCTGCACCTGACCGGACGCGACACGCTCGGCCCCTACCGGGCCGCGAGCACCCTCGGGCCGGTGCCGTGGTCGCGCGAGGTGACCGGCATCACCCGCATCGTGCCCTGAGGCGCCGAGCTCAGACGAGGTCGTCCGGGTCCCGCCCCAGCATCCGGGCCACCTGCTCGACGACCACCTCGGTGACCAGGCCGGCGAGCTCGACCTCGTCGGCGGCGCGGTGCTCGACGGGGCGGCGGTAGACCACCAGACGGGCGGGCATACCCGACTCGGCCGGGAAGAGCCGGCCCAGGGCCACGCCGTGCTCCCAGGGCGCCGGGTCCGAGGGCGGGACCTCCTCGACCGCCAGCTCCAGCCCCAGGCTGCTCCCCACCCGCTGCTCGACCCGCTCGGCGGCGTCCAGCACCAGCTCGTCGAAGCGGTCCCGGCGGGCGTTCATCGCCGGCACGCGGGGCCAGGCCAGGGGCCCGCGGACCCCGTGCCCCCGACGGTCCCGACGCGTGCCCATGGTCGCGACGATAGAGCACCCGGTCGGACCGGACCTCGGGGTGGCATCGCAGGATCGGGGGTGGCGGCACCTACAGTGTCGAGGGTGACCCTGACTCGCCAGTGCTCGAAGACGGCGTGCGTCCGCCCCGCGACGTCGACGCTCACCTACGTCTACGCGGAGCAGACCGCCGTGCTCGGGCCACTGGCGACCTATGCCGAACCGCACAGCTACGACCTGTGCGAGGAGCACGCCGGCCGGCTCACGGCGCCCCGCGGCTGGGACGTGGTCCGCCTGGAGCTGCCCGAGGGGGAGCCGCGGCCCCCGGTCGACGACCTCGCCGCGCTCGCCGACGCCGTGCGCGAGCACCGCGGCACGATGGTGCGGGTGGACCCGGCGCAGCCCCAGCACGAGGGCGCGACCGTCACCGAGATCACCCGGCGCGGTCACCTGCGGGTGCTGCGCGACCGCTGACCCCGGCGGCACGGACATGCGGCTGACCGACGTGGTCAAGGCCTACGACGTGCGTGGGCTGGTGCCGGAGCAGCTGGACGCCGGCGTGGCGCGAGCCCTGGGGTCGGCCTTCGCGCAGGTGGTGGTCCGGCCCGAGGAGCAGACCGGCATCGTGCTCGGGCGGGACATGCGGGAGTCCTCGCCGTGGCTCGCCGACGCCTTCGCCGACGGCGTGCGGTCCCAGGGCGTCGACGTCACGAGCATCGGCCTGTGCTCGACCGACGGGCTGTACTACGCGAGCGGGACCCGGGAGCAGCCGGGCGCGATGATCACGGCCAGCCACAACCCCGCCGGCTACAACGGCATCAAGCTGTGCCGGGCCGGCGCCCGGCCGGTGGGCCACGACTCCGGGCTGCAGGAGGTCCGCGACCTGGCCCAGTGGCTGCTCGACCGAGGCGACCTGCACCACCTGCCCGCCGGTCCGCGGGGTGGGTGGGCCGAGGAGGACCTGCTGCAGGAGTACGCCGCCCACCTGCACACGCTCGTGGACCTCTCCGGGATGCGCCCGCTGCGGGTCGCGGTCGACGCCGGCAACGGGATGGCCGGGCTCACCGTGCCCGCCGTGCTGGGGATCGACGGCCTGCCGCTGCGTCTGGATCCCCTCCACCTCGAGCTGGACGGCACCTTCCCCCACCACGACGCCAACCCGTTGGACCCCGACAACCTGCGCGACCTGCAGGCGATGGTCCCGGAGCGGGGCGCGGACGTCGGGTTCGCCTTCGACGGGGACGCCGACCGTGTCTTCGTCGTGGACGAGCGGGGGCGGCAGGTGACGGCGGCGGCCGTCACCTCGCTGCTCGCCCGGCGTCAGGTCGCCGCCGAGGTCGCGGCCGGACGCGCGCCGGAGGAGGTGGTGGTCGTGCACGGGTCGATCGTGTCCCGTGGCGTGGAGGAGACGGTCGCCGACACGGGCGCCAGGCTGGTCCGGTCCCGGGTGGGGCACACCTTCGTCAAGGCCGCCATGGCCGAGCACGAGGCGGTCTTCGGCGCCGAGCACTCGGGGCACTACTACTTCCGCGACTTCTGGTATGCCGACAGCGGGCTGCTCGCGGTGCTGCACGTCCTCGCGGCGCTGGGGTCCACGGACCGACCGCTGTCCGAGCTGATGGCGCAGCACGACGTCTATGCCGCGTCGGGGGAGATCAGCACCTCGGTCCCGGACGTGGCCGCCGCGACCGAGCGGGTCCGCCGGTGGGCGACCGGCGAGGGCGCGACGGAGCAGCCCGGCGACGGCCTGCTGGTGAGCGTCGCGGGTGAGCCGTTCTGGTGGGTCTCGCTGCGGCCCAGCAACACCGAGCCGCTGCTGCGGCTCACCGTCGAGGCCGCCGATGGTGAGACGATGGCCCGGGTCCGGGACACCGTCCTGGCCCTCGTGGAGGAGGAGTGAGATGGCACGACCCGAGTTCGACCCGTGGGTGCGCAGCATCATGCGCTGCCCGGTGGGTCGGCACGAGCTGGTCGACGTGACGACCGACGACGGGGAGCCTGCACTGCAGTGCGCGCAGGACTGCGAGGGAGCGGGCCGTCGCCTCCGCTTCCCGTGGCGCGAGGGCATACCCGTGCTCCTGGTCGACGACGCCGTCGTCGTGACGGTCGCCGACTGAGGGCGGCGCGGAGGTCAGGCATGCCCTACATCGACGAAGCCCTGCTCGACGACCCCGACGAGCTGCAGCGCAAGGACTCCCGGGACACGCTGCGCGCCCTGGCCAGCGCCGGGGCCCAGGTGCGCGAGGCCGTGACGCTCGCGGACGAGGCCGGGATCGACCGCCTCGCCAGCACCGAGCGGCCGCGCTCGGTCCTGGTCGCCGCGATCGGCGGGTCGTCCATCGTGGCCGACGTCCTCGAGCTGCTCGCCGAGCCGGGGTCCCCGGTGCCGGTGCAGGCGCGGCGCAACCTGCCGCTGCCGGGGTGGGTCGGTCCGATGGACCTGGTGGTCGCCGTCTCGCTGTCCGGCCGCGCGCCGGGTCCGCTCGCGGTCGCCGCGGAGGCGGCACGCCGCGGGGCGATGCTGCTCACCGTGGGCGCCGAGGACTCCCCGCTGGCCGAGGTGTGCCGGCGCGCCCGCGGCGTGCACGTCGGGGTGGGCACCGGGCGCACCAGCTCGCGCACGGCGCTGTGGACCCTGCTCACCCCGGTGCTGATCGGCGCCGACCGGCTGGGCCTGCTGGACGCGCCGGCCGAGGTCGTGCACGGGGTCGCCGAGCGGCTGGACCTGCGCGCGGAGCAGTTCCGTCCCTCGTCCGACGCCTTCGTCAACCCGGCGAAGGTGCTCGCGATCCAGCTCGCGGAGACCGTGCCGGTGGTGCTCGGGGACGGTCCGCTGGGCGGGGTCGCCTCGGCGCGTGCCGCCTCGATGCTGGCCCGCACCGCGCGCATCCCCGCGACCTTCGGCGAGCTCCCGGACGCGGCGAGCGGGATCGTGGCCTGCTTCGACGGCCCGTACACCGCGATCGGCGGCCGTCGCGCGGGCACCTACGACGACGCCCGCATCCGGCTGGGCGACATCGACACCTCCGGCTGGGAGCCGCACCACTTCGACGAGCCGGAGGGTGAGCTGATGGAACGCCCCCGCGGTCCGGCGGAGTCCGGTGCGGGCGACGACATCTTCGCCGACCCCTACCTGGACGGTCCGACGCCGCCGCGGCTGGGGCTGCTGCTCCTCCGCGACGCCCCGCTGACGCCTGCCACCCATGAGTCCGTCCAGGCGGAGGCCCTGACGGACGCGGTGCTGTCCACGGCCCGCGAGGCCGGCGCCCGGGTGATGGAGGTCCAGGCCGAGGCGGGAGAGCCCGTCGTCCGGCTCGCCGACCACGTCGCCGCGGTGGACTTCGCCGCGACCTACCTGGCGATCGGGCTCGGGCTGGACCCCTCGGTCTCCCCACACGTCGCGGACCTGCGCGACCGGACCAGGTGAGCGGGATGTCGGGCAGCGACAGCGGGGGCACCGAGCCCGATCTCGACCCCATCACCCGGCATACCCGCTCCCGGCGGGACCTGGAGCAGGGCATCGAGCGGGACTTCGGCCAGAACCTCTCCTACGGCGCCTACCTGGACCTCCCGACGCTGCTGTCGGCCCAGCACCCGCGTGCCACGCCGCCGCAGCACGACGAGCTGCTCTTCATCATCCAGCACCAGACCACCGAGCTGTGGCTGCGCCTGGTCATCCACGAGCTCACCAGCGCACGGGCGCTGCTCGCGGCCGACGACCACCGCCAGGCGCTGAAGCGGATCGCCCGGGTGAAGCACATCCAGGCCTCGATGACCGAGCAGTGGTCCGTGCTCGCCACCCTCACGCCGAGCGAGTATGCGCAGTTCCGCGCGTTCCTGGCGACCGGGTCGGGCTTCCAGAGCTGGCAGTACCGCGCGGTCGAGTTCATGCTCGGCAACAAGAACGCGGCGATGCTCCCGGTCTTCGCGCACGACGAGGACCAGCACGCGGAGCTGGAGCGGCTGCTGCACGAGCGCAGCCTCTACGACGAGGTGCTCGCCTGGCTGGCCCGGCGGGGTCACCCCGTCCCGGAGCACGTGCTCGGGCGGGACGTGTCCCAGCCCTACCAGCCGGACGACGGCGTGGTCGCGGCCTGGGGCCGGATCTACGCCGACCCGCAGGAGCACTGGGCGGAGTACGAGACCGCCGAGGAGCTGGTGGACCTGGAGGACAACTTCCAGGTGTGGCGCTTCCGGCACCTGAAGACCGTGGAGCGGATCATCGGCAGCAAACGCGGGACCGGGGGGTCCAGCGGTGTCCCGTTCCTGCGACGGGCGCTGGAGCTGACGTTCTTCCCCGAGCTCTACGACGTGCGCTCCGCCATCCAGGACGTGGCGCCGGAGGGGTACCACGGAGGTGACGGCCGTGGCTGAGCCGACCGCTCCCGGGCCGGACCGGGCGAGGTGGCTCGACGCGCAGGATCCGCTCCGCGGCTTCACCACCCGCTTCGAGCGCGCCGAGGGCGTCGTGGCCTACTTCGACGGCAACTCGCTGGGGCGACCCGTGGAGGGCGTGGCGCAGGAGCTGGACCGCTTCGCGCGGGAGGAGTGGGGGACCCGGCTGATCCGGTCGTGGGACGAGGGCTGGATGGGCTGGCCGGAGCAGGTGGGAGACCTGGTCGGGCGTGCCGCGCTCGGCGCCGCGCCAGGTCAGACGGTCGTGGCCGACTCGACCACGGTGCTGCTCTACAAGACGTTGCGTGCCCTGGTGGACCACCAGGTCGCTCTCGACCCCGCGCGCACCGACCTGGTGCTGGACACCGACAACTTCCCGACCGACCGCTACGTCGCCGAGGGGATCGCCGCCGAGCGCGGTCTCACGCTGCGGTGGATCGACGCCGACCCGGCCTCGGGGGTGGATGCGGACCAGGTCCGGGCCGTGGTGGGGGAGCGGACCGGGGTCGTGCTGCTCTCCCACGTGGCCTACCGCTCCGGCTTCGTGGCCGACGCCGAGGCCATCACCGAGGTCGTGCACGGCGCCGGGGGGATGGTGCTCTGGGACACCTGCCACAGCGCGGGATCGGTGCCGGTCCGTGCCGACGACTGGGGCTGGGACGCGGCGGTGGGCTGCGACTACAAGTACCTGGGCGGCGGCCCGGGCGCGCCGGCCCACGTCTACCTCGCCCACCGGCACCACGACATACCGTCGCTGCGGCAGCCGATCCAGGGGTGGATGGGCCGGCGCGACCCGTTCCTCATGGAGCAGGGCTACGTGCCCGCCGCGGGGATCCGTGCGCTCGTGAGCGGCACGCCGCCGATCGTGGGGATGGTGCCGGTGCGCCGCGGCGCCGAGCTGCTCGCGGAGGCGGGGATCGAGGCGGTGCGGACCAAGTCGTTGGCGCTGACGGATTTCGCCTGGTCGGTGGTGGACGCCTGGCCGCAGCACCTGGGCGTGGTCGTCGCCAGCCCGCGGGAGCACGCGCGCCGCGGCGGGCACCTGACGTTGCGCCACCCGGCGTTCGAGGAGGTCTACCCCCGGCTCTGGGATCGGGGCGTCATCCCGGACTTCCGCTCTCCCGACGGCCTGCGTCTCGGGTTGTCTCCGCTGTCCACCACCTTCGTCGAGGTGTGGGAGGGGCTGGAGGCGGTGCGGGAGGAGCTGGAGCGCGCCGGGTCGCGCTAGAAGGGTGGCGGCTGGTCGCGGCGGTCGTCCCAGGCGCGGCGGGTGTCGCGGTCGTCGGTATCCACGTGCTGGGATCCGCGTTCGGGCTCGTGGGCGTCGCGGTCGTCGATGTCGACCGTGGGTCGTGATGTCTGTCGAGCGCGGGTCGGAGTGATGAACATCCACCGGGACAGGGGTCCGCCGTGGTCGCCGGTGCCGGGGTGGTCGTCCTCGTCGGTGAGGAAGGCGTCGGGTCCACGATCGCTGAGGGCGGCGTAGAGCGCGTGGTTGATCAGGTCGCGCTGGGTGGCCGGGTCGAGTGGTGCCTGCGCCGCGGCAGGGGCGCCCCGGTCCGGAGGTGTGCCCGGTCGGGGCGCGGCGTCTGGCTGGGGGCGGGTGTACTGCCGGTGGTCGTGGGACCGGGTGGTGGTCGTGTGGCCGAGCAGGGTGGTCCAGGTCAGGTCGCGCAGCTGGTTGATGCTGGCGGTCGCGAGGCCGAGGGTCTTGAGCTGGTGGTGGCGCTTGTCGAGGGCGACGAGGTTGGTCTCCGCGGTCGGTCCCCCGGTGGGTGGTCCGCCCGCAGGGTCCGGTGCGCCGGCCCAGGGGATGACGTGGTCGAGCTCGCAGCCGGAGGCGGGGTGCCGGGTGCCAGGAGCGCGTGAGTGGACGTCGGCGGCGAGGACCTGGCGGCGCATGTCGGCGTCGGGCCGGTAGGTGGCCTGGGTGCGTTCGATCAGGCGGCCGTCCGCGGGATCGGTGAGCAGCCGGGTCACGGTCGTGCCGGGTAGGAGCGCCAGCTCGCGGAGGTGTCCGGGGGTCAGGTAGGCAGAGTGGTGCCCCAGCAGCTGAGCCACGTCCCTGCGTGGTGGCGGGTCGATGGCCCCGCGGGCCGTGCGGTCGTGGGTGTGGACGCAGGCCGGGGTGCCGGTGAGGGCGTCCCAGGGGACGATGACCTGCAGCTGGACGGTGGGCATACCGGTGACGACCCGGGCGATGTGCTCCAGGTCGGGCGTCTGCAGCTCTCGCCAGGCGAGGGTGGCATCGGCGTCGGTCTCGGCGGCGGCGGCGTCCGCGTTCGTGGCCGCGTCGTTGTTCGTCGCAGGCGTGCCCGTCGCCGGAGCGGGTCTGGCTCCCGGCAGCGGGAGATCGCCGTGCACGAGCAGGGCGCTGGCGATGTCGGCGCGGAGCTGGTCCAGGGTGCGGGTGTCGCCCTGCTTGCGGAGCAGGCGGGCGGCGCGTTCGATGCGGGTGTGGGCGGCGACCATCGCGATCAGCGGCCCGGTGACGGTCAGGGTCGCGGTCCCGTCGTCCTCGACGACCATGCTCGCCCGGCGACTCTGGTAGGCCGCGCGACGGCGCTCACGCTCGGCCTGCACGTCGACGCCCTCGGCGCGGACGGCTTCTCGCTCCAGAGCGGCCTTGTAGTCCGCGGCGGGCCACGGCGTGCCGCGCAGCGCGTCGTCGGGGGTGAGGCGCTCGGGAGCGGCGGTCGCGGGGTCGGTGCCGAAGAGGGACTCGGCCACGAGAGCGGCGTCGTCACTGGTCAGCCCGGCGCAGCGGCGCCAGAAGTCGCGGACCATGCCCCAGGTGATCTCACCGGTGTCGAGCGCGGCCAGCACGGGTGCGCGCACATCGACGGGTGCGCAGGCGATCCCGACCAGCTGCCGGGTCTCGGTGACGCCCAGGCCGAGGGTGGCCTCGATCTCGGCGCACGCGGCCCGCTTCGCCTCGGCGCGCCACGCCCGGCGCCGAGCATCGGTGAGCTCGTCCACGGAGGTGAAACCCTTGCCCGCGAGCAGCGCCTGCCCGGTGGTGGCGACCACGACCCGGGCTGCCTCGATCAACCGGGCATCCAGCCCTGCCCGTGCGGCCCCGATCACCCCCAGCGCACCGAGCGCCGCATCCCCCGGCTCCTCCCGCACAGGCTCGACCACCGATGCGACCATCACATCCACCTCCCCCCGAGGCCGTCCGCTTCACCCGCCGCTCCGGCGAGCTGACACCGCCAGCATACTCGAACATATGTACGAAGTCAAGCGACCCTCAAGATCTGTGGAGATCACCCGGGGGCGTCGGCGAGCGGTCCGCTGAGGAACCAGCGGTGACCGAACGGGTCGCGGAAGACCGCGACCCTCCCGGCCGGTGGGCTGTCCTCCGGACCCCGGTCCAGCTCGACCCCGCGCTCCTGGACCCTGCGCGCCACGGCGTCGACATCATCGACGGTCAGGTGCATGCTCACCGCGCAGCCGCGGTCCGGGTCCGGCGCCTGCACGCCCGCCGACTCGAACTGGTCCGACATCATCCAGCGCGCACCCTGCACCGCGAGCTCGCAGTGACCGACCTGGCCGTCGTCCATGACGATCGGCTCGAGGACGAGCTCTGCGCCGAGCGCCTGCTGGTACCACTCGATCGCCGCCCGGCTGTCGGTCACGCAGAGGTACGGAATCAGCTCGCTCATCTCACGACTCCTCGACGACGTCCGGTGGTCCTGAGCAGGAGCCTCTCACGACGGGGCGGAGTGTCGCCCTCCTTCGTGGCGACCTAGATACCCCAGGCGGCTAAGAAGTCAAGCGGCGGGTGCTTGGCGGTGGGCCCAGGCGGTGTGTTCGTCGTAGGT
>NZ_VSLG01000031.1 GCF_008919445.1 Serinicoccus kebangsaanensis | reverse complement strand
GATGCCCCACCCGCGCTGACCGCCTGACAACCCCTGCCGAAGGAGCACAGCGCTACACCACTACCCGGGACTTGACCGGCGCAGTGCTGGCCGACGACATGGGGTTGGGCAAGACCATCCAGACCCTCGCGCTGATGCTCCAACACCTGAGGGCGGCGCATCTGGTGATCTGTCCGACCTCGGTGAGCACGAACTGGGAACGCGAGATTGCCCGCCACGCGCCCGGGCTACGTCTTGCCGGTGATCGCGACGAGCCGGAACCCGGCACCGTCACCGTGACGACCTATGCCCGCCTGCGCCGTAACCCCGCGAGGTTCACCGAGTGTTCGTGGGGTGTCGTGGCATTCGATGAGGCCCAGCAGATCAAGAACCCTCGCACCCTGGCCTACCGCACCGCCACGGCCATCCGGGCCGACTATCGGCTGGCGATCACCGGCACCCCGGTGGAGAACGAGCTGGGAGACCTCTGGGCACTCGGCAACCTCGTCCGACCCGGCTACCTGGGCACCCGCAGTCGCTTCCGCGACCGCTACGTGATCCCGATCCAACGCCGCGGCTCAACGACCGCGGCCGACCGGCTCGCCACCCACACCCGCGACCTGGTGCTTCGACGCACCAAGGCCGAGGTCGCGCCCGAACTCCCGGCTCGTCAGGTCATCGACATCGCCTGCACCATCACAGACGAGCAACGCCGCCTCTACGAGACGGCCCTGGCCGAGACCTTCGACGCAGGGCTGGGCTCCGGCGCTACCCGCCGCACCAACATCCTGGGACTGCTGACCCGACTCAAACAGGTCTGCAACCATCCCGCCCAGGCCCTTGGCCAGGACAGGCCGCTCGCAGAGCGGTCGGGCAAGTTCGACCGTGTGAGCGACATGCTCGACGAGACCCTGACCACCGGCACCGGGTGCCTGGTCTTCACCCAGTACACCGCGATGGGCCGGCTCCTGGCCGGCGACATCGCCGAGCGTCACGGCATCACGGTCCCGTTCCTGCACGGCCGACTACGCCCTACCAGCCGCGACCGCATCGTGAGCGACTTCCAGGACGGCACCGGACCGAGCATCCTCGTTCTCTCCTTGCGCGCGGCCGGGTTCGGTCTCAACCTCACCCGCGCCACAACGGTCATCCATTACGACCGCTGGTGGAACCCCGCCGTCGAAGACCAGGCATCCGATCGCGCCCACCGCATCGGACAAGACCAGCCTGTCACGGTCTACACCCTGCGCACCGCCGGCACCGTCGAAGACCACATCGCCACCATGCAGGCCCGCAAACGAGGACTCGCCGACGCAGCCCTCACCGGCAGCGACGCCGCCCTGCTGACCCTCGGCGACGAGGAGCTGTACGAGGTGCTTCGGCTCAATCTGGAGGCCACCACATGACCCGCGAGTTCGGTGCCACCGCATGGGGGCGGGCCTGGCTCAGGATGATCGAACCCGTTTTCATCACCGGACCACCCGACCGCGACCTACCCCGCGCTCGTGCCCTGGCCCGCAGAGCCGTCGAAGACCTGACCGTCGAGGGAAGCCGAGTCACCGCCCGGCTCACCGAACGCGGCCACAGGCACACCATCACTCTGAACATCCCGATCTGGAATCACAAGGAGCAGAGAGCGGCCGCCCATGCCATCGGCCAAGCCACCCCAGTGGACAGTGGCGACCTGCCCGACCACCTCGTCACAGAACTGACCTCAGCCGGGGTGCAGATCGCCCCTCGCATCGACGACATCAATGTCAAGAGCGACACCGACGAAGTGATTCGACGCCACGTCCTCGCCATCTGTTACGCCCTCGTCCAGAGAATCGACGAAGAACCCATCCTCGCCTCAAGGCTACGGACATCTCCGCAGACCACCGGCGAGTCGAAAGGCCACACGCCAGACGGTCTGCTACCTCTAGCCGCGATCAACCCACGAACGTTCTATCTGCGAGCCGTTCGACAAGGCGGCACCCAGCCTCTGGCTGGCCCACTCGTCAGGTTGACAAGTGGTTGAACGGCTGGTCCCTGGGTCGATCGTTGCGCGGCCCCAGCAGGCATAACAGCGTGTTGGTCAGGCCCTCTGCCTGAGATCAGAACGGTGTAGTGACGACCGCTGCTGAGCTTGGGGGGCTCGGGGCCACTGTGAGGGGATGGCCGCGCGGTCAAGCCCAGTGGAGTGGTGTAGCGCTGTGATCCCTCGTTTGGGTTCAGGTGGTGAGGGCGGGTAGGTGATCAG